>NZ_PZKE01000010.1 GCF_003034965.1 Fuscovulum blasticum DSM 2131 | reverse complement strand
AATATCATCGAACCGGCCAACGCCCGCTCCATCGCGCTTGGCCTGCGTCTGGGGGGCGTGATCGACCCGTCCTTGCCGGGCATCGACCCCGGCGATGTGGTGATCCGCCACGATCTGCGGGGGGCGGCATGACCCTGCCTTTCGCCATTCCGGTGCTGGCCACCGAACGCCTGATCCTGCGCGAACCGCGCGAGGCCGATTTCCCGGCCATGCTGGCCTTCAACGACAGCCCCCGCGCGGTGCATCTGGGCGGCGGCATCGAACGCCGCTGGATCTGGCGCGGGCTTCTGGCCAACATCGGCCACTGGGCGCTGCGCGGCTATGGCTTCTATTCGGTTGATACCCGCGCCGGCGATTTCATCGGCCGGATCGGCGTGATCTATCACGACGGCTGGCCCGAACCCGAACTGGCCTGGCACCTGTTCGACGGCCACGAAGGCCGGGGTTACGCGCAAGAGGCGGCCCTTGCCGCGCAGACCGATTACCACGCCCGCCTGTCGCCCGCGCCGCTGATCAGCATGATCGCCACCGACAACACCCGGTCTGAAGCGCTGGCCCTTCGGCTGGGCGCCACGCGGGAAAAGACGCTGTCGGATGACAAGGGCAGCTATCACATCTACCGCCACCGCGCGCCGGGGGGGATGGCATGACCCTCGCCCCGCATCGCAGCCCGCACCAGACGCCGATGCCCGGCGCCGCCGCCGACAACGCAGATGACGCGCAGGTCCGGCGCCAAGGGAAGACGGAAGGAAGACGTGTGGAAGACGCGCGCAAGATCACGGAAAGGGGGGGCCTGATGGACGCCGCTGCCAAGGCCGCAGCTTTGCTGAAGGAACACCGCGAGTCGATCGACCGGCTTGACGCGATCCTGGTCTTCACCCTGGCCGAACGCTTCAAGCACACGCAGGGCGTGGGGCGTCTCAAGGCCGAACACGGACTGCCGCCCAGCGACCCCACCCGCGAGGCGCGGCAGATCGAACGCCTGGAACGGCTGGCCGAAGAGGCCCGGCTTGATCCGGAATTTGCCAAGAAATTCCTGAACTTCATCATCAGCGAAGTCATCAGGCATCACGAGAAACTGCAGAAATAGGGCGGGGTGCCCCCCGTCTTTCAGCCATCACCAAAGGAGAACTCACATGGCTATGAAAATTCGTCTGGCACGCGGCGGCTCCAAGAAGCGCCCGTTCTACTCGATCGTTGCAACCGACAGCCGTATGCCGCGCGACGGCCGCTTCCTGGAAAAGCTGGGCACCTACAACCCGCTGCTGGCCAAGGACGATGAAAAGCGCATCGTCATGAACCTTGACCGCGTGAACCACTGGCTCGCACAAGGCGCCCAACCCACCGACCGCGTCGCCCGCTTCCTGGAAGCCGCCGGCGTTCGCCCGAAGACCGCCCGTTCGAACCCCAAGTCTGCCGTTCCCGGCAAGGCCATGGCCGAACGCGCCGCGAAGAAGGCCGCCCGCGCCGCCGAACCGGCGACCGAGTGACCGGCTGACGCGGTCCCATGATCCCCGGCCTTGGCCTTGTGCGCCGGACCATCACGCTGGCCCTTCTGGTGGCGGCGTTCTGGGCCGGCGTCAGGCTGGGCACCTCGGGGCAGCAGGATGCCTGCCTTGATGCCGGCGGAACATGGGACACGCGCGGCTATTGCGAAGAACCGAAAGAGGAGCCCCAGCCATGACCGACCGCATCTGCGTGGGCGCCATCGCCGGCGCCTTCGGTGTTCAGGGTGAGGTGCGGCTGAAAAGCTTTTGCGCCGAACCCACGGACATCGCCTCTTACGGCCCGCTGACCACCGAAGACGGCCGCCGCAGCTTTACCCTGCGGCTGACCCGTCCGGTGGCCGGCGGCCTTGGTGCCCGCCTGTCGGGTGTGGCGACCAAGGAAGAAGCCGACGCCCTGAAAGGGACCGAGCTTTATGCAGACCGCAGCCGGCTGCCCAGCCTGCCGGACGACGAATTCTATCACACCGACCTGATCGGCCTTGAGGTGCGTGATCCCGGCGGTGCCGTGCTTGGCACCGTGACCGCCGTGCACAATCACGGCGCGGGCGATCTGCTGGACATCCGCCTTGCCGCGACCGGGGCCGCGCTGCTGCTGCCCTTTACCCGCGCCAATGTGCCCACGGTTGACCTTGCCTCGCGCCGGCTGATCGCCGACCTGCCCGAAGGGCTGGACGACTGAACCCGGGCGTCTGAACGGCAATCGGCCGCGCACCCGCAAGGCCGCAAATCCGCCCTTCTTTCGCCATGACGGTCGTCAACCTTGCCGCCGTCAAAGGTGCCCAAGTCGCAAGGTTTCTGCGCGCCCCGTGCACCCCGCTTGTGCTGGCCGGCGCAGGGCTGCGGCCTGCCGGCAGCAAAGGGGTCAGGGCCATGTCTCGTTTCCGCGTTCTTTTCCTGCAGATCGCCACGGCGCTTTTGTACATGGGGCCGCTGGTGGCGGGATTGGGCGGCTTTGGCTGGGCGATGCTGCCCCCCTTCGTGTCGATCTTCGTGCTTTGGCTGGTTTTGTTGCGCCCGCACCAATGGCCGATGACGCTGGCCGATTGGCGGTCCGGCGTGGGGGTCGGGGCCGCGCTGACGCAGATCCTCAGCCAGATCCTGCTGGTGACGGTGCTGTTCGGCGTCGGGCGCGGCATCGGCGGGGTGCTGGGCACCTTGCCGGTGATGTTCCCCATGCTGCCGGTTGCCATGTCCTTCCTTGCCCTGCCGCTGATGCGGCTGGCCTGGAACCCGGACCGCGCCCTTGCCGAAGGTGTCACCATCGACGCGCTGATGGAGGCCGCGCGCCTGCCGGTCGGGGTCAACCCGCTGGCGCGTGATCCGGCCCGCGCCGCAGCCGCCCTGCTGGCGCTGCCCGATGATGCCGCGCCCGAAACCGTGCTGGGGCTGCTGGAACAGTCGGCGGTGCCGGGCAAGGGGTGGCCGCCGGCGGCCGGGCTGGCTGCGGCGCTGGCCAGGGCACCCGCCGCCCGCCATGCGGCGTTGCGCAAGGCGCTGGTGCTGTGGGGCACCGATCCGGCCCTGCTGGCCGCGGGCAGTGCGCCGGGCGCCTTGCGGGCCGCTTTCGCGGCGGCGGCGCAGGACGACGGGCTGTTGGCAGATCTGCTGCCCCGCGCCACCGCGCTGGCCCGCGCGCTGCCGGACCGGCTGGACCAGTTCCCCGATGCCCTTGCCCTGCGGACGCTGGCCCAGGAACTTGGCGGGGACCGGGCGGCCGAACTGTCTGCACTGGCCGACCTGCTGCCCGCCACACCCGCCCGGGGCACCTCGCGCGCGGCCTGAGCGGGGCAGGGGCGACAGGCCCCTTTCCTGCCGGTCGGATTGCCGCTAATCCGGAGCCCATGTCGAACCCGTCCGATCCCCCGAAAAGCCACGGCCGCCTGTCGATCAAGGCCAGCCTGCAGCCGCGCGACCTGATGGAAGAGCCGCGGGTCGTGAAAGGGGCCTTCGATGCCCGGATCGTGACCCTGTTTCCCGATGCCTTTCCCGGCACCCTTGGCCTGTCGCTGACCGGCCGCGCGCTGGATTTCGGCCTGTGGCGGCTGAACACGGTGCCCCTGCGCGATTTCGGCGAAGGCCGTCACCGCACCGTGGACGATACCCCCGCAGGTGGCGGGGCCGGCATGGTGCTGCGCGCCGATGTGGTGGATGCGGCGCTTCGCGTGGCGATGCAGGGCGCAGACCCGGACCGCAGCCGCTGGCCGGTGGTCTATGTCTCGCCGCGCGGCCGCCCCTTCGATCAGGCCACCGCCCGCCGTTGGGCGGCCGGCTCGGGCATCACGCTGCTTTGCGGCCGGTTCGAAGGCGTGGACCAGCGGGTGCTGGACCATTGGCAGATCGAGGAAGTCTCTTTGGGCGATTTCGTCCTGACCGGGGGCGAGATCGCGGCGCAGGCCATGCTGGATGCCACCGTCCGGCTGTTGCCCGGCGTTCTGGGCAATGCCGCCTCGACCGATGAGGAAAGCTTTTCGCACGGGCTTCTGGAACACCCGCAATACACCCGCCCCCAGGTCTGGGAAGGGCAGGAGATTCCGGCGGTGCTGACGGGGGGCAACCATGGCGAAGTGGCCAAATGGCGCCGCGCGCAGGCCGAGGCGCTGACCGCCGCGCGGCGGCCCGACCTCTGGGCGGCGCATCAGGCGGCGCAGGACGCGGTGCCGAAACCGGGGCGAAAGGCCCGGAAACCCTGAAAACGGGCTCGTACCCCGTTGGCTTCGCTGGTGCAGAATCCCGCCTTGGCGTGGGCCACTCTGCCCCTTGACCAAAGCCCCCCGCAGGCCCTATACGCGCCCGGTCCGGGGCAGCCTTGCCCATCGGACACGATTCCCTTTTGCAAGGCCGGAACCCTTCGTCCGGCATCTCTTGCGGGGAGACGACAGAAAAGCAGGCGCCACCTCTGGCGGGCTTCTTTCCGAAAGGAAAGGGGGACCCGGACGAAGACCAGGAGCTCTGGCACGGCATCACCTCTGCGGAACCACCGCAGGCAACCGGAGTGACCGCGCATGAACCTCATCGCGCAGATCGAGGCGGAACAGATCGCCGCCCTCGGCAAGACCATCCCCGACTTCAAGGCCGGCGACACCGTTCGCGTCGGCTACAAGGTGAAGGAAGGCAACCGCTCGCGCGTGCAGGCCTATGAAGGCGTCTGCATCGGCCGCAAGGGCGGCGCCACGCTGGCCGCCAGCTTCACCGTTCGCAAGATCTCGTTCGGCGAAGGCGTGGAACGGGTGTTCCCGCTCTACTCGACCAACATCGACAGCATCGAAGTTGTCCGCCGCGGCAAGGTTCGCCGCGCGAAGCTGTATTATCTGCGTGCGCGCCGCGGCAAATCGGCCCGGATCGCGGAAAACGCCACCTACAAAGCGAAATCCGAGTAAGGAGCGGCCGAGATGAAAGAAGGCATTCACCCCGAATATCACTTCATCGAAGTGAAGATGACCGACGGCAGCACCTACAAGACCCGTTCCACCTGGGGCAAGGAAGGCGATGTCATGTCGCTGGACATTGACCCGCTGGCGCACCCGGCCTGGACCGGCCAGTCGGCCAAGCTGATGGATACCGGCGGCCGCGTGTCCAAGTTCAAGAACAAGTACGCGGGCCTCGGCTTCTGAGCCTGTCCCGTTACGAACCGAAGGGCGTGCCGCAGGGCACGCCCTTTTTGCTTGTCCGGCAGGCTGTTCCGGCCGGCCATGCCGTGCAACCCTCTTGCCGTCGGCGGATTCCCCCGCTACCCCCCATTGCCTAGAACTGCCGCGCTGCCACGCGGCCGAAGACCTGGGGGCTTGGATGGCGCATATCATCGTTGTGGGGAACGAGAAGGGCGGTTCGGGCAAGTCCACCACCTGTATGCATGTGGCCACCGCGCTGGCGCGGATGGGGCATCGCGTCGGCGGTCTGGACCTTGACCTGCGGCAGAAGAGCTTTGGTCGCTATGTCGAGAACCGCCGTGCCTATCTGGCGCGCGCCGGGCTGGATCTGCCCAGCCCCGATTACCGCGACCTGCCCGAGGCGGACCCGGCCACGCTGGCCCCCGGCGAAAACGCCTATGACCAGCGCCTGACGATGGCTGTCGCGGCGATGGACGCCGAAAAGGATTTCATCGTCATCGACTGCCCCGGCAGCCACACAAGGCTAAGCCAGGTGGCCCATTCGCTGGCCGATACGCTGATCACGCCGCTGAACGACAGCTTCGTCGATTTCGACCTGCTGGCGCGCGTCGATGCCGAGACCGGCAAGGTCAAGGGGCCGTCGATCTATTCCGAAATGGTCTGGGGCGCGCGGCAGTTGCGGGCGCAGGCCGGGCTGCCGCCGATTGACTGGATCGTGGTGCGCAACCGTCTGGGCGCGCAGCAGATGCACAACAAGAAGAAGGTCGGTTCGGCGCTGGAAGACCTGTCGCGCCGGATCGGGTTTCGCGTGGCGCCCGGCTTTTCCGAACGGGTGATCTTCCGCGAACTGTTCCCCCGTGGCCTGACGCTGCTGGATCTCAAGGATACCGGGGTGGATCAGTTGAACCTGTCGAACGTCGCCGCGCGGCAGGAACTGCGCGATCTGGTCGGCGCGCTCAGGCTTCCATCCGTTCAGGTTGCGTTCTGAACAGGCCGGCCCGCGCCCGGCTGGCCTGATGCGCATTACCCATTTTCCGCAGCCGGCGGTCAAAGGCCGTTTCCGGTTCTGCCGGTGCTGCCGGGGAACGCTTCAGCCGCAGCCGGCGCAGAAACTCCAACATCTTCGCCATGGGACGCTCTCCTTCGGTATCGGCACCCTTTGACAGGACCGTGCCGGTCAAGCTGGGCAGGTTTGTGGCGGGTTGGGGCTGAAAACCAGGCCATCGTCCGCCATGTTGCGACAGATTGTTTCCCGGCTTGAGGCGCGGGGCCGGGCCGTGGCAAAAGCGAGACGGCACCGACAAGGGCAGGATCATCATGGCCAACACGCTGTTCGACGCGCTTTTCGCCCCGCTGGCCGGGCGGGCCACGGCGTTCCTGATCCTGCCGGACGGGCGGGAAATCCGCGGTGCGGGCTTTCTGGCGCGGGTGGCGCAGGCGGCCCACGCCCTGCGGGCGGCCGGCGTGCAGCCGGGCGACAGGGTGGCGGTGCAGGTGGCGAAATCACCCGAGGCATTGGCCGTTTATGCCGGGGCGGTGGCCGTGGGCGCGGTCTTCCTGCCGCTGAACACCGCCTATACACCCGCCGAGGTGGACTATTTCATCGGCAACGCCACGCCGCGGCTGTTCCTCTGCGACCCGGCGAAAGAGGCGGCCCTTGCCCCCGTTGCCGCGGCCCATGGCACGGCGGTGCTGACGCTGGACGGGGCGGGTGCTGGCAGCTTCGCGGCGGCAATGGCGGGGCAACCCGAAACCGTGCAGCCGGTTGATCGCTGCCCCGACGATCTGGCCGCAATTCTCTATACCAGTGGCACCACGGGGCGTTCGAAGGGCGCGATGCTGACGCACCGCAACCTGCTGTCGAACGCCGAAGTGCTGGCCGATCTGTGGCAGTTCACCGCGCAGGATGTGCTGCTTCATGCGCTGCCGGTGTTTCATACCCACGGGCTGTTCGTGGCCACCAACATCAGCCTGCTGACCGGCGGTGCGATGATCTTCCTGCCGGGGTTCGATCTGGAAGCCGTGCTGCGCCTGCTGCCCCGGGCGACGGCGATGATGGGGGTGCCCACCTTCTATACCCGCCTGCTGGATGATCCGCGCTTTGACCGGGCGGCCAGCGCGCATATGCGGTTGTTCGTTTCCGGCTCGGCGCCCCTGCTGGCCGAGACGCACCGCGCGTTCGAGGCGCGGACCGGCCACCGCATCCTGGAACGCTATGGCATGACCGAGACCAACATGAACACCTCGAACCCCTATGACGGGGAGCGGCGCCCCGGCACCGTGGGCCTGCCTCTGCCGGGGGTGGCGTTGCGGATCATGGCCGAGGGGACCGAGGTCGCCCCCGGCGAGGTGGGTGTGATCGAGGTGCGCGGGCCGAATGTGTTCAAGGGCTATTGGCAGATGCCCGAAAAGACGGCCGAGGAGCTGCGCCCCGACGGCTGGTTCATCACCGGCGACGTGGGGCGGTTGGATGACGCGGGATACGTGCAGATCGTGGGCCGGGCCAAGGATCTGGTGATTACCGGCGGGTTCAACGTCTATCCGGTTGAGGTCGAGGCGGAACTGGATGCGCAGCCCGGGGTGCTGGAAAGCGCGGTGATCGGCCTGCCGCACCCCGATTTCGGCGAGGCGGTCTTTGCTGTTCTGGTACCGCAAAAGGGTGTGACGCTGGACACGGGCGCGGTGCTGGCCGGATTGCACGACCGGCTGGCCCGGTTCAAGCAACCCAAGGCCGCCGTGGTGCTGTCTGAGCTGCCGCGCAACACCATGGGCAAGGTGCAGAAGGCCGAATTGCGCAAGACCTATGCCGGCTGGTTTTCCGGCTGATCGCCGTCGTCATCCGGGGCGTCCCCCGCAAGCTCGGCTTCAAGAAACCGCTCGAAGGCATCCAGATCGACCGGCTCGAACTGGCCGAAGCCCTGCATCCAGACCGAGGCCGCGCGCAGCGCATCGGGTTCCAGCTTGCACCAGATCACCCGCCCCCGGCGTTCGCGGCTGATCAGCCCGGCATCGGACAGCACCTGCAGGTGTTTCGAGATGGCGGCCAGCGACATGGCGAAAGGGTGCGCCACATCGGTCACGGCCATGTCGTCTTCCAGCAGCATCGACAGAATCACCCGCCGCGTGGGGTCGGCCAGCGCGGCAAAGACGGCGTCAAGGCGGCTGGCGGCAGGGCGTTCTGCGGGGCGTGCGTCGGACATGGCGCAACTATCCGGGCCAGGCGAGCGGGCGTCAATCGAAAGCCGAAAACGCGCAAATTTCTTGTTACTTTGGCGCAAATCGCCCCCATCGGGCCGTCCGGCCGAAAGAAAAGTCACCCGGAAAGACTTGCGCCTGAAGTGTGGACCCCCGGCAAACCATCGACTGCCTAGGAAGACTGCCCGCGCGACCGTGGGGGCGGAACGTCAAGTACAGCCTAGGGAGAATGTTGTGAAAACCGTATTCATGAAGTCGATCATGGGGGCCGCCCTTACGGTGGGATTGTTTGCTCAAGGGGCCACGGCGCAGGAAATCCAGTTCTTCCGCATCGGCACCGGCGGCACGGCCGGCACCTGTTATCCGATTGGCGGCCTGATCGCGAACGCGATCTCGAACCCGCCCGGCTCGCGCGCCTGCGAGGACGGTGGGTCCTGCGGCGTTCCGGGGCTGGTGGCCACGACCGCTGCCTCGAACGGGTCGTTCGGCAACGTCAACGCCATCAATGGCGGCGCTCTGGAAGCGGGCTTCAGCCAATCGGACGTGGCCTATTGGGCGCAAACCGGCACCGGCCTCTGGGAAGGCCAGCCGGCGGTTGAAAAGCTGCGGCTGATCGCGAACTTTACCCCGAAAGCATCCACCTTGTGGCGCGCAAGGATGCCGGCATTGCCTCGGTCGCAGACCTGAAGGGCAAGCGCGTCTCGCTGGACGAGCCGGGGTCGGGCACGCTGGTTGACGCCAAGATCATTCTTGAGGCGTTTGGCCTGTCCGAAGCCGATGTCACCCCGGAATACCTGAAGCCGGATCAGGCGGCGGACCGGATGCGCGATGGCGCGATGGATGCGTTCTTCTTCGTGGGCGGCTATCCGGCCGGCGCGATTGCGGAACTGGCCAGCCAGCATGACGTGGTTCTGGTGCCGATCACCGGCCCGGAAATCGACAAGCTGCGGGATACCTATTCCTTCTTCGCGGCCGATTCCGTTCCCGCTGGCACCTATAATGGCCAAGACGCCGATGTCGCCACGATCTCGGTCGGGGCGCAACTGGTGACCAGCGCCGATCTGTCCGACGATCTGGTCTACGGCACCGCGCTTGGGGTGATCGCGACCTATGTGTTCCACTTCGTCCTGTTCGGGGTGATGGCGCAGAAGATCGGGCTGGGGCAGTTGTTCATTGACCTTGCCACCGCGCTGACCGGCCGCTTTGCCGGCGGGCCGGCCAAGGTTTCGGTGGTGTCCTCGGCCATGCTTGGCACCATTTCGGGGTCCTCCATCGCCAATACGGTGACAACCGGCGCGCTGACCATTCCGGCCATGATCAAGGTTGGCTTCCAGCGCCATTTCGCGGCAGCGGTCGAGGCGGCGTCGTCCACCGGGGGGCAGATCACCCCGCCGGTCCTGGGGCGGTGGCCTTCCTGATGGTCGAGTATCTGGGAATCCCGCTGCGGACGATCCTGATCGCCGCCATCGCTCCGGCCTTCTGGGCGATCACCGCCTGCATGGTGGTCTACCTGATCCAGCGCATCATGGCCGCAGGGCCGGCCGAAGGGGCGAAGGAAACCGCACTGGGTATTTATGAAGGCTTTGTGGCCGGTGCCCGCCAGTCGCTTTCGGTGACGGTGACCGCGGCCCTGGTGGGCGTGGTGATCGGAATCGTCACGCTGACGGGCGTGGGCTTCAAGATCGCCTTCATGGTGACCAGCGTGGCGCAGGACTGGGCCGGTTCGACCCATGCCTTCCTGTCTTTCCTGCCGTTTGAGCTGTTCACCATGCCCACACTGGCGCTGCTGTTCACGCTGATCCTGACGGCGGTGGTCTGCGTCCTCATGGGCTGCGGTGTGCCGACCACGGCGAACTATATCATCATGGTCGCGGTTGCCGCGCCGGTTCTGGGCATGATGGGGGTTGAGCCGTTGGTGGCGCGTTTCTTCGTGTTCTACTTCGGCGTTCTGGCTGATGTGACACCCCCGGTGGCGCTGGCGGCCTATGCGGCGGCAGGCATTGCGGGGGCCAACGGCTTCAAGGCGGGGAACACGGCCTTCCGGCTGTCGATGGGCAAGGCGCTTGTGCCGTTCGTCTTCGCCTTCTCGCCTTCGTTGCTGCTGGTGGAACGGATCGTGCTGTCGATTGCCGCGCTGCTGATGATCGCGCCCGAGATCGTGTCGACGCTGATCGGCGCGGCGATTCTTGGCGCGGTGTTCCTGCGCCAGACGCTGACCGGTCGCAGCGGGCCCGCACTGGCCACCTGAAGCAGACAGCGCCCCGCCGGATGACCGGCCGGGCGCTTCCCGGCCTGGCGGCGGGCCTTGCCGTCTGCGCCGGAAATTCCTCAACTTGACGGTTGAATATGGCGATCCGGCATGGCCGGGCGCCGCTTGGGGAAGAAGACTCAGCCATGAGTCGTGATCCTGTTGAAATTCAAATGGTTACATCCTTGATGTTGTGGTCTGCGGCGGGTTGACACAGGCCGCCCCCGCCCGTAGAACGCCCCGGACTGCCGGAAAGGGCCTTCAAATGGCTTCGGACCCCCATCCCGACCGACTTCGTGCGCTGGAAGAGCGGCTTGCGAAACTGAGGGATAAGCCGAAGCCGGTGAAATCCCAGACGGCGAAAGGATTCTCGCAAGGCGAGGTCGCCTATCGGATGGTGATCGAGCTGGCCACCGGAATACTGTTCGGGGTCGGCATCGGTTACGGGCTGGATGTGCTGATCGGCACGCTCCCGCTGTTCCTGGCGATCTTCTCGCTGGTGGGGTTCGCGGCCGGGGTGCGCACCATGCTGGGCACCGCACGCGAACTTCAGGGAAAACAGGCGACCGAAGCGGCGATCGCCGCGAAGCGTGAGGGGAACGAAGGTGGCGACGGGAACTGAAGAGCACGCGGCGGAAGGCAGCGGTCTGGCGATCCACCCGATGGATCAGTTCATCGTCAAGCCGCTGTTCGGCGACGGTCCGGTGCATTGGTACACCGTCACCAACGTGACGCTGTGGATGGCGATCTCGATCGTCGTGCTGCTGGGGCTTTTCGTTCTGGCAACCCGTCATCGCGGCATCATCCCGTCGCGCCTGCAATCGGTGGCCGAACTGTTCTACGGTTTCATCCACAACATGGTGGAAGAAGTGACCGGCCATGAAGGCGCGAAGTTCTTCCCCTATGTCATGACGCTGTTCATGTTCATCTTCCTGGCGAACATGCTGGGTCTGATCCCGATGAGCTTTACCACCACCTCGCACATCGCCGTGACGGCTGTGCTGGCGGTGACGGTCTTCCTGACGGTCACGCTGGTGGGGCTCTATCGCAAGGGGATCGGCTTCCTGGGCATGTTCTGGGTGTCGTCGGCGCCGCTGGTGCTGCGCCCCGTGCTGGCCGTGATCGAAGTGATTTCCTACTTCGTCCGCCCGCTGTCCCACTCCATTCGTCTTGGCGGCAACCTGATGGCCGGTCACGCCGTGATCAAGGTCTTCGCGGGCTTCGCCGGCGCCATGGGCGTGGCTTCGGTCGTGCCGATCGCCGCCATCGCTGCCATCTACGGTCTGGAAACGCTGGTTGCGGCGGTTCAGGCCTACGTATTCACAATTCTGACCTGCGTGTATCTGCGCGACGCCGTCGGCGAAGCCCATCACTAAGGTCCGGACACAGAACCCTAGCCATTCCAATCACAGGAGAACCATCATGGAAGGCGAACTCGCGCTGCTCGGCAAGTACATCGGTGCCGGTCTGGCCACCATCGGTCTGGGCGGCGCCGGCATCGGCGTGGGCCACATTGCCGGCAACTTCCTGGCCGGCGCCCTGCGCAACCCCTCGGCGGCTCCGTCGCAGATGGCCAACCTCTTCGTCGGCATCGCCTTCGCAGAAGCTCTGGGCATCTTCTCGTTCCTGGTCGCCCTGCTGCTGATGTTCGCCGTCTGATCCGGCATCCGACACCTTGAGAAGGATCGCGCCCGGCATGGCCTGGCGCGTTCCTGGTTCATAAGGGTCCGATGGGGGACAAGATGGCAACAGAACCAATCCTTGAAGAAGCGGCAGGCGTTTGCGTCAACGCCCATGGCGGTGCCATCGGTATGCCGCAGCTTTGCGCCGAATGGATTCCGAACCAGGTTTTCTGGCTCGTCGTCACGCTGATCGTGATGTTCCTGATCCTGTCGCGGATCGCGCTGCCGCGCATCGGCGCGGTGCTGGCCGAACGCAAGGGCACGATCACCAACGACCTTGCGGCAGCCGAAGAGCTGAAGCAGAAGGCCGCGGCGGCGGAACGGGCCTATAACGAGGCGCTGGCGAATGCCCGCACCGAGGCGGCCAAGATCGTTGCGGCAGCCAAGGCCGACATCCAGAAGGATCTGGACGCCGCAACAGCCAAGGCCGACGCCGAGATTGCCGCCAAGGCGGCACAGTCCGAAGCGTCGATTGCGGAAATCCGGGCCGGAGCCATGGAGGCGGTGCAAGCCGTTGCCAAGGATACTGCGAAGGAACTGGTTGCGGCTCTGGGCGGCTCTGCCGATGCCAAGGCTGTCACCGCGGCTGTTGCCGCGCGTCTGAAAGGGTAAGGCCATGCGGAAGCTTACGGTTCTTTTCGCGCTTCTGGCCTCGCCCGCGATGGCGGCTTCGGGGCCGTTCTTCAGCCTTCAGAACACCAACTTCGTGGTTCTGATCGCCTTCCTCGTTTTCCTGGGCATCCTGGTCTACATGGGCGTGCCGAAGAAGCTGACCGGGATGCTGGACGCGCGCGCTGTCCAGATCAAGGCCGAGCTGGAAGAGGCCCGCGCGCTGCGCGAAGAGGCGAAGACGATCCTTGCCTCGTATGAGCGCAAGCAGAAGGATGTGGCCGAGCAGGCAGAGCGCATCGTTTCGTCCGCCAAGGAAGAAGCGATGGCGGCTGCGGCGCAGGCCAAGGCTGATCTGAAGGACTCGATCGCGCGGCGCCTGAAGGCTGCCGAAGAGCAGATCGCCAGCGCCGAAGCCGGTGCTGTGCGTCAGGTGCGCGAGCAGGCCATTTCGGTGGCCATTGCGGCGGCGGGTGACATCCTGTCGAAACAGATGACCGCAGACGGGGCGAAAGCCTCGATCGACGACGCCATCGAACAGGTCGGCGCCAAGCTGCACTGAACAGACTTCGAGGGACAGAAGTCGGAACCCCGGGTGCGACCGCATCCGGGGTTTCGGTTCAGCGGTCCTGTTCGTGTTCGAACCGCTGGCGGGCAATCGCCTCATGGCGTTCGGCGCGCAGATGGGCGTGGAAGGCCGCTTCGACATAGGCCAGATGCGACGCGACCGCCGCCCGTGCCGCCACCGGATCCCGCGCTTGCAAGGCGGTATTGATGGCGCGATGCTGGTCCAGCAACTGATCGCGGGTGGTGCGGTTCCTGAACATGATCTGGCGATTGTAAAACACGCCCTGTTTCAGCAGATCGAACATCGCCCGCATCATGTGCAGCATGATGACATTATGCCCCGCCTCGATGATGGCCATGTGGAACTGGGCATCCAACTCGGCCTCATCCGAAGGGTCGCGCTTGTGATGCGCGGTTTCCATCTTGGCAAAGATCGCATCCACCACGCGCAGATCGGTTTCCGATCCCAACGTGGCCGCGCGTTCCGCCGCCAGTCCTTCAAGATCGCGGCGGAAGGCGATGTAATCGAAAACGGCCTCTTCATGGCTGGCGAACAACTCGATCAGCGCGGGCGAGAAGGCGGCGCCAAGCACATCGGCGACGAAGATACCCGATCCGGCCCGGGCGACCAGAAGGCCGCGCTCGGACAGTTCGGCCACCGCCTCGCGCAGCGAGGGGCGCGAGACGCCCAGCCGTTCCGCAAGATCGCGCTCGGGCGGCAGCCGTTCGGCCGGGCGCAGGATGCCGCGCAGGATCAACTGCTCGATCTGCCGCACCACCGCCTGCGACAGTTTCTCGGGCTGCACCTTCAGGAACGGCATTCCAGTCTCCGCTGCGGCCGATGGGCCAATTGGTCTGGAGATTTGACCAGTTCCCGCCCCGGGCGGCAATCGCAAAAGGTGCCGGGTTGCAGCGCGGTACCGGCTGACTGCGGGCCGGATCGGGAAAGTTCGGCACCGGCCTTGCTTTTTCGTCCCGGAAAGCGCATATTCAACCCGCGACACCACTCGATCATCGAACTTCTGTCTCCTAACGGCTTCAGCACTCGATCTTCTTCGTGACTAAGCCAGGCCACCGCAGCGTGCGGGTGGCGATACAGACAGGAGTACTCACGATGGCCAATGGCACCGTGAAATGGTTCAACACCACCAAGGGTTTCGGTTTCATCGCGCCGGAAGGCGGGTCGAAGGACGTGTTCGTCCACATCTCGGCGATGGAACGTGCGGGCATCCGTGAACTGGCCGATGGCCAGGCGGTGACCTTTGACGTGGAACGTGGCCGTGACGGCCGCGAATCGGCGATCAATCTGGCTCTGGCCTGATTTTCAGCCGCCGCTCAGGCGAAATTCAAGAAGGGGGCGGCCGCAGGGCTGCCCCCTTTTTCATGCTGCGGTTGCAGCGCCCGCGCGGCGGGCATAGCCTCTGGCCGAACCCGGTCCGAACAGGGGAACGCTATGCAGAACCGCATTGACCAGATCCGCCCCGACGCGCCGGCCGGTGCGCAGCGCGGCCCGCATCCCGTGGGGGTGCGGACGCTGACGGTCATCAGTCCCGATCAACCGGATGTCTTTGGTGAAGCCGGGGCGCGGGTTGACCGGCCGCTGACGGTTGAGCTGTGGTATCCGGCGGCTGCGCCGGGGGCAGGGGGCGCCAACTATCCCACGCTCTTGCGCGACGGGCACCGGGCGGTTGTCTTGCACGGATCGGCAGGCCGCGACGCTGAACCCGCTGCGGGTGATTTCCCGCTGGTAATCCTGTCGCACGGCTATCCCGGCAACCGGCTGTTCATGGGCCATTTCGGCGAACATCTGGCCAGCCATGGCTATCGCGTGGCCAGCATCGACCATCTTGATTCCACCTATGGCGATGCGGCCTATCTGGCGAATAACGGCCTGTCCTCGACCCTTGTGCATCGGCCCGGCGATGTGGCGGCGGTGGCGGCGGAACTGGGCGGAAGCTATGCCGTCATCGGCCATTCCATGGGTGGTTATGGTGCGCTGGTGCTGGCCGGAGCCGGTGTGGCCGAACCGGCGCTGTCAGGCGGCATGGCGCCGCCGCATGACCTGTGGCGGGGCTGCGCAACCCCTGTGCCACCGCCGGCGCTGAAGGCGATCCTGCCCATCGGTCCCTGGGGCCGGCAACGCGGGCTGTGGGATGCGGCAGGTCTGGCGGCGATGCGCCTGCCCTGCCTGCTGATGGGCGGCAGGGCCGATGGGGTTTCCGGCTATGACACGGGCATCCGGTGCATTTTCAATGAGGTGGCGGGGCCGGCCTGGTTGCTGACCTTTGAACACGCCGGACATTGCGCCGGCGCGGCCATTCCCGCCCCGGCAGAGGCGTGGGAGCCGTCACCGCATATGCAATGGCCGCCCTATTCGCATTATGCCGATCCGGTCTGGGATGCCGTGGCCATGAACAACATCGCACAGCATTTCGCGCTGGCGTTTCTGGATGTTCATCTGAAGGGAAACGCCGAACGTGCGTCCGTTCTTGGCGAGGATTGGCCGAAGCACGGCTTTGCCGGGGGACAGGCGCCGGGGCTGCGGCTTGAAAGACGCGGCTAGACAAGTTGCGGTCAGACAAGGCGCACGCAGGCACGCCTTGCCGGTCTCATCTGCCCGTCACAGGGGCTCAGGGCGCGATGCCGATCGCGGTGCAGGTCCAGGCTCCAGCCTGCAGATCATATTGAATGCAGGTTGGTGTCTTGGCGGGCTCTGCGGGAACTGTCGTCCACCCGCTGCTGACCACGGGCTGACCGTCGGGGGTGGTCGGCTTCCAGCCGATCCCCATGTCCTTGGCGCCCTTGGTCACATAGATGGCCCCCGCGATGATCACGATGATGGCGACGACGGCCACGGCTTGTTTGTTGTCCATGTTTTCCACGCCGGTGTAAGTGGGTTGCACTCCGGGGGCGCGTGCCTTGGCAGGCCGCCCCCGGATCAGAAGAGCAGGCGATCAGTTCGCCGGTGGGGTCCATTCGCCGGCGACAGGCGCATCTTCAGCGCCCAGCAGGCGATACTGGGTGCAGGTCCAGCCAGTGGCTTCCGGGGTTGCAGGGGCCGTCGCCTCTTCCGCAGGCGCTGCCTGTTCAGCCGCGGCGGGGGCCTCGGCCGCTGCTTCGGCCGCCGGTGCAGGCTCTTCCGTGGCCGGTGCGGCTGCGGCTTCTTCTGCTGGTGCGGCGGCTTCGGTTGCGGCCGGCTCGGTCGGGGTGGCTTCCTCTGCCGGGGCCGCGGCCTCTTCCGCCGGAGCGGCGGCTTCGGCGGGGGCTGCCGCTTCTGCCGTGGCGTCCGGGGCGGTGGCTTCGGGGATGCCGGTCCAGGTGTATTGCGTGCAGGTCCAGCCTTCGGCCGCAGCCGGGGCGGTTTGCGCCGACGCGACCGAGGCCAGCGCCGTGGCGCTGAACAGGGCGGCCAGCCCGACCTTCATCGAAGTGTTCATCCTCAGTCTCCTTCTTGCTGCCTGGGGGCCGGACGATGGCCCGGCGCTTTGTTCCTTGTCCCGGCCTGGGGGCCGGAACGTCTTGTCGCCAGACGGGGGGCGGAAACGTGCGTCAGCGCCGGCGGGGACGCAGCCCCGAACAGAATGGCGATGCTGGCGTGACGCATGGGCGTCCTGGCTTTCTCCGCATGGGCGAGTCCGGCTGGGGCCGGCACACGCCTTCGGTTTGCCGTGCGGTTTGGCAAGTGCCAAGCTAAATTCTCAATGATTTCTGTAAATTAGGGTTTCATCCGCATGTTTTTCGATGCGGCGTTTTGTCCGGCCGGGCGCCGAAAATCCAAGGGGGGCGGGGATTTGGCGGGCGCTGCCCTGCCACGGTTGGCATCACGGCACGCGCCTTGCGGTTGCTGTGACATATCGTCCCTGTGGCCGTCGCGGCCCTGAAAACAGGCTGGCGGCAGCGGGTAGGTGTCAGCCCGGCAGAACAATCCAGGGGCTTGGAAAGCGATGCTCTTCCAGGTTCGGGGTGGTGCCGATCCGGTCCACCACGGCGAACAGACCGGGCGCGGCCAGCGGTGTCAGCACACCATGCCAGGTGCCACGGGCAAGGTTGATGCCCTGCGATCCGTTGGTCAGAAAGGCGCGCGGGGGGACTGAGGGGCTGGCCGAGACGATGACAAGGAACGGGTCCGCTGTCATCGGCAGGAAGGCCTGCGATCCCTCGGGGTGGCGTTCGATCAGGTCAAAGCTGTAGGGCAGCGCCCGTGGTTCGGCCTGAAACACCGAAATCCCGGCGCGGCCTTCGGGGCCGAAATCCAGCCGCGCGCGGTCATGGTGGCGGCGGCAGAGGCCGGCATTGATCAGGCGGAACTCGCCGGTCGCCTCAAGCACCTCGCCAAAGGGGGCGAAGGCTTCGGCGGTCAGCGGTTCCGTGACGATCTCTCTGTCTTTGGTCTGTCCAGGTGTCATTTCAGCGGGCCAAAGGCGCCCGGTCCGCGCAGTTTGGCGTGGCGGTTCACGTCCTTGTACAGCAGGTAGCGGAACCGCCCCGGCCCGGCGGCATAACAGGCCTGCGGGCAGTAGGCGCGCAGCCACATGAAATCGCCCGCCTCGACTTCAACCCAGTCCTGGTTCAGCTTGTAGACCGCTTTCCCCTCAAGCACGAACAGCCCGTGCTCCATGACATGGGTTTCCTCGAACGGGATCACGCCACCCGGCTGGAAGGTGACGATGTTCACATGCGCATCGTGGCGCAGGTCTTCGGGGTCGACAAAGCGGGTGGTGCCCCAGCGGTCGCCCGTATCGGGCATCCAGCGGACGGGCACATCGGTTTCGTTGATGACAAAGGCCTCGGGCGCGGCAAGGCCGGGCACGGTTTCATAGATCTTGCGGATCCAGTGGAAGCGGGCCGGTTCCTTGCCTTCGGCCAGCAGCGTCCAGCGCGCGCCGGGGGGAAGATAGGCGTAAGACCCCGCCTCCATCTCATAGCCGGTGCCGTCGATGGTCAGCGTGGCAAGGCCCCCGGTGAAGAACAGCCAGTGTTCGGCGCCGGTCTCGCGGTCAGGCATGTCTGATCCGCCGCCGGGGGCCACTTCCATCACATACTGGCTGAAGGTTTCCGAAAACCCCGACATCGGCCGGGCAATCAGCCACAGCCGGGTGCGCGTCCAGCCAGGCAAGAAGCTGGTCACGATGTCGGAAAAGCAGCCGCGCGGGATAAAGGCATAGGCTGTGGTGAAGACGGCGCGTTGCGTCATCAGCGCGGTTTGCGGCGGCAGGCCGCCGGCGGGCGAGAAGTAGCTGGACGAGGTCATGGGAGAATGTCCTTGAGGCGAAGCTGGGCGATGCGTTCGACCTGGGCGCAGGCGGTGGCAAGCTCGGTTGCGGTGTCGTTGGCGATGCGGGTCTGGAAGGCGCGCAGGATGCTGTCCTTGGTGTTGTCGCGTACGGCGATGATGAAGGGAAACCCGTGGCGGGCCACATACTCGGCATTGAGGCGCTGGAAGGTGGCCCGTTCCTCGTCGGTCAGGGCGTCAAGCGCGGCGCTGGCTTGTTCCGCCGTGCTTTCGGCGGTCAGCCGTTTCGCCTGGGCCAGCTTGCCCGCCAGATCGGGGTGGGCTTTCAGAACGCCCAGCCGTTCTTCGGGGCTGGCCGAGCGGAAGATGCGCGCCAGCGCGTTGTGCAGCCCGGTGGCGCAGTCATGCGCCGGTCCCAGTTCCAGCGCCCAGGCCCGGTCAGCGATCCAGGGCGAATGTTCGAAAATCGACCCGAAGCGCGCGACGAAGGTTTCGCGGGGCATCCTGCTTGGGCGGTCGAACCGTTTGGGCGGATGGGCTTTTCGCCAGTGCTCGGCAATGTCGATGCGGCGGGGAAACCAGACGCCGGTGTGCGATTGTGCATAGTCGAGAAACCGCTTCAGCCCCGCAATCTTGCCCGGGCGGCCGATCAGCCGGTTGTGCAGCCCGATCGAGAACATCTTGGCGCGGCCCTCCACGCCTTCGGCATAAAGCGTGTCGAAGCTGTCCTTCAGATACTGGAAGAACTGCTCGCCGGTGATGTAGCCGGGCGCGGTGGCAAAGCGCATGTCGTTGGCTTCCAGCGTGTAGGGAATGACCAACTGGTCATGGTCGCCACAGTCCAGCCAATACGGCAGGTCGTCGTCATAGGTGTCGGAAATCCAGGCCAGTCGCCGGGTTTCCGCCGTCAGGCGCACCGTGTTCATGCTGCACCGGCCGGTGTACCAGCCCTGCGGCGGGGCACCCACCACCTCTTCATGCAGGCGGAAGCTCTCGGCGATCTGCCGCGCCTCTTCCTGTTCCGTCATGTCGCGGTGATCCACCCATTTCAGGCCGTGGCTGGCGATTTCCCAGCCGGCCTCTTTCATGGCGGCCACCTGTTCGGGGTTGCGGGCCAGCGCGCTGGTCACGCCATAGATCGTGACGGGCAGGCCGCGTTCGGTGAACAGCCGGTGCAGCCGCCAGAATCCGGCCCTCGCGCCATAATCGTAGATCGATTCCATGTTCCAGTGCCGCATCCCCGGCCAGGGCGCGGCGCCGGCAATGTCGGACAGAAAGGCCTCGGACTGGGCATCGCCATGCAGAAGGTTGTTTTCGCCACCTTCTTCGTAATTCAGCACAAGGCTGACGGCGATTTTTGCGCCGCCGGGCCAGCGGGCATCGGGCGGGTTGGGCCCATGGCCACGGAAATCGCGCGGATAGCGGTTCATCGGCACCTCCGGTTCGGCCCACACCCTAGGGGCAGAGTTGACCGCAGTCTTTCAGGAATTGCCAGAAGGTCATTCTGGCGCAGGAGGGCGTGGCAAACCATTGCAGAACCGGGCAAGCTGTGACCGGCAGACAGGAGGCGGCGAATGGGCAGCGGGCGGTTGACGACACATGTGCTGGATACCGCGCGGGGCAAACCGGCGGCGGGGGTGAAGATCGCGCTTTACCGGGTCAGCGGCAATTCGCACCGCAAGATCGCCGAGACGGTCACCAATGCCGATGGCCGCACCGATGCACCGATGCTGACGGGCGAGAGTTTCACCGAAGGCAGTTATGAACTGGTGTTCTTTGCCGGCGATTATCTTCGCGCCAGCGGGCAGGCCCCGGCTGACGGCGTTCTGTTCCTGGACCAGATTCCGATCCGGTTCGGTGTGCCGGATGCGGCGCAGCACTATCATGTGCCGCTGCTGATCTCTCCCTTTGCCTATTCCACCTATCGCGGCAGTTGATCGGCCATCCTGTGCCGCAGCCGCCCGCCGGCCGATGCGGCGATGCGCAAGAGGCGACGCCGGTCGCCGGCCAGCGCAGCCTCAACCAGGCCGGCCAGTGCGCCGCGGGCCTTGAGATGCGGCATCAGCCCGGAATGCGACTGGTCAGCGAACAGCACATGGTCAACCCCCGGCGCAGGCGGGAAGCCAAGCGCCTGATCCAGATCATCCTGCATCCCGTGGAACAGCAGGGTCCACCCGGCGGTGGGTGGTGGCGGGCTGATCGGCGCGGCGTGGGCGGCCCAAGGCTGCCAGCGGGGGCTGGCCGGGTCCAGCATGGACTGCGGGCCGAAGGCCATCGCCACATCGACCGGCAGGAAACTGGCTGCGCGCAGCGCCATGTGGCCCCCCATCGAACTGCCCAGTGTCAGGATCTGGCGAATCTCCTGCCTTTGGCGCACCAGCGCCACTGCCCGTTGCACCCCTTCCGCAAAATCGGCGGTCTGGCCCCAACTTCGGCGGGCGTCGGTCACGAACAGGGCTGATCGCCCGCCCGCCGTGGCCGTGCCAACGAGTTCAGGAGATGGTGCGCGGGCCGGATCATGGCCGATCGAGGCAAAGGCGATCACCAGCGCCCCCGAGAACGCCCCCGTGCTGCCAGCCAGCAGGTCAAAGGCCAGCCCGCCCCGTTCGACCAGTCGTTCAAACGGGCGCGGCGGACAGGCGGCGCGGTCTGCGGTTGGCGGCACGGTCATTCACCCTGTCCGGTTCTCACCTCTTGCGCCGGATAAGGTGATGAATACCCTGCTTGCGGGCGCGGCGCAAAACCGCTTTGGTGTGCGCCGAAAAACCTGACGACTTTCCCGAGGAGACGTAACACATGTTCCACTACAAGGCATTGGCAGCCTCTTCCGCCCTCGTTTTCCTGATGGGCGGCACGGCCCATGCCGCGTTGACCGCGGATCAGGTGTGGCAGTCCTGGAAGGACGCGGCCAAGCTGGCCGGGCTTGAAATCACCTCGGCAACCGAGGCGAATTCGGGGGGTGTGCTGACCCTGAACGGTGTCACAATTGCCCCGCCCGGCAAGACCGATGGCCTGAAGGTTTCCGACATCACCCTGACCGAGGAATCCGACGGGTCCGTCACCATCCGCCCGGGCGCCACCATCGGCGCCGATGGCGGCGAGGCGGGCCGTCTGGCGATCACCCATGAGGGGCTGGAACTGAAAGCGCGCGAAGGCGATGCCGGGGCGCTGGTCTATGACTACAGCGCCGACAAGCTCTCGGCGATCGTGGCCTCTGTCACCGATGGCATCAGCTTTACGGAAGAGCCGGCGAAGAAGGTCACCAACGATGTCGTGGTGAACTTCGATGACCTGAAGGGCACCTACACCGATGCGCCCGGCACGAACCGCACTTTCAGCATGGATATTGCGGCGTCGAAACTGGCCTATGAGGTCAAGACCGACGATCCGAACATGCAGATGAAGAACGCCGGCACCAGCACGACCGACGATGTTGCCATGTCGTTCAAGCTGGCCTTGCCGTCGACCCTGCCTCTGGCCGAGATCAACAGCCCCGCCGGGTTCGGCAAGGCGCTGGAAGAGGGGATGGCGGCTTCGTTCACAACCAAGCAGGGCGCGACCACCGGCACCATCAGCCAGGAAGACCAGATGTTCCCCTATCAGGGCACCATCGCCTCGGCCGGTGGCGAGGGCGCTTTCTCGATCGACAAGTCGGTGGTGTCGGTCCAGTCGCAAGGCGGCGGTCTGGTGGTTGACATCACCTCGCCTTCCGTGCCGGCACCGATCAAGGTTTCGGTCGAAAGCATGGTGATGAACCTGCTGTCGCCGATGAAGGCGGTCGATGCGGCGGCTGATTACGGGGTAACGCTGAAGCTGGGCCAACTGACCCTGAACGATGAGCTTTGGGGCCTGGTCGATGCGGGGGGCGCGCTGAAGCGTGAACCGTTCGATCTGGTGATTGATGTGAACGGCAAGACCAAGATCGACTGGCCGGCCATCATCGCGGCTGATGAAACCGGCAGCCAGCCGCCGGTTCCGGCGCCTGAAACGCTGAACATCACCGAAATCGCGCTCAAGGTGGCCGGGGCTGCTGCCAACGCGACCGGCGCCTTCACCTTCGACAATTCGATGGGCGCCCCCATGCCCCTGGGTACCGCCGATGTCAGCGTGACCGGCGCGAATGCGCTGATCGACGGTCTGATCAAGACCGGCCTTGTGAAGGAAGAAGACGCAATGGGCGTTCGGATGATGATGGGCGCCTTCATGACGCCGGGCAGCGAGCCCGACAGTCTGACCTCGAAGATCGAAGCCAAGGAAGGCTTCCAGATCTTCGTGAACGGCCAGCGGATTCAGTAATCCGGGGTCACGCTGACCCGATACAAGGTGACAGGAGGCGCGGACCGAAGGGACCGCGCCTTTCTCATGCCCCGTCTGTGGCGCGGCGCATCGCTTCGCGGATGTGCAGGGTGATGAAATCGGTGAACAGGCGGACCTTGGGGTCTTTCAGCCGCCGATGCGGGCTGAGCGAGGACAGTTGGGTTGGCACCGGCGGGGTTGCCGTGGCCACGGGCACAAGCCGGCCGTCGCGCAGGTATTCGGCCACTTCGAAAACCGGCTTCAGCACCACGCCCCGGCCATCCAGCGCCCAGCCGGTCAGCACGTCGCCGTCATCCGATTCGAAGGGTCCGCCGATCTCGAACCGGCGCGGACCTTCGGGGGTTTGCAGCGTCCACTGGAATTCCTTGGCACCGGGAAAGCGCAGGTTCAGGCAATCATGCCGGTCAGAGACCAGCGCCGCCCCATCGGCCGGCAGGCCCCGGCGGGCAATATAGCCCGGCGCGGCGCACAGCACGCGCGGACATTCCGCCACCAGCCGCACCTTCAGCGTGCTGTCATCCAGCAGGCCCAGATGAAAGGCCACGTCGATGCCTTCCGCCACCACGTCGATGCTGCGGTCCGACAGGCGCAGCCGCACGTCGATCTGCGGGTAAAGATCCTTGAACACCGGCACCTGCGGCGCGATCAGCCGCCGCCCGATCCCCAGCGGGGCCGCCACGAATAGCGTGCCGCGCGGGTTCTGCGTCACGTCCATCACCGCCGCTTCGGCGTCATCAATCGCCTCCAGGATGCGGCGGGCGCCGTCATAGAAGATGCGGCCATTCTCGGTGGGTTGCAGGCTGCGGGTGGTGCGGTTGAACAGGCGCACACCCAGATGCCGCTCAAGATCGGAAATCCGCGCCGAGGCAACCGCCGGCGACGTGCGCTGGTCGCGCGCGGCGGCGCTCATATTGCCCAATTCGTAGACACGAACGAACATGCGGATGTTGTTCACATAGCTCATCAGGCGCGATTGTCTTTGCAGGATTGAAAGTCATCAGGCGATTGACAGGGTTATCAGGAAAAGCCCCGTCGGTATAGCGTGGCGAAAAAGACAGGGAGCCGGACAAGATGTATGACTGGGTGGTGCTCTGGGACTGGGTGATGATCGCGGCGCGCTGGCTGCATGTGATCACCGCCATCGCCTGGATCGGATCGTCCTTCTATTTCATCGCGCTGGACCTGGGTCTGCACCGCGACCGCAACCTTGCCAGTGGTGCCGATGGCGAGGAATGGCAGGTTCATGGCGGTGGCTTCTACCACATCCAGAAATACCTTGTGGCGCCCGAGGCGATGCCGGACCATCTGATCTGGTTCAAATGGGAAAGCTACGCCACCTGGCTGTCGGGTTTTGCCATGCTGGTGCTGGTCTACTACCTGGGGGCAGAGCTTTACCTGATCGACCCCACGGTGATGGACCTGTCGGTCTGGCAGGCGGTGGCCATCTCGATGGCGTCTCTGGCCTTTGGATGGATCGTCTACAACGCCATCTGCAAGATCTTCGTCAATGCCAACCAGACCCTTGTGATGCTGGCGCTGTTTGTCGTGCTGGTGGGGATGAGCTGGTTTTATACCCAGGTGTTCTCGGGCCGGGCGGCGCTGTTGCATCTGGGGGCGTTCACCGCCTCGATCATGTCGGGCAATGTGTTCTTCATCATCATGCCGAACCAACGCATCGTGGTGGCCGACCTGAAGGCAGGGCGGAAGCCCGATCCGAAATATGGCAAGATCGCCAAGCAGCGGTCGATGCACAATAATTACCTGACGCTGCCGGTCATCTTCCTGATGCTGTCGAACCATTATCCTCTGGTGTTTGCGACCGAATGGAACTGGGCGATCGCCAGTCTGGTGTTCCTGATGGGGGTCACCATCCGGCACTGGTTCAACACCCGCCATGCCCGCAAGGGCAACCCGCACTGGACCTGGGCGGTGACGGCGCTGCTGTTCCTGGCCATCGCCTGGCTGTCCACCGCGCCGATGCGCACAATGCCGGAACCCGAGGCGCAGTTGCGGGGCGACGCGCTGCGCTATGCCGCCGCGCCGGGCTTTGCCGAGGTGGTGGGTATTGTGCAGGGGCGCTGCAGCATGTGCCACGCGGCCGAACCGTCGTGGGACGGGCTGCACTGGCCACCCAAGGGGGTGGTGCTGGAAACCGAATCCGAGATCGCCCATCAGGCTGCCCGGATCGTGATGCAGGCCGGCCTGACCCATGCGATGCCGCCCGGCAACCGCAGCTTCATGGAGCCGGAAGAGCGGGCCCGAATCGTGGAATGGTTCCGGGCCGCCGGCGGCGACCCGGTCTAAGGCGCCGGCACGGGGCCGTTACTTGCCCAGTTTGGCGTGAACTTCGTCCAGATCGACCGGCCCCTTCGGCATCTTGTTCCCGGGGTTCTCGAAGTCATAGCGGAAAAGCTGGAAGTCCCGCTTGTAGATTTCCCAGACGAGATGCATCGACAGATCGTCGAAGTAGTCCTCAACCGGATGGGCACGCTTGGGGCCGTGCCCTTCGCTTTCGTTGAAGCGCGGAATCGTCTTGAGGTCGACCTTGTGCTTGACCTTGATGTCATCCAGCACGCTTTGCATCCCTTCGTCGAACTTCTCGGTGAAGAAGATGTTGTTGTAGCGGCCGCCGTTCACGATGAAGGTCGAGATATGGCCCGACATGGCCGACCAGTGGATGTCGGGTTCCATCGGCTTTTTCCAGCGGATGGTGTCGCGCGCGAACAGCAGGAAGCGGCGGAACGACTTGATCTGGTCGAACTCCTGCTTGCCGTCGGGGCCACCCACCTCGATCCCGTATTTCTGGATCAGCAGCGGCACCAGGTTGCCGCGATAGCGTTTGCCGTTGCGCTGAATGCCACAGATCTTGTCGAAGAACGATGACAGGATGCGGGTATAGGGGTTGCGCACGCAGGTGAAGGCATAAGATCCGTGCGTCTTCACATTGCGTTCGATCACCGGCTGGCTCGCCTCGATCGCCCATTTGTGCATACCGTCGGTTGCATCATGGATGTCGCCGTCGAAAAAGCGGCCATGGTCCGAATAGAACATGATCTGACCAATGGTCGAACAGGCGCATTTCGGCACCACGCGGTAGACCACGCTCTCGCTTTCCGTCATCCAGGTGCCGGGGAAACCCATGATCGCTACTCCTGCTCTCAACTCAGCGGATCGTCCCGCTTCGCAACTTGTGCCGGAACAGATCAAAGATGGATTGCCTTTTCAAGGAAGCTTCAAGCAATTAATGCGTGTTCCTGAAGTGAAATGGACCTGATTGCCCCGCGCCATGGTAAAGATTGCCTACATCCTGCTGTGCCACAAAGACCCTGATGGCATTGTCACCCAGGCCGAGCGCCTGACGGCGGTTGGCGATTTTGTGTCGATTCACTTCGATGGCCGCGCCAAACGGGAAGATTACGACCGGATTCGCACCGCCCTGGCCGACAACCCTTCGGTCACCTTCGCCAAGCGGCGGGTGAAGTGTGGCTGGGGCGAATGGAGCCTGGTCGACGCCACGCTTCAGGCCCTTTATGCGGCCGTCGATGCCTTCCCGCGTGCCACCCATTTCTACATGCTTTCTGGCGACTGTATGCCGATCAAGTCAGGCGAATATGCGCATGACTTCCTGCAGAAGGCCGATGTCGACTACATCGAAAGTTTTGATTTCTTCGCGTCGGACTGGATCAAGACCGGCATCAAGGAAGAGCGGCTGATCTACCGCCACTGGTTCAACGAACGGACGCAGAAGACATGGTTCTACCGCTCGATGGAGTGGCAGAAGTCCCTTGGGCTTGCCCGCAAGGTGCCGTCCGACCTGGCGATCCAGATCGGCAGCCAGTGGTGGTGCCTGCGCCGCCAGACCATCGAACGATTGCTGAAGTTCATCCGCAAGCGTCCCGATGTGATGCGGTTCTTCCGCACAACCTGGATTCCCGATGAAACCTTCTTCCAGACCCTGGTGCGCCATCTGGTGCCCGAAACCGAAATCCGGTCGCGGACGCTGACCTTCCTTGTCTTCACCGACTATGGGATGCCGCAGACCTTCTACAACGATCACTATGACCTGCTGCTCAGCCAGGATTACCTGTTCGCCCGCAAGATCAGCCCCGACGCGCATGAGCTGAAGGCACGGCTTGGGGCGCTGTATTCCGCCGAGGGGCACGAGTTCCGCATTTCCGGCGAAGGGCGGCGGCTGTTCACCTTCCTGACCGGGCGCGGACGGATCGGCCGGCGCTTTGCGCCCCGGTTCTGGGAATCCGAATCCTCGGTGGGCCGCAACCGCACGCTGATGATGGTGACCTGCAAGAAATGGCATGTTGCCAAGCGTCTGGTGTCTCGCATCCGGGCCGTCACGGGAACCCCTGCCATCGACTATCTGTTCGACGAAGCCTCGACCGCGCTGCCGGATCTGGGCGGCATCCAGTCCACCCTAGAAAAGCGTGCCCGCCACCGCCGGGCGCTGGTGCGGATGTTGTTCGACTACTACAAGACCGACCGGCTGATTTTCTGTATTGACCCGGCCTCGGTCGAGATGATCCGCGATTTCTACAACGACAAGGCCAAGGTTCGGCTGCTTGAGATCGAGTGTGATTTCACCGATGATTACCTGATCGGCCATGCCCGCCGGGTGGGGCTGGCCGGGGGGGCCACGCCGCAAGATACGCTGAACCGGCTGTTGCCGACGATCCGCTATGATGTGCGCTTTGAAAGCGAGCGGCTGCGCGAGATGGATTTCTCGGGCTTCCAGGTGATCCGCCAGTCTGCCGACGCCGACGAAAATGCCGTGTCACTGGCCGCCTTTCTTGATATTCCGGCCGAGAAGGCGCGCGAGATCGCCGCCACCGAATACCTGTTTGTGGATTGAGCCATGGCCTATACCTACGATCCCCAGAACATCTTTGCCCGCATCCTGCGCGGTGAGATCCCGAACAAGACCGTCGCGGAAACGGCGCATACGCTGGTGTTCCATGACATCAACCCTCATGCGCCGGTGCATGTTCTGGCCATTCCCAAGGGGCCTTATGTGAACTTCGATCACTTCGCGGCCGAAGCCAGCGTCGAAGAGATTGTCGATTTCCACCGGACCGTGGCCAGTGTCATCGCCGATCTGGGGCTGGCGGGTGAGGCAGGTTATCGCGCCATCACCAATGCCGGGATGTCGGGTATGCAGGAAGTGCCGCATTACCACCTGCATATCCTGGGGGGCCGGGTCTTGGGGCGGCTGGTCGGGCCTGCCTGACCGCTTTGCGCAAGTTCCGGGTCGCCTGAACGGCAGGCGGCTGGCATCCGGGGGGCACCAGACGCGAGAGGTGCCGCAATGATCCGTTTTTCCCCGATCCCGACCGAGGTTGTCCGCGCCTATCAGGCCGGCGGGCCCGATGCCAACGGCCAGACGCCCGAGCGGCACCTGTCTGATGGCATGGGTGTGCCCTGCCGGCATTGTCTGCAACAGGTGCCTGCCGGGCGTGCGTATCTTATCCTTGCCCACCGGCCGTTTCCCGCGCCACAGCCCTATGCCGAAATCGGGCCAATCTTCCTGTGCGCCGATGCCTGTGCGGCAGGGGGCGGGGCCGAGTTGCCAGAGATCCTGTCCGCGCCGGATTACATCGTCCGCGGCTATGGCACCGATGATCGCATCGTCTATGGCACCGGCGCCGTCATCCCGCGCGACGCAATCGCCGCTAGGGCACAGGAATTGCTGGCCGATCCGGCCATCGCCTATGTCCACGTCCGCTCGGCGCGGAACAACTGCTTCCAGTGCCGGGTTGACCGGGCCTGACCTAACGCCGGAACGGGGTGGGGCGCAGCCCTTGGGCCAGACTGGCCCGGATGTCCTCGATCCGCTTGGCGCGTGTCCCGGCGGTGCGGGCAGTCTTGACCCATTCCAGCGCCGCGCGCTTGACCGACCGGGGAAAGGCGTCCCAGCCGGCCACCAGCGGCCCAAGGGCAAGATCCAGATCGGCAGGGCGTTCCAGCCGCTCCACATCGTCCAGAAACGACCAGGCGCCGTTCGCCTGCGAGGCGGCAATCGACGCTTCGCCGGCCTCTGTCATTGCGCCCGAAGCGCGGGCCTGTTCGACCAGCCGCTTGTTCACCGCAGACCAGGCCGAGTCTGGCCGCCGGGGCGCGATCAGGATCATAGAACGGTCTGCATCCAGCGCGCGGGGAAGGCTGTTTATCCAGCCCCAGCACAGCAGTTCCTCGGTGCTGGCCTCGGGCGCCAGATAATCGGCATGGTGCGGGCGATAGGCGACCAGCCAGACCGGGCCGGGTTCGGCATGATGCTGGGCCAGCCAGTCGCGCAAGTCCTGCCGTGACCGGACGGTGACGACAGGCGCCGTTTCGGCGGGCCGGGCCATGTCAGTGCGCTTCGGCCCAGTTGCGGCCCTGACCGGCATCAACCACCAGCGGCACCTTCAGCGGCACGACCGGGTGATTTGCCTGTTCCATCGTGTCGCGGGCGGCCTTGATCAGCGCCTCGGTGGCACTTTCCTCGACCTCGAACAGCAGTTCGTCATGCACCTGCAACAGCATCCTGGCCGGCAACCCTTCAATGGCGGCAGGCATACGGATCATGGCGCGGCGGATCACATCGGCGGCCGTGCCCTGAATCGGCGCATTGATGGCGGCACGCTTGGCAAAGCCGGCGCCGGGGCCCTTGGCGTTGATCTCGGGCGTGTGGATCTTGCGGCCGAACAGGGTTTGCACAAAGCCGTTGTCCTTGGCGAATTTCACGGTGGCATCCATGTATTCGCGGATGCCGGGGAACCGCTCGAAGTAGCGGTCGATGAAACCCTGCGCCTCGGCGCGCGGGATGCGCAGGTTGCGGGCCAGACCAAAGCCGGAGATGCCATAGATCACGCCGAAATTGATGGCCTTGGCCCGACGGCGGATTTCCGGTGTCATCTGGTCAAGCGGCACGTTGAACATTTCGCTCGCGGTCATGGCGTGAATGTCCAGCCCGTCCCTGAACGCCTGTTGCAGCGCCGGGATGTCGGCCATATGGGCCAGAATGCGCAATTCGATCTGGCTGTAGTCAAGGCTGACCAGAACCTTGCCCTTCGGCGCCACGAACGCCTCGCGGATGCGGCGGCCTTCTTCGGTGCGGACGGGGATGTTCTGCAGGTTCGGGTCGGTGGACGCCAGCCGCCCGGTGTTCGCCCCCGCGATGGAATAAGAAGTATGAACCCGCCCCGTTTCCGGGTTGATCGCCAGTTGCAGCGCATCGGTATAGGTCGACTTCAGCTTGGAAATCTGCCGCCAGTCCAGCACCTTGGCCGCCAGACGCGCGCCCTTCGGATGGCTGTCTTCCAGCGTGGTGATGTCTTCCAGCACGTCCGCCCCGGTGGCATAGGCGCCCGTCTTGCCCTTTTCGCCGCCGGGCACCCCCATGCGGTCAAACAGCACCTCGCCCAGTTGCTTGGGCGAGCCGACATTGAATTTTTCGCCGGCGATGTCCTGAATCTCGTCCTCATACTGGGCCAGCTTCTGGGCAAAGGCGTTCGACATGCGGGACAGCGTGTCACGGTCCACCAGAACACCGGCCATTTCCATATTGGCCAGCACGGTTACCAACGGGCGTTCCAGCGTTTCGTAAACGGTGGTCACGCGGGCGCGGTGCAGTTGCGGCTTGAACTTCTGCCACAGGCGCAGCGTCACATCGGCATCTTCGGCGGCGTATTTCACTGCATCCTCGATGCCGACCCGGTCAAAGGTAAGCTGTGACTTGCCGCTTCCCAGCAGAGACTTGATCGGGATCGGCTGGTGGCCAAGGTGGCGTTCGGACAGCTCGTCCATGCCGTGGTTGTTCAGCCCCGCCGAGAGGGCATAGCTCATCAGCATCGTGTCGTCGAAGGGCGTGATGCGGATGCCGTGGCGGGCAAAGATCTTCCAGTCATACTTCATGTTCTGGCCGATCTTCAGGATGGCCGGATCTTCCAGAAGCGGTTTCAGCGCCTTGAGCGTTTCATCCAGCCCAAGCTGGCCCGCGACCAGTTCGGTCGACCCGAACAGATCACCGCCGCCCTGCTTGTGGCCAAGCGGAACATAGGCGGCCTGACCGGCATCGACCGAAAGCGAGATGCCCACCAGTTCGGCCTGCATCTCGTCCAGCGAGGTGGTTTCGGTATCCACGGCGACATGGCCCACGTCGCGGATGCGGGCGATCCAGCGGTCCAGCGCCGCGCGGTCGCGGATGGCCTCATAGGCGGCATGATCGAAGGGAAGGCGCGTTTCCTCGGCGGTTTGCGGGCTGTCGTCGCTGCGGGCCTCGATCACCGGGGCGGCGATCTTCAGCCGTTCCGAGACGCGGCGGGCCAGGCTGCGGAACTCCATCTCGGTCAGGAAGGCCATCAGCTTTTCGGGGTCAGGCGTCGTGACCTCAAGCGCGTCCAGCGTGACCGGAACCGGGGCGTTGGCATCCAGCGATACCAGTTGCTTCGAGATGCGGATCAGATCGGCGTTCTGTTCCAGCGCCTCGCGCCGCTTGGGCTGCTTGATCTCGGACGCGCGGGACAGCAGGTCTTCCAGACTGCCGAATTCGTTGATCAGCAGCGCCGCCGTTTTCAGGCCGATGCCGGGCGCGCCGGGCACGTTGTCGGTGCTGTCGCCGGCAAGTGCCTGAACATCCACCACCTTGTCAGGGGTGACGCCGAATTTCTCCATCACCTCATCCGGGCCGATGGGGCGGTTCTTCATCGGGTCGTGCATGTCCACCCCGGGGCGGACAAGCTGCATCAGATCCTTGTCGGACGAGACGATGGTGCAGCTTCCCCCCGCCTCGACCGCCTGCCGGGCGAGGGTGGCGATGATGTCGTCGGCCTCATAATCCGGCACCTCGATGCAGGCCACGTTGAAGGCGCGCGTCGCTTCGCGGGTCAGCGGGAATTGCGGGCGCAGGTCTTCGGGCGGTTCGGGGCGGTTGGCCTTGTAGGGGGCATAAAGGCGGTTGCGGAAGGTTTTCGAGGAATGGTCGAAGATCACCGCGATATGCGTGGCCGCCCCGGCGCCCTTGTCGCGGGTGATCTCGCCCCAGAGGATGGACGAGAACCCGGCCACAGCCCCCACGGGCAACCCGTCGGATTGCCGGGTCAGCGGCGGCAGCGCGTGGTAGGCCCGGAAGATATAGGCCGAACCGTCGATGAGGTGCAGGTGGTGACCCTTGCCGAAGGTGCCCGTCATGTTACTGTCTTCCCTTGTCTGACGTAGGTTGTGCCATGTTCCGCAGCATCGTTCCACCGCTTGTCTTCCTGTCCGCGCTGGCTGCCGGGCCGGCCCGGACGGAAGAGCCACCTTGTGATCTGGTGCCGGGAGACACGTCAAGCTGTGTGCGGTTCATAGCTTGCTGGGGAGAGCAGGGGCGGTGGCTGGACGGACAGGCCTATGGCTGGGATCAGGGTAACCTGCACGCAGTCGCAAATGACGGTGTGGTCTGCGAAGGCAAATGGACAACACTCTCCGGCTTTGGCGGTGGTCGGGCGGATGTGTTCTGCGACGATGGCAACCGGGTTTCGGTGCTGTACTTTTCGCAGGACCCGGCGACTGGCACGGTAAGTGGCCGCGGCATGGCCAATACCGGCGAGATCGTCGAGGGCTGGTCAGGCGAGCATGTGCTGGAGTTCTTCCGCGATGGAAATCCTGCGGCCGAGGCCGTCATGCAGTGCGGCGACTACAGCATACCCCTGAGTTGAGGCTGGCCGTTGCGGCAGAGCCGCCCCTAGTGATCGGAATGGGCGTGTTCGCGGTCGATCTCGAACCGGCGGTCGCAGTAGCCACATTCGACCCAGCCGCGATCTTCGGGGATCACAAGCCAGACGCGGGGATGGCCAAGCGCGCCTTCGCCGCCGTCGCAGGCCACTTTCCAACTGGTGACGACCTTGGTCTCGGGGGCGGGTGCGGGCATGGGCGGCGGTCCTTCGGATGCGATGAAAGACATATTACGGATGCGGAAGACCGCGACAAGGGGGCGCCGGCCATTCCGGCGGCAAGGCCCTGAAATGGCAGAAAAAACGCTGTCTTTCTTCCGTCTTCCCCGCGTCTTCCTTCCGTCTTGCCCATTGCGCGCGAATCGGCCGGATTTTCCGGCCGCGAAACGGGGCTTGACCTGGAGCGCACTCAAACCCGTAGCTTCGCGGCATCCTTTGCGAAAGGCGTGCGGAATGAAGATCGGAGACCTGGCGCGGCGGGCGGGGCTGAGTGTCCATACCCTGCGCTATTACGAACGCATCGGGCTGTTGCCGCGCGCGGAACGCGACGGCGGCGGGCGGCGCGATTATGACGCTGCGATCCTGACCTGGATCGGGTTCCTGCGGCGGCTGAAGACCACCGGGATGCCCCTGCGCGAGATGCAGCGCTATGCCGGGCTGCGCCGGCAGGGGGACGGGACCGGCCCGGAACGCCGCGCCCTGCTGGAGGCGCATCGGGAAACGGTGCGCGCACAGGTGGAAGAGTTGCAGGCCTGCCTGTCGGTTCTGGACGCCAAGATCGAAAGCTACAGGACGGCTGACACGGCCGGGAAAGGGACAGCACCATGACGGCGGATCACGATCCGGGCGAAACCCGGTTGCAGCGCGGACAGCGGGCGTTGGCGGCGATTGACGGCGAAGCGGGGCAGAAGGTGATCGAGTCTCTGGCCGGGATCGCACCGGATTTCGCCACCTATCTGTTCGAGTTCCCCTTCGGTGACATCTATTCCCGCCCCGGCCTTTCGCTGCGGGACCGCGAGATCGCCACGATTGCGGCGCTGGCCGCGCTGGGCACGGCGCAGCCGCAACTGAAGGTGCATGTCGCGGCCGGGCTGAACGTGGGCCTGAGCGAGGACGAGATTACCGAGATCCTGATGCAGATGGCGGTCTATGCGGGCTTTCCGGCGGCGCTGAACGGGTTGTTCGCAGCGAAAGAGGCGTTCGCGGCACGGGCCGGGGGCGGCGCGGGCTAAGCCCCGATCAGGGCGCTGCGTGACTTGAGGGCGGTCAGCCAGAACAGACCCTGGGCCGTGCCCTTGGCAGGCACATATTCGGCGGCGATCCAGAGGTCGGGCAGGGCGTCCACCTCATCGCAAAGCTGGGGCAGCGAGAAGCCGCCGCCGCCGGGTTCGTTGCGGCCGGGAAAACCCGCGATCTGCACATGCGCGACGCGGTGCCGGTGCGCGGCCCAGACGGCGGCGGCATCGCCGTGCAGCCGGGCGGCGTGCCACAGGTCGAATTGCAGGCCGATGCGCGGATTGGCCAGATCGTCCAGGATGCGGGCCGCCTGATCGTAGTCGTTCAGGAAATAGCCCGGCATGTCATCGGGGTTCAGCGGTTCGATCGTCAGCGTCAGGTCGGGGGCCTGCGCGGCGGCCCAGGCCAGATTCTCGACATAGATCGCCTCGGCCTGCGGGCCCTTGGCGACGCCGGCCATCACATGCACGCGGCCGGCCCCCAGCCGGGTGGCGTAATCGGCGGCGCGCAGGAACCCGTCGCGGAACTTGCCTTCATCTTCCGGGCGGGCGGCAAAGCCGCGGTCGCCCGAGATCCAGTCGCCGGGCGGCGTGTTGATCAGCACCAGCGGCAGGCCGTTCAGCGCGCGTTCCCATTCGGCCACCGGGGAATCGTAGGGGAACAGCACCTCAACCCCGTCGAACCCCGATTTCGCGGCCCAGTCTGGCCGGTCAAGCATGGGCACTTCGTTGAAGAGAAGCGTGAGGTTTGCGGCGAAACGGGGCATTCAGGCCTGTGTTCAGGGCAGTTCGGAGGACGGGATCACCGGAAAGAACGCGCCCTGTGACCAGAGGCCAAACCAGCTAGCGCCCTCATGCGGTTCGTGGCAACCTAATTCGATCAGGCGGTAAAAGGATTTCCGGTCGATCAGCGCCCAGAGATCGGCGCGGACCAGCACATAGGGCGAGGGTTCGCCGTCAGCGGCGCGGCTGACACGGATGGGGCGGTCGGGGCCTGCGGTGACTTCATCTTCGGTTTTCGTCACGAAGGTCAGGCTCTGGTCGCGGCCCTGACCTGTGGCGGTGAAATCCACCGCCAGCAGCGGGGCATCGTCAACGGTGATGCCCACCTTTTCGACCGGGGTGACCAGGAAGTAACGGTCGCCTTCGCGTTTCAGGATGGACGAGAACAGCTTGACCAGCGGCGCGCGGCCGATGGGGGTGCCCAGATAGTACCAGGTGCCGTCGCGGGCGATGCGGATGTCAAGATCGCCGCAGAAGGGCGGGTTCCACAGATGCACCGGCGGCGGCCCCTTGGCGCCGGCGGCCTTCACGGAGGCGACAAGTCCATCGGCGGAAGGTTTCACGATCATTTGTGTCAAGTCCCCTTTCGGGATTTGCGGTCGCAGCGGGATTTCGGTCTAATGTCCAGGATACAGGGATCAGGGGAGCCTTTCCATGGCCGGAACCGACACGCTTGTGGCTGAGATCGAAAGCCTTGGCGACAAGCTCATGCAGGCGAAGGCCAGCATCAACCGGCGCTTCATCGGGCAGGAGAAGGTGGTTGATCTGGTTCTGGCCAGCATGTTGTGCGGCGGTCATGCGCTGCTGGTGGGCCTGCCGGGCCTGGGCAAGACGCGGCTGGTCGATACGCTGGGCACCGTGATGGGGCTGAAGGCGAACCGGGTGCAGTTCACGCCCGACCTGATGCCCGCCGACATTCTGGGGTCGGAAGTGCTGGAAACCGCGGCGGATGGCAGCCGGGCGTTCCGCTTTCTGGAAGGGCCGGTGTTCTGCCAGTTGCTGATGGCGGACGAGATCAACCGCGCCAGCCCGCGGACGCAATCGGCGCTGTTGCAGGCGATGCAGGAAAAGGAAGTGACGATTGCCGGGCAGCACAGGCCGCTGGGCAAGCCGTTTCATGTGCTGGCGACGCAGAACCCCATCGAGCAGGAAGGCACCTATCCGCTGCCCGAGGCACAGCTTGACCGGTTCCTGGTGCAGGTGGACGTGGACTATCCCACCCGCGCGGTCGAGCGTGACATCCTGATTGCCACCACCGGCGTGGACGAGGCGGACAGCACGCAGGTCTTTACCGCCGGGGAACTGCTGGCGGCGCAGGCCGTGGTGCGGCGGATGCCGGTGGGCGACAAGGTGGTTGAGGCGATCCTGGATCTGGTGCGCGCCTGCCGCCCCGGCGAGCCCGAGGGGCGCGATCTGGAAGGCAGCCTGAGCTGGGGCCCGGGGCCGCGGGCGGCGCAGGCGCTGATGCTGACGGTGCGGGCGCGGGCGCTGTTGCAGGGGCGGCTGGCGCCCTCGACCGAGGATGTGGCGGCGCTGGCGCTGGCCACGCTGGAACACCGGATGGCGCTGTCCTTCGCGGCGCGGGCGCGGGGCGAAACCCTGGCTGGCATCATCGCGCGGGTGTCGGGCCGCACGCTGGGGCTTGAGGCCGCGGCGTGACCACAGACCTGCGAGCGCGCGCCGAGGCGCTGGGGCAGACGCTGCCCCCGCTTCTGGCCGAGGCAGAGATGCTGGCGGCGACGGTGATGCTGGGCGAGCATGGCCGGCGGCGCGCAGGCCTGGGCGACGAATTCTGGCAATACCGCCCGGCGCATGGCGGCGACGGGGCGCGGATGATCGACTGGCGGCGATCGGCCCGGTCGGATGCGCATTTCGTGCGCGAACGCGAATGGCAGGCGGCGCAATCGGTGACGCTGTGGGTGGACCCGTCGAAAAGCATGGGCTTCACCGGCGACAAGGCCCGGCCGCCCAAGGCCGACCGGGCGCGGCTGCTGGCGCTGGCGCTGGCCGTGCTGCTGCTGAAGGGGGGCGAGCGGGTCGGGCTTTCGGGCCAGACGCCGCCCCGCAGCGGGCGTCCGCAGATCGTGCGGCTGGCGGCACAACTGGCGGATATGGGGGAGGGCGCCGATTATGGCGCGCCCATGGCGGATGGCATGGTCGGCCATGGCCGGGCGGTGTTCCTGTCCGATTTCCTTGGGTCGCTGGAGGCGGTCGAGGCCGCGTTGGGGCGCGCCTCGGATCGGGGTGTGAAGGGCGTGTTGGTGCAGGTGCTGGACCCGGCCGAGGAAGAGTTTCCGTTTGACGGCCGGACGATCTTTGAATCGATGGGGGGCAGCTTGCAGCACGAAACCCGCAAGGCGGGCGACTTGCGCACGCGCTATCTGGCGCGGCTGGCCGAACGCAAGGACCGGCTGGCCGGGCTGGCGCGGGCGGTGGGATGGCATTTCAGCACCCACCACACCGGCGCCCCGGCGCAAGGCGCGCTGCTGTGGCTGTTCCGGGCACTGGAAGGTGGGCGGTAGATGTTCACGCTGGGCCCCATCGGGTTTCTGACACCGTGGTTGCTGTGGGGGCTGGTGGCCCTGCCGATCCTGTGGCTGCTGTTGCGGGCGGTGCCGCCGGCGCCGATCCGGCGGCGGTTTCCGGGCGTGGCGCTGTTGCTGGGCCTGACGGATGAGGATTCCGAGACCGACAAGACGCCGTGGTGGCTGTTGCTGCTGCGGATGGCGGCGGTGGCGGCGGCGATTGCGGGCTTTGCCGGGCCGGTGCTGAACCCCGAGCCGAAACAGGCCGGGCAGGGGCCGCTGCTGGTGGTGCTGGATGGCGGCTGGGCCGAGGCGCGCGACTGGCCGCGCCGGGTGGAACGGGCGGCGCAACTGGTGGCCGAGGCGGGGCAGGACGGGCGGCCGGTGGCGGTGGTCCGGCTGACCGACGCGCCGCAGGACGTGACCTTCCAGACGGCGGATGTCTGGGCGGGCCGGGTGGCGGCGATGCAGCCGCAGGCCTGGGCGCCGGCCGCGCTGGATGACTGGGCGGAAAAGCTGCCGGCGGACAGGTTTGACACGGTCTGGCTGGCCGACGGGCTGGCGCATGACGGGCGCGAGGCGCTGGCGGCGGCGCTGGCCGACAAGGGGCGGCTGACGGTGATCGAAAGCGCGCGGCCGGTGGTGGCGCTGCATCCGCCGACCTTTGCCGAGGGCAAGGTGATGGTGGCCGCAAGCCGCCTGCCGGTGACCGGGCCGCTGCAGATCGAGGTGGCGGCGCGCGGGCCGGACCCGGCCGGGATTGACCGCGAGCTGGCGCGGGTGCCGCTGGTCTTTGCCCCGGGCTATGGCCGGGCCGAGGCACCGATGGACCTGCCGCCCGAGCTGCGCAACCGCATCACCCGGTTCGAGGTCGCGGGCCTGCGCAGCGCAGGCGCCGTCAGCCTGACCGACGACAGTCTGAAACGGCGCAAGGTGGCCATCATCGGCGCCGGTCCGGCGCGCGAGGGGCTGCAACTGCTGTCGCCCACGCATTACCTGCGGCAGGCGCTGGTGCCGGTGGCCGATCTGGTTGAAGGCTCGCTGTCGGAAGTGCTGGTCGCCAAGCCCGATGTCATCATTCTGGCCGATGTTGCCAAGCTGACCCAGGCCGAAGAGGAGGCCACGGTGAAATGGGTCGAGGGGGGCGGGCTGTTGCTGCGCTTTGCCGGGCCACGGATGGCGGCCAGCGATGTGAGCCGGTTCGAGGAAGACGCGCTGATGCCGGTGCGGCTGCGCGAAGGCGGCCGCACGGTGGGCGGCGCGATGAGCTGGGGCGAGCCGAAGCAACTGGCGCCCTTTGCGGAAGGCAGCCCGTTCTATGGTCTGGCCCTGCCGGATGACGTTGACGTCAAGGAACAGGTGCTGGCCCAGCCCGACCCCGAGCTTGCCGAACGCACCATTGCCGCGCTGGAGGATGGCACGCCACTGGTGACCCGCAAGGCCTTGGGCAACGGGCAGGTGGTGCTGGTGCATGTGACGGCGAATACGGAATGGTCAACGCTGCCCTTGTCGGGGCTGTTCGTGCAGATGCTGGAACGGCTGGCGGTTTCAGCCCGCCCGGCGCTGCCCGAGGCGGCCGATCTGACCGGGCAGGTCTGGGTGCCCGAGGTTGTGCTGGATGTCTGGGGCGCCGAGGCCGAGGCGGCGGGCGTTGCAGGGGTTGAGGGCGAGGCTTTGGCGCAGGCCATGGTCAGCGGCCCGGGCCCGACGCGGCCGCCGGGGCTGTATGCCGGGCAGGACCGGCGGGTGGCGCTGAACGTGGTGAACGCGAAGTCGGAGCTGAAGCCGGCGGTCTGGCCGGCGGCGGCGGTGGTCGAGGGGCTGGCAGTCACGCCGCAGCGCAGCCTGAAAGGGCCGCTGCTGGCGGCGGGGCTGGGGCTTTTGTTGCTGGACATCCTGGCCGCGCTTTGGGTGGCGGGGCGCCTGACGGGGCTGCGCCGGGGCGTGGCGGTGCTGGCGGTGGCGGCTCTGGCCCTGGGCGGGCAGGCCCGCGCGCAGGACGCGGCGCCCGAAGGCCCGAAACCGGGCGACGATTTCGCGCTGGAGGCCACGACATCGGTGGTGCTGGCGCATGTGATCACCGGCGACGCGCAGGTTGATGATCTGGCGCAGGCGGGGCTGAAAGGTCTGGGCGACCGGCTGTGGGAGCGCACCTCGATCGAACCGGGCACGCCCATGGCGGTGAACATCGAAAAGGACGAACTGGCCTTTTTCCCCTTCCTTTACTGGCCGGTGACGGCGGATATGCCCACGCCATCGGCTGCGGCCTATGCCAGGCTGAACGACTATCTGCGCACCGGGGGGATGATCCTGTTCGACACGCGCGATGCCGATGTGGCGGGGTTTGGCAGTGCCACGCCGGAAGGGGCCGCCTTGCAGCGGATCGCGGCCGGGCTGGATGTGCCGCCGCTGGAAACCGCCCCGGCCGACCATGTGCTGACGCGGACCTTCTATCTGTTGCAGGAATTTCCCGGCCGGTTCGGGCAAGGCCCGATCTGGGTGGAAGCCGCGCCTGCGGGCGTTGAGGAAGCCGAGGGGATGCCCTTCCGCAACCTGAACGACGGGGTGACGCCGGTGGTGATTGGCGGCAATGACTGGGCGGCGGCCTGGGCGGCGGATGAGACCGGCGCGGCGCTGGTGCCGGTGGGCCGGGGCTTTGCCGGTGAACGGCAGCGCGAAATGGCCTATCGCTTCGGGATCAACCTGATCATGCATGTGCTGACCGGCAACTACAAATCCGATCAGGTGCATGTGCCGGCGCTGCTGGAAAGGCTGGGGCAATGATCGCGCAGGTGGTGTTCGACCCGCTGCTGCCCTGGGCGGCGATCTGGGCGCTGGCGGGGCTGGCCTTGCTGCTGCTGGCGCTGGCGCTGTGGCGCGGTCTGGGGGGCTGGGTCTTGCGCGGGCTGGCGGCGGCGGTGCTGGTGACGGCGCTGGCCAACCCGTCCTTGCAGCGCGAGGAGCGGCAGCCGCTGTCGGACATCGTGATCCTGGTGGTGGATGAAAGCACCAGCCAGACCCTGGGCGACCGGGCGGCGCAGACCGGCGCCGCGGTGGCGCGGATCGAGGCCGAGGTGGCCGCCCTGCCCAACACCGAACTGCGGGTGGTGCGGTTCGGCGACGGCGCCGAGGATGCGGGCACGCTGGCCATGACCGCAGTGTCAGAGGCGCTGGCGGAAGAACCGCGGGCGCGGGTGGCCGGCGTGCTGCTGATCAGCGACGGGCGGGTGCATGACCTGGAACTTGCGCCGCAGATGCCGGCGCCGTTCCACCTGTTGCTGACCGGGCAGGACAGCGACTGGGACCGCCGGGTGGTGCTGAAGAACGCGCCTGCCTTCGCCATCATCGGCGAGGAATTCGTGATGCAGTTGCAGGTCGAGGACAGCGGCGCCGTGCCCGCCCTGGCCGGGACCGAGGTCGAGCTGACCATCGCGGTCGATGCCGAGCCGCCGCAGACCTATACCGTGCCGGTGGGGGTGGATCTGGACCTGCCGGTCACCCTGCCGCATGGCGGGCTGAACGTGCTGCAATTCAGCGTGGCCCCGGTGGCGGGCGAATTGACGGACCGCAACAACGCGGTGGTGGCGCAGATCAACGGCGTGCGCGACCGGCTGCGGGTGCTGCTGGTCAGCGGAGAGCCCCATGCCGGCGAACGGGTCTGGCGCAACCTGCTGAAATCGGATGCCAGCGTCGATCTGGTGCATTTCACCATCCTGCGGCCGCCGGAAAAACAGGATGGCGTGCCGGTGGACGAGCTGAGCCTGATCGCCTTTCCCACGCGCGAGCTGTTCGTCGAGAAGATCAGCGAATTCGACCTGATCATCTTCGACCGCTACCGGATGCGGGGCATCCTGCCGATGTCCTATATCGACAACGTGGTTCAGTATGTCCGCAACGGCGGCACGGTGCTGGTGGCGGCGGGGCCGGAATACGGGGCGGTGGACAGTCTGTATCGGTCTCCGCTGGCGGAAATCCTGCCGGTGGCGCCCACGGCGCAGGTGGTGGAAAAAGGATTCCGCCCCAAGATCACCGATCTGGGGCAGCGCCATCCGGTGACCGAAGGGCTGGAGAAGTTCGCGCCCGAAGGCGGCTGGGGTCGCTGGTTCCGCGCGGTCGAGGTGGAAAAGCTGTCGGGGCAGACGGTGATGGAGGGGCCGGACGGCCTGCCTCTGCTGGTGCTGGACCGGGTCGATCAGGGCCGCGTGGCGGTGCTGGCCAGCGACCAGATGTGGCTGTGGGGCCGGGGCTATGAAGGTGGCGGGCCGCAACTGGAACTGCTGCGGCGGCTGGCGCACTGGATGCTGAAAGAGCCCGAGCTTGAGGAAGAGACCCTGACCGCCACGGCGAAAGGCGATGTGCTGACCATCACCCGCCGCACCATCCGGGAAGAAGCGCCGGGACCGCTGACGGTGACGGGGCCGGACGGTGCCAAGGTCGAGTTGCAGATGATGCAGAAGGCGCCCGGCAAGTATCAGCTTGACTGGAAGGCGCCGGCCCTGGGCCTGTACCGGCTGGAGCAGGAGGATCTGACGCGGGTGATCGCGGTGGGGCCTTCGGCGCCGCGCGAATTCGTGGCCACCATCGCCTCGGGCAAGGCGCTGGCGCCGGTGGTGCAGGCCACCCGGGGCGGGGTGCTGCGGCTGGCCGAGGGTGTGCCCGACATCCGCAGTGTGGCCGAGGGGCGCCCGGCGGCCGGGCGTGGCTGGGTCGGCATCACGCCGCGCGCGGCCTATGTCACCACGGACGTGCGGGTCAGCGCCGTGCTGCCGGGCTGGGTCTGGCTGCTGCTGGCGGCGGGCCTGTCGGTGGCTGCCTGGCTGGTTGAGGGCCGCAGGCGCCGCAGCGCCCGCTGAGGGCGGGGCGGTCAGTCGGTCTTGTCGAGGATGACCAGCCGGGAATGTGACCAGAATTCCCGCCGCAGGGTGACAAGCGCGGCGACGACCGTGGTCAGCACCAGCCCGCCCGGCCCCAGCAGCCAGCCCGCCGAGGCCAGCGCGAAATTGATCGATTCCAGCCCGCGGTTGAAGCTGCGGGCGGCGGTGACGTTGATCTTGGCCGCCTGTTCCGCCCGGCGGAAGGCCAGCGGATCGGCGGGGTCGTTCGGGACTGCGGCCATCATGATCGAGCAATAGCCGAACAGCCGGTGCGCCCAGATGAACTTGAGGAGCGCATTCGACAGGATGGCGACCGGGACCAGCAGCTTGAGCGCAAGGTCGACGGTGACGGTATCTAGCGGCAGATCCTGCGCCAGCCGTTCCACGGTCGAGGCATTGCCGATCAGCGCCACCCCGCCGCCGATGGCGATCAGCGAGGCCGAGGCGAAGAAGGCCGTGCCCTGGCGCAGCGAATCGATCAGCGTGCCGTCAAAGATGCGCGGGCTGCGGGTGACGAAGGTGCGCATCCAGTCATGCCTGTAGGTTTTCATCAGCACCGAGACCGAAGGGTGCCGCGCCGGAGGGTTTTCGATGATCCAGACGCAGGCGAACCAGACGACGAACAGGCCGATCAGCGCGGCCATGTCCGGCAGACTCAGGACAAGGGGAAGGTTTGACAGCATGATTTGCACATTTAACGCCCTTGCTTGCGGGAACGCCAGTGCTTGCAGCTTGCTCAGGCGTAAAATTGGTTATATTTCTTGACCAATATGGGGAGGATCGCCGATGGACGTGCCGGTTCCTGATGCCGCGATCCTGTCGCGGAAACCTGCCATCGTGGCGCGGCTGCGCGCCGTGCTGCCGCGCGATGCGGTGATCGACGATCCGGCCGAGACGCGGGCCTATGAGTGCGACGCCCTGTCGGCCTATCGGATGCAGCCGCTGGCGGTGGTGCTGCCGCGCACGACGGCCGAGGTCGCGGCGGCGCTGCGGGTCTGCTGGGAGGAAGGCGTGCCCGTGGTGCCGCGCGGGGCGGGAACCTCGCTGGCCGGGGGTTCCATGCCGACGGCGGATGCGGTGGTGCTGGGCATTGCCCGGATGAACGGCGTTCTGGAAACCGATTACGACAACCGCTTCATCCGGGTGCAGGCCGGGCGGACCAACCTGTCGGTGACCGGCGCGGTCGAGGCGGAGGGGTTCTTCTATGCCCCCGATCCTTCAAGCCAGTTGGCCTGTGCCATCGGCGGCAATATCGCGATGAATTCCGGCGGGGCGCATTGCCTGAAATACGGGGTGACGACGAACAACCTGCTGGGCGTCACGCTGGTGAAGATGGACGGCACCGTGGTTGAAATCGGCGGGCCCTGGATGGATGCGCCGGGGCTGGATCTGCTGGGGGTGGTCTGCGGGTCCGAGGGGCAGTTGGGCGTGGTGACCGAGGCCACCCTGCGCATCCTGCCCAAGCCCGAGGGTGCGCGGCCGGTGCTGATGGGGTTTTCGTCGAACGAGGTGGCCGGGGCCTGCGTGGCCGACATCATCAAGGCGGGCCTGTTGCCGGTGGCGATCGAGTTCATGGACCGCCCCTGCATCCGCGCTTGCGAGGCCTTTGCCAAGGCGGGCTACCCCGATTGCGAGGCGCTGCTGATCGTCGAGGTCGAGGGCAGCCCGGCCGAGATTGACGAGCAGCTTGCCGCGATCACCGCCATTGCCCGGCGGCATGACCCGGTGGCGCTGGAACAGGCAACGGATGAGGCCCATGCCAAGCGCATCTGGCTGGGCCGCAAGTCGGCCTTTGGCGCCATGGGGCAGATCAACGATTACATGTGTCTGGACGGGACGATTCCGGTTTCGACCCTGCCGCAGGTGCTGCGCCGGATCGGCGAACTTGCGGCGGACTTCGGGCTGGAGGTGGCCAATGTGTTCCACGCCGGCGACGGCAACATGCACCCGCTGATCCTGTACAACGCCAACAAGCCCGGCGATCAGGAGCGGTGCGAGGCCCTGGGGGCGGAGATCCTGAAACTGTGTGTCGAGGTGGGCGGTTGTCTGACCGGCGAACATGGCGTGGGGATCGAGAAGCGCGACCTGATGGGGGTGCAGTACCGGCCCGCCGATCTGGAGGCGCAGATGCGGGTGAAGGACGTGTTCGATCCGAAATGGCTGCTGAACCCGGCGAAGGTGTTTCCGCTGGCGGTTTCGGCCGGACGGCGCGCGGGATGACAGCGCCGGGGGCCGTCTGCCCCCGGACCCCCGAGGATATTTTCAGACAGAAAATGAGTGGATGATGCGGCCTTGCACTGAGGCGGAACTGGCAGAGGCAATCCGGGCGGCGACCGCGCCGGTCGCGGTGCGGGGCGGTGGCACGCGGGGCCAGGCTGTGGCGGGCGCGGTGCTGGAGACGGGCGGCCTGTCGGGCGTGCGGCTTTATGAGCCGGGCGCGCTGACGCTGGTGGCGGGGGCCGGCACGCCCTTGGCCGAGGTGCAGGCGGTGCTGGCGGCCGAGCGGCAGCGGCTGGCCTTCGAGCCGCCCGACCTGCGGGCGCTGCTGGGGCGGACGGGCGTGTCGACGCTGGGCGGCGTGGCGGCCGAGAATGCCAGCGGCCCGCGCCGGGTGCAGGCGGGGGCGGCCCGCGATGCGATGCTGGGGCTGCGCTGTGTGGATGGCACGGGGGCGGTGATCGCGAATGGCGGGCGGGTGATGAAGAACGTCACCGGCTATGATCTGGTGAAGCTGCTGGCGGGGTCGCGCGGCAGCCTTGGCGTGCTGACCGAGGTGGCCTTCAAGGTGCAGGCCGTGCCCGAGGCCGAGACGACGCTGGTGGGCGAGGGGTTTTCGCCCGAGGCGGGGCTGGCGGCGCTGCGGTCGGCGCTTGGGTCGCCGTTCGATGTGTCGGGGGCGGCCTATGCGGGCGGGCAGGTGCTGATCCGGGTCGAGGGGATGGCGGGATCCGTCGCCTATCGGGCGGGGCAGGTGCGCGCGCGGATCGCGGGGGACTGGCGGCTGGCCGAGGCGGCGGAAAGCGCCGCGATCTGGCAGGGGGTGCGGGATGTTGCGGCCTTTGCCGGCAAGCCGGGGGCGCTATGGCGGATTTCCTGCGTGCCAGGAGAGGCGCTGGCGGTGCCGCAGGCGCTGGCCGCCGCCCGGGTGCCGCATGAGGCGCTGTGGGACTGGGGCGGCGGGCTCTTGTGGCTGGCCTGCCCCGAGGGGCAGGGGGCGCTGATCCGGTCGGCCCTTGGGGCGCGGGGCCATGCAACGCGGCTGCGCGGCGAGGAGAGCAGCCCGGTGCTGCCGCCGGTATCGCCCGAGGTGGCGGCCTTGCAGGCGGGGCTGAAGGCGCAGTTCGACCCGCGCGGGATTCTGAATCCGGGGAGCCTTGGCTGATGCAGACGACTTTCACCGAGGCGCAACTGGCCGACCCCGCCATCGCGCGGGCGAACGAGATCCTGCGGACCTGTGTGCATTGCGGGTTCTGCACGGCCACCTGCCCGACCTATCAGGTGCTGGGGGACGAGCTGGACAGCCCGCGGGGGCGGATCTACCTGATCAAGGACATGCTGGAAAACGACCGGCCCGCCGATGAAAAGACGGTGCGCCATATCGACCGCTGCCTGTCCTGCCTGTCTTGCATGACGACCTGCCCGTCGGGGGTGCATTACATGCACCTGATCGACCACGCCCGCGCCCATGTCGAAAAGACCTATCGCCGGCCGCTGATGGACCGGCTGCTGCGCGGGTTGTTGGCGCGGGTGCTGCCCTATCCGGGGCGGTTGCGGCTGATGCTGCGGGGGGCGGTGCTGGCGCGGCCCTTTGCCCGGCTGATGCCGGATGCGCGGTTGCGGGCCATGCTGGCGCTGGCGCCGAAGCGGGTGCCGCCGGCGAGTGACAGCGACCGGCCGCAGGTGTTTGCGGCCACGGCTGCGCGGCGGATGCGGGTGGCGCTGTTGACCGGCTGCGCGCAAAAAGCGCTGGACCCGGACATCAACGAGGCCACAATCCGCCTGCTGCGGCGGCTGGGCTGCGAGGTGGTGGTGGCGCAGGGCGCGGGCTGCTGCGGGGCGCTGACCCATCACATGGGGCAGGAGGCGCGGGCCCATGCCAGCGCGGCGGCGAACATCCGGACCTGGGCGGCCGAGTACCGGGGCGGGGGGCTGGATGCCATTGTCATCAACACCAGCGGCTGCGGCACCACGGTCAAGGACTATGGCCACATGTTCCGCACCGATCCGGCGCTTGCCGCTGATGCGGCGCTGGTGGCGGGGCTGGCGGCGGATGTGAGCGAGGTGCTGGTCCGGCTGGGCCTGCCGGAAGGCGCGCCGAAGGGGGTGCGGGTCGCCTATCATTCGGCCTGTTCGTTGCAGCACGGCCAGCAGATCAGGACCGCGCCGAAAGACCTGCTGAAACGCGCGGGGTTCGAGGTGGTGGAGCCGGCGGACAGCCATCTGTGCTGCGGCAGCGCCGGCACCTACAACCTGTTGCAGCCCGAGATCAGCGGCCAGTTGAAGGCGCGCAAGGTCGCCACGCTGGAAGCGCGCAAGCCCGACATCATTGCGGCAGGCAATATCGGCTGCATCACGCAGATCGGGTCGGGCACGGCGGTGCCGGTGGTGCATACGGTGGAACTGCTGGACTGGGCGACCGGCGGGCCGCGCCCGCGTGCGCTGGGGCCGGGCTGAGACCGCGGATTTCGCTTGACCGAGGCGCCGCAAAACGGCCCGAATTGCGGCCTAGGCCGGACTTCGGTGCCGGGGCAGGCAAGGGTGTGTGGCATGGTGAAACGCTGGTTTCTTGGTCTTGGCCTGTGCCTTGCCCTGCCCGTTGCGGCGCAGGACAGCGGGCTGGTGGCGCTGACCACCGGCGATGCGGTCAAGGGCTGGCAGGCGGTGGGCAAGCTGACGCTGGGGGACCATGCCTTCTGCACCGGCGCGCTGATCGGGCCGCAACTGGTGCTGACGGCGGCGCATTGCCTGTATGACAAGACCAGCGGCAGCCGGATGGCGGATGGCGACATCACCTTTCAGGCCGGTTGGCGCAATGGTCGGGCCGAGGCCTATCGCGGGGTGCGCCGGTCGCTGACCCATCCCGGCTATGCCTATTCGGCGCAGGAAGACCTAAGCCGGGTGGCCGACGATCTGGCGCTGCTGGAGCTGGACCAGCCGATCCTGTTGCCGCAGTTGCAGCCCTTTGCCACGGCGGCGCAGCCGGGCAGCGGCGACCGGGTCAGCGTGGTGTCCTATGCCAAGGACCGGGCCGAGATACCGTCGATCCAGCAGGGCTGCACGGTGCTGACCCAGTTCCGCGAGGCCATGGTGCTGAGTTGCGACATCGACTTCGGGTCGTCGGGGGCGCCGGTCTTCGCGCTGCGCGACGGGGTGCAGAAGGTGGTTTCGGTGATTTCCGCCAAGGCCGAGATGGAGGGCCGCAAGGTGGCGCTGGCCGTGCCGCTGGATGCGCCGCTGGCGCTGCTGCGGGCCGAAATGGAGGCGGAGGACGCGCCGAAGGCGACGCCGGGGGTGCGGGTGATTTCGGGCGGCGATGCGGCGGCGGGGGCGAAGTTCCTGTCGCCCTGACGGCGGCCGTGAGGGGGGTCTTGACGGCGGCAGGGGGCGTTCCCAAATGATCTGATGCCGGACGCCATGACGGGTCTGGCGCAACCGCCCGGCCCCATGATGGGGCGGGCAACATGAACGACGCATCGCTTTTCGGAGGATGATCATGCGCAGCTTCGACTTCGCCCCGCTTTACCGTGCCACCGTTGGTTTCGACCGTGTGGCCGACCTGATGGACCGGGTTCTGAGTTCCGACCTGACCCCGCCCGCCTATCCGCCCTACAACATCGAAAAGACCGCCGAGAATTCCTATCGGATCTCGATCGCGGTGGCCGGCTTCACCCCCGACGAACTGTCGGTCGAGGTGAAGGATGGCAGCGTGAACGTGACCGCCCGCAAGGCCACGGACGAGGCCGAGCGCAGCTTCCTGCACCGTGGCATCGCCACCCGGGCCTTTGAACGCCGCTTCGCGCTGGCCGATCATGTGCGCGTGACCGGCGCCGTGCATGAGCATGGCATGCTGCACATCGACCTGGTGCGCGAAGTGCCCGAGGCGATGAAGCCGCGCCGGATCGAGATTGCCCGTGCCGATGGCGCCACGACCCCGGCGCTTGAGGCCAAGGTTGAAACGGTGAACTGAGGTTCACGCCATCAAGGATTGGAGGGCGCGCCGGGGGACCGGCGCGCCCTTTGTCTTGTGGCCTGCCCGGCCCGGATCAGCGGTCCAGGCTTTGGGCAAGGCGCATCAGGTTGACCGCCTCGATCCGGTAGCCGAAGGGATCGTCGCCGCGCGCGTCCAGGGCCAGCGCGATGGCCTGATCCCAGCCCCAATCACCCAGATAGACCGAATCCTGCAGGATCTGGCCGAAGCCGGCGATGGCGGCGGCAAAGCGGGTGTCGTCGGTGGCCTGTTCCCGGCCGGTGATCGCGGTTTCGGTCAGTTGGCTTTCGCTTGCGCCGGGGGCTTTCCAGCGCAGGCGCAGGAAGCCCAGTTCATCGGCCGTGCCGTCCGCTGCCGGGGCCGCGCCATAGCGAAGCGGATCGTTCTTCAGTGCCTTCGATCCGGGCGCGGTGATTTCGTAGATCGCCGTCACCTGCAACCCGGCGCCGATCTCGCCGGCGTCCACCTTGTCGTTGTTGAAGTCCTCGCGCTTCAGGGCGCGGGTCTCATAGCCGATCAGCCGGTATTCGGCGACCTGCGCCGGGTTCCATTCGACTTGCACTTTCACATCATCTGCAATGGGGAAAAGGGCCCCGCTGAGCTGGTCGACCAGCACTTTTCGCGCTTCGGCCAGGGTGTCGATGTAGGAGGCGGTTCCGTTGCCGTTCTGGGCCAGCGCCTGCATCGTGGCATCGTCCAGATTGCCGCGGCCGAAGCCAAGGACGGAAAGATAGATGCCTTCGTCACGCTTGCGGGCGATGAAGGTTTCCAGCGCGGCGGGGTCGGACAGGCCGACGTTGAAATCGCCGTCGGTTGCCAGCAGCACGCGGCTGACCTCACCTTGCGCCGTCATGCCGGCGGCCACCTTGTAGGCCAGTTCGATGCCCTCTGCCCCCGCGGTCGAGCCGCCGGCGGCCAGGCTGTCCAGCGCGGCCAGGATCTTGTCCTTCTCTGCCGCGCGCGTGGGCGGCAGCACTTCGCCGGCCGACCCGGCATAGGCCACCAGCGCGACCTGATCGTCGGGGCGCAGTTCGGGCAGCATCAGCGCCAGCGACTGTTTCAGCAGGCCCAGCTTCATGGGGTCTTCCATCGAACCGGAAGTGTCGATCAGGAAGACAAGGTTCAGCGGCGGACGGTCGGCAATGGCGGGCAGGGCGCCCTGCAGCCCGATGGTGACCAGACGGGTGCCTTCGTTCCACGGCGTCGGCATCACGGAAACGGTGGTGCGGAAGGCCTGCCCCGCCTCGGGCGCGGGGTAGGCGTAGGGGAAGTAGTTGACCATTTCCTCGACGCGCACCTGATCGGGGGTCGGCATCACCCCAAGGTTCAGGGTGGACCGCACCAGCGCGTAGGAGGCGGTATCGACATCGGTCGAGAAGGTGGAAACCGGCTCTTCCGCCGTGACCTTGACGGGGTTCGCCTCGGCAGTGGCATAGGCTTCGGTGTTCGGGTCAAGCTGGGGCAGGGCCATCGGTTCGACCGAGGGGGCGGCCACCACTTCCGGCAAGATTTCTGCGCCGCCTGCGGGGGCCTCGCGGCGCAGGCGGGGGGAGGCTTCGGCCAGATAGTCCAGCGTCGCATCGGCCGCCGGGGCGGCGGCTTCGGCCTCAGGCATGTCCACGACAACCTTGGGCGCGGCTTCGGCAGGGGCGGGATAGGGCACCTCGACCGTGCCGGTCGCGACTGGGGTGTCGGGGGCAGGCGGCGCGGCCTGCGCCAGGGACGAGGCTTCGGGCAGCGGCGGTTGCGGCGCGGCGGCGGGGGTTGCCAGCGGGGGCTGGCCGGGGGCCACGGGCAGTTTCTGCGCGACCGGCAACAGCACGGCCACGCCCACGATCAGCGCCGCGACCGAGGTGGTGGCGGCAAGGGCGGGGCGGGTGGTCAGGAAGTTCAGCATGGAACGCACTCCGTTCAGGAAACCCGCCTGCGGGGGGCGGTCTTCCTTGGGACGTGCGGCTTCGGTCGAATCTTGGAGCCGGTCGAAATTTTCCATGGCCAGCGCCAGCGCGCGGGCGCGGGCCGCCGGATCGGGCGGTGGCGGGGCGGCCTTCAGGCCAGCTTTCAACAGGTCAAGCGGATCGCGGTCGTCGGTCATTTCGCTTCCTCCGCGGCCATCGCACGCAGCCGTTTCTTCACCTCGGACATGCGCCAGGCGATGGTGCCTTCGCTGACCCCCAGAACCGCGCCGGCCTCGGCCTGGGTCATCTCTTCGCCCAGCACCAGCGCCACCGTGTCGCGCAGTTCGGGCGACAGGCGGGCCATGGCGGCGGCCAGCCAGTCCTGCGCCTCACGCTCGGTGGCGATTTCGTCCTGGCGGGCGATTTCCCAATCGCCCCAGCCATCGGCGGCCCGGGCCCGGGTGGCCTGACGGCGCCGCAGGTCATGGGTGGCATTCACCACGATGCGGTAAAGCCAGGTGGTGAACCGCGCCTCGGCGCGGAACTGGCGCAGCTTGGCGGGCAGGGCGGCGCAGATGTCCTGCGCCAGATCCTCGGCCTCGGTCCGGTTGCCGGTCAGGCGGAAGGCAAGGCCCAGGATTCGGTCGTAATGCCGGCCGACCAGCGTGGCAAAGGCCGCGCGGTCGCCGCCATTGGCGGCTTGGGCCAGGGTTTCATCGGGCGTATCCATCAGCATGACGCTAATTGGACGCGGGCCGGGCCGCAATCCTTGGGGGCGGCGCTTGCCCGGCCCCGAGGCGTGACCTAGGGTTCGTGCGATTGCGGAGAGCGCCATGTTGCACCTGTTGAGGTTTGCCCTGTTTCTGTGCCTTGCGGCGCCCGCCTGGGCACAGGGCTTTGCCCTTGGCCCCGAGCCGGACTGGGTGGAAGACCTGCCCCTGCCGGCCGACGATGCCCGTCTGAAAGCCGAGGCGCAGGACGGGGTGCATTACATCCTCAGCGACTATCAGGTCATGTTCGTGGGCGAGGAGCGCCATTCCTATGCCCGCACGGTGATGCAGGTCACCGACCGGGCCGGGCTGGAAGAGGCGGCGACGATCAGCTTCGACTATGACCCGGCCTTTGACCGCATGACGCTGACCCGGCTGAAGATCCTGCGCGACGGGCGCGAGATCGACTTGATCGACAAGGTGACGCCCGAGGTGTTCCGCCGCGAACAGCGGCTGGAGGAGGGGATCCTGGACGGATCGCTGACGGCCTATCTGCAGGTGCCCGACCTGCGGGTGGGCGATATTGTCGATTACGCCAGCCTGCGCGAGATGAAGCCGATGGTGGGGGCGGGGGAACGCGCAGTCTTTGCCGTGATGGAATGGAATGTGCCGGTGGTGCTGACGCGCACGGTGGTGTTCTGGCCGAAGGACTGGCCCATGACCCTGGGCGCGTTGCCGGACCGGGTGAGCCATGCCGAAGGCCCCGGACCGGATGGCACGGTGCGCCAGGAATGGCAGCGGCTGGGCCATGTGCCGCCCCGTGCCGAAGAGGCGGTGCCGCCGCAGGACGACCCGACCGCCTATCTGCGGCTGAGCGCCGACCCGGACTGGGGGCCGCTGTCGGCGGCGCTGACGCCCCGCTATGGCGCCGACTATCCGCTGACGCCGGAATGGGACGCGAAGGTTGCCGCGATTGCGGCGGCGAATTCCGGCCCCGAGACGCGGGCCATTGCGGCGCTGCGGCTGGTGCAGGACGAATTGCGCTATGTCTCGCTTTCGATCGGGGCGGGCGGAATTGTTGCGCGCAAGCCGGCAGAGGTGATCACCTCGGGCTTTGGCGATTGCAAGGACAAGGCGCTGCTGCTGGTGGTGATGCTGCGGCGGCTGGGGGTTGAGGCGCAGGTGGCGCTGACCGACATCGACAATGGCGCGGCGCTGCCGGCAGAGGTGCCCATGCTGGGGGCCTTTGACCATGCCATCGTGCGGATCATGGTGAAGGGCCGGGCCTATTGGGTGGACCCGACCGGATCGCATCAGGGCGGCGATTTTGCCACCATGGCCCCGCCCGAATATGCCTGGGCGCTGCCGCTGGCCGGGGCCGGGCAGCGGGTGCTGGAGCCGATTCCGGTCACGGCGGAAACCGCCTGGTCCACCGATGTGACGGAAAGCTATCACTTCACCTTTGCGGGGGTGTTCCTGACCGTCACATCGGTCTATCGCGGCGGGGCGGCGGATTCGATGCGGCAACGCTGGGCCACCTCGCCCCGCGGCCGGATCGAGACCGATTATCTGGAGTTCTACCAGAACCGCTATCCCGGCCTGATCCTGCGGGATCCGATTGCCATGACCGATGACCGGCCACAGAACCGGCTGGTGATGGAGGAAAGCTACTGGTTGCCCAGACTGGCGTTGCGCACGGACGGGCTGGATCAGGATTTCCCCTTCGCGGCCGAGGATTTCGCGTCAAACCTGCCGGACCGGCAGCCCGGGCCCCGGGTCTTGCCGATGCAAAGCGGCGGGCCGGCGGTGTTTCATCATGTGGTGCGGATCACGGGTGCGGGGTTCGATTTCAACCCGCCGCCCGAGGTGCATCTGGAGAACCCGGCCTTCCGTTTCGACTTTGCCGGGCAAGCGACGGACACGGGCGCGATGCGGCTGGAATGGACGCACCGGCGCAGCGGGGCGGTGGTTCCGCCGGACGCGGTTGCCGGGGTGCTGCGCGATGCGGAAACCGTGCATGACACGACCTGGTTCACCTGGAACATGACCGCAGACTGAGACGCGGCGAAGGAAAAGCCCCCTTTCCGATGGGGTCGGAAAGGGGGCGGGCGGCCCCGGCTGGGGAAACAAGATCAGGGCCGCCTTTGGGCAGGGCCGATCAGAAGATCAGCCCGTCATAGATTGCGAAGGCGCCGCCGGTGGTTTGCAGGTTGTTGCGCGCGCCCGCATCGCGGGCATAGGCCACGACCGCGTTATAGGTGCGCGGGCCGAATGAACCGTCGATGGCCCCCGAGTAGTAACCCGAGGCGCGCAGGCTGCGCTGGATCGCCTGACGTTCGCGCAGCGAATAGGTGTTGAAGGCCCGTGCAACCGGGGTGGCATGGATCGAGGTGGTGGCAACCGGCGCGGGGGCATAGACCGGCGCGGGGTTGTAGACCGGGGCGGGCGCATAGACCGGAGGTGCGCCATAGACCGGCTCACGGCGATGTTCGCGGGCCTGGCGGCCCTGTTTCAGCAGTTCGTCCACGATCACGGCGGTCAGGGCACCGGCGACGAAGCCCTTTTCCTTGTCCCCCATGGCCAGCGCGGGGGCCGCGGGCACGGCCGCGACCGACAGGGCGGTCAGGGCGGCCAGCGCGGCGGTGCGGGCAGATTTGACAGTGGTGAACATCGGGTTGTCCTTTCCTGGCTGACCCCGTGGCAGCGGGGCGACAAGGCCAATCTGGGCAGACCCGGCAGGTTAGGCAAAAACGCTGCGCCGCTAGCGGGAAACCCGGCGACGCTATCCGATAACATCAATGTTTACAAAATATTACGGCCAGCCCGTCGCGGGCTGGCCAGCGCTGTTCGCGGGATCAGCCCTTGGGAAGGCTGTCGAAATCGGCGGCGGAGTGGCGTTCGCGAAGCTGTTCGGACGGCTCGCCCCAGGTGCGGTTCACCTTGCGGCCCCGGATCACGCCGGGGCGGGCATCGATTCGCCGGGCCCATTCCAGGACATGGGCATAGCTTTCCACATTCAGGAATTCGGCGGCGTTATAGGCGCGGCCCAGAACCAGGCTGCCATACCAGGACCAGATCGCCATATCGGCCAGCGTGTATTCGCCGCCGGCCATCCAGTCGTTCTGCGCCAGATGCCGGTCCAGAACGTCAAGCTGGCGCTTGGCTTCCATCGCATAGCGGTTGATGGCGTATTCGATCTTGACCGGGGCATAGGCGTAGAAATGGCCGAAGCCGCCGCCGACGAAGGGGGCGCTGCCCATCTGCCAGAACAGCCAGGACAGCATTTCGGTGCGCGCGGCGGGATCTTTCGGGATGAAGGCGCCGCCGAATTTTTCGGCCAGATAAAGCATGATCGAGGCGCTTTCGAACACCCGCTGCGGCGGGTTGGTCGAATGGTCCATCAGCGCGGGGATCTTGGAATTCGGGTTCACCGCCACGAAGCCCGAACCGAACTGGTCGCCCTTGTTGATGTCGATCAGCCAGGCGTCGTATTCGGCATCGTGGCCCGCCTCCAGCAGCTCTTCCAGCAGGATCGTGGCCTTGATGCCGTTCGGCGTGGCCAGCGAATAAAGCTGAAGCGGGTGTTTGCCGACCGGAAGCGCGGCATCATGGGTGGGGCCGGCCACGGGGCGGTTGATCGAGGCGAAGGCGCCGCCCGAGGGCTTTTCCCAGGTCCAGACCTTGGGCGGAACATAGTCTTCGGACATCGGTCCTCTCCTGACATGACAAAGGGGCGGTGACCCGCCCCTTGCCGTTTCGAACAGGATGCCGGTCAGATCGACAGACAAATGTATTTCATTTCCAGGTAATCTTCCATCCCGTGATGGCTGCCCTCACGACCGAGGCCCGATTGCTTGACGCCTCCGAAGGGGGCGACCTCGGTCGAGATGATGCCGGTGTTCACGCCGACGATGCCGTATTCCAGCGCCTCCTGCACGCGGGTGATGCGGCCGATGTCGCGGGCGTAGAAATACGAGGCCAGACCGAAGATCGTGTCATTGGCCTTGGCGATCACCTCTTCCTCGGTGTCGAACTTGAACAGGGGCGCGACGGGGCCGAAGGTTTCCTCGTTGGTCACGACCATCTGGTCGGTGACGCCGGTCAGGATGGTGGGCTGGAAGAAGTTGCCGCCCAGTTCGTGCGGCTTGCCGCCCAGAATGACCGAGGCGCCCTTCGCGGTGGCATCGGCGATGTGTTCCTGCACCTTTTCCACGGCGGCATGGTTGACCAGCGGGCCGAACTGCACGTCGCCGGTCAGGCCGTCGCCGACCTTGGTCTTGGCCACCGCGTCGCGCAGCTTGGCGGCGAAGGCGTCATAGACGCCGGCCTGCACATAGATGCGGTTGGCGCAGACGCAGGTCTGGCCGTTGTTGCGGAACTTGGACGCCATGGCACCGGCGACGGCGGCATCCAGATCGGCGTCGTCGAACACGATGAACGGCGCATTGCCGCCCAGTTCCATGCTGCATTTCATCACCTGATCGGCGGCCTGACGCAGCAGGATGCGGCCAACCTCGGTGCTGCCGGTGAAGGTCAGCTTGCGGACGATCGGGTTCTCGCAGAATTCCTTGCCGATGTCGGAGGATTTCTTCGAGGTGATGATCGACAGAATTCCCTTGGGCAGACCCGCGCGTTCGCCCAGAACCGCCAGCGCCAGCGCCGACAGCGGGGTTTCCGCCGCCGGGCGGGCGACGAAGGCGCAACCCACGGCCAGCGCCGGGCCGCATTTGCGGGTGATCATCGCATTGGGGAAGTTCCACGGCGTGATCGAGGCGACAACGCCGATGGGCTGCTTGATCACCGTCAGGCGCTTGTCGCGCTGATGGCCGGGGATGGTTTCGCCATAGACGCGCTTGGCCTCTTCGCCGAACCATTCGATGAAGCTGGCACCATAGGCGATCTCGCCCTTGGCCTCGGCCAGCGGCTTGCCCATTTCGGCGCAGAGGATGATGCCAAGATCATCCTGATTGGCCATCATCAGGTCGAACCACTTGCGCAGGATCACCGCGCGTTCCTTGGCGGTGCGCGCGGCCCATTCCTTTTGCGCGACCTGGGCCGCGGCAATGGCGCGGGCGGTTTCGGCGCGCGACAGGTTCGGCACTTCGGCGATCACGTCGCCACGGGCGGGGTTCACCACGGCGAAGGTGGTGCCATCGTCGGCGTCGATCCATTCGCCGGCCACATAGGCCTTGGTCGCCAGAAGCGACGGGTCTTTCAGCAGGTCGCGCAGGTTGGTGACGGTATCGAGCATGACAGACCTCGGGGTCAGGAAACACGGATCGCAGACCGATGACATGGCCGGCCCCCGCTTGTCCAGTTCGGGGCCGGGTTTAGGTCCAGTGCGATGGCAAACTTGGCGCCGGCTGGCCGGATGCGGCGCTATTTGCCATAGGCGGCAAGGGCGGCGTGGTCGATCCGGGCCAGAACAGGCTCCATCACCGCGACGGGGGCGCCGGAGGCCTGCACGATCAGCCGGTCATCGACCAGTGTCATCAGGCTGCGTTCGTCCTGCGCCAGATAGCTGGCCCCGCCGATGGGTTTCGCGCCGCCCATCATGGTGACCAGCATTTCGTTGGCGAACATCTCTTTCACCGAGGTGACCATCGGATTGTCGGCCAGGATTACCAGCGTGAAGGTCACGCCTTCGGGGGTGGTGTAGGTGGCCTCGATCCCCGACCCGCCGCCGACCACGATCATGCTGGCGGTCATGTCGGTGTTTTCGGTCCGGGTCCAGCCGTCCGGGGCAGGGGGCAGCAAGGCCAGAAGTTCGGCCGATTGCAGGGCGGACAGGGCGGCGCTGGCTTCGGCGATGCCATGCGAGGTGGCGGTCAGGTCACCCGCCGCATAGGCGGCCTGCGCGGCATCCAGCGCGTCCGACACGGCGTCGGCCCGGGCCGTGGCGGCACATGACAGGGTTGCGGCGACCAGCGCGGCGGCGGAAAGGCGGGGGCGGGCCATGGGCAATGTCCTTGTCGGCAAATCTGTCGGCAAATCGCGCGAAAGGCTACGCCCGGGCCGGGGCAAAGGCCAGATGTCAGCCGTTCGCGTGCATCCGTTCGATATAGGCGCGCATCTCCTCGGCCTCTTGGCGTGCGTCGCGCAGGCCATCCATCGCGGCGCGCAATTCGGCTTCGGTCTGCGAGATCTGGTTCAGCAATTCGCCCTCGCGCTGTTCCAGATAGATCACCGCCTGATCGCGCACCTCTTCCGCCTCGTGCAGGGACTGGGCCAGACGGTCCATCTCGGCCAGATCGGTGCCGCCCGACTGGCGCGAGAAGCGGTGCAGAATCCAATGGGCGAACCACCCCATCGCAAAGGAAAGCAGCAGGGTGATGGCGGTCGCGATGACGAATGTGGTGCGGTCCATGGGTCTTCCTTGGCCTCAGCCATTCCGCGCGGGGCGCGGTTTCGGTCGGATGGTCTTTTCGGTGGGCGCCACAGAGGGGCTGGTGTCGTTCGAGAAGTCAGGGCCGCCGGCCGCCGCTTCCGGGGCGGGCGCTTCGCCGGCTTCGGCCGGGGCGCTGGCGTTGCCGGCGGGTGCGGCGGCGCCGGGTTCCTTGAGCACGAATTCGATGCGGCGGTTGGCTTCGCGCCCCTCTTCGGTGCCGTTGTCGGCGATGGGGGTGGATTCGCCATACCCCATGGCGACCATGCCGGACACGTCGATCCGGCGGCCTTGCAGGGCGATCAGCACCGCCTCGGCCCGGGCCTGGCTGAGCGCCTGGTTGCCGCTTTCCGATCCTTGCGAATCGGTATGGCCGGCAATCTCCATGCGGATGCCGGGGCAATCCTTCAGGATGGCGGCCAGCGCGTCGATCACCGGCCCGGCTTCCGAGGCGATTTCGGCAGAGCCGGGGGTGAAGGCGATCTTGCGGCTGGCCATGACCGCGCCAAGCCGGTCTGCACATTCCTGCGGGGTGGGCAGGGCGGCCAGCGGGTCCAGCGCCTCGTCATAGCGCACGTCAACCCGGAAGGTCTGGCCCTGACCCAGCCGCGAGGACAGGATCTGCGTGATCCGCGCCCGCGACCCCTGCGATCCGGTAATGCCCTTCACCTCGACCAGATCGGCGCGGACCAGCAGGCTGCCTTCGTGCAGTTCCGCCAGCGCCTCGATCCCGGCCAGCACGCGGACGGGCCAGCCGTTGGGAAGTTCGGGGTCAAGCCGGGTGGCGACATAGACCCTGGACGCGCCGAATTCGGCTTTTGCGAAGGCATCGACGGCGGCCTGCTGCGCCTCGTCCACCAGACGGCCGCGCAGTTCCACCTTGCCTTCGCCCGACAGTTTCGCGGTGAATTCGGCCGGGCCAAGGGTGGCGGCATCGGCCTTGGGCGGGGTGGCCTCCAGCGAGAACACATCGGGCAGGGCGGCGCTGAGATCGCCGACCACACGGTCGAAATCGGCCTGCGAGACGCCTTCGCCCGCGACAAGGGTGATGTCGGCATCCGAAAAGGTCAGCGTGGCCGAACCAAGGGCGGCCACGGCTCGGATGCCGGCGGCGGCGGCCTCGCCCCAGCGGGGCGAGGGCACGCCAAGCCCGATGACACAGGTGGCGCCGTCAGGCAGGCCGGCTTCGCGGGCGGCGGCCATGATCTGGAGGCGCGCGCGGTCGGTATCGGCCGAGCAGGCATCGAACCGGGCGCCGTTGGCATCCTTGAGGAAGCGCAGGGTGAAGGGCGTGATCACCGGGCGCGGGGCCGAGATGTCGGTGACCAGACGCACACCTTCGGGTTTGCGGGCGGCAAGCAGGGTTTCAAAGCGGCGCTTTTCATCGGCGCTGGCGGCAATGGCCGTCACCTCGACCAGTTCGGCCGAGACCGAGATCTTGGACCGCTTGAGCATCTGCAACGCCTGCAGGCCGAAATCCAGCGCGGCATCCCAGGTTTCGGGGGGCGGGTAGGCGGCGGCTTGCAGCATGTTGGCGGGTTCGCTGCCCGGCGTCAGTTCGGCGGCGGCGATGGCCAGCTCTTCCGCGGTCAGGCCCTTGTCGGCGGGCACTTCGGGCATCAGGCCGATCAACTGGATGCCGTCGTCATTGCGCAGCATCTCGACCGAGAAGCGGGGCGCTTCCAGGGCGCTGGCGGGGGCCACGTCCAGCCCGTCGCGGATGCGCGAGCTGTCGATCAGGCTGCCGACCAGGTTCAGCGCCGAGAAGCGCGCGGCCTCATTCGGGGCGGTGCCGGAAAGCAGCACCTGCAAGCCGTTGGTTTCGACGCTGGCCCAGCCCATTCCGGCGGCGGCCAGCCGTTCCGAGATCACGGTTTCAGAGCGCCGCTCGATCACCAGCGCGGCGCCGAAGGCCACGCAAAGCATCAGGACACCGGCCGCTGCAAAGGTCAGCGCGGCAAGGACGGTCGGGGAAAGGCGCAGCAGACGCTTGGGCAAGGGACGGACTCGGCAGCGGCAACCCCCGCTTCCTAGGGGTTTGTCGGTCCGGGTTCAATCAGACCAGCGCCGCGACGGCAAGAAACAGCACAGCGATCAGACCGGCATCGCGATTGGCCAGAAAGGCGGCGCGGCAACTGGCCGGATCGTCAAGGTCCAGCCGGCGCATCTGCCAGACCATGTGCAGGCCGAAGCCCCAGACGCCCGCCAGCGCGATCATCATCGGCAGCAGCCCGCGCGAGGGCAGGATGGTGAGGATCACCGCCGCAGCCATCAGCAGCACGGCCAGCACCAGGAACCCCGCCAGCCAGGCGCCGCTGTTGTCGCCGAACAGGCGCGCGGTGGATTTGACGCCGATCAGCGCGTCATCTTCCTTGTCCTGATGGGCGTAGATCGTGTCGTAATACAGCGTCCAGGCAATGCCCGAGGCGTAAAGCAGCACCGCGGCAAAGGGCACGCTGCCGGAATGGGCGGCCCAGATCAGCACCGCCCCCCAGTTGAAGGCCAGCCCCAGAAAGACCTGCGGCCACCAGGTGAACCGCTTGGCGAAAGGATAGATCGCGACCAGCGCCAGCGAGGCGATGCCAAGGCCCACCGACAGCCAGTTGTAGCTGAACAGGATCAGCGCCGAGACCAGCGCCTGCACCACCATCCAGATCAGGGCCTGCCCCACCGAGACCTGCCCCGAGGGGATGGGGCGGCTTTTGGTGCGGGCCACGGCGGCATCAATGTCGCGGTCGGTGATGTCGTTCCAGGTGCAGCCCGCCCCGCGCATCAGAAAGGCGCCAAGGCCTGACGACAGAATCAGCCAGATGTCCCACAGGCGGAAGCCATCGGCATTGGCGGCCAGCGCAACCGCCCAGAGGCAGGGGATATAGAGAAGCCAGGTGCCGATGGGCCGGTCGGCGCGCGACAGGCGCAGATAGGGGCGCAGCGGTTCGGGCGCCCAGACATCGACCCAGTTGTCGGGGGGGGCGTCGGCCACCGCGCCCAAGGGCGCGGCCTCTGGCGTTCTGGGCGGTTCAAACATAGGGTCGCCTCATGACAGGGCCGAAGATCAGGGTGTTTGTAGATCAGCCGCTTGGGCCGGGGCAAGCCGTTGCCCTGGATGAAGCCCGGGCAAACTATCTGTTTGCCGTCATGCGGCTGGGGGCGGGCGATGCGGTGCATCTGTTCAACGGCCAGGATGGCGAATGGCGGGCCGAGGTGGCCGAGGCCGGTCGCCGGCGCGGCATTGCCGTCTGTGCGGACCAGACCGCACCGCAGGGGGTGCCGTCCGACCTGTGGCTGCTGTTCAGCCCGGTGAAGAAGGACCGCACCAATTTCATCGTGGAAAAGGCGGTGGAACTGGGCGCGGCCCGGCTGATGCCGGTTTCAACACGGCACATGAATTCGGAACGGCTGCGCACCGACAAGCAGCAGGCCCATGCGGTTGAGGCGGCGGAACAATGCGGCGCGACCTGGGTGCCAGTGGTGGAAGACTTGCAACCGCTGGACCGGCTGCTGGCGGGTTGGCCTGAGGGGCGGCGGCTTTATTGGGCCGATGAGGCCCGCGCCGGGGCGGGCGGCGGCTGGGAGGCCGGATCGCCGGGTGAACCGTCGGCCATACTGATTGGCCCGGAAGGCGGCTTTTCCGACGATGAACGCGCCCGGCTGGCGGCGCGACCCTTCGTCACGCCGGTCAGCCTGGGCCCGCGCATCCTGCGCGCCGAAACGGCGGCGCTGGCGGCGCTGACGCTGTGGCAGGCCCGATTCGGGGACTGGCGGTGATCCGTCTGGCCGTGCCGGGCGAGGAGGCGGAGCTGGACGCCTTTCTGGCGGGCCACAGCGCAACCTCGATGTTCCTGCGCAACAATCTGGCGGCGCATGGCCTGTCGGGGCCGCCGAATCCGTTTCGCACAACCTATTGGCGCTGGCCGGAAACCGGGCCGATCCGGGCCGTTCTGGGCCATGCGGCGAACGGGATGCTGCTGCCGCAGGCGACCGGGGCGCCCGAGGCGATTGCCGATTTTGCCCTGGCGCTGCGCGGGCGCACAATTGTGGGCGCGGCGGGGGAGGCAGGGCAGACCGACCGGCTGCTAAGGGCGCTGCGCCTGCCGATGGCGGCGGTCCGGCGGGTGAACCATGAACCGCTGTTCCGGCTGGATCTGGCCCGTTTGCCGCCCGCGCCGGTCGATGCCGCGTCGCTGCGTCGCCCCCTGCCGGGGGACGCGACCCTTCTCAGCGGATGGTTTGACGCGTATCTCAGGGAAACCGGGCTTGCTTCGGGCGAACCGGGGCCGACGGCGGCCCTGGTGGCCGACCGGGTTCGGGACGCGATCGCCGGCCCGGACACGCGGCTTCTGGTCGGCCCCGAGGGGCCGCTGGCCATGGCGGCGCTGAATGCGCGAGTGGCGCGGATGGTGCAGGTCGGCGGCGTGTTCGTGCCGCCTCCGCTGCGCGGTCGCGGCCTGGGGCGCGAGGTGACCCGTGCCCTGCTGGCCGAGATGCGCGCGGAAGGGATGAGTGAGGCGGTTCTGTTCGCCAACAATGAAGCTGCGGCGCGCGCCTACCGGGCGATCGGCTTTGCCCAGATCGGCTGGTATCGCATCGCCTTTTTGCGCGGCCCTTTCCGGGTCGGGGAGACGACATGAGCCTGATCCGTCCTGAAGTCACAAGCCTGATGCGCCGCTGGGTCGATCCGGCCGCCGGCCTTGCCACGGTTGCCGTGGGGGTGTGGACCATCGCCAAGGGCGGCTGGCTGCCGCTGTTCGCCGGGCTGGCCTTCGTGGGCCTTGGCGCCGGCTGGGCCATTCTTGGCCTGCGCCGCGCGCGGTTCGACATCGACCCCGGCGCGCCCGGTCTGGTTGAGGTGACCGAGGCGCGGGTGCGCTACCTGCACCCCAAGCTGGGCGGTGAAATCAGCCTGGACGATCTGGCCGAACTGCGGCTGACAAAATTCCGGGGCCGCCAGATGTGGCGGCTGAACGAAACCAACGGCCGCGCCCTGCTGATTCCGCTGGATGCCGCCGGGGCGCCGGCGCTGTTCGACACGTTTTCCGCGCTGCCGGGCCTGTCGTCAGCCGCGCTGGTGGCCGCGCTGCAAGGCAAGGCGCCCGAGCCCGAGGAAGACCTGTCGCGCCTGCCCACGCTGGCGCTGGATGAAACGCGGGTCTGGAGGCGGCCCGTCAGCAACGTCATCAGCTTTCGTGATGAGGGTGCTGGCCGGGCTTGACAGGCCGGGCGCGCCGCTCCACCTCTTGCCCTCCCGAGACGCACTCTCCCCAAGGGTGCGGACCATGACCCTGCAAGAAAACCGGAGCCAGCCCTCATGTCGATTCCCCAGTCCGGCGGCGGACCGATCGAGAGCTTTGACCAGCTTGCCGGCTTCCTTGAGGCCGGCTGCAAGCCCAAGGCCGACTGGCGCATCGGCACCGAGCATGAAAAGTTCGGCTGGCTGACCGACAGCCGCACCCCACTGCCCTATGCCGGCGACCGCTCGATCTCGGCCCTGTTCAAGGGGCTTGAGGCGCGGTTCGGCTGGACCCCGGTGCGGGAAGGCGAGAACACCATCGGGCTGACGCGGAACGGTGCCAACATCAGCCTGGAACCGGGCGGGCAGTTCGAACTGTCGGGCGCGCCGCTGACCGGCATCCATGAGGTTGCCGCCGAACTGGGCAACCATCTGGCGGAGGTGGAGGCCATCGCCAGCCCGCTGGGCATCCGCTTCCTGTCGCTGGGGGCCGCGCCGGAATGGCGGCATGACCAGATGCCGGTGATGCCGAAAGGGCGTTACCGCCTGATGACCGATTACATGGGGCGCGTGGGCACCCATGGCACGCAGATGATGTATCGCACCTCGACCGTGCAGGTGAACCTGGACTTCGGGTCCGAGGCCGACATGGTGCAGAAGTTGCGGGTGGCGCTGGCCTTGCAGCCGGTGGCGACCGCGCTGTTTGCCAGTTCGCCGTTCTTCGACGGGGCGGCGAACGGCCACCGCAGTTGGCGCAGCCGGATCTGGCGCGATCTGGATGCCAGCCGCACCGGGATGCTGCCCTTTGCCTTTGAGCCGGGCATGGGCTTCCAGCGCTATGTCGACTGGGTGCTGGATGTGCCGATGTATTTCGTCTACCGCGACGGCAAATACATCAACGCGCTTGGCCAGTCATTCCGCGATTTCCTGAAGGGGCAACTGCCGGCGCTGCCCGGCGAAAAGCCCACGCTGAGCGATTGGGCCGACCACCTGACCACGGTTTTCCCCGAAGCGCGCGTGAAGCGCTATATCGAGATGCGCGGCGCCGATGCCGGTGACCGGCCGCATCTGGTGGCCTTGCCAGCGTTCTGGACCGGGCTGATGTATGACCAGACGGCGCTGGATTCCGCGTGGGATCTGGTCAAGGGGCTGGATGCCGAAACCCGGCAGGGCCTGCGCGTTGCGGCCTCGGTCTCGGCCCTGCGGGGCGAGGCGGGGGGCGTGCGGCTGATGGATCTGGCGCGGTCGGCTGTGGCCCTGTCCCATGCGGGGCTTGCCGCACGCGGCCTTGGCGAGGAGCGATTCCTGGCGCCGCTGGTCGAAAGCCTGAAGACCGGCGATGTGCAGGCCGACCGCTGGCTTGCCGCCTATGACGGCGAATGGGCCGGGTCGCTGACCCCGGTTTATGAAGCGGCCAGCCTTTAGGCTTCGGGCAGGGTCAGGTTGACCTTGCCATCCTGCCAGCCGCCCCGGATCAGGCGGCCGGGGGCGGAAAGGGCGGGATAGTCGGCAATCCGGTCGCGGAAGCGGTCATTGCTGACCACGATCGCGTCGGATTTGCTTGCGAAATCCAGCAGGAAGGGATCGGCCTGCTGTCCCTTGGGCACGACGAACACGTCCGTCGCCGGAAGGCCAAGCAGATAGGCCAGTTGCGCATCGTCCTGATAGCGATCGGTCAGCTTGTAGCCCGCATTGGCATCAAAGATCACCCCGGTCCGGTAGCCCCGCGCCTGCAGGATGTCGACGGTGGCGATGACGGGGCCAAGATCGGGTGTGTTGTCGCGCCAGTGCATCACGTTCGACCCGTCGACCACGGCATAGGGGCGGTTTTCCGGGGTACGCTTGCGCCGGACATGTGGCTTGGGCCGGACGGGCGGGCGTTTGTATTCCGGAAGCGGCTGACGTCGGACAGATGGCCTGCCCTGCGCGGGAGGTTTGCGTTGTGCGGGGGGCTTGCGCCCGGTGAACTGCCGCAGAAGGAGATAGACGAACAGCAGGACCAGCGCCAGGAGCGTGAGGATCAGCCCGTCTGACGGTTCCCACGGCACCCGGCGTCAGCCCTTCTTCTGGCCGATCTTCGGTTCGGTTCCGGCCTTGATCCGGGCCAGGTTGGCGGCGTGGCGGATGTAGATCAGGATCGTCAGGACGATCACCAGAATCAGCATCTGCCCCTGCCCGAAGGCCCACAGCCAGAGCGGGGTGACCGCCGCCGAGATCAGCGCCGCGGCCGAGGAGATGCGGGTCAGCGCCGCGCCGACCAGCCAGGTGGCGCAGGCGGCCAGACCTACCGGCCAGGCCAGTGCGATCAGCGTGCCCAGGAAGGTGGCGACGCCCTTGCCGCCGCGAAAGCCCAGCCAGACCGGGTAAAGATGCCCGACAAAGGCCGCCAGTGCGGCGGTCTGCGCCGCGTCTTCGGCCCCAACCAAGGCGCGGGCCAGCAGCACCGCCACCGCGCCCTTGGCCCCGTCCAGCACCAGCGTTGCCGCCGCCGCCGCCTTGTTGCCGGTGCGCAGCACGTTGGTGGCCCCGATGTTGCCAGAGCCGATCTTGCGCAGATCACCCAGGCCCATGGCGCGCGTGATCACCACGCCGAAGGGCACCGAGCCCAGGAGATAGGCCAGCAGGGCGGTCACGCCCAACAGGCCCCAGGATGTGACAAGTTCCGGCATGGCTTACCCCTCGGCCCGGAAGACTTCGACCCCGCCGACCCAGGTGGCCAGCACCCGCCCCTCCATCCGCGCGCCGTCGAAGGGGGTGTTCTTGGACTTTGACCGCAGGCGGAAGCGGTCCATCAGGAAGGGGGCGTCCGGGTCGAACAGCACCAGATCGGCCGGGGCGCCTTCGGCCAGCCGGCCCTGCGGCAGGCCCAGCCGGCGCGCGGGGTTCAGCGCCATGGCGCGGAACAGTTGCGGCAGCGACAGGTGGCCGCCGTGATAAAGCCGCATCGCGGCGGGCAGCAGGGTTTCCAGCGCCACCGCGCCGGGAGCTGCCTCTTCAAAGGGCAGGCGCTTCGATTCTTCATCCGCCGGGGTGTGGAAGCTGGCGATCACGTCGATCAGCCCTTCGGCCAGCGCGGCGATCACCGCCTGGCGGTCGTCTTCCGACCGCAAGGGGGGGGTCAGCTTGAAGAAGGTGCGGTAGTCGCCGACATCCAGTTCGTTCAGCGTCAGGTGATGGATCGAGGTGCCGGCCGTCACGTCCAGCCCGGCCTCGCGCGCGCGCCGCAGCGCGGGCAGGGAACGGGCGGTGGTGATCTGGTCGGCGTGGTAGCGCGCGCCCGTCATCTCGACCAGCGCAAGGTCACGCTCCAGCCCCATGCGTTCGGCCATGGGCGACACCGCCGGCAGGCCGCGCAGGCTGGCGAACTTGCCGCTGGTGGTGGCGGCGCCAGCGGACAGGCCCGGGTCTTGCGGGTGGCCCACGATCAGCGCGCCCAGGCTGCGGGCATAGGTCAGCGCCCGGCCAAGCGCCTTGCTGTCGGACGAGACCGAGAAGACATCGGTGAAGGCCACGGCGCCGGCATCCAGAAGGAAGCCGATCTCGGTCATCTCATGGCCTTCGCGGCCCTTGGTCAGCGCGGCCATGTGGCGGATGCGGACGGGGCTGGCCTCGGCCGCGCGGCGGGTGACGAATTCCAGCGTTTCCGGCGTGTCGATGGCGGGCAGTGTGTCGGGGCGGGCGATGATCGTGGTCACGCCCCCGGCGGCGGCGGCCAGCCCGGCCGAGCGGAAACTTTCGCGGTGGCGTTCGCCGGGTTCCCCGATCTTGACGCCCCAGTCAACGATGCCGGGCGCCAGGCATTTGCCGCCGCAGTCGATGACGGTCGCGCCTTTCGGCGGCTTCTTTCCGGTCCAGGGGCCGGCGATGCTGCCGTCTTCGGCCACCAGAAGGCTGCCTTGGGTTTCGGTCAGCGCCTCGGGGTCGATGAGGCGTGCGTCGGTGAAAAGGATGGTCATGGCGCCCTTTGCCTTGCCGCAGGGGTGCGGGGTTCATAACGCGGTGGGCGGGCCGCTGTCCATTGCCCGCGGGGTCAGCCCTTTGCCGCAGCCACCCCGGCCTGATCGCGCAGGTTGGCCAGCATCAGGCCATAGACCATACGCGCGTCGGAAATCTGTTCGAACCCGATCCGCTGCTGCCCGACCGGGACCAGATCATAGCTGCGCGCCGATCCTGTGCCGCGCCAGCCGCGACGGGCATCAGCCTGCGATGTGGCGAACCAGACGCTGCCCGGATCGCCGTCTTCCAGCGTGGGGCGGAAGCCGGGGCCCAGCGGGTAACGGTCCAGCTTGCGCGCGCCGGTGCCGCGTGTGGCCACAAAGGCGGCGCGGTCGGTCAGCGTGTAGAAGGTGGCGCGGCGGCGGCGGGCATCGCGCAGCGGGCCGCCGATGGCCATGTTGAGCCCGACCGCCAGAAACGGCAGGCCGAACAGCGCCATGAATACGCCCGAGGTGCTTGCGGCCTGCACCATCCAGAACACCGCGAAACCGGCGAAGACCAGCCCGAAGGGCGTGCGCTTGTCCAGCAGATCCTGCCAGCGCAGCCCCGCGGCGGGCTGGCCTTGCCAGAGGATACGCTCTCCGGGTTCCAGAATCCCCTCCCACCCGTCGGGCACGGGCAGGGGCGGGGGTTGGGGTTCGTCTTGCGCCGTCACGATCTGGCCCGGGCGATGCGGTCGGCCACCGCGTCGGGGTCTGCCAGATACTTGATCAGATGCTTGTCGCCCGACCGGGTGATCACCTGCACCGCGCCCAGGATCGGCCGCACCGTCTGGATCGAGGACAGGGGCAGGATACGCCCGCCGGGGCCGATCAGCCGGGTCTTCGTCAGGCGCCAGCGGTCGGACAGCGCCTCGGACGCCAGATAGGCCGCCCGCGCGCCGATGGCGAGGATGGCCCCCAGCGGGCCGGCCACCGGATAGGGGTTGCCCTGCCACATCAGCAACAGCCCTGCCGCCACCCCCAGCACCGCCGCCAGAACCAGATGCTGGCGCCAATAGGTGGTGCGGTCGGCCCGGAACTCTTCAAGCACCGTCTCGTCGGCGCCAAGATCGGCCTCGCGGGCCACGATGCTGTCAGGTTCGATCCGGGCCATCGGCTATCCCATCATCACGAAAATCGCGGTGAAGACCGCAAGGAAGACCAGCACGGCCATGGCCACCATGCCGCTGGCGCGGGCGTCGGGTTTCGCAGGCTTGCGGCCGGGATCATCGCTCATTGCGGTATGCCCCTGGCCAAGCGGGGCGTCGCGCCTGCCCGGATCATACCAGCGTCTCCACGATCCGCCGCCCGCGTTCGGCGCGCAGGTTGCGCGCCAGCAGGTCCATGCAGGCCATCCGCACGGCGACGCCCATTTCCACCTGGTCCTGAATGACGCTGTGGTTGATGTCGTCGGCCAGCTCGCCGTCGATCTCGACCCCGCGGTTCATGGGGCCGGGGTGCATGACAATGGCATCCGGCTTGGCATGGCTGAGCTTTTCCGCGTCCAGCCCGAAGCGGTGGTAGTATTCCCGCATCGAAGGGATGAAGCCGCCGTCCATCCGTTCCTTCTGCAAGCGCAGCATCATCACCACATCGGCGCCCTTCAGCCCTTCGCGCATGTCGTCGAAGACCTCGGCCCCCAGTTCGGCAAAGCCCGGGGGCATCAGCGTGGGCGGCCCGATCAGGCGCAGGTTGTTGCCCATCTTGCCCAGCAGGATCAGGTTCGAGCGGGCCACCCGGCTGTGGGCCACGTCGCCGCAGATCGCGATGGTCAGGCGTTCGACCCGGCCTTTCGAGCGGCGGATGGTCAGCGCATCCAGCAGGGCCTGCGTCGGATGTTCGTGCCGGCCATCGCCCGCGTTCAGGACGGCGCAATCCACCTTCTGCGCCAGCAGGTTCACCGCGCCCGAGGCCGCGTGCCGCACCACCAGCAGGTCGGGGTGCATGGCGTTCAGCGTCAGCGCGGTGTCGATCAGGGTTTCCCCCTTCTTCACCGACGAATTGGCCACGGCCATGTTCATCACATCGGCCCCCAGCCGCTTGCCGGCCAGTTCGAAGCTGGATTGGGTTCGGGTGGAATTCTCGAAGAACAGGTTGATCTGCGTCATGCCTGCCAGCACGTCGGACTGTTTCACCGTGCGGCGGTTCAGGTCGACATAGCGTTCGGCCAGATCAAGGACGGTGGTGATTTCCAGCGGGGCAAGCTGTTCGATGCCAAGCAGATGGCGGGCACGGAAGGCCATGGGCGTTTCCCTTCGGTTTGTCCGCTTATGACAAAGCGGGGGCGGGGGGGCAAGCGTCAGGGAAGCGCAACCCGGCTTGCCGACCAAGGGGGGCGGCCCTAGGCTTCGGCCCCATGGGAATCGCGACCGACATCGCCGAAGACTGGCACGCCGCGCTGGCCGCGCTGGCCTGGCAGGTTGATGCCGGAGTGGATGAGGTTCTGGGCGATGCGCCCCTGAACCGCTACGACCTGCCGGCCGAGGCGCCGCGCCTGCCCGTGGTTGCCGCGCAACCCGCGCCGGCGCGTCCTTCCCCGCCCGTTGCCGCCGCGCCGGCGCCCGAGGTCGATCCTGTCCGGCTGGCGCAGGCCGCCGCCACCGCCGCGCAATCGCTGGACGATCTGCGCGAGGCGCTGCTGGCCTTCAACCAGTGCGAGCTGAAGAAGGGCGCCCGCAACACGGTTTTCGCCGATGGCAACCCCGGGGCGCGCGTCCTGATTCTGGGCGAGGCGCCGGGACGGGACGAGGATCTTGAAGGCCGCCCCTTCGTGGGCCGTGCCGGGCAGTTGCTGGACCGCATGTTCGCCGCCATCGGCCTGTCGCGCCGCAGCCCCGATGCCCGGGCGGCGCTTTACATCACCAATGTCATGCCCTGGCGCCCGCCCGGCAACCGTGACCCGGAACCGGGTGAGATCGCCATGATGCGCCCCTTTGTCGAACGGCATATCGAGCTGGTCGATCCGCAGGTGATTGTGGTCATGGGCAATACCCCGCTGATCGCGCTGACCGGCAACCGCGGCATCCTGCGGGCGCGGGGCACCTGGACGCAGGCGCTGAACCGCCCGATGCTGCCGATGACGCACCCGGCCTATCTGTTGCGCAACCCCTCTGCCAAGCGCGAGGCCTGGGCGGACCTGCTGTCGCTCAAGGCAAGGCTGCGGGGATGAACCTTCCGGTCGATCTGCTGACGCTTGCCGCCTTCATTCCCGCGGGGCTGGCGCTGAACCTGACACCGGGGGCGGACATGATGTTCGTGCTGGCGCAGGGCCTGCGCGGCGGGCCGCGGGCCGGCATGATGGCGAACCTTGGCATCGCGGCGGGCTGTCTGGTGCATGTGGCGGTGGCGGCGCTGGGGCTGGCCGCGCTGCTGAAGGCCCATCCCGCCGCCTTCGAGGCCATCCGCTGGGCCGGCGTGGCCTATCTGCTGTGGCTGGCGGTCAAAAGCCTGTGGGCGGGGCCCGCGCGTCCGGGCGCGGTGGCCGCGGCCCCCTTGCCCCGCATCTTCCGCGAGGCGCTGGTGGTGAACCTCTTGAACCCCAAGGTGGCGCTGTTCATCCTGGCCTTCCTGCCGCAGTTCGTGGACCCGTCCCGCCCGGTTCTGCCGCAATTCGCGGTGCTGGGGCTGGTGTTCAATCTGGGCGGGCTGCTGGTCAACGGCGCGGTGGCGCTGACGGCGGCGGGGCTTGGCGCAAGGCTGGCGCGGTCTGCCGCGCTGTCGCGCGGGCTGGGGCGCGTATCGGCCGGGATCTTTGCCCTGCTGGCGCTGCGGCTGGCCGTGATGGAACGGGGGTAACGACATGGGCCGCATCGACGAGACCCGCGATTTCATTCCCGTCCGCATTGCCGTTCTGACGGTCAGCGACACCCGCAAACCCGGCGATGACCGCTCGGGCGATACGCTGGTGGAACGGCTGACGGGGGCCGGCCACCACCTTGCCGCGCGCGACATTGTCACCGATGACCGTGACAGGATCGCCGCCCGCCTGCGCGACTGGATCGCCGATCCCGGGGTGGATGTGATCCTGTCCACCGGCGGCACCGGGCTGACCGGCCGCGATGTGACGGTCGAGGCGCATCGCGACGTTTATGAGAAAGAGATCGAGGCCTTCGCCACGGTGTTCACCATGGTCTCGATGCAGAAGATCGGCACCTCGGCGGTGCAAAGCCGGGCGACCGGCGGCGTGGCGGGCGGGAAATACCTGTTTGCCCTGCCCGGCAGCCCCGGCGCCTGCCGCGATGCCTGGGACGAGATCCTGGTCTGGCAACTGGATTACCGCCACCGCCCCTGCAACTTTGTCGAGATCCTGCCGCGCCTTGAGGAACACAAGCGCCGCAAGTGATCTGGCGGGGTCGTTCCGCCCTTTCATCTGTCCATAAATATCCCGGGATGCGGGGGCTGGCCCCCGCCTTTGGCCGGTCAGGGGGCGGGGCAGCCGGCAATCTCGATCGCGCCGCGGTCGTCGATCACGGTCACGGTGACGCCAGAGCGGTTCAGCGCGAAGGGTGCGCCCGAGGGTGGCACCAGTTCGGTCACCGCAACCAGCTTGCCGCCCTGCCGCCGGGACACCGCTTCGGCAACCCAGACCGAAGGGTCGGCGGTCTCGAACGCCACGGTTTCGCGCCCGCCGCGGGCCGGCAGGTCCAGCGTGGCGGTCAGGCGCAGACCGTCCTTGATCGGCTCGACCTCGCAGCCGATGGTCTTCAGCCTGGCCTCTTTCGCCGTCTTGGGCCGGGCGGCCAGTGCGGCCCGGATCGTGGCATCCTGCGTCCCGGGCGAGGGCAGCGCCGCCTGGAACGCCAGCGAGGCCGGCATACAGATGTCATGGCAGACGCCCAGTTCGACCTGTGCCGACAGGATCACCGGCTTCGACGGATCGACCGCCACGATCTCGACCGGCAGCACAAGCTGATCATGGTAGCCGATGGTCTGCATCCCGTTGGTGCGGAAGACCGAGGGCGCGGGCCAGTGCAGCCGCACCGCGCGCAGGTTCTGTGACCCCGACCAGTCGAACTGGGGCGGGATGCCGGCATCGCCGGGGCTGCGCCAATAGGTTTTCCAGCCGGGCGCAAGGTCCAGCTTCAGCGCGGTCATGTGGGCGCCGCTGTCCATCTTCCACCCGGTCAGCAGGTCAGCCGACAGAACCTGATCCTGCGAGGTGACCTCGGCGCGGGCGGCGCCGGTCGCCATCAGGGCGAGCAACAGAAGGCAGGCGGAACGGGCAAGGGCGCGAATGATCATTGCTCAAGCATAGGCGGTGTGGCGCCTTGCGGAAATCACAACCCGGCGACAGATCGCGTGATGTGGCCCGCAAGCCGCAGGACGGGGCTTGAGGCCGCGCCCGCACCGGCCCACATTGGCGCAACAAGCGGTGGCCAGCGCCCGCCGCGAAGGGAGAGCCATGGACCTTGCCGGCAAGATCCTGATCGCGATGCCCGCCCTGGGGGACCCGCGCTTCGCGCGCAGCGTCATCCTGCTTTGTGCCCATTCCGACGAAGGGGCCATGGGGCTGGTGGTCAACCATCCGGCTGAGGCGACACCCTTTGCCACGCTTCTTGAAACGCTGGGCATTCCGTGCGGGTCGGACGCCCGCGATATTCGGGTGCATCTGGGCGGTCCGGTCGAACGCGGCCGGGGTTTCGTGCTTCACTCGGATGACTGGGCTTGCGGCGAGGGGTCGATGGTCGTGCCGGGCGGGCTGCGGATGACGGCAACGCTGGAGGTGCTTGAGGCGCTGGCCTCGGGCGGGGGGCCTGCGCAGGCGATGCTGGCCCTGGGCTATTCCGGCTGGGGGCCGGGCCAGTTGGAAGGCGAGATCCGCCGCAACGACTGGCTGGTGGCCGATCCGCGCGACGAGGTGATCTTCGCGCTGCCCGATGCCCAGAAATGGTCCAGCGCGCTGCGCGGCCTTGGCATTGACCCGCTGACGCTGTCGCCGGTGGCCGGGCGGGCCTGATGGGAAGTGAGGTTCGGCGGGGCTGTTGACTCTGCCGGTTCGGGCTGTATAAGCCGCCCCCTGTCCCGGGTCGAACACCCGGGGCTTTTCATTGGTGTTGGCGGCTCCCGCAAGGGACGGCCTGTCGCCGGGGAGACCCGGAGAGGACAACGCCCTTCTGAAACGCAAAGAAGGAGATCAGGGGTGACCAAACGCACCGCTGCCAAATACAAGATCGACCGCCGCATGGGCGAAAACATCTGGGGTCGTCCGAAGTCGCCGCTGAACAAGCGCGAATACGGCCCGGGCCAGCACGGCCAGCGCCGCAAGGGCAAGATGTCCGACTTCGGCACCCAGCTTCGCGCCAAGCAGAAGCTTAAGGGCTATTACGGCGACCTGACCGAAAAGCAGTTCAAGCGCATCTATGCCGAAGCTGCCCGGGTGACCGGCGACACCGGCGAAAACCTGATCGGCCTGCTGGAGCGCCGCCTGGACGCCGTGGTCTACCGCGCCAAGTTCGTGGCGACCATCTTCGCCGCCCGCCAGTTCGTGAACCACGGCCATGTGACCGTGAACGGCAAGGCCGTGAACATCGCGTCCTACCGCGTCAAGGAAGGCGACGTGGTGGAAGTGCGCCAGAAGTCGAAGCAGATGGCCGCCATCACCGAAGCGCTGGCCCTGACCGAGCGTGACGTGCCGGACTATGTGGAAGTTGACACCCACAAGCTGACTGCCAAGTTCGTCCGCACCCCGGGCCTGGGCGACGTGCCCTATCCGGTGCAGATGGAACCGAACCTCGTCGTGGAATACTACGCGAAGAACTGATCCGATCCGGCCCCTGGCCGGAGACGAAGGCCGCGCCCATGGGGCGCGGCCTTCTGCATTTCGGGGGCGCCCGCGCGCGGCCCATGTCAGCACAGGAGCAGCGCAATGTCCGGGGATTTCCAGGTGGTGCCGTTGTGGACCCTTCCGCTGGCCGACATCTGCGCCACCCTGAATGCGGGCTACGAAGGCTATGTCGTGCCGGTGCGGTTCGACGAGACGGCGCTGATGCGGCGGGTGCTGGCCGAGCATATCGACCTGTCGGCAAGTGGCCTTCTGTCTGCGGGCAAGGCCGATCCGGCCGGCATCCTTCTGGTGGCCCGGCGCGGCCGGATCAGCCGGATTGCCGCGCTTGGGCTGCGGCCGGCCTGGCGCGGGGCCGGGCTTGGGGGCCGGGCCGTCCGCTGGGCCATCGACACCGCGCGGGCGCGGGGCGATTCGGCGCTGATCCTTGAGGTGATCGAGGGCAACGATCCGGCGGTGGCAACCTATCGCAAGGCGGGGTTCACCGATCGGCGGCGCCTGGTGGGCTATTCCCATCCGGGCGGCGATGGCCGGGATTCCGGGGCGGCGCAGGCCGTCAGCCCGGCCGAGGTGCTGCCGCTTCTGCTGGGGGCCTGGCCGGCCGGTGCAAGCTGGCAGACCGATCCGCGCTGCCATGCCGGTGCCGTGGCGCCGGTCGAGGCGTTCGCCGATGCGGCGGGGGAGGCCGCGGCCCTGGTGGACCGTTCGGGCCCGGCGGCGCGGCTGCTGGCGCTGGCCGTGCGGCCCGAGGCCCGGCGGCGCGGTGCCGGACGTGCCCTGATGCGGGCGGTGATGGCGCAGACGCCGGGCAAGCCCTGGACGATCTCTGCCACCCTGCCCGAGGGCATGGCAGAGGGGTTCCTGCACGCCACGGGCTGGACCCGGACGCCCCTGCGCCAGATCGAGATGGAACATCGGCTGGACGGCGCCGCGCCGTAACGGGCCGCGCCGGGCCGGAAATCATGTATTCCTGCCTTGCGTTTGGCGCTGGCCAGACTATCTGGGGCCCGAGCACAGCCGGAGCCCAGACCCTTCATGCCAAACCCTGTCGAACGCACTTTCGAGCGGATTCTTTTCGCCAGCCGTTGGCTGATGGCGCCCATGTACCTGGGCCTTGTCGCGGCCCTGGGGATGCTGACCTTCATCTTCGCGCGCGACCTGATGTATTATCTGCCGAAGCTGATGACGATGAAATCGGAACAGGTGATCCTGGTCGCGCTGACGCTGATCGACCTGACGCTGGCCGCGAATCTGGTGCTGATCGTGATGTTCTCGGGCTATGAGAACTTCGTGTCGAAATTCGACATCGGAGACGAACAGGACCGGCCCGACTGGATGGGCAAGGTCGATTTCGGCGGGCTGAAGATGAAGCTGATCGCCTCGATCGTGGCGATCTCGGGGATTCACCTGCTCAAGCGGTTCATGGAGATTCAGGACATCGAAAAGGCCGCCGTGTTCGGCGCGTCCGAGCTGTTCTGGCTGGTGGTGATTCACCTGACCTTCGTGCTGTCGGGCGTGCTGATGGCGCTGATGGACTGGTTGCAGGCCAAGGCCTACGGCAGCAAGTACGTCGGAAAGTAGCCCCGGCGCGACCAGGGCTTTGACATCAAGGGTCTGGCCTTGCGCCACCGGGGCCGGTATTAGCCGGGCAAGTTCTGGAGAAGCCCCATGTCTGACGCCATTCGCCCGCAACCCGGCATCCTTGACATCGCCCTGTATGAGGGCGGCAAGGCGCATGTCGCGGGGGTGCAGAATGTCGTCAAGCTGTCGTCGAACGAAAATCCGTTCGGCGCGCCCGACCGGGCCAAGGACGCCTATCTGCGGGCGGTGCACCAGTTGCACCGCTATCCTTCCACCGATCACGCGTCCTTGCGCAACGCGATTGCCGAGGTGCACGGGCTGGATGCCGACCGGGTGATCTGCGGCGTCGGGTCGGATGAGGTGATCCAGTGGCTGGCACAAGCCTATGCCGGCCCGCGCGACGAGGTGGTGTTCACCGAACACGGCTTCCTGATGTATCGCATCAGCGCCCTGGCCGTGGGGGCCACCCCGGTCGAGGTGCCCGAGCGTGAGCGGGTGACCGATGTCGATGCCATTCTGGCCGCCTGCAGCCCGCGCACGCGGCTGGTGTTCATCGCCAACCCGAACAACCCCACCGGCACGATGATCAGCCCGCCCGAAGTGGCCCGGCTGGCCGAGAAGCTGCCGAAACAGGCGATTCTGGTGCTGGATGGGGCCTATGCCGAATATGTCGAAGGCTTCGACGCCGGGCTGTCGCTGGTCGAGGCGCGGTCGAACGTGGTGATGACGCGGACCTTCTCGAAGATCTACGGCCTTGGCGGGCTGCGGATCGGCTGGGGCTATGGGCCGAAGCCCATCATCGACGTGCTGAACCGCATCCGCCAGCCGTTCAACCTGTCGAACGCGCAGCTTGATGCCGCCGAGGCCGCGGTGCGCGATCAGGATTGGGTGGCGAAATGCCGGTCTGAAAACGCCCGGATGCGGGCCTGGCTGGCCAATGCGCTGGCGGAACATGGCGTGCCTTCGGATGTGTCGTCGGCGAATTTCATCCTGGCCCGCTTTGCCAGCGTGGAAGAGGCCGAGGCTTGCGATACCTTCCTGCAAGGCCAGGGCCTGCTGGTGCGCCGCGTGGCCAGCTACAAGCTGCCCCACTGTCTGCGCATCACCGTGGGAGATGAAGCATCGTGCCGCCGCATCGCCCATGCGGTGGCCCAGTTCAAGGGAACGCGATGACCGTGATCTATGACCGCGTGGCGCTGATCGGGCTGGGTCTGATCGCCGGTTCGATGGCCCATGCGATGCGGGCCGGTGGCCTGGCGGGCGAGATCGTCGGCTATGCCCGCTCGGCCGAGACGCGGGCGGTGGCGCGCGATCTGTTCTGCGACCGGGTGTGTGACACGGCGGCCGAAGCGGTGCAGGGGGCCGATCTGGTGGTTCTGGCCGTGCCCGTGGGCGCGATGGAGGCCATCGCGATCGAAATCGCCCCGCATCTGAAGCCGGGCGCGGTGGTCACCGACGTGGGGTCCGTCAAGCAGGCGGTGGTCGAGGCGGTGGCGCCGCATATCCCCGCCGCTGTGCAGTTCATTCCCGGTCACCCGCTGGCGGGAACCGAATATTCCGGCCCCCGGTCGGGCTTTGCCACGCTGTTCCAGAATCGCTGGTGGCTGCTGACCCCGCTGGAAGGTACCGATCCGGCGGCGCTGGCGCGGCTGCGGTCGCTTCTGGATGCCATGGGCGCCAATGTTGATGAGATGGACGTGGCGCGGCATGATCTGGTGCTGGCCGTGGTCAGCCACACGCCGCACCTGATTGCCTATACCATGGTCGGCGTGGCCGATCACATGCGCCGGGTGTCCGAACAGGAGGTCGTGAAATACTCGGCCTCGGGCTTCCGCGACTTTACCCGGATCGCGGCCAGCGATCCGACGATGTGGCGCGATGTGTTCCTGACCAACAAGGATGCGGTTCTCGACATTCTTGGCCGGTTCACCGAGGAGTTGTTCGTGCTGCAACGGGCCATCCGCATGGGCGATGGCGACCATCTGCACGCCTATTTCACCCGCACCCGGGCCATTCGCCGTGGCATCATCGAGGCCGGGCAGGACACGGCCGCCCCTGACTTTGGCCGCGGTGTCGATCCGGCCAAGGGAACGGCGGGCGAATGAGGGCGGCGCTGGCGGTTGTCCTGACGCTGCTGTCCGCCCCGTTGGCGGCGCAGACGATGGACCGCTCACCCCGGCCCGTTCTGAACCCGGTCTATGCCACGGCCGCCCCCGCCGCCACGCCCGCCGCACCCCCGGCGGCCGAGGCGGGGACGCAGGCGGTGATCGCGGCGTCGCTGCGGCCGGCGCCGCGCCCCGGCGGTCTGGAACAGAAGGTTGCCGCCGCCCGCAAGGGGCAGGGCGACGAAGGGCTGGACCTGCTGGGTCTGCGCCCCGGCGGCAGCGCGGTGGAAACCGCCAGCGCCCCGGCCCCCGAACTGACCCCCGACCCGGCGCCGACCGGCAAGAAGAAGCGCAAGAAAGACCGCGAAACCGTGTCGAAGAAGGGCTCGGTCTGCGGGGTGGCGGCGATCAAGGGCGAAAAGATCGCCCCGATCAAGGCCAAGGTGAAGGGCTGCGGCCTGGCCGATGGCGTTCGCGTGACCAGCGTTTCGGGTGTGCGGCTCAGCCAGGCGGCCACCATCGACTGCGACACGGCCCGCGCGCTGAACACCTGGGTCGATCAGGTCTTGCAGCCCAGCTATGGCAATTCGGTGGTCGAGCTGAAGATCGCCGCGCATTACATCTGCCGCCCGCGCAACAACAAGAAGGGCGCCAAGATCAGCGAGCACGGCCGGGGCAAGGCCATTGACGTGGCCGGCTTCGTTCTGAGCAACGGCAAGACCCTGTCTGTCGCGCGCAACTTCGACCGGACGATGCGCCGCGCCTACAAGAGCGCCTGCGGCATCTTCGGCACCACGCTGGGGCCGGGGTCGGACGGCTATCACGAAGACCACATGCACTTTGACACGGCCAGACAGCGCAACGGGCCCTATTGCCGCTGAACGCTCAGCCGGTGGGCGGGTGCATCTGCGGGGCCGGACCCAGCGGGAAGGGGCCAAGGCTCATCCGCCCGTCCTGCAAGACCAGCGGCAGCCTCAGCACCGCCGGGTCGGCGGTCTGCCCGGCCAGCGCCCGCAGCATGTTGCCCACCGTCGGGCCAACGCCGGGCTGAACCGCGCCCGACGCCACCAGAAGGCCGGGCAGCCGGTCCCAGTTGGTCAGCGCCAGTTCGATCCGGCCGGCGGCAAACCCCTGGGCGTCGGCCTGAACCGTGCCGGTGGCGGCAAGGGACAACTGGCCCCAGGTAAAGCCCGCTTCGGCAATCTCGACCGTGTTCAGGAGGGGCGGGCGGTCTGCGGCGTGGCGATCCAGCGGGGCGCTGAATTGCAGGTGGATCGTGCCGGCCAACGTGTCCACCGCATCGGGGAAATCGGGGGGCGGCAGGTCGGGCAGGGTGACGGCCCGCACCCGGGCCAGAAGGGCGGGGTCGGGCGTCAGCGGCGCCAGATCGAAGGTCAGGAGATAGCCGCCCGGCGGGCTGTCCGGGTCAACCCGCAGGGTCACCGCAAATTCGCCAAGCCCCAGCGTCCAGCCCGCGTCCGAGCGCAGGTCAAGCCGGTCTCCGGTCAGCGTCACCTCGGTCAGCGGCACGTCGGGCGAGGGGGCCGAGCCAAGGGTCGCGGCCAGCGCCTGCCCGGTGACGGTGACCGTCTCGCCCGGCAGGGTGACGGTCTGGGTGGGGGGCAGGGCGGCGGTCAGGTGCCAGGGCTTCCAGCTTTGGGCAAAGACATGCAGTTCGGGCGCAAGCCAGCCCGTTCCGGTTGCCGGATCGGCCAGCCGCAGCCCGGTGATCCCCAGATCGAACCGGCCCGGAAAGCCCGTCACCGCCAGCGCCGTCTTTTCCGCGGTGATCCCCTGCGCCGCCTGTTGCTGGAACCAGCCCTCGGCACCGTCATGGATCAGCACCGATCCGCCGTACCAAAGGCCGCTCCACAGCACCGCGCCGATCCCGGCAAGCCATCCCAGCCAGCGCATCGCTTTCCCCTTTTCCTGCCGCCTTCCCCGGTGTTTACAGGGGGCCGCACAGGAGGGCCAGCTTTGGACGATGCGCTTTGGGTCTTCGGCTATGGATCGCTGATCTGGAACCCGGAATTTCCGGTGGCCGAGCGCAGGCTGGCGCGGGCAACCGGCTGGCACCGCAGTTTCTGTATGCGGTCGATCCACCATCGCGGCAGCGAGGCGGCGCCCGGTCTGGTGCTGGCGCTGGACCGCGCGCCGGAGGCCGCCTGCGACGGCGTTGCCTTTCGCGTGGCGCCGGGGGAGGAAGCCGCAACGCTGGCCGCGCTGCGTGAGCGCGAGCTGATCTCCTCGGCCTATCTTGAGGAATGGCTGGATCTGGACACCGCCACCGGCCCCCTGCGGGCGCTGGCCTATGTGATTGACCCGGTGCATGTGCAGTATTGCGGCGGCCTGCCGCTTGAGGAACAGGCCGAAATCATTGCCCATGCCCATGGCGGGCGCGGCCCGAACCGTGATTATCTTTGGGCCACGGCCGCCCATCTGGCCGAACTGGGCATTGCCGACCCCGATCTGGAATGGCTGTCGGCCCGCGTGCGCGCGCTGGTGGGCTGACGTCCCCTGCGGCAACTGGCCCCCTGCACGCAGAGGGCGATTTGAATTGGCAGCGCGGGTCGATCTGCTAGTCTGCGCGCAAGACCAACAACAGGGCAGTCCGTTCCGGCCATGAGAGCAGATCAGGCAACGCCGGGCACCACGTTCAGCCAGCCCATCCGTGCCCTGACCACCATGCTGGTGGTCTGCGCGCTGGTGGCGGCTGCCGCCTGGGCCATGCACGGGCAGATCGCCGGCATCGTTGCCGCCAACCCGGTGCTGAACGGGCTGATCGCCTTTGTCTTCGTGCTGGGGGTGCTGACCTGCTTCTGGCAGGTCTGGAGTCTGGCACAGTCGGTTAGCTGGATCGAAAGCGTCGTGCGCGGCAAGCCCGGCGCGGCCGAGGCGGCGCCGCCGGTGCTGCTGGCGCCGCTGGCGGCGCTGTTGCAGGCGCGCGGCAAGGCCCGGTCGATGACCATTTCGGCCACCTCGGGCCGGTCGATCCTGGATTCGGTCGCCCAGCGGGTGGACGAGGCGCGGGATATCACCCGCTATCTGGTGAACCTTCTGGTGTTCCTGGGCCTGTTGGGCACGTTCTGGGGGCTGGCAACCACGGTGCCCGCCGTGGTGGAAACCATCCGTGGCCTGGCCCCGAAGGAAGGCGAGACCGGGATCGAGGTGTTTTCCAAGCTGATGGGCGGCTTGGAAAGCCAGCTTGGCGGCATGGGCACGGCCTTTTCATCCTCGCTTCTGGGTCTGGCCGGATCGCTGGTGGTGGGGCTCCTGGAGCTGTTCGCCGGTCACGGCCAGAACCGTTTTTATCGCGAGCTTGAGGAATGGCTGTCCTCGATCACCCGGATTGGTCTGTCGGATGGCGATGGCAATGCCGACCAGTCGGTGATCGTGCAGGTGCTGGACAATCTGGCCGGGCAGATGGAGGGGCTGCAGGCGCTGCAGGCGCAGGCCGAGGCCAGCCGTGGCCTGCTGGAAGGGCGGCTTGGCGGGCTGGGCCAGTCGCTGGACCGGCTGGCCACGCGGCTTGAGGCGCAATCCGGCGACAGCGCCTTTCTGCAACGCATGGCCGAGGGGCAGGACCGTCTGGCCGAGGCGCTGGCGCGGCTGGCCGAGGGGCAGGAACGGCTGACCGCCACCCTTGCCGCCGCCCGGCCCGCCGAAGACACGGGCGAAGACCCCGAAAGCCGGATGCGCCTGCGGTCGATCGACGTGCAGCTTCTGCGGATTCTGGAGGAAATCAGCGCTGGCCGGGAAGAGGCGCTGGCCGATCTGCGTGCCGATCTGGCCGCGATGACCGCCGCCATCCGGCAGGCGGCCCGCACCCCGCCGGCCCCGCGGGGGTAAGCCATGGGCCTGTCGCGCCGCCGCGATTCCAACATGATCTGGCCCGGCTTCGTGGATGCCGTGACCACGCTGCTGATGGTGATGATGTTCGTGCTGACCATCTTCACCCTGATGCAGGCGGTGCTGCGCGACACGATCACCACAAAGGACAACGAGCTTTCGGCGCTGAACGAACAGGTGGCCGCCCTGTCGCAAGCCCTTGGTCTGGAACGAAATCGCGCCAGTGATCTTGAGGCGCAGGTGGGCCGCCTGACCACCTCGCTGGCCGAGGCCGAGGCGGCGGCGGTGCGACAGGACGGCGTGATCGCGGGCCTGCGCGCCGATCTGGCCACCCGCAGTTCCGAGCTTTCGGCCGCTGCTGCCAGGATCACCGCCTTCGAGGCCGAGGTGGCGGCGCTGGTCGCCGACCGCGACAAGGCGTTGTCCGATCTGGCGCTGGTGACGAAAGACCGCGACAGCACCGCCGCCCGCGCCGAAGGTCTGGCCGCGACGGTGGCCGAGCTTGAGGCGGCGAAGGTAAAACTGATCTCGGACGCCGAGGCGATGCAGATCGTGCTGGCCAAGGCGCGCGAGGAAATCGACGTCGGGGCCGAGGCGGCGCGGCTGGCAGCGGCCCGGACCGAGGCGCTTGAGGCGCTGGTGGCCGATCTGCGCAAGAAGGGCGAGGCCGACGGCGCGGCGCTTGAGGCGGCGAAGGTCAGCGTGTCCGAGGCGGAGGCGCGGCGGCTGGCGGATGCGGCGGCGCTGGAGGAATTGCGCAAGCGGTTGGCGGGGTCGGAAACGGAGCTGACGGCGATGACGCTGGCGCTGGAGGCCGAGCGGCTGAAGGCCGAGCAGACGCTGACGCTTCTGGCGGCGGCACGGGCGGCGGCCAGCACGACCACCGGCGAGAAGGACGCGGCGCTGAAGGCTGCCGAGGCCGCGCTGACCGCCGAACAGGACAAGGCGCTGAAAGCCGCGCGCGAGGTTGAACTGCTGAACCGGCAGATCGCCGATCTGCGCGGCCAGTTGGCCGGGCTGCAAGAGGTGCTGGACGCCGCCCGCAGCAAGGACGAGGCGGCGCAGGTGCAACTGGACACGCTGGGATCGCAACTGAACGCGGCCCTGGCACAAGTGGCCGCCGAGCAGAAGAAACGCGCCGAACTGGAAGAGGCCGAGCGCAAGCGGCTGGAGGCCGAAAAGGCCAATCTTGAAACCTTCCGGTCGGAATTCTTCGGACAACTCAGCAGGTTGCTGGCCGGCCGCGAAGGCGTGCGGGTGGTGGGAGACCGTTTCGTCTTCTCGTCCGAAGTGCTGTTCCAGCCCGGTGCCGCCGACCTGTCGCCTGAAGGCAAGGCGCAGATTGCCAGCGTGGTGCAGATCCTGAACGAGATCAAGGGCGAGATCCCCGCCGGCATTGACTGGATCATCCGGGTCGATGGCCATACCGACAACCAGCCACTGTCGGGACTGGGCGAATTCAAGGACAACTGGCAGCTTAGTCAGGCCCGCGCGCTGTCGGTGGTGCGCTACATGCAGACCGACCTTGGCTTTCCGCCCGACCGTCTGGCGGCCACCGGCTTTGGCGAATACCGCCCCGTGGTGCCGGGCGACAGCGAAGCCGCCCGCGCCCAGAACCGCCGGATCGAGCTGAAGCTGACCGAACGCTAGGGCGTTCCGGCCGGGTGTCAGGAAGGTATGCGGCGCGTATGATTTATGGGCGCTTCACGGCAGCACAGCCGATTCGCTGCGACAGTTTTGTCATTTTGACAAAACTGTCATTCACAGATCCGAAACCCGGCTCTATCCTGCCGTCATGTCCCTGTCTGCCCCGCCCTCCGATCACCGGACCCGCACCGCCGAGCGGCGGCGCGATGCGATGCGGCGGCGGCTGATCGAAAGCGCCGTGCCCCTTTGGGAAGAGCGAGGGCCGGATGCGGTGGTCATCGACGATGTGGTCCGCGCGGCGGAGGTCGCGCGCGGGACGTTCTACAAATACTTCGCGTCGGTCCATGACCTGAAGGTGGCGATCAGCGAGGAGCTGGCGGCGGAGCTGATTTCGCAGATCGAACCCGTGGTCCGCCCGGTTGCCGACCCGGCCCGGCAGATTGCCCTGGGCATGACGCTGTTCATCGAAACGGCGCGGGCCTTTCCGTTGCTGGCGCATTTCTTCCGCGCGACCGGGCTGGAGGCCGCAGGACCGGCGGCGCTGTTCTATGACTATCTGCCGTCCCATCTGGCGGAGGGCGTTGCACAGGGGCGGTTCCTGGATGATCCGCCCGCGGTTCAGCTTGATCTGATCGCAGGGGCCGCGCTTCTTTGCGTGCTGCGGCAGATCGAGGGACCGGCCGAGCCGGGGCATGTGCCGCGGGTGGTGGCCTCGGTCCTGCGCGGGCTTGGGCTTTCGGGGGCCGAGGCCCGGGCCGTTGTTGCCGATCTGGATGCCTGCCCGCTGTCCCTGCCTGACCAGAGCCTGCTGGTGCGCGCGCACCGCCGGCTTGAAACCGTCTCGACCCCGCAATGAACGAACGACCGGAGCGCCTGCCGATGAAGCCCCTTGCCCTTGCTGCCCTGCTGGCGCTGTCCTGCCTGCCCGCCGCGACACAGGCCGAAACGCCGTTCGAGGCGCTGATCGCCCGGTTCCGTGGCGGCGACGCCTATGCCGGGTTCACCAGTTCCAACGGCCGGCTTGAGGCGCAGTCGGTGGCGGTTGCCTCGAAATATGCCGGGCGGGTGACCGAGGTTCTGGTGGCCGAGGGCGCGCTTGTCGAGGCCGGGACGGTTATCGCCCGGCTGGATGACCGCGACACCCAGGCCCGGATGCTGGGCGCCAAGGCCGATGTGCTGCGCGCGCGCGCCGCCCGGCAGATTGCCGAGGCGGCGGTGATGCAGGCGCAAAGCACGCTGGACGTGGCCCGCACCAACCAGGAGCGGGTCAGCAAGCTGAACGCCGATGGCCATGCCGCGCAATCGGTGCTGGACGATGCGACCAATGCGCTGACCTCGGCCCAGGCTGCGCTGGCCATGGCGCAGGCGCAGGTGGCCGATGCCGATGCGCTGATCGAGGTGTCGGGGGCGTCCTTGCGGCAGCTTGAGGTGGCGCTGGATGACCTGACCATCCGCGCGCCGACGCGGGGCCGCGTGCTGTACCGGCTGCGCGAACCGGGCGAAGTCATCGCGGCGGGGTCTTCCATCGTCACGCTGCTGGATCTGAGCGATGTCTGGATGAACGTCTACCTGCCGGCCGATGCGGTGGGGCGGCTGATGCTGAACGACGAGGCGCGGCTGATCCTGGACCCGATTCCGAATTTCGTGGTGCCGGCGCGGGTGACCTTTGTCTCGCCCGAGGCGCAGTTCACGCCGCGGTCGGTCGAGACGGCGACCGAACGGCAGGATCTGGTGTTCCGCGTGAAGCTGACCATTCCGCGCGAGTTGCTGGAAAGGTTCGAAAGCCAGGTCAAGGCCGGGGTGCGGGGCATCGGGTTCGTGCGGTCCGACCCTTCGGCCGACTGGCCGGCCGAGCTGTCCGTGAAACTGCCGGAGTAGGCCGATGGACCCGGTTGCCCGGTTGCAGGGGGTCAGCCATGCCTATGGCGGCAGGCCGGCCCTGACCGATGTCACGCTGGATATTCCGGCGGGCTGCATGGCCGGGCTGATCGGGCCGGATGGCGTGGGCAAGTCCACGCTGATGGCGCTGGTCGCGGGGGTGCGGCAGCTTCAGACGGGCCGGGTTTCGGTTCTGGGCGCCGATATTGCCGGGGCGCGGGCCCGCAGCGCCATTGCGCCGCGCATTGCCTATATGCCGCAGGGGCTGGGCCGGAACCTTTACCCCACCCTGACCGTGCGCGAGAACCTTGAATTCTTCGGGCTGCTGTTCGGGCAGGGCCCGGCAGAGCGGGATGCGCGGATCGGGATGCTGCTCAAGGCGACCGGGCTTGATCCGTTTCCCGACCGCCCGGCGGGCAAGCTGTCGGGCGGGATGAAGCAGAAGCTGTCGCTGTGTTCGGCGCTGATCCATGACCCTGACCTGCTGATCCTGGACGAGCCGACCACGGGCGTGGACCCGCTGTCGCGCGGGCAGTTCTGGGATCTGATCGACCACATCCGCGCCAGCCGCCCCGGCATGAGCGTGCTGACCGCCACCGCCTATATGGAGGAGGCCGACCGTTTCGACTGGCTGGCGGCGATGGATTCCGGCCAGATCATCGCGCGCGGCACCCCGGCCGAGCTGCGGGCGCAGGGGGGCGCGGCCAGTCTTGAGGCGGCCTTCGTCAATCTGTTGCCGCCGGCGCGGCGCGGCGATACCACGCCCGTCGTGCTGCCCCCGCGCCCGGCGCACGAGGGGGCCGCCCCGGCCATCGAGGCCAGCCACCTGACCATGCGGTTCAACGAGTTCACCGCGGTCAGCGATGTGAGCTTCACCATCCCCGAGGGCGAGATCTTCGGGTTCCTGGGGTCGAACGGCTGCGGAAAATCGACCACGATGAAGATGCTGACCGGGCTTCTGACCCCCAGCGAGGGCACGACCCGGCTGTTCGGTGAACATCTGACCACGGGCGACATGCAAAGCCGGCTGCGCATCGGCTACATGTCGCAGGCGTTTTCGCTGTATGGCGAGCTGACGGTGCGGCAGAACCTGGCGCTGCACGCCCGGCTTTACGCCCTGCCGCCCGAGGGACGCGCGGCCCGCATCGCCGAGGTCTTGCAGGATTTCGATCTGGACGATGTTGCCGATGCGCGGCCCGAAGACCTGCCGCTGGGCATCCGCCAGCGGTTGCAGCTTGCGGTGGCGGTGCTGCACCGGCCCCGCATCCTGATTCTGGACGAGCCGACCTCGGGCGTTGATCCGGTGGCGCGCGACGTGTTCTGGCGCAAGCTGATCCGGCTGTCGCGGCAGGAGGGCGTGACCATCTTCATCTCGACCCATTTCATGAACGAGGCCGAGAGGTGCGACCGGATTTCCCTGATGCACGCGGGCAGGGTGCTGGACGTGGGGGAACCGGCCGAGATCGTGGCCCGCCATGGCGCGCCCACGCTGGAGGCCGCCTTCATCTCGGTGCTGGCCGCCGAAATGGGCGAGGCCGCGCGGCCGCTGGCCACGGGTCCGCTTGACCTGCCGCCCGCGCGGCCGGCGCGGCTGGCCTGGGCCGTCCGCACGCGGGCCTATGCCTGGAGGGAGGCGCTGGAACTGATGCGCGACCCGATCCGGCTGCTGTTCGCGCTGGCCGGGCCGCTGATCCTGTTCATCACCATGGGCTATGGCATTTCCTTCGACGTGGACGAGCTGGCCTTTGCCGCCCTTGACCAGGACCAGAGCGCCGAGAGCCGACAGGTGATCGAGGGGTTCACCGCGATCCGGCAGTTCGCGGATGCGGGGCCGGTCTCGGGGCCGCAGGATCTGATGGCCCGGATGGGGCGGGGGGAAATCGCGCTGGCGCTGGATATTCCCGATGGCTTCGGGCGCAAGCTGGCGGCGGGCGAGGTGCCCGAACTCTCGGTCTGGGTCGATGGGGCGATGCCCTTTCGGGCGGAAGTGGCGCGCGGATATGCGCTTGGGGTGCTGAACCGCAGCAACGAGGATCTGGCGGCGGGGCAGGCGGTTTCGGCTCCGGTCGGTTTCGAGACGCGGTTCCTGTTCAACCAGTCCTTCAAGAGCGCCAAAGCCATGGTGCCTTCGGTGATCATGCTGATCCTGATGCTGATCCCCGCGATCATGGCGGCGATCAGCGTGGTTCGGGAAAAGGAAACCGGCACGATCGCCAATTTCCGGTCAACCCCGGTGACGCGGCCCGAGTTCCTGATCGGCAAGCAGCTTCCCTATATCGTGGTGGCCTGGGCCAGCTTCTGGATGCTGGTGCTGCTGGCCCGCGGGCTGTTCGGTGTACCCTTCACCGGCAATGTCTGGGCCTTCGGCCTTGTCGCGCTGGCCTATGTCACGGCCTCGACCGGCTTTGGACAACTGATGTCGGCCTTCACGACGACGCAGGTTGCCGCCGTCTTTGCCACCGCCATCATCGCGATCATTCCGACGGTGAACTTCTCTGGCCTGATCGTGCCGACGTCGACGCTGGCCCCGGCCGGGTGGCTGATCGGGCAGGCTTTTCCGGGGGGCTGGTTCCAGCCGGTCAGCGTGGGGTCTTTCGTCAAGGGCTTTGGCGGGGCCGATCTTGCGGGGCCGGGGCTGGTGCTGGCGGGGTTCGCGGTCCTGTATCTGGCCCTGGCCGTTCTGGGCCTGCGCAAGCAGGAGCGATAGATGCAGAGCGTGAAGAACATCGCCACGCTGACGGTCAAGGAACTGCGGGCCCTGGCGCGGGACCGGGTGATGCTGGTGCTGATCCTTTACGTCTTTACCGCGGCGGTCTGGCTGGTGTCGAACGCCGCCTCGACCGAGGTGCGCAACCTGTCGGTGGGTGTGGTGGACGAGGACCAGAGCCAGCTTTCCGGGCGCATCACCGATGCCATCCGCCAGCCAATGTTCGCCACGCCGGTTCCGCTGACGCCGGCACAGGCGGCGGCCGGGCAGAAGGCGGGCAATCATGTGCTGGTGCTGTCCATTCCGCCGGGGTTTGAGCGCGACCTGATGAAAGGAAAGCCGGCCAGCCTGCTGCTGCTGGTGGATGCCACGGCGGTGGCCCATGCCGGCAACGGGGCCACCTTCCTGCAACAGGCGGTTCTGAGCGAGATCGCCGCCTGGGCCGGCCCCGACGCGGCGAGCGTGCCAAAGGTCGATGTGGCGTTCCGCAACCTCTACAACGCCAACCTGACGCCGCGCTGGTTTACCGCCGTCATGCAGTTGATGAACAACGTGACGATCCTGATGCTGATCCTGGCGGGTTCGTCGCTGATCCGCGAACGCGAGCATGGCACCATCGAACATGTGCTGGTCATGCCGGTGCATCCGCACGAGATTGCGCTGTCGAAGATCCTGGCCAACGGGATGGTGATCCTGTGCGCCCAGATCCTGAGCCTTGTTCTGGTTGTGGAAGGGCTGATGGGCGTGCCGGTGGCCGGGTCTTTGGCCGTGTATATCGTGGGGGCGGTGGTCTATGCCCTGGCGGTGGGCAGCATCGGGCTGCTGCTGGGAACGCTGGCGCAGAACATGGGGCAGTTCGGCCTGCTGGTGATTCCGGTGATCGTGGTGATGCTCTTGCTGTCGGGCGGCATGACACCGATCGAATCCATGCCCGACTGGTTGCAGATCGTCATCCGCATTGTCAGCCCCGCGCCGCATTTCGCGGCCTTTGCGCAATCTGTTCTTTACCGGGGGGTAGGGCTTGCGGCCGTCTGGCCGCAGATCGCGGCCATTTCCGCCATGGCGGTGGTTGCGGTGGCCGGTGTGCTGTGGCGCTTTCGCAAGTTGCTGGCCGGCTGAGGTGACGGCTTGCCCGGCGCCCCGTTGCAGGGCGCCGGGCGGTGTCTGGTCATTCGCCGTGGTGGTAGGTCACGGTCTTCACATCCTCGCCGGGGGCGGTTTTCTGGCGGCGGATGATCAGGCGGTTCAGCGCGTTGATATAGGCGCGGGTCGAGGCGACGATCGTGTCGGTATCGGCGGACGAGCCGGTGACGATGCGACCATCTTCTTCCAGACGGACCGAGACGGTGGCCTGCGCGTCGGTGCCTTCGGTCACGGCATGAACCTGATAGACCTGCAGCCGCGCCTTGTGCGGGAAGAGCATCTTCACGCAGTTGAAGGCGGCATCGACCGGGCCGTCGCCGGTGGCGTCGATGTGGTGATCGGTGCCGTCGATGGTCAGGATCATGTCCGCTTCCTGCGGGCCTTCGGTGCCGCAGATGACCCGCAGCTTTTTCAGTTGCAGGAATTCATAGGCATCGTTGGTTTGTTCATCCGCGACCAGCGCGATCAGGTCGTCGTCGTAGATTTCCTTCTTGCGGTCGGCCAGCGCCTTGAAGCGCACGAACACGTCATTCAACTGGTTGTCGGCCAGATCGAAGCCCAGTTCCTTGAGCTTGGAGCGCAGCGCGGCGCGGCCCGAGTGTTTGCCCATGGCGATGTTCTTCGCCGTCAGGCCGATGTCTTCGGGGCGCATGATCTCGAACGTCTGGACGTTCTTCAGCACGCCGTCCTGATGGATGCCGGATTCATGCAGAAAGGCGTTCTTGCCGACGATGGCCTTGTTGAACTGCACCGGGAAGCCCGACACCTGGCTGACGCGGCGCGACAGGTTCATGATCTTGGTCGAGTCGATGCCGGTGCGGTAGGGCAGGATGTCATTCCTGACCCGCATCGCCATGACCACCTCTTCCAGCGCGGTGTTGCCGGCGCGTTCGCCAAGGCCGTTGATGGTACATTCGATCTGCCGCGCGCCGGCCTCCACCGCCGCCAGGGCGTTGGCCGTGGCCATGCCCAGATCGTTGTGGCAGTGGGTGGCGAAGACGATGGTATCGGCGCCCGGCACCCGTTCCAGCAACATGCGGATGATCTTGGCGGATTCGAACGGGTAGGTGTAGCCCACCGTATCGGGGATGTTGATCGTGGTCGCGCCGGCCTTGATGGCGATTTCCACCACGCGGCAGAGGTAATCGGCCTCGGTCCGGGTCGCGTCCATCGGCGACCACTGGATGTTGTCGCACAGGTTGCGGGCGTGGGTCACCGTGTCGTGGATACGCTCGGCCATCTGGTCCATGTCCAGATTGGGAATGGCCCGGTGCAGCGGCGAGGTGCCGATGAAGGTGTGGATGCGCGGCGATTTCGCGTGTTTCACCGCCTCCCAGCAGCGGTCGATGTCCTTGGTGTTGGCGCGGGCCAGACCGCAGATGGTGCTGTTCTTCGCGCGCCGGGCGATTTCGCTGACGGCGGCGAAGTCGCCCTCGCTGGCGATGGGGAAGCCGGCCTCGATGACATCGACCCCCATTTCATCCAGCAGGGTGGCGATTTCGAGTTTCTCTTCATGCGTCATGGTCGCGCCGGGCGACTGTTCGCCATCGCGCAGCGTGGTATCGAAAATCAGGACGCGGGGTTGCGCATTCGTGTCGGTCATCGGGGAAATCCTTGGAATCTTAGCCTGTTTGCGTGGTCCGGGCGCTGGTCACCTCCGAGCGGTCGCGCCCAAGGGCACGCTCAGAGGCGGCTAAGAAGAAGAAGGCCAAGCGCGGCTGCCGGGCGGAAGCCCGTGCAGGTAGCAGGAATCTGCGGCGCTTTGGTCATGGGGCCGGACTATACGGGCGTTTTCCGCGAAGGAAAGAGCAGAAACGCATTCCCGGCGGTCTGGATGGCGGCGGCAGACGGATTAGGTTCCGCCGCAGCACGGCCATCGGGGGCCGCAGGGAAGGGACGATGCCGAAGCCGCGCCTGATTCTGGTGCTGGGCGACCAGCTTTCGGCGGATCTGTCGGCGCTGCGGGCCGCCGATCCGGCGCGCGATCTGGTGGTGATGGCCGAGGTGACGGGCGAGGGGGCCAGCGTCCCGCACCACCCGCAGAAGATTGCGCTGATCCTGTCCGCGATGCGGCACTTTGCGCAGGATTTGCGGGCGGCCGGCTGGCAGGTTGCCTATTCGCGGCTTGATGACCCGGGGAATGGCCAGACGCTGGCGGCCGAACTGCTGCGGCGGGCGGCGGATGCCGGGGCGGAGGCGCTGATCTGCACCCATCCCGGCGAATGGCGGGTGCTGGCCGACCTGCAGGCGCTGCCGCTGGCGGTGACGGTTCTGCCGGATGACCGCTTCCTGTGTTCGCCGGGTGACTTCGCGGCCTGGGCCGAGGGGCGCAAGGAGCTGCGGATGGAATGGTTCTACCGCGACATGCGCCGCAAGACCGGCCTGTTGATGGAGGGTGACAAGCCCGCGGGCGGCCAGTGGAACCTGGACGCCGAGAACCGCAAGCGGGCCGAGCGCAGCCTGTTGCGGCCAGCCCCGCTGCGGTTTGCCCCGGATGCGGTGACCGAGGAGGTGCTGACGCTGGTCGAGGCGCGGTTTGCCCATTTCGGGCGGCTGCGGCCGTTCGGCTGGCCGGTGACGCGGGCGCAGGCGGTGCAGGCGCTGGACGATTTCGTGACGCACCGCCTGCCCAGCTTTGGCGCCGAACAGGATGCCATGCTGGAGGGCGAGCCGTGGCTTTCCCATTCGCTGCTGTCGGCGGCGCTGAACATCGGGCTTCTGCGGCCGCTGGAGCTGTGCCGGGCGGCCGAAGACGCCTGGCGGGCGGGCCGGGTGCCGCTGAACGCCGCCGAGGGGTTCATCCGGCAGATCATCGGCTGGCGCGAGTTCGTGCGCGGCATCTGGGCGCTGAAGGGGCCGGCCTATCTGGAGGCGAACGCGCTGGGCCATGGCCGCGCCCTTCCGGCGGCCTATTGGGGCGGCGAAACGCGGATGGCCTGCCTGCGCGCGGCGGTGGGCCAGACGGGGGCGCTGGCCTATGCCCACCATATCCAGCGGCTGATGGTGACGGGCAACTTTGCGCTGCTGGCGGGGGTGGACCCGGCGGCAGTGCATCAGTGGTATCTGTCGGTCTATATCGACGCCTTCGAATGGGTCGAGGCGCCCAACACCCTGGGGATGAGCCAGTGGGCCGACGGGGGCGTGGTCGGGTCAAAACCCTATGTCAGTTCGGGCGCCTATATCGACCGGATGTCCGACCATTGCCGGGGCTGCGGCTACAAGGTTGCGGAAAAGGCGGGCGAGGCGGCCTGTCCGTTCAACCTGCTGTACTGGCACTTCCTGGACCGGCACCGGGCGCGGTTCGAGCGCAACCCCCGCATGGCGCAGATGTACCGGACCTGGGACCGGATGCCGGCCGACCATCGGGCGCGGGTGATGAACGGGGCCGAAACCGTGCTGGCCCGGCTGGACCGGGGCGATGTGGTGTAATTGTGCCCGTCACAAGGTTCGGCTGGCCCGGCATATCCGGCCGGTGTAAGCGCGCGGCATGATCCTGCACCGCATGACCCTTGCCGAGGCCGAACGGCTGCCGCGCTGGCGGCGGCCCGAGGCGCTGCTTTACCTCATGGCCTTTGCCATGCCGATGAGCTTTGCCACCTGGACCGCGCTGCTGAACAACTTCGTGATCGAGGCGGCGGGCTTTACCGGCAAGGAAATCGGCTGGCTGCATACGGTGCGCGAAATCCCCGGCTTTCTGGCGGTGGGGGTGATCCTGGTCCTGTGGGTGATGCGCGAACAGACGCTGGCGCTGGTGGCGCTGGCGCTGCTGGGCGGGGCGACGGCGGTCACCGCCTGGTTCACCAGCTTTGGCGGCCTGCTGGTGGTGACACTGCTGTCGTCGATCGGGTTTCATTATTTCGAGACGGTGAACCAGTCGCTGCAACTGCAATGGCTGGGCCGGGACCGCGCGCCGCGGGTGCTGGGGCGGATCATCGGCGTGGGGTCGGCGGCGTCGCTTCTGTCCTATGGGGCGATCGTGCTTTTGTGGGACAGGCTGGGCCTGGATTACAACACGGTCTATCTGGCCTCGGGCGGGATCACGCTGGCGCTGGTGGTGTTTGCCGCGCTGGCCTGGCCGCAGATCGAGGCGCCGCACCCCCAGCACCGGCATATGGTGCTGCGGCGGCGCTACTGGCTGTTCTACCTGCTGCAATTCATGGCGGGCGCGCGGCGGCAGATCTATGTGGTCTTTGCCGGCTTCATGATGGTGGAACAGTTCGGCATGAAAGTGTCGGAGATGACGGCGCTCTTGCTGGTGAACTTTGCCGTCAACATGGTGGCGGCCCCGGCCATGGGGCGGGCGCTGGGCCGCTGGGGCGAGCGCAATGTGATGGCGGTGGAATACATCGGCCTGACGCTGGTGTTCCTGGCCTATGGCGGGCTGACCTGGTTCGGCTGGGGCATCGTGGTGGCGGGGTTCCTGTATATCGCCGACCAGTTCTTCTTTTCGCTGTCCTTCGCGCTGAAGACCTATTTCCAGAAGATCGCCGATCCGCGCGACATTGCCCCCACGCAGGCGGTGGCCTTCACCATCAACCATATCGCGGCGGTCTTCCTGCCGGCGGCGCTGGGCTATCTCTGGGCGGTGGCGCCGGACAAGGTGTTCGTGCTGGGCGCGGGCATGGCGGCGGTGACGGTGGGGCTGGTGATGCTGATCCCGCGCCATCCGGCGCCCGGTCACGAAACCTTGTTGTCGCGCGGTTTGGCCCGCCCGGCCGAGTGACATTCGGCCCGCGCCCCCTATATTCCTTGGGCAGACAGATGAGGAGTTGCAGATGTTCCTTTTCGACCGCCGCAAGACCGAGATGGTGACCGCCGACCGCGCCCTGCCGGGCCGGGCCGAGCCGTTGCCCACCGCCGAGACGCATTTCCTGTCGGGGCTGCCGCTGAAAGCGCCGGTGCCCGAGGGGATGGAGGAGGCGATGTTCGGCATGGGCTGCTTCTGGGGCGTCGAGCGCAAGTTCTGGGCCGTGCCGGGTGTGTGGCTGACCATGGTCGGCTATGCCGGCGGGTTCACCCCGAACCCGACCTACAAGGAAACCTGCACCCAGTTGACCGGCCACAACGAGGTGGTGCGGGTGATCTACGACCCGAAGGTCGTGAGCTATGGCGAGCTGCTGAAGCTGTTTTGGGAAAACCACGACCCGACGCAGGGGATGCGGCAGGGTAATGACGTGGGAAGCACCTACCGCAGCGGCATCTACACCTTTACCGAGGCGCAGGAGACGGTGGCGCGGGCCAGCAAGGCCGCCTATCAGCAGGCGCTGACCGCCGCCGGGCGGGGGCAGATCACCACCGAGATCCTGCCCGCGCCGGTGTTCTATTACGCCGAGGACTATCACCAGCAGTATCTGGCGAAGAATCCTGACGGCTATTGCGGGATTGGCGGAACCGGCGTGTCCTGCCCCATCGGGGTGGGCGTCACGGCGGCCTGAAACGGGTGCGAAGGGGCCTGACGCTTGCGCCTAAGGCCCCAACCGCGTAACGCAAGGCCCACGCCCTGACCGGAGCCTGCGATATGACGACCTATTCCGCCCTTACTTCCACGCAAGGCGAAGCCGCCGCCCGCGCCTTGGCCGAGGCGGTTGAGCGGATGGAACCCGAGCCCTATGGCGTGGGCGTCTTCGAGGTGGAAGACGGGTCGGGCCTGTGGGAAGTGGCCGGTTATTTCCACGATGCGCCCGATGGCATCATCCTGGAAATCCTGGCCACGGCCTTTGGCGCCAAATCCTTCCTTGTGTCGGAGCTGCCCGAGGTGGACTGGGTGGCCAAGGTGCAGCGCGAGCTGCATCCGGTGGATGCGGGCCGCTTCTTCGTGTTCGGCAGCCATGATGCCGACAAGCTGCCCGCCGGCCGGGTGGCGTTGCAGATCGAGGCGAGCATGGCCTTCGGCACCGGCCACCATGCCACCACGCTGGGCTGCCTGCTGGCCTTTGACCATCTGTTCACCGAAGGGTTCCGCCCTGCGAACGTGGCCGACATCGGCGCCGGAACCGCGGTTCTGGCGATGGCCGCGGCCAAGGTTCTGCCCGAAGCGCGGGTGATCGCCAGCGACATCGACCCGGTGGCGGTGGATGTGTCCAAGGTGAACGTGGCGATCAACGGGCTGGAAGGCCGGATCGACTGTCTTGAGGCCGCAGGTTTCGATCATCGCCGGATCAAGGCGGCGGCGCCCTTTGACCTGATCTTCGCCAATATCCTGAAGGGGCCGCTGGTCGAACTGGCGCCGGCGATGGCAACCTATGCCGCACCGGGCGGGCGCGTGATTCTGTCGGGCCTGCTGGCAGTTCAGGCAGAAGCTGTGATTGAAACTTATCTTGGGTCAGGTTTCCGTCTTTTGAATCGCAACGATCTTGGCGAATGGTCGGCATTGGTGCTGGAAAAGGCAACCGGGCTTGAAAATAACGCCTGATTAAGTTCTCCTGAGCGAACGTTCCCTTATCCGGGCCACATTGAGGCGGCCTGTGGAAAGGGGGGCGTGTTGGAAAACGCTGTTTCCGGTGTGCAAATGTGGTCTGATCCTAATCTCAAGGAATTTTACGGCCGCGTTGAACGTATCGAAAAGATGCGCCGCAAGGGCTATGGCTTCGAGGCGCGGGGCACGCTGGGCCGGTCTTCGACCTTTCGGCGCGAAGGGTCTGTCGGGCGGCTGCTGCGGTCGCTGGTGGTGGTGATCGCCATCGGCTTTGTCCTGAAGGGCGCGATCCTGTTCCATGTCGGGGATGAAACCTATGATCGCCGGGTCGGCGAATTGGCGACCGGCACCGGCTTTGATCCGCTGGCCGCAACCCTGATGGCCGCCGATCCGGTGACGCGGATGATCGCGTCTTTCCTGGGGCAGGTCTTTCCGGCCTGAGCCTTTGGCCGAGATGCCGGGCTGAAAAGGCCGCCGTCGGGGCGGCCTTTTGCATGTTGGCGGCCGGGATGTGGTGCGGGGCCTGTGGCGCGGGGCGCGTAAAACAGAAAGACCGCCGGCAGGAACCCTGCGCGACGGTCTTTCATCGTCCGGCGACCGATGGTTCGGTCAGGGGTGGCTCAGCGCCCCAGCATCTCGATATCGCCACGGCACAGTCCGATGTCGTCCAGCTCGCGGTCCGAGAGCTTCGACAGGGCCTTGCGGGTGACACGTGCGTCGTTCCAGGCGCCGATCGTCGAGAAGACGGTCGAAAGCGCGTTGAACGCACGGTAAGTCGTGATGGCGCCGAACGGCGCCGGGCGGCTCGTTTCGATGGCGGCCATGATGGTGTTCCTTTTCACAAACTGCTCAATTCGGGGGCGTTGTGCCCCTCGGAGAGCGAGATAGACGTGCAGCGTGAGAAAAGCAATGAAGCGGCCAACAAGGCCGCCTTGCAGCCAATGCATGGCTGACACAAAGGTTTTGACGATTTTCAATCGGCCTGGGCGGCTGGCCGGCGCAAACGTCGTTATTCTGCGGCTCTGCGTCGTTTTCACGGCTTTGCATACAACCGCATCCCGAAGAATGCAACGCAGAAGTAACGTCTTGGCGGATGTTCTCTTTTCGTGCTAACCCTTCCTGCGACGAAAAGGAACAGCTATGCGCGTCATCGGCATCGACCCGGGGCTTCGGAATCTTGGCTGGGGGGTCATTGATGTGGCCGGCGCCCGGCTGTCGCATGTGGCGAACGGCATCTGCCACAGCGATGGCGCCACCGACGATCTGGCCCGCCGCCTGTGCAGCCTGCACGCCCAGTTGACCGAAGTGTTCCGCCTGTATCAGCCGGAAACCGCGGCGGTGGAGCATACCTTCGTGAACAAGGATGCGGTGGCCACGCTGAAGCTGGGGCAGGCGCGCGGCATCGCGCTTCTGGTGCCGGCGCAGTTCGGGCTGGAGGTGGGGGAATATGCCCCGAACGCGGTGAAGAAGACGGTGGTCGGTGTCGGCCATGCCGCCAAGGTGCAGGTGGACCATATGGTGCGGCTGCATCTGCCGGGCGTGCAGATCGCGGGCCCCGACGCGGCCGATGCGCTGGCGGTGGCGATCTGCCATTCCCATCATGTGCAATCGGCCGGCCGGTTGCAGCAGGCGCTGCGGAGGGCGGCGGGATGATCGGCAAGATTGCCGGGCGGCTGGACTGGAAGGGTCTGGACACCGTTCTGATCGACTGTCGCGGCGTGGGCTATATCGTGCATGTCAACGACCGCACCATGGCCGCGCTGCCCCCGGTGGGCGAGGCCTGCGCCCTTTATACCGATCTGCTGGTGCGTGAAGACCTGCTGCAACTGTTCGGCTTTCCCACCATGCTGGACCGCGAATGGCACAAGCTGCTGATGACGGTGCAGGGCGTGGGGGCCAAGGCGAGCATGGCCATTCTGGGGGCGCTGGGCGCCGAAGGGGTGGCGCGCGCGATCACGCTGGGCGATGCCCGTGCCGTGCAGGCCGCGCCGGGCGTGGGGCCGAAACTGGCGCAGCGGGTGATCCTTGAGCTGAAATCCAAGGCGCCTTCGGTCATGGCCATGGGCGCGCGGCTGTCGGGCACCGCCGAGACGGTCGAGCTGATCGAGCCGGCGCCGCCGGTGGCCGCCGCGCCCCGCAAGGCCGCGAAGGTTGACGAGGCCGCCGCCCGCCGCGCGGCCGGAACGGCGGATGCGCTGTCGGCCTTGCAGAACCTGGGCTATGGGCCGGGAGATGCGGCGCAGGCGGTGGCGACGGTTTCGGGCGAACAGCCCGACGCCGACACGGCCACGCTGATCCGGCAGGCGCTGAAACTTCTGGCGCCGAGGTAAGGCATGACCTCTGACCCCGCCCTGCGGCCCGAAAAGCTGCCCGAGGATTCCGACCGCGCGCTGCGCCCGCAGGCGCTGGAGGAATTCATCGGCCAGCACGAGGCGCGGGCGAACCTGCGCGTCTTCATCGACAGCGCCCGGATGCGGGGCGAGGCAATGGATCACACGCTGTTCCACGGCCCCCCCGGCCTGGGCAAGACCACGCTGGCGCAGATCATGGCGCGCGAGCTGGGGGTGGGGTTCCGCATGACCAGCGGCCCGGTGCTGGCGCGGCCGGGCGATCTGGCGGCGATCCTGACCAATCTGGAACCGCGCGACGTGCTGTTCATCGACGAGATTCACCGCCTGTCGCCGGTGGTGGAAGAGGTGCTGTATCCCGCGATGGAGGATTTCGCGCTGGATCTGGTGATCGGCGAGGGGCCGGCGGCGCGGACGGTGCGGATCGACCTGCAACCCTTCACGCTGGTGGGGGCCACCACGCGGCTGGGCCTGCTGACCACGCCGCTGCGCGACCGTTTCGGGATTCCGACCCGGCTGCAATTCTATACCGAGGACGAGCTGCATGAGATCGTTACCCGGGGCGCGCGGCTTCTGGGCGTGCAGGCGGAGGAGGACGGTTGCCGCGAGATCGCGCGGCGGGCGCGGGGCACACCGCGGATTGCCGGGCGGCTGTTGCGGCGGGTGGTGGATTTCGCGCTGGTCGAGGCGGGCGGCAAGATCAGCCGCGCGCTGGCCGACCGGGCGCTGACCCGGCTGGGGGTGGACAATCTGGGGCTGGATGGCGCGGACCGGCGCTATCTGGTGCTGCTGGCCGAGAATTACGGCGGCGGGCCGGTGGGGGTGGAAACCATCGCCGCGGCACTGAGCGAGCCGCGCGACGCCATCGAAGAGGTGATCGAGCCCTATCTGCTGCAACAGGGCCTGATCCAGCGCACCCCGCGCGGCCGGATGCTGGGCGCCAAGGCCTGGCGCCACCTGGGCCTTGAGGCGCCGCGCGCCCCGGGGCAGAGCGACCTGTTCGACGGGTGACCCCCTGGCCGGCGTCGGGCGGCGGGGGCGCTGCCCCCGCACCCCCGGGGTATTTGGGCCAAGAGGAAGGGGCTTGGGGCGGTGAGGTGGTTCTGGCGTCGCTGTGCGGCGGGGGCTTGACCCGCGCGGGTCGGCGGGGGATGACCGCGCCGCCGCCGAGAGGAGCCGGACCATGACCCCGCAGGAGATTGAAGCCCTTTTCACCCGCGCCGACGGCAGTTTCCTGTGTGCGCGCTGGGGGCGGCCCATCGTGCCGGTGGTCTTTGGCATCGAGGATGCGACGCTGCCGGTGGTGAAGGGGGCGATCGAGGCGGTGGTGGCGCTGGCCGGGCACCGGATGGCCGAGACCGACCCGGAACTGGGCGCGAACCTGATGGTCTTCTTCTTCCGCGACTGGGCCGAGCTGCCGCAGGTGCCGAACCTTGACCGGCTGGTGCCGGGGCTGGCCGGTCTGTGTACCCGGCTTGAGGCCGAGGGGGCGAACCAGTACCGGGCCTTCCGCTTTGACCCGGACGGCGCGATCCGTGCGGCCTTCGTGTTCCTGCGGATGGATGACCACCTGTCGGCCGTTCCGGCCGAGACGCTGGCGCTGGCGCAGGCGGTGCAGATCATCCTGCTCTGGTCGGACCGGGCCTTTGCAGCAGGGGCGCCGCTGGTGCGGGCGGGCGAGGCGGTGATGCTGCGGCCCGACATCGCCGCGCTGATCCGCGCCGCCTATGACCCGGTGCTGTCGGCGGTGGCGCAGGACCGCAGCCATGCTCTGCGGCTGGCGGCGCGGCAGTGAAAGAGGCCGATCTGTCCGCCCCCGTCAAAGCCTTCCTTGAGGCGCAGGGCTATGAGGTGAAGGCCGAGATCGGCGCCTGCGACCTGATGGCGGTGCGGGGGGACGAGCCGCCGGTGGTGGTGGAACTGAAGCTGACATTCTCGCTGGCGCTGGTGATGCAGGGGGTGGCGCGGCAGGCGCTGTTCGATGCGGTTTACCTTGCGGTGCCGCTGGGGCCGCGGGGCTGGGGCGCGCGCTACAAGGAGATCATCGCGCTGTGCCGCCGGCTGGGGCTGGGCCTGCTGGCGGTGCGGGGCGACGTGGTCGAGGCGCATCTTGACCCCGGCCCCTATCAGCCACGCCGGAATGTCCGGCAGGCAGGGCGGCTGTTGCGGGAGTTTTCGCGGCGGGTGGGCGATCCGAACACCGGGGGCACGACGGGCATCCGCCGCGTCACCGCCTACCGGCAGGATGCGCTGCGCTGTCTGGCGGCGCTGTCGGGCGGGGCGATGAAGGCGGCTGCGGTCGCGGCGGCGACCGGCGTCGCGCGGGCGGCTGTCCTGATGCGGGACGACCACTACGGCTGGTTCGAACGAGAGGCGCGCGGCATCTACCGGCTGACGCCGAAGGGGCGCGCGGCCCTGCAGGATGAGGCGACCGAACTCGCGCGGCTGGGGGTTACTCAGGCAGCGGGATGACCGAGATCGACATCTTGCCCGAGCCTTGGGTAATTTCGCTGGCATGGGCCAGGTAGATCAGGGCGTTTGACCGGGCATCGTAGATCCGCGTCACTTCCAGCGTCTTGAGGATCAGGGACTGGCGTTCCGAGAACACCTTTTCGCCGTCTTCGCCGGTGTCGATGTCGCCCAAGGTGATGGGGCCGGTCTGGGTGCAGTCGACGGCGGAATAGCTGGGGTCTTCGAACCAGTTGCCGTTGGTCAGCCGGTCATAGATCGAGCGTTCGAAATAAGCGAGGTGACAGGTCACGCCCTGCACCTTGGGGTCGGGGATGGCTTCGATGATGATGTCGTTTCCGACCCAGTCAACGCCGACGCGGCCCACTTCTTCGGCCATGGCGGGCAGGGCGGACAGGGTAAGGGCAAGGGCAACTGCGGGGGCGGCAAGGCGCATGGCGGGTTCCTTTCGGGCGGCGGGGGTGGTGGCATTCCCGCAGAAGAAAGAATAGGAAGCCAGCATCGCCGTTGCGAGGCCAGCATGTCCGATATTTCCGCCCATAGCCTGCCTGTCCGGGTTTATTACGAGGACACCGACCTGGCCGGCATCGTGTATTACGCCAATTACCTGAAGTTCATCGAACGGGGCCGCAGCGAATGGGTGCGGGCGCTGGGGGTGGACCAGACCGCGCTGAAGGCGGGGCAGGGCATCGTGTTTGCGGTGCGCCGGGTCGAGGCCGATTATCTGCGGCCGGCGAAATTCGGCGATGACCTCACCGTCACCACCCGTCTGCGCGAGATGGGCGGGGCGCGGATCGTGGTGGAGCAGGAGGTGCTGCGCGCGGGCGAGCGTCTGTTCCAGGCGGTGGTGACGCTGGTCTGCCTGAGCGACGACGGCCACGCCGCCCGTATTCCCGCCGAGGTGCGCGCCCGGCTTTCGCCGCCCGTTCACTAGGCACAGCCAAGACGGATTGGCGCGAAGTTTGATGCGCGGGGGACCGCCAGTCGCCAACTTGTGTTGGCAATCCCTCTGTATCCTTGCTAGAATCAGGGGTAACGGACCGGGAAACGGCCCGACGACATAACAGAGCAGGCGTAATGGAAACGGAAACCCTCGCATTGGCGCAGGAGATTGATTTCTCCTTGCTGGCCCTTTTCGCGCGCGCAACGCTGACGGTGAAGATCGTCATTCTCATGCTGTTGGGCATGTCCTTCTGGTCATGGGCGATCATCATCCAGAAACACATCATGTTCCGCGCCGCGCGGAACGAGGCGTCGATCTTCGACCGCGCCTTCTGGTCGGGCGAACCGCTGGATGAGCTGTATGAGAAGATCGGGTCAGACCCGCAGGGGGCCAGTGAAAAGGTCTTTGCGACCGGGATGCTGGAATGGCGGCGCAGCCACAAGCAGGACGGCGCCCTGATCGCCGGCGCGCAGGCCCGGATCGACCGGGCGATGGATGTGGCCATCGCGCGCGAAAGCGAGAAACTGAACAAGGGGCTGAGCTTCCTTGCGACCACCGGGTCAACCGCGCCCTTCATCGGGCTGTTCGGCACGGTCTGGGGGATCAAGCACAGCTTCGAGCAGATCGCGCTGAGCCAGAACACCAACCTTGCGGTGGTGGCCCCCGGCATTGCCGAGGCGCTGATGGCCACGGCGGTGGGTCTGGTCGCGGCCATTCCTGCCGTGGTGTTCTACAACAAGCTGAACGCCGACAGCGAACATATCCAGGGCGGCTATGAAAGCTTTGCCGATGAGTTCGCGACGATCCTGTCGCGCCAGTTGGACGCGTAGGTCATGGGCGCCGGGGTCATCAAGAAAGGCGGTGGCGGTGGGCATCGCCGCCGGCGTCGCGGCACCGCCGCCGCGATGAGCGAGATCAACGTCACGCCCTTTGTGGACGTGATGCTGGTGCTGCTGATCATCTTCATGGTGGCGGCACCCATGCTGACGGTGGGGGTGCCGGTCGAACTGCCGAAGACGGCGGCCAATGCTCTGCCGACCGAGCAGGAAGAACCGCTGACCGTCACGCTGACAGCCGACGGTCTGGTCATGGTGATGACCACCGAGGTGGCGCCCGACGAGCTGATCCCCAAGCTGAAGGCGATCGCGGCCGAGCGGACCAGCGACAAGATCTTTCTGCGGGCCGACGGGTCGCTGCCCTATGAACGGGTGGCGCAGGTCATGGGGGCGCTGAACGCCGGCGGCTTCACCAACCTTGGCCTTGTGACCGATGCGCAGGGTCCGGCTTTCGGCGCGGATGGCCAGGACTGAACCGATGGAAACGCGGTTGCAATCGGGCACGCTCTATTCTGGAATAGGGCATGCCGGGGCGCTCCTCTGGGTTCTCCTGGGGGACTGGCTGTTTGCGCCTGAACCACCGCAGGAGATCATCTCGACCCAGGTGTCGATGATTTCCGAGGCCGAGTTCGCGGCGATGCAGTCGGCGGCCCCGTCGGGTGCCGCCGAGGCGCCGGAACAGCCGTCCGAGATTGCCGCGCCCGAGCCGGTGCAGCCCGAGGCCCCGGCGGCGGAACCCGCGGTGGAAACGCCACCCGCGCCGCGCCCGGAGCCGCAGCCCGAACCGGAACCTGCTCCCGAACCGGAACCAGCGCCCGAGCCTGACCCCGAGCCGCTTCCGGTTGCCCCCGAACCGCAGCCCGAAGAGGTTGTGGTCGCCCCTGAAGAACAACCGCTGCCGTCGCTGTCGTCGTCGATGCGGCCAAAGCCCAAGCCCGCCGATCGCGTGGCACCTGCCCCGGTGGACGTGCCGGAAGATGCGCAGACATCCGAGGCCCCGGAAGAGGCCGTAAGCCCCGAACCGACGCCCGAGCCGCAGGTCGTGGAAGACACCACGGAAGAGACCTTGCCGCAGGAATCCGGCGACGTGCTGCGCACCGAGGCAACCGAGGAACAGGACCAGTCGCTGGGCATGACCGCCAGCATCCGGCCGAAGTCCAAGCCCGCCCGGCGCCCCGCCGCGACGGAAACCCCGACCGAGACCGCCGCAAGCAGCGAGTCCGGCAGTGCTGCCGAAAACGATGCCATTGCCGCGGCGCTGGCCGAGGCCACCGCCGAGGAACCCAGTTCCAGCAGCTCCAGCAGCAGCGCGGCCAGTTCCGGGGGGGCCAGCAGCGGACCTGCGGGCCCGCCGCTGAACGCGGGCGAGATCGGCGACATCCGGTCGGCCATCGGCAACAAGTGGAACCTTGGTGCCGTCTCGACCGATACGATGAGTACGGTCGTGGTGGTGCGGGTGGAGTTCGCGCCTGACGGGCGGCCGGGCAATATCAGCCTGATCGAAAGCAGCGGCCCGACACAATCGGCCATCGACACCGCCTTCAGCGCCGCCCGCCGCGCCATCCAGCGTGCCTATACCGAAGGCGGCATCCCGTTGCCGCCCGACAAATATGATACATGGAAGGTGCTGGATCTGGTCTTTGACGCCAACGGGATGAGATTCAGATGACCGACAGCCGCCACAAGACTATGGGCAAAAGGCCGAGCATTTGCCGGAATTCCCCTGAAACACCGACCCCATCCAAGGGTAAAAACAAGAAAAACGGAGCCAGAGGCATATGAGACCGTCTTTTCGATTTGTCACAGTCCTGATTGCGCTTGGTCTTGCGGCATTTGCCGGGCCGGCCGCGCAGGCGCAAGACGCCCCGCCGCCGCGCATCGTGATCGGCGCCGGTGTGATCGAGCCGATGCCTATTGCCGTGCCGGCCTTTGTCGATGAAGGCGGCGCCAGCGATCTGGCCCGCGACCTGAGCCGGGTCGTGGCCTCGGACCTGGTTGGAACCGGGTTCTTCCGCGAGATTCCGGCCGATGCGCATATCAGCCGGATCACCAGCTTTGACGGCGGTGTTGCCTTTGAAGACTGGAAGGCGGTCAATGCGCAGGTGCTGATCACCGGCGCGGTTTCGGCCAGCGGCGACCGGATCACCGTCAAGTTTCGCGCCTATGACGTGCTGAACGGCAAGGTCATGGACGGTGCCGCGTTGCAGTTTGCCGGCACCACGGCAGGCTGGCGGCGTATGGCGCACAAGGTGGCCGATGTGGTCTATTCCAAGATCACCGGCGAAGGCGGCTACTTCGACAGCCGCGTGGTGTTCGTCAGTGAAAGCGGCCCCAAGAACGCCCGCCTGAAGCGGCTGGCGGTTATGGATTACGACGGCGCGAATGTGCAGTATCTGACCGACTCGGGGTCAATCGTGCTGGCGCCGCGCTTTTCCCCCACGGGCGACCGCATCCTTTACACCAGCTACGAAACCGGCTTTCCGCGCATCACGCTGATGGATGTGGGCAGCCTCAAGCGGCGCACGCTGGAGGAACAGCCGGGCACCATGACCTTTGCGCCGCGCTTCTCGCCCGATGGTGGCACGGTGGTGTTCAGCCTGGAACGCGGCGGCAACTCTGACATCTATGCGCTGAACATCCGCTCGGGCCAACTGAGCCAACTGACCAATTCGCCCTCGATCGAGACGGCGCCTTCGTTCAGCCCCGACGGCAGCCAGATCGTGTTCGAAAGCGACCGCTCGGGCACCCAGCAGGTCTATATCATGCCGGCTTCGGGCGGCGAGGGCCGCCGCATCTCGGGCGGCGAGGGGCGCTACTCCACCCCGGTCTGGTCGCCGCGCGGGGACCTGATCGCCTTTACCAAGCAGAACGCGGGGCGGTTCCACATTGGCGTCATGCGCACCGATGGCAGCGAAGAGCGCCTGCTGACCGCCAGCTTCCTGGACGAAGGCCCGACCTGGGCGCCGAACGGCCGGGTGATCATGTTTACCCGCGAAACCAGCGGCGGCGGCGGTCAGGCCTCGCTGTGGTCGGTTGACATCACCGGGCGGAACCTCAAGCAGATCCCGACTGACGGGCCGTCCAGCGACCCGGCCTGGTCGCCCTTGCTGCCGTGATCGTGACGCGCGCCCGATTCCCTTGGGCGCGCAAACCTGCTAGACAAGGCCAAATGCCCGATTTCGCGCGAACGAGAAGGATTCTCCCGATGATGCTTGCCCCCAAGGCCCTGCTTGTTTTGGCCGCTCTGACGCTGGCCGCCTGCCAGAACCCCGACCGCTATGGTTCGGGCGGGGCCGGCGGTGCCGGTGGCATGGGGGGCGCCGGCGGATCGGGCGGCTATATCGACACCACGGGTCTGGGCGACCCCAGCGATCCGCGGTCGATTGCCTATTTCAACCAGACGGTCGGTGACCGGGTGCTGTTCGCGGTTGACCAGTCGACCCTGTCGCCCGAGGCGCGGACGATCCTTTCGGGGCAGGCGGGCTGGCTGAACCAGAATCCGGGCTATGCGATCATCATCGAAGGCCATGCCGACGAGAAGGGCACCCGCGAATACAACCTTGCGCTGGGCGCCCGCCGTGCGGCCGCCGTGCAGCAGTTCCTGATCAGCCAGGGCGTGGCCGGCAACCGGATGAAGACCATCTCTTACGGCAAGGAACGCCCGATCGAGGTGTGTTCGGAAGAAGCCTGCTATGCCAAGAACCGCCGCGCCGTGACGGTGCTGTCGGCGGGCGCGGGGGTCTGACGCGATGCGTCGTACCCTGCGACTTGCCCTTCTGCTGACGGCGCTTCCCGTCGCCGCGCTTGCGCAGGACAAGGCGCAGACGCTGGCGGACATCCGGGTCGAGCTGGGCCAGCTTGCGGCCGAATTCAACGCGCTGAAGGCCGAGACCGTGGCCAGCGGCGCCTCGGCCAGCTTCGGCGGCGGCGATGCGCTGCAACGGATGGATGCGATCGAGGCCGCGCTGGCGCGGCTGACCTCGCGCGCCGAGGACGTTGAACTGCGGCTGAACCGGGTGGTGGCGGACGGCACCAACCGGATCGGCGATATCGAGTACCGCCTGTGCGAGGTGACCGAGGGTTGCGACCCGATGAACCTTGGCAAGACCTCGGTGCTGGGCGGCGCGACCGGGGCTGCGGCCCCTGCGGCGGCGCCGGCCCCCACGGGCACCACATCCAGTGCAACAGGCGGTGCAGAAATGGCCGTCGCAGAAAAAGACGACTTCGACCGGGCCAAGGGGGTGCTCGGTCAAGGTGACTTTCGCCAAGCTGCAACGCTCTTTGAGGCCTATGCCCAATCCTATCCTGGCGGGCCGCTGATCCCCGAGGCGAACTATCTGCGGGGCGAGGCGCTGACCAGCCTGGGTGAGACGTCCAACGCGGCCCGCGCCTATCTGGACGCCTATTCCGCCGATCCGCAGGGCCAGTTCGCGCCGGACGCGCTGCTGAAACTGGGGCAGGCGCTGGGCGCCCTGGGCCAGACGCCCGAGGCCTGCGTGACGCTGGCCGAGGTGTCCACGCAATATCCGGCGTCACAGGCCGCAACGCAGGCGCCGGTCGCCATGCAGGGGCTGGGGTGCCCGTAAGCGCAGGCGGCGGGCTGACCGGCGCGGGCAGCGACGCCCGCCTTTTGCAGGTGGCCCGACAGGGCCTTGACCGGACCGGCCCCCCGCACGGGGCGCTTGGCCTTGCCGTTTCGGGCGGCAGCGATTCCCTGGCGATGCTGCATCTGATGGCCGAGGCCGCCGCGACGGCGGGCCGGGCCTTGCAGGTGGTGACCGTGGACCACGGGCTACGGCCCGAGGCGGCTGCGGAAGCCGAGTTTGTGGCCGGCATCTGTGCCGGTCTGGGGCTGCCGCATCGGGTGCTGGTCTGGGATCATGGCGGCCGTATCGAGGGCAATCTGATGCAGACGGCGCGGCGGGCGCGCTATCGGCTGATGGCCGATTGGGCCGTGGCAGCGGGCATCGGGGATATTGCGCTGGCCCATACCGCCGATGATCAGGCCGAGACCTTCCTGATGGGGCTTGCCCGCGAGGCGGGGCTGGACGGGCTGACCGGGATGAGCGGCAGCTTTGCGGAAGGCGGCGTGCGCTTCCACCGCCCGTTCCTGCGCCAGACCCGCGCCGATCTGCGCGGCTATCTGGCCCGGCGGGGCGTGGCCTGGATCGACGATCCGTCGAATGACAATGACCGTTTCACCCGCGTCCGGGCGCGGCGGGCGCTTGGCGCGCTGAAGCCGCTGGGCATTACGGTGGATCGGCTGGCTGCGGTCATCGACCATCTGGCGATGGCGCAGGGTGTGGTGACGGGGGCCGTTGCCCAAGCCGGGCGCGATCTGGTGGCCGAGGGGGCGGGGGGGCTGATGTTCGACGCCTGCGCGCTGTGGGCCTGCGATGCCGAGGTGGCGCGGCGGCTGCTGGTGGCGATGGTGCGCTGGATCGGGGGGGCGGACCATCCGCCCCGGGCCGCCAAGATTGCCGCCCTGACCGCGGGCTTGCGCGAGGGCCGCGAGGCCACGCTGGGCGGCTGCCGGTTCCGCCAGAAGGCGGGCAGGGTAAGCGTGACGCGCGAGATGCGGGCCGTGCAGGGCGCGGTGCCGCTTGGACAGATCTGGGACGGGCGTTGGCGCGTTACCGGGCCGGGTGGTGCGGGGCTGGAGATCCGCGCCCTTGGCGCGGCCGGTTTGCGGCTTTGCCCGGACTGGCGGGCGACGGGAATTGCGCGGCCGGTGCTGGAGGCAAGCCCGGCCATCTGGCAGGGCGAAACGCTGATCGCGGCGCCTTGCGCGGGGTTTGGCGCCGGCTGGGGCGCGGAAACGGCGCCGGATTTCGGAAGTTTCCTGTTATCGCATTGAACCCTGCCCACATCTGACTATCTTGGAGACAAGACCGCGGCCCGAGACGGGCGCGCGGGCAATGCGGGAGTCTTTTCGTGAACAATGCACGAAACATCGCCTTCTGGGTCGTTCTGCTGCTGCTGATCCTGGCGCTTTTCAATCTGTTTTCCGGGGGGCAGACGGCCCTGTCATCGCGGACCCTGTCCTATTCGGACTTCATCGCCCAGGTTGATTCCGGCAAGGTTGCCAGTGTCACGCTGGATGGCGAGCGGGTGATCGTGCGCGGGTCGGACGGTTCGACCTACACCACGATCCGGCCGGAAGGCGAAATCCTGGCCGACCGGCTGATCGGCAAGGGCATCGAGGTGCAGGCCACGCCGCAACAGCAATCTGGCTTCATGTCGCTGCTGATGACCTTCCTGCCCTTCCTTGTGCTGATCGGCATCTGGATCTTCTTCATGAACCGGATGCAGGGCGGTGGCCGGGGCGGCGCCATGGGGTTCGGCAAGTCGAAGGCCAAGCTGCTGACCGAGAAGAACGGCCGTGTCACCTTTGACGATGTGGCCGGCATCGACGAGGCCAAGGAAGAGCTGGAAGAGATCGTCGAATTCCTGCGCAACCCGCAGAAGTTCAGCCGTCTGGGCGGCAAGATCCCGAAGGGCGCGCTGCTGGTTGGCCCGCCCGGCACCGGGAAAACCCTGCTGGCCCGCGCCATTGCGGGCGAGGCGGGGGTGCCGTTCTTCACCATTTCGGGCTCTGACTTCGTGGAAATGTTCGTGGGCGTCGGCGCATCCCGTGTGCGCGACATGTTCGAACAGGCCAAGAAGAACGCGCCCTGCATCGTCTTCATCGACGAAATCGACGCCGTGGGCCGTGCGCGCGGCGTGGGCATCGGCGGCGGCAACGACGAGCGCGAGCAGACGCTGAACCAGCTTCTGGTGGAAATGGACGGGTTCGAGGCGAATGAGGGCGTGATCATCATCGCGGCCACCAACCGCAAGGACGTGCTGGACCCCGCCCTGCTGCGGCCCGGCCGGTTTGACCGCCAGATTCATGTGCCGAACCCCGATATCAAGGGGCGCGAGAAGATCCTGTCGGTTCACGCCCGCAAGGTGCCGCTGGGGCCGGATGTTGACCTGCGCACCATCGCGCGCGGGTCGCCGGGCTTCTCGGGTGCGGACCTGATGAACCTGGTGAACGAGGCGGCGCTGATGGCCGCGCGGGCGGGCCGCCGCTTTGTCACCATGGTGGATTTTGAGAACGCCAAGGACAAGGTGATGATGGGGGCCGAGCGTCGCAGCATGGTGCTGACGCAGGACCAGAAGGAAATGACCGCCTATCACGAGGCCGGCCATGCCATCGTCGGGATGAGCCTGCCGAAATGCGACCCGGTCTACAAGGCGACGATCATCCCGCGCGGCGGCGCGCTTGGCATGGTGATGAGCCTGCCCGAAATGGACCGGCTGAACTGGCACAAGGACCAGTGCGAGCAGCGCATCGCCATGACCATGGCGGGCAAGGCGGCCGAAATCCTGAAATGGGGCGCCGAGTCGGTGTCGAACGGACCGTCGGGCGACATTCAGCAGGCATCGGCGCTGGCCCGCGCCATGGTGCTGCGCTGGGGCATGTCGGATGTGGTGGGCAATATCGACTATGCCGAAGCCGCCGAAGGCTATCAGGGCAACACCGGCGGCTTCTCGGTTTCGGCCGAGACGAAGCGGGCGATCGAGCAGGAAGTGAAGCGCCTGATCGACGAGGGCTATGAAAAGGCCCGCAACATTCTGATCGAGCGTCAGGAAGACTGGGAACGGCTGGCCAAGGGGCTGCTGGAATACGAAACCCTGACCGGCGACGAGATCCGCAAGGTGATTGCGGGCGAGAAGCTGGGCGAGGACGACGATGCCGACACGCCCGCGCCGGGCGGCGGGGCGCCGTCTGTGGCGGCGATTCCCAAGACGAAAAAGCCCCGGTCGCCGAAGCCCGACCCGGAACCGGCGCCGCTGTAAAGGCCCGCCAGACAGGAAGGCCCCGCTTTGGCGGGGCCTTTTGCTTTTGGCCGGGCTTGGCTAGGGTCGTCCCACCAACAGCCTTGCGGAGAGCGGCGATGATCACGGCATATCGGGCGCGCGACAACCGGCTGGAGCGTATAGACCCCGAGGATGGCGGTCTGCTGGATGCCGTCTGGATTGACCTGGAAGCCCCGACCCCGGCCGAGGAAGATGCGGTGGAGGCCGCGCTGGGGCTGGACATTCCCACCCGCGAGGACATGCAGGAAATCGAGGTGTCGTCGCGGCTTTATGATGAGCGGGGCGCGCTGTTCCTGACCGCGCAGGTGGTGGCCATGCCGGTGGGCAAAGACCCGGAAACCGGCCCTGTCACCTTTGTGCTGACGCGGGAACGTCTGGTGACGGTGCGCTATCACGCGCCGCGGTCGATGGCCTATTTCGCCGAGCGGGTGGTCGCGCAGCCGTTGGGCTGCACCAATGGGCAATCCACCATGCTGGCGCTGCTGGAAACGCTGGTGGACCGTCTGGCCGACATTCTGGAGGGCGAGATGCGCAAGCTGGACGCGCTGACCCGTGCCATCTTCGAGGCGCATCGCCCCAAGGGCCGGGCGCAGACGCTGGCGGTGATCATGCAGCGGATCGGCCGGGCGGAAGACCTGAACGGCAAGGTTTCGGAAAGCCTGGCGACGATCCAGCGGATGCTGGGGTTCCTGTCGGTGCCCTCGGGCGGGGCGGCGGCGCTGTCGGCGCTGAAGGGCATCGACAAGACGCGGCTGAAGGTGCTGATGCGCGACGTGAAATCGCTTCAGGAAACCGCCGGAACGCAAGAGCGCAAGATCCTGTTCCAACTGGACGCCACGCTGGGGGTGATCAACATCCAGCAATCCGACATCATCAAGATCTTCTCGGTGGTCGCCTTCGTCTTCCTGCCGCCGACACTGATTGCCAGCATCTACGGGATGAACTTCGAACACATGCCGGAGGTGAAATGGGAGTGGGGCTATCCGATGGCGCTGGTGGCCATGGTGCTTTCGGCGCTGGTGCCCTGGCTGATCTTCCGCTGGAAGAAATGGCTGTGACTGTCGCATTCCCGGAGGTGCAAGAATGCCTGCCCTGATCCCCACCCAATTCCGCGGCACTGTCACCTGGCTGGGCGTGCAGCGCCGGCCGGTGGAAAAGCTGGAGATCTTTGGCGAGCCGGTGGCGGAAATGCCGCTGACCTTTGCCGGCTTTGCGCCCGAGGTTCATGCCGGGCTGACCCGCCCGTCCTGCAGCCGGGTGCTGGCGCAGCATCCGCGCGGCACGACGATCCGCAATGCGCGGCAACTGTGCCTGGTGTCGGCCGAGGATCTGGCCGAAATCGCCGCCCGCCTGGAGATGGAGCGGATCGACCCGGCCTGGCTGGGGGCCAGCGTGGTGATTGCCGGGCTGCCCGATTTCAGCTTCCTGCCGCCGTCATCGCGGTTGCAGGGGCCGGACGGGGTGACGCTGGTGGTGGACATGGAAAACCGCCCCTGCCAGGAACCGGCGGTGACCATGGCCAAGGCCACGGGCGGGCAGGGCAAGGCGTTCAAGACCGCGGCCAGGGGCCGGCGCGGCGTGACCGCCTGGGTGGAGCGGGAAGGCACGCTGCGCCTGGGCGATTCGCTGGTGCTGCATGTGCCCGACCAGCGGGTTTGGGCGCATCTGGAGGCCGCGCGGGCCGGGGCGGCGGGCTAAGGCGCCGGCCCATCGTTGCGTTCCTTGTTCGCGAGTTTCCGATCGGAAACCGGCCACGCCGAATTTCGCGGGGAACACGTCGCAAACCGGCCTCGAACCGGGCGGATCGCCCGGTATCACGTCGCTAACGGAACATCCGGCAAGAAACCGGGCCCCCAGGGAGTGCGACATGGCCTTCAAGACCGACATCGAAATTGCGCGCGAAGCCAAGAAGAAGAACATCATGGAAATCGGGGCCAAACTTGGCATCCCGTCCGAAAGCCTGCTGCCCTATGGCCATGACAAGGCCAAGGTCAGCCAGGAGTTCATCAAGGGTCTTGCGGGCAAGCCCGATGGCAAGCTGATCCTGGTCACCGCGATCAACCCGACGCCCGCCGGCGAAGGCAAGACCACCACCACCGTGGGTCTGGGCGACGGGCTGAACCGCATCGGCAAGAAGGCGGTGATCTGCATCCGCGAAGCCAGCCTTGGCCCGAACTTCGGGATGAAGGGCGGGGCGGCCGGCGGCGGCATGGCGCAGGTGGTGCCGATGGAGGAGATGAACCTTCACTTCACCGGCGACTTCCACGCGATCACCAGCGCACACAACCTGCTGTCGGCGATGATCGACAACCACATCTACTGGGGCAACGAATTGCAGATCGACGCCCGCCGCGTGGTGTGGCGCCGGGTGATGGACATGAACGACCGCGCGCTGCGCGACATTGTGGTGAACCTGGGCGGCGTGTCGAACGGCTTTCCGCGCCAGACCGGGTTCGACATCACGGTCGCAAGCGAAGTGATGGCGATCCTGTGCCTGTCGAACGATCTGGAAGACCTGCAAAAGCGGCTGGGCGACATCGTGGTGGCCTATACCCGCGAGAAGAGGCCGATCTATGCCCGCGACATCAAGGCCGACGGTGCGATGACCGTTCTGCTGAAGGACGCGATGCAGCCGAACCTGGTGCAGACGCTGGAGAACAACCCGGCCTTCGTGCATGGCGGCCCGTTTGCCAACATCGCCCATGGCTGCAACAGTGTGATCGCCACCAAGACCGCGCTGAAATTGGGGGAATATGTGGTGACAGAGGCCGGTTTCGGGGCCGATCTGGGCGCCGAAAAGTTCTTTGACATCAAATGCCGCAAGGCGGGGCTGAAGCCTTCGGCGGCGGTGATCGTGGCCACCGTCCGCGCCATGAAGATGAACGGCGGCGTCGCCAAGGCCGATCTGGGCACCGAGAACATCGAGGCGGTCAAGAAGGGCTGCCCGAACCTTGGCCGCCATATCGCCAACGTCAAATCCTTCGGTGTGCCGGTGGTGGTGGCGATCAACCACTTCTACAGCGACACCGACGCGGAAATCGCCGCGGTGAAGGAATATGTCGCGGCGCAGGGCGCCGAGGCGATCCTGTGCCAGCACTGGGCGAAGGGATCGGAAGGGATCGAGGCGCTGGCGAAGAAGGTTGTCGCGCTGGCCGAAGGCGGCAGCGCCAATTTCGCGCCGCTTTACCCCGACGAGATGGGCCTGTTCCAGAAGATCGAGACCATTGCCAAGCGCATCTACCACGCCGACGAGGTGCTGGCCGACAAGTCGATCCGCGACCAGCTCAAGGCCTGGGAAGCGGCGGGTTACGGCCATCTGCCGATCTGCATGGCCAAGACCCAGTATTCGTTCAGCACCGATCCGAACCTGCGTGGCGCGCCCACCGGCCATTCGGTTCCGGTGCGCGAGGTGCGGCTTTCGGCCGGGGCCGGGTTCATCGTGGTGATCTGCGGCGAGATCATGACGATGCCGGGCCTGCCCAAGGTGCCGTCGGCCGAGGTGATCCGGCTGAACGATCAGGGCTTTGTCGAGGGGCTGTTCTAAGCCGCCGCATTGCCCTTTCCGGTCGGCCCGGCTAATTCCTTGGGCCGACCAGAAGGGACCAAGACGATGCGCAAGCCTGCTGATTGCACGACCATGGCCCATATCCGGGCCGAGATCGACCGGCTGGATGATGATCTTGTCCGGCTGTTTGCAGAACGGGCGGGCTATATCGACCGCGCGGCCGAGATCAAGGCGGGGGTGGACCTGCCGGCCCGGATCAACGACCGCGTGGAAGAGGTGGTGCAGAACGTGCGCCGCCACGCCGAAACCTACGGGCTGCCGCCCGATCTGGTGGAAAAGCTGTGGCGGCGTCTGATCGACTGGTCCATCGCGCGGGAAGAAAGCCGCCTTGGGCCGGACAGTCTGCGGAAGGGATGAATGGTGGCAACACACCACGGCAGGCCAGGAGGAAGGTTGCTGGAGGTTGTACTTGCCCTGTTGTTTGCTGTCTTTTCCGGTGCGTTTCTGGTCGTTTGCGCGGTGCTCCCCGTCTATTTGCTGACGATCTTCGGAGTTAAGGGGGGACGCCGTGTCGGCAGGTTGGGCATCGCCTCGCTGGTGACTGGTATCTTCCTTCTGAAATACCCCTGGAGTGCCTTGCTGAGATACTACCGCTACGAGGCGCATACGCTGCGCCCGATCAAGGACGAAACAACGAATGACCGCCACCCTGATTGACGGCAAGGCCATCGCGGCCCGAATGCGTGCGGATGTGCGGGCCGATGCCGAGGCGCTGGCCGCCGCGGGCTGGGTGCCGAAGCTGATCTCGATTTCGGTGGGCGATGTGGCGGCGGCGGAGCTTTACGTTCGCAACCAGCACCGGCAGGCCGAGGCCGCCGGTGTGGCCTTCGAATCGCGCAATTACCCCGAGACGATCAGCCTTGAGCAGTTGACGGGCGTCATCGCCGGCCTGAACGCCGACCCGCGGGTGAACGGCATCATCATCCAGCGCCCGCTGCCCGGGCATATTCCGGTGAAGGCGCTGCAAAAGGCCGTGCATCCGCTGAAGGATGTGGAAGGGATGCACCCGGCCTCGATCGGGAACATCGTCTATAATGACCTGACGCTTGGCCCCTGCACGGCGGTTGCCGCGGTGGAAATCCTGAAGACCCTGCCGCTGAAGATGGAAGGGCTGGATGTCTGCGTGATTGGCCACAGCGAGATTGTCGGCAAGCCGATTGCCTTTCTGATGATGGGGCTGGGGGCCACGGTGACGGTGTGCCACCACATGACGCGCCAGGTCGCGCTGCATTCGCGCGCGGCGGATGCCGTGTTCGTGGCGGTCGGCAAGCCGGGGCTGGTGACGGGGGCGATGCTGAAACCCGGCGCGGCGCTGATCGACATCGGCATCAACCGCACCGCCGACGGGCGGGTGGTGGGCGACGCCGATTTCGACAGTTGCGCCCAGGTGGCCGGCTGGATCACCCCGGTGCCGGGCGGGGTGGGGCCGGTGACGGTGGCGATCCTGATGAAGAACGCCGTTCTGGCAACACGGATGCAGATGGACCATTACCGCGCCGCCTTTGCGGCCGCGGTCTGAGAAGGGGGAAAGCGGATGACCGCCAGGGTGATCGACGGCAAGGCCTTTGCGGCCAATGTGCGGGCGCAGGTTGCGGCGCATGTGGCGCGGCTGAAGGAAGAACAGGGCCTGACCCCCGGTCTGGCGGTGGTGCTGGTGGGCGAAGACCCGGCCAGCCAGGTTTATGTCCGCAACAAGGGCACCCAGACGGTCGAGGCCGGAATGGCCAGTTTCGAACACAAGCTGCCGGCCGATACGTCCGAGGCCGATCTGCTGGCGCTGGTGGCCCGGCTGAACGCCGATCCGAAAGTTCACGGGATTCTGGTGCAGTTGCCGCTGCCTGCTCATCTGAATTCCGAGCTGATCATCAATACGATCGACCCAGCCAAGGATGTGGACGGATTCCACATTTCGAACGTTGGCCTGCTGGGGACCGGGCAGAAGAGCATGGTGCCCTGCACGCCGCTGGGTTGCCTGATGATGCTGCGCGATCATCACGGCAAGCTGGCCGGGCTGAACGCGGTGGTGGTGGGGCGGTCGAACATCGTGGGCAAGCCGATGGCGCAGCTTCTGCTGGGCGACAGTTGCACGGTGACCATCGCGCACAGCCGCACCAAGGATCTGGCCGAGGTCTGCCGCCGCGCCGACATTCTGGTCGCCGCCGTGGGCCGGCCCGAGATGATTACCGGCGACATGGTGAAGCCCGGCGCGACGGTCATCGACGTGGGCATCAACCGGATCGAACGCGACGGCAAGGCCCGGCTGGTGGGCGACGTGCATTACGAAAGCGCGGCGGCGGTGGCCGGCGCGATCACCCCGGTGCCGGGCGGCGTGGGGCCGATGACCATCGCCTGCCTGCTGGCCAATACCCTGACCGCCTGCTGCCGCGCAAACGGCCTGCCCGAACCCGAAGGGCTGACCGCCTAACGCGGCATCGGGATCGCCCGCGCCTTCGGCCCGGTCAGCACCGCCAGCGCGCCGGGCTGCATCAGCCCGGTCAGCGCGGGATCATGGCTCCACAGCCCGCCGGTATAGGCGCCATAGGCCGGCAGGATGATGCGCGCGGCATCGGCCAGAAAGCAGGGCCGCGCCTGTCCGGCCAGCCGCGCCTTGGGGTGATAATGCCCCGAAACCTCATGTCGCTGCGCGGGGTCTGCGATGTGGCGGAAGGTCAGCGCGCCCAGGGTCAGGCTGGCCCGGTGGGTGCCGGCCAGCGCGATGGGGCCGGGGTCATGGTTGCCTTCGATCCAGGTCCAGTCGCGCCCGGCCATCAGCCGCGCCAGCCAGAGCATCGCGTCTTCCTCCAGCGCCCCGGCGGCGGCGGTGTCGTCGAAACTGTCGCCCAGGCAGATCACGCCGGCCGGGCGGGTGGCGGCGATGTCGGCTTCCAGCCGTTCCAGCGTGGCGCGGGTTTCATAGGGCGGCAACAGCGCGCCGCCGCGCCGGGCCAGCCGGGCCGACTTGCCAAGATGCAGGTCCGAAACCGCCAGAACCCGCCGCGCCGGCCACCACAGCGCCCCCGAGGGCAGGGCGTGCAGGGTTTCCGGGCCAAGGGTCAGGGTCTGGGACATGCGGCCTTGTCGCGGCCCCGTGCCCCGCTGACAAGGCCCCTGCTTCCAGTTGGTCCAAATACCCCGGGGGTCCGGGGGCAGCGCCCCCAGCCGGGTCAGGCCAGCCCCGCCGCCGCCATCAGGGCCTGCGCCTGCGCTTCGGCCAGCCGTTCGCGGCCCTGGCCATGGATCGGCACCTTGCCGGGTTCCAGGAACAGCGGCGCGGCCAGCGGTGTCAGCCGGGGCAGGCGGATCAGGTCGATCCGGCCTTCGATCCGGGCGAGCAGGTCTTCGATGCGGGCAAAGTCGATCAGGCCGCGCATCGCCTCTTCGCGGGTGATCTGCAGCAGAAGGTGGTCGGGGTCGTATTTGCGCAGCGTGTCATAAAGGATGTCCGACGAAAACGTGGCCTGCCGCCCGGTCTTGCGGCGGCCCTGATGGCTGCGCTCGATCAGGCCGGCGACAAGGGCCACGTTGCGGAAGGTGCGTTTCATCAGCGCATTGCCCTGCAACCAGCTTTCCAGCCCCTGCCGCAGCGTTTCGGCGGCAAACAGCGGGGCGGCGTCGGTCACGGGCGACAGGCCCCAGACAAGCGTGGCATAATCGGTGGCGACAAAGCCAAGCGGATCAAGCCCCTGATCCTCCATCTGTTTGGTGACCAGAAGCCCCAGCGTCTGCTGGGCGTTGCGGCCGGCGAAGCCGTAGATCACCAGATGTTCACGCCCGTCATGCGGGAAACTTTCCACCAGCAGCCGGTCGCGGCGCGGCAGGGCCGAGACTTGCCGTTGCAGCGCCAGCCAGCGCGCGGTGTGGTCCGGCAGGAAGGGCCAGCCGGGCCGGTTCAGCAGCGCAAGGATGCGGTCGGACAGTTGGGTTGATGTGGCGAATTTGGTGCCGTTGAACACCGCGACCTTGGGGTCGCGGCCGGGGGTGCGGCTGACCTCGACGGTCATTTCGTTCAGGCCTTCATAACGCACCACCTCGCCCCCGATCAGGAAGGTGTCGCCGGGGGTAAGGGTCGCGGCGAAGGCCTCTTCAACCTCGCCCAGAGGGGTGCCGCCGAAGCGGCCCTTGAGGCGGACCTTCAGGGTTTCGGTGTCGATGATGGTGCCAAGGTTCTGCCGGATCAGCGCGGCGCTGCGCGGGTCGCGCAGGTGCCACAGATCGCCCGTCTGCTTCAGGCGCTGCCAGCGGTCATAGGCGCGCAGCGCATAGCCGCCGGTCGCGACGAAATCGAGCGTGGCGTCGAAATCCGGCCGGGTCAGGGCGTGATAGGGGGCGGCGTCGCGGATTTCGGCATAAAGGTCGTCGGCCCGGAAGGGACCGGCGCAGGCGGCGATCAGGAGGTGCTGGCAAAGCACGTCGCGCGGGCCGGAGCCGCGCGGTTCGCCATCCAGATCGCGGGCGAGCGCGGCATCCAGCGCGGCCTGACATTCCACAACCTCGAAGCGGTTCGCGGGCACCAGCAGCGCCTTCGAGGGGGCGTTGTAGCGGTGGTTGGCGCGGCCGATCCTTTGCACAAGGCGTTTCACGTTCTTCGGCGCGCCGACCTGGATCACCAGATCCACATCGCCCCAGTCGATGCCAAGGTCGAGCGAGCCGGTGCAGACCACGGCGCGCAGGCGGCCTTCGACCATGGCCGCCTCGACCCGTTCGCGCTGTTCGCGGGCCAGGCTGCCGTGGTGAATGGCGATGGGCAGGCCGTCTTCGTTCTGCAGCCAGAGATCGTGAAAGAACAGTTCGGCCTGGGCGCGGGTGTTGTGGAAGATCAGCGTGGTGCGATGGGCGCGGACCTGTTGCAGGATCGCGGGAATGGCGTGCCGCCCGCCGCCGCCCGACCAGGGGGGCGGGGTGCCGGTGTCGAGCATGGAAATGTCGGGGTCGGGGCCGGGGTCGGCCAGCAGGATTTCGGTGCCGGGGGCCAGAAACCGGGCCAGCGCGGGCGGGTCTTCCACGGTGGCGGACAGGCCGATGCGGCGCAGGCCGGGGGCAAGGCGCCCGAGCCGGGCCAGCAGCAGGGCAAGCTGGTCGCCGCGTTTCGATTCGGCCACGGCATGAAGTTCATCGACGATCACCCGTTGCAGGGTGCTGAACATCCTGGGGGCGTCTTCGTAGCTGAGCAGAAGGGCCAGGCTTTCCGGCGTGGTCAGCAGGATATGCGGCGGGTCGACGCGCTGGCGCTTGCGGGCGGTCTGGCCGGTGTCGCCGGTGCGATCCTCGACCCGGATCGGTAGGCCGGCGCCTTCAAGGGGGGCGCGCAGGTTGCGGCGGATGTCGGCGGTCAGCGCCTTGAGCGGCGAGATATAGAGCGTGTGCAGGCCGGGCGGGGGCGCGGGGCCAAGTTCGGCCAGGCTGGGCAGGAAGCCGGCCAGCGTCTTGCCGCCGCCGGTGGGCGCGATGAGCAGCGTCGCGGGCGCTGCGGCGCGGTCAAGCATGGCCTGCTGATGCGGGTGCAGGGCCCAGCCGCGGGCGGCGAACCAGGTGGACAGGGGGGCGGGAAGGGCGGTCATCGGCGCAGGCTGCGGCGGCGCGGGGCGTTTCGCAATGCGTTGCGGTTAATCAGGCGAGAATATGGGGGAAATCCCGATCTTTGCCCGCCGGGGCGGCGCCGGTCCGGGCGGTGCGGCCGAATCGCCCCGTCGCAGCGGCGGTGCCGGGGGTTTTGCACCCCCGGACCCCCGCAGGGTATTTGAGCCAAGATGAAGCCGCGGCGGATGGCAGAAGGGGGGCGCAGGGCGCGGGGGCTTGCGGCAGCGGGGGGCGAGGCCTAGGAGAGAGAAGATTTTTCCGGTGTGGGCAGGATGCGGCTACTTTTTCTGGGCGATGTGATGGGCAAGACCGGGCGGACGGCGGTGGCCGAGCGGTTGCCGGGGCTGCGCGCGGCCTGGGGCCTGGACTTCGTGGTGGTCAATGGCGAGAACGCCACGGGCGGCATGGGGCTTTCGGCGGAACATGCCAAGCTGCTGCTGGGGGCGGGCGCCGATGTGGTGACGCTGGGCGACCACGCTTTCGACCAGAAGGACATCGTGCCGTTTCTGGAGCAGGAGCCGCGGGTGCTGCGGCCGATCAACTATTCCAAGCTGGCGCCGGGGCATGGCGCGCGGGTCTATGACGCGCCGGGCGGGCGGCGGGTGCTGGTGGCGCAGGTGCTGGGCCGGGTGTTCATGAAGCAGCCTTTCGATGACCCGTTTTCCGCCATCGAGCCGGTGTTGAAGACGCATCGGCTGGGGGCGGCTGTGCAGGCGGCCATCGTGGATGTTCATGCCGAAGCGACCAGTGAGAAGATGGGCATGGGGCATTGGTGCAACGGGCAGGCAAGCCTTGTGGTGGGCACCCATACCCATGTGCCAACCGGGGATGCGCAGATCCTGTCGGAAGGCACGGCCTATATGACCGATGCCGGCATGTGCGGCGATTATGACAGCGTGATCGGCATGGAGAAGCTGGAGCCGATGCGCCGCTTTGTTACCGGCATGGCCAAGGCGCGGTTCGAACCGGCGGCGGGCGAGGCGACGTTGTCGGGTGTCTATGTCGAGACCGATGACCGGACGGGCCGCGCAACACGGGTCGAGATGGTGCGGCAAGGCGGGCGGCTGTCGCCCTCGGGGCCGGTGATGTGAACCTGGCGGGCAACGCAAGGGGGTATGGGTTGGAGACGGTAGCATGTTCGGCTTGAGTGTTCCGGCGGACTGGGCACCCTGGGTGGCGCTGGCCATTCTGGTGGTGATGTTCACCATGTTCGTGCTGGAAACGATGCCGGTGGAGGTGACGGCCATCGCCGCGGCGGCGGTGATGCTGATCACCGGCCTGCTGCCGCTGAAGGACGCGACGGCGGTGCTGTCGAATTCGGCCCCCTGGACGATTGCGCTGATGTTCCTGGTGATGGGCGGGCTGGTGCGCACCGGGGCGGTGGAGGCGGTGATCCGCACCACGGAACGCTATGTGGACGGGCGGCCGAAACTGACCATCGTGGCGCTGTTCGGCTTTTGCGCTGCCGCCTCGGCCTTCATGAACAACACGCCGCTGGTGGCGGTGATGATCCCGGTGGTGATCCAGATCGCGGTCAAGATCGGGGTGGCGCCGTCCAAGATGCTGATCCCGCTGAGCTACATGACGGTGCTGGGCGGCATGATCACGCTGATCGGCACCTCGACCAACATTCTGGTGGACGGGGTGGCGGCCAAGGCGGGGCTTCAGCACTTCAGCCTGTTCGAGGTGGCGCCGCTGGGAATCGCGGTATCTCTGGCGGGCGGCCTGTATCTGGCGACGATCGGCCGGCGGCTGTTGCCCGAGCGGCAGTCGATGGGCACGCTGCTGAGCGACCGGCGGAAGATGAAATACTTTACCGAGGTGGCGATCCCCGAGGACAGTGTGCTGATCGGGCAGGCGCCGCTGGAGGTGGACCTGTTCAAGCGGGACGGGGTGCGGCTGATCGACGTGTTGCGCGGCGACGCCAGCCTGCGGCGTGACATGGCGCCGGTGCGGCTGATGGCGGGCGACCGCGTGGTGCTGCGTACCGAGATGACCGAGCTTCTGGACCTGCAACGGCGCAAGGACGTGCATCTGGTCGACAAGCTGTCCAGTGTTAAGACCGAGACGGTCGAGGTGCTGATCGGGCCGGGCTGCCGGATGGAGGGCCAGCGGCTGGGCGACCTGCGGCTGCGGCGGCGCTATGGCGTTTACCCGATTGCCGCGCATCGGCGGAACCAGAACATCGGCCGGCAACTGGACGATCTGGTGGTGCGGGTGGGTGATACGCTGCTGCTGGAAGGCGCGATCGAGGACATCCAGCGGCTGGCGGCGGACATGGACCTGGTGGATGTCAGCCGGCCTTCGATCAAGCCGTTCCGGCGCGCGAAGGCGCCCATCGCGGTGGCGGCGCTGGTGTTCATCGTGCTGCTGTCGGCCTTTGACGTGGCCCCGATCCAGGCGCTGGCGCTGGTGGCGGTGGCGGTGATCCTGCTGACGCGCTGCGTGGACAGCGAGGAGGCGTTCAGCTTCATCGACGGCCGCCTGCTGGCGATGATCTTTGCCATGCTGGCGGTGGGTGAGGGGCTGGACCAGTCGGGCGCGGTGGAGCTGATTGTCGATGCGGCAGCGCCCGCGCTGGCGGGGCTGTCGCCGTTCCTGCTGATTCTGGCGGTCTATTTCATCGGGCTGGTGCTGACCGAGTTCCTGTCGAACAATGCCGTGGCGGTGATCTACACGCCGGTGGCCATCCAGTTGGCGCAGAACCTGGGCTATGATCCGCGGCCCTTCGTGGTGGCGGTGATGTTCTCGGCCACGCTCGCCTTCGCGACGCCGGTGGGATACCAGACCAACATGATGGTCTATGGTCCGGGCGGGTATCGGTTTTCCGATTTTACCCGGGTGGGCCTGCCGCTGAACCTGCTGACCATGCTGGTGGCTTCGGCGCTGATTCCGCTGCTTTGGCCGCTGTAAGGGGCGGGGTGCCCCGGCCGCGCGGGGTTGCCCACACGTTGCCCGCCGGTGTAAGGGACCGCATCATCGCAAAGACCAAGGGGTAAACGGCCATGGCCGGCCATTCGAAATGGGCGAACATCCAGCACCGCAAGGGCAAGCAGGACAAGGCGCGCTCGGCGACTTTCTCGAAGTTGGCGAAGGAGATCACCGTCGCCGCCAAGATGGGGATGCCGGACCCCGACATGAACCCGCGGTTGCGGCTGGCGATCAAGGCCGCCAAGGCGGTGTCGATGCCGAAGGACGTGATTGATCGCGCGATCAAGAAATCGCAGATGGGCGATGCGGCGGATTACACCGAGATGCGCTATGAAGGCTATGGCGCAGGCGGCATTGCCATCATCGTCGAGGCGCTGACCGACAACCTGAACCGCACCGCCAGCAACGTGCGCAGCTATTTCACCAAGGCCGGCGGCAACATGGGCCAGACCGGCAGCGTGAGCCACAGCTTCGACCGGGTGGGCGAGATTTCCTATCCGCTGGCGGCGGGCAGCGCCGATGACGTGATGATGGCCGCGATCGAGGCGGGGGCCGACGACGTGGAAACCGACGACGAGGCGCACTGGATCTATTGCAAGGTCGAGGATCTGGCGGCGGTTTCGGATGCGCTGGAAGCGGCGCTTGGGGAATCGACCGAATCCAAGCTGATCTGGCGGCCGCAGTCGCGCACCGAGGTGGATCTTGAGACGGCGCAGAAGCTGATGAAGCTGATCGACCTTCTGGAAGAGGATGACGACGTGCAGACCGTCACCCACAATTTCGACGTGCCCGAGGACGTGGCCGCGAAGCTGTAATCCGCGACCCATCGCGCAGGACGACCCGACGCCCGCCCCGGAACACGGGGCGGGCGTTCTGCATGGCGATGCAGGGCTGTCACCGGCCGTTCATCCGGGCGTCATGGGCCCGACATTGGCGCGTCATTGCGGCGTCACCGGCGGTCGGGATGCTGTCCCCGACAGCAGCCCGGGGGATTCGGATGACGGGGATGATGCGGACGGGCGGGTTTGACGGGGCCGAGCCGGTTCTTCCCGCCCCCCTGGAGCCGCGGCCGGGGCCGGCCGGCGCGGCGGAGCCTGTCTTCACCTATTCCCACGCGGGCCAGACGCGGTTGCGGCGCAGGCTGATCCGGCTGGCCGAGGCGGCGGCGGGGCGCAACCGGCTGGAGCGGCTGTATCAGGACTGGCGGGCCCGGCCGCGCCCGGTGCGCGAGCCGGTGCTGACGGCGGCGGTGCGGGCGCTGGGCCTGTGGCCGCAGTTCCTGGCGGGCGGCTATGACCGCATCCCGCGCGAGGGCGGGCTGGTGATCGTGGCGAACCATCCCTTCGGCATCGTGGACGGGCTGATCCTGGGGCATATCGCCTGTTCGGTGCGGCCGGATGTGAAGCTGATGGTGCACAGCCGGCTGTGCCAGCCGCCCGAGGTGAAGGACGTGCTGCTGCCGGTGGATTTCGGCGGCGGGGCCGAGGCGCGGCGCATTTCGGCCGAGACGCGGCGGCAGGCGATGGACTGGGTGGCGGCGGGGCATGTGCTGGTGATCTTTCCGGCCGGCGGCGTGGCCACCGCGCCGAAGCCGCTGGCACGGACGGCGGCGGATGCCGCCTGGCATCCGTTCGTGGCGCGGCTGGCGCTGGTGCCCGGCGCGCGGGTGGTGCCGGTGTTCTTTCACGGGCGCAATTCGCGGCTGTTCCAGGTGGCCAGCCACTGGAGCTATCCCCTGCGGGTGGCGCTGATCTTCCGCGAAACGCTGCGGCGGCGGGGCCGGGCGGTGCCGGTTTCGGTGGGCGAGGCGGTGGCCTGCACCGGCGTGCCACGGGCCGAGGTGACGGCGCATCTGCGGCGGCTGACCTTTGCGCTGGCGGGGCGGCGCGGGCCGCGGGCCGAGGAGGAGTTCGTCTTTCCGGCGCGCATCCGCTGGTAGCGGTCAGGCCACCAGCGCGCGGGCGGCGTGGTCACGAATGGCGCGGGTCAGCGGCGCAAGGGCCGGGGCGACCAGCCGGGTGAACTGCCAGTACAGCGGCACGTCAAGCGGGGTTTCGGGCGCAAGGTCCACCAGCCGCCCGGCGGCAAGATGGGCCGTGACCAGTGCTTCGGGGTTCATGCCCCAGCCAAGGCCCAGAAGGGCGGCCTCGACGAAGCCCTGGGAGGAGGCGATGCGATGGGCGGGCAGGGGCCCGGGGCGGGCGGTGCCGGTGGCCTGCGCGGCCCAGCGATCCTGCAGCCGGTCGGCATCGGAGAAGCGGATCGAGGGGGCCTGTCGCAGCGCATCGGCCGTCAGGCCTTGCGGGAACCAGCGGGCGGCGAAGGCGGGGCTGGCGGTGGCGCGGTAGCGCAGCGCGCCAAGCGGCAGCGTTTCGCAGCCCTGCACCGGGCCGGGATGGCCGGTCAGGGCGGCCACGACCTCTCCCTTCCGAAGCCAGTCCAGGCTGACATCCTGATCGTCGATGACAAGATCGTAAAGCACATCCGGCACGGCGGCCAGCGCGGGCAGCACCCAGGTGGCCAGGCTGTCGGCGTTGAGGGCAAGGCGCAGCGTGGCGGTGGTGGGCGTCAGGCCGGGCAGGTCTTGCGTCAGGCGGGATTCGAGCAGCGCCACCTCGTCATGGTGGCGGATCAGGCGCAGGCCGGCGGCGGTGGCGGTGCAGGGCTGGCCACGCCGGATGAGCAGGGTGCCGGTGGTTTCCTCAAGCGCCTTGATGCGCTGCGAGATGGCCGAGGGCGTGACGTTCAGCCCGGCGGCGGCCAGATCGAAGCTGCCGCGACGGTGGACGGCGGCGAGGGCGGCAAGCTGGGCGGGATCGAGCATGGCGGGGTTTCCGTGCCGGGGGGCCCAGGAGCGGGGGCCTTGCCCCCGCACCCCCAGGGTATTTGGGCCAAGATGAGGATTAGCATAACTTAAGGATGGAGAGAAACATTAATTCGGCTTTTTCGGCCCTGTGGGGTAGGTGCGGAGGGACGAGGAATGGCGGACAGGGGAACGGCATGTTCGAGGCGGCGGTTGCGGGGTTTTTCACCGGGTTGAGCCTGATCCTGGCGATCGGGGCGCAGAATGCCTTTGTGCTGCGGCAGGGCTTGCGGGGGGAACATGTCGGCGCGGTGGTGGCGGTCTGCGCGCTGTCGGATGCGGTGCTGATCGGGGCGGGGGTGGCGGGGTTCGGCGCGGCGTCGCAGGCGCTGCCGGGGCTGGCCGAACTGGCGCGCTGGGCGGGCGTGGGGTTTCTGGTGGTTTATGGCGCGTTGCGGTTCCTGGCGGCGCGCAAGGGGGGCGAGGCCTTGCAGCCCGCGCCCGACGCGGTGGTGCCGCTGCGCCGCGTGCTGGCGATCTGCCTGTTCCTGACCTGGGCCAATCCGCATGTCTATCTGGATACGGTGGTGCTGCTGGGGTCGATCAGCGCGCAATATGCGCCGCGGGGGCTGGCCTTCGGTCTGGGGGCGGGGGCGGCGTCCTTTGCCTTTTTCGCGGCGCTGGGCTACGGGGCGCGGCTGCTGGCGCCGGTCTTTGCCAACCCGCGCGCCTGGGTGGTGCTGGAGATCGGGGTGGGGCTCACGATGTGGGCCATCGCGGCGGGGCTTGCCTTTTCCTGACGGGCAGTGTGGGTGTGCCGGCATGAGCGGAACGGGTGACAGAGGCCGGCCCCTGGCGGGTGTGGCGTGGATGCTGGCGTCGGGCATTGCCTTCGTGGGCGTGAATGGCGGCGTCAAGCATCTGGGCACCGACCTGCCGGCGGCGCAATCGGCCTTCATCCGCTTTGCCTATGGCGTGCTGTTCTTTCTGCCGATGCTGGGGCCGATCTGGCGCAAGGGCTTTCCGGCGCCGGTCTGGCGGCTGTTCGGCTGGCGGGGGCTGCTGCATGTGGCGGCGGTGGTGTTCTGGTTTCATGCCATGGCGCGGGTGCCGGTGGCCGAGATGTCGGCGATTGCCTTCCTGAACCCGGTGATCGTGCTGGTGCTGGCCGGGCTGATGCTGGGCGAGCCGCTGGGGATGCGGCGGCTGCTGGTGGTGCTGGCGGCGCTGGCGGGTGCGATGATCGTGCTGCGGCCGGGGTTCCGGGCGGTGACGGAGGGGCATCTGAGCCAGATGGCGGCGACGCTGTGCTTTGCGGTCAGCTATCTGTTCGCCAAGCGGCTGAGCCAGTTGGCCCCGCCGGGGGTGGTGGTGGCGATGATGTCCTTCAGCGTGACGCTGGGGCTGTTGCCGCTGGCGCTGTGGGTGTGGGTGCCGGTCGATCTGAACCAGATGGTCTGGCTGGGCGGGGTGGCCGGGCTGGCGACCTTTGGCCATTACGCAATGACGCGGGCCTTTGTCGCGGCGCCGCTGACGGTGACGCAGCCGGTCACGTTCCTGCAGATCCTGTGGTCGGCCGCCTTGGGCGCGCTGGCCTTTGCCGAGCCGGTGGACCCCTGGGTCATTGCCGGGGGCGCGGTGATCATCGGCGCGGTCAGCCTGAACACCTGGGCCGAGGCGCGGCGGGGCCTGGCGCTGGCCGAGGCCGAGGCGGAGAGTGTTGCGCCCTGAGGGCGCGCGCCGCGCGGTCGGGTTACCGGCGGTTCAGCACGGCGGCCTAGGGTCGCGCGGAACGGCGTTCCCGCGGAGGTTTGCATGGCCGACGATACCACGATCCTGGGGCTTCCCCTGATCCTGCCCAACCAGGCGCAGAAACATGTCACCCATAACGAGGCGCTGGCGGTGCTGGACGTGATCGTCCAGCTTGCGGTGATCGACCGCGACCGGATCCTGCCGCCCGCGCTGCCGGCGCTGGGCGACCGGCATATCGTGGCGCCGGGGGGGCAGGTGGACTGGGCCGGGCAGGATGGCCGGGTTGCGGTGATGACGGCGGCGGGCTGGCAGTTCCATGCGCCGCTGCCGGGCTGGCAGGCGCATGTGATTTCCGAAGGCGTGACGGCGGTGTTCGACGGGCTGCACTGGGGCGTGCCGGTGGCGGCGGAGGGGGCCTTCCAGCGGCTGGGCATCGCGACCGGCGCCGATGCGGTGAACCGGCTGGCGGTGGCCGCGCCGGCGACGCTGTTCACCCATGCGGGGGCGGGGCACCAGATGAAGCTGAACAAGGCCGCCCCGGCGGATACGGCCAGCCTGCTGTTCCAGACCGGCTGGTCCGGCCGGGCCGAGATGGGCACGGCGGGGGGGGAGGATTTCTCGATCAAGGTTTCGGCCGATGGCAGCGGCTGGTTCAGCGCGCTGGTGGCGGCGGCCGGATCGGGCGAGGTGACGCTGCCGCAGCCGCTGCATCTGGGCGGGCAGGCCGCCGATCCGGTGGCGCCGCAGGACGGGACGCTGTGGCTGAACACGGCCAGCGGCGAGGTGAAGATGCGCAGCGCCGGCCGGACCGAGGTGCTGGCGGGGCGGCAGGCGCCGCTGGGGCTGTGGGACTGGTGGTATGACCTGCGGCTGGGATCCACCACGGTGTCGGCGTCGGACCTGTTCCTTGGCGCCGCGATTTCCAGCGGCACGAACACGACCGCCGTCCCGGCGACCGCGCGCAAAGGGTTCAATCCGCTGGGGGTTTTCCTGCGGTCTTCGACCTCGGCCAACGGGGGGTATCGGTATGTTGCCCCGTCAACCAGCGGCGGGAACAATTTCTATTGCGGGGCGGTGGCGCTGAAATTCCGCGCGCAGTTCCAGTGGCTGACCGATTTCACCGGCCGCACGGTGCGGGCGGGCCTGCACAGCACCACCAATGCCGTCGATGCGCAGCATGGCGTGTATTTCGAGGTTCTGGGCGACCAGCTTGTCGGCAAGACGGCGGCGAACAATGTCCGCAGCAGCACGGCGGCGCTGACGCTGGCGCTGGGGGTGGCCTATACGATGGATGTCGAGGTCAACGCGGCGGGCACGGCGGCGCGGTTCCGGGTCTGGGCCGATGCCGAGGAGACGGCGGTGTTGGACCAGACCCTGACGACGAACATCCCCGCCAATCCGGCCTATGTGGTTGCAGCGGCCTTTGTGGCGACCGAGGTTTCGACAACTGCCAGCGACATCGGGGTGCTGTACAGCCTGGGCGTGGGCACGGTGGCGGGCTGCGACCGGCAGCGCGGCTGACAGTGGATCTGTCCGGTCTGTTTGACAGGCAGGACGGCTGCGCCCTAATGAAGCCGGGGATCGTTCGAAAGGCCACCGGATGCGCATTGCCGTTGTTGGTGCAGGATATGTCGGCCTGGTGTCCGGCGTCTGTTTTTCGGACTTCGGGCATGAGGTCGTCTGCATCGACTCGGACCCTGACAAGATCCTGCAACTGCGGCAGGGCGTGGTGCCGATCTATGAACCCGGGCTGGAAGACCTGCTGGCCCGCAACCTGGCCAGCGGGCGGCTGACCTTCACCACCGACATGGCGCAGGCGGTGGACGAGGCCGAGGCGGTGTTCATTGCCGTCGGCACCCCGACGCGGCGGGGCGACGGCCATGCCGACCTGAGCTATGTGATGGCGGCGGCGGCCGACATTGGCCGCGCGCTGACCGGCTATGCGGTCGTGGTGACCAAATCCACCGTGCCGGTGGGGACCAATCGCAAGGTGGCCGCCGTGCTGCGCGAGGCCAATCCGCAGGCCAGTTTCGATATGGTGTCCAACCCCGAATTCCTGCGCGAGGGGGCGGCCATCGACGATTTCATGCGCCCCGACCGGGTGGTGATCGGCACCGAGACCGAGCGGGCGCGCAAGGTCATGGCCGAGCTGTACCGCCCGCTGAGCCTGCGGGAGTTTCCGGTGGTTTATACAGGTCTCGAAAGCGCCGAGATGATCAAATACGCGTCCAATGCCTTTCTGGCCACCAAGATCACCTTCATCAACGAGATTGCCGCCCTGTGCGAACGGGTGGGGGCCGATGTGAAGGCGGTGGCCAAGGGCATGGGCATGGACGGGCGGATCGGGTCGAAGTTCCTGCACGCCGGGCCGGGCTATGGCGGGTCTTGCTTTCCCAAGGATACCCGCGCCCTGGCGCGCAGCGGGCAGGACCATGCGGTGCCGATGCAGATCGTGGAGACGGTCATCAAGGTGAACGAGGAGGTCAAGCGCCGGATGTTCCTGAAGATCGAGGATCTGCTGGACGGCCGGCTGCGCGACAGGACGATCGCGGTGCTGGGGCTGACCTTCAAGCCCAATACCGATGACATGCGCGAGGCGCCGTCGCTGACGCTGGTGCCGGCGCTGGTGGGGGCCGGGGCCAAGGTGCGGGTCTGCGATCCGCAGGGACAGCGCGAAGGCGAGGCGCTGCTGCCGGGCGTGAAATGGTGCGACAGCGCCTATCAGGCGGTACAGGGGGCCGATCTGGTGGTGATCCTGACCGAATGGAACGAATTTCGCGCGCTGGATCTGGCGCGGCTGGCCAAGCGCATGGCGGTGCCGCAGATGGCCGATCTGCGCAATATCTATGACCCGGACGAGGTGCGGGCGGCGGGCTTTGTCCGCTATGCCGGCGTGGGGCGCTGATCGTTCAGACCCGGCCAAGGGCCGCTGCCGCCAGCAGCACCGCCGTGCCGGAGGCCGAGGCGCGGTGAAGCCCGGCCCGGTGCAGGGCCATGGCGCGGCCCGGCCCGGCGGGGGGCGCGGCAAGAAAGCCGTCCAGCGTGCGGCGGGCGGCAGGCGTCAGCAGGGCGGCGGTCTGTTGCAGCGCCTGCGCCTGCGCCTGCATGGCCCAGCCCCAGCGGCCCGAGCCGAGCAGCGCCAGCCGCCGCAGCGCCCCGCGCAGATCGCCGCTGCCGCCCAGGGCATTGCCGGGGTGCTGGCGGTAAAGCGCGACGGGCAGCGGGTCGAGCACCAGCCGCGCGCCGGCGCCGGCCAGAAGCTGATAGATCCACCAGTCATGCCAAGGGATGGCGCGCGCCCCTTGCGGCCCCAGCAGCGCCAGCGCCTGCCGGACCAGCGCCAGCGCGGCGGCGTTCAGCACCAGCGTGTGACCGCAAAACAGGTTCTGCGCCAGCGCGTTGCCGAAACCGGGCACCGCCCGCGGCGGGCGGGACCGGCGCAGCGGCCGCAGGGCGGCATCGCAGAGCAGGCTTTCGGCGGCATAAAGCGCGGGCGCGGGGTCAGGCCCCAGCCTTCGCAGCGCGCGTGACAGCTTGCCGGGCAGCCAGACATCATCCTGATCGGCCAGCGCCACCGGCCCGGCGGGCAGGTCGGGGTGGCCGAGGGCGGACAAGAAATTTGCCGCCGCCGTGCCGGTGCAGGGGCCGGGCACCAGATGCAGCGGGTGGCGGCGGGCGAAACCGGCCAGGATCGCCGGTGTCGCATCGGTCGAGGCGTCGTCAGACACGAACAGCGCCCAGTCGGGGTGCGTCTGTCGGGCCAGGCTTGCCAGTTGCGCGGGCAGGTGGCGGGCGCCGTTGCGGGTGGCCATGACGATGGTGACATGCGGCGGCAAGGGCAGGGCTCCGGCCTGGGGGGTGTGCCTGTTATGGCGGGGGAAGGTTAAGTCTTTCGCCAGTTTCGACCGGAATTGTGCCGAAACGCCCGGGTTTCGCCCTGCTTTTCCCGCCCCGTCACCCGGTTTGGCCGCCAGCCTGCGGGGCGGAACCATGTGGCGGGGGCCCCGGGTGTATTCTTTCCAGACGATCGAGACCTTTCTCGGCGCGCCGGCCAATCTGCTGTCGGGGGTTGAGGATCTGCTGCTGTGCGAACAGGGCGGGCGGCTGATGCTGTATTCCGCCACACGCGCGGGCGGGGGCCTGCTGGCGCTGGCCGTGGGCGACAGCCTGTCGCTGGTCGATACGATGTCGGTCGCCTCGACCGGGCAGGTGCCGGCGCCGGCCACGCTGGAACTGATGCCGGGCATGGCCAAACCGGCCCTGGCGGTTTCGGGCGCGAACCAGACGGCGATGCTGACCTATCGGCTGACGGCCGATGGCGGGATTGGCGGGATCTTTCGCCCGGCCGGCGGGCTGTCCGGGGTGATCAGCGCGGAAACCTTGGTTCAGGTTGGCGGGCAGACCTATTTCTATGCGGCACGGGCCAATGACGGCACGATCCAGATTCAGGGCTGGAACCCGGCCGGCACAATGACCCAGATTGGCAGCCTGTCCACGGGGACGGCGGTGCAGTGGGTGGACATCAGCCGGCTGACCTCGGTCAGCGTGGGCGGGCAACCCTATCTGGTGGCGCTGTCGCTGGCGGGGGACCGGGTGGTCAGCTACGCCGTGGGCAACGATGGCCTGCTGACCGAGACCGGGCGCATCGGCGCGGCGGGCGGGCTGGGCATGGCCGATCCGTCGGGTGTGGCGCAGGTGGGGCTGGACGGGCACAGCTATCTGGTGGTCGCTTCGGCGGGGTCATCCTCGCTGAGCGTGATCGAGGTGACGGCGCAGGGGCGGCTGGTCGTGGCCGATCATGTGATCGACACGCTGGATACGCGGCTGGCGGGCGTTTCGGCGGTGGCGACGGTGACGCTGGGCGACCGCGCCTTCGTGGTGGCGGGGGGCGGCGATGGCGGGCTGCATCTGTTCGCGCTGCTGCCCGACGGGCGTCTGGTGCTGGTGGCCACGCTGCTGGACAGTGCCGACACCGCGCTGGAGGGCATCAAGGCGCTGGAGGTGCGCGCGGTCGATGGCCAGATCGAGGTGTTCGTGGCGGGCGAAGGCACCGGCATCACCCGGCTGCGGCTGGACCCGGGCCCGCTGGCCCCCACGCTGACCGGCAGCGCCGGGGCCGACACGCTGACCGGCGGCGAGGCGGGCGATCTGCTGCTGGGCGGCGCGGGAGATGATCTGCTGTCGGGCGGTGGCGGGGCCGACCTGATCCGCGACGGGGCGGGGGCTGACACGCTGTCAGGCGGGGCGGGGGCGGATGTGTTCGTGCTGGATGCCGATGGTGCGGCGGACCGGATCAGCGACTTTCAGGTCGGGATCGACCAGATCGACCTGTCGGCCTGGGGCCGGGTGTTCGATGCCGCCGACCTGACCATCACGCCCACGGCAACCGGCTGCATCCTGGCCTGGGGGGGCGAGGTGCTGGAAATCTGGTCGTCGAACGGGCTGCCGATCACGGCGGCCATGCTGGGCCGCAGCACGCTGTTCCCGCTGTGGCATGAAATGCCCGCGCGCACCGATGACGCGGGCCGGTTCATCGGCAGCGATGCGGCCGAGGCGATCTGGGGCACGGCCGGGAATGACGTGATCCTGGCCTCGGCCGGGGCGGATACTGTTGACGGGGGCGAGGGGCGCGATCTGGTGGATTTCCAGGCGCTGGGGGCGGGCGTTGCGGCCAGCCTTGCCGCGCAGCCCGTGGCGGTGACGGCCGGGGCGGCGGCGGGAACCGTGCTGACCGGCATCGAGGATCTGGCCGGCACCGGCTTTGCCGATACGCTGACCGGCGATGCGGGGGCGAACGCGCTGTGGGGGCAGGCGGGCAATGATCTGCTGGCGGGCGGGGCCGGCGCGGACACGCTGGACGGCGGCGAGGGCAATGACACGTTGCGCGGCGGCGCCGGGGCGGACCGTCTGGCGGGCGGCGGCGGCGTGGATTACGCCACCTATGCCGATGCGGTGGCGGGGGTGCGCGCCGATCTGTCGAACCCGGCGGCGAATACCGGCGATGCGGCGGGCGACAGCTATGTTTCGGTTGAAAACCTTGCCGGGTCGCAATCCGCCGATACGCTGACCGGCGATGGCGGCGACAATGTGCTGGTTGGCAATGGCGGGGCCGACCTGCTGGCCGGCGGCGCGGGCGCCGACACGCTGGATGGTGGCGAGGGCAATGACACGCTGCGCGGCGGTGCCGGGGCGGACCGTCTGGCGGGCGGCAACGGGGTGGATTACGCCACCTATGCCGATGCCACGGCGGGGGTGCGGGCCGATCTGTCGAACCCGGCGGCGAATACCGGCGATGCGGCGGG
>NZ_PZKE01000009.1 GCF_003034965.1 Fuscovulum blasticum DSM 2131 | reverse complement strand
CGTCGGCGCCGGCGTCGTCTCGAAGATCATCGCTTAACCAGACTGGCGGGGGCGTGATTGTCACGCCCCCGGCCTTTCCGAAGGAAACCAACAAGATGCAAGGTCAGACCATCCGCATCCGGCTGAAAGCCTTCGATTACCGCGTTCTGGATGCCAGCACGCAGGAAATCGTGAACACGGCGAAACGCACGGGTGCACAGGTTCGCGGGCCCATCCCGCTGCCGAACAAGATCGAGAAGTTCACCGTTCTCCGCGGTCCGCACATCGACAAGAAGTCGCGCGACCAGTGGGAAATCCGCACGCACAAGCGGCTTCTCGACATCGTTGACCCGACCCCGCAGACCGTGGACGCGCTGATGAAGCTCGACCTGGCTGCCGGCGTCGACGTTGAAATCAAAGTGTAAGGGGGCATGGAAATGCGCTCTGGCGTTATCGCAAAGAAGCTGGGCATGACCCGGCTGTTCCTGGAAGACGGCAAGCAGGTTCCGGTCACGGTCCTGCAGCTTGATACCCTGCAGGTGGTTGCACAGCGCACCGCCGACAAGGATGGCTATACCGCCGTCCAACTGGGTGCCGGCACGGCCAAGGTCTCCCGTACCACTGCCGCGCAGCGCGGCCATTTCGCCAAGGCGAACGTGGCCCCCAAGCGCAAGCTGGCCGAGTTCCGGGTTTCCCCGGACAACCTGATCGACGTGGGCGCGGAAATCACCGCTGACCACTATCTGGCAGGCCAGTTCGTCGACGTGGCCGGCACCTCGATCGGTAAAGGTTTTGCCGGTGCGATGAAGCGGCACAACTTCGGCGGTCTGCGGGCCAGCCACGGTGTGTCGGTCTCGCACCGTTCGCACGGTTCGACCGGCCAGTGCCAGGACCCCGGCAAGGTGTTCAAGGGCAAGAAGATGGCCGGCCACATGGGCGCTGCCCGCGTGACCACGCAGAACCTGCAGGTCGTCCGCACGGATGCCGCCCGCGGTCTGATCATGATCAAGGGCGCGGTCCCCGGTGCTGCCGGTGGCTGGGTCACCGTCAAGGATGCGGCAAAGAAGCCGGCCCACAAGGACGCTCCGCGTCCGGCGGCCGTCCGCGCTGCCGCTGCTGCTCCGGCTGCCGAAGTGGCCGCCGAAGGGGGTGAAGCATGAAACTCGATGTGATCAAGCTGGACGGCGGCAAGGCCGGTTCCATTGATCTGGACGAAGCGCTGTTCGGCCTTGAGCCGCGCGCCGACATCCTGCACCGCGTGGTGCGCTGGCAGCGGGCCAAGGCCCAGGCCGGCACCCACTCGACGCTGGGCAAGTCGGACGTCAGCTATTCGACCAAGAAGATCTACCGCCAGAAGGGCACCGGCGGCGCACGCCACGGGTCCAAGAAGGCACCGATCTTCCGCCACGGCGGCGTGTACAAGGGCCCGCAGCCCCGCAGCCACGCCCATGACCTGCCGAAGAAGGTGCGTGCCCTTGGCCTGCGCCATGCTCTCTCGGCAAAGCTGAAGGCGGGCGAACTGGTGATCGTGGACAGCCTGGCCCTGGCGGAAGCCAAGACCGCAATGCTGGCCAAGACCGTGTCCGAACGTGGCTGGAAGCGCGTGCTGGTGATCGACGGTGCGACGGTTGACGCGAATTTCGCGCTGGCCGCCCGCAACATCGAAGGCATCGACGTGCTGCCGACCATCGGCGCCAACGTCTATGACATCCTCAAGCGTGACACCCTGGTGATCACGAAGGCGGGTGTCGAAGCCCTGGAGGCTCGTCTGAAATGAGCGCGAAACCCGAACACTACGACCTGATCAAGAAGCCGATTATCACCGAAAAGGCCACCATGGCCTCTGAGGCGGGCGCGGTTGTCTTCCAGGTTGCGATGGATGCAACCAAGCCCCAGATCAAGGAAGCCGTCGAGGCTGTCTTTGGCGTGAAGGTGAAGGCGGTGAACACCACCATCACCAAGGGCAAGGCCAAGAAGTTCCGTGGCCGCAACGGCGAACGGAGCGACAAGAAGAAGGCCTATGTGTCGCTGGAAGAAGGCCACACGATCGACGTGTCGACCGGCCTCTGAGCGAACGCTTGGGTGAAAAGAGAAAGCCCCTGCCGAAAGGCGGGGGCTTTTGTTTTGGCGGCTTCTGAATTCGCCTATGGATTGTTTGCGATTCGACAGGCACAATCTGAGATTCCATTTCCCACAGTAGTGTGATATGTACGCTCTCGAAGCGCTATATATTGTGGCGTGACGGTGGGGCGGAGTCCAAAGACAAATGGCTAGGTGTACAGCGCCCATAAAAGGGCATCGCTCTGCGGCCGCAGCGGCAGATTGTCCGGTATGCGGTAGCCGTTACGGTCGCAGGAGCTATGCGGGAGGCTACGGGTCGTATTCTTACAGCACTGCCTACTCTGCCCCAAGTGTGAGCAGTACCGTAAGAAGTGGTGGAAGCGGCGCCGCACGAACCAAGCCAAAGTGGTCCCCGGCAAGCTCGACCGTCTACTACTCTGAAGCGGAAGTTAGAGCACTTACGCCGATCCGCCGAAGCGTAGAAGTGCGACCTCCTCAAAATGACCCCAAGGACGTATTCCTGTGTCACGCTTGGGATGACCGAGGGTCGGCAGCCAAGGACTTGCACGACCTTCTTGAGGCGCGAGGTGTGTCAGTCTGGTTTAGCGAAAAGGATGTCTTGCTGGGTTCTCCGCTGCTTCGCGAAATTGACAAGGGCTTGGCAAGATCGCGAGTTGGGATTGTGCTTGTGACCCCTGCGTTTCTGAAGCGAATCCAGGGTCAAGGTGTATCTGACAAGGAGCTTTCGGCTCTCCTTGCCCGAGATTTGCTGGTGCCCATCGTGCATGGCACGACCTACGAAGCGCTAAGGGAGATTAGCCCTTTGCTAGCTTCACGAACAGGGTTGAGTACTGCCGCCGATACGATGGCTGAAATAGCAAACAAACTCGCTGAGTTGATTGCTGTCTAGGCTAGGTGCGTCGCAGGACGTTCGACCGGCGTGCAAGAATTCCAATACTCGACCATTGCCCCCCGCCCCCCCTTCTGCTACTGCACCGCCACGCCAGAGGCCCCGGATTCGTCCGGGGCTCTTGGTTTGTTCGTTCCGGTGGCCTGTTCATCGGCGCGAACCCACGAACCGGGGATCTTCGGAGCCCTTCACCCCGGACCTTCCGCCTTGCCCGTAACGGCAGGAAGACGGTCCTGAAGCAAACGGAAGACAGTAATCATGGCACTCAAGTCGTATAAGCCGACGACGCCTGGCCAGCGCGGGCTGGTTCTGATCGACCGTTCGGAGCTGTGGAAAGGTCGGCCTGTGAAAGCCCTCACCGAGGGTCTTATTTCGCAAGGCGGCCGGAACAACACCGGACGGATCACGATGCGCCACCAGGGCGGCGGGGCCAAGCGCCTTTACCGCATCGTGGATTTCAAGCGCCGCAAGTGGGATCTGCCCGCTGTGGTGGAACGTATCGAATACGACCCCAACCGGACGGCCTTCATCGCCCTGGTCAAGTACCCGGATGGCGAACTGGCCTATATCCTGGCGCCGCAGCGCCTGGCGGTGGGTGACAGCGTTGTCGCCGGCGCCAAGGTCGACGTGAAGCCCGGCAACGCGATGCCCTTCTCGGGTATGCCGATCGGTACGATCGTCCACAACGTCGAACTCAAGCCCGGCAAGGGTGGCCAACTGGCCCGTGCCGCCGGCACCTATGCGCAGTTCGTCGGCCGTGACGGCGCCTATGCCCAGATCCGCCTGTCCTCGGGCGAACTGCGGATGGTCCGTCAGGAATGCATGGCCACCATCGGTGCCGTGTCGAACCCCGACAACTCGAACCAGAACTTCGGTAAAGCGGGCCGTATGCGCTACAAGGGCATCCGCCCGACGGTGCGCGGTGTTGCCATGAACCCGATCGACCACCCGCATGGCGGCGGCGAAGGCCGTACCTCGGGCGGCCGTCACCCGGTTACTCCGTGGGGCAAGGGCACCAAGGGCAACCGCACCCGCACGAACAAGCAGACGGACAAGTACATCGTCCGCTCGCGCCACGCCAAGAAGAAAGGGCGCTGATCCATGTCCCGTTCCATCTGGAAAGGCCCGTTCGTCGACGGTTACCTGCTGAAGAAGGCAGAAACCGCGAAGGCCTCGGGCAAAAACGAAGTGATCAAGATCTGGTCGCGCCGTTCCACCATCCTGCCGCAATTCGTGGGCCTGACTTTCGGCGTCTACAACGGCAAGAAGCATATCCCCGTCGCCGTGACGGAAGAGATGATCGGCCAGAAGTTCGGTGAATATTCGCCGACCCGGACCTATTACGGTCATGCCGCCGACAAGAAAGCGAAGAGGAAGTAAGCCATGGGTGCGGAAAAGAACCCCCGCCGCGTGGCGGATAACGAAGCGATGGCGATCGCGCGCATGTTGCGCACCTCGCCCCAGAAGCTGAACGTTGTCGCGGGCCTGATCCGCGGCAAGAAGGTGGACAAGGCCCTTGCCGACCTGACCTTCTCGAAGCGCCGCATCGCGGGCGACGTGAAGAAGTGCCTGCAGTCGGCCATTGCCAACGCCGAAAACAACCACGGCCTGGACGTGGACAGCCTTGTCGTTGCGGAAGCCTGGGTCGGCAAGAACCTGGTGATGAAGCGGGGCCGTCCGCGGGCCCGTGGCCGCTTCGGCAAGATCATGAAACCGTTCAGCGAGATCACCATCAAGGTGCGTCAGGTCGGGGAGTCGGCATAATGGGTCAGAAGGTCAACCCCATCGGGATGCGCCTCCAGGTGAACCGCACCTGGGACAGCCGCTGGTTTGCTGAATCGAAGGATTACGGCAACCTCCTGCTGGAAGATCTGCGGATGCGCGAGTTCATCCACAAGGAAGTGAAGCAGGCCGGCGTCAGCAAGGTGATCATCGAGCGTCCGCACAAGAAGTGCCGCGTCACGATCCACACCGCGCGTCCGGGCGTGATCATCGGCAAAAAAGGCGCCGATATCGAAACCCTGCGCAAGAAGCTGGCCGCCTTCACCAAGTCGGAACTGCACCTCAACATCGTCGAAGTCCGCAAGCCGGAAGTCGATGCCCAACTGGTGGCCGAATCGATCGCCCAGCAGATGGAACGCCGCGTGTCCTTCCGTCGCGCCATGAAGCGCGGCGTGCAGAACGCGATGCGGATGGGTGCGCTTGGCATCCGGGTCAACGTCGCGGGCCGCCTTGGCGGCGCCGAAATCGCCCGGACCGAGTGGTATCGCGAAGGCCGTGTGCCGCTGCACACCCTGCGCGCCGACATCGACTATGCGCTGAGCGAGGCCGTGACTCCCTACGGGATCATTGGCGTCAAGGTTTGGATCTTCAAGGGCGAAATCCTTGAGCACGATCCGCAGGCCCACGACCGCCGTCTGGCGGAAGCGGCCGATGGCCCCGCGCCGCGCGGTCCGCGTCGTGAACGCGGCGACCGCGACCGCGAGCGCGCGTAAGGAGTAGAAGAGAATGCTGCAACCGAAGCGCACCAAGTACCGCAAGATGCACAAGGGCCGCATCCATGGCGAAGCCAAGGGTGGGTTCCTTCTGAACTTCGGCTCCTTCGCCCTCAAGGCGACCGAGCCCGAGCGCGTCACCGCGCGGCAGATCGAAGCGGCCCGCCGCGCGATCACCCGCCACATGAAGCGTCAGGGCCGGGTCTGGATCCGCATTTTCCCGGATGTTCCGGTCTCGGCCAAGCCGGTCGAAGTGCGGATGGGTTCGGGCAAGGGTTCGGTCGATTACTGGGCCTGCAAGGTTCAGCCCGGCCGCATCATGTTCGAGATCGACGGCGTGAACGAGGAAATCGCCCGTGAAGCCCTGCGCCTTGGCGCGATGAAGCTTCCGGTCACCTCGCGCATCGTCGCCCGCGAAGACTGGTAAGAGGCCGGGGTGACACCCCGCCCGTGAAACAGGCCCCTGCCGGAAACGGCGGGGGCTTTTCTGTTCAGGATTGCTGCCATGCCCGACATCACCTCGCTTTTCGTCACCCGCCTCTATCGTGCCCGGCTGAATGATCTGGCCCGCAAGAAGGTGGATTATGAGGAGTTGCGCGACAGTTGCGATGCCATTGCCGACGATGACGCCGCCGGGCAGGCCTGGTGCGAGGAGCAGGGCTATCCCGGCTATACCTCTTATGCGTCACTGGATGATCTGCCCTGGCGCTTTCCGATCTTCGGCGATCTGGAAAAGGCGCTGGACAAGCATGTGGCCGCCTTCTGCGACGACCTTGGCTTTGATCTTCAGGGCAAGAAGCTGAAGTGCAACGCGCTGTGGATCAACATCCTGCCCGAAGGCGGCACCCATGCCAGCCACATTCACCCCCATTCGGTGATTTCGGGCACCACCTATGTTGCCATGCCCGAAGGCACCAGCGCGCTGAAGCTGGAAGACCCGCGCCTGCCGATGATGATGATGGCGCCCGTCACCCGCAAGGACGCGCCCGAAGCCCTGCAACGCTTTGTCTATGTAAAGCCGCAGGTTGGCGACGTGCTGCTGTGGGAAAGCTGGCTGCGCCATGAAGTGCCGATGAACATGTCGGAAGATGATCGGATCAGCGTCAGCTTCAACTACGGGTGGGCGTGACGGGCCGGCCCTTCTTGGCACCGGGGCGGGGGCGATTTGACGTTTCCGGCAAAATCTTCTATATAAATCAAAGATGACGCGATGAGACTGCATCGCCGGTGTTCTGTTTTCAGTACGACTGCCGTGTAAGGAATTCTGTATCATGCCCGTGTACTCTCCGACGTGGATTTATGTCGGCAATCAAGCCACCCAGATCAATCCCGATTGGAACTCGCCTGTCCCGACCCAGGCAGACACCACCCTGACCGAGGCGCAGGCCGTGGTGGGCTGGGAATTCGGGGTGGAGGAAATGTCGGGGGTGCAGGTCACCGGCAATGCCACGGGGGCGGGCGGGGTGAACTTCTCGCGTGGGGTCGATCCTCTCAGCTATACCATCGAGGACGGGCTGGGTGGCACCACGTCGCATACCCAGCTTTACACCAGTCATGTGGTGGTTTCGGTCGATATTGCGGTGGCCCGGATCGACACCACCGTCGAGCCGAATGTTCTGGTGAAGGATACGCTGCATCTTCGGGCGGTTCTGGTCCAGATGGACAATGGCGACCTGTTCCTGCGCCCCTACTATCAGGATGTCGATCTGTGGCATGATGCGCTGCAGGACTGGGGCATCGACACGATCACCATCGCCGGCGTTGATACGACATCGGGGGAATTCAACACCGACCGCACCACTGATGGCCTGAACGCAGCGGCCGGGTTCATTCCCGAATTCGTCACCCCCATCCCCGAGGCCCCCTGTTTCGCCGCAGGGGCGCGCATCCTGACATCAGAGGGCGAGAAGGCGGTTGAAACGCTGAAGGCCGGTGACCTGGTGATGACCCGCGACAACGGCTTTCAGGCCATTCGCTGGATCGGCTGCCGGGTGCTGTCGGCCCGTCAGCTTCAGGCGGCCGCTTACCTGTGTCCGATCCGCATCCGCGCCCATGCTTTCGGGCCGGGTATGCCGGCAGAGGATCTGCTGGTGTCTCCGCAGCATCGGGTGCTTGTGCGGTCTCAGATCGCCGAAAGGATGTTCGGTGAGCCCGAGGTTCTGGTGGCGGCCAAGCATCTGCTGGGCCAGCCCGGCATCGAACTGGCCGAGGCCCCGCAGGGTGTGGCCTATTACCACTTCATCCTGGACGGGCATCAGATCGTGTTCTCGAACGGTCTGGCGACGGAGTCCCTGCTGGCCACCCCGCGATCCATCAACGCGATGGGGGCTGAGGCCCGGATGGAGCTGATGGCGCTGTTTTCCGAACTGCTGGAAGACGGGATGGCGGATCCCGCGCGGCCCTGTGTGCCCGGTCGCCGGGCGCGGCATCTGGTGGAGCGTCACCAGAAGAACGGCCGTCCTCTGTTGACGCAAGGCACCCTGGCCGCCTGATGGGCGGCCTGCGGCCCGAAAGGGAACCCCCCTCCGGGCTGCGAAACCGGGCTCAGGCCCAGCCCTTGATCTTCTGCCAGACCGACTTCTTCACCGGCGGCGCGTCCTTCTTCGCGGCCAGCGCCGCAACCAGGGCTTCGGCCGAGGCGGCAGCTTCCGCCGAAGCGGCGGCGACAACCTGATTGTCCTTCAGTTCCGGCAGCGGTTCGCTTTCGAACGCCTCTTCGTCGGGCTTCACTTCGGCAGCGGCCACCGCGGCGGCGGTGATGCCTTCGATGGCGCCCAGCTTGGCAAGGGTTTCCGGCCCGGCCATGCCGTCAACGGTCAGCCCGTTCTTTTCCTGATAGGCCTTCACCGCGGCTTCGGTGCCGGGGCCGAAGCTGCCGTCGGCCGCAAGGCCAAGGGCCGCCTGCAGCTTCTTGACCGAGTCGCCCTTCAGGCCACGGCGCAGCAGCACCAGTTCGGGCAGGCCGATGGCGGTGAACGTCGCCGGGCCGGCGATGCCGTCAACCGCCAGACCATGCGCCTTCTGAAACTCTTTCAGCGCCTTTTCGGTACCGGGTCCGAAATCGCCATCGGCGGGGACGCCCAGCTTTTCCTGCAACCGCTTGACCGGCGCGCCCTTGAGGCCCTTCTTCAAGATCGACATAAGCTCTTCCTTCACTCGTTGTTCCAATTGGCCCGCACGGGCCCAGCCTGGATAGCCAAGCCATCCTTGGTAAGGGTATGTCATGGCCGGCACAATGGGTAGGTTTTGCTGCATTTCCCCCTTGGTGGCGTCGCGTCACCCGGGGCGCGCGGCAGGCGGGGAGGGCGCCGAACGGCCGCCCGCGCCCAGCTTCGGGGAATTCCTCCGGTTGCGGGGGAAATCCCTTGCTCTCGTCCGCCCGCCCCTGTAGAGGAACCCATCCGCGATTCCGGGGCGACTCGGAATCGTCGATTTGTCATTGATCCGCCAGGTGTACGGTCACCCTTCGAAACAAGGGGCCGTCTGGCGATTGTGAAAGGAAGATTGGCGATGGACGCCAAGGAATTGAAGACCAAGACCCCCGACCAGCTCCGCGACAGCCTGGTCCAGCTCAAGAAGGAAGCGTTCAACCTGCGCTTCCAGGCTGCGACCAACCAGCTTGAGAACACCGCCCGCATGCGTGCCGTCCGTCGCGACGTCGCCCGCATCAAGACCGTTCTCGGCCAAAAAGCCGCCGAAGCCGCGAAGTAAGGGGAACCGCAATGCCGAAACGTATCCTGCAAGGTGTCGTCACCTCGGACAAGAACGAGCAGACGATCACCGTTCTTGTGGAACGCCGCTTCAAGCACCCGCTGCTGCAGAAGACCGTCCGCAAGTCGAAGAAGTACCGCGCCCATGACGCGGAGAACAAGTTCAAGGTTGGTGACACCGTCCGCATCGAGGAATGTGCGCCCATCTCGAAATCGAAACGCTGGACCGTGGTGACCGAAGCTTCGGCTTGATCCCCACGATCTGAACGAAACCCCGGGGCCGGTGACGGTCCCCGAAGGTCGGGAGTAGACCAATGATCCAGATGCAGACGAATCTGGATGTAGCTGACAACTCCGGCGCACGCCGGGTGCAGTGCATCAAGGTTCTTGGCGGTTCGCACCGCCGTTATGCTTCGGTCGGCGACATCATCGTGGTGTCGGTGAAGGAAGCCATTCCTAAGGGCCGCGTGAAGAAGGGTGACGTCCGCAAGGCCGTTGTCGTTCGCACCGCCAAGGAAGTTCGCCGTGAAGACGGCACCGCGATCCGCTTTGACCGCAACGCCGCCGTCATCCTGAACAACCAGGGTGAGCCGGTCGGTACCCGTATCTTCGGGCCGGTCGTTCGCGAACTGCGGGCCAAGAACTTCATGAAGATCATCTCGCTTGCGCCGGAGGTGCTGTGATGGCTGCCAAGCTCCGCAAGGGTGACACGGTTGTCGTGCTCACCGGCAAGGACAAGGGCAAGACCGGCGAAATCGCCGCTGTCATGCCCAAGGACAACAAGGCCGTGGTCGATGGCGTGAACGTCGCGATCCGCCACACCAAGCAATCCGCCGCGTCGCAAGGCGGCCGCCTGCCCAAGGCGATGCCGATCGACCTGTCGAACCTGTCTCTGGTCGACAAGAACGGCAAGGCGACCCGCGTCGGCTTCCGCGTCGAAGGCGACAAGAAGGTTCGCTATGCCAAGACCACCGGGGAGGCGATCTGATGCTTGACCAGGCCACCTATACCCCGCGCCTCAAGGCCGAATACAAGGCCAAGGTGCGCGCCGCTCTCAAGGAAGAGTTCGGCTACAAGAACGACATGCAGATCCCGCGTCTGGACAAGATCGTCCTGAACATGGGCGTCGGCGAAGCGGTCAAGGACACCAAGAAGGTGAAGCAGGCCGCCGAAGAACTGGCGCAGATCGCCGGCCAGAAGCCCGTGATCACCAAGGCCCGCAAGTCGATCGCCACCTTCCGGGTGCGCGAAGAGATGCCGCTGGGCTGCAAGGTCACGCTGCGCGGCGACCGCATGTACGAATTCCTCGACCGACTGATCAACGTGGCGCTGCCCCGCGTCCGCGACTTCCGCGGCGTCAAGGGCACTTCCTTCGACGGTCGTGGCAACTATGCCATGGGCCTGAAGGAACAAATCGTCTTCCCGGAAATCAACTTCGACAAGGTCGATGAGGTTCTGGGTATGGACATCATCATCTGCACCACGGCGAAGACCGACGCGGAAGCGAAGTCGCTGCTGAAGCACTTCAACATGCCGTTCACGGCCTGATCGCGAGGAACCCGAGATATGGCAAAGAAATCCATGGTGAACCGCGAAGTGAAGCGCGCCAAGCTTGTGAAGCAGCACGCTGCCAAGCGGGCCGCGCTCAAGGCGGTGATCTACGACCAGACCAAGCCGATCGAGGATCGCTTCAAGGCGACCCAGAAACTGGCTCAAATGCCCCGCAACTCGTCGGCGACGCGGATTCACAACCGCTGCCAGCTGACGGGCCGTCCGCATGCGTATTATCGCAAGCTCAAGCTCAGCCGTATCATGCTGCGTGAACTGGCCTCGTTCGGCCAGATCCCGGGCATGGTCAAGTCGAGCTGGTAAGGGAGGACAGAGAATGTCGATGAACGATCCTCTCGGCGATATGCTGACCCGCATCCGCAACGCGCAGATGCGCGGCAAATCCACCGTGATTTCGCCCGCTTCCGCGCTGCGCGCCCGTGTCCTGGACGTGCTGGCCTCGGAAGGCTACATCCGTGGCTACGAAAAGGCCGACACCTCGAACGGCCAGGGCGAATTCACCATCAGCCTGAAGTACTATGAAGGCGAGCCGGTCATCCGCGAACTGAAGCGGGTCTCCAAGCCGGGCCGTCGCGTGTACATGGGTGTGAGCGAACTTCCCTCGGTCCGTAACGGGCTGGGTGTCGCGATCGTCTCCACGCCCAAGGGCGTTCTGTCGGATGCAAATGCACGCGCGGCCAATGTTGGCGGCGAAGTGCTTTGCACCGTATTCTGAGGAGGGTGGAATGTCCCGTATCGGCAGAAAACCCGTCACGCTGGTCAAAGGCGTTTCCGCCTCGGTCAGCGGTCAAACCATCGAAGTGAAGGGGCCGAAAGGCACCCGCAGCTTCACCGCGGGCGACGATGTGACCATCACCATCGAAGGGGATGCGATCAAGGTCACCCCGCGCGGGCTGTCCAAGCGCGCGCGCCAGCAGTGGGGCATGACCCGCTCGATGGTTGACAACCTCGTGGTCGGTGTCTCCACCGGCTTCAAGAAGGAAATGGAAATCCAGGGCGTGGGTTACCGCGCCGCGGTGGCCGGCAATGTGCTCAAGCTGTCGCTGGGCTACAGCCACGAAGTGAACTTCGATGTGCCGAAGGGCGTGACGATCGCGACCCCGAAGCCCACCGAAATCGTCGTGGAAGGCATCGACCAGCAACTGGTCGGCCAGGTGGCCGCGAACATCCGCGAATGGCGTCAGCCCGAGCCCTACAAGGGCAAGGGCATCCGCTACAAGGATGAGTACATCTTCCGCAAGGAAGGCAAGAAGAAGTAAGGGGCGCAAAAATGGCGAACACGAAAAGAGATCTGTTCCTCAAGCGCCGCCTGCGCGTGCGGAACAAACTGAAGGCGATGGCCCATGGCCGTCTGCGCCTGTCGGTTCATCGCTCGTCCAAGAACATCTCGGTCCAGTTGATCGACGATGTGAAGGGCGTGACGGTTGCGGCGGCCTCGACGCTCGAGAAGGATCTTGGCGTTGTCGGCAAGAACAACATCGAAGCGGCGACCAAGATCGGCGCGACCATTGCCGAACGGGCCAAGAAGGCGGGCGTCGAAGAGTGCTACTTCGACCGCGGCGGCTTCCTGTTCCACGGCAAGATCAAGGCTTTGGCCGAGGCTGCCCGCGAAGGCGGCCTGAAGTTCTGATCCCGGTGGGCGGCGCCCGGGCAACCGGCGCGCCGCCCCGATGATCCGGGCCCCCGACCAGATCGGGGGCACCAGGATTGGCTCAAACGGCGCCTGACTGCGCCACCCAATGCAAGGAATGCCTTATGGCAGAACGTGAAAACCGCCGGGAAGGCCGTGGCAACGACCGCCGCGACAACCGCCCGGAAGAAACCCCGGAATTCGCCGACCGTCTGGTCGCGATCAACCGCGTCTCGAAAACCGTCAAGGGTGGCAAGCGCTTCGGCTTTGCGGCTCTCGTTGTCGTGGGTGACCAGCGTGGTCGCGTCGGCTTCGGCAAGGGCAAGGCCAAGGAAGTGCCGGAGGCCATCCGCAAGGCCACCGAGCAGGCCAAGCGCAGCATGGTTCGCGTCGCCCTGCGCGACGGCCGCACCCTGCACCACGACATGGAAGGGCGCCATGGCGCCGGCAAGGTCGTGATGCGTTCGGCCGTTCCCGGCACCGGCATCATCGCCGGCGGCCCGATGCGCGCCGTCTTCGAAATGGTGGGGATTCAGGATGTCGTTGCCAAGTGCATCGGCTCGACCAACCCCTACAACATGATCCGTGCCACCTTCGACGGCCTGAAGCACGAAACCTCGCCCCGTTCGGTGGCGGCGCGTCGTGGCAAGAAGGTTGCCGAGATCCTGCGCAAGCCGGAAACCGAGACGGTGGAGGCCTGAGATGACCGCGAAGAAAACCATCGTCGTCAAGCAGGTGGCCTCTGCCGCCCGCCGTCCGGCCGTCCAGACCGCCACGCTGAAAGGCCTGGGCCTGAACAAGATGAACCGCACCCGTGAACTGGAAGACACCCCTTCCGTGCGCGGCATGGTGAACTCGATCAGCCACCTCGTGAAGATCATCGAGGAACGCGGCTGACCCATTCCGCGGGGCAACCCGTGGCAGTCTGACGCCCCGGCGGAAACGCTGGGGCGTCTTGCGTTTCAGCGTTGCCCTGTTTCGTCGCGGAAGGCCGGAAGCAAGGCGCAGCCAGACCGCCGGACCCGGACTCAGGGCGCGGTGTCGCCTTGCGGGCAGGCGAAGGGCAGGAAGGTGGTGGACATGCCTTCCTGCACCACGATCAGCGCCAGCATGTCGGCCAGGGCAAGATCGGCGGCGGTTGTCGGGCAGGCGTCGCGCGGGTCGGCGCAGGCGCGCGCCAGAAAGGCCTCGACGGGCGCGCGGAAGCCGGGGCTGGGGGCGGCCGGTCCTGTGTCCGGCGCGGCGCTGGCCCAGGCTTCGGCAAAGATCGCACATTTCCGTTCAGGCCAGGTGTCGGCGGCGGCGGGCAGGGCGCCCAGCAGCAGCGGCACAAGGGCGGCTTTCGCCGCCCCGTGACAGCGTGCCCGCACAGGATGGGGGACCATGCCCATGCCTATCCGCTGACCCTCGCCAGCAGCGCCACACCGGCCAGCAGCACCGCCATTCCCAGCAGTTGCCGCCCCGTGGTCTTTTGCCGGAACACCAGCACCGAGACCGCCACCGCAAACACCACCTCGACCAGCGCCAGCGTGCGCACATTGGCGGCCGAGGTCAGCGAGAAGGCGATGAACCAGCAGGCCGAGGCGCCGGCCCCCAGCAGGCCCGCGGCCAGCGACGGCTTCCAGACGCTGAACGATCCGGTCAGCGCGGCCCGGTCGCGCAAGGCCAGCCAGGCCGCCAGCACAAGGCTCTGGATCGTCAGCGACAGCACCAGAATCGTCAGCGCGCGCACCAGAAAGCCGCCTTCGGGCAGGGAAATGATGCCGCCCCGGAAGCCGATGGCGGACAGCCCGAAGGCAAAGCCTGACAGCAGCCCCATCGCCGAGGGCCGGGCCTCGGCGAACATGGCGCGGCCAAGGCCGGGTTTCAGCGTCAGGATCAGCACGCCCAGCACCGCCACCGCAATGGCGGCCAGCATCGGGGCGGTCAGCGGGTCGCCCAGCACCGCCCAGCCCACCACGGCCACCAGAACCGGCTCAACCTTGAGCCAGGCCGTGGTCACCCCGAAGGCCTGACTGCGCATCACCTGCAACATCAGGGCGGTGCCCGCGATCTGCATCAGCGCCCCCAGCGCGGTGAAACCGATGGCGCGAGGTGTCAGGGCGGGCAGGGGTTCGCCGGTCTGCCACAGGGCAAGCGTCAGAAAGACGCAGGCGAAGGGCAGGCCATACAGGAAGCGGACATTGGTCGCGCCCAGGGTGCCCAGCCGGGCCGTCAGCCCGGCCTGCGTGGCGTTGCGGCCGGTCTGGGCCAGGGCACCGGCCAGACAGGCCCAGACCCAGAGAGGCAGCATGACGGGGCGCTCCGGCGTTCAGGGGTTTCCGGAAGCGGAAACCGTGCCGCGTCTCGTTACGCAGCCGGGGGCGGGGGCGTCAAGCGCCCCGCACCGTATCAATCATCAGCTTGACGTTTTCCGGGTCCGCCTCGGGCGTGATGCCGTGGCCCAGGTTGAAGATATGCGGCCCCTTGCGGAAGGCGTTGACCACCCGCAGCGTTTCGCGCACCAGCGCATCGCCGCCGGTCACCATATGCTCTGGCGCAAGGTTGCCCTGCACGCAGCCGCTGACCTGCACGTTCTCGGCCGCCCATTCCGGGGTGATGGAATTGTCCAGCGCCACGCAGTCTGCGCCGGTCGCCTTGGCAAAGCCGATATAGCCTTCGCCCGCCTCGCGCGGGAAGGCAATGATCGGCAGGCCGGGGTGGCGGGCCTTCAGCGCCGAGATGATCTCTTTCGTGGGCTTCACGGCGAAGTCCTTGAAATCCTGTCCTTTCAGCGACCCGGCCCAGCTATCGAACAGCTTGACGACCTCGGCCCCGGCCTGAACCTGGGCGGAAAGGTAGTCAATCGTCGCCTCGGTCACGCGGTCGATGATCGCCTGGAAGGTGGCGCGGTCGGTGTCCTTCAGGCGGTGCGCGGCGGCCTGGTCCTTGGACCCGCGGCCGGCGATCATGTAGGTGGCCACCGTCCAGGGCGACCCGGCAAAGCCGATCAGCGTGGTTTCGCGCGGCAGTTCGCGGGCCAGGATGCGGACCGTTTCATAGACCGGCGCCAGCGTGTCATGGATCGCGTCGGTCGGCTTCAGCGCCTTGACCTGATCCATGGTCGTGGTGGTTTCCATCCGCGGGCCTTCGCCGGTTTCGAACCACAGTTTCGGCCCCAGCGCCTGCGGCAGCAGCAGGATGTCGGCGAACAGGATCGCGGCGTCGAACCCGTAGCGGCGGATCGGTTGCAGCGTCACCTCGGCCGCAAGGTCCGGCGTGTAGCACAGCGAAAGGAAGTCGCCCGCCTGCGCCCGCGTGGCGCGGTATTCCGGCAGGTAGCGGCCGGCCTGCCGCATCATCCAGATCGGCGGCGTGGGAAGGGTCTCACCGCGGAGTGCACGAAGGATGGTCTTGTCGGTCATGGCAGGGCTCCTTTGTCGCCTTGCCTTCCGACTCCGACCGTGGCTTGTCAAGAGTTGTCAGGCAAAGATGACAGTTGTAAGGCTTGCCCCCATGATCGAGAAACTGCCCACCCCGCAAGAGCCCCTGAAGATCGGAACCCGTGGTTCGCCGCTTGCCCTCTGGCAGGCGCATGAAACGCGCCGCTGCCTGATGGAGGCGTTCTCGCTGCCCATCGAGGCGTTCGAGATCTGCGTGATCAAGGTCACCGGCGACCAGATTCTGGATAAGGCGCTTAAGGATATCGGGGGAAAGGGCCTTTTCACCCGCGAAATCGAAGAGGCGCTGCTGGACGGCAGCATCGACATCGCGGTCCATTCGATGAAGGACATGCCGACGATCCAGCCCGACGGCCTGACGCTGGATTGCTATCTGAAACGCGAAGACACGCGCGATGCTTTCGTCAGCGCCCGCTACGGCAGCCTGGCTGATTTGCCGCAGGGGGCAAAGGTGGGGTCATCCAGCCTGCGGCGGCGGTCGCAACTGGCGTTGCGGCGGCCCGATCTGCAGCTTGTCGAGTTCCGGGGCAATGTGCAGACCCGGATGAAGAAGCTGGAAGACGGCGTGGCGGATGCGACGTTCCTGGCCATGGCCGGGCTGAAGCGGCTGGGCATGGCCAATGTCGCCCGGTCGGCCATCGAGCCGGAAGAGATGCTGCCGGCGGTGGCGCAGGGCGCCATTGGCGTGGAACGGCGGACCGATGATCCGCGCGTCAAGGCGATGCTGGATGCGATCCACGACCGCGACACCGGCATCCGGCTGGCGGCCGAGCGGGCCTATCTGCTGCGGCTGGACGGATCGTGCGAAACGCCGATTGCCGGTCTGGCGGTGCTGGAGGGCGACCAGCTTTGGCTGCGCGGCGAAATCCTGCGCCCCGATGGCAGCGAGTCGATCTCGGGCGAACGCCGGGGCCCTGCGGCACAGGCGGCCGGGATCGGAACCGCGCTGGCCGAAGACCTGCTGGCGCGCGCACCCAAGGGCTTTCTCGTCGGGCGCTAGGGGCGCGGGCCTTACAAAGCCCGAACCGCACGGTTAAACTGGGCGCAGTCATGAGGTGCCCCGTGAACAGTCATCCTGCCGTCCGCCCCGATCTGGTTGAAGCCGTGCGCAAGGCACAGGCCGGCGAACGCCAGCGGGTGCGGTCGCTGGTGCTGGCCGATGGCCGCCGGTTCTGGATGAAGCAGGTCGAGCAGTTGTCGCTGCGGCTGCGGGTGCAGAAGGGCAATCCCGAAAAGGCCTTTGCCGCCGAACGGGCCGGGCTGCACGCGCTGGCCGACCGCGGCCTTCCGGTGGCGCCGATCGCGATGGAAGGGCCGGATTATCTGGTGATGCCCGATGTGGGGCCGACGCTGGTCATGGTTGCCGGCGATGCCACGCGCCCCGAGGCGGATCGTCTGGCCGCCTTTGCCGCGGCAGGCAAGGCGCTGGCGCAACTGCATTGGGCGGGGCTGGTGCACGGCCGCCCCGCCGCGCGCGACATCTGCTGGGACGGGCAGGCGGCGCGGTTCATTGATCTTGAGCGGTTTTCGCTGGGCCGGCGCGGCGGGTTCTGGCAGGCGGCCGATGTGGTGATGTTCGTGCAAAGCTGCTTCACCCAATGGGCCGAAGATCCGCGCTGGTGCGATGCGGCGCTGGCGGCCTATGCCGCCAACGCGCCCGAAGGGGCGATGGGCCGGGTGCAGCGGCTGGCGCGGCAACTGGCGCCGCTGGGCTGGCTGGCGCGCGGGCTGTTGCGGCTGCGCCCCCGCAGCCGCGAGCTGCGGGCGGTGTCGCTGACGCTGGCCCGGCTGGCCTAATCCTGCGCGCGCAGGATCTGCGCCGGGCGCACCGCCAAAGGCCGTGCGGCAAAGGCCAGACCCGAGATCAGCGTGGCCAGGATGCCGCCCGCCACGATGGCCAGCGCCGAGACCGGCTCGAACTGGTAATCTACCTCCATCACGAAGGTCATCACCGCCCAGCCGGCGACGCCCCCCGCCACCACGGCTACGGCCCCCGCCGCCGCCCCCAGCAGGGCTGAGCGCAGGGCAAAGCTGGTCAGGATCTGCCGCCGGGATGCGCCAAGCGTTTTCAGGATGGCGGATTCGTAGGACCGCGCCCGTTCCCCCGCTGCCGCCGCCCCGATCAGCACCACAAAGCCGGTGACCAGCGTCGCCGCCGCCGCCCAGGCGGTGGCCGTGGCAATGGCCGACAGCGCCTCGGACACGCGGTCAATGGCTTCGCGGATGCGAATGGCGGTGACATTGGGCCAGGTCCGCGTCACCTCTCGCAGGATGGCGCCTTCGGCGGCGGGCGGGGCATAGACGGTGGCAATGTGGGTATGGGGGGCGCCCGCCACGGCGGCGGGGTTCAGCGCCATGACAAAGCCCATGCCGGCGCTGGAGAAATCCACCTCGCGGAACGAGGTGACGGTGGCGGTGATGTCGCGGCCCAGGATGTTGACCGTGACGGTATCGCCCAGCTTCAGCCCGATCTCGGCCGCCTCTTTCGCGGCAAAGCTCACCTGCGGGGTGCCGGTGTAATCGGCCGGCCAGAAGGTGCCGGCGGTGATCTTGGTGCCTTCGGCGGGGGCGGCGGCATAGGTGATGCCGCGATCGCCGCGCACCACCCAGTGATCGCCGGCCACCTCGCGGGCGGGGCGGTCGTTGATGCGGGTGATGACGCCGCGCAGCATGGGCGCGCTTTCGGTTTTCGACACCGCGGGGTTGGCCTGCATCAGCGCCAGGAACGGATCAATCTGGTCGGGCTGGATGTCGACGAAGAAGAAGGCCGGGGCGCGGGTGGGCAGGTCGCGGTCAATCGCGGTGCGCAGGTTCCAGTCGATCTGGCCGACCGCGGCCAGCACCGAAAGCCCAAGCCCCAGCGACAGGATCACCGGCAGCGCGTCTGACCGGGGCGCGCCGATGGCCGCCAGTGCGGCGCGGAAGGCAACCCGCCCGCGGGCCATGGGCGACCGCGCCAGCCGGCGCGCGGCCCATCGCAGGCCCCAGGCCGCCAGCGCCAGCACGGCCAGCGCGGCCAGAACGCCCCCCGCCGCGCCCAGCGTCAGTTCGGGCATACCCGAAATCCAGCTTGCCGCCCCGATCAGACCGGCAGCCATGACCGCCAGCGCCACCATCCAGCGCGCACGCGGCCAGCCCCGGGTGCCGGCACCGCCGCGATACAGGGCGGCGGCGCGGATACGCTCGGTCCGCGCCAGCGGGATCAGGGTGAAGATCAGCGCGGTCAGCAGCCCGTAGAACGCCGCTTCGGCCAGGGCCGCAGGCGAAACGGTGATGCGGGCGGGGAAGGGCAGCGAGGCTTCGATCAGCGGCGCGGCCATCAGGGGCAGCCCCGCTCCCAGCACAAGGCCAAGCGCGATGCCCAGCACCGTCAGCGCGCCGATCTGGATCAGATAGGTGCGGAAGATCAGCCCGCCCGGCGCGCCAAGCGTCTTGAGCGTGGCGATGGTGGCGGTCTTGCCGTCCAGATAGGCGCGCACGGCGGCCGAGATGCCGACGCCCCCCACCGCCAGCCCGGCCAGCCCGACCAGCACCAGAAAGCTGCCAAGGCTGGTGACAAAGCGTTCGATGCCGGGGGCGGCGTTGCGGCTGTCGGTCCAGCGCATCCCGTCATCGCGAAAGGCGCGGTCGGACTTGCGCTTCAGCGCGGCCAGATCGGCATCGGCGGGCAGGCGCATCCGATAGCGCGTTTCATACAGCGATCCGGGGGCCAGCAGGCCCGATGTGGCCAGCGCTTCGGTCCGCACGATGGTGCGGGGCCCAAGGGTAAACCCGGCCGACGCGCTGTCGGGTTCGCGCAGCAGGGCGGCCGACAGGCGGAAGGTGGCGGTGCCAAGGCGGAACGTATCGCCCGGCGTCAGCGACAGCCGGTCGATCAGCACCGGGTCCATCACCGCACCGGGGATGCCGTCGCGATCCGCCAGCGCCTCGGCCAGCGGCATGGCGGGATCAAGCGGCACCTGACCATACAGCGGATAGGCCGCATCCACGGCCTTGACCTGCGTCAGCGCCTGATCGCCTTCGGTCAGCACCATCGAGCGGAAGTCGTAGACTTCGGAACTGGCGGTGGCTTCGCGGTCCAGAAAGGCGCGTTCCTCGGGTGTGGCGGCGCGGTAGGTGAAGCGCATCTCTGCATCGCCGCCCAGCAGCACGGCGCCCTGATCGGCCAGACCCGACTGGATGCCGCTGCGCAGGGTGCCCACGGCGGCAATCGCCGCCACGCCCAGTGCAAGGCAGGCCAGGAAGATGCGGAAGCCGCGCAATCCGCCGCGCAATTCGCGGCGCGCGATGGTCAGGGCCAGGCTCATTCGGCGGCGGCCTTCACGCGGTCGTCGATCAGGCGGCCATCGGCCAGACGGATCACCCGGTCGCAGCGGCGGGCAAGGTCGGCATCATGCGTCACCAGCACAAGGGTGGCGCCGTGCCGGTCGCGCAGGCCGAACAGCAGGTCCATGATCGCCTGCCCGTTCACGCCGTCAAGGTTGCCGGTGGGTTCATCGGCCAGCAGCAGCGCCGGGCGCGGCACGGCGGCGCGGGCCAGCGCCACGCGCTGCTGTTCGCCGCCCGAAAGCTGGCTGGGATAATGGTCCATCCGGTGGCCCAGGCCCACGCTGGCCAGTTCCACCTCGGCGCGGGCGAAGGCATCCTTGGCCCCGGCCAGTTCCAGCGGGATCGCCACGTTTTCCAGCGCGGTCATCGTGGGGATCAGGTGGAAAGACTGGAACACGACCCCCATGTTCTGACGGCGGAACCGCGCCAGCGCGTCTTCGTCCAGCGCGGTCAGATCCTGCCCCAGGGCGCGGACCTGCCCGCCGGTGGCGCGCTCAAGCCCGCCCATGAGCATGAGGAGAGACGACTTGCCCGATCCCGAAGGCCCCACCAGACCCACCGTTTCCCCCTTCTGCACCGACAGCGTGATCCCGCGCAGGATCTCGACGGGGCCGGCATTTCCGGGCAGGGTCAGCCGCGCGTCGGCAAGGGAAAGAACGGGGTCGGTCATGCAAGCTATCCTGAAACGGTCGGTTCAGTTCGGATATGGCGCATTGCGGCGGATGCGCAATGTCACGATTGCGTTGATCCTGCTGGCCGGCCTGCCCGCCGCGGCCGAACCCGTAACGGTGGTGGCCCTGGGCGACAGCCTGACCGCAGGCTACGGCCTGCCCGAAGGCGAGGGGCTGGTGCCGCAGTTGCAGGGCTGGCTTGCCGCGCAGGGGGCCGATGCGGTGCTGGTCAACGCCGGCGTGTCGGGCGACACCACGGCGGGCGGGCGCGCCCGGCTTGACTGGGCGCTGACGCCCGAGACGGATGCGCTGATCGTGACGCTGGGCGGCAATGACATGCTGCGCGGCCTGCCCCCGGCCGAGGTGCGGGCGAACCTTGACGCCATCCTGACCGCCGCCGACCAGCGCGGCCTGCCGGTGCTTCTGGTGGCGATGAAGGCGCCGGGCAACTGGGGGCCGGACTACAAGGCCGAATTCGACGCGGTCTATCCCGATCTGGCCGCCGCCCATGGCGCGCTGCTGATGGAAGATTTCTTCGCCGGTCTGGCCGCCGCCGGGGCCGACCCCGCCGATCCGGCCAGCCTGTCAGCCTGGATGCAGGCGGACGGGATTCACCCCAACGCCAAGGGCGTGGCGGAAATCGTCAAGGCGCTGGGGCCGAAGGTGCAGGAGCTGATCGGCAGGGTTCAGGGCTGACCCGGCTCAGGGCTTTGGCGCCTCGGGCTTTGGCGTATCGGGCTTCGGTGCGTCGGGGTTCGAGAATTCGGTCTCGATCTCGAACTCGACCCGGTCGCCCACGCCCATGGTGGTGCCCGGCGCCGGCAGGCCGAAGGAAATGCCGAAATCCGAACGGTTCAGCGCACCCCTGGCAGAAAAGCCCGCCCGCGCGCCGCCCGGGTCCATTGGCATATGCGCCCAGCCGCCGTTGTAGGTGACGGTCATCGTCACGGGCTTGGTCACGCCATGCAGCGTCAGGTCGCCGGTCACCTCGGCGGTGGTTTCGCCTGTCAGCCTGACCGCGGTCGAGGTGAAGGTGATCTCGGGGAACTGCCCGGCATCCAGAAACTCGGGCCCGGTCAGTTGGGCGTTGAAATCATAGGCCGGGTCGGGGAAGTGGGTTTCCAGCGATTTCGGGTCCACCGTCGCGGTGACAGACATGGTTTCCGGCGCCTCCGGGTCGAAGGTCAGGGTGGCGTCGAACCGGGTGAACAGGCCGATATAGGTGGAAAAGCCCAGATGGCTGACCTTGAAGATCAGCCGGCCGTGCGACAGGTCCAGCTTGTAGGTGCCGGCGGGCGGGGTGCCCAGATCCTCTTGCTCAAGGGCGGGCAGCGGGGCCAGCGCAAGCGTGGCGGCAAGAAACAGGGAGCGGAACATCCGGGCGACCTTTCACTTAGCAATAACGCTAAGTATTAAGCCGGCGCCGGGTCTGTCAAGGGCTCTGGCCCGGGGGGCGGGGCTTGGCTAGTCTGGCCACGCGCCGGGCACCCGGCCTGACCCGACAGCAGACGGACCACCCGCCATGACCCTTGTTGACGATCTTGCCGCCGCCGTGGGCGCCGCGAATGTGCTGACCGGGGCCGAGGCCGCGCCCTATGGGGTGGACTGGATGCGCCACTACCACGGCCGCCCGCTGGCCGTGGTGCGCCCCGGCAGCACCGCCGAAGTGGCGGCCTGCGTCCGGGTGGCCGCCGCGCAGGGCGTGCCGGTGGTGCCCATCTGCGGCAATACCGGGCTGGTCGGCGGCACCATGACCGAAGGCGGGCTGATGGTCAGCCTTGAGCGGATGAACCGCATCCGCGACCTGCGCCCCGACGCGCGGCTGGTGGTGGCCGAAGCGGGCGTGATCCTGCAGCGCCTGCACGAGGCGGCCGAGGAGAAGGGGCTATACTTCCCGCTGTGGTTCGGTGCCCGCGGATCGGCCATGCTGGGGGGCGCCCTGTCCACCAATGCCGGTGGGTCGAACGTGCTGCGCTATGGCAGCACCCGTGGCCTGTGCCTGGGGCTTGAGGTGGTGCTGGCCGACGGCCGGGTGCTGAACCTGATGAGCGAGCTGCACAAGGACAACTCCGGCTATGACCTCAAGCAGATGTTCATCGGGGCCGAGGGCACGCTGGGCATCATCACCGCGGCAGTGATGAAGCTGGTGCCCCTGCCGCTGGCCCATGCCACGGCCATGGTCTCTGCCGCCAGCCTGCCGAAGGCGCTGCATCTGCTGAACCGGATGCAGGAAGCGACGGGCGGGCGGGTCGAGGCGTTCGAATTCATGCCGCGCAGCTATTCCGAACGGTTGCGCGAGGTGCGCCCCGATCTGGGCCTGCCCTTCGACCATATCCCCGAGGTGACGATCCTGATCGAGGCGGCCACCACGGTTGCCGCCGAAGGCCGCCCCGATGCCACCGGCGAGGTGCCGCTGGTGGCCACGCTGGAAACCGTGCTGGCCGGGATGCTGGACGAAGGGCTGATCGACGATGCCGTTCTGGCCCGGAACGAGGACCAGCGCGCGGTCATGTGGTCCCGGCGCGAGGCGGCGGCCCAGATCTGCGTCGGGCTTGAGCCGGTGGTGGAATGTGATGTCTGCGTGCCGGTGGACCGTGTTGATGCCTTCCTGACCCATGCCCTGGCCCGGCTTCAGGCGCTGAACCCGGGGTTCCGCGAAATCACCGTGGCGCATCTGGGCGATGGCAACCTGCATTTCTCGGTCTATCCCACCCGCGACGATGCCACGCTGAAGGATGCGGTGATGGATACGGTGGAAGATGTGGTGGCCGGTCTGGGCGGCAGTTTCAGCGCCGAACACGGCATCGGCCTGTCGAAACTGCCGTCGATGCGGCGCCGCAAGGACCCGGTCGCGCTGGATGTGATGCGGGCGGTCAAGGCTGCGCTTGACCCCGAGGGTCGGATGAACCCCGGCAAGGTGATTCCGCCACGCTGAGGGGCCTTGCATTTGCGTCGCTTCCCCGGAACAAGGCGGAATGAGGAAAATGCCGCGCAGCTTTGCGCAACCGGCAGGAGGGATAGTCATGACAATCAGGTTCGGCCTGCTGGGCGCGGGGCGCATCGGCAAGGTTCATGCAAAGGCGGTGACGGGCGATGCCAATGCCCGGCTGGTGGCGGTGGCCGATGCCATGCCCGCGGCGGCGCAGGCGATTGCCGATCAGTATGGCTGCGAGTTGCGCAGCATCGAGGCGATGGCCGCGGCCAGCGACATTGACGCGGTGGTGATCTGCACCCCGACCGACACCCACGCCGACCTGATCGAACTGTTCGTCAAGGCCGGCAAGGCGGTGTTCTGCGAAAAGCCCATCGACCTGTCGCTTGACCGGGTGAAGGCCTGCCTTTCCGTGGTCCGCGCCCACAAGGGCACGCTGATGGTGGGCTTCAACCGCCGCTTCGACCCGCATTTCCGCGCCGTCCGGGCCGAGATCGACAAGGGCAGCATCGGCAAGGTCGAGATGGCCGTGATCACCAGCCGCGACCCCGGCGCCCCGCCGGTGGAATACATCGGCCGGTCGGGCGGCATCTTCCGCGACATGACGATCCATGATTTCGACATGGCCCGCTTCCTGCTGGGCGAGGAGATCGAGGATGTCGTCGCCACCGCAGCCGTGCTGGTCGATCCGGCCATCGGCACCGCGGGCGATTTCGATTCCGTGCAGGTTCTGCTGCGCACGGCCTCGGGCCGGCAGGCGGTGATCTCGAACTCGCGCCGGGCCACCTATGGCTATGACCAGCGCATCGAGGTGCATGGCTCCGCCGGCATGGTCTCGGCCGAGAACCAGCGCCCGGTGTCGATCGAGGTGGCGGGCGCGCAGGGCTACACCCGCCCGCCGCTGCATGATTTCTTCATGACCCGCTATACCGAGGCCTATGCCGCCGAGATTGCCACCTTCATCGCGGCCATGGCCGGCACCGGCAAGGCCGAGCCGTCGGGCGAAGACGGGCTGATCGCGCTGGCGCTGGCCGAAGCGGCGCTGAAATCGGTTGCCGAACGCCGCGTCGTGCGGCTGGCCGAAGTGCTGGCCTGAGCCGCACCGAAGGGCGGGGGCGCTGCCCCCGCACCCCCGGGGTATTTGGACCAAGTTGAAGGGGCAAAGCCCGGCTCTGCTTTGGTCAGGTCTCAGTTCGCCGCCTTTGTCCGCAGTTCCATCTGCAGGATCATCGGCGCGGGGCCGGTGTCTTCCTCGGGGGCTGACAGCGCCACCGCGCCGCGGGTGGTTTCCCCGAAGCCCGCCTCGGTCAGCGCATCGTTGAAGGCCGATCCGCCCAGGCTGCGGGTGGTTTCCAGCGCGTCCTGCGCCAGATAGCTGAGGTTCTCGACCGGGCTTTGCGGCTTGGCCGGGGTGACGATCACGATCATCCGTTCCTGTCCCATCACCTCGCCGCCGATGGCGAACAGGCCCTTCTTCAGCTCGTCGCCGGGCTGCAACCGTTCGGCCGCCCAATGGCTGATCGAATAATCCGCGCCGATGTACAGCACATTCACGTCAACCGGCACGTCCATGTGGTTCTTCGCCAGAACATGCACCTCGTCGTTCGACAGAAGCACCGGCACCGGCGACACCGGCAGCGGCGTCAGCGCCGGGGTGTCGACATTGCGCGTCAGCATCTCGACCTCGACCTGCATGTCGCCGCCGCCGACCGCGCCGCCCAGTTTCATCAGGTTCAGCGCCTTGGACATATGCGCCAGCGTGTCGGTCAGCGTCACCGCCAGCGTGGCACCGTCCTTGCCCGCCGTGCCCACCGAAGGCGTGGTGGACAGGTCGTCCGCCAGCCCGGTCGCGGGCAGCACCCAGATTGCATCGGGGCGGGGGCTGTCGGGAATCACCGCCAGCCGCAGGTCGGCCTCGGCCCCGGCGGCCACGAAGTTCAGCCGCGGCCCGGCTTCGGCGGTCAGGGTGTCCAGCGCGGCCAGCAGCGCATCGGCCGGCGCGGTGCCGGGTTCGGGCAGGGCCACGGTCAGGGTGAAATCCAGCGCATCGTCCAGCTTGCGCAGGTAGAGGCCCTTGGGCAATTCGGCCGGCAGTGCCTTGCCGTCCTTTTCCACCGCCGTCGCGGTGGCGGTGAAGGTGTCGATGCCGGTCACCTCGACATAGCCCAGCGCCGCCTCGGTCGGGTCGGCGGCGGTGGCCATCACCGCCAGCACCGCCCCTTGCGACAGGCCATGCAATTCGCCCGCCGGCAGGCTGAAGCTGCCGCCTTCGACCGTGGCCGGCCATTGCGCGACGCGCCCGCCTTCCGCGCCGGAAAAGGCCACGGCGTCCAGATCGCCCTCGAACAGCGGCGTCGTCTTGGCCAGGTTCTTGACCGAATACTTGCGCAGCACCTCCTGCGCGATCTGGCCATAGGTGGCCGAGGGGTATTCGGCCAGCGTCTCGAACAGGGTGTAGGTGAACACGCCATGCGGCTTGCGGTCGGGCTTGCCCTTGGGAAGGTTCTTCTCGGGCGTCACCTCGTTGGTCTGCGCGGCATAGAAGGCCACGAAGTTGCCCATGCCCTCGCCCGCCGGGGCGGCGTCGGCCACATCGGAAACGGCGGCGGCGCGGGGGTCTTCCTCGCCGATGCCCCGGCTGGCCACGTCTTCCATCGCCGCCGGGTCCAGCCCCAGCACCGACGGGTCAAGCTGGCGGGTCCGCACTTCGTCATCGGCCTCGACGGCGCGGGTGGCGGTGCCGGAATGGCAACTGTCGAACACCACCCAGACATCGGCGCCCTTGGCGCGGATGCCGTCGATCAGCCGGCCGATCTCGTCATCGACCAGCGCATTTTCCACCGCGCCCACGCTGTCGCTCCAGGGGCCGATGTCCACGGGCAGGAACAGCTCGTCCAGCCCGTCCAGTTCGGTGTCATCATGGGTGGCCGGGGCCTGGGTGCCGTGGCCCGAGAAATGCAGATAGACGAAATCGCCCGGCTGCGCCTCGGCGGTGACCTTGGCAAAGGCGTCGCGGATGGCGCCCAGCGTGGCGGGCTGCACGCCTTCGACCCCGTCGGTCAGCAGGGTGACGTGATCGGCGGGGAAGGGAACCGGCGCCTCGGTGGTCAGGTAGGTGGCCACCAGTTCCACGTCGTTCTTCGGGCCGCGCAGCCACCAGCGTTCGTCAAGGTTCTGGTACTGGTTGGCGCCGATCAGGATGGCGTAATTCTCGCGCGCCATGGCGGGCAGGGCCACAAGGGCGAGGGCGGTCGTCAGGCAAAGGCTGCGAAACATGGGGGCGTCCTCAATTCGTCATCAAAGCATAGTCGGTGGCAGATTGGCCGCGGTTTGCAATCGTCAAAAGAAACACGCCGTCGGCGGCCGGTGTCCAGCCGCAATAGGCGATGGGGCCGGGATCGGTATCGGCACAGATCAGGCGGCCGTCGCCATCGCGCACCGTCAGGTCAAGGTTGGCGCCCGAGGCGGCCTCGACATAGACCTCGGCATAGGCGCCGCCCCGGAACGACAGTTCCTCGATCTGCGCCTCTGTTCCCGGCGCGATGCCGGCGATGCGATAGACCGGCCCCGCGGCCACGCCCTTGGGCACATCGGCCCGGATGTCGGCGATCAGGCCCTGCAGCGCGGCATCGCCCGCCGCCAGCGGTTCGGCGGCGGCCAGCATCGCCTGCCAGTCCAGCGGCAGGGGCTGTTCGCCCTCGGGGCGCAGCTCCAGCGATTTCCGCAGGCTGGCGGCGGTCAGGATCAGCACCGCATCGCCCGAGGCCAGGCCGCGGGCGTAAAGATCGGCCGACAGTTCCGCCAGCCGCAGGGGCCGCACGGTTTCGGCCAGCGCGGGCAGGGCGATCATCATCAGGGCGGCGCAAAGCAGGCGGCGGGGCATCGGAACGGGGCCTTTCCCTTTGGGGGTGGCGGCAGGATGGGGCCGACGCATCCGCCTGTAAACTTGGAAAATTTCCATGACCGGATTTGTCATGTGACCTGCCCCATGGCCTGGGCCTAGGGTCCGGCCCAAGGCAAGAAATCCAGGGATTGGACATCATGATTTTGCAGAATGTGGTTTGGGGCGCGGTCCGCAAACGCCTGTCACAAGGCGCGCTGGCGCTGCTGTTTGCGCTGGCCGTGCTGCTGGCGGCCCTGCCGACGGTGCGCCCTGCCGGGGCGGCCACGCCGCTGGAAACCGCGATGGATGCGGTTCTGGTCGTGCGCTCGAACGATGCCGAGGACAGGTTCCTGGGGTCAGCCTTCCTGTGGGGCGATGCCGCGCAGGTGGCGGTGACCAATGCCCATGTCGTGGGCACGGCCACCGAGGTGCGTCTGGTGAACCGCCACGGCGCCGAAGAGGTGGGCACGGTGATCGGCCTTGATCCGGTGCGCGACGTGGCGGTGATCGCGGTCGCGCCGGGGCGGGCGGGTCTGGTGGCCGCCCCCGATCCGGCCGCGCTGGGGCTTGAGGTCTTTGCCCTTGGCGCGCCGCTGGGCCTTGAATTCACCCTGACCGAAGGGCTGATCTCTGCCACCGCGCGGCAGGTCGAGGTGCAGGTGCCGCTCAAGATGCTGCAGCATGACGCGGCGGTGAACCCCGGCTCCTCGGGTGGGCCGCTGGTCGATGCCTCGGGGCGGCTGGTCGGCATGAACAGCCAGATCGCCGATGGCAGCCGGATGTTCGTCGGCATCGCTTATGCCATTGCCGCGCCTGATCTGGACCGGATCGTGACCGGCCTGATCGACGAGACGCTGCTGCCGCTGCCGAAGCTGGGCCTGACCGCCCGCCCGGTGGACCGGCAGGTGGCCGAGGCGCTGGGCGTGGATGCGGCGGGCCTGCTGGTGGATGGCACCGAAAGCGGCGGTCTGGCCGCGGCGGCGGGGCTGGCGGCGGGCGACATCATCCTTGCGGTCAATGGCACGGCGCTGGCCGAACCCGGCACCTTCGCCTTCCTGATCGAGGCCGCCGTGGAAAAGGGCGAAGCCGCGCTGACGGTGCGGCGTGGTGCCGAAACCGTCACCCTGCCGCTGGCCTTTGCCCCGCCCCAGACCGAGGCGCCGGCGCTGGCGATCAAGACGCGCGACCTGTCTTCGCTGCCCGCCAACCCCGAAACGGTGAAAAGCTACCGCCTGTCGGCGCTGGGCGTGGTTCTGGACGAAGACGCGGTGGTCAAGGCTGTCACCGACAATTCGCCCGCGCTCTTTGCCGGGCTGGCCCGGGGCGACCGCATCCTTGCCGTCAACGGGCAGGACATGGACCTTGCGGCCCTGAACGCGCTGGAAATCACCGGCCCGGTGCTGCTGCGGGTGGCCGCCCCGGGCGGCGCGACGCGCCACCTTTACCTTGATCCCTGGGGCAAGGATGGCGGTCTTCGTCCGGTGGGCGGTGCGAATGTGCTTGACCCGGACGTGGTGGTGTTCTGATCCTTTCGCCGCAAACCGGGCAGGAAAACCCATGCAGGACCGTATCCTGATCATCGAAGACGATGCCGAAACCGCCGCCGCCGTGGCCGAGGTGGTGGCAGAACTGGGCTGCGAGGCGCATCACCGCGCCACGCTGGACGACGGCATCGCCGAGGCGGGCGCGGGCGATTACCGCGTGATCGTGCTGGACCGGATGCTGCCGGGCGGCGACGGGGTGGCGGCGATGGCGCGCATCCGCACCGCCGGCAGCCGCGCGCTGATCCTGGTGCTGTCGGCGCTGGGTCGCGCCGCCGAACGGGTCGAGGGGCTTGAGAAAGGGGCGGATGACTATCTGCCGAAACCCTTTGAGCCCAGCGAATTGCGCGCCCGGCTGCGGGCGCTGCTGCGCCGGGGCACCATGCAGGTGCTGGACAATGACCTGCTGGCTTTCGGCGATCTGGAAATCCGCATGAAGGCCCGCACCGTGCATGTGAAGCGCAGCCATGTGCCGGTCAGCCCCAAGGAATTTGAGCTGATCACCTATTTCGCCCGCAATGCCGGGCAGATCGTCACCCGGATGCAGCTTCTCGAAAACGTCTGGAATCTGCATTTCGATCCGGGCACCAATGTGGTGGACGTTCACGTCGGCCGGTTGCGCCGCAAGCTGGAAGAGGCGGGCAGCCCCGCCATCCAGACCGCGCGCGGCGAAGGATACATCTTCGCCCCCCTCGGGGCGGCAGGGTGAGCGAAGCCCCCCTGCGTGCCCGCGCCACGCTGCGGCTGGCGGCGGTCATGGCGGCGGCGGTGGCGCTGCTGGCGCTGCTGGCCATGGGGCTGCAATACCGGCTGGTGGAAACCCGGCTGATGCAGGCGCAGCGCACGCTGCTGGCCGCCGATCTGGACGGTCTGGCCGCGCTTTATGACCAGCGCCGCATCATCGCCCTGCGCGAAGCCATCGCCTACCGCGCCGCCGCGCCGGGGGGCGAGATGCTGGTGCTGCTTGACCGGCAGGGCAAGGTGCTGGCCGGCACGCGGGCCGATTGGCCCGAAGGGCTGGTGGCGCAGGGGCAGGGGTTCACCATCGACCCCGCGCAAGAGGTGGCGCTGGACGGCGCACGCTGGCTGGTGGTGGCGCGCGATCTTCCGGGCGGCTTTCCCCTGCTGGTTGGCCGCAGCCTGGCCCCGGTCGATGCCACGCTGGCGGCGCTGCAACGCGGGATGCTGGGGCTGCTGGCGGCCCTGCTTCTGGCCGGGGCCGGGGTGGGCTGGCTGGCGGCCCGCTGGGTGATGGGGCGCATCGGCCGGCTGAACGCGCTGGCCGACCGGGTGGCGGCGGGCGATCTGGATGCCCGCCTGACCGGCCCGCGCAGCGGCGATGAATTCGGCCTGCTGGAAACCCATGTCCATGCCATGCTGGACCGGATTTCCAACCTGAACCGCGCCACGCACCGCCTGTCAGATACCATCGCGCATGAAATGCGCACGCCGCTGAACCGCATGTTGCAGAAACTGTCGCGCGTCGAAGGGCAGGATGATCTGGCCGCCGACCTGCGCGCCGAGATGCGGCAGGCGATCCGGGTGTTCGATTCGCTGCTCGACATCAGCCGGGCCGAGGCCGACCAGGGCCAGGGCGGCGGGCTGGTGCCGGTGGACCTGTCCACCGTCGCGCAAGAGGTATGGGAGCTGTACGAACCGCTGGCCGAGGACAAGGGCCTGCAGGTCGGCCTGCAGGTGGCCCCCGGCGTGCAGGTGCTGGGCGACCGCAACCTTCTGGCGCAGATGCTGGCCAACCTTCTGGACAATGCGATCAAGTATTGTAGCGCCGGTGACCGGCTGGAGCTTCAGCTTGCGGCGGGCGATCCCGCCCTTCTGCGGGTGATCGACACCGGCCCCGGCCTGCCGGACGGGCTGAAGGACGCCGCCTTCGACCGCTTCACCCGGGCCGAGCGGGACCGCGCGCGCGGCATCCAGGGGCACGGGCTGGGGCTGGCGCTGGTGCGGGCCATCGCGCTGCGCCACGGCGCGCGGCTGTCGCTGCCCGCCGTGGGGCAGGGGCTGACGGTGGAAATCGCCTTTCCCCGCGCGCCGGGCGAAGGCGGCGTCGCGGGGTGACAAATGCCGTCATCCGGCCTTGGTGCGGCGCAGCAGACTTGTGCGGTGCCGGGCCAACGTTAATCTTGTCCGCATGAAACACGCCCTTGCATATGCCCTGTCTTCGGCCGCGCTGCTGGCGGCGGCCCCGGCCATGGCCGAGGTGCGGGCGGTTCTGGTCGGTGTGTCCGATTATCTGGTGCTGGACGCCGATCTGAAGGGCCCCGCCAATGACGTGCGGCTGATGGCCGAAACGCTGGCCGCGCGCGGGGTGGCGGCGGATCACATGATGATCCTGACCTCAGACCGGGACGGCCTGCCCGCAGGGGCGGCGACGGGCGACCCCACCCGCGCCGGTATTCTGGCCGCGATGCAGGCCACCGCGGCCGCCGCGCAGCCCGGCGATACGGTGCTGTTCTATTTCTCGGGCCATGGCGCGCAGGCGCCCGATGCCTCGGGCGATGAAGGCGGCGGATATGACGAAATCCTGCTGCCCGCCGATGCGGCGGGGTGGAAGGGCGCGGTCGGCGGCGTGGAAAACGCGCTGATCGACGACGAATTGCAGGAATGGGCGCAAGGGATGCTGGGCCGGGGCGTGCAGCTTGTCGGGCTGATCGACGCCTGCCATTCGGCCACCGGCTTCCGCGCGGTGGGCGGGCAGGGCGTGGCGCGGGTGCTGGCCCCCGAAACGCTGGGTATCCCCGAAGATGCGGCTTCGGCCCCCGCCACCGCCCCGCTGGAACTGACGGGGGATTATGTCTTCCTCTATTCCTCGCAGTCGGACGAACGGTCGTTTGAATATCCCTTGCCGGGCACCGACGAATGGCACGGCGAATTCACCCTGCGGATGGCGCAGGTTCTGGCCGCCGCGCCGCAGGCAAGCTGGGCGCAGGTGCTGGCCGCCGCCGCCGATGCCATGGTGCAGGGCCCCGCCCGGCAGGTGCCCGAAGGCGAAGGCCCGCTTCTGACCGCGCAGGTCTTCGGCACCGGCGCGGCCGAGGCGCGCTTTGCCGTCAAGGATGGCAAGGTTCAGGCCGGGCTGTTGCAGGGTCTGGCCGAAGGCGCCGAACTGGCGCTTTACGCGGCGGGTGCCGGGGGCGAACCGCTGGCCACCGTCACCGCCGGCAAGGCCGGCTTGCGCGATACCGCGCTGCCGGGCGACCTGCCCGCCGGGGCCGTCTGGGCCGAGGTGATTGCCGCGCCCCCCGCCGCGCCCCTGTCGCTGGCCGCGCCGGTGCGGGCCGCCCCGGATGACGGGCAGGATTATGCCACCTGGGAAGCCGCCCTACCCGCCCCCGGCACCGGCGCGCCCGATCTTGTGCCGATCCTGGTTGATGGCACGGTGGCGCTGGCGCGCGGCGATGGCGTGCTTGACCCGGAGGGTCCGGGATCAACCCCGCGCGTCACAAGGCTGGCGGATGAAACCGCTGCGCAGGCGCTGGACCGCGCGCTGGAACTGGCCGCCCACGCCCTGCGCCTGCGCGAGACGCTGGCCGGCGCCACAGGCCGCAGCCTGACTGGCAAGGCGCCGGTGACGCTGGGCATCGAACGCCGCCCCGCCCCTGTAACGGATGATGCCTGCGGCCCCCCCGGCCCCGCTGCCCCTGCCGACCCCGCACAGGGCGTGGCCCCCTGTGACCAGCTCTGGCTGACCGTCACCAACACCTCGGGCAAGATGCAGGACATCAGCGTTCTGTACATGGCCGCCGATTTCGAGGTGCAGCCGATCTGGCCGCAGCGGAACACCGTCAACCGGCTGGCCCCCGGCGAAAGCGCGCGGATCGGCCTGCAGATCGAAGCCACCGCCACCGCCGGGCTTGAGGAGATCTGGGTTCTGGCCGTGCCGATGGATGAGGGCAGCGGACGGCGCGTTGACCTGACCCGCCTTGCCAGCCCCGGCATGACGCGCGACTTTGCCAGTGCCTCGGACCCGATGGCGCTTTGGCTGGAAGGCCGCATGACCGACCCGGAGGAAACCGCGATGCGCGGCTTCTCGACCAAACCCGCCGCGCTGACAATGATCCGTCAGCTTGTGCGCCTGAAACCCGGGTCACCCTGACCCGCCGATTGCGATGGAGCGTTGACATGAAAGCCGTTTCCCTCAAGCCCGTTCTGCTGGCCCTGCTTGCCGCCGGCACGGCGGGCGCCGCGCTGGCGCAGGACGCCGCCCCCTTCCACAAGGGCGGCACCAAGGCGCAGGACAGTTCGCCCTTCGCCTTCGCCGCCTCGGGCGACAAGGCCAGGCGCGACGCCGCCGAACCCGAGGCGGCGGGTGGCAAGGTCATCGGCGGTGAGCTGGCCGATCAGGGCGAATGGCCCTGGCAGGTGGCGCTGACCGTGGGCGGAATGCCGGTGTCCACCGACAGCCAGTTCTGCGGCGGCTCTCTGGTCATGGATGAATGGGTGCTGACCGCCGCCCATTGCGTGCACATGATGGATGACCAGGGCGTCGAGTTTGACCTGAAACCCCAGGAAATCAGCATCGTCGCCGGCACCAACAAGCTGGACGGCTCGGGCGATACCATCCCGGTCGAGGCGATCTATCGCCACCCGTCCTATACCTCGACCGATTTCGATTACGACATCGCGCTCATCAAGCTGTCGCGCAAGCCGAACGTGCCCTACCGAACCGTGCAGGTGCCGGACGCGGCCTTCGGCGACATTCTGGCCAAGCCGGGCGTCACCACCGTGGTCACCGGCTGGGGCCTTCAGAACGGCGGCCGCCCCTCCGCCGACCTGCGCGAGGCGCAGATCCAGATGCTGGACCGCGAAATGTGCAACACCGCCATGATGGAAGCCCGCGCCGAAGAGGCGGCGGCCGGCTTTTCCTATGCCGTGCAGGTGCTGTCGGTGCGCGAGGACGACGCCTATGCCCTGTGGGACCAGCTTGTCCAGCGCGCCCCGAAGCCGATCAGCGAGAACATGATCTGCTCGGGCACCTTTGAAGGCGGCAAGACCAGTTGCAACGGCGACAGCGGCGGTCCGCTGGTCGTGCCGCTGGAAGACGGCAGCTATATCCAGGCCGGCATCGTAAGCTGGGGCCTGTCGGCCTCGTCGGGCAAGGGGTGCGAGGAAACGGCGATGTTCTCGGCCTATACCAACATCTCGCGCTTCGTGCCCTGGCTGAACGAGGTGATTGCCGCCAACCCCTGACGGCTGGCGTCGCGCCGTCCACGGCCCTGCCCGGCGGGTTCCGCCTTGCAGGGCCGTTCGCTTTTGGCCACCTTGGCCGTCCGAACAGCGGAAGGCAGCGCGATGATCCCCCAAGACGACCCGGCCACGGCGCCGACGATCCACCCCGTGGCGCAGGACCAGCCGCCTTATGCCCGCCACCTTGGGCTGCGCATCACCCATGCCACGCCGGACCGGATCGAGGGCCAGATGACCGTCACCCCCGAGCTGATCAACCGCAACGGCGTGCTGCATGGCGGGGCGATCATGTCGCTGGCCGACAATCTGGCCGGCACCGGATCTTTCGTCCATCTTGGTCCGGGCGAAGGCACGACGACGCTGGAAAGCAAGACCAACTTCTTCCGGCCCGTCCTGCCGGGCGATACGGTGACGGCCATCGCCGTGCCCCTGCATCGTGGCCGCAAGACCACGATCTGGCAGACCACCATCCTGCGCGGCGACGGCAAGCCCGCCGCGATGGTGATCCAGACCCAGATGACCCTGCGCCAGACCGACGCCGGCTGATCCGCCGCAACGAAAAGGGCGCCGGAACCCCCGGCGCCCTTTCGACTGTTCCGCGCTGGCCCGGGCGGGCTCAGTTCGTCATCAGGTAATAGCTGTTGCGCGCCCGGCCGGCGTTTTCGACCGTGATGTAGAAATAGCCGTCCCAGGCGGGCACGAAATCGCAATAAACCTGGTCCGACGGACTGACATCATAGCAGATCACGTTGCCGTTCTGGTCGGTGACGACCATGTCCAGATTCGCGTCGCCATCGCCCACCACCGCGACCTCGGCATAGGAATTGCCATAGAACGGCACTTCCCACACGTCGATCTGGCCCTTGGGCAGGGCCGAGCCCCAGGTCACCGCGCCGCCGATGCGCCCGCGCGAACCTTCGGCCTCGGCATCCGCGATCAGGCCCAGCAGCCCCTCGTCATCACCGGCCAGTTCCTTGGCCTTGGCGAACATCTCGGCGGCGGTGACGGGGGCCTTGGCGGCGCCATCGTCCTCATCCCCGCCGGCCGATGTCAGCAGCGTTGCCTTGCCGGCGGGGCGCGGTTCGCCCTCGTTCATCATCGGCGCGGGGGCCGCGGGGGCGGCCGGCGCCGCTTTCCGCGCGCGGAAGGTTTCCAGCGTGGTGCCTTCGAATTCGGCGGGATCAAGGGCCGCCGGCTCTTGCGGGGTGCCTTCCGACTGCGCCGCCAGCTTGGCCGCCGTCAGCACGGTCAGCGCATCGCCCGAGGCAACGCCAAGCGCGTAAAGCTCATGCGCCATCGACAGGGTCGCCGTCGCGCCGGCGCTGCCGGTGCCTTCGGCGCTGACATTGGTTCCGGCCTTGTCCTCGGCCAGCGAAGGAAGGGCCAGCGCCACCAGCGCGGTGGTGGCCAGCGTCAGGGAAAGGGCTTTGAGTTTCATGGTTCTGTCCTGTGGTGAAATACCTTGGCGGAAGGGCTGCCTGCAGGGAATGTGACAGCCGGATATGCGTTTGAAAAGCGGGCAACGGGTGACAAATATCGTCATCCGGGCCGGGCGGCCCGAAACCGGGGTCAGTTGGTGGCCAGCAGATACTGCCCGTCCACATCGGCGCGGCTGATCACGGTGACGGTGTAAAAGGCGTTCTCGGCCGGGGTGAAGCTGCAGTAAAGCGGCTGGTCCGAATAGGGGTCAACGCAGACCGGCACGCCCTTCGCATCGGCCACCATCCAGCCCAGCCCGCCGCTGCCATCGCCAAAGATGCCGATCTCGGCCTGTTCCTGCCCGGCGAAGGGGATTTCCCAGATGTCCTTCTTGCCGGGCGCCAGGGTCGCCACCGCCTGATTCGCGCCGCCGATCCGGCCGCGCGCGGTATCGGCCACGGCATCCTCGACCATCAGCGCCAGCTCGTCATCGCCCGCCGCGATTTCGCGGGTCGATTCTGCCGCCTGCCCGGTGATCAGCGCCAGCGCGGAAAAGCCCCGTGCCGCGTCCGTCCCCGCTTGCGCCGTGTCGGCAGGCGCCGGTTCGCCCGGCAGCTCGGCCCCGGTCGCGGCTTCGGTGGTTCGGTTCCAGCCGTCGGCCTGCCGCAGCGCCACACCGCTGGCCAGCCGGAACGCCGTGACTGCCGCCAGCGCATCGTCGGTGGCCAGCGCATGGGCGTAAAGCCGGGCCGCCAGGTTCAGCGTGCCCACCTTGCCGGTCGCCGCCTCCTCGGCCTGGGCGGCCGGGGGCAGGGCGGCAACGGCAAGGGCGGCGATCAGCGCAAGCGAAGGGTTCATCTCGGTCTCGGGCGGCTGGGGTTGGCGCCACAATGCCAAGTCTGCCGCCGGCCTGCCAGTCAGGACTTTCCGCCCCGGCCCTTTCGCGCGGCGCGGCTTCGCGTTAGCACGGGGAGCAGAAGCTCAGGAACCGTGCCCATGCAGACCCGTGCCATCCTTGAACGGCTGATCGCCTTCGATACCGTCAGCGCCAATCCCAACCGGGCGCTGATGGATTATGTGGCGGGGCTTCTGGCCGAAGCGGGCATCGCGGCCCGGCTGGTGCCCGATGCCACGGGGGGCAAGGCCAACCTCTGGGCCACGGTCGGCCCGCAGGACCGGGGCGGTGTCATGCTCTCGGGCCATACCGATGTGGTGCCGGTGGAAGGCCAGACCTGGACCCGCCCGCCCTTTGCCCTGACCGAAGACGGCGGCCGCCTTTACGGCCGGGGCACCACCGACATGAAGGGCTTTGTCGCCAGCACCATCGCCGCCACGCTGGCCGCCGCGAAGCGCCCGCTGAAGGTGCCGCTGCATCTGGCGCTGTCTTATGATGAGGAAATCGGCTGCATGGGCGTGCGCTCGCTGGTTGATCTGCTGCAAGGCGCGCCGGTCCGCCCCGCCATGTGCATCGTGGGCGAACCCACCGGGATGCAGGTTGCCACCGGCCACAAGGGCAAGGTCGCCCTGCGCGCCACCTGCATCGGGCGCGAAGGTCATTCCGCGCTGGCCCCGCTGGCGCTGAACGCGCTGCATCTGGCGGCCGATTTCATCGGCGTTATCCGCGCCGTTCAGGCCCGCGTGGCCGCCGAAGGCCCGTTCGACGGTGATTATGACGTGCCCTATACCACCCTTCACGCCGGCAAGATGTCGGGCGGCGTGCAGGTCAACATCGTGCCGAACAGCGCGGTGGTCGATTTCGAGATACGTTCGCTGGCGGGCGTAGATGTGGCGGCGCTGATCGACGAACTTCGCGCCGGGGCCGAAGCGATTGTCGTCCCCCTGCGCGACAGCTTTCCCGAAGCCGAAATCCGCGTCGAACGCCTGTGGGATTACCCCGGCCTTGGCACCCCCACCGATGCCGCCGTGGTGCGCTTCGTGCAGTCGCTGACCGGGGCGAACGGCACCATCAAGGTGGCCTTCGGCACCGAAGGCGGCCTGTTCGACGCCCGGCTGGGCGTGCCCACCGTGATCTGCGGCCCCGGCAGCATGGCGCAGGGCCACAAGCCCGATGAATTCGTCACCGTCGAACAGCTTGCCCGCTGCGATGCCATGTTGGCCGCGCTGCTGGACCGGCTGGAAGCCGGGCTTCCGGCGTAAGGCGCGGCGCATGGCGATCACGCTTGCCTCGCTGCGCCAGATTGCCGATCTGGGCTTCGACGATGTGATCGACGTGCGCGCGCCCGCCGAATTTGCCGAGGATCACATTCCCGGCGCGATCAGCCTGCCCGTGCTGGATGATGCCGAACGGGCGCGGGTGGGCACGATCTACAAGCAGGTCAGCCCCTTCACCGCCCGCAAGCTGGGCGCCGCGCTGGTGGCGCGGAACGCGGCGCGGCATCTGGAAGGCCCCCTGGCCGACAAGCCCGGCGGCTGGCGCCCGCTGGTCTATTGCTGGCGGGGCGGGCAACGGTCGGGCTCTTTCGCCTCGATCCTGTCGCAGATCGGCTGGCGGGTGGAAACCATTGCCGGCGGTTACAAGGCGTGGCGCGGGCTGGTGGTGCAGGCGGTGCAGGACCGGCCGGTTCCGTCGCCCGTGGTGGTGCTGGACGGGAACACCGGCTCGGCCAAGACAGAGGTGCTGGCCCTGCTGGCCGCGCGCGGCGTGCAGGTGCTGGATCTGGAAGCGATGGCGAACCATCGCGGATCGCTGTTCGGCGCGATGGGACCGCAGCCTTCGCAGAAAACCTTTGAGGCGCGGCTGGCCTATGGTCTGGCCGCGCTTGACCCGGCCCGCCCGGTGGTGGTGGAAGCCGAAAGCAGCAAGGTGGGCGACCGCCGGTTGCCCGGGCGTCTGTGGCAGGCGATGATCGCCGCGCCACGGGTGGCGATCCGGGCGCCGCTGGCGGCGCGGGCGGACTATCTGGCGCGGGCCTATCGCGATGTGACCGCCGATCCCGCGCGTCTGGCGGCGGTGTTGAACCAGTTGCGCCCCCTGCACCCGGCCGAGGTGATCGAAGACTGGCGCGGGGTGGCGGCCGAGGGCGATTTCGCCGCTCTGGCCGGGGGTCTGATGGCCCGGCACTATGACCCGCGCTATGAAAAGCACCGCGCCCGTATGGCCGTGCCGGTGGTTGAGGTTGAGGCCGGCGGGCTGGCCCCGGCCGATCTGGCGGCGCTGGCCGACCGGGTGGCCAAGGCGGTTTGGCAGGTATCGCGCAAAGGGGCAGATTGACCGGGGTCAGGACCGGCTGACAACCAGTTTCGGCGGGCCTTCGGTCACGGTGCCGATGCGGACCGCAACGCCATCGCCCGCCGCCCGCAACCGGGCCAGCAGCGCATCGGCCTGATCGGCTGGCACGCAGGCCAGAAGGCCGCCGCAGGTTTGCGGATCGAACAGCAGGTCGGTTTCGGGGCCGGGCGGGGCGTCAACCAGCCAGTCGATCGCGGCGCGGTTGGCGGGCGCAAGGCTGGACGCCTGACCCGCCCCGGCCAGCACCACCGCGCCGGGCAGCATGGGCACGGCGCGCAGGTCGATCCGGGCCGAAACGCCCGAGGCCTGAAGGATTTCCAGCAGATGCCCCGCAAGGCCAAAGCCGGTGACATCGGTCATGGCGTGGGCCACCGGCGCCAGGATTTCCGCCGCAGGCCCCAGCGGCCGTGCCATGGCGGCAAGGCAGGTCACCACCGCCTCGCCCAGAATCAGGCCCGGCACGCGGGCCAGCGCCATTTCGGCGGCCAGGATGGTGCCGCTGCCAATGGCCTTGGTCAGCAGGATCGCATCGCCGGGGCGGGCGCCGGCCTTGGGCACCGGCCGGTCAGCCAGCCCGGTGACGGTAAAGCCGATCGTCAACTCGTCCCCGGTCGAGGTATGGCCCCCCACCAGATCGGCCCCGGCGGCCCGGAATACCTGCGCCGCCTCCTCCATGATCTCGGCCAGGCTGCGGGTTTGCAGCGGCTCTGACAGGCGGGGCAGGGTGATCTGCGCCAGCGCGGCCTGCGGGGCGGCGCCCATCGCCCAGATGTCGCCAAGCGCATGAACGGCGGCAAGGCGTGCCATCAGTCGCGGGTCGTTGGTGAAGGCGCGCAGATGGTCGGTTGTCAGTGCCTGCACGCCCCGGGCCGCGCGCAGCAGGGCGGCATCGTCACCGGGGCCGGACAGCACATCGGGCCGCTGCGGCGCGGGCAGGCTGGCCAGCGCGGCCCGCAGCGCCGCCGGGCCCACCTTGGCCCCGCAGCCGCCACACAGCGGCTTGTCGCCCATCGCCTGCGCCAGCCCCTGCGGCGCGGGGTCTGGCAGCGCCGGTGCCGGCATCGCCGGATAGTCGGCGAACATCGCCATGAAGCGGCGGTCGATCCGGTCTTTCAGCCGCCACAGCCAGCCGCCCCCGCTGCGCAGACCGAACTTGTCGGCCACCGCGCCCCGGCCGCCGGTCGAGACCAGTTTCAGATAATCGCGCTGCGGGTGGTAGGCTCGCATCGGCCCCCCGGTCAGCGCGGCGCGCAGGTTGGCCAGCAGCACCGGCGCCTCGCGCACGGCAAAGACCCCGGCCTTGGGGCGCGGGGCATGGGACAGGTGGGCGCAATCGCCCGCCGCAAAGATCGCCGGGTCCGAGGTTTGCAGCGTGGGGCCGACCACCAGAAAACCGTCCAGGCTGGCCAGCCCGGTCTGCGCCAGCCAGGGCTGCGGCTGGGTGCCGGCGACGGCCAGGGTGAAATCGGACGGCAGGGTTTCGCCGCTGGACAGGGTAACGGTGCCGGGGCCAATGGCGCGGGCCGTGGTGCCGGTGCGAAAGGCGATGCCGGCCGCCTGCGCGTGGCGCAACAGCGTGGCGCGGGCGGCGCGGCCAATGTTCGGCAGCGCGGCCTCGGCGCGTTCGATCAGGGTGATCTGCGGCTCGGCCCCGCCGGCCCGCAGCCGGTGGGCCGATGCCAGCGCCAGTTCCACCCCGCCCACCCCGGCGCCAAGGATCACCAGCCGTGGCGCGGGCAGCTTGCGGGCGACAAACGCCTCCCACGCATCGGCGTAATGACCCAGCGGCTTGGCCGCGACCGCGTGTTCGTCATAGCCCGGAATGTCGGGCAGGCCCGACCCGATGCCGATGTCGACCGAAGCCACGTCGAAAGCCAGCGGCGGGCGGTTGTTCAGCAGCACGCAGCGGGCGGCCAGGTCCAGCCCGGTGGCGCGCGACAGGATCACCCGCGCCCCGGCGTAGCGGGCCAGCCGGACCAGGTCGATCATGATCTCGTCCCGGGCGTAATGGCCGGCGATCAGGCCGGGCAACATGCCGGTATAGGGCGCGGCGGGGCCGGGGTTGATGACGGTCAGCCGCACGCCGGGCAGCGGGTCCATCGCCCAGGACCGCAGCACCAGCGCATGTGCATGGCCCCCGCCCACAAGGACAAGGTCGCGCACCAGCGGAAAGGGGGCGGCGGGCATCATGCCGCAAGTGGTAGCCCCGTGCCGCGCGGAAGGCCAGCGGTGCGCCCCAGCCCCGCATCAACGTTTTCTTTGGGGATCGGCTGGCATAGGCTGGCGGGGATGAAGTCACGCACCCGCATCAGCATTGCGCAAACGCAGCGGCTGTCGCTCAACACCTCGCTTTCGGTGGCGATCCGGGTGTTGCGGGCCGATGCCGCCGGCCTGACCCGCTTTCTTGAAGAACAGGCCGCCGAACTGCCCGCGCTGGTGGTGGAACCGCCCCCGGTGGTGCAGGAATGGCTGCCGCGCTGGGGCCATGCGCTGGCGCAGATGCGCGGTGGCGGTGGTGACGGTGTGGTTGAGGTTGCCGATGCGGGGCCAAGTCTGGCGGCGCATGTGGCCGCGGGCATCGCGGCGCTGCGGCTGCCCCCCCGTGCCCTGCGCGTGGCCGAGATGCTGGCCGAGGCGCTGGCGCCGGCCGGCTGGCTGACCCGCCCGCTTGACGAGATCGCGGCCGAGGTCGGGGTGCCCCTGCCCGAGGCCGAGGCGGTGCTGGCGCAGGTGCAACGCCTGGAGCCGACGGGCCTGTTCGCGCGCAATCTGGCGGAATGTCTGCGCCTGCAGGCCTTCGAGGCGGGCGAACTGGATGGCGTGATGGCCGGGGTTCTGGACCGCCTGCCGCTGGTGGCCCAGGGTGAAATCGGGCGAATCGCCCGGGCGCTGGGCTGCACCGAAGATCAGGTGCTGCGCGCCATCCAGCGGCTGCGCCGCTATGACCCCAAGCCCGGCGCCCGCTTTGCCCATGGTGCCGCCCCCGTGGCCGAACCTGACCTGACGGTGCGGCGCGGTCCGGCCGGGTGGGAAGTGGCGCTCAATCGCGGGGCGCTGCCGTCCCTTTCGCTGGGGCAGGGGCCCGGCCGGGCCGAGGCGCGGGCGCTGATCCGGCTGGTCGAGGGGCGCAATGCCACCTTGCTGAAGGTCGCGCGGGAAATCCTGCGGCGGCAGGCCGCGGCGCTGGAACAGGGGCTTGGCGCGCTTGTGCCGATGCGGATGGCCGAAGTGGCCGAAGCGGTGGACGTTCACCGCACCACCGTCAGCCGCGTCGTGGCCGGGGCGGCGGTGGATACGCCGCGCGGCACCTGGTGGCTGCGGGCGCTGTTCTCACAGGCGGTGGGGCAGGAAGACGGCCCCGCCGCCGCTGCCCTGCACGAGGCGCTGGCGCGGCTGGTGGCGGCCGAAGATGCCGCGCAGCCGCTGACCGATGATGCGCTGGCGCAGGCGCTGGCCGGGGCGGGCACGCCACTGGCCCGGCGCACGGTGGCCAAATATCGCGGCCAGTTGGGAATTCCCCCGGTCCATGCCCGCAAGCGCGCCGCCCGCCGCCCCTAGCGCCGGTCCGCGACCCGATATGTCGTATCCGGGGGTGACCTTTGGCGCCCTGCGGGCTAGCTGAAGGGGAACTGGGGCGAAAGCGGCGGACGATGGCATATTTCCTGGGCGTGGATACCGGCGGCACCTATACCGATGCGGTGATCCTTGACGAGGCGGCGAACCGCATCCTTGGCAAGGCCAAGGCACTGACCACGCGGCACGATCTGGCGGTGGGCATCGGCGGCGCGGTGGATGCGGCGCTGGCGGCTTCGGGCATTGCGGCGGCGGATGTGGCGCTGGTGTCGCTGTCCACCACGCTGGCCACCAATGCGCTGGTCGAAGGCCAGGGCGGCCGGGTGGCGCTGGTGGCGATCGGCTTCGATGACGACGATCTGGCGCGCGCCGGTCTGGCCGAGGCGCTGAAGGGTGACCCGGTGATCCGCATCACCGGCGGCCACAGCCACGCCGGGCTTGAGGCGCGGCCGCTGGACCTGGCCGCGCTGACGGCGGCGGTTGCCGAGTTGGGAGCTTCGGTCATGGGCTATGCGGTGGCGGGGCGGTTCGCCACCCGCAACCCCGCGCATGAGGTGGCGGTGCGCACCGCCATCCGTCAGGCCACAGGCCGCCCGGTCACCTGCAGCCATGAACTTTCGGCGCAGTTGAACGGGCCGAAACGGGCGCTGACGGCGGTGCTGAACGCGCGGCTGATCGGCATGATCGACCGGCTGGTCGCCGCCTGCGAACGGCATCTGGCGCTGGTGGGGATCGCGGCACCGCTGATGGTGGTGCGCGGCGACGGCGCGCTGATTTCGGCGGCCATGGTGCGCGAGCGGCCGATCGAGACCATCCTTTCCGGCCCGGCCGCCAGCATCGTGGGCGCGCGCTGGCTGACCGGGGCGAAGGATGCGCTGGTCAGCGACATCGGCGGCACCACCACCGACGTGGCGCTGCTCAAGGACGGCCTGCCCGAGATTGATCCGCAGGGCGCCCGCGTCGGCGGCTTCCGCACCATGGTGGAAGCCGTGGCGATGCGCACCACCGGCCTGGGCGGCGACAGCGAGGTGCATCTGCTGACCGAGGGGCTGACCGGCGGGCTGCGGCTGGGGCCGCGGCGGCTGATTCCGGTTTCGCTTCTGGCGGTGGACCATGGGCCGATGGTGCACACGGCGCTGGACCGCTGGCTGTCCACCGAAACCGCGGGCGAATTCGACGGCCGCTTCGTGCTGCCCATGGCCGGGGCGCAGGCGGGCGGGCTGACCGCGCGTGAGGAAACGGTGCTGGCGCGGATCACTACCGCCATGCCGCTGGGCCAGGCGCTGACCAGCCGGCTTGAGGCGGCGGCGCTGGAACGGCTGGTGGCGCGCGGGCTGGTGATGATCTCGGGGGTCACGCCGTCGGACGCCAGCCATGTGCTGGGCCGCCTGCAGGCCTGGGACGGGCTGGCGGCGGAAAAGGCGGTGCGCCTGCTGGCCCGCCGCCGCACCGGCGCGGGAGAGCGGTTCGCCGACGGGCCCGAGCCGCTGGCGCGGCGCATCGTCGATCAGGTCACCCAGCAGACCGCCGATTGCCTGCTGGAAGCCGCCTTCGCCGAAGATCCCGGCTTTGCGGGCGAAGATCCGGTGACGCTGGCCCGCCACCGGCTGACCACGGCCGGGCTGCACCGCCACCGCGGCGTGGTGGAACTGACCGCGCGGCTGGCGGTGCCGGTCATCGGCCTGGGCGCCTCGGCCCCGTCCTATTACGGCGCCGTGGGGGAACGGCTGGGCTGCGACATGATCCTGCCCGAACATGCCGGCGTGGCCAATGCCATCGGCGCGGTGGCGGGGCAGGTCAGCCAGCGAGTGTCGGGGCTTGTCACCTCGCCCGCGCAAGGGCGCTTTGTCGCGCATCTGCCCGAAGGCCCCCGCGCCTGGGGCGACCGCGACGCCGCGCTGGACGCGATGGAAACCGCCCTGCGCGCCGAGGCCGAGGCCCGCGCCCGGCTGGCCGGCGCCATGGACCTGCGGATCGAGGCCAGCCGTGACCTGCGCGAGGTGGACATCGAAGGCCAGCGGATGTTCGTCGAGGCCACCGTGACCGTCACCGCCAGCGGCCGCCCAAGGGTCGCGCGCGAGGCGGCCGATCCCGCAGCGGCCCTTTTCCCCCTTGACGCCCCAACCCGGCCCGCGTAATCCGCCCGCCAGTGGCTAGGTAGCTCAGTTGGTTAGAGCATGCGACTCATAATCGCAGGGTCGGGGGTTCGAGTCCCCCCCTCGCCACCATCCCTCCCCCGTTGTCGAATGTCAGGTGTAGCTGGCGGCTGGTCAGGGTGGTGAACAAGGGTCCTTGCAGGGGGGCAGGTCCGCTACGCTTTGAACGCATAGCTGCTGCGGGGAGCCCGATTCTGCGCGGTCGAGCCTCCGAAGGTTCAGCATGACGAGATCGGCCCAAACCGGCCATTGACCCCAGTCGCTGCGAATGCCCGGTTCCCTCTCGACGATCAAATTTCCTTTATCACTAAGCGCCTTTACACTACCGTCTCGGAAAACAGAACGTATCGGTTGTTCATGACAATTCAAATTCGCTCCGAAGACGATGCTTGGGAAGTTCTGAACGGACTTGTCGAAGGTCAGATCAAAATTGATAGCATTGACGAAATCGAACTCGGCGACTGGATAAAATCCACGCTATACATCCCCGAACAGCGCTATGATTCTGCCCTCAACGCTTACATGATGCGGGGTTGGATCGACGCTCAGGCGGCAATCTATCGTTCCTACGCTCTCGTCAAGCACGGGGAAGCGAACGGTCGCCTCCTGACTGATGCCGAGAAAGAAGACCTCGAACTTATTATCAAAGTCAAAAGTGGGAGCTCCGATCAAGAAGCCCAACTGATGGATGTCATCAAAGAGGTTCTGATAGGAGCGGTGGACAAGATGGACCCGACAACCCTCGCTATTGTAATCGTCAGTTTGGCACTCATTTGGGCCGGTCAATCCACCATGCGTAACTGGCTGAACAACCGGAAAGAAGAGCGTCTTGCAGAGTCGAACAACAAGACGTTGATCAAGGCTCTCGAAACGATCCAGACGGTTGCTGCTGGGGATAAAGACAAACAAGCGGTGATCCAGAAAGCTATTGAACAGCAGCCTGTTTTGCAAGCGTTGAAGGCAGAAGCCGACGATGCCAAGCAATCGTTGGTTCGACACGCCTCGCAAACGGATGCCGTAGTGAATGGGGTCAGCGTTCCCGCCGGGGCCGCCGCAGCCCTCACCAGATCTAGCCGCACAAGTTCGGAAGAAGCCCGCAAGGATGGTGTCTATTACATCCGCAAGGTTGACACGACTGTGCCGGACGGTTTCCGAGTCCACGTGGAGGAAATGAACACCGTAGAATCCTTCCAAGCCAGCGTTCAGGAAGTGATGTCGTCGCTTGAAGACCGGCAGATTATTCAAGACGCCGAATGGAATAAGGTGCCTGTCAGCCTACAGATCAACGCAAAGGTGAAAAAGGGTCAGGTTTTGGAAGCCATTATCCTTCGGGCTGACAGATATGAGCAACCTGAAACCATCACCAAGCCTAGGGATTCCGATGCTGACAAGCATTGAGTTCGCCGCGAAGACCAGCGTTTGAGCCAAGCCCGGGTTTGCTGCAGGTGCAGTGCCGCACCGCCGTCAGATGGCTCCCTCCGCAAACCAACCTCCCCCCCCCTCACCCCGCCTTGCGGCGGTTGGCGGTGCGGCGGGCGGCCAGGCCTTCCACCCGGATCATGTGGGTCACGTTGTCTTCCAGGGTGCCGTGGTTGAAGCAGACGGTGCGGAACAGCGTCTGGTCGCCGGTGCCGCCCTGGCCGATCCAGTCCACCCAGAGCCGGAACCGGCCGTTGCGGGGAATCTCGACCGAGACCAGCCGCGGCGTGACCGTCCGGTAGCCGCGGGCGCGGAACACGGCGCGCAGCCGGTGCAGCAGGCGTTCGGCCTGGGCCGGGGTGTCGACGACGGCGGTGTCCTCGTCCAGGAACACCGGCAGCGGAAAGGCGAAGCGGCAGTCCGTGTGCGGGCAGGTGCCCGCGTCCTGCAAGGGTGTCAGGCCGGAGAGAGAGGCGATGTTTGCCATGCGAGGCTCCGTTGAACAGGCCGCGCCGGGGCCGGCGCTCCTGATCCGAGACCGGGCGCGACCCCTGCCGCGCCCGTGCCGAAATCCTATATCACAGAGTCGAAAAGGTCGTTGATTTCCGTCAAACGGTCCAGAGCTGCGTGCCGCCATGGCATATCCTTGCCGAAACCGTTGCAAGGCTGTTTCCGGCACCCCACATACGGGGTCCGACATGACCGGGCCGATGCTGCCAAGAAAGGTGCAAGAATGTTCAACGCGAAATCCCTGCTGGATAACCTGACCGGCGGTCAGGGTGTGCAAGGCCTGACCGACAAGGCGAAACAGACCTGGGACGGCCAGTCCGCCCTGGGCAAGGGCGCCATTGCGGGCGGCCTTCTGGGGCTGTTGCTGACCGGCGGCGGGCGCAAGATCCTGGGCACCGGCGCCAAGGTGGGGGCCTCGGCCCTGATCGGCGGGCTGGCCTATCAGGCCTGGCAGGACTGGAAGAAGGGCAAGGAACCGGCCGCAGGCCCGGTGGCGCTGCCCGCGGCCGAAGGCACGGTGTTCCTGCCCTCTGACAGCACCGCCGCGAACGATCTGTCGGCCCGCCTTGTGCAGGCCATGGTGTCGGTGGCCAAGGCCGATGGCCATGTGACCCCCGACGAACGCGCCCGCATCGACGAGGCCTTGCAGCGCATGGGGCTTGAGGCCGAGGCCGAAGCCCTGATCAAGGCCGAACTGGATGCCCCGCTGGACGTGCGCCGTATCGCCGGCCTGGCCCGCTCGCCTGAGGAAGCGGCCGAGATCTATGCCGCCTCGCTCCTGGTGGCCGACGATCAGTCGCTGGAAGAAAAAGGCTATCTGGCCATGCTGGCCGCAGCGCTTAACCTTGAACCGGGTCTGGTGCAGCACCTTGAGGCCCGGGTGGCCGGCGTCAGCTAAGGCACGTCAGGGCGCGGTGCCGCCGATCCCGTCGGTCACCGCCTCTGCTGCGGCGCGCACCAGCGCGCCGGCGCGCTGGGCATCGGACAGGCCGAAGCGAAAGCCGGGGCCGGTGATGGCCAGCGCTGCAACCGGCAAACCTTGCGCGTTGAACACCGGGGCGGCCACGCCCCGCAAGCCATCTGCCCCTTCCTGATCGTCAATGGCAAAGCCGCGGTCGCGGCTGCGGACCAGATCGCGCAACAGCGCCGATTCGCTGGTCAGCGTCAGGCTGGTCAGCCGGGCCTGGCCCTGCCGGTCCAGGATGCCGGCCACCCGGTCTTCGGGCAGCCAGGCCAGCAGCGCCTTGCCAAGCGCCGAACCGTGCATCGGCAGCGTGCTGCCCGGGGCGTGGAAGGTGCGGATGCCCGCCTGCGCCTCGACCTGCGCCAGGATCGTCACCAGATCGGCCACTTCGGCCCCCAGCGTGACGGTCTCTCCGGTTTCGCGCATCAGCCGTTCCATGGGCGCGCGGGCGCGGTCCACCACATCGGTGCGCCGCAGAAAGGCCGACCCGATGCGAAAGGCGCCGGGGCCGATGTGCCAGAACTGCCCCGGTTCCTGCGCCTCAACCATGCCATGCGCCTGAAGCGTGGCCAGCGCCCGAAACACGGTGGCGATGGGAAGGCCCGTCTCCTCGGCCAGATCGGAAAGCGTCAGGCCCGGCCTGCGCGCCAGATGTTCCAGCAGTGCCAGCGCCCGGTCCAGGGCCTGCACCGTGGCCTGTTCGGGCTTTTCGGGCGCGCTGCGCGGCCGACCGCGGGGTTTCTGGGCCATGACGCCTGTCCTTCTGCCAAGAAGCGGCCAAGACTGCCGGTTCCGCGAAATGGAAACGCTTTTCTGCCCGCTGTCGATGCCGCATCGCAGCGCGGCCCGGGATTGGCGGCTGAAACGGTGCGTTCGTTGCAATTCCGCCGGGGAAACGCCCGGGAATCCGGCAGCGCTCGCCCCTGTGGCGCCACGCACCAGGGCAGCCGGTCCCGCTGATTCGCCCGCGCCAGCGTTTGATCAAATTTTGCGACAGCCCTTGCCCGGCGCCGGGGCCATGGTCACTCTGCCCGCGGAAGTGGAGGTCGCGATGCAGGTTTTCCTTAACGGATTCGGACGGATCGGCCGGTCGGTGCTGCGGGCCTGGGCCCAGGCGCCCGAGCGTTGGCCGACGGTGCAGATCGCCGGGATCAATGACATCGCCGCGCCCGAGATGTGCGCGCATCTCTTCGAATATGACAGCGTGTTCGGCCCCTGGCGCGGCACGGTGGCGCTGGACGGCGGGGCGCTGGTGGTGAACGGTCGGCCCATCCCGCTACACCGCACAGCAGACCTGTCCACCCTGAACCTGTCCGGCGTCGATCTGGTGCTGGAATGCACCGGCCGGGCCGAAGCGCGCGACGTGGCCGAACGCGGGCTTCGCGCCGGCGCGGCGCGGGTGCTGATCTCGGGCCCGTCCGGCGCGGCGGATGCCACCGTGGTTCTGGGCGCGAACGAGTCCGTGCTGACCGGGCAGCGGATCGTGTCGAACGCAAGCTGCACCACCAATGCGCTGGCCCCGCTGGCGAAGCTGATCGACGAAGGCTGGGGCATCGTCACCGGCTCGATGACGACCGTGCATTGCTACACCGGCAGCCAGCCCACGGTGGATGCCCCGGCGGCCGATTTCGCCCGGTCGCGCGCGGCGGCCCTGTCGATGGTGCCCACCACCACCAGCGCGGCCCGGCTGCTCGATGGCGTGCTGCCGCAGGTGGCGGGCCGGCTGATCGCGCAGGCGGTGCGGGTGCCGGTCGCCAGCGTCTCTTGCGTTGATCTTCAGGTGATGACCGAACGCCCCGCCACCACGGAAGCGGTGAACGCCACCTTCCGCGCTGCCGGCGGGGTGATCGGCTTCACCGACCGGCCGCTGGTCTCTACCGACCTGCGGGCGCGGCCGGAATCCGTGGTCATGGCCTGCCCGGAAACCCGCCTTACCCCGCAAGGGATGCTGCGGGTCTTCGGCTGGTATGACAACGAATGGGGCTTTTCCAACCGGATGCTCGACATGGCCGCCCGCATGGCCTGAAGCTGCCGCTTTCATCTGTCCTCAAATATCCCGGGGGTGCGGGGGCAGCGCCCCCGCGGCGGTTTCAGTCCGCCCCGTCGTCGGGAATGTTGAGGATGGTGCCGCAGGCTTTGCAATGCACGGCATCATGGTCGTGCCGGCGCAGGCCGCAGGTGGGGCAGGGGAAATGCGCCTTCTGCGGCCGCAGCACCACCTGCACCAGCCGCAGGAACAGCGAGATGCCGACGATCATGATCGCCACCGACAGCAGCTTGCCGCCAGTGCCCACCAGCGTCACATCGCCGAAGCCGGTGGTCGACAGCGTGGTGACGGTGAAATACAGCGCATCGACATAGTTCGCGATCTTGTCGTTCACGCCGCTTTGCGTCTGATAGACCAGCGCCGTCATCGCGAACAGGAAGATCAGCAGGTTCGCCCCGGCCAGCAGCGCCTGTTCGTTGCGGCGGAACCCGGGAATGTCGTCGCGCAACTGGTCCAGCGTCTGCGGCGAGTGGAACACCCGGAACAGCCGGATCACCCGCAGGAAGGCCAGCCCTTCGCCCCAAAGCGGAAACAGCAGCGAGACGATCACCAGCACATCGGCCAGCGTCCACAGGCTGAACAGCTCATGCGCGGGGCGGCGCGCGATCCACAGCCGCGCCAGCAGATCGGCCAGGAACACCAGCCCGATGGCGATGTCGATCGCCACCGTATGCGCCCCCCGCAGCAGGAACGAGGTGGCCACCAGATAGGCCACGGTCAACAGGTCGAACGCCAGCAACCCATAGCGAAACCGGTCGCCGGCCTCGCCTTCGCCTTCGTACAGATCGCGCAGACGGGCTCGCAGCGTCATTCGCCGTAGGGCACCCAGACCGTCTTGACCTCGGTCGCGCGGGCCAGGAATTCGCGCCCCTCGCCTTCGGCCGTCCTCCAGTCGCGCGCCAGCCCGTTGTTGACCCAGGTCCGCTTCAGGTTGCCGGCACTTTCCCGCTCGATCATCGCCGACAGCGGCGCCGCCGCGAAGGACCACAGCGCATCCACGTCGCGGTGGCTGGCCAGCGCCTTGGCCAGTTCGTCCGGCGCGCCGGTGACGATGTTCACCACGCCCGCCGGCACGTCCGAGGTTTCCAGCACCTGATAGAAATCTGTCGCGGCCAGCGGGAACGGGTCAGACGGCACCAGAACGCAGGTGTTGCCCATGGCGATGGCCGGGCCCATCAGCGACACCAGCCCCAGAAGCGGCGCCTCGTCCGGGCAAAGCGCGCCGATCACGCCAACGGGTTCGTGCAGCGCCAGCGCAATGCCGCGCATCGGCACCGGCTTGGCCGCGCCTTCGTATTTGTCCGCCCAGGCGGCCCAGGTGAACAGCCGGGTGATGGTGGTCTCGACCTCGGCCTCGCCGGGCTTGCCGGTCAGGTCGCGCAGGCGGGCGGCGAATTCCGCCCCACGCGCCGACAGGTTTTCCGCCAGATAATACAGGATCTGCGCGCGGTTATGGCCGGTCGCCTTGCCCCAGCCCCTGGCCGCATGGGCCGCTTCGACCGCATTGCGGATGTCCTTGCGGTTGCCCAGGCCGACATGCCCCAGAAGCCGCCCCTTGGGCGACCAGACCGCGCGGGAATAGCCGCCGTCGGGCCGGGCCTGTTTGCCGCCGATGAACAGCTTGGCGGTGCGGTCCATGGCCGGCACCTCGGGGCTGGCCGGTTCGGGGAAGGCGGCCAGCGGTTTCAGCGTCCGGGCACTGCGGGCGGGCTTCTGATAGGCCGCAAGCCCCTCCCACCCGCCTTCGCGGCCAAAGCCGCTTTCGCGCACCCCGCCAAAGCCGGCGGCGGCGTCGAACAGGTTGGTGGCATTCACCCACACCACCCCGGCCTTCAGCTTGGGCGCCATGTCCAGCGCCAGGTTGACGTTTTCGGTCCAGACACTGGCGGCCAGCCCGAAGCGGGTGTTGTTCGCCAGCTCCACCGCCTCGGCCGGCGTGCGGAAGGTCATGCTGACCAGCACCGGGCCGAAGATTTCTTCCTGCATCAGCGGTGAGGATGTGGTCAGCCCGGTGATCAGCGTCGGCGGATAGAAACAGCCCTGTGGCACCGGGGTTGCGGCGCGATAGATCTGGCCCTCGCTGCCATCCACCAGGCGGGTGATGGTCTCCAGTTGCACCGGGTCGGCAATCGCGCCCATGTCAATGCACTTGTCCAGCGGATCGCCCAGACGCAGCCCGTCCATCCGGCGTTTCAGTTTGGCGTGGAAGCGGTCCGCCACGCCTTCCTGCACCAGCAGGCGCGACCCGGCACAGCAGACCTGCCCCTGATTGAACCAGATCGCATCGACCAGCCCCTCGACGGCGCTGTCCAGATCGGCATCGTCGAAGACGATGTAGGGCGACTTGCCCCCCAGCTCCAGCGTCAGCGCCTTGCCCTGCCCGGCGGTGGCCTCGCGGATGCGCTGGCCGACCATGGTCGATCCGGTAAAGGCCACCTTGGCCACGCCCGGGTGGGCCACCAGCGCCGCGCCGGTCTCACCATCGCCGGTGACGATGTTCAGCACCCCTTTGGGCAACCCGGCCTCGCGGCTGATCTCGGCGAACAGCAGCGCGGTCAGCGGGGTGTATTCGGCGGGTTTCAGCACCACCGTATTGCCGGCAGCCAGCGCCGGCGCCACCTTCCAGGCCAGCATCAGCAGCGGAAAGTTCCACGGGATCACCGCCGCGCAAACCCCCAGCGGCTGCATCCCCGGCCGCTCGGATTCCAGCAACTGGGCAAGGCCCGCGTGATAATAGAAATGCCGTGCGACCAGCGGAATGTCGATGTCGCGGCTTTCCCGGATCGGCTTGCCGTTGTCCATCGTCTCCAGCACGGCGAACAGGCGGCTGTGCTTCTGCACCAGCCGCGCCAGCGCATAAAGCACGCGCGCCCGCTGCGGCCCCGGCGTGGCCGACCATTTCGGAAAGGCCCGCGCGGCGGCGGCCACGGCCCGGGCAACCGTGGCCTCCGATCCCTGCGAGACGGTCGCCAGCACCGCCCCATTGGCGGGGTTGCGCGTCTCGAACGGGGCCTCGGGCGCGGTGAAGGCGCCGTTGATGAAATGGCCGAAGCCGGCCTTGTGCTTCGCCAGCCATGCCAGCGCCTCGGCATTGCTTTCGGGGGCGGGGCCATAGGCCATGGAGTCGAAGATTTCCTTGATCGTCATTCCATCATCTCCAGTCGTGCCAGACCCCGGGCGGGATCGCCCGGCCCCGGCCTGCGCCTCCGGCGGGGATATTTCTGTTCTGAAAGAAGCAGCACCGGGCTTCTTTCAGAACGAAAATATCCCGGGGTGAGCGGCGAAGCCGCGAGGGGCAGCGCCCCTGTCTTCTGCGTCCTCCGGCCTTGCGGGGCCATGTCAGGCCAGCGCATGGCGGTAGCCGGCGGAATAGGCGCCGGTCAGGTGGTGCTCCAACTGCCGCTCGATGTCGCCCAGCAGGGACGAGGCGCCGAAGCGCATCAGGTCGGGTTGCAGCCAGGGCGCCCCCAGTTCGTCCTTCATCAGCGCCAGATACAGAAGCGCATCCTTGGCCTTGGAAATGCCGCCTGCCGGCTTGTAGCCGACCTTGTGGCCGGTGCGGTCCTGATAGTCGCGGATGGCGCGGATCATCGTCAGCGTGACCGGAAGGGTGGCGTTCACCGCCTCTTTCCCGGTCGAGGTCTTGATGAAATCGGCCCCCGCCATCATGCAGACCAGCGAGGCGCGGGCGACATTGCGCAGCGTCTGCAATTCGCCGGTGGCCAGGATCGCCTTGACATGCGCCTCGCCGCAGGCGGCGCGCATCTCGCGCATCTCGTCATACAGCGCCTGCCAGTTGCCGGTCAGCACATGGCGGCGCGAAATCACGATGTCGATTTCTTTCGCGCCCGCCTTCACGCTTTCGCCGATCTCGGCGAGGCGCAGGCGCCAGGGTGACAGGCCGGCGGGAAAGCCGGTCGAAACGGCGGCGACGGGGATATTGCTGCCCTCAAGGCAGCGCACGGCGGTTTCCACCATGTCATGGTAGACGCAGACCGCGCCCACCGTCAGGCCGGTCATCCCCAGGGCGGCCAGCATGTCGGGGCGCACCGGCTGGCGGGCCTTGGCGCACAGCCGTTCCACCCGGCCGGGGGTATCATCGCCCGACAGCGTGGTCAGGTCGATCAGCGAGATCGCCTTCAAAAGCCAGGCCGCCTGCCAGTCCTTCTTGACCGACCGTCGCCCGCCCAGCGTGGCGCAGCGCCGTTCGATGGCTGATGTATTGGCCTGCACGCCGGCCACCCAGTCCAGATCCAGCGCCATGCCCGGATTGCGGGCATGGGCAAGCTGCGGCAGAAGGCCGGTCGCGGCCGTTTCAGGGGAAAGCGTGGTCAACCGGGGGTCCTCCGCCCGCATAAGCGCGGGCCGACGATGCCATGACGGCCCGGCGGCTGGCAAGCGGATTGGCGGGTGGTTTTGACCATATGGTCAGGTTTCCGCCGCCGCTTGACGGTGCCCCGCGAAAGGTGCCTTGTCTGGCCGCGACAGCGCCCGCGCAAGACGGGCCGTGAGGGGTTCGCGACATCATGCCTGAGATTGATCTGACAACGCACTGGGCGGGCATCGCCTCGGTGATCATTTTCGTGGCCGCCTATCTGCTGGTGGTCTTCGAAGAATCCACCCACATGCGGAAATCCAAGCCGGTCATGCTGGCGGCGGGTCTGATCTGGGCGCTGATCGGCCTGGCCTTCCTGGGCATGGGCGATACCGAAAGCGCCGGCCGCCACGCGCGCGAGATCATCGAGGAATATGGCGAGCTGTTCCTGTTCCTGCTGGTGGCCATCACCTACGTCAACACCATGGAGGAACGCCGCACCTTCGACGTGCTGCGCGCCTGGCTGATCGGCCGGGGCCTGGGCTACCGGCCGCTGTTCCTGCTGACCGGCGTGCTGGCCTTCTTCCTGTCCTCGGTGCTGGACAACCTGACGACGGCGTTGGTGATCGGCACCGTGGTCATGGCGCTGGGGCGGGACAATCCGCGCTTCGTCACGCTGGGCTGCATCTCGACCGTGGTCGCCTCGAACGCCGGGGGCGCGTTCAGCCCCTTCGGAGACATCACCACGCTGATGGTCTGGCAGGCCGAAAAGCTCAGCTTCTTCGAGTTCTTCGATCTGTTCCTGCCCTCGGCGGTGAACTGGGCGGTGCCGGCGGTGATCCTGTATTTCGCAATCCCGAACGAAAAGCCCCCCGCCGTGACCGACCGCGCCAAGGCCAAGCCCGGCATGTGGGGCGTGGTGGCGCTGTTCGGCCTGACCATCGCCATTGCCGTCAGCTTCAAGAACTTCCTGCACCTGCCGCCCGCGCTGGGCATGATGTTGGGGCTGGGGCTGTTGCAGATGTTCTCCTACTGGCTGCGGCTGACCGGCCAGCGCCGCAAGGACGAAGAGTTCGTGCTGGACAGTTTCAAGGAAGTGCAGCGGGTGGAATGGGACACGCTGCTGTTCTTCTTCGGCATCATCTTTGCCGTCGGCGGGCTGGGGGTGCTGGGGTATCTTTCGCTGGCCTCGGAACTGTTGTTCACCGACCTGGGTCCGACAACCGCGAACGTCATCCTGGGCGTGCTGTCGGCCATCATCGACAACATTCCGCTGATGTTCGCCGTGCTGACGATGGACCCGTCGATGTCCGACGGCGAATGGCTGCTGATCACGCTGACCTGCGGCACCGGCGGATCGCTGCTGTCGATCGGCTCGGCGGCGGGGGTGGCGCTGATGGGGCAGGCGCGCGGCGTCTATACCTTCGGCGCGCATCTGAAATGGAGCTGGGCGGTGGCGCTGGGCTATCTTGCTTCCATCGGCGTCCACCTGCTGCTGAACGCCGCGCTGTTCTAGCCTATCGCGCCGGTCCGTCGCCGGTCCGCCCGGCGGGATCGGCGGCATCGGCCCCGTGAAACACCGCCCAGTCGCCGCTGACCGGCGGCGGCAGGCTGTCCTTGGGCACCCGCTGCCACAGATGCACCCGCGCCAGCCACAGCGCCGACAGGGGCGCGGTCACGAACAGGAACACCGCGACCAGCGCCTCTTGCAACGAGATAACGCCATCGGTCAGCGTCAGGCCCAGCCCCGACGCGACCAGCGCCGCGCCCACGCCCACGGTGGTGGCCTTGGTCGGCGCATGAAGGCGCTGCATCGGGTCTGGCAGGCGCAGCAGGCCCCAGCTTCCGATCAGCGCGAAGATCCCGCCCCCCACCAGCATGGCCGCAAGGCCCCATTCCAGTGCCATCAGGATCATTCGATGATGCTCCCGCGCAGGATGTGCTTGGCAAAGGCCACGGTGGCGACAAAGCCGGTCATCGCCAGCAGCATCGTCACCTCGAACAGGATCGAGGTTCCCATCCAGGCGCCATAAAGTGTGATCAGCGCGATCACGTTCACGGTCATCGTATCAACGGCCAGGATGCGGTCGGCCATGGTGGGGGCGCTGGCGATGCGCCAGAGGTTCATCAGCAGCGCCAGCGAAAAGCATCCCATGGCAAAGATCAGGGCATATCCGAGGATCATCCGAAAATCCTTTTCAGCCGGGCTTCGTAGCGGGTCTTGATGTCGTCGCGCACGGCATCGGGGTCGGGGGCGTGCAGCGCGTGGATCAGCAGCGTGCGCCCGTCGGCGGCCCAGTCGGCGGTGACGGTGCCGGGGGTCATGGTGATGGTTCCGGCCAGGATGGAAATCGCTTCGGGCGCGGTCAGATCGACCGGCACGGCAATGAAGGTTGACCGGATGCGATCTTTCGGCAGGAACAGGATCACCCGCGCCACCTGGAAATTGGCAACGATCACATCCCACAGCACCAGCAGCGCATAGGGCACCAGCAGCCAGGGCCGCGCCACGCGCGGCCGGTCCGGCCACCAGGGCCGGGTGATCAGCGGCACGGTGATGCCCAGAAACAGCGCGACGATCAGGCTGCCGGTGGTCCAGCTATTGGCCAGCACCAGCCAGAACAGCGCCAGAAAGACCGACAGGCCCGGATGCGGAATCAGACGGCGGATCATGGCACGGCCCCCAGCGTATTGGCGGCGATGATCGCGGCCGGGTTCAGCAGGCCGGCCACGATGCCATCCAGATGCGCCCTGATCGGGGCGGCCCAGACCGTCATCCCGACCAGCGTCGCGGTCAGCCACAGCGGCCCGACCAGTTCGCCGGCGCTCAGCCGTGGGGCAGGGGCGTCGTCCGCCTTCCAGAACAGCCTTGATCCGCAGCGCGACAGCCCCAGCACCAGCAGGAATGATGTGCCCAGCACCGCCGACCAGATCAGCGCGGCATGGTCTGCCGTGGCCTGCATCACGAACAGCTTGCCCACAAAGCCCGACAGCGGCGGCAGGCCGGCCACCGCAACCGCGGCAACCAGGAACAGCGCGGCCAGCCCGCCCGGCAGCCGCGCGCCGCGTTTGCGGGCGGTCACAAGGTCGGACACCAGGAACAGCAGCGCCCCGGCAAAGGTGGAATGGGCGATGTAATACAGCGCCGCGCCAAGGCCGGGCGCGGTAAAGCCCGCGATGGCGACAAAGGCCGTGCCCATCGAGGCAATCGCCGCATAGCCCGCCACCCGCGCCACCCCGCGCGAGGCCAGCACCCCCAGCCCGCCCACGGCCATGGTCAGCACCGCCGCCGGCAGGATCAGGTCAGACAGGATATTGCCCGTGGCGGCATTGCCGGGCGGAAACACCAGCGTGCCAAAGCGGATGGCGGCATAGGCGCCGACCTTGGTCATCACCGCAAACAGCGCCGCCACCACGCCCGGCGCATTGGCATAGGTGCCGGGCAGCCAGACCTGCAACGGCACCAGCGCGCCCTTGACGGCAAAGACCATCAGCAAAAGCACCGCCGCCAGCCGCATCAGCGCCTGATCGCCCGGCGGCAATTCGGCCAGCTTCACGGCCAGATCGGCCATGTTCAGCGTGCCCATCACCGCATAGACGGTGGCCAGCGCGAACAGGAACAGCGTCGATCCCACCAGATTGACCGCGATATAGGCAATGCCGGCGCGGTAACGCCCGGCCCCGCCGCCATGCACCATCAGCCCGTAAGACGCGATCAGCAGCACTTCGAAAAAGACGAACAGGTTGAAGGCGTCGCCGGTCAGGAAGGCGCCGTTCAGCCCCATCACCTGAAACAGCCAAAGCGCATGGAAATGCGGGCCCTTCCGGTCGCGCCCGGTGGTCACGGCCTGCACCAGAACCGTCAGGGCCAGCCCCGCCGTCAGCAGCAGCATCAAGGCCGACAGCCCGTCCAGCACCAGCACGATGCCAAAGGGCGCCGGCCAGTTGCCCAGCCGGTAAACCTGCGGGTCGCCGGTCGTGGCCACCGCCCAGATCGCCAGCGCCAGCAGCGCGCCCGTGCCCGCCAGCGAAATGCCGCGCGCCAGGCCAAGGTTTCGCCGCGCGAACAGCAGCGCCAGCCCGGCCAGCGCCGCCGGCAGCACCACGGGGGCAATGATCCAGTCGCCGGTCATTGCGTCGTCTCCGGCCGGTTGCCCGGCCCGTCGCTGCCGCCATCAACCCGGTCATCGCCGCCCTCGAACCGGGCGCCCAGCGACATCATCACGATGACGGCGGTCATGCCGAAGGAAATCACGATGGCGGTCAGCACCAGCGCCTGCGGCAGCGGGTCTGCCGGCGTGTCGGTCGTGCCGACGATGGGCGCCGCCCCGCTGCGCAGCCGCCCCGAGATGAACAGGAACAGGTTGACCGCATAGGAAATGAAGGTCAGCCCCAGGATCATCGGAAAGCTGCGCAGCCGCAGCATCAGATAGACCCCGGTAAAGGTCAGCGCCCCGATGGCAATGGCGAACAGGGCCTCCATCAGCCACCCCTCCTTTCGCGGTCGGGCGTGTGCTGGGCCAGCCGCGACAGCGTGGCAATCGCCAGCAGCACCGCGCCCAGCACGCAGAAGAACACGCCCAGATCGAACAGCGCCGCGGTGGCCAGCTCGAACTTCTCGATCCCCGGCAGTTTCACATAGGTATAGCCCGAGGTCAGGAACGGCAGGCCGAACACCCAGGCCCCGGCCCCCGTGGCCGTGGCGACCAGCACGCCCGCCCCGATCAGCGCATGGCTGTCGAACCGCCGGCGGCGCGACGACCACACATAGCCCGAGGCCAGGTATTGCAGCAGCAGCGCAATGGCAAAGACCAGCCCCGCCACAAAGCCGCCGCCCGGCAGGTTGTGCCCGCGCAGGAACAGATACACCCCCACCATCAGCGCCATCGGCAGCAGGAAGCGCAGGCCGATCGCCGTCATCACCGGATGCGGATCGCCGGCGTTGCCGCCGGTGTCCAGCGCGGCCAGCCGGGCGGTGGCGCGGCGGCTGGCCAGCAGCGTTTCGGCCAGCGCAAAGATCACCAGCGCGGCGATGCCCAGCACGATGATCTCGCCATAGGTGTCATAGCCGCGGAAATCGACGATGATCGTGTTCACCGCATTGGTGCCGCCCGCGCCCGGCTTGGACTGCGCCCAGTGAAAGGCGGAAATCGGCGCAAAGGCCGCCTCGCGCGTCATCAGCGCAAAGGCCAGCGCCCCGGTGCCCAGCCCCGCCAGCGCGGCCAGCCCCAGATCGCGCGCGCGGCGCAGCCGGCTGCTTTCCACCGGGGTCTGGCGCGGCAGGAAGTTCAGCGCCAGCAGCATCAAGAGGATCGCCACCACCTCGACCGCGATCTGCGTCAGCGCCAGATCGGGGGCCGAGGCCCAGGCGAAGGCCGCCGCCAGCAGCAGCCCGACGATCCCGGTCAACAGCAGCGCCAGCAGGCGGTTGCGGTGCAGCGCGGCCACCGCCAGCGTGGCCGCCATCAGCACCGCCCAGACCACCATCGGCGCGGCCTCAAGCGGCAACATCGCGCGGGTGCCGGGGCTGTGGCTGCCCGTCAGGAAGGCCCAGGCCCCGCCCGCCAGCAGCGCCGCCGTGGTGATCGCCAGCGCCCGCGGCAGTCCGCCGCCGTGCAGTGCATCGGTCACCATGCGGGCCAGCGAAACCAGCCCGGACAGGGTGGCATCGAACATCGCCTTGGCCTCGGGGCGCGGGGCGGCATCCCACAGCGCCCGCAGGCGCGGCCAGCCGCCCAGCACCATCAGCCCGCCGCCCACCGCCGCCAGCGACAGCCACAGCGCCGGCGGCTCCAGCCCGTGCCACAGCGCCAGATGGGCATGGACCGGCCCGCCCGTCACCGCGCCCGCCGCCGCATCGACAAAGGGGCCGAAGGTCGCCATCGGCAGCAGGCCTGACGCGATGACGATCCCCACCAGCACCGCGGGCGCCGCCCAAAGGCCGGGGCCCGGGTCATGCGGCGGATGCGCCAGCGCCTTTCGCGGCTTGCCCAGGAAGGTATGCGCCAGAAAGCGCAGCGAATAGGCCACCGAGAACATCGCCCCGATGGTCGCCAGCGCCGCCACCAGAAGGCCGCTTGCCGCCGCCTCGGTCAGCATCGCCTCTTTCGACAGAAAGCCGTTCAGCGGCGGTATCCCCGCCATCGACAGCGCGGCCACCGCGGCCAGCGCAAAGGTCACCGGCATCGCGCGGGCCAGGCCGCCCAGCCGCCGGATGTCGCGGGTATGCGCGGCGTGATCGACGATCCCCGCCACCATGAACAGCGCCGCCTTGAAACTGGCATGGGCCAGGATGTGCAGCATCGCCGCCGTGGCCGCCGCCTTGGTGCCAAGCCCCAGCAGAAAGGTGATCAGCCCCAGATGGCTGACCGTGGAAAAGGCCAGCAGCGCCTTCAGGTCGTCCTTGAAAAACGCGATCTTGGCGCCGACCAGCATGGTCACCAGCCCGGCGGTGGCGACAATCGCCGTCCATTCCGGCGTGCCCGCCAGCGCCGGCCACAGCCGCGCCATCAGGTAAAGCCCCGCCTTCACCATGGTTGCCGAATGAAGATAGGCCGACACCGGCGTCGGCGCGGCCATGGCATGGGGCAGCCAGAAATGGAACGGGAACTGGGCCGATTTGGTGAAGGCCCCGATCAGGATCAGCACCAGCGCGGGCAGATACAGCGGGCTTGCCTTGATCTCGGCCCCGCGGGCAATGATATCGGAAATCTCGTAAGTCCCGGCAATCTGGCCCAGGATCATCATCCCGGCAATCATCGCCAGCCCGCCGCCGCCCGTCACCGCCAGCGCCATCCGCGCGCCCTGCCGGCCTTCGGGCCGGTCCTGCCACCAGCCGATCAGCAGGAAGGACGACAGCGAGGTCAGCTCCCAGAACACCAGCAGCATCAGGATGTTGTCGGTCAGCACCACCCCGGTCATCGCGCCCTGGAACATCAGCAGCGTGGACAGGAACCGCCCCACATCCTCATCCTCGGCCAGATAGAACCGGGCATACAGGATGATCAGCGCCCCGATCCCCAGGATCAGCCCGGCGAACATCAGCGACAGCCCGTCCAGCCGGAAACTGGCGGCCAGCCCCAGCGAGGGCACCCAGTCCAGATGCGCCGTGACCGTCCCGCCGGCCAGCACCGCCGGCGCATGGGCCAGCAGCCCCGCCAGCGCGGCCAGTGTCACGGCCCCCGCCGCCAGCGCCGCCGCCGACCGGCCCGCCTGCGCGGCAATGGCAGGCAAAAGCGCGCCAAGGAACGGAAGCGCGGCGATCAGGGCAGGGGACATGCGGGCGGTGTTCCTCGTCGTGGCGTGGCGGGCGGCTGTCGCGCGCGTCGCGGCGGGTTTCGCCTCAACTTGGGCACATCGCGGGGGGTGTCAAGGGTTTGCGGCCCGAAAACCGCGTCAGACGCCCCGAAGAACAATCTCGGCCGGGCGGGACTCGCGGATCACGGTCAGCGCATTTGGCAGGTCGTTCGACGCGATCCAGTCGCGCGCCGCCGCGTCGTCCTTGCCGTGGTCGCGCCAGCGCGCGGTCAGGCGGCGCACCAGTTCGGCCTCGGGCACGTCAAGGAACACCGTCAGGTCGAACAGCGCCGGCAGCGCGTTCCACGGCGCCTGATCCAGCAGCAGATAATTGCCCTCGACAATCAGGATGCGGTCCTCCGGCCCCACCACATCGGCGGCCGCGCGTGACAGTTCCATGCTGCGGTCAAAGATCGGGATGGCCACCTCATCCTCGGCCCGCAGGCGGCGGATCAGGTGAACGAAGCCCGCCGCATCAAAGGTGGGCGGCGATCCCTTGCGCGCCCGCAGGCCCCGCGCGGTCAGCACCGCGTCGTCATAATGGAAACCGTCCATCGGCACCACGCGGGCGCCCGGCGCCAGGTCGGCCGCCAGCCGGGCCGCCAGCGTTGATTTCCCGCTGGCCGGCGGACCGGCCAGCGCCACCAGGAACCGGCCCGGACCATCGGCCCGGGCGCGGATCAGCTTGATCAGCCCGTCCGGCGTCATGCCATCACATGCTCGGGCGTCTTGGCGCCGGTCATGAAGGCCACCGCATCGGACATGGTGTATTCCTTGGGGTCGATCACGCACAGCCGCTTGCCAAGGCGGTGAATGTGGATGCGGTCGGCCACCTCGAACACATGCGGCATGTTGTGGCTGATCAGAATGATCGGAAGCCCGCGCTTCTTCACATCCAGGATCAGCTCCAGCACGCGGCGGCTTTCCTTGACCCCCAGCGCCGCGGTGGGTTCGTCCATGATCACCACCTTCGACCCGAAGGCCGCGGCCCGCGCCACGGCCACGCCCTGCCGCTGGCCACCCGACAGCGTTTCCACCGCCTGGTTGATGTTCTGGATCGTCATCAGCCCCAGCTCCGACAGCTTCTGTCGGGCGAAAGCCTCCATCCGCGGGCGGTCAAGCTGGCGGAACACCTTGCCCATCAGGCCCGGTTTGCGCAGTTCGCGCCCCATGAACATGTTGTCCGCGATCGACAGCGCGGGCGACATGGCAAGCGTCTGGTACACCGTTTCGATACCGGCATCGCGGGCCTGCATCGGGTTGGTGAAATGGACGGGCTGGCCTTCCAGCCGGATCTCGCCCTCGTCCGGGACCACGGCGCCGCACAGCGCCTTGATCAGGGTGGATTTTCCGGCGCCGTTGTCGCCGATCACCGCCAGGATTTCGCCGGGGTACAGGTCGAAATCGGCATGGTCCAGCGCGGTGACGCGGCCATAGCGCTTGACCAGCCCGCGTCCGGTGAGAATGGGTTCCATCTGTCGCTCTCCCTCAGCCCGAGACCTTGCGGATCCACTGGTCCACGGCAACCGCGCCGATGATCAGCCCACCCGTCAGCAGCACCTTCCATTGCGGATCGGCGTTCAGCATGTTCAGGCCCATGCTCATCACGCCCACGATCAGCGTGCCGAACAGCACCCCCAGGATCGAGCCGCGCCCGCCGAACAGCGAGATGCCCCCGATCACCGTGGCGGTGATGGCCTGAAGGTTGTAGTCGGTCGTCACCGTAGAGGGCGAGATCGACCCGTTCCGCCCGATCGACACCCAGGCCGCCAGCCCCGCGATCAGCCCCGCCAGCGTATAGGTCTTCAGCAGGATGTTGTTGCTGCGGATACCGGCCAGGTCGGCGGCGTCGGAATCATCGCCCACGGCATAGATGTGGCGGCCGAAGGCGGTGTAGTTCAGCATGTACCACAGCGCGACATACAGCCCGATCATCGCCAGCACGCCCAGCGTGATCACCGCGCCGCCAATCTTGATCGGCGTGCCGAAGATGTGCAGCGCCCCGGTGATGGCGGTCAGGTCGGCTTCGCGCATCGTCTCGTTGGCGGAATAGATCAGGCAGATCGCCATCACGATGTTCCAGGTGCCCAGCGTCACGATGAACGGCGGCAGCTTCAGCCGCGAGACGAGGAAGCCGTTCACGAAGCCCCAGAAGCCCGCCATCGCAAATCCGGCCAGAATGGCCAGCGGCCAGGGCAGGCCATAGGACAGCACGGCGTTGCCCATGATGACGAAGGAAAAGACCATGATCACGCCGATGGCCAGGTCGATCCCCGCCGTCAGCACCACCAGCGTCTGCGCCGCGGCCAGGATGCCCACCACCGCGACCTGCTGCATGATCAGCGTCAGCGTATAGGCGGAAAAGAACCGCTCGCCCTTGGCAATGCCAAAGAACAACACCAGCGCCACCAGCACGATCAGCGGCACCAGGGCCGGGTTGCCGTGCAGCATGTGCTGCAACTTCTTCAGCCCGCTTTTCGGTTCCTCGAACTGTGCGACGGTCGTCGCGCTGCCGGTCAGAACCTTCTCGAATTCCTGTGGCTGGCTCATCTTCCCCCCTTGTCCCCCGGCAAACCTGCCGACGCTTGCAACAAGGGCGGCCCCAGAAGGCCGCCCTCCTCCCCGAGCGGGATCATGCAGGGGCACCGGCCCCCGCACAAGATTTTCGGATCAGGCGGTCCGCCTCAGCCCCAGCACAGCTCGGTGCCCTTGGCGGTATCGACCGAGGGCACGCCTTCGGCCGGCTTGTCGGTGACCAGGGTCACGCCGGTATCGAAGAAGTCCTTGCCCGGGGTCGGCTGCGGCTTCACGCCTTCGTCGGCCCATTTCTTGATCGCTTCCACGCCCAGCGCGGCCATCATCAGCGGGTATTGCTGCGAGGTGGCGCCGATCTGGCCGTCCTTCACCGCCGCCACGCCGGGGCAGCCGCCATCGACCGACACGATCAGCACGTCGTTCTCCTTGCCCACGGCCTTCAGCGCCTGATAGGCGCCCACGGCGGCGGGTTCGTTGATCGTGTGGATCACGTTGATGTCGGGGTCTTTCTGCAGAAGGTTCTCCATCGCCTTGCGGCCGCCTTCCTCGTTCCCGTTGGTCACGTCATGGCCCACGATGCGCGGATCATCCTCGTCGCCAATCTTGGCGGGGTCTTTCGGGTCGATGCCGAAGCCGATCATGAAGCCCTGGTCGCGCAGCACGTCCACCGTGGGCTGCGACGGCGTCAGGTCCAGGAAGCCCACCTTGGCATCCTTGGCCTTGTCGCCCAGCGTGGCGGCGGCCCAGGCCCCGATCAGCTTGCCGGCCTCAAGGTTGTCGGTGGCGAAGGTGGCGTCGGCGGCATCGGCCGGGTCAAGCGGCGTGTCCAGCGCGATCACCACCATGCCGGCGGCCTGTGCCTTCTTCACCTGATCGACGATCGCCTTGGTGTCCGAGGCGGCAATCAGGATGCCCTTGGCGCCATCGGCGATGCAGCTTTCAATCGCCGCAACCTGGCTGTCATGGTCGCCATCCACCTTGCCGGCATAGGCTTTCAGCGTGACGCCCAGTTCCTTGGCCTTGGCCTCGGCGCCTTCCTTCATCTTCACGAAGAACGGGTTGGTGTCGGTCTTGGTGATCAGGCACGCGGTCACGCCATCGGCCAGCGCCGGCGCCGCCGACAGCAGCGCAACAGTGGCTGCGCCCATCAGGGCCTTGGTGGTGAATTTCATCTGCTTCCTCCCACGGAAGGGGGCAGGCGCCCCCCGTTTCGATTCCTGGCGCAGCCCGTCTCTCCCGCTGCGACGGGCACAGGAAAGCCGATTCCCGCCCTTGCGTCAAGATAATTAAATCACTCTGATTTATTATTGACAGATTGCCCGTTTCCTCCGCACTCTGGTCAGACCCCGCGCACCGGCGGGGATTGGGGGGAAACGTGAGATACGCCGTCGACACCGCCGCCGACCTGCGACCCGTGCCGGATGAGGCGGGTCTGCGCGGCACCAACCAGTCGGGGATGCGGGCGCATAACGAACGTCTGGTCCTCAGCCTGGTGCGCCGGCATGAGGCGCTGGCGAAATCCGACATCGCCCGCATGACCGGGCTTTCGGCGCAAACCGTGTCGGTCATCATGCGGCAACTGGAACAGGACGGGCTGCTGACCCGGGGCGAGCCGATCCGGGGCCGCGTGGGCCAGCCTTCGGTGCCCATGTCGCTGGCCGCCGGGGGGGCGTTCTTCTTCGGGCTCAAGGTCGGGCGCCGGTCGGCCGACCTGATCCTGATCGACTTTCTCGGTCGCATCCGCGCCGCCCGCCGCAAGACCTATCGCTACCCCACGCCCGATGCCGTGGTGGCCTTCGTGGCCGAGGCCGCGCCCGCGCTGGTGGCCCCGCTGGGCGCCGACGAACGCGCCCGCGTCACCGGCATGGGGGTGGCGATCCCGTTCCAGCTCTGGAACTGGGTCACCATCATCGGCGCCCCGCAACAGGCAATGGATGCCTGGCGCCACCGCGACATCGGCGCCGACCTGTCGGCCCTGCTGGGCCTGCCGGTGCATGTGCAGAACGATGCCACCTCGGCCTGCGGGGCCGAGCTGATCTTCGGCACCGGCGACCGGCCCAAGGATTTCCTGCATTTCTATCTGGGCACCTTCATCGGTGGCGGGCTGGTGATGAACGGCCAGCTTTTCCTGGGCCGCACCGGCAATGCCGCCGGCGTTGGCCCCATGCTGGTGCCCGGCCCCGATGGCCGCCTGCTTCGGCTGCTGGAAGTGGCCTCGCTGAACGTGCTGGCCGAAAAGATGGAGGAGGCGGGCGAATCCAGCGACCATATCTGGGAACAGCACCAGCACTGGCAGGTGTCGCGCCCTCTGCTGGACCGCTGGCTTGCCAGCGCCGCGCAGGGCCTTGCCCATGCCACGCTGAACGCCGCCGCCCTGGTCGAAATCGAGGCCGTCATTCTGGATGGCTGGATGCCTGTCTCGGTGCGCGCCGAACTGGTGCAGGCCACCGAAGCGGCGTTCAAGGCGCTGGATCTGGCCGGCGTCGATCCGCCCGTCATCCGCGAAGGCACCGTGGGGGCGGATGCCCGCGCCCTTGGCGCGGCGGCCATTCCGCTGTCGCACCGCTATCTGATCGACCAGAACGCCCCCGCCCGGCAGGGGTAGCCTATCCCTGCGGTGTCATCGCCTTGCGCTGGCGGGCGCGTTCCAGCCCCAGCCGGCGTTCGCGCCAGATGATCAGGATGCCCGCCAGAATGACCAGCGTCGCCCCGCCCAGCATGGTCAGCGTCGGCACCTCGGCAAAGATGAAATAGCCGATCAGCAGCGCAAAAATCATCGAGGCATAGTCGAACGGCGCCACCAGCGAGGCATCCGCCTCGCGGTAGCTTGATGTCAGCAGGATCTGCCCCACACCCCCCAGCAGCCCCGAGCCGACAAGGAACGCCGTCTCGCCCGGAGTGGGCCAGACCCAGCCGAAGGGCAGGGTGGCCAGCGACAGCACGGTTGCGGTCACGGAAAACCAGAACACGATGGTCGGGGTCTGTTCGGTCTGCACCAGCTTGCGCACGAACACCTGCGCCAGGGCGGCAAAGACCGCGCTGGTCAGCACAAGGCTGGCGCCGAAGGCCTCGGCATGGCCGGTTTCCGCGCCGTGCAGCACCGAAAGCCGGGGGCTGAGCACGATCAGCACCCCCAGCAGCCCCAGCGCCACCGCCCCGATGCGGAAGGCGCGGACTTCCTCGCCCAGGAACATCGCGGCAAAGATCACCGTCAGCAGCGGCGCGGCATAGCCGATGGCCGTCACCTCGGGCAGCGGCAGATAGCCCAGGCTGGCAAAGCCAAGGCCCATGGCCACCGTCCCGGCAAAGCCGCGCCAGACATGGCCCAGCGGGTTGTCCGTCCGCAGCCCCGATGACAGCTCGCGCCTCCACAGCAGCCAGCCCACGATCACCGGAATGGCAAAGAACGACCGGAAGAACACCGCCTGCCCGCCGGGCACATGGGCCGAGGTCGTCTTGATCATCGCCGACATCACGATGAAGATCAGCACCGAGCCAAGTTTCAGCGCAATGCCGCGCAGCGGCCGGTCATGGGTGGGCATCGCGGTCTCCTTCCGGTTACGATGAATCACGCGGACCGCCGGGGCGCAATCCCTCTGGACGCCGCCTTGCCTTGCGGCTTTGCTGTCCGCCCGGAGGTGCCCCATGCAAGAACCGCTATCCCGCCTGATCGACCAGGGCCGTGGCCTGACCCCCGCCGATCTGGTGCTGAAGGGCGGCCGCGTCTTCGACCTGATCACCGGCGATCTGGTCGAAACCGATGTGGCGATCTGTGGTGACACCATCGTCGGTACGTTTGGCAGCTATACAGGCATACGCGAAACAGACGTTTCCGGTCAGGTGCTGGTGCCGGGTTTCATCGACACCCACCTGCATATCGAAAGCTCGCTTGTCACCCCGCATGAATTCGACCGCTGCGTCGGCCCGCGCGGCGTGACCACGGTGATCTGCGACCCGCATGAAATCGCCAATGTCTGCGGCCTGACCGGCATCCGGTATTTCCTTGATTCTGCAGCACAAACCCTGATCGACATCCGGGTTCAACTGTCCTCCTGCGTGCCCTCGACCCATATGGAAACCGCGGGCGCGCGTCTGGACGCCGCCGATCTTCTGCCGCTGAAGGACCATCCGCAGGTCATCGGACTGGCGGAATTCATGAATTTCCCCGGCGTGCTGATGAAGGACGAAGCCTGTCTCGCCAAGCTGCAAGCCTTCCGCGGCCGCCACATCGACGGCCACGCCCCCCTCCTCCGCGGCGCCGATCTGAACGGCTATATCGCGGCCGGCATCCGCACCGAACATGAGGCGACCACGGCGGCCGAGGCGCTGGAAAAACTGCGCAAGGGGATGCGCGTCCTGATCCGGGAAGGTAGCGTTTCCAAGGACATGCACGCGCTGGCCCCGATCCTGACGGAACGCCATTCCCCCTATCTTTGCCTCTGCACCGATGACCGCAACCCGCTGGACATCGCCGAACACGGCCATCTGGATTACATGATCCGCAGCCTGATCGCGCTGGGCTGCCCGCCGCTTGCCGTCTATCGCGCCGCCAGCCTTTCGGCGGCCGAGGCCTTCGGGCTCAAGGACCGCGGGCTGATCGCGCCGGGCAAGCGCGCCGACATCGCGGTGATCGACAGTCTGGAAACCTGCCACGCCAGCCGCGTCTTTGCCCGCGGGGTGGAACTGACCCCCGCCGCCTTTGCCGCAAGGCCGACCACCGCGCCCGTCGCCCGCGCCTCGGTCAAGGCGCCACGGGTGACGCCGCAGGATTTCCGCACCGGCGGCAACCGGGTGGAAACCCCGGTGATCGGCATCCTGCCCGGCAAGATCATCACGCCGCACCTGACCTTCGACATCCCGCCGGTCGATGGTGACAAGCGCCCCGATCCGGACCGCGATCTGGTGAAAATCGCGGTGATCGAACGCCATGGCCGCAACGGCAACCGCGCCACCGGCTTCGTGCAGGGCTTCGGGCTGAAACGCGGCGCCATCGCCTCGACCGTCTGCCATGATCACCACAACATTGCCGTCGTGGGCGCCGATTACGCCGACATGGCGCTGGCCGCCAACCGCCTGACCGAGATCGAGGGCGGGTTTGTCGTGGCCGAAGGCGGCAAGGTGCTGGCGGAACTGGCCCTTCCGGTGGCCGGGCTGATGAGCCTGCTGTCCTTCGAAGAGGTGCGCGATGCCCTCATCCCCCTGCGCGCCGCCGCCCACAGCCTTGGCGTCACGCTTGAGGAACCCTTCCTGCAACTGGCCTTCCTGGCCCTGCCGGTGATCCCGCATCTCAAGATCACCGATCACGGGCTGGTGGATGTCGATAGATTCGAGGTGATCCCATGACCGTCACGATCTGGCACAACCCGAACTGCGGCACCTCGCGCAAGGTGCTGGCCGCCCTGCGCGAGGCGGGGCTGACCCTGCAGGTGATTGACGCGCGCAAGCCGGGCTGGCGGGCGGAAGACCTGCGCAGGCTTTTCGCCGACGCCGGGCTGACCGCGCGGCAGGCGCTGCGCACCCGCGGCACGCCGGCGGAAGACATGGGCCTGACCGCGCCCGAGATGTCGGAACAGGGGCTGATCGAGGCCATGGTCGTGCATCCGACGCTGGTCGAACGGCCCTTCATTGCAACGCCCTGGGGCACCCGTCTGTGCCGCCCGGCCGGCACGGTGCAGGATCTGCTGGCGTTGCGCCCCCGGTAACTGCAGGCAGGGGTGCGCTGCCCCCCGCGCGCGTTCCGCGCTACCCCCGAGGTATTTGGGCCAAGAGGAAAGGTCTTGGGGCCTTTCCCTGCGGCCAGACCCGGTTAAGCTGGGCGCCCGGCTGCATGAGGGACCACATGACACGCACCCTGCTTCTGTTTGGCGATTCCAACACCCATGGCACGATGCCGGTGGCTTCGCTGGGCGATCAGGGCCGCTATGGCCCCGGCGAACGCTGGCCCGGCCGCCTGCGCGCCCTGCTGCCCGATTGGGAGGTGATCGCCGAAGGCCACCCCGGCCGCACCACGCTGCATGACGACCCGATCGAAGGCGCACATCGCAACGGGCTGCGGGTGCTGCCAGCACTTCTGGAATCGCATCGCCCGGTTGATGCGGTGGTGGTCATGCTGGGCACCAATGACCTGAAAGATCGCTTTTCGGTTAATGCCGATGACATCGCCCTGTCGCTGGAACGGCTGGTCGGGGTGATCCGCACCTCGGGCGCCGGCCCGGGCGGGGCCGCCCCCGGTGTTCTGCTGATCGCGCCGCCGCCTGTTCTTGAGGTCGGCGTGCTGGCCGGGATGTTCCGGGGCGGGGCGGCGAAATCTCAGGTTCTGGGCGCGCGCATCGCCGAGATGGCGCAGCGCATCGGCGTGCCCTGGCTGGATGCCGGGGCCATGGTTCGCGTCAGCCCGATCGACGGTGTTCACTACGGCCCCGAGGCGAACCCCGTGCTGGCCGAGGCGGTGGCCGCCGCCGTGCGCCGGCATTTCGCCCCTGCTTAGGCGCAACCTAATCACGGCTCTGCCACAACGTCCTTTTCCAAAACGTGAATCTGGGTGATTTCTTTCCTGTGTCCCCCGATCCCCGTTCGCAAAAGGCCGCCCCATGACCGCACATGACCCCGCCTTGCAGGAATTGCGCGCCAATGTCGCGCTGCCGTTCGAACGTGCGCAGGCCATGCCGAAATCGGTCTATACCTCGCCAGCCTTTGCCGAGCTGGAAAGCCGCCACATCTTTGCCGCCGAATGGCTGTGTGCGGGCCGGGCCGAGGCGCTGCCGAACCCCGGCGACTATCTGACGATGGAGATCGCGGGCGAGCCGGTCATCATCCTGCGCGACCGTGACGGCAGTTTGCGCGGCCTGTCGAACGTCTGCCGCCACCGGATGAGCACCCTGCTGCAAGGCCGCGGCAATGTGCGCAGCATCGTCTGCAGCTACCATGCCTGGACCTACAACTTGGATGGCAGCCTGCGCGGTGCCCCCGCGATGGCCCGGAACGAAAGTTTCTGTCGCGACCAGATCCGCCTGCCGGCGATTCGGGTGGAAAACTGGCGCGGCTGGATCATGGTCACGCTGAACCCCGACGCGCCGCCCCCGGCGGAAACGCTGGCCGGGGTGGACCGGCTGGTCGGCTATCTGCCGATGGAAACCTATTCCGAGGTCTTCCGCGAAGAGTTCGACTGGGACACCAACTGGAAGGTGCTGGCCGAGAATTTCATGGAAAGCTACCACCTGCCGGTCTGCCATGAGGCCACCATCGGCGGCACCTGCGACCTGAACCTGATGACCTGCCCTGAAGGCGATGCCGCCTTCAACCACCACTGGATCGTCAAGAACGATTCGCTGCCGCTGTCGCTGGCGCATCCGTCGAACACCGCCCTGCAAGGCGACGAACGCCGGATCACCTGGCTGCTGGCGATCTATCCCAGCCTGCTGATCACCCTGACGCCGGGCTATTTCTGGTATCTGTCGCTGACGCCGAAAGGCCCCGGCCGGGTGCATGTGCTGTTCGGCGGCGGGATGAGCGCGGACTGGATCGCCGACCCCGAGGCGCCAGCGCATCTGGCGCAGTTGAAGACGCTGCTGGATGAGGTGAACCTGGAGGACAAGGGCTGTGTCGAGCGGGTCTATCGCGGCCTTTGCGCCGGCCTCTCCGTGCCGGGCGCCCTGAGCCATCTGGAACGCCCGAATTACGATTTCGCCCGCTGGATCGCCTCGCGGATGCCCTGAAGCCAGGCCCGCAAGACGCCGCAAGACACCCCGAAAGGACCATGATGGCCCATATCCGCCACCGCAAGTTCAACACGAAAGACACCTACCCCGAGCAGAAGCTGGACAATGATCTGGCGCAGGCCGTGGTGGCCCGCGGGACCACCATCTTCCTGCGCGGCCAGTGCCCGCAGGATCTGGATACCGCCAGGAACATCGACAGCCATGATCCGGTCGAACAGACCCACAAGGTGATGCAGAACATCCGCCAACTGGTCGAGGAATGTGGCGGCCGGATGGAACATGTGACCAAGCTGGTGGTCTATCTGACCGATGTCCGCCACCGCGAAGCGGTCTATCGCACCATGGGCGACTATATCCGCGGCGTGCATCCTGTATGCACCGGCCTGGTGGTGGTGGCCCTGGCCCGCCCCGAGTGGCTGGTCGAGATCGACGCCACCGCCGTCATTCCCGATTGACCGTTTCGCTGCCGGGGGGCGAAGCGCCCCCGGCGGCCAGCCCCGGAAAGCTGCCGCATGACCTTTTCCCTGCTTGCCCGCTGCCCGACGACCGGCCGTTTCGGCATGGTGATCTCGTCCTCATCGCCGGCGGTTGCCGCGCGCTGCGCACATGCCCGTGCCGGGGTCGGGGTGGCGGCAACACAGAACATCACCGATCCCGCTCTTGGGCCGCGGTTGCTGGATCTGATGCAGGCCGGGGCGACTGCGCCGCAGGCCATGGCGCAGGTGGTGGCCGAGGCGCCGCATGTCGATTATCGCCAGCTTCTGTGCGTCGATGCGCAGGGCCGCACCGCCTGCCATTCCGGCGCGCAGACGCTGGGGGTCTGGGCGCTGGCCGAAGGGCCGGGGGTGGTGGCGGGGGGCAATCTGCTGGCCAACCCGACCGTGCCGCAGGCCATGGTTGCGGGCTTTGCCGCCGCCGCGGGCGATTTCGGGGACCGGCTGGTCGCCGCCTTGCAGGCCGGGGCCGCCGCCGGGGGCGAAGCGGGGCCTGTTCAATCCGCCGGGCTGCTGATGGTTGACCGCGAAAGCTGGCCGGTGGCCAGCCTGCGCGCCGACTGGTCCGATGCCGCCACGCCCATCCAAGAGGTTGCCCGCGCCTGGGCGGTTTATGCGCCGCAGATGGCGGCCTATGTCCAGCGCGCCCGTGACCCGCGCGCGGCGCCCTCTTACGGTGTGCCGGGCGACGAATAGGCTGTGACAAACGGGGTTTCCCGCCGCCCGCCGGGCGGATAGCCTGCGGGGCATGGCGCTGCGCTTCACCCTTCGACAGTTGGAATATCTGGTCGCCGTCGGCGAGACCGGGTCGATCGCCGCGGCGGCGGATCGGGTGAATGTCTCGTCGCCCTCGATCTCGACTGCGATTGCCCAGCTTGAACAGGAATTCGGCCTGCCGCTGTTCGTGCGCCGCCATGCGCAGGGCCTGTCGCTGACGCAAGGCGGGCGGCAGTTCGTGGACGAGGCCCGTGCCGTGCTGGCCGCGGCGGGGCGGCTGAACGATCTGGCCAATGCCATCACCGGGCAGGTGCGCGGCCCCTTGTCGGTGGGCTGCCTTGTGACCTTTGCGCAGGTGCTGCTGCCGGGCCTGCGCCGCAGCTTCACCGCCCGTTTCCCCGAGGTGGATTTCCGCCAGTCCGAACATCATCAGGCCGAAATCTTTGAAGGGTTGCGGCAGGCCCGGCTGGATGTCGCGCTGACCTACGATCTGGACATTCCGCCCGACCTGTCCTTCGTGCCGCTGATCAGCCTGCCGCCCTATGCGCTGTTGCCGGTGGGGCATCCGCTGGCCGCCCGTGCCAGCGTGACGCCCGCCGATCTTGCGCCCTTGCCGATGGTGCTGCTCGACCTGCCGTTTTCCACCGATTACTTCCTGGAAACCTTCCGCCCGCTGGGCCGGAAGCCGCAGATCGTGGAGCGGACGCGCGACATCGGGGTGATGCGGGCCATGGTGGCCAACGGGTTCGGCTATTCCATCGCCAATATCCGCCCCGCACCGGAAACCGCGCCGGACGGGCAGCCGCTGGTGACAGTGCCGCTGCAAGGGCCGCCGCCGCTGGATCTGGGGCTGGTGCTGACCGAGGGCGCGAAGGGCGCGTTGACGATCCGTGCCTTCATCGACCATTGCCGTGACCGGCTGGCCGGCGGGGCGCCCGCATGACCGCCGCGCTGATCGTGGCGCATGGCCAGCCATCGGACCCGCTGCCTGCGGCCGCCGAACTGGCGCGCCTGGCCGACCGGGTGGCCGCCCTGCTGCCGGACCATGACCTTGCCGCCGCCACGCTGGCGGAGCCCGGCGCGCTGGCGCGGGCCACGGCGGGGCGCGCGCCCGGCGTGGTGTTTCCGCTGTTCATGGCCGGGGGATGGTTCACCCGCCACCTGATCCCCGCCCGTCTGGCCGAGGCGGGGGCGACGGGCTGGCAGGTGCTGGAACCCTTCGGCTGCGATCCGGCGGTGCAGGATCTGGCGGTGCGCATCGCGGCGCAAAGCGGTGCCGCGCGGGTGCTGCTGGCGGCGCATGGATCTTCGAAATCTCCCGCGCCCTCGGCCATTGCCCGGTATCTTGCCGCCCGCATCACCGCCGCGACCGGGGCCGAGGCTGCGGCCGCCTTCATCGACCAGACCCCGCGGCTGGCACTGGCCACGGGCTATGGCGCCGATGCGGTCTGCCTGCCGTTCTTTGCCATGCCGGGCGGCCATGTCACCACCGACCTGCCCGCCGCGCTGGCCGAGGCCGGCTTCGGCGGGCGCCTGCTGCCCGCTGTCGGGCAGCACCCTGACGTGCCGGCGCTGATCGCCCGCGCGATTGTGGCCGCCGCCCCGGTCTGCGCCGGGGCCTGCCGCTGGGCGTGACCGGCGTCAGACCGTGTGCAGATAAAGGTCGAAGTCCACTTCGCTGACCGTCCGCATCACCCGCTGGTATTCCGCCGCCTTGATGGCGGTAAAGGTGCGGTGCATGTCTTCGCCAAGCGCATCCTTCAGGAAGGCCGAGGCCCTGGCCGCGTCGATGGCCGATTTCCAGTCGGACGGGATGCCGGCATGGTCCGGCCCGTCTTCATAGCCGTTGCCGGTGGTTTCGGGGCCGGGGTCGATGCGGTTGGCCAGCCCGTGCCGGATGCCCGCCAGAACGGTGGCAGCCACCAGATAGGGGTTGGCATCCACGCCCGAGGGCCGGTGTTCGATCCGCCGCGCGCGGATGTCGCCCGCCGGGATGCGCAGCGCGACCGAGCGGTTGTTGACGCCCCAGCTTGGGCTGACCGGCGCATAGCTCTGGCTGGCGAAGCGGCGCCAGGAATTGGCATGTGGGGCAAAGACCAGCATGGATTCCGCCATGGTGTCGCGCAACCCGCCAAGGGCGTGCAGCAGCGTGGGGTTCCACTGGCCCTCGACCGGCTCGACAAAGACGTTCTTGCCGGCATCGTCCAGCATGGACACATGGAAATGCATTCCCGAACCGGCATAATCCTCGTTCGGCTTGGCCATGAAACAGGCCGTCACGCCATGCGCCCGCGCCTGTGCCCGCACGATCCGCTTCAGGCGTACCACATCATCGGCGGCCTGCATCACATCGGTGCGGTAGTGCAGGGTCAGTTCATACTGGCCGGGGGCGTATTCGCTGATCATCGTCTCGGCGGTGATCCCGGCCGCCTTGGCGCCGGCATAGATGTCGTTGAAAAGCGGCATCATCCCGTGCAGGTGATCCACCGAATAGACCTCGGTCTTGCGCGACTTGCGGCCGTCCAGCACGTCGCGGGCGGGCTGCATCTTGCCGTCCGGCCCGCGGTCGTTGTCCAACAGGAAGAATTCCAGCTCGAACGCGCCCGCCGGGTGCAACCCTTCCGCCGCCAGCGCATCGACCTGCCGTTGCAGCGCGTGGCGCGGGTCCGAGGTCATCTTGACCCCGTCCAGCGTGTACATCGACATGAACACCTCGCCGCGCGGCGGCGTGGTGTTGTGCAGCGGCACCAGCGTGCCCGGAATGGGCCAGGCCCGCAGGTCACCGTCGCCCTGATCCCAGATCAGGCCGGTCTCGTGTACATCCTCGCCCACGATGTCGAGGCCAAGGATCGAGATCGGCAGGTGCCGCCCCGATTTGTAGAACGACAGCAGTTCATGCCGGCGGATGATCTTGCCCCGGCCGATGCCATTGGCATCGTGCAGCACGATGTCGAAGGCCTCGATCTCGGGGTGGGCGGCAAGAAAGGCCTCGGCTTCGGCAAGGGTCGAACCGGAGGGGCTGGCGTCGGCGGCGGTCATGTCAGTCTTTCGGGCAAAGGTCGGAAAGGATTTCATCGAAGCTGGCGATCAGCCGGTCGATCTGGCCCTTTTTCGTGACCGGGCTGACCAGCATCATGTTGTGGAAGGGGGCGATCAGGCTGCCGCGGTTCAGAAGGCCCACATGCAGCGCCGCCTCGACCGCGGGCTGATGCGCGGTTGCCGCCTGGGCGCCGTTCTTCAGCGGGCCGGGGGCGCAGATGAATTCGACCCGCGCGCCCACGCGCACCACATGCCAGGGCAGGCCATGCCGCTCGATCGCCTTCCACAGCCCATGCGACAGCCGGTCCGCGCCCTTTTCCATATGGGCATAGGCCTTTTCCGTCATCACCTCGGACAGGTTCGCCCGCAGGCAGGCGAATTGCATCGGGTTGGCCGAAAGCGTGGTGCCCATGCCGGAATGGCCCGAGGCGCGGTTCGCGTTCGCCTCGGCATAGCGGCGTGCCACGTCATCGGTCATGCCCCAGACCGCGGTCGGCATCCCGCCGGCCACGCATTTGCCGACGATGAACATGTCGGGCGACAGCGAATGAACGCGGGTATAGCCGCCCAGACCCGAAGACAGCGTATGCGTCTCGTCGATCATCAGCAGGGCGCCATAGTGGCGGGTCAGCTGCCGCAGCCCGTCATGGAAGCCTGCTTCGGGCAGCACCATGCAACTGTTGGTCATCACCGGCTCGGTCAGCACGGCGGCCACGTCGCCGGCCTTGAGCGCGGCTTCGACCCCGGCCAGATCGTTGAATTCGACACAGACCGCGCCTTCGGCCAGATCGGCAAACTGGCCCAGCAGGCCCGGCCGGGTGATGGTGCGGCCCGTGCCATCCAGCGTGACCATCGCGTCATCGACGGTGCCGTGATAGCAGCCGTTGAACACCAGAACCTTGCGCCGCCCCGTCACCGCCCGCGCCACCCGCAGGGCAAAGCGGTTGGCATCGGTCGCCGTGGTGGCGATCTGCCAGCGGAAGGGGCCGAAGCGTTCGGACAGAAGCCGCCCCGCCTCGGCCGTGTCCGACGAGGGCAGCATATAGGTCAGCCCGCGCCGCGCCTGATGGCGGATGGCCTTCGCCACCGGCTTCGGGCTGTGGCCGAACATGCTGCCGGTATCGCCCAGGCAGAAGTCATCAACCTGATAGCCGTCGATATCGGTGATGCGGGCGCCCTCGGCCTTGGCGATCACCGGCAGGTGCGGCATCGGCCAGTCGGCCATCCAGTGCATCGGCACCCCGCCCAGCCAGAAACCGGCGGCTTCGGCCTGAGCTTCGGCCGATTTCGGGCGGCCTTGCGCAAAGCGCCGCGCCTCACGCGCGGCAAAGGCGTCAAGGCGATCCTTGCGGAGTCCGGCAATGGTTTCGGCGGTCATGATGGCACCTCTGGTCGCCAGACACTATGCCGGATGATTTGATCAAATTGCAAGAGCCGCAACTGTGCGGCGCCCCGGATCTGTTGCGCAGAGTGCGGGGCCGGGTCGTAAGGGGTGCCCTCGCGGTGCCACAACACGGGTTTCGGCCTTCCCGAACCGCGGTATCGTTTTGTATCAGCGGGTTAGCAGGGAAATGGCGGAGACGAAGGGATTCGAACCCTCGAGACCCTTTAGAGGTCTGCGCCCTTAGCAGGGGCGTGCCTTCGACCACTCGGCCACGTCTCCGCCGGCGTGTTTATTGGGGAAGCCGGGCGGGGGCAAGCGGAAAGGCGTGGGGGATGGTGGATTTGCCGCAGCTTCCACATCCTGGGTCAAAGACAGCGCGCAGCCTCCGGGCCCCGGCGCGCGCCAAGCTCCGGCGGCCCTGGGGAAGGGGGCGCATGGGGAACGGGGAACCCTCTGCCGAACACGTCGAGGGCTGGTCCGCTGCGGTGATGTCGGGCTGCGGTCGGCTTCAGCCGCTGAACAGGAAGTGCAGGACGTCGCCGTCCTTCACCTCATAGGTCTTGCCTTCCACGCGGAACTTGCCGGCTTCCTTGGCGCCGGCCTCGCCCTTGCCGGCAACATAGTCGTCATAGGCCACCGTTTCGGCGCGGATGAAGCCCTTTTCGAAATCGCCATGGATGACGCCAGCCGCCTGCGGCGCCAGCGTGCCCTTGGCGATGGTCCAGGCCCGCGCTTCCTTGGGGCCGACGGTGAAATAGGTCTGCAGGCCCAAGAGTTCGTGGCCGGCCCGGATCAGCCGGTCAAGGCCGGCTTCGTGCAGGCCCATCTCTTCCAGGAACACCGCCGCCTCTTCTTCGGGAAGCTGCGCCAGTTCCTCTTCGATCCGGGCCGAGATCACAACGGTGCCGGCGCCCTGCTTCGCCGCCATCTCGGCCACGCGGGCCGACTGGCTGTTGCCGGTGGCGGCCGAGGCTTCCTCGACGTTGCAGACATAAAGCACCGGCTTCGCGGTCAGCAGTTGCAGCAGCCGCCAGGCCCGCGCATCGTCTTCCGCCACCTTGATGGTGCGCGCCGGCTGTCCCTGGCTCAGCGCCGCTTCGGCCTGGGCCAGCAGCCGGTCCTGATCCAGACTGTCCTTGTCGCCGCCCTTGATCTTGCGGGCTAGGTTCGCGCGGCGCCGCTCGATCGAATCAAGGTCGGCCAGCATCAGCTCGGTCTCGATGGTCTCGGCATCGGCCACCGGGTCGATGCGGCCTTCGACATGGGTGATGTCGCCGTCTTCGAAACAGCGCAGCACATGGGCGATGGCGTCACATTCGCGGATATTGGCCAGGAACTGGTTGCCCAGACCTTCGCCCTTGGACGCGCCGCGCACCAGGCCGGCGATATCGACAAAGGTCATCCGGGTGGGGATGATCTGCTTCGATCCGGCAATCTTCGCCAGAACCTCCAGCCGCGGGTCGGGAACCGCCACCTCGCCCACATTGGGTTCGATGGTGCAGAACGGGAAATTCGCCGCCTGCGCCGCCGCCGTGCGGGTCAGCGCGTTGAAGAGGGTGGACTTGCCCACGTTCGGCAGCCCCACGATGCCCATCTTGAAACCCATCTTGCCCTCCATTGGCGACGGGCCGCTTCTACGGGCGGGCGGGCGAAGGATCAAGTTCTCCGACTCAGCCCCTCAGGGCTAGGCTGGTGGCGTAACGTGTTTACAGGAGTATCCCGCCATGCCCTTCGACCCCTACCTGCATTTTCAGGGCAACTGCCGTGCGGCGATGACGGCCTATCAGGCCGTGTTCGGCGGCGAGTTGCAACTGATGGGCTATGGCGATGCGCCCGACGCGACGGCCGAAATGAAGGCTTCGGACGGCATCATGCATGGGATGCTGTTGACGGACGGGCGGATGCTGCTGGCCTCTGATTTCCCGCCGGGATTCAAGGGCGATCCGCAGCAGGCGGTTTCGGTCAGCCATATCGCCGGCTCGGTGCCCGACGCAAAGCGGGTGTTCGCGGCCCTTGCCGAAGGGGGCGAGGTGATCATGGAGTTTGCCCCGACCTTCTGGTCCGACGGCTTCGGGATGCTGAAGGACAGGTTCGGAACACACTGGATGATCTCGGCCCCCTGGCGGCAGGGCTGAGGGCCATTGATCTTTCCCGTGCGCCCGTGCGAAACCCCAAGGCGCACAGGTGCTACGGGGACGGCCATGACCAGGATCGACGATACCTTCGCGCGACTGAAATCGCAGGGGAAGAAGGCCTTCGTCGCCTATATCATGGGCGGCGACCCGGATGAGGCAACCTCGCTTGCCGTGATGAAGGGCCTGCCCGGCGCGGGCGTCGACATCATCGAACTGGGGATGCCCTTTACCGACCCGATGGCCGATGGCCCCACCATCCAGGCCGCGGGCCAGCGGGCGCTGGAAGGCGGCATGACGATGGACCGCGTGCTGGCCATGGTCCGCGCCTTCCGCGACGGCGACAAGACCACCCCGATCGTGCTGATGGGCTATTACAACCCGATCTATTCCCGCGGCGTGGACCGCTTCCTGAAAGACGCGACCGAGGCCGGGATCGACGGGCTGATCGTGGTGGACCTGCCGCCCGAGGAAGATGACGAACTGTGCCTGCCGGCGCAGAAGGCGGGGCTGAACTTCATCCGGCTGGCCACGCCCACCACCGACGACAAGCGCCTGCCCAAGGTGCTGCAGAACACCAGCGGCTTCGTCTATTACGTCTCGATCACCGGCATCACCGGCGCGGCGGCCGCACAGGCGGCCGATGTGGCGCCGGAAGTGGCCCGGATCAAACGCTCTACCGACCTGCCGGTCATCGTGGGCTTCGGCATCAACACCCCGGACTCCGCCCGCTCGATTGCCGGCATCGCCGATGGCTGCGTGGTGGGCTCTGCCATCGTCAAGGACATCGGCGAAGGCAAACCCGTGGCCGAAGTGCTGACCAAGGTGGCCGCCCTGGCCGCAGGCGCGCATTCGGCCTGAGGCGAGGGAGCGGAGGGCGGTGTAAGTTGGCCCAGAGCGGACGCTCGCATCAGATGCTGGGCGCAGCCGCATTAGGTCGTTCTAGCCTGACCGATCTCAATGACCTACTAGCACAAAGCTGCCTGATTTCGGTCTGCCGCGCGGTTGAGGGCGAGTCTTCTCGTTGAGGTTCACGAGGATCGGACGCAAGCTGAGCGAAATCTTGCAGGCGCTGGGCGGGCCAGATCTGGTCAAGGTCTATCGGTGGCGAATTGGCGGGATGCTTAAGGAAACTGAGGCGAGGCCGAGCCGAGATGACCGCCAACTATCAAGCTTGGAGATCAACTCGGCATCGCCGCTGAGTTTCAGTCGCCGTCCTCAAGGTCAAGCTCGATCTGGGAGTGAGGCTTTGGGAACGCGATGTTCAGGTGCTTCATGAAGGCTGCCCAGTTCTTGGAGATTTTCATGATGGGCAAGATCTGCAGAATGTGGTCACGGAGATCAGTCTGTCCGACCTCCTCCGAAAGAAACTGGTGGTGCTTCCACTTCCGGCGCTTGCTTGCCTCGTCAGTGGGGTTGAGCTCGCGCAATCTCGCCAAAACACCCTCAGGCAAACGCTCGTAAACGATATCATTGGTGATTTGACCGAGAAGTGGTGTTTTGGCTCGCCCAACTGGTAGCTCCCAGCCACGCAACCGATAGATCTGATGATAGAATTCGTTCGGAAAACGCTTTGCCCACGAAAGCCTCTCCTCGGATAGGTAAAGAGCAAGCAACTTGCTCAGTTCATCTTTCTCGCGCTCATACTGGAATCCGGTTGCCTCATCGACCAAGGCGACAATAGCAATGTCGGCAAGCGCTCGTATCAGAACCTCAGCCTTCTGCGCACGGTCAAGCTGCTGTTTCTGAAGCGCTCCGGCCTCGCGGGCAGCCAACCAAACGTCGCAGACCTTTGTGAGCACGGACGCATCGTAACCGACAACGTGCCGCCGCCCATCCTTGTAAAGGATCGGCTTAAGTGCTCCCGTTATGAGTTCCTCTTTGATGAAGGGTCGGATATTCGCAGGTGCCACAAAAACAGGTAAAGCAGAACCCGTAGCTTCCTCTGCCTTTTTGATCCTCTTTGAGCCACCGCTTCGAGAGCCAAGGGCCAATGTAACTCCGGTCTCCGACAGAACGCGCCTTCCATCCTCAAGAACTGCGCAAGGGATCTCAGAATCCCCGATCCTGAGCGTGCCACGATGGGTTGCCTTCGGAGGAGAGCCCTCGTCTTTCGCCTTAGCCCAACGAGCCTTTGCGCTCGCACTGGCAATCGCTTGACGTTCTTCCGGCGACAGCTTTTCCGCGCGAACCTTGCCACCCTTACTTTGTGGGGTCTCAATCATAGAACACTCCATGCTTGCAATTATGTTGCAAAATATGCTTGCTAAAATGGGCCGTTGCAAGCATATTTTTCAGTGTGGCAAATTATGCTTGCTCGAGCGTGCCGTTTTGTGATGCCCATCTGAATCTGCTCAGGTTAAGCCGGTAGTCTGAGCGCGCACGTTCGCATTGACCGTCCGCTCCCCGCCCATCCCCCACCCCCCGCTCCCCATAGACGCGCCGTTGCACCGTTGGTAACAGGCGGAAGACAGCCCGCGAAGGAGCCGTGCATGCCTGTGATCACCTGCATCGAAGACCTCAAGCGCCTGCACCGGAAGCGGACGCCGCGGATGTTCTGGGATTACTGCGAAAGCGGCAGCTATACCGAGCAGACCTTCCGCGACAACAGCGCGGATTTCTCGCTGATCCGGCTGCGGCAGCGGGTGGCGCGTGATCTGTCGGACCGGGTTCTGTCGGGCAGGATGCTGGGCCAGACAGTTACGATGCCGGTGGCGCTGGCGCCGGTGGGCAGCACCGGGATGCAGCATCCTGACGGCGAAATCCTGGCCGCGCGGGCAGCGGCAAGGTTCGGCGTGCCCTTCACCCTGTCCACCATGTCGATCTGTTCGATTGAGGATGTGGCGGCGGCGAGCCCCGATCCGTTCTGGTTCCAGCTTTACGTCATGCGGGACGAGGATTTCGTGGACCGCATCATCGAACGCGCCCGGGCGGCGAAATGCAGCGCGCTGGTGCTGACGCTGGACCTGCAGATCATCGGGCAGCGGCACAAGGATCTGAAGAACGGGCTGACCAGCCCGCCGCGCCTGACCTTGCCGAACATCCTGAACATGGCCACCAAGCCGCGCTGGTCGCTGGGGATGCTGAAAACCCCGCGCCGGCAGTTCCGCAACATCGTGGGCCATGTGAAGGGCGTGACCAACCTGGCCGACCTGTCGGCCTGGACGAACGAGCAGTTCGACCTCAGGCTTGACTGGTCGAAGGTGACCCGCATCCGCGATCAGTGGGGCGGCAAGCTGGTGCTGAAGGGCATCCTTGACGCCGAGGATGCGCAGATGGCGGTGGACGCAGGGGCCGATGCCATCGTGGTGTCGAACCACGGCGGGCGGCAACTGGACGGCGCGCTGTCGTCGATCCGGATGCTGCCGTCCATCGTGCGGGCGATCGGTGGCAAGACCGAGATCTGGCTCGACAGCGGCATCCGCTCGGGGCAGGACGTGCTGAAGGCGCTGGCTCTGGGGGCGACCGGCACGATGATCGGCCGCGCCTTCATTCACGGCCTGGGCGCCATGGGCGAGGCCGGCGTGACCAAGGCGCTGGAGGTGATCCGCAAGGAGCTGGATGTCACCATGGCCCTGTGCGGCGAACGCGACGTGGCGCATCTTGGCCCGCAGAACCTGCTGGTCCCGGCAGATTTCGAAGGCAAGTGGGCCTGAGGCAAAGGGCCGCCGCATCACCGCGCCGGGATGGATCTGCAAGGCGCTGCCTGTGGTGCTGCCGGTGAGGGGCGTGGCCCCCCGCAACCGACGCAGGCTTTCGCCATGATCGCGGGGCAGGGGGCTTGCGGCCTTGATTTGATGCGGAAATCGCGCTTGTGTGAAAAGCATGACCGAACCTGACCAAGTCTGTCCCATCATCCTTTGCGGCGGCTCGGGAACCCGGCTCTGGCCGTTGTCGCGCAAGTCGTATCCCAAGCAGTTCGCGCAGATTCTGGGGGACAGATCGCTGTTCCAGCAGGCCGCGCTGCGGTTCGGGCAAGGCGGGTTTGCGGCGCCGACGATCGTCACGGGGTCCGACTTCCGTTTCATCGTCACCGAACAACTGGCCGAGGTGGGCATCCGCCCCGGCACGATTCTGATCGAACCCGAACCGCGCAACACGGCGCCGGCCATTCTGGCGGCCGTTCTGGCACTGGTGTCGCGGAACCCGGATGCGCCCGATCCGATCGTGCTGATCGCCCCGTCGGACCATTCCATCCCTGACAGCGCGGCCTTCGGCGATGCCGTGGCGCGGGGGCGGGCGGCGGCGGCACAGGGCAAGATCGTGACGTTCGGCATCACCCCCGACCGGCCCGAGACAGGCTATGGCTATCTGGAACTTGCGGCCCGTCCGGGGGCAGACGGGGCCCCCGTCGATCTGCTGCGCTTTGTCGAAAAGCCCGAGGCAGACCGCGCAAGGGCCATGCTGGCTTCGGGCAACTTCCTCTGGAATGCCGGAATCTTCCTGGCTCGGGCCTCTGATCTGGTGGCCGCCTTCCGCCAAGATGCGCCCGATGTCCTGGCCCCGGTCGAGCGGTCGCTGGCCGCCGCCCGCGCCGACCTTGGCTTCCTGCGGCTTGACCCTGCGGCCTTTGCACAGGCGCCCTCGATCTCGGTTGATTATGCCGTGATGGAAAAGGCGCCCAATCTGGCCGTGGTGCCCTTCTCGGCCGGCTGGTCCGACCTGGGCGATTGGGATGCCGTCTGGCGCGAACAGCCGACAGATGCCGACGGGGTGGCGCTGTCCGGCCCGGCCGCGGCGATCGACTGCCATGACACGCTGTTGCGCGCGGAATCCGAGGGCCAGGTGCTGATCGGGATCGGGCTGGACAACATGATTGCCGTGGCCATGCCGGATGCCGTGCTGGTGGCGCCGAAGGACCGGGCGCAGGATGTGAAGAAGGCGGTCGATCTGCTGAAGGCGCGTGGCCAGCGCCAGGCCGAAACCCTGCCGCGCGACTATCGTCCCTGGGGCTGGTATGAAACGCTGGTCCTTGGCCCGCGCTTCCAGGTCAAGCGGATCGTCGTCAATCCGGGCGCGGCGCTCAGCCTGCAAAGCCACCATCACAGGTCGGAACACTGGATCGTGGTCGAAGGCACGGCGCGGGTCACGGTGGACGACAAGGTGCAGCTTCTGGGCGAGAACCAGTCGGTCTACATTCCGCTTGGGGCCGTTCACCGGATGGAAAACCCCGGCAAGGTGCCGATGGTGCTGATCGAGGTGCAGACCGGCAGCTATCTGGGGGAAGATGACATCGTGCGCTACGACGACATCTACGCCCGGGGTCAGGGGGCGAAGGGCTGATGGCGACGCTGACCTGTTTCAAGGCCTATGACGTGCGCGGGCGGCTGGGCGACAATCTGGATGTCGGGATTGCCCGCCGGATTGGCCGCGGCTTTGCGCGGGCGTTGACGGCGCGGCGTGTGGTGCTGGGCCGCGACATCCGCGCCTCAAGCGAGGAGCTGGCCGCCGCCGTTTCCGGGGCGCTGATCGACGAGGGCGTCGAAGTGCTGGACCTTGGCCTGTGCGGGACCGAGGAGATGTATCACGCCGTCACCTTCTTCGGTGCCGACGGCGGGATCGAGGTCACCGCCTCGCATAACCCGATGGATTACAACGGGATGAAGATGGTGCGAGCAGGGTCGGCGCCGCTGGACAGCGCCACCGGGCTTGCCGCGATCCGGGCCTTGGCCGAGGCCGATGATTTTGGCCCCGCGCGGGCCGGTGGCCGGCGGGTCGATGTCGCCGCAACGGCGCGGGCCGCCTATGTTGAAACCGTGCTGAAATTTGTCGATGTGGCGGCGCTGCGGCCGTTGAAGATCGTGGTCAATGCCGGCAATGGCGCGGCCGGCCCGACCTTCGATGCCATCGCGGCGGCCCTGTCCGCACGGGGCGCACCGCTCCAGATCCTGCGGATGCACCATGAGCCGGACGGCAGCTTTCCGAACGGCATTCCCAACCCGCTGCTGCCCGAGAACCAGCCTGTCACCGCCGAAGCCGTTCGCGCGGCCGGGGCGGACCTTGGGGTTGCCTGGGACGGGGATTTCGACCGCTGTTTCTTCTTCGATGCCGAGGGCCGGTTCATCGACGGCGAATACATCGTCGGCCTGCTGGCCGCGGCCTTCCTGGCCCGCGAACCGGGTGCGCGCATCATCCACGATCCGCGGGTGATCTGGAACACGCGCGACGTGGTGGCCCAGGCCGGCGGCACCGCGATCCAGTCGCGCACCGGACATGCCTTCCTGAAGGCCGCGCTGCGCGACCATGATGCCGTCTATGGCGGCGAGATGTCGGCGCATCACTACTTCCGCGATTTCGTCTGCTGCGACAGCGGCATGATCCCCTGGCTTCTGGTGATCGAGCTGATGGGCCGGTCGGGCCAGTCGCTGGCGTCGCTGGTCGCGGCCCGCCGCGCGGCGTTCCCGTCCTCGGGTGAGATCAACTTTGTCGTCGCAGACCCGGCAGCCATCCGGGCGCGGGTGGATGCCGCCTATGCCGCCGGGGCCCGCGGGCGCGACGAAACCGACGGGCTCTCGCTGGACATGGGGGTGTGGCGGTTCAACCTGCGCTCCTCGAACACCGAACCCCTGTTGCGCCTGAACGTCGAGACGCGCGCAGACCGCGCGCTGCTGGACCGCAAGGTCGATGAACTCTGCGCCCTGATCCGCGCCGAACCCTGACCCCGCGCGGAAGCAGCAACCGGGCTGGCGCCTGTCGTGCCTTGCTGCATCGCGGGCCGGCTGCGGCCGATCGTCCCGACAGCATTTTTAGGATGAAACCGCAGGCGGCGGTCGCTTCAGGAGAACGGTCTTCTTGAAAGACCTGTGTCTTTGGAAAGATAAATCACGACCAGTCGAATAGTCTTTTCTTGACGGCCCGGCATTCCGCTTCATCCCGCCCGGGGCCAAGGCAAGAAAGGACATCACATGTACTGGAACGGTTACGACCCCCAATTTGTGGCCCTGCTTGCAGGCGAGCCGGACGAGATCGAACCGCAGGCCTCGCGCGGGGCGCAGGTCGTGGCTCTGGCGCTTGGCCTTGGCTACGTCGCCGTCGCGCTGCTGCTGGCCGCGCTGTCGTGACGTTTGCGCCCGGCCAGGCGGGCCAGCGATGCGGCGGCAGCCGCGGGCGGGCAGGGCGGCCATGCCCGCGCCTTGCGCCTGCCCGCCCCGCCCCGGCCCGGCGTCGCCACCACCGTTCTTACCCCTGTGACCCCCAAAGGAGCCCAAGACAGACATGGCTGAATTTCTTCCGCAGGCTGCGCTGAGCGACAACGCCGCGCGCCAGCTTGCCAATGCGACCAAGACCGCCCCCATCCTGCCGACGATCAGCCCGCGCTGGCTGGTGCATCTGCTGCAATGGGTGCCGGTTGAAGCGGGCATCTACCGGCTGAACACGGTGAAGAACCCCGAGAACGTCGAGGTGGCCTGCGCGGGCCGCGATGAATCGGACCTGCCGACCACGTTCGTGAACTATGACGAGAAACCGCGCGAGTATTTCCTGAATGCTGTCTCGACGGTGCTGGATGTGCATACGCGGGTTTCGGACCTGTATTCCAGCCCCTTCGACCAAGTGAAGGAACAGCTTCGGCTGGCAATCGAGACGATCAAGGAAACCCAGGAAGGCCAGTTGATCAACAACCCGGACTACGGGCTTCTGGCCAATGTCGCGCAGGGGCAGGTGCTCAAGACCCGCACCGGCGCCCCCACGCCCGACGATCTGGATCTGTTGATCGCCAAGGTCTGGAAGGAACCGGCCTTCTTTCTGGCGCACCCCGATGCCATTGCCGCTTTCGGGCGCGAATGTACCCGCCGCGGCGTGCCGCCGCCGACCGTCAGCCTGTTCGGCTCGCAGTTCCTGACATGGCGCGGGCTGCCGCTGGTGCCGTCGGACAAGATTCCCGTGGTGGGCGGCAAGACCAAGATCCTGCTGCTGCGCGTGGGCGACAAGCGTCAGGGCGTGATCGGGCTGTATCAGCCCGGTCTTGCGGGGGAACAGTCGCCGGGTCTGTCGGTGCGCTTCATGGGCATCAACCGGGCGGCCATCGCCTCATACCTGATCAGCCTTTACTGCAGCCTCGTGGTGCAATCCCCCGATGCGCTGGCCGTGCTTGAAGATGTTGAGATCGGAAAATTCCATGACTATCCCGACACCTACCGGACATGATCCGGGGGCGGCCGGGCTGCCGGATGTGGCCACGCTGACGCAGCTTGCGGCACAGGTCTTTGCCGCGCTGCCCGGCGGCGGGGGCAACGTGCTGCCTTCAAACCCGGTGCCCGAAGATCCGCTGCCCGGCGGGCTGAACCCTGGCCCCTTTGCCAAGGGGCCGGCGCTGCCGGGGGCGCTGGTGCCGGGGGGAAATCTGGCGCCAACCTCGCCGCAATCGGCGGTGGCCGGGGTCGCTTCGGCCCCGGCGCTGGTTCCCAAGGCGGTGGCGGTGAACGGGTTGCCCGATCTGGCCGCCATCGCGCCGCCCGCCATCAATGGCCGCTTCGGGGGCCATTCGCTGGGCGTTCCGGCCCCGGCTGCCGCCCCGGTTTCGACCCCGGCCCCGGCCGCGCACCCTCCTGTCCCAGCCTATTACTTCCTGGCCGGCACACCCGCGGCCCCGGCTTCGACGGTGCCGCCCGGACCAGACCTTGTTTCGGCGCAAGGCTTCGGCCTGCCGGGGCAGGGCGATCTGGCGCATCTTCTGGCGGAGCCGCCACGGCCTGCCGCGCCGGGCGCGGATTACTATTTCGCCCCCGCAACCCCCAGGGCGGCCCCTGCCTCGGCCCCGTTTCACGGGCTGGATGTCAACGCCGTCCGCCGCGATTTCCCGATCCTGCAGGAACGGGTGAACGGGCGGCCGCTTGTCTGGTTTGACAATGCCGCGACCACCCAGAAACCGAAGGCCGTGATCGACCGGCTGACCCGGTTCTACGAACACGAAAACTCGAACATCCACCGCGCGGCGCATGAACTGGCCGCCCGCGCGACCGATGCCTATGAAGGCGCGCGCGACAAGGTGCGGCTCTTCCTGGGAGCCGCCTCAAGCGAAGAGATCGTCTTTGTCCGCGGCGCGACCGAGGGGATCAACCTGATCGCCAACACCTGGGGCGAGGCCAATATCGGCGCGGGCGACGAAATCATCGTCTCGCATCTTGAGCATCACGCCAACATCGTGCCCTGGCAGATGCTGGCCGCACGCAAGGGGGCGAAGATCCGCGTCATCCCGGTTGACGATACCGGCCAGGTGATCCTTGAGGAGTACACCCGCCTGCTGACCCCGCGCACAAAGCTGGTCTCGGTCACGCAGGTGTCGAACGCGCTTGGCACCGTGGTTCCGGTGCATCAGATCGTGGCGCTGGCCAAGGCCGCCGGGGTAACCACGGTGGTGGACGGGGCGCAGTCGGTCAGCCACCTGCGCGTCAACGTGCAGGCCATCGGCACCGATTTCTTCGTGTTCTCGGGGCACAAGGTCTTTGGCCCCACGGGAATTGGCGTGGTCTATGGCCGCAAGGCCGTGCTGGACGCCATCCCGCCCTGGCAGGGCGGGGGCAACATGATTGCCGACGTGACCTTCGAGAAAACCCTCTACCAGGCGCCGCCTAACAAGTTCGAGGCGGGCACCGGCAATATCGCCGATGCCGTCGGGCTGGGGGCGGCGCTGGATTATGTGCAGAAGCTGGGGCTTGAGGCGATTGCCGCCTATGAGCATGACCTTCTGGCCTATGCCACGCAGCATCTGGCCCCGATCAAGGGGGTGCGGATCATCGGCACCGCCGCGGAAAAGGCCAGCGTCCTGTCCTTCGTGCTGGACGGGCACACGACCGAGCAGGTGGGCCGTGCCCTGAATGATGAAGGGATCGCCGTCCGGTCCGGGCATCACTGCGCCCAGCCGATCCTGCGGCGCTTCGGGCTTGAGGCCACGGTGCGCCCCTCGCTGGCCTTCTACAACACCTGTGAAGAGGTGGACCGCTTCATCGCCGTGGTGCGGCGATTGGCAAAGGCATGACAGGCAAGAAGAAGGCAGGCCGGCCGCACGGGGGCCGGCCTGCCGTTCCGTGTCGCGGATCAGGGGCAGGGCAGCAATGATGGAAGCCAGCGTCAGCACACGCCGACCTGCCCAAGGCCTTGCGCTGTGGCTGCTGACCCGGCCCTGCCGTGCCCGGTTTCTGGCCCGGCGCCCCGCGCTGGCCGCCGCTTTGGCGCCGGCCTTTCAGGTGGGCTGGTCGGTGCGTTTCGCCGGGCCGAAGGCCGATATCCTGTGGGGGCGGGACGGGGCGATGCAGCGCGCCCGCCGCCTGCTGATCCTGCCGCCGCCCTGGCTGCTGAGCGAAGATCAACTGCTTGCCGTTGCCCTGCAACGGCTGGCCCGGGCCGGGTTCGCGGCTTCGGTGCCTGACGTGCTGTTGCCCGCCCTGCGCGCGGCGGAGCTGCAACTGCAACCCAGGCTTGGCCGTCTGGACTGAGGCGATTCGCCGGGTGGGAACCGCCGGCGGCGACTTCCATCTCTGGCATCGCCCGGTCGGACATGATCCTTCCCCAAACAGCCCGCAAAAAACACGCTCTGTTTTATCGTCTTTTATGCCGCTCCATGCAACCTTGAGGGGACAACACCACCGCAACCGGCATGAAGGCATACCCAAGATGACCCACCATGACCTGACCCTGATCGAACGTCTGGCCGGTGTGGCCCCGGGCAGCCCGGTCGGCCGTGCCTTCCGCGCCCGGCCCGAGGCGCGGGCGCAGTCGGAACGCTGCTATCAACTGCTGCTGTTCCCCGAGGTGGCCGGCCCTGTCTCGCTGCTGGAGCGCCGCGCGGTCGCGGCCTTCGTGGCCGCCCTGCAGGACGAACCCGAGACACGGGCGCATTTCCTGGCCCTGCTGCGCCAGACCGATCCGGCCCTGGCGCCGCTGGCCCGCCTGATTGCGCATGAGGCCGATGGCAGCGCCCATCCCGGCCCCTATGGCGCCTTTCCCGAAGGCCCGCTGTCGGCCGAAAGCCTGGACGGGCCGGTCTATGTTGTCGATGACGCGACCCGGCTTGAGCTTGGCGAGCGGCTGTCAGCGGCGCTGGAACATGCCCACCTTCTGGCGCTGCATCCGCGCGATGCCGGCCCCGAGGCGCTGGAGGCGCTGCTCAGCGCCGGATGGACCCGGGATGGCATTGTCGTGCTGACGCAGGTGATCGGGCTGGTCAGCTTCCAGGTTCGGGTGGTGGCCGGGCTGCGCAGCTATCTTGCCGCCCGGCAGGCCAGCCTGCTGGCCGCCGAATAGGGGCCGCGGCCGATGGCTGACACCGTGCTGCATCGCCCTGCCAACCGGCGCCCGACCGCCTTTGATCGCGCGCCGGTCGGCTGGTTGCCCTGGCTTGAACCGGGCGGCGGCGCGGGCATCGCGGCCTCGGACCGGCTGTTTTCCCGCGCGGGCAACGCACATGCGGCAGCAACCGCCCTGACGCAGGCGGTGCAGGACGGTGGCCGCGCCGGGCTTGCCCCGGGGGAACGCGCGCTGGCGGCTGCGGCGGTGGCCCGGCGGCTGGGCTGCTTTGCACAGACGGCCGAACAGGCACAGGCCGCCGTGCAAGGGCTGAAACGCCCGCGAGAGGTGCGGGTGCTGCTGGAAGAGGGGCTTCCCTCGCCGCTGACCGGGCGGCTGGGGGCCATTGTCAGCGCCGCCGGGGCGCTAAGCGCGGTGCCCCCCGGCCTGACCCGCCGCGAGATCTGGCGGCTTGAGGAAGAGCGGCTCGACGACCTTGAGATCGTCGATCTGATCCTGGCGGCCGCGCTGATGAACTGGACGGTCCGGCTGACGCTGGGACTGGGCGAACCGACAACAACCGAACTTTGAAGGAAACAGCCATGACCCTGAACCCCGAGACCCTTGCCCTTCACGCCGGCTATCGGGCCGACCCCGCCACCGGGTCGGTCGTGGTGCCGATCTACCAGACCACCAGCTACCAGTTCCGCGACACGGACCATGCCGCCGCGCTGTTCTCGCTGGCCGAGCTGGGCAATATCTATACCCGCATCGGCAACCCCACGACCGATGTGCTGGAACAGCGCATCGCCGCGCTGGAAGGCGGGGTTGCCGCGCTGGCGGTGGCCTCGGGTCAGGCGGCCTCGGCCTTCGCGATCCAGAACCTGGCGCGGGCGGGCGACAACATCGTGTCCTCGACCGACCTGTACGGCGGCACCTGGAACCTGTTTGCCAATACGCTGAAGGATCAGGGCATCGAGGTGCGCTTCGTCGATCCGCGCGATCCACATGCCTTTGTCCGCGCCAGCGATGACCGCACCCGCGCCTGGTATGCCGAAACCCTGCCCAACCCCAAGCTCGAGGTGTTCCCGATCCGCGAGGTGGCCGATCTGGGCCGTCCGCTGGGGATTCCGCTGATCGTGGACAATACCGCCGCCCCGCTGCTTGCGCGGCCCTTCGATCATGGCGCGGCGATCGTGGTCTATTCCTCGACCAAGTATCTGGGCGGGCATGGCACCAGCATCGGCGGGCTGATCGTCGATGGCGGCACCTTCGACTGGGCGGCGCATCCGCAACGCCAGCCGGCGCTGAACACGCCGGATGCCAGCTATCACGGCGCGGTCTGGGTCGAGGCGACGAAACCGCTGGGGCCGGTGGCTTATATCATCAAGGCCCGCACCACGCTGCTGCGCGATCTGGGCGCGGCGCTGTCGCCGTTCAACGCCTGGCAGACGTTGCAAGGCCTTGAAACGCTGCCGCTGCGGATCGAACGGCACAGCAGCAATGCCGCCCGCGTGGCCGAATGGCTGGCCGGACGGCCCGAGGTTTCGCGCGTGATCTACCCCGGACTGCAAACAGGGATTGCCCGCAACCGCGCCGATGCGGTGCTGCGCGGCGGCTATGGCGGATTGGTGGGCTTTGAACTGGCTTCCGGGCAACAGGCGGGCCGCCGCTTCATCGACGCGCTCAAGCTGTTCTACCACGTTGCCAATATCGGCGATGCGCGCAGTCTGGCCATTCATCCGGCCTCGACCACCCACAGCCAGTTGACCGCCGAGGATCAGGCGAAAACCGGGGTGACGGCGGGCTATGTGCGGCTGTCGGTCGGGATCGAGCATATCGACGACATCCTTGCCGATCTGGATCAGGCGCTGGCGGCGGCCGGGGCGCAGCGCGTGGCCGCAGAATGACCGCGCCATCGCTCAGCCTGGCCGCCCCGGAGGGCCACCCGCTGGCACAGGCGGTGGCAATCTCGCTGGCGGTGCGCGGCACCTCGCTGGAGCGGGTGCCGCTGCGCCAGCCGGTCGATCTGGCAGATGACACAGCGCTGCGGCTGACCTGCCGCCGCGCGGCGCAGCCGCAGGTCGTGCTGCGCGATCCGCTGGCGATGCTGGATCTGACCGAGGATCTGCACCCCGACCAGCCGCTGCACCCCCGCGACCCGGTCCGCCGGGCCGAACATCGCGAAGGTCTGGCGCTGGTCAGGACGGTGTTTCCCGTGCTGGATCAGGTTTGCAACGCCAAGGCCCCGCGCGAACTGGATCTGGCGATCCACCTGCTGCGCAGCCGCCTGACCCGGATCGAGACGCTTCTGGCATCGGCGCAGGCAACCTCTGGCTCCGGGTTCAGCCTGCTGGACACCCTGCTGGCGCCGCTTCTGTGGCGGCTCAAGGCGCTGGACGAGGTGTTCGACAGTTTCCTGCTGATCGGCTTCGGCCGCCTTGAGGCCCGGGCGGGCTGGTTGCTGGCCCGGCCCGAGGTGCGCGGGGAACTTCCCGCCGCCCGCCGGCTGGATCTGCCGCGTCAGGCCTGGGAACGCGGGGCGCTGGTGGCGCGGCGGGACGAACAGCCCGACTGGTCGGCCGCCCTTGGCCCCGAGGCGGCCGAGCCCGTGCCGGAGAACAACCTTCTCTGGCGAACCCTGAATACGAAAGTCCGTTCCATTGGCGATGGCGGCGCTTTGCGATAGCGCTGCGTCAACGGTTGGAGCGGTGGGAAGGCGTGAGGACGCGCATGGACGGGACGCCACAAGACAGGCCCCTGACCGGGCCCCAAACCGTGCCACTGACCGGAATAGAGTCGGTCGCGGAACGGTTGCGGCTGATCCGCATCGTGTCGCAGCAGCGCCGCTATCACGGCCGGCCAACCCCGCTTCTGCCCTCGAAGCCCGAGATCATTTCTGTGCTGACGGATGTGGTCGGGCTGCTCTATCCCCGCCACTTCGGCCCCCCCGGCCTGACCCCGGACGAAACCGATGCCCATGTCCTGCGGATGCTGGGGTCGGTGCGCCAACGCCTGCGCCAGCAGGTCGAACGGGAATGGCATCTGTCCGAATCCCACCCCGGCCAGGCCGGCAGCTCCCATGCCGCGGTGGTGGCGGCAGGCTTCGTTGACAGCCTGGTCCGCATCCGCGACCTGCACGATACCGACATTGCTGCCGCCTATGCCGGCGACCCGTCCGCGAAAAGCCTGGACGAGATCGTGTTCTGCTTTCCCGGCGTGTCGGCCATCCTGCACCACCGCATCGCGCATGAGCTGTATCGGCTGGGCGCGCCCATGACCGCGCGGATCATGGCGGAATATTCCCACAGCGTGACCGGCATCGACATCCACCCCGGTGCCCGCATCGGGCCGGCCTTCTTTGCCGACCATGGCACCGGCGTGGTGATCGGGGAAACCTCGGTGATCGGGCGCAATGTGCGCATCTATCAACAGGTGACACTGGGCGCCAAACGCTTCGAGGCCGATGAGAGCGGCGCACTGGTCAAGGGCCAGCCGCGCCATCCGGTGATCGAGGATGATGTGGTGATCTATGCCGGCGCGGCCATCCTGGGCCGCATCACCATCGGTCGCGGCTCGGTCATCGGCGGCGGCGTCTGGCTGACCGAAGGCGTTCCGCCCGGCACCGCCGTCACCCAGGCCAAGCCGCAACTGTCGGTGGTGGCGCTGCGGCAGGCCTGATCTGCGGCAGACCGGGGAATTTCCTTCCCTTTTCTCTGCTTCTTCCACCCTTGCCCTGCTGCCGGGCGCCCCGGCTTTGGAATGGCCCCCGCCCGGCCGGCATCGCAGACTGCAGATCAACGACAAAATGAGTCGTCTAAACCGGGCGCTGCCCGCACCTGTCCGATGGAGACTGAAATGCCCCGTATCACCGGCCTGGCCGCTGCCTTTGCCGCGCTGCTGGCTTCCCCCGTGCTGGCCCAGCCGAAAGAGATTACCGTTGCCTACTTCCTGGAATGGCCCCTTCCGTTCGAGGCGGCCAAGGTGGATGGCACCTTTGAAAAGGAACTGGGCCTCAAGGTGAACTGGCGCGCCTTCGACACCGGCGTTGCCATGTCGGCCGCCGCCGCCGCGGGCGACGTGCAGTTCCTGATCAGCCAGGGCGTGCCGCCCTTCATCACCGCCACCTCGGCGGGACAGGATCTGAAGGCGGTGGATGTGGCCGTCAGCTATTCGGAAAACGACAACTGCGTCGTGCGCAAGGATCTGGAGATCACCAAGGACAACGTGCAGGAACTGGAGGGCAAGAAGGTCGGCGTGCCGCTGGGCACCGCGGCGCATTACGGTTTCCTCAAGCAGCTTGAGCATTTCAAGATCGACGTGTCCAAGCTGCAGGTCGTTGACCTGACCCCGCCCGATGCCGCCGCCGCCATCGCACAGGGCAACATCGACGTGTTCTGCGGCTGGGGCGGTTCGCTGGCGCGGGCCAAGGAATATGGCAATGTGCTGCTGAGCGCCGAAGAGAAAGAGGCCGCCGGCATCCGCGTCTTCGACGTGATCTCGACGCCGGGCGGATTTGCCGCCGAGAACCCTGATCTGGTGGCCAAGTTCCTGAAGGTGGTGAACGACCAGAACGCCGCCTATGCCGCCGACCCCGAAAAGTTCGTTCCGATCCTGGCCAAGGATTCGGGGCTGGATGAAGCGGTGACCAAGGACCAGTTGGCCGGCTTCACGTTGCCCACGCTGGAAGAAAAGCTGTCGGACAAATGGCTGGGCGGCGGCGTGCAGGCTTATCTGAAGGGCGTGGCCGATTTCTTCGTCGCCTCGGGCAACATTCCGTCGGCGCTGGACAGCTATGACGGCGTCGTCGATGCCTCTTACCTTGAGGCCGCGTCGAAGCTGTAAGGCGTTTCCACCGGCGAAACAGGCGGCGCGGGCCCTCCTCCCTGCGCCGCCTGACCTGTTTTGAAGGATTCCCCCGTATGACGACCCTGACCCTTGATGCGGTGTCGATGCAGTTCGGCACCGCAGGGCAGGCGCCCACGCAGGCCCTGTCTGATATTTCCCTGACCATCCCCACGGGGCAGCTTGTGTCGATCCTCGGGCCTTCGGGCTGTGGCAAGACCACGCTTCTGAACATTCTGGCCGGCTTCCTGCGCCCCACCTCGGGCAAGGTCTTGCTGGGCGACCGCCCGATTGCCGGGCCGGGGCCGGACCGGGGCATGGTGTTCCAGCAAGGCGCCCTGTTCGAATGGATGAGCGTGCGGCGCAACGTGGATTTCGGCCCAAGGATGCGCGGCGTGGCACGGGCCGAGCGGGACCGGCAGACCGACCGGCTGCTGGTGCAGACCGGGTTGCAGGGCTTTGCCGAAAAGCCGGTCTATGCGCTGTCGGGCGGTATGCAGCAGCGGGTGGCGCTGGCCCGGTGCCTGGCGGGCGATCCGCAGGTGGTGCTGATGGATGAACCGCTGGGCGCGCTGGATGCGCTGACGCGGGAAAAGATGCAGGGCCTTGTGCTGAAGCTGTGGAAGGAAACCGGCAAGACGGTGATCCTGATCACCCATTCCGTCGAAGAGGCGCTGCTCTTGGGCGAACGGCTGATCGTCATGGCGCCGCGTCCGGGCCGCATCTTCCGCGAATATCACCTGCCCTTTGCCGAAGCCGGGGTCGATGCCGATCTGCGCGCCGTGAAGTCGCGCCCCAATTTTCATGCCCGCCGGGATGAGATCCTGTCGCTGATCTGGGGCATGGAGGAAGAGATCATGGGCCGGTCCGAGGTGGCGGCATGACCGTCCTTCTGGCCTATGTGGCGCTGTTCGTGGTGGCCTGGGCGCTGACCCGGCTGCTTTGGCGCAAGACACCCCGCGCCGCCTTTGGCGACACCAGCGCGATCCGGCCCAGCCGGGTGGCCTCGGTCCTGTCGGTGGGGGTGCTGTTCCTGATCTGGGGCGCCTTCACCGGGTCGCGGCTGGTGCCGCTGCATGTGCCGGGGCCGTTCCTGGGCGACACCGCCTTCACCTACACGGTCGAGGATGGCAAGGGCGGCACCGGGCAGGGCACCGTGACCGTGCGTGTCCACCGCCCGGGCGAAAAGCCCCAGGCGCCGGCTGCCACGGGTGGCAGCGGCATTGCGGTGGACGATGCCGAAATCACCCCGGCCTGGCGCAGCGCCTTGGTCCGCCCCGCCGCCAATGACGGGGAAGGGGCGCGCATCACCGCCATCGACGGCCAGCCCGTGACCGCAGACCAGGCGGTGCGCGTGGCGCATGGCCGCGCCGTCCTCACCTCGAAGGGGTCGGTCAGCTTCACCCCTGATGCCGGCTGGCAGATGGAGCCGATCTGGCTGCCCCCGCCCGAAGCCGTGGCCGCGCGCTTTGTCGAGATTGCGCGGAACGGCTACCAGAACAATTCGCTGTGGGAACATGTCGGCTTCTCGCTGTGGCGGGTGCTGGCGGGGCTGGTGCTGGGCACGCTGGTCGGCGTGCCGCTGGGCTATGCAATGGGCCTGTCGGGCTGGTTCCGCGGCTGGTTCGACCCGATCGTCGAATTCATGCGGCCTGTGCCGCCGCTTGCGCTGATTCCGCTGATCATCATCTGGTTCGGCATCTGGGAAAGCGGCAAGATCGTGCTGCTGTTCCTGGCTGCGCTGTGGATCATGGTGATCGCCGCCCGCACCGGCGTGACCGGCATCCGCCTGTCCAAGGTCCATGCCGCCTACAGTCTTGGCGCCTCGCCGCGACAGGTTCTGTGGCATGTCATCGTGCCGAACTCGCTGCCCGACATCTTTACCGGCCTGCGCGTTGCGCTGGGCGTCTGCTGGGGCACCGTGGTGGCGGCCGAACTGGTGGCGGCGGAAAAGGGGGCCGGGATGATGATCCTGGTGGCCTCGAAGTTCCAGCTTACCGACATCGTGGTGATGGGCATCCTGCTGATCGGGATCATCGGCTACGGCATCGACATCCTGATGCGGTTCGCCGAACGGCGGCTGGTTCCCTGGCGCGGCAAGGCCTGACCCACCGGCAGGCGGCGCGAATCATCCGCGCGCCTGCCGCCCCCGGCAACAATCACAGGGCGAGGAACGGTCTTGTCGCGGACAGGCCGTTCCGGGGAAGCGCCGCTTCGCCGGAAGGGGGGCTGGCAGGGCGGGTTTTCCAAAATTACTCGACTTATCTGGTAGATATTTACGTCATGTCTGCGCGGTGCAACCCTTGGGGCCTGTTCCGCGCGGCCACCGAAGGCCGGGCAACATTTCAGGGCCGGGTGGCCCGAAAATCAACCAGCAGGTGCGCAGCATGACCACGATCACACGACGCAATTTCACCCTGGCCACGCTGGCCGGCATCGGGGCCCTGACGGCACCGGCGCTTGTCAGACAGGCGCGGGCGGCCGCAAGCGCCGTTCGGCTGGGCTTTTCCTACGCCACGCCGTCTACGCTGGTGATCAAGGAAAAGGGCTGGCTTGAGGAAGAGTTCGGCGCCAAGGGCATTGCCGTGGAATGGACCCTGTCGCGCGGGTCGAACCAGACGCTGGAATTCCTGCGCAGCGGTGCCATCGACTTTGGCGCCTCTGCCGGATCGGCGGCCCTGCTGGGCCATGCCAATGGCGCGCCGAACCAGGTGATCTCGTGGCTGTCGCGCGGGGAAAGCACCACGCTTCTGGCGCTGCCCGACTCGGGCATCAAGACACTGCAGGATCTGCGCGGCAAGAAGGTGGCCGCCACCCGCGCCACCGAACCCTATCTTTTCCTGCTGCGCGCACTGGCGAAGGAAGGCATCCCCGCCACCGAGGTCGAGGTGGTGCCCCTGCAACACCCCGAAGGACGGCTGGCGCTGGAAAGCGGGCAGGTCGATGCCTGGGCGGCGCTGGACCCCGATTTCGCCATCACCGAGATCACCCGCGGCTCGGTGCCGATCTACCGCGACCTGTCGCTGATCACCGGCGGCGTGCTGAACGTCCACAAGGACTTTGCCACCGAAAACCCCGATCTGGTGACGGCCGTCCTGAAGGCCAATGTCCGCGCGGTCGATTACATCAAGGCCAACCCGGCCGAGGCGCTGGCGCTTTACGCGGCGGCGGGCAAGCTGGAACAGCCGGTGGCCGAACGGTCGTTCAACCGCAACGTGCTGGATCAGTTCGCTATCACCGATGCCGACGTGGCCAACCTGATCGCCGCGGGCGAGGCGCTGCGCGACACCGGGTCGATCCCGGCCGGAACCGACCTTGCAGCCGCCACGAACAGCCTGCTGGCGGGCAGCTACATCACGCAGGTTCTGGCGGCGGGCTGATCCGCCGCCCCATGTGCCCCCGGGCCTTCAGGTCCGGGGCGCGCGCGCCCCCCTCGCAGTCTTGCCCGAACAGGATAGCCCCCGATGACCAACACCTTCTGGTATACCCGCTGCCCGGTGCCCACCGCCTTCAGCCTGGCCGTGCTGAATGGCTGGATCGCGCAGGATCTGCAAACCGAAGGCATCGCCTTCCGGTCGCTGGCCACCACACCCGACCGCAGCGCCCGGCAATCACATTTCCAGCAGACCCAGCCGAACTTCTTCCGGCAGGGCGGCAATACACCCCCGCTGTTTTCCCGCGCCGCCGGGCGGGATGTGCGGCTGATCGGGCTGTCTTTCAACGAAAGCCTGCGCGTCATCCTTGTCCGCCCTGACAGCGACATTCGCAGTGTGGCTGACCTTCGCGGCAAGCGGATCTCGATCCCGCGGCGGCTGGCGGACCCGGTGGATTTCTGGCGCACCACCGTCTTGCGCGGCTTCTCTGATGTGCTGGCCGCCAACGGCCTGCGCTTGCAGGACACCGTTCCAACCGAGGTCCGCATCGCCCGCGCCTATGTGGACAGCGCGCAGGATGCCCGGCGCGCGGAAGACAGCCTCTGGCGCGCTGATTTCATGCTGGGCCATCAGCGCGAAGAGGCCGAGGCGCTGATCCGCGGCGAGGTGGACGCGATCTTTTCGCAAGGCGCCATCGCCGCCATCACGCAAGGCTTCACCGGAGCGCGGGCGATCTTCGACAGTCAGGACACCGCCCGCTGGGTGAACAACGACGCGCCTCTGACACTGACGGTCACCGGCGATCTGCTGGACCGCCGCCCCGATCTGGTGGACCGTGTGGTCGCCCAGACCCTGCGCGCCGCCACCTGGGCAAGGGCGCAAGAGCGGCAGGCCAAACGGCTGATCGCCATCGAATCCGGCCTGCCCGAAGATCTGGTTGACCGGGCCTTCTCGCCCCGCGTGCATGAACAGCTTGGCCTTTCGCTGGACGACACGCTGATCGCGCGGCTGGAAAGCCAGAACCGGCTGCTGGTGGACCACGGCTTCATCGACCGGCCGGTCGATTTCACCCGGTTCATCGACTTCGGGCCGCTGGTCCGCGCGCAGGCGCTGCTGGCGGAAACGCCGGTGCCGGCCATTGCGGCGGCGGAATGACATGACTGACGCCAGCCTGCCCGACCGCCCCGCCGTTGCCCGTCGACCCCCGCCCGATGCCCATGCCCGGACAGGCAAGCCCTGGCCGGCCTGGGCCGCGCGTCTGCGCCGGCTGGCGCTTGCGCTGGTCTTTCCCGCCGCGATCCTGCTGGTCTGGTATCTGGTCAGCATTTCCGGCCGGGTTCCCGCCTATCTGCTGCCCCATCCCGCTGAGGTGGTGGTCTGGCTGGTGGATCTGCTGCGCAGCGGCGAACTGCGCCACCAGCTTGCGCCCTCGCTGGGCCGGGTGATGGCGGGCTTTGCCATCGGGGCCGGCACCGCCACCGTGCTGGGGGTTCTGGCCGGCTATGTGCTGACCTTCCGCACCCTGATTGACCCCACCATCCATGCGCTGCGCACCATTCCGGGGCTGGCGTGGATTCCGATGTTCATCCTGTGGTTCGGCATCGGTGAGGCGTCGAAAGTGGCGCTGATCGCGCTGGTCACCTTCTTTCCGGTCTATCTGAACACCATGGCCGGCGTTGCCGGCGTGGACCGCAAGCTGATCGAGGTGGGCCGGGTGAACCGGCTGACCGGGCTGCGGCTCATGGGGCGCATCCTGCTGCCGGCCAGCCTGCCGTCATATTTCGTGGGGCTGCGGCAATCCATGGGCGTGGCCTGGATCGTGGTCGTCGCGGCGGAACTGATGGGCGCCTCGCGCGGGATCGGCTTTCTGTTGCTGGACGGGCAGATGACCGGCCGTCCGGCGCTGGTCATGGCCTGCATGTTGATCTTCGCCGCCTGCGGCAAGGTCACCGACATGATCCTTGCCGCCATCGCCGCCTGGGCGCTGCGCTGGCAGGACACGCTGGAAAGGGCAAGCTGATGCTTGAGGTGCAGTCACTGGTCAAGACCTACGGCGCCTTCCGCGCGCTTGGTCCCGTGACCTTTTCGCTGGGGCGAGAGGACCGGGTGCTGGGCGTCGTCGGCCCCTCGGGCTGCGGCAAGTCCACTCTGCTGCGGGTTCTGGCCGGGCTTGATCCGCTGACCGGCGGCACGGTGCGGCTGGACGGCACACCGATCACCGGCGCGCGGCCGGATGTGGCCGTGGTGTTCCAGGAACCCCGCCTGCTGCCCTGGGCCACCGTGCGCGCCAATATCGAGCTTGGCATCTGGGATCAGCCCGCCAGCGACCGCGCCGCCGCGGTTCAGGCGGCGCTGGCGCAGGTGCAGTTGCCCGCCTTCGGCAATGCCCTGCCGCGCCAGTTGTCGGGCGGCATGGCGCAGCGGGTGGGCATCGCCCGCGCGCTGGTGCGCCGGCCCCGGCTTCTGCTGATGGACGAACCCTTCGCCGCGCTGGACCCGCTGACCCGGCTGCGGATGCAGGATCACCTGCTGGAGATGGTTGGGCAGGAGGTGCCGAATGTCGTCATCATCACCCATGACATCGACGAGGCGCTGGCCCTGTCTGACCGGATTCTGGTTCTGGCGGGCCCGCCCGGGGAGATCCGGGCCGATCTGAAGATCGACCTGCCGCAGCCGCGCGCCCGCACCTCGGCCGCCTTTCAGGCCGAAAAGGCCCGCATCCTTGATCTGCTGTTCGGCCCCGGTGCCCATGCCGCCTGAACGGCCGGCCCCTCAGAAGGAACCCGTCTCCATGCCTGCGCCCCTGTCGATCATCGACTTTCACAGCCACTACATCCCGCCGGGGTTCGATCTGGGCCATCTGGTCACGGGCAGCGCCGCGAACCGGGCGCATTGGCAATCGGTCATCGGCAAGATCACCGACCCCCGTGCGCTGGTGGAAGACATCGACAGCGGCGATCTGGCCGGGCGGGTGGTGAACGTGCCGCTGGCCCTGATCGCCCCGCATCCGGCCGGGTTTCCCGCCGACCTGCCGGCCCGGCTGAACGATGCCCTGGCCGCGCTGGTGGCCGAACGGCCGGGGCAGCTTTTCGGGCTGGCCGCCGTTGACACCTTCGGTGGCGAGGCATCGGCGCGCGAACTGACCCGCGCCGTGCAGGAACTGGGCCTGCACGGGGTATTCCTTGACAGCGGGCGCGGCGACCGCCTGATCAACGCGCCCGAAGCCCGCCCTGTGCTGGAAGCCGCCGCCGGGTTGGGCGTTCCGGTCTTCCTGCACCCGGTCAATCCGCCCGGTCTGACCGAACAGCTTGCCCCCTTCGGCCGGCTGGGCACGCTGCTGGCCCGCGGCACGGTTAACAGTGCGGCGCTGGCCAGCCTGATCGCCGAAGGGGTCTTCGACCGCCTTCCCGGGTTGCAGGTGGTTGTCACCAATCTGGCGATTGCCGGCATCCTGCTGGGCGCGGCTTATGACCAGCCCGAAGACGGGCGCAGCCCGGCGGCCAAGGTGCTGCGCCGTCAGGTCTTTGCCGACACCATGGGGTTTGACCCGGTGGTGATTGCCGCACTGGCGGCGGCGCTGGGGCCGGACCGCGTGCTTGCGGGCAGCGACTGGCCCATCGTCAGCCAGGGCCCGATCCGCCCCCGCCTGCAGGCCGCACTGAACGGCGCCGGTCTGTCCCCCGACGCGCAGTCCGCCATCGCCTCGGGCACGCTGCGAAAGGTGTTGGGGCTGGGGGCGGCAGACTCCGGCAACGATGCAAGGCGTGTCAGATCGGCGTGAAAGGCCGCGCTCCTGTGTCCTTGGCCCATGGTGGCTGAGCCGCATCCCGTGTGCTGCCGGTTTGCGTCAGTGGTCCCGTGGGCGCATCAGGGCGGCAAGGGCCTGCATGTCGGGGGTGGCGGCCGTGGCGGCTGCGGCCTCGATGGCGCGGAAATGGGCCAGCACCTGATGGCCGGTCTCTGACAGACGCGCGCCGCCGCCGCCGCTGCCGCCACGGCTGCTTTCGACCAGCGGGGTGGCGAAGGCGGCGTTCATCTCTTCGACCAGCATCCAGGCGCGCTTGTAGCTCATCTCCATCCGGCGGCCGGCGGCCGAGATCGAGCCGGTGTCGCGGATGCCTTCCAGCATGGCGGCCTTGCCCGGACCAAACCGGAAATCGCCGAAGAACAGGCGAAGGAACAGGCGCGCATCATCGGGCAGGTCGGTCATGCTGCCAGTTTTGCGGGCAACGGCGGCGGGGATCAAGCGGGATCAGGCGGGGAATGTCCCGGGGTTGTGTTTTGCCGGAAATATCGCTTGCGCGGGGCCGGTCCGTGGATTGTTATGTTTCTCCAGACATAACGCCAAGGAGCCCCCATGTCCTTCCCCCGCCGTCCCCTGTTTGCCTCGCTCATTGCGGCCAGCCTGGTGCTGCCGCAGGTTGCTGCCGCCGAAGAGGTGGTGGTGTTCGCCGCCGCCTCGCTGAAGAACGCACTGGATGCGGTGGCCGCCGATTTCCAGACCGCCACCGGCAATACGGTGACCATCAGCTATGCCGGGTCGAACGCGCTGGCCAAGCAGATCCTTGAAGGCGCCCCGGCCGACATCTTCATTTCGGCCGCCGTCAACTGGATGGATGAGGTCGAGAAGGCCGGTCTGGTGGTGCCCGGCACCCGCGAAGACCTGCTGGGCAATACGCTGGTGCTGATCGCCCATGGCAAGGACGCGGCCCCGGTCGAGATCAAGCCCGGCTTCGATCTGAAGGCCTTGCTGGGCGATGGCAAGCTGGCCATGGCCATGGTCGATTCGGTGCCCGCCGGGCAATATGGCAAGGCTTCGCTGGAAAGCCTGGGGATCTGGCCGGCGGTCGAACCTCTGGTCGCGCAGGCCGAAAACGTGCGGGCGACGCTGGCGCTGGTTTCGGCGGGCGAGGCGCCCTATGGCATCGTCTATGCCTCGGACGCGGTGGCCGATGACAATGTGACGGTGGTCGGCACCTTCCCGGACAACAGCCACAAGACCATTCTTTACCCCGCGGCGCTGCTGACTGGCGCGGCCGATGCCGCCGACAAGGCGTTTTTCGAGGCGCTGTCCACCGAAGCGGCGGACAGGCATTTCGCCGATCAGGGCTTCAAGGTTCTGAACTGACCGGCATCGCCGGTCACCTTCGCCGGTCAGGGCAGGCTGGCCGTGACCAGCGCATACAGCGGCCCCGGATAGACGCCCAGCCCCACGATGGTGGCCGCCGCGGCAAGCAGCACGGCGGCCTCTTGCCAATGCGGGGGGCGGGGAAAATCCACCCCGTCGCGGCGGAACAGGGTGACGGTGAAGCGGAGATAGAAGTAAAGCCCCGCCGCCGAGCCAAGGATCGCCACGGCCAGAAGCCCGTAGGTGCCCGCCTGTGCCAACGCCGAGAACAACTGGAACTTGGCCCAGAAGCCCACCGCCAGCGGCAGGCCCGCCAGCGACAGCAGCGCCAGCGTCAGCACGGCCCCGGTCAGCGGCTGCGCCCAGACAAGGCCGCGCAGGCCGGTCAGATTGGCGTCGCGGTCCAGAATGGCCGCGGCGGCAAGGGCGGCAAACAGCGCGGGCGCGTAAGTGGCGATGTAGAACAGCACCGCCTGGGCCGTGTCGGCCGCGCCCGAAGCCAGGATCAGTGCCAGATAGCCGGAATGGGCGATGGACGAAAAGCCCAGCATCCGCGGCAGCGACGGCTGGCGCAGCGCCTGCAGATTGCCCAAGACCACCGAGGCGATGCCAAGCGCGGCCAGCCCGGTTTGCCAGATGCCGGTGGCGGGCATCTGCGGTTGCAGGCGCAACAGCACGATGGCGACGCCCACCTTCGAGGCGACCCCCGCCACGATGGCCGCCGCCGCAGGGGCACCGGAAAAGATGTCGGGCGTCCACATGTGGAACGGCACAAGCGAGAACTTGAATGCCAGCCCCGCTAGCAAGAGCGCCGCCCCCAGTGCCACCAGCCGGTCGGTCGAGGACCAGGCGGCAAAGGTCAGCTCGCCGGTCGCGGCAAAGGCGAAGGCCAGCCCCATCAGCAGCGTTGCCGCGCCGATGCCGCCCAGGATCAGCAGCTTGTAGCCGGCCTCCAGCGCGGGGGCGCTGCGGGGCAGCACGGTCAGCGCGATCAGCGCCAGTGTCACCAGTTCCAGCCCCACGAACAGCGTTGCCGCATGGGCCGCCCCTGACAGCACCGATGCGCCCAGCGTTGCCAGCAGGATCAGCGCCGGCGCCTCGCGCGGGGCCGAGGCGGGGCGCAGGATCGCCAGCGCCGCCAGCCCCGACAGGCAGCACAGGCCGGTGCCGAAGCGGGCGGCGGCATCGCCGGTCAGCAGGGCCGAGGTCAGCGCCCCCTGCGATCCGGCGGCCAGGATCAGCGCCGCGATCAGGCCAAGCGCCGCGATGCTGCGGGTGGTGCCGTCGGACGCGCGCGGCGAGATCGCCATGGCGATCACGGCGGCAAGGCCCAGCACGGCCAGCGGTTCAAGGCCCATGGTCGCCATCACGGAGTTGCCGCCCGCAAGGCCTCGACCGCCGAGTTCACGGCCGGATCAAGCCCGGTCATGAGGAACTGCGGCAGCACGCCGAACAGCAGCGTTCCGATCGCCAGCACGACCACCGGCCCCAGTTCGCGGAACGACAGGTCCACCGTGACCTGCGCCTTGCGCGGCGTGCCAAAGACGATGCGCTGGAACAGCCGGGTGCCATAGACCACCGACACCACCAGCGACACCAGCGTGATCGAGGCGTAAAGCCAGTTCACCTGGAACATGCCGGTGATCACCAGCGCCTCGCCCAGGAAGTTGGCGGTGCCGGGCATGGCCAGCGTGGCCGAGAAGAACAGCGCGAAGGCGGCGGCAAAGCGCGGGGCGCTGCGTTGCAGCCCGCCCAGTTCGCGCAGGTCGCGGGTATGAACCCGGTCATAGACCGCCCCGATCAGCAGGAACAGCGCCGAGGCCGAGAAGGCATGGGCCACCATGATGATCCCCGCCCCCATGAGCGAGAAGTGGACGCCGCCGCAGATGCCCATCAGCACCACGCTCATATGCGCGACCGAGGTATAGGCGACCAGCCGCTTGGCATCGGTCTGACCGCAGGCGACCAGCGCGCCATAGATCGTGCCGAAGGCGCCAAGGATCAGGCCATAGGGGGCCAGCACCTCCATCCCTTGCGGGAACAGCAGGGTGGGAAAGCGGAACAGGCCATAGGCCCCGGTCTTCAACAGCAGCCCCGCCAGCAGGATCGAACCGACGGTGGGCGCCTGGGTATGGGCATCGGGCAGCCAGGCATGGAAGGGCGGCACCGGCAGCTTGACCATGAAGGCCAGCGCAAAGCCCAGCAGCAGCCAGATCTGCGCCGTGGGGGGAAGGCCGCGTTCGGCCACCTCGAAGGCATCGAAGCTGACGGTGGGGCCGGACGCGCCGATCCAGAACACCGCCGCCAGCAGCCCAAGCCCGGCGATGGCGTTGTAGATCAGGAACTTGATCGCCGCCGCCTCGCGGTCGCCATGGCCCCAGATCGCGATCAGCAGGAACGAAGGCACCAGCATCAGTTCCCAGAAGAAGGCCAGAAGCACCAGGTCGAAGGCCAGGAACACGCCGTTCGACGCGGCAACGGTCCAGCATAGCGTGGCGTGCAGCAGCGGCGCGCGGTCGGTGGCGTTCCAGGACAGCACCACGGTCAGCAGCCCCAGCGCCAGCGACAGCGCCACCATGATGAACGACAGCCCGTCGATGGCCAGGATGATCGACATGCCCATGGCCGGCGCCCAGGGTTCGCGGGTCATCATCATCCAGCGGCCGGCCTCGGCATGTTGATAGGTCCAGGCCAGCGCCAGCACGCCGCAGAACAGGAACACCACGGCCACGATGCGGGCGGCGGTGGGTTCGGCCTTGCCGGCGATCAGGGCGAAGATCCCCCCGAGGAAGGGCAGAAGGATAAGTGCGATCAATGCCATGTCAGTCCCCAGGCAAGTAGCAGAAGCCCCGCGGTGCCCGCGGCCATGTACAGGCCGTGGTCGCGGGCGCGGCCGGTTTGCAGGCGGCGCAGCGCCGCCCACAGGGCCAGGATGCGGCCGCCAAACGCGGTCCAGGTGCGGTCGATCCAGTCGGGGGCAAAGGGTGCGGTGATGGCGCGTTGCAGGCGCAGCGCGGCCATGGCGGGCAGGTTGCCTGCCGGATCGGCAACACCGCGGCCATAGCCGTTCAGCCAGCGCACCAGTTTCACGAAGGGCCAGACAAAGACGATCTGGTACAGCGTGTCGATCCGCAGGCCGCGGCTGAAGGCCAGCGCGATGCGGACCCAGAACCCGGCAGGCTTGTCCTGCCGGCGCGGGCGGCGGCGGGTGCGCCGGGCAATGTCGCGGGCGCGTTGCAGCCCGTTGGCCAGCGCCGGCACATAGGCCAGCGCAAAGGCGATGGCGACCCCGACCAACGGTGCGATGGATGCGACAAGGATGGTGAACAGCGGCGCATGGGGCACATGGGCGCCCAGAAGGTGCATGATCGGCTCGACCAGCCCGCCCGCCAGCAACGCGCCAAAGCCAAGGAAGGCCAGCGGCACAAGCGTATAGCCCGTGTCGTGGCTGTCGTCGTGGTCCGCGTGCCCGTCATGGCTGCCGGGGTCCGGCATGGCGGCAATCAGCACGGCGCGGGTGGCATAGGCGGCGGTCAGCACGGCCGCCAGCACCGCCACCGTCCAGAGCGCCGGTTCCACCCCCCAGACCGCGCCCAGCATCGCCTCTTTCGACCACCAGCCGCCGGTGATGACCGGCAACCCCGCCAGCGAGGCAGCCCCTGCGCTGAACGCCAGGAAGGCCAGCGGATTGCGCTGGCTGGCCCCGCGCATCGCCATAATGTCGGTGCCGCGCGGCGAATGGTGGGTGATGTGCCCGGCTGACAGGAACAGCAGCGACTTGAAGATCGCATGAACCACGAAATGCGCCGCCGCCGCCTCGGGCGCACCCACGCCGATGGCCAGCATCATGTAGCCGATCTGGCTGATCGAGGAATAGGCCAGCAGGCGCTTGATGTCCTGCTGGAACAGCGCCGCGGCGGCGCCGAAGATCGCGGTCAGTGCGCCAAGCCCCGCGCCGATGGCCATCACCACCGGCTCGGCCTGGATGATGGGCGAAAAGCGCATCAGCAGCACCGCGCCCGCCGCCACCATGGTGGCCGAATGCAGCAGCGCCGACACCGGCGTCGGGCCGGCCATGGCCGAGGGCAGCCAGGTGTGCATCGGCACCTGCGCCGATTTGCCGATGGCCCCGCCCAGCAGCAGCGCGGCGATGATCGGGCGCATCCCGTCCTGCGCGGCCACCCCGGCCGGGATCAGGTGGTCCAGCCGCACCGAATTCGCCTCAAGGAACAGCAGCAGCAGCGCGGCCAGCAGGAAGGCGTCGGCCACCCGCGTCATGATGAAGGCCTTGCGCCCGGCGCGGATCGCCTCGGCCGAGGTGGTGTTGTAGGCGATCAGCAGATAGGAGCAGAGCCCCATCAGCTCCCACCCCAGGAACAGCACGATGGAATCGCCGGCCAGCACCATGGTCAGCATCCCGGCCAGGAACAGGTGCATCAGCGCGAAGAACCGCCGCAGGTCGGGCAGCGCCGTGCCCTGCATATAGGCGACCGAGAACAGGATCACCGCCGCGCCGATCACGCAGACCGTCAGCCCCACCAGCGCGGCCAGCGGGTCCATCTGCAGGGCCAGCGCCACGGTGGATTCGCCCACCTTCAGGGTAAAGATCGGCACCATGCCGGTGCATTGGCCGTGGAAACAGGCATTGGCGAACACCAGCATCGGGATCAGCGGACCAACCCCGCCGATCAGCGCCAGCGCCCGCACCTCGAAATCGCGCAGGCGGAAGGGGTCAAGCCCCAGCATCACGAAACCGGCCAGCGCGATCGAGGGGATCGTGAGCAGCAGGTGGTTATAGGTCAGGACAAGGCCGAAAACTTCCATCTCAGTGCCTCAGGCTGCTGAGGCTGTCGCTGTCGGTGCCGTCAGCGGTGCGGCGCAGGCGCAGATACAGCGCCAGCCCCAGCGCCACCTCGGCCGCGGCAAGGATCAGGATCATCACGAACATCGCCTGGCCCCCGGCATCGGCATGGCGGGCACCGGCGGTGATGAAGGCCAGCGACGGGCCAGCCAGCGCGACCTCAAGCGACAGAAGCTGGATCAGGATCGACCGGCGGGCCAGAACGCCGAACAGCCCCACCACGAACAGTGCGGTGGACAGCAGCATCAGGGCGGTGAAGCTGTCTTCGGTCATCCCCGTCCCTCCGGCTTGCCGCGCCGGCCCAGGTGGCGCGCGCCCATCAGCGCCGCCAGCAGCAGGCCCGAGGCGATTTCCACCACCGCCGCCCAGGGGCCGAACAGCAGCATCCCAAGATCGGTGGCAGAGACCGCGGCCCCCATCGGCGCGGCCGTGTCGGCGCCCGGTGCGCCGCGCCAGGCAAACAGCGGCACCAGCACCAGCGCCGCCACCAGCGCGGGCGGCACCCAGGCGCGGCCCAGCCGGGCGCGTTCCTGCTCCAGCGCCTTGGGCGAGGCATCGACCGTCATCACCACGAAGACGAAGACCGCCAGAATGGCCCCGGCATAGATCAGGATCTGCGCCGCCCCCGCGAAGGACGCGCCAAGCGCGAAGAAGCTGGCCGACAGCGACAGCAGCGTGACCAGCAGCCAGATCAGCGCGTGCACAACGCTGGCGCGCGTCACCACCAGCAGGGCCGAGATCAGGGCCAGCGACCCGGCCCACAGGGCGAAGGTTGCGTTCATGGCGTCAGATCCTTCAGGTCAACCGGCGGCGCCTCGTTTTCGCCCGCGCCCTTGTCCTTGCCGGCGATGGCCTTGCCGGCCACCTGCCAATAGCTGTAGTCGGGCCGCTTGCCGGGGCCGGCGATCAGCAGATCCTGCTTGTCATACAAAAGCGAGTCGCGGTCGTAGTCGGCCAGTTCGAAATCGGGCGTCAACTGGATGGCGCTGGTCGGGCAGGCCTCTTCGCAGAAGCCGCAGAAGATGCAGCGGGAAAAGTTGATGCGGAAGGTGGCCGGATACCAGCGGCCATCCTCGGTTTCGGCCTTCACCACCTCGATGCAATCGGGCGGGCAGGCGGCGGCGCACAGGTTGCAGGCGACGCAGCGTTCCTGGCCGTCGGGGTCGCGGGTCAGCACGATGCGGGCGCGGTAGCGCGGCGGCAGCACCGGCTTGACCTCGGGATAGCCGCGCGTCTGCTTGGGCAGGAACAACATGCGCCCGATGCGCCAGAGCTGGTCAAGGATGCCGGTCATGGCTGGCCCCCCAGCACGACAAGGGCCCCGGTCAGCAGCAGGTTCAGCAGCGCCAGCGGCAGCGCCGCCTTCCAGGCAAAGGTGATCAACTGGTCATAGCGCGGGCGCGGCAGAGCGGCCCTGACCCAGATGAAGGCGAAGGCGATGACGCCCATCTTGACCCCGAACCACACCGGACCGGGCAGCCACGGCCCATGCCAGCCGCCGAAGAACAGCGTGGTGGCCAGGGCCGCGACCAGCAGGATGGCAAGGTATTCGCCCAGGAAGAACAGCGCGAAACTCATTCCCGAATATTCGGTCATGAACCCGGCCACCAGATCCTGTTCGGATTCCTGCAGATCGAACGGCAGGCGGTGCGCGGCGGCGGTGCCGGCAATCAGGAACAGCAGGCACCCCAGCGGTTGCTGCACCACGAACCACAGATCGCCCTGCGCGGCAACGATCTGGCCCAGGTTGAACGATCCGGTCAGCAGCACCACGCCCATCAGCGACAGGCCAAGGAAACTTTCATAGGCCAGAAGCTGCGCCCCCGCGCGCAACCCGCCCAGCATGGCATAGCGGTTGCGGCTGGCCCAGGCACCCAGCACCATGCCGTAAACGGTCAGCGCCAGCATCCCCATTGCGAAGATCAGCCCCATGTCCAGCGCCGCCACCGACATCTGCGGCGCGAAGGCGATCACGCCGAACCCTGCCAGCACCGGGGCCGAGGCCAGCACCGGCGCCAGACGGTAGGCAAACAGATCGGCGCCGGGCGGGGCGGCGTCTTCCTTGGTGATCAGCTTCACCGTATCGGCCACCCATTGCAGAAAGCCGAAGGGACCAACCCGGTTGGGGCCAAGCCGTTCCTGAAAGAACCCCAGCACCCGGCGTTCAACCCAGGTGAACACGCCCGCGGCAACCAGCAGCGCGGCAATCAGCACGGCCGAGAAGACCAGCGTCAGGATCGTGCCAAGGATGATCATGGCGCCCCCCCAAGGATGACGGGGCGCAGCGCGCGCAGGCCCGACAAGCCGATGTGGCCGGCCGGCAGGTCCGGGTCCAGCGACAAGGGCGCCGGGGCAGGGCGGCCGTCGATCACCAGCAGCGCGCCGGCGGTCAGCCCAAGGCGGGCGGCATCGGCGGGGTGCAGCGTCACCCGCGCGGCAGGCGCGCGCGCGGCCAGCGGCGGGCTGGCGGCATCGGCCTCATGCGCGGCAAAGGGGCTGTGCAGCGGCAGGCCCAGGAGTCCCGCGCCGGGGGGCGGGTCGGCCAGCGCCGGGGCATCGGCGGCGGCGTGCAGGACGTTCACACCCGGATCGCCGCCTTTCAGCGGCCCGCCGATCCATTGCTGCGCCGCATATTCGGCCGAAACGGAATGCAGGCCGGGCCGGTCGGTCCAGGTGGCCAGCGCGGGTTCGGGCGCACGGTCGCCTTCCATCGTCCAGCTCAGCGGCGAATCCGGGTCGGTCCGCGTCGCGCGGTCAGGGTGGTTTCCGGCGGTGCGCGCCGATTGGCGCGGATGGGCGCGCGGCACCGGCCCGTGGTCCACGCCGGGGGCGCCGTCCCGAACGGCGGCCAGCGCGGGCAGGTCGGCAACCAGCGCCTCAAGCAGCGCGTCAAGCCCGGGTTCGGGCGTTTCGCCCGCCAGCGCGGCCAGCACGCGCCAGGCGGTGGGGGCCTGCGGATCGGCAGGGCGGAAGGCAAAGCTGCGCTGGGCACGCCCTTCGTGATTGACCCAGGTTCCGGCCGCTTCCGCAGGGGCCGCCACCGGAACGGCCAGCGCGGCGGCGGTGGTGGTTTCGGTCGCCAGATGGTCCAGCGCGATCACCTGCGTTGCCTTTGCGAACAGGCGTTCGACAAGCGCCGGATCGGCCCGGCGGAACAGGTCGTTTTCCAGCACGACCAGCGGGCCGGGGTTCCGCTCCAGCTCGGCCAGCGCCGCCTCGATCCCTCCGGCGGGCGCCAACAGCGACAGGCCGAAGCTGCCGGCTTCGGCCGGGAACAGCGCAAGCCGCGCCTTCGGGCCAAGGGCCGTGGCCAGGCTGGCGGCGGCTTCCACCGGGCCGGCAAGGCCAAGCCCCGCGCCCGCGATGATCAGCGGCGCCCGCGCCGTCGACAGGGCCTGCGCGATGGCACTGGCCTCGGCGTCTGCCGGCCTGCCTTGCAGGGCGGCCAGAATGGCCGCGGCAAAGGCCGCCATGTCATGCGGCGCGCGGCGGATCGCGAAACTGGCAATGTCGTCCAGCGCATCGGGCAGCGCGGTGACAAGCGCCAGCGGCGACCGCCGGCCTTCACCGGCCACGCGGACGGCATCGTCCAGCCACAGCGCGACGCCTTTCTTGCAGGCCAGATCCCGTTCCGCCCCGCGCACGGCCTGCCGCAGCGCCAGCGCGGCGCGCGGCGCGGTGGCTGTCAGGTCTTCGCCCAGCACCAGAATGGCATCGGCGGCGGCCATCTCGGTCAGGCTGGGGACGGGGCTTGCCTTCAGCAGCGCCGCCATGCGGGCGGTCAGCGCGGTTTCCCGGTCGGACACGCCGGCAAAGAACCGGCCCGGCCCCACCAGCCGCCGCAGCGCCCAGTTCGATTCCAGCGAAGCACGGGGCGACCCCAGCCCGACTGCCCCCGCAACGCGGGGCAGCGTGACGGCGCCTGTCAGCCGCCCCGGCCCATCCACCGACCAGGGCGACCAGCGGCCCCGGTCGCACAGGAAGAAGCCGTTGATCGCGCCGTGATAGCGGTTCAGCACCCGGCGCAGCGTTCCGCCCCGTTCGTTCAGCGTCACGTTGCAGCCCGCACTGCAGCCGGTGCAGATCGCGGGCGTGGCCGACAGATCCCAGGGCCGGGCATAGACACCGGACCAAGCCTTGTCGGTGAAGACGCCGGTCGGGCAGACCTCGGCCAGGTTGCCGGCAAAGGGGCTGTCCAGCGGCCCGTCCCCAGCGCGGCCGAAATACAGCCGGTCATGCGCGCCGAAGGCGTTGAAATCGCGCCCGCCCGCATGGTCGCGATAGAACCGCAGGCAGCGCCAGCAGCCGATGCAGCGGTTCATCTCATGCGTCAGCAGCGGGCCAAGGTTCTGGTTGCGATGTGTGCGCTTCGGCCCCCTGGCGCGGCGGTCATGGTGGCCGGTGGCAACCACCATGTCCTGCAGATGGCAGGCGCCGCCTTCCTCGCACACCGCGCAATCATGCGGGTGGTTCAGCATCAGCCATTCAATGACCTGCGCCCGGAACCGCGCGGCTTCGGCATCGGTCGTGTCCACGACCATACCGTCGCTGGCCGGCGTCATGCAGGCCATTTCCACCTTGCCCGGCGTGCCTTCGCCCGGCGCGACCTTCACCGCGCACATCCGGCACGCCCCGACAGAGCCAAGTGCCGCGTGCCAGCAGAAATGCGGCACATCCACGCCCTGCTCCAGCGCGATGGACAAGAGATCGCGGCCATCCTCGACCGTCACTTCGCGCCCGTCAATCTTCAGCTTGATGGTCATGGCGCCCTCCGCCGCGGGCAGCCGCCATGCAGGTGGTCGTCCACCAGATCGCCAAAGCGCGACAGGAGCGAGGCCAGCGGCCCCATGGCCCCGCCCATCAGGTCGCAGAAGCTGCGGCCGCGCGGGCTGGCCTCGCGGGCGATGTCGTGCAGGGCTTGCAGGTCTTCGCGCCGGGCGGTGCCCTCTTCCAGCGCGTGCAGGATGCGGGCGGCCCAGGGCAGCCCCTCGCGGCAGGGCACGCACCAGCCACAGCTTTCGCGGGCGTAATAGGCCATGTGCCGGGCCGTCACCTCAACCGGGCAGGCGGTTTCGTCCAGCACGATCAGCGTGCCGGTGCCCAGCATCGACCCGGCCTTGGCGACATGGCCAAAGTCCATCGGCACATCCAGCGCCTCGGGGCCAAGAAAGCCGGTGGCGCCGCCGCCGGGCTGGAAACACAGCAGCCGCCCGTTGCCCGACACGCCACCGGCGCGGTCGATCAGTTCCCGCGCGGTGGTGCCCATCGGCGCCTCGATCAGGCCGGGGCGGTTCACCCTTCCCGACAGGCCGTAAAGTTTGGTCCCGCCTTCCTCGGTGCGCGACAGGGCGCGGAACCATTGCGCGCCATGCGCCAGAATATGCGGCACATGCGAAATGGTCTCGACGTTGTTCACCGTGGTCGGGCGGCCCCACAGGCCCGATTGCGCCGGGAAGGGCGGGCGCTTGCGCGGCATGGCGCGACCGCCTTCCAGCGCGGCGATCAGGGCAGTTTCCTCGCCCACGATATAGCGGCCGGCGCTGGGGTGCACCCGAATGTGCAGGCTGTAGCCGGTGTTCAGGATGTTGTCGCCCAGCAGACCGGCGGCCTCGGCCTCGGCGATGGCGCGGGTCAGGCCGGCGATCGCGGCGCGGTAATCGTCGCGGATCAGCACGATCGCCTCGGTCGCATGGGTGGCGAAACCGGCAATGATCGTGCCTTCGATCAACTGGTGCGGCAGGGCTTCCAGAAGGAAGCGGTCCTTGAAGGCGCCGGGCTCCATCTCGTCGCCGTTGACGATCAGGTAGTTCGGGCCGGGGCTGACGGCATCGGCCGCGGCCGGCATGAAGCGCCATTTGCGCGCCGCCGGGAACCCCGCCCCGCCGCGCCCGTTCAGGGCGGCGGCATCCACGGTGTCCAGCACCTGCAAGGGCGTCAGCGCCAGCGCGCGTTCCACCGCCTGATAGCCGCCAAGCGCGCGCCATTCTGGCAGGCTGTGCGGCACGCGGTCAGGCCGGGCGCGGCCGGTCAGGGGAAGGTCGGTCGTCATGGCGCGCCCCCGATCAGCTCTTCCAGCAGCGCGGGCGTCAGCGGGCCAACCAGCGTGCGGTCCGGGCCAACCACGGCGGCGGGCGCGCGGTCGCAGCCGCCGACGCAGGCGCTGTTGATCAGGGTGAAGCGGCCATCGGGCGTGGTCTGGCCATAGCCGATGCCAAGCCGGTCCCTGATCGCATCGCGGATCGCATCCGCCCCGTTCAGCCCGCAGCTTGCCCCGTCGCAAAGCAGAATGACGGTGCGCCCGACCGGGCGGCGGAAGATCAGGCTGTAGAAGCTGGCAACCCCGTCCAGTTCCGCCGGGGTGACGCCCAGCACGGCGGCCACCTGCGCCAGCCGTTCGTCGGAAACCCAGCCTTCCGCCGCCTGCACGCTGCGCAGCGTTTCCAGCATGGCCGCGCGCGGGCCGCCTTCATGGGCGACCAGATGCCGGATGCGGGTTTCCAGGTCTGCGGGCAGGGTCATCGGTCAACATCCGACATGACGAAATCAAGGCTGGCGATATGGGCCACCACATCGGCCACGGTCATCCCGGGCAGGATGTGCGGCAGCATCTGCAGATGCGCGAAAGAAGGCGTGCGGATGCGGGTGCGATAGCTTGAGGTGCCGCCGTCCGAGATCAGCGCATATTGCGCCAGCCCGCGGTGGGTTTCGATCTGGCCCGTCGCCTCGCCCCGCGGCACCACGGTGCCCTGCGCCATGGTCAGGAAATGCGGGATCAGCGTGTCGATGTCATGCTGCATCGCCGCGCGGTCGGGCGGGGTGGTCAGCGGGTGGTCGGCCTTGACGGGGCCGCCGGGCATGTTGTCCAGACATTGGCGGATGATGCGCAGCGACTGGCGCATTTCCTGTTCGCGCACATCGGTGCGGTCATAGATGTCGCCCCGGCTGCCGGTGGGAATGTCGAACTCGAACTGGTCATAGCCGGAATAGGGCCGCAGCTTGCGCCAGTCGCAGGCCATGCCGGTGGCGCGCAGGCCCGGCCCGGTGGTGCCCCATTTCAGCGCGGTTTCCGTGTCATAGGCCCCGACGCCCACGGTGCGGATGCGGAACAGGTCCGAATTCATCACCATGCGGCGGTAATCGTCCAGCCGGGGCGGCATCCAGTCCAGAAAATCGCGGACCAGCCCGTCCCAGCCGTTCGGCAGGTCCATCGCCACGCCGCCGATGCGGAAGAAGGCCGGGTGCATCCGCGCCCCGGTGATGGCCTCCAGCACGCGGTAGCCGCGTTCGCGGTCGGTGAACATGTAGAAGACGGGCGACATCTGGCCCACGTCCTGCGCCATGGTGCCGTAGAACAGCAGGTGGTTCATGATGCGGTAGAATTCGCACAGCATGACCCGGATCACCTGCGCGCGCGCCGGCACGGTGATGCCGCACATCCGCTCGACCGCCATCAGATAGGGCAGCTCGCTCATCACGCCGCCCAGATAGTCGATCCGGTCGGTATAGGGGATGAAGCCGTGCCAGGTCTGGCGTTCGGCCATCTTTTCCGCGCCGCGATGGTGATAGCCGATGTCGGGAACGGCCCAGATCACCTCTTCCCCGTGCAGGCCCAGGACGATGCGGAACACGCCATGGGTCGAAGGGTGGTGCGGCCCGAAGTTGAGCTGCATCAGCTCTTCCCCGTCCTTCAGCACCGGCAGGCCCAGGGCGACGGGGTCGATGGTGTTCGCGGCCTCTTCCGCCGCGAAGAACTCTTCCGTCATGCGGAAGGGCGGCTGTTCGGTGGCGCGGGCGTAATGGTCCTTGCGCAGCGGATGGCCCTGCCAGGTGGCGGGCATCAGGATGCGGCGATGGCTGGCGCGGCCGTCGAAGGTGACGCCGAACATGTCGAAGGCTTCGCGTTCGTACCAGTCGGCGGCCGGAAACACCTGCGCAACGGACCGCGCGCGCGGGGCATCCGCGTCGCAGGCCACCTTCAGCCGGATGTCGGCATTGCGTTCCAGGCTGATCAGGTGGCTTTGCACCGTTACCCCGCGGGCGGGGCCGGGGCGATGCTGGCGGCGGGTTTCGTCCACCGCCCACAGATCGGCCAGCAGGGTAAAGGGCTGCGGCACCCGTTCGCGCAGGAAGTGATGCACGCCGGGGCTGGCCTCGGGCGTGATCCACAGCACCGGAAAGCCTTCGCCGGTCTCTTGCTGTGACAGGATCGCCGGGCCGAACTGCGCGCGCAGCGCCTCGACCACCGGGGCAAGAGGGGGCGTGTCAAGGCTCATGACGCCTCCTCGGGGCCGGTCAGGCGGGTCATCTGCGCGCGGGTCTCGCGCAGCGCATCGCGCCGGGGAACCGGGGCAAAGGGGCGGGCCGCGGGCATTTCGCCCATGCGGATGGACAGCGGCCGCCGCTCGGCCGCGATCTTCTGTTGCAGCAGGACCAGCGCGTCCATCAACTGTTCGGGCCGGGGCGGGCAGCCCGGAACATAGACATCGACCGGCAGGAAACTGTCGACGCCCTGCACCACCGAATACACGTCATACATGCCGCCGGAATTGGCGCAGGCCCCCATCGAGATCACCCAGCGGGGTTCGCGCATCTGCTGATACAGCCGGTACAGCGGCACCGCCATCTTGCGGAACACCGTGCCCGACACGATCAGCAGATCGGCCTGCCGCGGGGTGGACCGGATCACCTCGGCGCCGAAACGGGCCTGATCGTAAACCGGCGTCAGCGCGCTGGCCATTTCGACATAGCAGCACGACAGGCCGAAGTTGAACGGCCACAGGCTGTGCTTGCGCGACCAGGCAACCAGATCGTCCAGCTTGGTGAACAGCGCGCTTTGCGCAAGGCCGGTTTCAGGCGCGGTGCCGGTCACGACGCATCCTCCGCTTCGCGGGGCGGCGGGGCGGTTTCCAGCGCGCCGTCCAGCCACAGCCAGGCCAGCGCCGCCAGCAGCACGACGATGAAGACGGTCGCCGCGATCAGGCCCGAAGGGCCAAGCAGCTTGGCCGCGACCGCCCAGGAAAACAGCAGCGCCACCTCGACATCGAAGATCATGAAGATGACGGCGATCAGGAAATACTGCGTCGCGGTGCGGCCCAGCAGGGCCGGGCCGGGCGGCGCGCCGCTTTCATAGATGCCAAAGCCCGGCCGCCCCGGTTCGCGCAAGGTGCCGGCGACCACAAGGATCGCCACCATCACGAAGGCCACGACGCCAAGGTGAAGCACCAGCGCGGCCCGCGGATCAAGCGTTCCCAGAATTTCGGACATCGCGTGTGCGGCCTTTCGTCGGTTGTCACCCAAACTGTCAATAAAAGCTGACAGTGGTCAACCTGACATGTTGTCTTATTGAAGAAACGCAATAACTTCCTATACCGGATCATGGTCCGGCAAGGCAGGATTGCCATTTCTGCGTGTTTAACAACCGCAGGGCAACCGCGCAAGATGAAGGCGGGGCGACGGGTGCCTTTCCGGCCCCGCCCATCGGGCGCCGCGCCTTTGCCGGTGCGGCGAAACGTGGCAGGGCGCGTGTTTGTCCCCCGGCTGTGTGACCTGATCACAGACCACCCCGCGGGCCGGATGCTTCATGCGCGCCATGCCCGGCGGCGCGATCCGCGGCCCGGGTCATGTGCCAGTCCTCACTTGTCGGAGGCCCCGGCCCCTGTTTCGGCCAGACCTCCCAGCCCCGAAAGGCCGGGTTCATGCAACCGAATGTTCTTATGCTGCTTTTGTCCATCGCCGGGGCAGGGGCGGGCCTTGCCCAGACCCCTGCGCCCCTTGCCCCCTCTGCCGAACCGACCGCGACCTGCGTCGCCGCCGCGAAAACCGGCGCCGACCGCGTCGCCTGCGTCGGGCGGGCCGCCGACGCCTGCCTTGCCGCGGTGAAGGGGGCGACCGATCTTGATGCCGCGATCTGCCTGAACACCGAAGCGGAATGGTGGGCGGCGCAGATGGAGCCCGCCTATGCCGCGGCCCAGGAACGGGCGGTGAAGCTGGACCGGATCTTTGCCAAGGCCATCAAGCAGGGCTCGCCACGGATGACCGACGATCTGGCGCTGATGCAGACCGCCTGGAAGGACTGGTCCGAAAAGCGCTGCATCCTTGAAGCGATGCGCTATCGCGGCAAGCTGAACCGCATGGCGAAGGCCTCGGCCTGCCTGTTGCGGGTGACCGCCGATCAGGTTCTGCTGCTGCAGGCAGTGGCCGCCAATGAACGCTGACCGTGACAGGCGCGAACGCCTGATGCACCTGACCTTGCCGGACGGGGCCGCAGACCACAGGTGTACCTGCAGACGTCCCCACGCCTGCCCCCTGCCGCCCCTTTGCCCGGAAAGCCCCCGATGCCGCATCGCAAGCCCGAGATGAAAGCCGTCGCCGTTCCCAGTTCACGCCTTGCGCGGCTGGCGCAACTGGGCGGCCTTGCCTCGCGCATTGCGGGGAGTGTCGCGGCCGAGGGCGCGCTGCAACTGGCGCGCGGACAGCGGCCCCGCATGGGCGACCTGATCCTGACCCCGGCCAATGCGCGCAAGGTGGCCGACCAGTTGGCGCAGATGCGCGGCGCGGCAATGAAGGTGGGCCAACTGATTTCCATGGATGCGGGCGACATGCTGCCGCCCGAACTGGCGCAGATTCTGGGCCGGCTGCGGGCCGAGGCGCATCACATGCCGGGGCCGCAGTTGAAGAAGGTGCTGACCGATGCCTGGGGCACCGACTGGCTGCGCCGGTTCCAGAGGTTCGACGTGCATCCGGTCGCCGCCGCCTCGATCGGGCAGGTGCACCGGGCACAAACCCGCGATGGCCGCGATCTGGCGATCAAGGTGCAATACCCCGGGGTGCGCCGCAGTATTGATTCTGACGTGGACAACGTCGCCGCGCTGTTGCGCATGGCCGGGCTGGTGCCCCGGGGCGTGGATGTGGCGCCGATGCTGGCCGAGGCAAAGCGCCAGTTGCACGAAGAGGCGGATTATGAACGCGAAGGGCGCTGTCTTGCGCGCTTTGGCGAACTGCTGGCCGGCGAGACGGCCTTCCTTGTGCCGGGCCTGCACGCCGACCTGACCACGCCCGATGTGCTGGCCATGGACTTCGTGCAGGGCATCCCCATTGATGACCTGGCCCCCGCCCCGCAGGCCGAGCGCAACCGCGTGATGACGCTGCTGATCGACCTGCTGTTCCGCGAACTGTTCGAATTCCGGCTGATGCAGACCGATCCGAACTTCGCCAACTACCGCCACGCCCCGGACACCGGCCGCGTGATCCTGCTGGATTTCGGCGCGACGCGCGAATTTCCCGCCGTGCTGGCCGATCAGTATCGCGGGCTGTTGCAGGCCGGGCTGCACGGCGACCGGCCCGGCATCCGGGCGGCGGCGCGGCAGATCGGCTTTCTGGCCGAAGACACGCCCGCGCCGCTGGAACGGGCCATGCTGGAAATGTTCGAAATGTCCCTGGAACCGCTGCGCCATAATGGCCCGTTCGACTTTGGCGCCTCGGATCTGGTCACGCGGATGCGCGAGGCGGCGATGTCCATGTCGGACCAGCGCGACCACGTCCGCCTGCCGCCGATGGATACCTTCTATCTGCAACGCAAGTTCGGCGGCATCTACCTGCTGGCCAGCCGGATGAAGGCGCAGGTTGACCTGCGCCGCCTGATCACACCGCATCTGCAACAGGAAGGGGCGCCATGACCGCAACCGGACAGGCCTTCTGGAACCGGATCGCCGACCGCTATGCCGCGCGGCCGATCAAGGACGTGGCCGCCTATGAAGAGATGCTGGCCGAGGTTGGCGCGCGGCTGCGCCCCCGTGACCGGGTGCTGGAACTGGGCTGCGGCACCGGCGGCACGGCCATCCGGCTGGGCCCGCAGGTGGCCGAGTGGATCGCCACCGATTTCTCGGACCGGATGTTGCAGATCGCGCGGACCAAGGCCGTGCCGCCGAACGTGCGCTTCGTGCTGGCAGAGGCCGGAACAGCCTTTGACGGCGCGCCTTTCGACGCGATCTGCGCCTTCAACCTGCTGCATCTGGTGCCGGACATGCCCGCCACGCTGGCACAGGTTCACGCGGCGCTGCGCCCGGGCGGGCGGCTGATCAGCAAGACCTGGTGCTTTGCCGACCTGCGCCGGACCCTGCGCCTTCTGTTCCCGCTGCTGCGGGTCTTCGGGCTGTTTCCGCCCGCGACATCGCTCAGCGAACCGCAGTTGCGGCAGGCAATCCTTGCAGCCGGCTTCACGATCGAGACGCAGCGCAGCTTTGGCCGCAGCCCGCAAAGCCATTTCATCGTGGCGCGCAAGCCCGGGCCGCCCTGAAACGCGGATCGCCCGCCCCTTTCGGGACGGGCGATTGTCGCTGCAGGGCAAAAGGTCTGCCGGTTACATGCCCAGAAGATGCGGCAGGAACAGGCTGATCGCCGGGACGTAGGTCACAAGCAGCAGGAAGACCAGCATCGTCAGCAGCCAGGGCCAGACGGCGACCGTCAGTTCGGTGATGCCCATCCGCGTGATGCCGCTTGCGACATAGAGGTTCAGCCCCACCGGCGGGTGACACATCCCCACCTCCATGTTGACCACGATCATGATGCCGAAATGCACCGGGTCAATGCCAAGCCGCACCGCGACAGGGAACAGGATCGGCGCCATGATCAGCACGATGGACGACGGCTCCATGAAGTTGCCGGCGGCAAGCAGAAGGATGTTGACGATGATCAGGAACACCCACCAGCTCAGCCCGGCATTCACCATCCATTCGCCAAGCGCCTGCGGAATGCCCTCATGCGCCATCAGGAAGCTGAACAGAACGGCGTTGGTGATGATGTAAAGCAGCATCGCCGACATGTTGGCCGAAGACAGCAGCACCCGCGGCACGTCCTTCAGCTTCATGTCCTTGTAGACGAAGACCGCCACGATGAAGGCATAGACCGCCGACATGGCCGCGGCTTCGGTCGGGGTGAAGATGCCGGTGTAGATCCCGCCGATCACCACCACAATCAGCAGCAGACCCCAGATCGCCTCGCGGAAAGCGGTCCAGCGCGCGCCGAAATTGGCCTTGGCCAGCCGCGGATAGCCGAACTTGCGGGCGCGGTACCAGGTGGTGAAGGCAAGGAACCCCGCCAGCATCAGGCCCGGAACGACACCGGCCATGAACAGCTCGCCCACCGAGGCCGAGTCGACGATCTGGCCATCGGGGCCCGGCACCTGCATCCCGCTGGTGGCCACCGCATACATCACCATCACGATCGACGGCGGGATCAGGATGCCCAGTGCGCCGGACGTGGTGATGACACCCGCGCCGAACTGCTTGGGGAAGCCCTGCGCCACCATGGCCGGCAGGATGACTGAGCCGATGGCGACCACCGTCGCCGGCGAGGAACCGGACACCGCGGCGAACAGGGCGCAGGCGATCACGCCCGCCAGACCCAGCCCGCCGTGCCAGTGCCCGACCATCGCCGTGGCGAAGTTGATCATCCGCTTGGCAACCCCGCCATGGGTCAGGAAGTTGCCGGCCAGAATGAAGAACGGGATCGCCATGATCTCGAACTTCTCGATGCCGGTAAACAGCTTCAGTGCCACCGTGTCGATCGGCACTTCGGTCATGGTGAACAGGAAGGTCAGAACGGTCAGGCCGAGCGAGATCGAGATCGGCATTCCGGTCAGCATGAGGGCGATGAGAAGCCCGAAGATGATAAGGGCGCTCATGTCATTCGTCCTTCGGCTTTTCGACCAGGTCGCGCGGCGTCAGCGGGCTGGACAGGAAGGCTTCGCCCAGATCGTCGATGCCGGCCTCTTCCTCGATCCCGTCAACATGGCCGTGGTCGTGGTGCGGCAGTTCCCCCGTGCGGGCAAAACCCCAGGCCACCTGCAGGAAGCGGAAGCACATCAGCGACGACCCCAGCGGAATGGCCAGGTAGATCAGCCACATCGGCAGTTCCAGGTCGGGCGACCGGGCCGAGGCATGGGCCATGTGCCAGACGAAATTGGTGCCCAGCGTCGCGATGATGCCGGTGAACAGCGCGCCCGCGCAAAGACCGAACAGGATGAAGAACCGCCGCTTGGGGGCGGCCAGCCGGTTGATCAGCACGTCAATCCCGACGTGGATGCCGGTGCGCACCCCGTAGGCCGCGCCGAACTTGGCCATCCAGACGAACAGGATGATGCACAGCTCCTGCGCCCAGACCAGATTGATCGACCGCAGGCCGAAGTAGAACGTCTTGGCGGCCGCCGACAGCGCCGGCATTTCATGGGTGCGGAAAAAGGCCACGGCATCTGCCGAAAGGCCAAGCGAATAGCGGTGTACGACCGAGACGAAGATGATCACGGTCGCCAGCGCAATCAGCCAGACGATCAGGATCTCTTCGGCACGGTCAAGCAAGCGAAGCATGGCTTGACCTCATCACATGGGAAAAGGGAAGGGGTGGGGCGGCCCGGCCGGGCCGCCCCTTGCCGGTCAGCCGCCGGTCGCGGCCTTGACGGCGGCGATGGTCTCGGCGCCGATACGGTCGGCCATTTCGTCATGCACCGGGGTCAGCACCTCGACCCAGGTCGCGCGCTCTTCCTCGGTCATCTCGTGGAACTCGGTCGTGCCGGCCGCCTTCATGGCTTCCAGCGCGGCTTCGTTCTCGGCCTTGGCAATGCCGTTGGCATAGTCGGTCGCTTCGGCCATGGCCTTGTCCAGACCGGCGCGCACATCTTCGGGCAGGCCATCCCAGAACTGCTTGTTCACGATCACCGCATAGCCCAGATAGCCATGGTTCGAGATCGTGGCGTGCTTCTGCACCTCGTTCATCTTCTGGGTATACATGTTCGACGGCGGGTTTTCGGTGCCGTCCACAACGCCGGTCTGCAGCGCCTGATACACTTCGCTGAACGCCATCACCTGCGGCACGGCGCCAAGCGCGTTCATCTCGGCTTCCAGCACCTTGGACGACTGGATGCGCATCTTCAGACCCAGGAAATCGTCCGGCGTGATCACGGGCGAATTGGCCGACATGATCTTGAAGCCGTTGTCCCAATAGGCCAGGCCGGTGATGCCCTTGTCCTCAAGTTTGCCCAGCAGCATCTTGCCGACTTCGCCCTTGGTCACGGCGTGCAGCGCGTCATAGTCCTTGAAGATGTAGGGCAGGTCGAAAACCTCGAAATCCTGCACGCCCAGCGGGCCGAACTTGGCCAGCGACGGGGCCAGCATCTGGACCGCGCCCAGTTGCAGCGCCTCAAGCTCTTCCTTGTCCTTGTAAAGCTGGCTGTTGGGGTAGACCTGCACGTCCACCGCGCCGTTGGTATAGGCTTCGGCCAGTTCCTCGAACTTGGCGGCACCCTTGCCCTTGGGCGTGTCGGGCGCCACGACGTGGCTGAACTTGATGACGATCGGCTCGGCCAGCGCCGGCGCGGCGAAGGACAGGACAAGCGCGGTGGCGCCGGCCATGGCAGCAAGCTGCCGACGGGTGATCGGGGTATGGGTAGCCATGTGATTCTCCTCCGGGCCCGCCGTCTCCCCGGCGGGAATGTGACAGTCATGCGTCAGAGGGGCGCGCGGTCGCTATTGTGGCTTTCCCCAATAGACAATCTGCCGCAGCCCGTGGCACACCGATCCGGTGTGAGGGGGAAACAACACGACCGACCGCGACGTTCCCGAAGCCGCCCCCGTTTCGGGGAAGGCACGCCCCGAGCCCTGGGCGGCCGAGAGCCTGATGGGTTCTCGCCGGTGGGACATGCTTTCACTGGTGCCGCTGGTGGCTATCGTGGCGCTGATCGCGCTGGTGGCGGTGCTGATCCGCATCGGGGCGCAGACCGATGACCAGCGCGCCCGCACCAAGCTGGCGACCGATGCGCTGTGGGTCGAACAGACCCTGCGGTTCCAGATGTCGGTGGATGAGGACATGCTGGTGCGGCTGGCGCTGGATGGCGCGGCCGACACCCCGCAGGATGTGCTGACCAGCCGCGCAAGGCTGCATATCGCGGCTAATCCCGAAATGCTGGCGGTGCGCTGGTTCGATGCGCAGGGCCGGCTGGTGGCGGGCGTGCCCGAAGGGGTGTCGCCGGGCGAACAGGCCATGGCCGATCTGATGCTGCGCTCTCCCGCGGTGTCGTCGCGGCCGGTTTACGGCCCCGTCACCGATGGCGTGGTGACCATGGCGCAGCGCATTTCATCCAGCGAAGGCGTGGTGACCGCCACGCTGGCGCTGCCGCTGATCCTTGACCGTCACATTCCGTGGTGGATCGCCGAACAATACGGCGTGCGGATCTTCGATGTGTCGGGCACGCTGGCCGAACGGGCCCGCCGTCCGGTGGCCGAAGGCGCGCCGCAACACGGCATCAGCTTCGACCCGCCCCTGCGCGGCACCACGCTGCAGATTTCGGCCTATGACCGCCCGCCCGCCTTTGGCAACAGCGCATTGCTGGGGGCCATCGTGGCGCTGGCGTCCTTTGCCGTGCTGGCGCTGGTGGTGGTGCAGCGCAACGCTGTGCACCGCCGCCGCGCCGAAGAACGGCTGCGCGCCGAAATGGCCTTCCGCCGCTCTATGGAGGAAAGCCTGACCGTCGGCCTGCGCGCCAAGGATCACAACGGGCGGATTCTTTACGTCAACGCCGCCTTCTGCAAGCTGGTCGGCCTGCCCGCCGAAACCCTGATCGGGCGCGATCCGCCCATGCCCTACTGGGCGCCCGAGACGCTGGCCGAAACGCTGGACCGCCAGCGCCAGCTTCGCGAAGGGCAGGCGGTGCCGCAGGCCTTTGAAAGCCGCTTCCGCCGCGCCGACGGTTCCGAGATCGACGTGCAGGTGTTCGAGGCGCCGCTGATCGACGCCGCCGGGCGGCATCGCGGCTGGATGGGCTCGATCATCGACATCACCGAAGCCCGCCGCGCCGCCCGGCTGGCGCGCGAGCAGGATGAAACCATGGCCCGCACCGGCCGGCTGGTGACGCTGGGCGAAATGGCCTCAACCCTTGCGCATGAACTGAACCAGCCGCTGGGGGCGATCGCCTCTTACGCGGCGGGCGGGCTGAACCTGCTGGATCAGGGCCGCAATGACCCCGGGCTCATCCGCGGCGCGCTGGAAAAGATGGCCACGCAGGCGCGGCGGGCCGGGCTGATCATCCGCCGCATCCAGGATTTCGTGAAAAAGCGCGAACCGCAGTTCGTGGCGCTGGATCTGGCCGAGGTCGCCGCCGATGCCATCGGCCTGCTGGGCGCCGATGCCCGCGAAATGCGGGTACGGCTGCGGCTTGAGGCGCCCCCCGACCTGCCGCAGGTGGCAGCGGACCGTATCTTGCTGGAACAGGTGCTGGTGAACCTGATCCGCAACGGCATGGAGGCCATGGCCGAAGGCCCGCGCAGCGGCGATGTGCTGGCGGTGCGGCTGACGGCGCAGGGCGAAACCGTGCGGCTTGAAGTCATCGACCGCGGCCCCGGTATTCCCGAGGCGCTGTCCGGCAAGCTGTTCGATCCCTTCACCTCAACCAAGAGCCATGGCATGGGCATGGGGCTGAACATCTGCCGCTCCATCGTCGAACTGCACCACGGAACGCTTGAGCACGCGCCCAACCCCCCGGGTGGCACGGTCTTCGCGGTAACGCTGCCGGCCGGCCCGCCCCCCGCCACCGGGGATCGTGCCGAAGCCGCAAAGGAGGCCACGCCATGACCGCCGACATGACCGCCGACACCGATCTTGCCGTGCATATCGTTGATGACGAGGAAGCCCTGCGCGACGCGCTGGCCTTCCTCTTCGCATCGCGCGGCATCGCCACCCGGCTCTGGCCCTCGGGCGAGGCGCTGCTGGCCGGCTGGCCGCAGCCCGGTTGCGGCTGCCTGATCCTGGATGTGCGGATGGACGGAATGTCGGGGCCGCAGGTGCTGGATGCCCTGTCGGCGCAGGAAGGCGGCGTCGATGCGCTGCCGCCGGTCATTTTTCTGACCGGCCATGCCGATGTGCCGCTGGCGGTGCAAAGCCTGAAGGCCGGCGCCTTCGACTTCGTGGAAAAGCCGTTCAACGACAATCAGATCGTCGATCTTGCCCTCAGCGCCATCGCCCTGCGCCGTGACCGCGTGGCCGCCGCCCGCGACCGGCTGAACCTTGAACAGCGCCGCGCCAGCCTGTCGGCGCGCGAGGTCGAGGTGATGGTCCTCATGCTGCAAGGCCGGCTGAACAAGCAGATCGCCGATGACCTTGGCATCTCGATGCGCACGGTCGAGGCGCATCGGTCGCGCGTGCTGGCCAAGATGGGCGCCCGCAACATTGCCGAACTGGCGCGGATGCTGTCCTGACCGCCGGGGCACGGCACCGCCGCACCCTTTTACGGGATCGCAACCCATGTCGGGCGCGGAGCGACAGGCGTCGCAGCCGGGCTTGCCCCGCGGCGACCCCCCAAGGCAACCTGTCCGCGATGGTTCCGGCGGTCTGCAAGGGCTGACCGGATGAAAAGGGAACACGGTGCGGCGCCGGCGGCGCCAATTCCGTGACTGCCCCCGCAACTGTAAGCGGCGAGCGACCCCCATCGCCACTGGGCCTCCGATTGCGGGTCCGGGAAGGCGGGGGAAGCCACGACCCGCGAGTCAGGAGACCTGCCATCGTCAGATCAACCACACCGGGCGGGGTGCCCCGGAAAGGAGCTTGCGATGGAAGACCCAAGACACCGCCCCCCGGCGGCCCCTGTCTGCCCCGTTTCGCGGCCTGCCCTGTTGCAGCTTCGCGGCGTGGGCTGGACCGCCCGCAGCGGCGGCCCGACCCTTGCCGACATCAGCTTCACCGTTCAGGCGGGGCAGGTGCTGGGGCTTGCCGGGCCGCCCGGCGCGGGCACCTCGGTGCTGTTGCGGCTGCTGTGCCGCGCCCTGGCGCCAACCCGCGGCGCCGTCCTGCTGCAGGGGCGCGACCTGTGGTTGATCCCGCCGCATGAGGCGGCGCGAACCGTGGCCGCCGTGCTGCAAGCGCCGCTTGATCCGGGCCTGACCCTGCGCCAGCTTGTCGCCCTTGGCCGGCAGGCCTGCCGGGCCACCGGCCGCCCCGGCTGGCGCGACGCCGAAGCCGTGGCCGAGGTGCTGGAGCGGCTGAACCTTGGCCCGCTTGCCCGCCGCCGCTTCGGCACGCTGCGCCCCGGCGACCGGCAGCTTGCCCGTCTGGCCTGCGCCTTGGCGCAAGACCCCGCGCTTGTGGTGCTGGATCGCCCCGCCGACCCGGACGAGGCCCGCCATCTGCCCGCGCTGCTGCATCATCTGCGCCGTCTTGGCCTGGCGGCCGTCTGCGCGCTGCCCGAAACCGCCCCGGTTCCCGATGCCGTTGACCGGGTGATCCGCCTTCAGCACGGTCGCATCACCGCTGACGAAACCGCCGTCCTGCCGCAGGCACGCATTGCCGGCCTCTGAATATCGCGGCCTGCGACAACTTGTAAATTGTCGGGCCGCGTCAACCGTGCGAACATTCGCATTGATGAATGTTGTGATGGGTTTTTTCTCCCGCCTGCGCGGGCCGCTGTCTGCGGCCCTTGTTCTGCTGCTTGCGCTGCAACTGTCGTTGGGGCTGCGCCCGTTGCAGCCGGGTCGGCTGGCCGACGGGATGCTCGAGATCGTGCTCTGCTCGCAGGGCAGCATGCGCACGGTTCTGCTGAACCTTGAAACCGGTGAGATCAGCGATACCGAAAAGCCCGATGCCAACCCCGCCCAGAACTGCCCCTTCTGCCTGACCGGAATCGCGCTGCTGGACGATCCGTCGCCGCTGCCGGTGCTGGCAGGGCGTCTTGTCGCCAGCCTGTCGTTGCCCGTGCCCGCGCCCCGCGTGGTGCCGCAGCCGCTTGACCTGTCCCGTCTGATCCGCGGCCCCCCGGCCCGGATCGCTGCCTGACCACACCTCAGACAGACCAACGGAAGCCGCGCGGCGCAAGGTGACCGCGTGCCCGGAAACAAGGGACAAAAAACCATGACCATCGCCAACATGACGCGCCTTGGCGCGACCGCCCTCCTGCTCGGCTCGATCTCGGGCCTCGCGCTTGCGCAGGGTGCGACCGAAGACCCCGCCACCCCGCTGCCGCCGATCTACATTACGGGCAGCGGGATCAAGGGCCCACAAAGCACCGCCTCGGGCACCGTCTTCGACCCAGCCACCCTTGGCACCCCGTCCTATCTGGACGGCGGCGCTGTGCTGACCACGCTGCCCGGCATCGCCAGCAGCCGCATGGGCGGCCAAGGGCTTGACATCGTGATCCGCGGGCTGAACTCGAACCAGATCAACGTCATCGACGCCGGGGCCGTCACCTATGGCGGTTGCCCCAACCACATGGACCCGCCCGCCTCGACCGCGGCCTTTGCCCGCGCCGACAAGGTGACGGTGACCCGTGGCTATGCCAGCGTGACCAACGGCCCCGGCGGCACCGGCGGCACCGTCCGGCTGGAGCGCGAGGCGCCCCCCGCCGGCGCGGCCAACGGCTTTACCGGCGAGGCTCACGCCAGCGCCGGATCAAACGCCAATGCGCTGGGCGCGGGCGGCAGGTTCACCTGGACGCTGGGCAACGGCTTCTACGTCAAGGGCGCGGTCGAGGCGAAGGATGCCGACGATTACGCCGATGGCGCGGGCCGCACGGTGCGCAGCGCCTATGAACAGACCAGCGGCGGCCTGACTTTCGGCTATGTGGGGCAGGGCTTCGACATCGCGCTGGACTATGACCGCGATGCCGCCCGCGACGTGCTGTTCGCCGGCGCCGGGATGGACAGCCCGTCCACCGATACCACCGTCTGGCGCCTGCGCGGCGGGGTGGATCTGGACGCCGGCGCCCTGCGCCGGATCGAGGCCGAGGTCTTCCTGTCCGAAGTCGATCACGTCATGGACAACTATTCGCTGCGCCCCGCCACGGGCATGTTCATGCGCGTTCCCACCACTTCCGACACGCACGGCGGCAAGGTCGAGGCGCAGTTCACCTTCGGCAGCACCACCGCCCGGCTGGGCATCGACCACCAGTCGAACAATCGCCTGGCCATCCTTTACGGCGGCATGGCCGCCGCCCGCCCCGCGATCGAGGCCGCGAACCCTGCCAATGCGCGCTTCCTGATGTGGCCCGATGTCACCATCGAACAGACCGGGCTTTATGCCGAAACCGAAACCGAACTGGATGCCGCAAACACGCTGAAACTGGGTCTGCGCCATGACCATGTGAAGGCCAGCGCGGGTGCGGCGGCGGGTCTGCCCGGCTATGCGGCGGCGGCGCCCAACGGCTTCTACACCACCTATTACGGCACCACCTTCAACGACGCCCGCCGCGAAGACAACTGGGGCGGACTGGTCCGGTTCGAACATGATTTCGGCGGTGGCATGACCGGCTTTGTCGGCCTGTCCCGCTCGGTCCGCACGGCGGATGCCACCGAACGCGCCATGGGCCGCAGCAACTGGGTCGGCAACCCCGACATCGCGCCGGAAAAGCACCTGCAATTCGACCTGGGGGTCGAGGTCAAGCGCGATGACTGGGCCCTGACCGCCACCGCCTATGTCGACCGGGTGGATGATTTCATCCTGCGCGACGCCAGCACCTTCGCCGGGGTGACCACCTATCGCAACGTCTCGGCCCAACTCGCCGGGGTAGAACTGTCGGGGTCATGGCAAAGCGGCGGCCTGCAACTGACCGGGGATCTGGCCTATACCCGTGGCCAGAACCGCGATGACGACGCGCCACTGGCGCAGATCCCGCCGCTGATGGGCAAGCTGGCGGTGTCCTATGGCGAAGGCGCCTGGCGGCTGGGCACCCAGATGGTCTGGGCCGACGGGCAGGACCGCATCGACCCCGCCCGCGACCCGGCCGCAACGCCCGGCTATGCGGTGTTCAACCTGTTCGGCAGCTATGACATCAGCGAAACGGTCACGCTGACTGCCGGCGTCGACAATCTGTTCGACCGGGCCTACGCCACGCATCTGGCCCGGTCCAACGCGGTCGATCCTGCGCTGGTGCAGGTTTACGAACCGGGCCGCACTTTCCATCTGGCGCTTTCGGCCAAGTTCTGACCCGCGCCTGCCGGGGCCGCGAAACCCGCGGCCCCGGCCCTTTGTGCCAGCCTTCGAATCGTCTTGACCGGATTTGGATCGTTCCATATACAAATTTTGGAACGATCCAAATCCGGGGGGGGGAAGAGGATGCGCTGGGCCTTGATCGGGGCAAGCACCATTGCTTCGCAATTCATGTGTGCTGCTTTCCGCGCGGCAGGGCATCAGATCGTCACCGTCGTCAGCGGCTCTGCCGACCTTGCCGCCCGCTTTGCCGAAGCCAACGCCATCCCGGCCTGCACCACCGATCTGGCCGCCGCCCTGGCCGATCCGGGCGTCGCTGCGGTCTACATCTCCTCGACCAACGAAAAGCACCACGCGCAGGCGCTGGCCGCCATCGCCGCGGGCAAGCATGTGCTGTGCGAAAAGCCGCTGGGCCTGACGCTGGCCGAAGCGCAGCAAATGGTTGCCGCCGCCGATGCCGCCGGCGTGGTCTTTGCCACCAACCACCACCTGCGCTGTTCGGGCAGCCACCGCGCCGTGCGCGATCTGGTCGCCTCGGGCCGCATCGGGCGGGTGCTGTCGCTGCGCATCTTCCACGCCGTCCACCTGCCGGTGACGCTGCAGGGCTGGCGCATCAACGATGCCGGCGCCGGCGGCGGCGTCATTCCCGACATCACCGTTCACAACGCCGATGTGGCCCGCTTCCTGCTGGGCGAAGACCCGCAGACCGTGGTCGCGCAAAGCGCCACCTCGGGCATGGGGCAGGGGGTGGAAGACAGCGCCATGTCGGTCTGGTCCATGCCCTCGGGCGCCATGGTCTTTGCCCATGAAAGTTTCACCCACCCCTTCGCCGGATCGGGGCTTGAGGTGCATGGCACCGAAGGGTCGATCTTCGCGCGCGGCGTGATGACCCAACGCCCGCTGGGCGAGGTTGAACTTGTCACCGCCGGCGGGCGCACCTCCGTGCCCTTCGCGAGTGATGACCTGTACACCGTCGCCGTCCGCCAGTTCGCCCGCGCCGTTGCCGGCCAGGGCCAGCCCGCCGCCACCGGCCATGACGGCATCGCCTCGCTGGCGGTGGCGCTGGCCGTGCGTCAGGCCGCCCGCACCGGCACCCGCCAGACCGTCCAATACGGGGCCACCGCATGACCAAGATCGTCACCCCGGCCGAGGCCGTTTCCCGCATCGCCGACGGCGCCACCGTCACCGTCTCCTCCTCCTCGGGCCTGGGCTGCCCCGATCTGGTGCTGCGCGCCCTGGGCGACAGGTTCCGCGCCGAAGGCCACCCGCGCGGGTTGACCACGCTGCACCCCATCGCCGCCGGCGACATGTATGGCGTCAAGGGCATCGACCATATCGCGCAGGACGGTCTGCTGACCCGCGTCCTGGCCGGGTCTTACCCCTCCGGCCCGTCGAACCTGCCGATGCCCGAGATCTGGAAGATGATCGTCGAGGATCGCGTCGCCGCCTACAACGTGCCCTCGGGCATCCTGTTCGACATGCACCGCGAAGCCGCCGCCCGCCGCCCCGGCGTGCTGACCAGGGTCGGGCTTGAAACCTTTGTCGATCCCGTCCGCGAAGGCTGCGCGATGAACGCCAGCGGCGCGGCCCGGCCCATCGTGGCGCGCGTCGAATTCGCGGGGCAGACCTGGCTGCATTTCCCCAACATCCAGCCCGATGTCTGCATCCTGCGCGCCACCACCGCCGATGAACACGGCAACCTGACCTATGAACACGAAGGCGCCTATCTGGGCGGGCTGGAGCAGGCGATCTGCACCCGCAACAACGGCGGGTTGGTCATCGCGCAGGTCAAGCGCGTCACCACCAACGGCTCGCTTCGCCCGCATGACGTGCGGGTGCCGGGCCATCTGGTCGATCTGGTGGTGATCGACCCCGATCAGCGCCAGACCACCGAAACCCCCTATGATCCGGCCATTTCCGGCCAGATCATGCGCCCGTGGTCCAGCTTCGATCTGGCCGAACCGGGCGTGGAAAAAGCCATCGCCCGCCGCGCCGCGATGGAACTGCGCGGCGGCATGACCGCGAACCTTGGCTTCGGCATCAGCGCCATGGTGCCCCGCATCCTGCTGGAGGAAGGCCACCCCGAGGCGGTGACCTGGGCCATCGAACAGGGCGCCGTGGGGGGGATGCCGCTGACCGGCTTCGCCTTCGGCTGCGCCTCGAACGCCGATGCCTATATCCCGTCGCCGCAGCAGTTCATCTACTTTCAGGGCGCGGGCTTCGACATGTCCTTCCTGTCGTTCCTTGAGGTTGACGTGGAAGGCAACGTCAACGTCTCGAAACTGGGCAAGAAGCCCTACCTGACCGCCGGCTGCGGCGGCTTTGTCGACATCACCGCCCATGCGAAAAAGATCGTCTTCTCCGGTTGGTTCGAGGCGGGGGCCGAAATCGCCGTGTCGTCCGCCGGGCTGCGGGTGGAAAGGCCCGGCAAGTTCACCAAGATGGTGGATCGCGTCGAACATGTCACCTTCTCGGGCAACCGGGCCCGCGCGCAGGGGCAAGAGGTGCTGTATATCACCGAACGCTGCGTGATGCGGCTTGCCCCCGGCGGCCTTGTCGCAACCGAGATCATGCCCGGCATCAATCCGCAGCGCGACATCGTCGATGCCAGCCATGGCCGCGTGGCGCTGGCGCCCGATGCGGTGACGATGCCGCTGTCGCTGCTGGCCGAAGGCCCGATGGGCTGGCAGCCATGAGCGCGGTTCACCTCGACATCCGTGGCCGCATTGCCGAACTGCGGCTCGACAATCCCGCCCGGCTGAACGCCTTTTCGGTGGAAATGCTGGGCCATCTGGCGGCCCATCTCGACACCATCGAACGCTCGGACGACATCGCCTGCGTTCTGGTCACCGCCGAACCCGCCCGCGCCTTCTGCTCGGGCGCCGACATCAATGGCTGGGGCGACCTGTCCCCCGCCGAATTCGCCCGCCACTGGGTCCGCTCGGGCCACCGCCTGTTCGACCGCCTGGCCCGTCTGGCCCGCCCCACGATCGCCGTGCTGCACGCCCATGCCTTTGGCGGCGGGCTGGAACTGGCCGCCGCCTGCGACATCCGCGTGATGGCGCCGAAGACCACGCTGGCGCTTCCCGAAGCGGGCATCGGCATCGTTCCCGGCTGGTCGGGCACCCAACGCCTTGCCCGGCTGCTGCCCCCGCCCGTGGTGCGCGAAATGGCGCTGTTCGGGCGCCGCATCACCGCCGACCGCGCCCTTGCCCTGGGCTTTGCCGCCGAAGTTGCCGAAGACCCCCGCGCCGCGGCCGAAGCCATCGCCGAAGGCGTCCTGCGCCTGTCGCCCCGCGCCGTTGAAACCGCCAAGGCCATGCTGCTGGCCGGTTGCGGCGAAGACAGCGCCGCCTTCATCGAGGCGCTTGGCTCTGCCGCCATTTCCGCCAGCGCCGACCGCGCCGAAGGGGTTGCCTCCTTCCGCGAAAAGCGGCCCCCCGTCTTCCCCGGAACCTGACATGACCCAGATCACCCTGATCGCCGCCACCGGCGCCTCCCTTCCCGAACCGCGCCAGAACCGCCACCTGATCGGCGGCACCTGGACCGGCAGCGCCAACCTGCTTGACCGCGTGTCCCCCTCGCACGGGGTGGTGGTCAGCCGGTCAGCCGTCGGCACTGCCGCCGATACAGAAGCCGCCATCGCCGCCGCCCGCGCCGCCTTTGACGATGGCCGCTGGAGCGGGCTTTCCGCCAAGGCCCGCGCCGCCGTGCTGCACCGCGTGGCCGACCTGATCGAGGCGAATGTCGAACGCTTTGCCCTGATCGAGACGCTGGAAAGCGGCAAGCCGATCACCCAGTCGCGGGGCGAGATTGCCGGTGCCGCCGACCTTTGGCGCTATGCCGCCGGCCTTGGCCGCGACATCACCGGCGACAGCCACAACACGCTTGGCCCCGACATGCTGGCCACCGTGCTCAAGGAACCCATCGGCGTGGTCTCGATCATCACGCCGTGGAACTTCCCGTTCTGGATTCTGTCGCAGAAGCTGCCCTTCGCGCTGGCCGCCGGCTGCACCTGCGTTGTCAAACCTTCGGAATTCACGCCGTCGACCACCGCGATGCTGGGCGAATTGCTGATCGAGGCCGGCCTTCCCGCCGGCGTGGTCAACATCGTGCTGGGCACCGGCACCCCGGTCGGCAGCCTGATGAGCAGCCACCCCGCCGTGGACATGGTCACCTTCACCGGCTCCACCGCCGTGGGCAAGCTGATCTCGCGCACGGCATCGGACACGCTCAAGAAGGTGGCGCTGGAACTGGGCGGCAAGAACCCGCAGGTCATCTTCCCCGACGCCGATCTGGAAGCTGCCGCCGATGCCGTGGTGTTCGGCGTCTATTTCAACGTCGGCCAGTGCTGCAATTCGGGCAGCCGGATCATCGTTCACGAAGACATCGCCGAGGCATTCATCGCCCGTGTGGTGGACCTGTCGCGTCAGGTCGCCTTCGGTGATCCGCTCAGCCCCGACACGCAGGTCGGCGCCATCGTCACCCCCGAACACAACGCCAGGATTCACGGCTATGTGCAGGCCGCCGTCGCCGCCGGCGCCCGGGTCGCCCTTGGCGGCGCGGCCCTTCCCGTGCCCGGCCTTGGCGCGCAGTTCTACCAGCCCACGGTGATCTGCGATGTCACCCCCGACATGGCCATCGCCCGCGACGAAGTGTTCGGCCCCGTGCTGTCGGTCCTGACCTTCCGCACGCTGGATCAGGCGCTGTCGCTGGTGAACGATGCCAGCTACGGCCTGTCGGCGGGCGTCTGGAGCGAGAACGTCCACACCTGCCTGGCCTTCGCACGCGGCGCGCAGGCCGGCACGATCTGGACCAACACCTGGATGGATGGCTTCCCCGAAGTGCCGTTCGGTGGCATGAAACAGTCAGGCCAGGGTCGCGAGATCGGCCGTCAGGGGCTGGAGGAGTTCCTGGAAATCAAGTCGCTCGTCCTGCGCATCGGTCGCACGCGGGCCCCTTGGGTGAAGACCCGCCCGGCCTGAGCGCCGGCGGATGACAGAACGCAAACGGGAGGAAACGATGCGTGCTTACCTTGGAATGACCATGAAGGCCGCCGCCGTGCTGGCGATGACGACCAGCATCGCGAAGGCCGAAGACGTGGAAGTGCTGCACTGGTGGACCAGCGGCGGCGAAGCCGCGGCGCTGAACGTCCTCAAGGAAGATCTGGCCGCCAAGGGCATCGGCTGGGTGGACATGCCCGTTGCCGGCGGCGGCGGCGAGGCCGCGATGACCGCGCTGCGCGCCCGCGTCACCGCCGGCAACCCGCCCACCGCCGTGCAGATGCTGGGCTTCGACATCCAGGATTGGGCCGCCGAAGGCGCGCTTGGCAATCTGGATGACGTGGCCACCGCCGAAGGCTGGGATGCCGTGATCCCCGAGGCGCTTCAGCGCTTCTCGAAATATGACGGCCACTGGATCGCCGCGCCGGTCAACGTCCACTCGACCAACTGGGTCTGGATCAACAAGGCCGCGCTTGACGCCACCGGTCTGGGCGAGCCGAAGTCCTGGGACGAACTGGTCGCCGTGCTGGACAAGATGAAGGAAGCGGGCATCACCCCGGTCGCCCATGGCGGCCAGCCCTGGCAGGACGCCACCATCTTCGACGCGCTGGTGCTGGCGGAAGGCGCCGATTTCTACAAGGCCGCCTTCATCGACCTCGACCCGGCGGCGCTTGGCGGTGAAAAGATGGCCGCGGCCTTCGATCACCTGATCAAGCTGCGCAGCTACATGGATGACAACTTCTCGGGCCGCGACTGGAACCTTGCCTCCAGCATGGTCATCAACGGCGAAGCCGGGATGCAGTTCATGGGCGACTGGGCCAAGGGCGAATTCCTCAAGGCCGGCAAGGTGCCGGGCACCGATTTCGTCTGCATCCGCTTCCCGGGCACCCAGGGGGCCGTCACCTTCAACTCGGACCAGTTCGCGATGTTCGCCGTGCAGGGCGATGCCAAGATCGCTGCGCAGAAGGCCATGGCGACCGCCATCGAAAGCCCGACGTTCCAGTCGGCCTTCAACGTGGTCAAGGGCTCGGTCCCGGCCCGCACCGACGTGCCGGACACCGCGTTCGACGATTGCGGCAAGAAGGGCATGAAGGATCTGGCCGAAGCCAGCGCCGCCGGCACGCTGTTCGGCTCGATGGCCCATGGCCACGGCGCGCCCGCCTCGGTCAAGAACGCCACCTATGACGTGATCACCGCCGCGGTGAATGGCCAGTATGCCGATGGCGCCGCCGCCGCCAAGGCGCTGGCCGAAGCCGTCGCCGCCGCGCAGTAACCCGCGACAGGGAAGGGGCGGCATCCGCCCCTTCCCGCCGCAAATTCCTTCGAAGGAATTTGCAAAAGTTTTCGAAAACTTTTGCCTCGCGCCAGCGGCGTGACCGGGGAGGTATGCGATGACAGCGCCCGCCACAGCGGATTTCCGCACCAGATTGCAGGACTGGCTGCCGAAGATGGTGCTTGCACCGTCCTTCGCGGTGACCCTGCTCTTCGTCTACGGCTTCATCGCCTTCACGGTGCTTCTGTCCTTCACCGGATCGAAGATGCTGCCGAAGTATGATTTCGTCGGTCTCGACAACTACCGCCGGCTCTTCGCGCTGGAACACTGGCACATCGCCATCGGCAACATCGCCGTCTTCGCCTCGCTCTACATCGTGATCTGCTCGGCCATCGGCCTGATGCTGGCCATCTTCCTTGACCAGAAGATCCGTGGCGAAGGCTTCCTTCGGCCGATCTTCCTTTATCCCATGGCGCTGTCCTTCATCGTCACCGGCACCGCCTGGAAATGGTTTCTTGATCCCGGCATCGGCCTGGAAAAGGTGATGCGCCTCTGGGGCTGGGAAAGTTTCACCTTCACCTGGATCAAGGACAATGACCTGGCGATCTACTGCATCGTGATCGCCGCCGTCTGGCAGACCAGCGGCTTCGTCATGGCCATGTTCCTGGCCGGCCTGCGCGGCATCGACAACGAAATCCTGAAGGCCGCGCAGATCGACGGGGCCTCGAACTGGCAGCTTTACCGCCGCATCGTCATTCCGATGCTGCGCCCGGCCTTCCTGTCGGCCTTCGTGATCCTGTCGCACCTGGCGATCAAGAGCTATGATCTTGTCGTCGCGCTGACCGGCGGCGGCCCCGGCCGATCAACCGAGATGCCGGCCACCTTCATGTATTCCTACACCTTCACCCGCAACCAGATGGGCATCGGCGCCTCTTCTGCCGTGATCATGCTGATGACCATCGCGGCGATCATGGTTCCCTACCTTTACGCCGAACTGAAGGAGAAGAAGTGATGTCTGCCCAATCGCAAGACACCGCCGTCTCCACCGGCAGGATCACCCGCGCGCTGATCTATCTGGTGCTGTTGCTGTTCACGCTGTTCTACCTGCTGCCGCTGTATGTCATGGGGGTGAACTCGCTGAAGCCGCTGGCCGAGATCACCGGCGGCAACATGATGGCCCTGCCGCAGATCTGGACCTTCGACGCCTGGCGTTCGGCCTGGTCCACCGCCCAGATCGGGATCGAGCCGACCGGCCTGAAACCCTATTTCCTGAACTCGATCCTGATGGTCGTGCCCGCCGTGACCATCTCGACCATCGTCGGCGCGCTGAACGGCTATGTCCTGACCAAATGGCGCTTTCGCGGTGATACCTGGGTGTTCGGGCTGATGCTGTTTTCCTGCTTCATCCCGTTCCAGATCGTGCTGATCCCGATGGCCATGGTGCTGGGCAAGCTGGGGCTGGCGGGCAGCGTCCCGGGGCTGATCCTGGTCCATGTGGTCTATGGCATCGGCTTCACCACGCTGTATTTCCGCAACTACTATGCCGCCTTCCCGACCGAACTGGTGCGTGCGGCCCAGATCGACGGGGCCGGGTTCTTCCGCATCTTCTGGCGCATCCTCCTGCCGGTCAGCGGCCCCATCGCCGTGGTGTCGGTGATCTGGCAGTTCACCAACATCTGGAACGACTTCCTGTTCGGCGCCAGCTTCGGGGGCACCTCGCAGCCCATGACGGTGGCGCTGAACAACCTTGTCCAGTCCTCGACCGGGGTAAAGGAATACAACGTCCACTTCGCTGGTGCGATCCTTGCCGCCCTGCCCACGCTGCTCGTCTACATCGTTGCCGGCCGCTACTTCGTGCGCGGCCTGATGGCGGGGAGCGTGAAGGGATGACCCGCGCCGCCGCAAAATTCTTCGAAGAATTTTGCCAGGAATTTTCGAAAATTCCTGGCCCCACCCTGACCGTCCGGAGCTGACCCATGGGCTTTCTCGACATCCGCAACGTCACCAAATCCTACGGCGCCGTCGAAGTCCTTCATCGCGTCGACATCGCGGTCGAAGAGGGCGAGTTCCTCGTGCTTGTCGGCCCCTCGGGCTGTGGCAAGTCCACGCTCCTGAACATGATCGCCGGGCTGGAAAACATCTCGGGCGGCGAAATCGCCATCAAGGGCCGCGTCATCAACGGGGTGCACCCGTCCAAGCGCAACATCGCCATGGTGTTCCAGAGCTACGCGCTTTACCCCAACATGACCGTTGGCCAGAACATGACCTTCGGCCTTGAAATGCACGGCGTTCCCAAGCCTGAACGGGACAAGGCGCTGGCCGAGGTGTCGAAACTTCTCCAGATCGACCACCTGCTTGACCGCAAGCCCGGGCAGTTGTCGGGCGGGCAGCGCCAGCGCGTCGCCATGGGCCGGGCGCTCGTGCGCGATCCCGACGTGTTCCTGTTCGACGAACCGCTGTCGAACCTTGATGCGAAACTGCGCGTCGACATGCGGACCGAGATCAAGAAGCTGCACCAGAAGCTGCGCACGACCATCGTCTATGTCACCCATGACCAGATCGAGGCGATGACGCTGTCCACCCGCATCGCGGTGATGAACAAGGGCTATGTCCAGCAACTGGGCACGCCCAAGGAAATCTACGACACCCCGGCCAATGTCTTTGTGGCCACCTTCATGGGCAGTCCCGCCATGAACATCGTGCCGGCCACCGTGCGTCTGCGCGAAGGCGTGCCCCATGCCGAGCTGACCGATTCCGAAGGCCAGACCCGCCACCTTCGCTTCTCGCAGCCCGGCCTTGCCGCCTGGGACGGGCGGGACATCCTGCTGGGCATCCGCCCCGAGGCGATCACCGATCCCGAAGGCGCGGACCGCAAGTCGGGCAATATCCAGGCGCTGCCGAACCGCGTCGGCGTCACCGAACCGGCGGGGTCAGACACCTTCGTCACCATGTCGCTGTCGGGCCGCGACATCATTTCCCGGATGCGGGCCGATGTGAACGTGCAGCCCGGTCAGATGTTCGATTTTGCCGTGAACATGGAAAAGGCCGTGGCCTTCGATCCGAAGACGGAAGAACGGATCGCCCCCTGATGTCGCCCGATGTGATCATCCTCGGCTCCGGCATGGGCGGGGCCACGCTGGCCGCCGCCCTTGCCCCCACCGGCCGCCGCATCCTGATTGTCGAACGGGGCGAGCGGCTGGTTGACAGCCCCGAGGCGCGCGATCCGGTGGCGATCTTCGGGCGCGGTCACTTCAAGCCGCGCGAAACCTGGCGCGATGCCCGGGGCGCTGCCTTCAACCCCGGCAATTACGCCTGCGTCGGCGGCAATACCAAGTTCTATGGCGCGGTCCTGCTGCGCTATCGCGAAAAGGATTTCCGCCCGCTGCGCCACATGCAGGGCACCACCCCCGGCTGGCCGATCTCCTACGCCGATCTCGAACCCTATTATTCGCAGGCCGAAACCCTGTATCGCGTGCGCGGCGCCCTGGGCGATGACCCGACCGAACCGCCCCATTCCGCGCCCTATCCCTTTCCCCCCGTGCCGGACGAACCTGACATTGCCGCCCTGCGCAGCGCCTTCGCCGCGCAGGGTCTGCATGTCTCGTCCTTGCCGCTGGGGGTTGATCTCGACCGCTGGCTGGCCCGCGCCCCCACCACCTGGGATGCCTTCCCCGATACCACCGGCGCCAAGTCCGATGCCGAATCCTGCGGGCTGACTGCGGCGCTGAAACACCCCAACGTCACCCTGCTGACCGGCACCCGCGCCACGCGCCTCATGGCCGAAGGCCGCCGCGTGACCGGGGTCGAGGTGGAATGCGACGGCCGGCGCGAGGTACTGACCGCCCCCGTGGTCTGCCTGGCCGCAGGGGCCGTCATGTCGGCCGCGCTGCTGCTGGCCTCGGCCAGCGACGACCATCCGCGCGGGCTGGCCAACAGCTCTGATCAGGTTGGCCGCAACTTCATGAACCACAACCTGACCGGGCTGGTCGCCTGGCATCCGTTCCGCCGCAACCGGACGGTCTATGAAAAGACCATCCAGTTCAACGACTGGTATCTGACCGGCGGCCCGAACGGCGAACCGCTGGGCAATGTGCAGATGCTGGGCCGTGTCACCGGCCCCATCCTGGCCGCCGAAGGCAACCTTCCCCCCTGGCTGGCCCGCCACATTGCCGATCATTCCATCCATATCATGGCCATGTCGGAAGACCTGCCCGATCCCGAAAGCCGGGTGCTCTGGCGCAAGAGCGGCGGCGTGGTGCTGGACTGGCGGCGCACCAATGTCGCCGCGCATGACCTGCTGGTCAAACGGCTGAAGCAGGCGATGCGCCGCGCCGGCTGGCCCATCGTGCTGTCGCGCGGTTTTCCCAAGTCGAAGCCCAGCCACCAATGCGGCACCGCCTGCATGGGCGATGATCCCACCCGGTCCGTGGTTACCCCCGACCTGCGCGCGCATGATCTGGACAATCTCTATATCGTCGATGCCTCGGTCCTGCCCACCTCGGCCGCGGTGAACCCCTCGCTGACCGTCGCCGCGCTGGCGCTGCGGGCCGGGGATCATATCCGCCAGAGGCTTGCCGCATGACCGCGCCCCTTGCCCTGATCACCGGCGGCCAGCAGGGCATCGGCCTTGGCATTGCCACGGCCCTTGCCGGCGCGGGCTTCCGCATCGCCCTTGTCTCGCTGCCCGCCCCCGACGCGCCCGAAGTGGGGCAGGCCCTGCACAGCCTTGGCCCGCAGGCCCGCTACTTCCGTCACGATCTGGCCGATGTCGCCGCCACACCGGCCCTGATCGCCCGGATCACCGCCGAACTGGGGCCGATCGCCACGCTGGTGCAAAACGCCGGCGTTCCCGCCCGCGTTCGGGGCGACATGCTGGACATCACGCCCGAAGCCTTCGATTTCGTCACCGGCATCAACACCCGCGGCGCGTTTTTCATGGCGCAGGCGGTGGCGCGGCAGATGCTGGCCGCCCCGGCCGACCACTATCGGTCCATCCTGTTCGTCACCTCGGTCTCGGCCGCGCTCGCCTCGGTCGAACGGGCCGATTACTGCATTTCCAAGGCCGGCATCGCCATGGCCGCGCAGGCGCTGGCGCTGCGCCTTGCGCCGCATGGCATCGGCGTCTTCGACCTGCGCCCCGGCATCATCGCCACCCCGATGACCGCCGCCGTGCAGGACAGATACACCGCCCGCATCGAAGGCGGCCTCGTCCCCGCCGCCCGCTGGGGCCACCCGCAAGACATTGCCGCTGTCAGCGTGCCGCTGGCCACCGGCCAGTTCGCCTTTGCCACCGGCGCCATCCTTCCCGTCGACGGCGGGCTTTCCATTCCAAGGCTCTGACATGACCGCGTCTTACGATTTCATCATCATCGGCGGCGGCTCGGCCGGCTGCGTTCTGGCCGCCCGGCTGTCGGAAAACGCCGCCGCCCGCGTGCTCTTGCTGGAAGCGGGCGGCACCGACCGCCACCCGTTCTTCCACCTGCCCGCCGGCTTTGCCAAGATGACCAAGGGCATCGGCTCCTGGGGCTGGTCCACCGTGCCGCAGCGCCACATGAACGGGATGCAGATCCGCTACACGCAGGCCCGGGTCATTGGCGGCGGATCGTCGATCAACGCCCAGATCTACACCCGCGGCGCCGCGCAGGATTATGACGACTGGCGCCAGATGGGCTGCACCGGCTGGGGCTACGAAGACGTGCTGCCCTATTTCCGCAAGGCGGAAGACAACGACACCTGGTCGAACCGCTATCACGGCCAGGGCGGCCCGCTGGGCGTGTCGAAACCCGCCGCGCCGCTGCCCATCTGCGAAGCCTATTTCGCCGCCGCGGCCCAGATCGGAATTCCCCGGAACAACGATATGGCCGGCGAGAAACAGGATGGCGTCGGCTATTATCAACTGACCCAACGCAACGTCCGCCGGTCCTCGGCCTCGGTCGCCTATCTTGGCCCGGCCCGCCGCCGTCCGAACCTGACCGTCCGCACCGGCGCGCAGGTCTTGCGGATCGTGGTGGAAAACGGCCGCGCCACCGGGGTCGAACTGGCCGGGCAGGGCATCGTCCGCGCCGAGGGCGAGGTGATCCTGTCCTCGGGCGCCATCGGTTCGCCCCGCCTGCTGCAACTTTCGGGCATCGGCCCGGCGGATCATCTGCGCAGCCTGGGCCTGCCCGTGGTGCTGGACCAGCCGCAGGTCGGCGCCAACCTGCAAGATCACCTTGACCTGTTCGCCATTGCCGAATGTAACGGCCCGCACACCTATGACCGCTTCGCCAAGCCGCATCTGTCGGTGCTGGCGGGCCTGCAATACCTGCTGTCCCGCAGCGGTCCCGTGGCCTCGTCGCTGTTTGAAACCGGCGGCTTCTGGTATGCCGATCCTTCGGCCCGCTCGCCCGACATCCAGTTCCACCTTGGCCTTGGCTCCGGCATCGAGGCGGGCGTGGCCGCCATGCCGCAGGGCGGTGTCACCCTGAATTCCGCCTTCCTGCGCCCCCGCTCGCGCGGCACGGTGCGGCTGGCCTCGGCCGATCCGCTGGCCGCGCCGCTGATCGACCCGAACTACTGGCAGGATCCCTATGATCGCGAGATGTCGATCCGCGGCCTGAAACTTGCGCGGGAAATCCTGCGGCAAGACGCGCTCAAGCCCTTCATCCTGGCCGAACGCCTGCCCGGCCCCGAGGTGCAGACCGAGGCCGACTATTTCGCCTATGCCTGCGCCCATGCCAAGACCGACCACCACCCCGCCGGCACCTGCCGAATGGGCGTGGACCCGCAGGCCGTGCTGGACCCGCAGCTTCGCTTCAACGGCATCGCCGGGCTGCGCGTCGCCGATGCCTCGATCATGCCGACCGTCGTGTCCTCGAACACCAACGCCACCGCGATCATGATCGGCGAAAAGGCCGCCGATCTGATCCGTGCCGCCCACCGGATGTAACGCCATGATCCGCCACATCGTCCTTGTCCGCTTCCGCCCCGACGTGACCGATGCGCAGGCCGCCGACCTGTTCGCCCCCATCCCCCGCCTTGCCGCCCGGCTGCCGGGGGTGGCGGGATTCGCCGCCGGCCGGTCCGAAAGCCCCGAACAGATCGAACGCGGCTATCTGCACGGCTTCACCATCGACTTCGCCGATTGGGACGCGCTGGCCACCTATCAGGCCGATGCCGAACACCGGGCTTTCGGCGCCGGCCTTGTGGCCCATGCCGCCGGCGGCATCGACGGCATCCTTGTCTTCGACCTTCCCTTCACAGGTGCCCCATGCTGACCCTGCCCACCGAAGACGGCCGCCTGGTCCCCCATGCACTGACCGGCACGCCGCTGGTGCCGCGCGCGCCCCGCGTGGCGCTGACCCGCACCGCCTTTGCCGCCGCGCATGTCGTGTCTGATCCGCTGCGCGAACGCAGCCCCTGGGACACCCGCCCCGCCGTTGACTGGGGCGCGACCCTGGCCTTCCGGCAGGGGCTCTGGGATCAGGGCCTTGGTCTGGCCGAAGCGATGGATACCGCGCAGCGCGGCATGGGCGTTGACTGGCTGACCGCGCAGGAACTGATCAACCGCACCATGGCCGCTGCCCGCGCGCACCCCCTGCGTCCCCGTGTCGCCTGCGGCTGCGGCACCGATCACGCCGCGCCCGGCAGCCTGACCACGCCCGATGCCATTGCCGCCGCCTATGAACATCAGGCCGAGGCGATCGAAGCCGCCGGCGGCCAGCTTATCCTGATGGCCACCCGCGCCCTGCCGGCCCTCTCTGCCGGCCCCGACGCCTATCACGCCGTCTATCGCCGCCTGATCGACGGGGCGAAAGATCCGGTCATCCTGCACTGGCTGGGCGACATGTTCGATCCCGCCCTTGCCGGCTACTGGGGCTGCGCCACCGTGGATCAGGCCTCCGATTTCGTGCTGTCGCTGATCGCGGAAAACCCAGCCAAGGTGGACGGCATCAAGATTTCCCTTCTCGATCAGTCGCATGAAGAGGCGTTCCGCGCGCGTCTTCCCGAAGGCGTCCGCCTTTATACCGGCGACGATTTCAACTATGCGCCGCTGATCGCCGGGGATGGCACCCGCCATTCGCACGCGCTTCTGGGCATCTTCGCCGCCATCGCCCCCGCCGCCTCGCAGGCGCTTGAGGCGCTGGCGCAGGGTGACCGCGCCACCTATGACCGGCTTCTGGCCCCCACGGTGCCCCTGTCGCGCGAAATCTTCCGCGCGCCGACGCGGTTTTACAAGGCCGGCATCGCCTTCCTTGCCTGGCTGAACGGCAGCCAGCGCCATTTCATCATGCCCGCCGGATTCCAGTCCAGCCGCGACATCACCCATTACGCGCAGGTGTTCCGCCTTGCGGATCAGGCCGGTTTGCTGTCCGATCCGGATCTTGCCACCGCGCGGATGCGCCTGCTGCTGCAATTGCACGGCTTCGGTTGACGGCGGGGCAGGGCAATGGGGCAGGGAATGGACCGCCGACCGACCATCGTGGATGTCGCCCGACAGGCGGGCGTGTCGAAATCGACGGTCAGCCTTGTCCTGCAGAATTCCGCGCTGGTGAAAGAGGAAACCCGCCAGCAGGTCCGGCAGGCCATGGCCGACATCGGCTATGTCTACAACCGCGCCGCCGCCACCCTGCGCAGCGCCAATGCCGGGCTGATCGGCCTTGTCATCAATGACCTGCGCAACCCCTTTTTCACCGAATTCGCCACCTCGCTGCAAATGGCCCTGTCGGCGGCGGGCTATGCCACCGTGCTGGCCAATACCGACGAAGACCCCGATCTTCAGGGTCAGGTCGTCTCGGCCATGCTGGAACACGGGGTTTCGGCGCTGATCATCGCCCCCACCTACGGACAGGAAGACGCCACCTTCGGCGCCATTTCCCGCGCCGGCATCCCGGCCTTGCAGGTGCTGCGCAAGGTGGTGCCCGAGGTGGACCGCTTCCCCTTTGCCGCCCCCGATTACCTTGCCGGCGGTCGCCTTGCCGCCCGCCACCTGCTGGACCTTGGCGCCCGCCGCATCGCCTTTCTGGGCGGGCTGGAAGGGCGCGAGGTCACCTATCAGCGCATGTCGGGCTATCTGGCCGTTCTGGCCGCCGCCGGCCTGCCGCCGCTGGTGCTGCCCGGCCGCCCCGGCCGCGCCTTCGGGCGCGAGGCGGCCCGCCTTCTGGCCCGCAGCCACCCCGATGTCGATGCGGTGATCTGCTTCAACGATCTGGTGGCGCTTGGCCTTTTGTCCGGCTGCGCCGAGATCGGCCGCCGCGTCGGCCCCGACCTCAAGATCGTCGGCTTCGACGACATCGAGGATTGCGCGCAGGTCTTTCCGGGCCTCACCTCGGTGCGCTGCGACATTGCCTGTTTCGGCCAGCGCATGGCCGAAACCATGCTGCGCTGGCTGCGCGACGGCTGCGCGCCCCCGCCCGAAACCCTGACCCCGGTCGAACTGATCGCCCGCGGCTCCACGCTTTCCCGGTGATCCCCGCCATGGACGACCCCGCCCCCCTGCTGCGTGCCCTGTTCGACCGCGCCGTCGAGGTGGCCGACCCCATGCGCTCGCTGGCCCGCCACCTGCCGGCCCGGCCACCGGGCCGCGTGCTGGTCATCGGCGCGGGCAAGGCCAGCGCCCGCATGGCCGAGGCGGTTGAATCCGTCTGGGGCCCCTGCGAGGGGCTGGTTCTCACCCGTTATGGCTATGGCCGCCCCTGTCGCGGGATCATGATCGTCGAAGCCGCCCATCCGGTGCCCGATGCCGCCGGTCTGGCCGCGACAGACCGGATGCTGGCCCTGCTGCACGGCCTGACGCCCGATGATTTCGTGCTGGCGCTGATCTCGGGCGGGGCCTCGGCGCTGCTCTGCGCCCCGGCGACGGGCCTGACCCTTGCCGACAAGCAGGCGGTCAACGCGGCCCTTCTTGCCTCGGGGGCGCCCATTTCGGCGATGAACACCGTCCGCAAGCACCTCAGCCGGGTCAAGGGCGGCCAGCTTGCCGCCGCCGCCTTCCCCGCCCGGATGCTGGCGCTGATGATCTCCGACGTGCCCGGCGACGATCCGGCCTTCATCGGTTCTGGCCCGACCGTGGGCGATGCCACCACCGCGGTTCAGGCCAGCGCCCTGCTGGCCCGCTGGCAGGTGCCGGTGCCCGCCGCCGTTTCCGGCGTGCTGTCACGCCCGACCGGCGTCGTCCGCCCCGATGATCCGCGCCTGTCGCGGGTGGAAAACATCATCTGCGCCGCCCCTTCGCAAAGCCTGGCCGCCGCCGCCGATATGGCCCGAAGCGCGGGGTGCGAGGTCCGGTTCCTGGGCGATGCGCTGGAAGGCGAGGCGCGCGAAGTGGCCGCCGCACAGGCGGCTCAGGCGCTTCAGGTGCAGGCCAGTCTGCGCCCCGGCGACAGGCCGGTCCTGCTGCTGTCCGGGGGAGAGCTGACCGTGACCCGGCGCGGCACCGGCATCGGCGGCCCCAACGCCGAATTCTGCCTTGCGCTGGCACTGGCGCTGAATGGGGCAGGGGGCATCCATGCGCTGGCCTGCGATACCGATGGCGTCGATGGCGCGGCCGAGGTCGCCGGCGCCCTGATCGGCCCCGACACCCTGTCGCGCGCCCGCGCCGCCGGGCTGGACCCGGCCGCCGCGCTGGCTGCCAATGATGCGCACAGCTTCTTTGCCGCCATCGACCGGCAGGTCGTCACCGGCCCCACGCTGACCAACGTCAACGACTTCCGCGCGATCCTCATCCAGCCCTGATCCCGCTTTCCGCAACGGGCTTGGACGCTCTGGCATTTACAAATGCAAAATTATGAATATATAGGAGTGTGAATCGTCCCCCTGACCCCGAGGGCCTGCCCATGAACCGCGTGATTTCCGTGATGCTGGCCCTTTGGCTTCCGCTGTCGGCCATGGCCGAAACCGTCACCCTTGCCCCCGTTGACCTGACCGACTGGAAGTCCGTCTTCGGTCAGGTCGAAGCGCGCGACCGTCTGCCCGCCCGCGCCCGGCTGGGCGGCACGCTGGTCGACCTGACCGTCAAGGAAGGCGATGAGGTCAAGGCCGGTGCCCTGCTGGGCCGCATCGTGGATGAAAAGCTGGCCTTCCAGATTTCCGCCTACGATGCGCAGCGCGCCTCGCTGGACGCGCAGCTTGCCAATGCCGAGGCCGAGCTGAAGCGCGGCGAAGACCTGCTGGCGCGCGGCGTGACCACCGCCCAGCGTCTGGATGCGCTGCGAACGCAGGTCGACGTGCTGAAAGGCCAGATCGAGGCGGTCGCCGCGCAGCGGCAGGTCGTTGAACAGCAGGCCGCCGAAGGCGACGTTCTGGCGCCGGCCGATGGCCGCGTGCTGGATGTGCCGGTGGCCAAGGGTGCCGTTGTCATGGCGGGCGAAGAGGTCGTGCTTCTGGGCGGCGGCGGCATCTTCCTGCGGCTGGCCATCCCCGAACGCCACGCCGCCGCGCTGCACGAAGGCGCCACCCTGCCCATCGAAACCCCCGAGGGCGAGGTGCAGGGCACCCTGGAACGCATCTACCCGCTGATCGAGAACGGCCGCGTTCTGGCCGATGTCGCCGTGCAGGGTCTGTCGGGCCGCTTTGTCGATGCCCGCGTGCTGGTGCGCCTGCCCATGGCCGCCCGCCCCGCGCTGGCGGTGCCGCGCGCGGCGCTGATCACCCGCGCCGGGGTTGATTTCGTCGCCGTCGAAACCGCCGCCGGCCTTGCCCTGCGCACCGTCCTGCCCGGGGAACCGCAGGTGATCGGCGGCGTCGAAAGCGTCGAGGTGCTCAGCGGCCTGCAGCCCGGCGACCGCATCCGCACCGATGGCGCCACCGCCGCCGCCGAGATCACCGCCGCCGAAGGGGCCGGCCATGACTGACCGCCCCTCGCATCCGCTGGGCATCGCCGGCGGCCTGACCCGCAGCTTCATCGCCTCGGCGCTGACACCGCTGTTCATTCTGGCCGCGCTGGCCGCAGGCCTTGTCGCCCTCACCTCGCTGCCGCGCGAAGAGGAACCGCAGATCTCGGTTCCCATGGTGGACATCTTCGTTCAGGCCCCCGGCCTGCGCGCGGAAGATGCGGTCAAGCTGGTGACCGAACCGCTTGAGATCATCGTCAAGGGCATCAACGACGTGGAACACGTCTATTCCCAGACGCATGACGACAGCACCATGGTCGCCGCCCGCTTCAACGTCGGCACCAAGGCCGAAGATGCCATCCTGCGCGTCCACGAAAAGCTGCGCGCCAACATCGACCGGCTGCCGGTCGGCATTCCCGAACCTCTGGTCGTCGGGCGCGGCATCGACGATGTGGCGATCCTCTCGCTCACCCTGTCGCCCCGCCCGGGCCAGCAGGTTTCCTCGGCCGACCTGACCCGCATCGCCCGCGCCTTGCAGGCAGACCTTGCCAAGACTGATGACGTGGGCCTGACCTACCTTGTTGGCGACGCGACCGAAGCGATCCGCATCGCCCCCGATCCCGACCGGCTGGCGCTTTACGGCGTGACCTTGCAGCAACTGGCCGGCAAGGTGCAGCAGGCCAACCGCACCCTGAACACCGGCCGCATCCGCGACGGCGGCGACCAGATTGATCTTGTGGCCGGCGAAACCCTGCGCGCCCCGTCCGAGGTGGCGAACCTGCTGCTGACCACCCGCGACGGTCGCCCCGTGTATGTCGCAGATGTGGCAACCGTGTCCTACGTCCCTGACACCTCGGATCACATCGTCGCCATGGTCACCCGGGCCGAAGACGGCAGCCTGATCCGCACCCCCGCTGTGACGCTTGCCATCGCCAAACGCGCCGGCGCCAATGCCGTCGTGGTGGCCGAGGCCGCGCTGCACCGCCTGCACGCCGCCGAAGGCACCCTGATCCCCGACAGCGTTCAGGTCACCGTCACCCGCGACTATGGCGAAACGGCCAATGAAAAGGCCAATGAACTGCTGTTCCACCTGGGCCTTGCGACGATCTCGATCATCATTCTCGTCTGGGTCGCCATCGGCTGGCGCGAGGCGATGGTGGTGGCCATCGTCATTCCGGTCACCATTCTGCTGACGCTGTTTGCAAGCTGGATCATGGGCTACACCCTGAACCGCGTCAGCCTGTTCGCGCTGATCTTCAGCATCGGTATCCTGGTCGATGATGCCATCGTGGTGATCGAGAACATCGCCCGCCACTGGGGCATGAAGGACAGCCGCCCCCGCGTGCAGGCCGCCATCGACGCCGTGGCCGAGGTGGGAAATCCCACCATCGTCGCCACGCTGACCGTGGTCGCGGCGCTGCTGCCCATGCTGTTCGTCTCGGGGCTGATGGGCCCCTACATGTCGCCCATCCCGGCCAATGCTTCGGCGGCGATGATCTTTTCCTTCTTCGTCGCCGTCATCATCACCCCCTGGCTGATGGTCAGGATCGCCGGCCGCGCCGACATGTCCGCGCACGGTCATGAGGGTGCCCACAGCGCCCCCGGCGGCAAGCTGGGCCGGCTTTACGCCGCCGTCGCCCGCCCCGTTCTGGCCAGCCGGAAAAGCGCGCTGGTCTTCCTTCTGGGCACCGTGGTCCTGTCCTTCGGCTCGCTGGCCGCGCTTTACACCAAGGATGTCACGGTCAAACTTCTGCCCTTCGACAACAAGTCGGAGCTGTCGGTGATGATCGACCTGCCCGAAGGCGCCTCGGTCGAGGCGACCGACCGCGTGGCGCAGGATGTGGCCGCCGTGGTGATGGGCCTGCCCGAGGTGCTGTCGGTCCGCACCCATTCCGGCACCGCCGCGCCCTTCAACTTCAACGGTCTGGTGCGGCATTACTTCCTGCGCGCCTCGCCCGAACTGGGCGAGGTGGAAATCCTGCTCACCAACAAGGCCGACCGTGACCGCCCCAGCCACGCCATCGCGCTGGACATCCGCGAACGGATGAAGGGCCTGACCCTGCCACCCGGCACCGTGCTGAAAACCGTCGAACCGCCGCCTGGCCCGCCCGTCATGGCCACCCTGCTGGCCGAGGTTTACGGCCCCACGCCCGAGGCGCGGCGCGAAGCGGCCACCCGCATCCGGCAGGCCTTTGAAAGCGTGCCCTTCGTGGTGGATGTGGATGACAGCTTCGGCACTCGCGCCCGCCGCTTGCGCGCCACCATCTCGACCGACCAGCTTGAATTCTTCGGCGTGCAGGAACAGGATGTGTTCGATACGCTGGCCATCCTGAACGGGGGCCAGACCGTCGGCTATTCCCACCGGGGCGAAGGGCGGATACCGCTGCCGCTGCGGCTGGAACTGCCGAAGAACCGCCGCGTTCTGGACGAAACCTTCCTGACCACGCCCATTCCCGCCAACACCCTGCCCGGTGCGCGTGGCGTGGTGGAACTGGGCGATGTCGTCACCGTGGCCGGGGAACAGGCCAGCTATCCGATCTTCCGCCACAACGGCCGTTCGATCGAGATGGTCACCGCAGATCTGGCCGGCGATTTCGAAGCGCCGCTCTACGGGATGCTTGCCGTGGCCGATGCCGTCCGCGCGATGGACTGGCCGGCGGGGCAGGCGCCCGACATCAGCCTGCACGGCCAGCCGCAGGATGAATCGAAGATTACCCTCCTGTGGGATGGCGAATGGGAAGTGACCTGGGTCACCTTCCGCGACATGGGCGCCGCTTTCGGCGTGGCGCTTCTGGGTATCTACATCCTTGTCGTCGCGCAGTTCGGCAGCTTCAAGCTGCCGCTGGTGATCCTGACGCCCATTCCGCTTACCTTCCTTGGCATCATGCTGGGCCACTGGCTGTTCGGCGCGCCATTCTCGGCCACCTCGATGATCGGCTTCATCGCGCTGGCGGGCATCATCGTGCGCAATTCGATCCTGCTGGTCGATTTCATCCGCCATGCCACACCGCCCGGCAGCCGCCCGACCGTGGCCACGCTGATCGAGGCCGGCGCGATCCGCTTCAAGCCCATCCTGCTGACCGCCATCGCCGCGATGATCGGCGCGGCGGTCATCCTGGCCGACCCCATCTTCCAGGGCCTCGCCATCTCGCTTCTGTTCGGCCTGCTGACCTCGACCCTGCTGACGGTTCTGGTCATCCCGGCCATCTACCGTGTCTTCCGCAGTTGATCCCCGAAAGGAAACCCCATGACCCTTGATCGTTCCGTGATGCTGTTCGCCGGCTGCATGGTGCTGCTCAGCGTGCTGCTGACGGCCTATGTCTCGCCGCTGTTCGTCTGGTTCACCGTGTTCATCGGGCTGAACCTGATCCAGTCCTCGTTCACCGGCTTCTGCCCGGCGGCCATCGTGTTCCGGAAGATGGGCATCCGCGCCGGCTGCGCCTTCAACTGAACCGGCCCGACACCGCCGCCATCGCGGCCGCCAGCACCTGCGCGGGCGGCCGCGTGCCGTCCAGCGTGACCGCCTCATCCGTCTCCGGCACCTCCAGCGTGGCAAGCTGGCTGTCCAGCAGCGCGGGCGGCATGAAATGCCCCGTGCGCGCCTGCATCCGCGCCGCCAGCTCGGCCCTTGGCACCGCCAGATACAGGAACCGCACCCCGCCCGCCGCGCGCAGCCGGTCGCGATAGGCGCGTTTCAGCGCCGAACAGGCCACCACCACCGGCGCCCCTTCGGCCAGCACCTGCGCCACCCGGTCCAGCCAGGGCGCGCGGTCGGCATCGCTCAGCGCCTCGCCCCGCGCCATCCGCGCCACATTGGCCGCCGGGTGCAGGTCGTCGGCATCCACGAAGCGCGCGTCCAGCGCCTGCGCCAGCCCCGCCGCCAGCGTGGACTTGCCGCAGCCCGAGACGCCCATCACCACCACGCGCATCGGCCTATTCCTTCAGCAGCAGCGCCAGTGCCACGCAGGTCAGCCCCACCCCCGGCGCCACCAGCGCCGCCGGCACCGTGCCATGCAGCGCCAGCTCCCACAGGATCACCCAGCTTGGCACCAGATAGGTATAGGCCATCACCTTGGCCGCCGGCAGCCGCAGCGCCGCGTATTGCACCAGAAAGAACGTCGCCGCCGTTGCCGCGACCGAGACATAGCCCAGCGTCACCCAGACCACGCCCGGCAGTGCCGCCCAGTCGGTTGCCAGCAGCGCCGGCCCGCCCCAGACCAGCATTGCCACCGTGCCCGCGACCATGGTCCAGAAGGTGAAGACAATCGCCGGTTCGCCCCGGTTCAGCTTGCGCACCAGCGCGGCATACAGGGCATGGGCCGCGCAGCCCCAGAAATAGATCGCCTCCCCGCGCCCCACCTCCAGCCGGATCAGCGCCGCCAGATCGCCGCGAAAGATCACCCACAGCGCCCCCGCCGCGCCCAGCGCAAGGGCCAGCGCCATCCGCGCGCCGGTCCGCTGCCGCAACAGCAGCCAGCCGAACCCCGCCGCCATGACCGGCGTCAGGGTAAAGACCGCCGCCGTGGAAACCGCCGTCGCCGTTTTCAGCCCTTCGAACATCAGCACGAAATAGGCCGCCATCAGCGCCCCAAGCGCCAGATAGCGCCACGGCGCCGCCAGCGCCGCGCGGGGAAAGCCCCGCGTCAGCCCGGCCACGGCCCCCACCAGCACCGCCGCCACCGCGAAGCGCGCCGCGGTGATCGCCGCCGGGTCGATCAGCGGCGCCGCCAGCTTGCCCAGCGAGAATGACCCCGCCACCAGCGCCGAAAACCCCAGCATCGCGGCATGGCCGCGGCGGCTTTCGGTCAACTGCACAGCCGCCAGTCCTTCGCCGCCTCTTTCAGATGGGTGACAAAGGCCTGCACCTTGCGGGTGCGGTGCAGGTCCACATGGGTGACGATCCATAGCGGAGAGTCCCACTCGACCCGGGGCGCCAGCACCTCGACCAGATCGGGGTCGCCCGCCGCCCGATAGGCCGACAGGAAGCCGATCCCCGCCCCGCCGCGCAGCGCCGCTTCCGAGGCGGCGGGCTCGGTGGTGCGGAACCCCATCTGGTCGGCCGCCACATGGTCGCGCAGCCAGCGGTAGAACGGTGCCCGGCTGGCCTCGTTGTCGGGCGAGATGAAGCGGTGCCCGGCGAAATCCGCCTCGGATGCCGGCAGGCCATGCGCGGCCGCATAGGATTTCGCCGCGTAAAGCCCGGTCTTCAGCCGCACCAGCGGCTGCACCACATTGTCCGGCTCTTCCGGCACCGACCCTGCACGAATGGCGACATGCGCCTCGCCGTAGTCCAGCCGGAACAACCGCATGTCGGTCAGGAAGCGGACAATCACCGCAGGCCAGCGGGTCTGGAATCCGGTCAGCACCGGCACCAGCAGATCGGGGATTCCGGCGATGGATGTCACCACCAGCTCGCCCTGCACCGTCTCGCCCTGACCCTTGATCCGGTTCTGCAACTGGGCGAACTGCTCTTCGGTGGCCTGCGCCACCGACAGCAGGTCACGCCCCGCCTCGGTCGCGGTATAGCCACGGGCATGGCGCTGGAAAAGCCGCGTCCCCAGCCGCTTTTCCAGCGCGTCGATATGGCGGATCACCGTCGCATGATGCACCCCCAGCACATCGGCCGCCCCCGAAACCGTGCCCATGCGGGCCACCTGAAAGGCGGTGCGGATCTCGTCCCAGTTTTCCATCGTCACCTGCTTGCCTTGTGCGCTGCCGCACAGGGAAGAAGAAAGCCGATCCCGCCGCAAGCGGAAACTGCGGCGGTCAAACCAGGCGCGGGGCAGAGTCGGGCCAAATGCAACGGGCCCCGCCATGAAGGCAGGGCCCGCAACTGTCAGCGGGGCGGGCGCTCAGGCCCAGACGCGCGGGGCGTCGCCGAACAGGGGTTTGCGGTTCTCGACATGCCGCGCCACCAGCCGGCGCGCCTGCCGTCCTGCCGGCATCGGGCGGGCCGCAGCGGGTGTTTCGACGGCAAGCCGCAGTTCGGGGAACAGCGCCATGATCTCTTCCAGCGCGTCCGGGTCGATGCAGCGCAGCGCCTCGGGGCCGGTGTAAAGCGATTCGGTCACCGCCCCGTTCGAGCAGACAATCTCGTGACGGTCGAACAGCATGTGGAAATACTCGGCCTCGGGAACATCCTCGGCAACCTCGATGCCGGCCGCGCCCAGCAGGGATTTCGCCGCCACCAGAACCTCATCGGTGCCGAACATCCGCTGCGCGATCTGTGAAGAAATCACCACGCGATGCTGAGGCGATACCATAAGCGGTGTTGAGGGCATGTCAGCCCCCAATGCGCCCCTGTCTATGCGGATCGGCCGAAGTTTCGGATTGGCCGCAAGGGATGCCGCGCTGACCAGTGTCGACCCGATCCAGCGAACCGGCTGCAAACCGTTATCGCGCGTGCGGACCAGATCGCCGGGGCGAAGCGATTCAATCGCGACGGGTCCATGCTCGGTCTCGATCAGTGTTCCACGACAGAAACAAAGGTTCGGCGGGAAGGCGTCGAAGTTCGAAACCACGGTCGAGGAATAGCGCGTGCCGTCCCAGGAGCCAAGCTGAACACTTGTCACATTCTGAAACCGGAAATCGGCCGGGGCGGCATCGCGGTCATCGTCGCGCATACGGACGACAAGGTTGCCGTTGGCAAGCTGATAGACCACCACGCGGGCGACATAGGTCTTCACCACGCCGCCTTCGCCAACATAAGTGTAGGTTGACGCGTTGAAGATCCCGAGTTCGTTCAGGACGTAATTGGTTCCGTTGATGATCAGCCGGTCGCCCGTGCTCGGCGTATTGACATTGGTCGTGATGAGACCGTCGTCATTCGCATCATACATGTCCATGTCGCCATAGGGGACTGTGGTGGTGTTCCCGCCGCCTCCCATGGTGAACACCCGCCCGTTCATGGCCGCGCTGATGTCGGTCGACCCGCCATTGTTAAGCCCCGGGCTTGTCTGAACCCAACCCCATGTATTTGTTGTCGTCGGCATTCTGCATCCTTTCCAACGTTCGACCTTGGGGGTCGCCGCGCAGCAGTCGTTCTCCTTGAGTCATATGGCCGGGCAGGACGCTGCCCACTGTGGTGCCCGCCCTGTTCAGGATGGTCCCTTTAGAAACATATCCCCCATGTATTTTTCTGTCACCACCAAAGGAACAGTTTTTGCCCGCGTGGGCAGCCATTCTGTGCGGTTACTGGTCATTCTGACGATACCTGCGGGTATTCCGTCGTCGAAATTCGGGGGCCAGTGCTGGCGGCGGAGGCGTCGGGTGGTGCGCGATGTTGCGAAGATGGCCGCACCCTCAAGCTGCGATTGCCGGTTGACGACCCGGCCCCGGCCTTGGGAAACAGGGCGGGCACAACGGAAAGGTGCCGCATGTTCCGCCTGACCCCCTCGCAGGATCTGCCGCTTCTGGGGCGCCCTTCGGCGGCCGGTCTGGTGCTGGGTGCGGCCTGTTTCACCGCCTCGCTGACGCCATCGCTGATCCCGCGCGCCGGGCTGGTGCAGGGGGCGCTGGCCGGCGTGTGCTTTGCCGCCGGTTATCTGATCGGCTGGGCCCTGGTCGCGCTGTGGTTCTGGCTGTTCGAACGGGGCACGCCCGCGCCGCGCAACCAGCGCCGCGCGCTGCGCCTGTCGGTTGCGGCCGCGCTTGCGCTGGCGGGCTGGGGGCTGTGGAACGTCACCGGCTGGCAGAACGGCATCCATCTGGCGATGGACATCCCGCCGGTCGAAACCGCGCGCCCCTTCACCATCCTGGCCGTCGCCGCTGTGCTGGCGCTGCTGCTGGTGCTGCTGGGGCGGCTGTTCCGCCGGCTCTGGCGGGTGATCTCGGCCCAGCTTCAGCGGCTGATCCCGCGCCGTCTGGCCCTGGCGCTGGGGCTGTTCCTGGCCGGCCTTCTGTTCTGGGCCGTCGGCAACGATCTGGTTCTGGCCCGCGTCCTTGGGGCGCTGGACGATACCTATGCTGCGCTGGACCGGCTGATGCCCGACGATCAGGCGCCACCGCCCGCAGGCAAGACCGGCGGCCCCGCCTCGCTGGTTGGCTGGGAAGGTCTGGGGGCGGCCGGCCGAAGCTGGGTGCTGGATGGCCCCGATGCCGCCACCATCACCGCGCTGACCGGACTGCCGGCGCGCGACCCCCTGCGCATCTATGTCGGCCTGAACAACGCCGACACCGCCGCCGACCGTGCCCGTCTGGCCCTGGCCGAGGCGGAGCGTCAGGGCGCCTTTGACCGCAAGGTTCTGGTGATCGCCACCCCCACCGGCACCGGCTGGATGGACCCGGCCGCGATGCAGCCGCTGGACTACCTCACCCAGGGCGATGTGGCGACGGTGGCGGTGCAGTATTCCTACCTGCCAAGCTGGATGACCCTGATCCTGCAACCCGAATACGGGGCCGAAACCGCGGCCGAGGTGTTCCGCACCTTCTATGACCACTGGCACAGCCTGCCGCGCGACAGCCGCCCGCAGCTTTACCTGTTCGGCCTGTCGCTGGGCGCGCGCAACGGCGAACTGGCGGTCTGGCTGCCCAAGGTTCTGGGCGACCCGATGCAGGGCGCGCTTTGGGCCGGCCCGCCCTTTGCCGATGGCAACTGGCGGCAGGTGATCACCGACCGCAACGCCGATAGCCCCGCCTGGGCGCCGCAGGTGGGCGACGGTTCGGTCATCCGCATCACCACGCAGGAAAACCTGCTGCGCGATGCCACCGCCCCCTGGGGGGCGGTGCGCATCGTCTATCTTGCCTACCCGTCCGACGCGATCGCCCATTTCTCGGCCGATCTTCTGTGGCGCCGCCCCGCCTGGCTGGCCGATCCGCGCGGCCCCGATGTCTCGCCGGGGTTGCGCTGGTTTCCGGTGGTCACCTTCCTTCAGGTCGGCTTCGACATGCTGACCGCCACCACCACGCCCCCCGGCCGCGGCCATGTCTATGCCGGCGCCGATTACCTGAACGCCTGGACCGAGGTTCTGGCGCTGGACTGGCCCGCCGAACGGCTGGAGGCGTTGCGCGCCATGCTGGCCGGACAGGGGCTGTAACCCGCGGCGCTTGACTCCGTGCCCCCGCAGGCGTATCGCCCGACCCAATTCCCCGGAGGCTGATCGCTTCCGGTCCCATGGGCACAGGCCCGGGATCGACATCCGTCAGCGCGGTTGCGCCCACGGGTGCCGTCCGGCTTTGCAGCATGGCCCCGCCGCCCCATATCGGGGCAGACCCGTGACCCGCGCAAAGGAGAGCGCCATGTTCGAAAGCCTGTCAGAACGCCTTGGCGGCGTGTTCGACCGCCTGACGAAGCAGGGCGCCCTTACCGAGGCCGATGTCATCACCGCCCTGCGGGAAGTGCGCGTTGCCCTGCTTGAGGCCGACGTTTCGCTGCCCGTCGCCCGCGACTTCATCAAGCGCGTGCAGGACAAGGCCACCGGCGCCGCCGTCACCAAGTCGATCACCCCCGGCCAGATGGTCGTCAAGATCGTCCATGACGAACTGATCCGCGTGCTGGCCGGCGACGGCCCGGCCGACGCGCTCAAGATCGACAACCCGCCCGCCACCATCCTGATGGTCGGCCTTCAGGGCTCGGGCAAGACCACCACCACCGCCAAGCTGGCCAAGCGCCTGAAGGACAAGAACGGCAAGCGCGTCCTGATGGCCTCGCTGGACACCAACCGCCCCGCGGCGATGGAGCAGTTGCAGATCCTGGGCACCCAGATCGGCGTCGATACCCTGCCCATCGTCAAGGGTGAAAGCGCAGTCCAGATCGCCAGGCGCGCCAAGACCCAAGGGTCGCTTGGCGGCTATGACGTGATCTTCCTCGATACCGCCGGCCGCCTGCACATCGACGAAGTGCTGATGGATGAGGTGCAGTCGGTCCGCGACATCGCCGCCCCGCGCGAAACCCTGCTGGTGGTGGACGGCCTGACGGGCCAGGACGCGGTGAATGTCGCCACCGAATTCGACGGCAAGGTCGGCATCTCGGGCGTTGTCCTGACCCGGATGGACGGCGACGGTCGCGGCGGTGCGGCGCTGTCGATGCGTGCCGTCACCGGCAAGCCGATCCGCTTTGTCGGCCTTGGCGAAAAGATGGACGCCATCGAGGTGTTCGAGGCCGAGCGTGTGGCCGGCCGCATCCTGGGCATGGGCGACATCGTGGCCCTGGTCGAGAAGGCGCAGGAAACCTTCGAGGCCGAACAGGCCGAACGCATGGCCAAGCGCTTTGCCAAGGGTCTGTTCAACATGAACGACCTCAAGGCCCAGATGGAACAGATGATCAAGATGGGCGGCATGAAGGGCCTGATGGGCATGTTGCCCGGCATGGCCAAGCATCAGGCCGCCGCGGCGGAAGCCGGCATCGACGACAAGATGCTGAAACGCCAGATCGCGCTGATCAACTCGATGACCAAGAAGGAACGGGCCAACCCCGACCTTCTGGCCGCCAGCCGCAAGAAGCGCATCGCCGCCGGTGCCGGCCTTGATGTCTCGGACCTGAACCGCCTGCTGAAACAGCACAAGCAGATGGCCGAGATGATGAAGAAGATGGGCAAGGGTGGCATGATGAAACAGGCCATCAAGTCGATGATGGGCAAGGGCGGGATGCCCGACCCCTCGAAGATGACGCCTGAACAACTGGCCGAGGCCGCCAAGGGTATGCAGCAAGGCATGTCCGGCGCCGGTATGCCCGGCCTGCCCGGCATGGCGCGCGGCATCACCCTGCCGGCTGGTCTTTCGGGGCTGATGCGCAAGAAATGACCCTCGGTTCGGCACAGTTCGCGGCACATGGCCCGGTCCTTGAGACCGGCCGCCTGCGGCTGCGCCTGCCGAAACTGTCGGATTTCGAACCCTGGGCCGATTTCTTCGCCTCGCCCCGGTCGGTTCATGAAGGCGGCCCCCTGCCGCGCGCGGCTGCCTGGCGGCACTGGGCGGCCGATGTGGCGCTGTGGCCGCTGCGGGGCTATGGCCCCTTCGCCGTGGAAGACCGCCAGACCGGCGCCTATCTGGGCGAAGTGGGCATCTATCACGCCGATGACTATCCCGCCCCGGAACTGGGCTGGTTCGTGGTGCCTGCCGCCGAAGGCCGGGGCATCGCGCTGGAAGCGGCCCGCGCCGTGCTTGACTGGGTGCGTGCCACCTTCGACTGGCCGCA
>NZ_PZKE01000008.1 GCF_003034965.1 Fuscovulum blasticum DSM 2131 | reverse complement strand
GCCTGTCTGGCGCTGCCGGTGGCGGCGGCGATCTTTCCCGCGCTGGTGGCGGGGGGGACGCTGGCCGCTTCAGCCGCGCTGCTGCCGCGGCTGTGGCGCGCGGCGACGCTGCCCGTGGCCGGTGAACGGGCCGGACTGGGCGCGGACCTGCGGTTTCTGGCGGCGGGTGTCGGGGGCCTTGCGCTGCTGCTGATGGCGCTGGGGCATGTGGCGGGGCCGGCGGCCTTCGTGCTGCTGGCGGCGGCGGTGCTGCGTCGGCCGGGGGCGCGGGCTGCGCTGCTGGCGGCGGGGCTGACGGCGGCGGTCAGCTATGCGTTGTTTGACCTGCTGGCGCCGCAAAGCTGGCCGCAGCCGTGGCTTTGGGCGCTGTGGCCGGGATGAACGGTCAGGCAGCAGCGGTGGCGCGCGCCCAGAAGAGGACTGCCTCTTCCTCGGGCACCAGAGCCGTGGCCAGACCTTCGGCAAAGGCCTGAAGCGCGGGCAGGTTCAGCGGCGAAACCGCCGTCAGCACCGGCAGGCCGTCGGCCAGTGCGCGGCCGATCACCGGGCGGAAGCCACGCCCCTCGGCCTCGTGCTTGCCGAACTTGTTCAGGATCAGCAGCGCCGGGCGGTGGCGGTCAAGCTGGTCTTCGACCAGGGCGACCGCCTCTTCCAGACGGCCCGCATCCAGCCGGCAGCCGCGCGCCAGCGGCCCCCGGTCCTGCGAGATTCGCAGCCGTTCGGGCCGGCCCAGCAGGCGCAGGTCCATATGGCAGCTCCGGTCCGGGGCGAAGGTAATGTTTTCCTGCACGACACCGGCCAGCGCATGGCCTTCGGCCAGCAGCCGGTCGGCCACGGCGGCCAGCAGGCGGTCACCGGCGCCCCGGCCTTCGGTCACGACATAGGCAAGCGTGGCGGGATCGGTGCGGGTCAAAGGGGCCTCCTTGCGGCACGGGAACCGGCATAGCATCATCGCGGGCATGAGCAAAGCGCCCCCGCCCCCTGCCCCGATGCTGCCGGCCGTCATTCTGGCGGGCGGGCTGTCGCGGCGGATGGGCGGCGGCGACAAGGGGCTGCTGCTGCTGGCGGGGCGGCCGGTGCTGGCGCATGTGCGCGACCGGATCGCGCCGCAATGTGGGCGGCTGGCGCTGAACGCGAACGGCGATCCGGCGCGGTTCGCCGGGCTGGGGCTGCCGGTGCTGCCCGATGCGGTGCCGGCCGGGGTTGAGGCTTGGCCCGGCCCGCTGGCGGGGGTGCTGGCGGCGCTGGACTGGGCCGCGGCTTTGGGTGCGGCGGGGGTTATCACCGTGGCGTCGGACACGCCGTTCCTGCCGGGGGATCTGGTGGCGCGGCTGGCGGCGGCGGGGCCGTTCGCGCTGGCGGCGGGAACCGAGGACGGGGGGCCGCGGCTGCACCCGGTCTGCGGGCTGTGGCCGGTGGGGTTGCGCGATGCGCTGGCGGCGGCGCTGGCGGCGGGGGAGCGGCGGATCGGCCTATGGGCGCAGGCGCAGGGGGCGGCGGTGGCGGTGTTTCCGGCGGCGGCGCCCGATCCGTTCCTGAACCTGAACACGCCGGACGATCTGGCCCGGGCCGAGGCGGCGCTGCGGCATGAGGTTTGACAGCATCCTGATCACCGATTGGTCGGGCGGCGGCGACCGGGGGCCGCGCCCGGTGAAGGATGCGATCTGGGCCGGGCTGGCGCGGGCGGATGGCGGCCGGGACGCGCCGGTCTATCTGCGCAACCGGGCGGTGGCCGAGGACTGGATCGCGACCACACTGGCGCGTGAACGGGCGGCCGGGCGGCGGGTGCTGGCGGGGTTCGATTTTCCCTTCGGCTACCCGGCGGGCTTTGCCGCGCGGGTGCTGGGGCGGGCCGATCCGCTGGCCCTGTGGGACTGGTTCGCCACGGAACTGCCGCCGGGGCGCGGCGCGGCAGAGGAACCGTGCCGCTTTGCGCTGGCCGGGCGGCTGAACGGGCTGTTCCCAGGCATCGGACCGTTCTGGTTCAACGGCCGGCGGGAAGATGTGCCGGGCCTGCCGCGCAAGGGGAATGCCCGGCAGGGGCACGGGATGGCGGAACGGCGGCTGGCCGACAGCCGGGCGAAGGGGGCCTTTCCCTGCTGGCAGATGGGCGGGGCCGGGGCGGTGGGATCGCAGGCAATGACCGGACAGGCCGCGTTGGCGCGGCTGCGACGGCGGTTCGGGGCCGATCTGGCGGTCTGGCCGTTCCAGCCCTGCGACAGGGCCGGAATCGTGCTGGCCGAAGTCTGGCCGTCGCTTCTGGGCCGGGCGGTGGTGCCGGAACCGGGCGAGGTGAAGGATGCCGCGCAGGTGCGGCTGCTGGCGGCGGCGCTGGTGGGGATGCAGGCGGTGGGGCATCTGGCGGATCTGCTGACCACGGCGCCCGAGGTGGCCAAGGCGGAAGAGGGCTGGATTCTGGGCCTTGGGACCGAAGACAGCTTGACCCGCGCCCTTCTGTCCCCTTCTGGCCGGGCGGCGGCTGGCCTAGGGTCGGCGCCGATGACCTGTGAGGACACCGTGAATGACTGACGCGCGCCCTGCCCCGACCCGCCCGCTGCGGGTGATGCTGCTGGGGGCCACCGGCACCATCGGCCGCGCGACCGCCGCGGCGCTGGTGGCGCGGGGGGCATCAGGTGGTGTGCCTTGTGCGCCCGAAACCCGGCGATGACAGCCATCGCGGCCTGCCCGACGCGGTGGACCTGCGCCTTGGCGCGGCGGGCGATCCGGCGTCGCTGGCGCGCGACGGGTTTCGCGGAGAGCGGTTCGATGCGCTGGTCAGTTGCCTTGCGTCCCGCACGGGGGCGCCGCGCGATGCCTGGGCCATAGACCATGCGGCGAATCTGGCGGCCCTGCAGGCCGCGCAGGCGGCGGGGGTCGGGCAGATGGTGCTGCTGTCGGCGATCTGCGTGCAAAGGCCGCTGCTGGCGTTCCAGCAGGCCAAACTGGCCTTCGAGGCGGCGCTGATCGCCTCGGGCCTGCGCTATTCCATCGTGCGGCCGACGGCGTTCTTCAAGTCGCTGTCCGGTCAGGTGGCGCGGGTGCAGGCGGGCAAGCCCTTCCTGCTGTTCGGTGACGGCCGGCTGACCGCCTGCAAGCCGATCAGCGACGGCGATCTGGGCGCCTATCTGGCCGATTGTCTGGGCAACCCTGAGCGGATCAACCGCATCCTGCCAATCGGCGGCCCCGGCCCCGCCATCACCCCGCGCGATCAGGGCGAGTGGCTGTTCCGGCGGCTGGGGCTTGAACCGAAGTTCCGGCAGGTTCCGGTGGGGCTGATGGATGCGATCATCGCCGGCCTGACGCTTGCGGGAAAACTGTCGGCCAAGGCCGCCGACAAGGCGGAATTCGCACGGATCGGCCGCTATTACGCGACCGAGTCGATGCTGGTTCTGGATGCGGGAACAGGGCGTTACGATGCCGGCGCCACGCCCGAGACAGGAACGGAAACACTTTTCGATTACTACGAAAAGCTGATCCGCGGCGAGGTGACGGTAGACTTGGGCGAGCACGCGGTTTTCTGACGAATTCCCGCAACCCTTGATTGCATTGCCCCGCCCACTGGCCAGAACCGCGCCATTTGCCAGACCCGGCCTGTAGAAGCGCGGCAGGACACCCATTGACAGTTGTGTCCGGCGTTAGTCCTATCGCCCGATGAACCGGACCCGCAGACGGGACCGGAGCAACACTTTTCAGGGAGTTCCAGCATGAAACTGATGTCCGGGTTCGGTCGCAGCGCGGCCGTTGCGATTCTTATGGCCGGCACCGCGCCGGCGGCCTTGTTTGCCGAGACGCCTGCCGACACGCTGGTGATTGCCGATGCCATTGACGACATCGTTTCCATCGACCCCGGCGAGGCGTTCGAGTTTTCGGGCACCGACCTGAACAACAACCTTTATGACACGCTGATCGAACTTGACCCGGCCAAGCCGGGCGAGCTGGTGCCGGGCCTTGCCGAAAGCTGGTCGGTGTCGGAAGACGGGTTGACCTATACCTTCAAGATCAAGTCCGGCGTCACCTTCAGCAGCGGCAATCCGGTCACGGCGGAAGACGCGGCCTTTTCGCTGCGCCGCGTGATCAAGATGGACAAGACCCCCGCCTTCATCCTGAGCCAGTTCGGCCTGACCGCCGAAAACGTGGACCAGATGATCACCTTCGACGGCGACACGCTGACGCTGAAGACCGACAAGGCCTATGCGCCGTCCTTCGTTTACAACTGCCTGACCGCCGGCGTGGCCAATATCGTCGACATGAAGACGGTGATGGCCAACGAGGTGAACGGCGATCTTGGCAACGAATGGCTGAAGGCCAATTCGGCCGGCACCGGAGCCTATATCCTGAAGAGCTTCAAGCCGAACGAAGGCTATGTGCTTGAGGCGCGCGCCGGCCACTGGCGCGGCGATGCGAAGATCAAGAATGTCTTCATGCGCCATGTGCCGGAAGGCGCGACCGAGCGGCTTCTGCTGGAAAAGGGCGACATCGACATCGCGCGCGAACTGACGCCGACCGATGTGCAGGGCCTGGAAGGCAATGCCGACGTGAAGATCCAGAACGACGTGGGCGGCCAGATCTACTATCTGGCGCTGAACCAGAAGAAGGCCGAACTGACCAATCCGAAGGTTCAGGAGGCCATGCGCTATGCGATCGACTATTCGGGCATGACCGACTCGATCCTCAAGGGCATGTGGGTGGTTCACCAGAACTTCCTGCCCAAGGGCTTCCTTGGGGCGCTGGATGAAAACCCCTACGGCCTGGACATCGAGAAGGCCAAGGCGCTGATGGCGGAATCGGGCGTGACCCTGCCGCTGGAAGTCAGCTTCACCGTTCGCAACAATCAGGAACGGATGGACATCGCGCAATCGGTGCAGAACACCTTTGCCCAGATCGGCATCAACCTTGTGCTGGATGTGGGTGACGGCAAGCAGGTTCTGGAAAAGTATCGCGGCCGCCAGCACGAGATCACGCTGCAGACCTGGGGCCCGGACTACCCCGATCCGCAGACCAATGCCTCGACCTTTGCCTGGAACCCCGACAACAGCGACGAGGCCAAGAACGCAGGCGTTCTGGCCTGGCGGACCGCCTGGGACCCGGGTGCAGAGATCAACGGCGCGACCGAGGCGGCGGTTCTGGAAAAGGACACCGACAAGCGCAAGGCCATGTATGAAGACCTGCAACGCAAGGTGCGCGACAGCTCGGCCTTCGTGCTGATGTTCCAGCAGGCCCGTCAGGACGGGATGCGCGCCAATGTCTCGGGCTTCTACTCGGGCGGTGCGGCGGATTCGGCCGCCTACTGGCTGGTCACGAAGTAAGCGACAGGGCCGCCGCGCCACAGGGGCGCGGCGGCCCGTTTTCCAGATGACCACAATCCCCGCCTCGCCGCGCAATTCGCGCGCCCTTTCCGTGCTTCGGCAGATTGCGACCGGCTTCATGACGCTGGCGCTGACGCTGCTGGGGCTTCTGGTAATCACCTTCGTGATCAGCCGGGTCGTGCCGATTGATCCGGTGCTGTCCATCGTGGGCGAACGCGCCACGCCCGCGCAGATCGAGGCGGTGCGCCAGTCGCTGGGGCTGGACCAGCCGCTGTGGCGGCAGTTCCTGATCTATGTCGGCGACGCCTTGCAGGGAGATCTTGGCCGGTCGATCCGGTCGGGCGAAGAGGTGGTGAGCGAGATCAATCGCTATTTCCCCGCCACGCTGGAGCTGGCCACGCTGGGCACCCTTTTCGGCACGCTGGTGGGGGTGCCGGCGGGCGTTCTGGCCGCCACGCGGCCCGGCAGCATTGCCGACCAGATCGTGCGTCTGGTGGGGCTGATGGGCTATTCCATGCCGGTGTTCTGGCTGGGGCTGATTGGCCTTCTGGTGTTCTACGGCAAGCTGAACTGGGTGGGCGGGCCGGGCCGGCTGGACCCGACCTATGACATGATGCTGCAATTCACCCTGACCACCTATACCGGGGCGATCCTGATCGATTCCGCGCTGAACGGCGCCTGGGACGTGTTCCGCAATGCGATCAGCCACATCATCCTGCCGGCGGGTCTGCTGGGCTATGTCTCGATGGCCTATATCAGCCGGATGACCCGCAGCTTCATGATGAACGAGCTGGGGCAGGAATACATCACCACGGCCCGGGTGAAGGGTATGCCGGAATGGCGGGTGATCTGGGTCCACGCCATGCGCAACGTCATGGTGCCGCTGATCACGGTGATTGCCCTCAGCTATGCCTATCTGCTGGAAGGGTCAGTCCTGACCGAGACGATCTTTGCCTGGCCGGGCCTTGGCCTCTACATCACCAACGGGCTGTTCGCCGCCGACATGCCGGCGGTGCTGGGCGGCACGGTGGTGGTGGGCGTGGCCTTCGTCACGCTGAACATGCTGTCGGACATCCTGTATCGGCTGGTCGATCCGAGGGCGCGGACATGAGCAGCTTGCGCCTGTGGCTGACCGACCCCAACCCCACCTCGCGCCGGCAGGCCCGGCTGGGGCAGCTTTGGCTGGCCTGGCTGCGCATCCGCCGCAACAGCCTGGCCATGGCAGGGCTGGTGATCGTGGCTTTGCTTGTGCTGGTGGCTGTCTTCGCGCCGCTGCTGGCGCCGCATGACCCGCTGGTGCAGGATCTGGGCCGCCGGCTGCTGCCGCCCGGCACGCCCGGCAACCTGCTGGGGACTGATGACTTCGGCCGCGACATCCTGAGCCGGATCATCTATGGCAGCCGCATCACGCTGTACATCATCGGCCTTGTGGCGGTGACGGCGCCGGTGCTGGGGCTGCTGATCGGCACGGTGGCGGGCTATTTCGGCGGCTGGGTCGATGCGGTGCTGATGCGGCTGACCGACATCTTCCTGGCCTTCCCGCGACTGATCCTGGCGCTGGCGCTGGTGGCCGTTCTGGGACCGGGGATCGAGAACGCGGTGTTGGCCATCGCGCTGACCGCCTGGCCGCCCTATGCAAGGATCGCCCGGGCCGAGACGCTGACCGTGCGCAATTCCGACTATATCGCGGCGGTGCGCTTGCAAGGGGCCGGGGCGGTGCGGATCATTGCCGGGCATATCGTGCCGATGTGCCTGTCTTCGGTGATCATCCGGGTCACGCTGGACATGGCCGGGGTGATCCTGATCGCTGCCGGTCTGGGGTTCCTTGGCCTTGGCGTGCAGCCGCCGATGCCGGAATGGGGCCTGATGATCAGTTCGGGCCGCAAGTTCCTGTTCGAGCAGTGGTGGGTGGCCACCATGCCGGGGCTGGCGATTTTCATCGTCTCGCTGGGCTTCAACCTTCTGGGCGATGGTCTGCGCGATGTTCTGGACCCCCGGTCTTCGCAATCGGGGAGTGCGCCGAAATGACCCTTCTCGACGTGCAGAACCTGCGGGTGACTTTTGACACCGAGACAGGGCCGGTGCAGGCGGTGCGGGGCGTGTCCTTCAGCCTTGGCCGCGAACGGCTGGGCATCGTCGGCGAAAGCGGATCGGGCAAGACCATGACCGGCCGTGCCGTGCTGCGGCTGATCCGCCCGCCGGGCCGGATCGAGGCCGACCGGATGGTGTTCGACGGTCAGGATCTGATGAAAGCCTCTGACCGCGAGATGCGCGCCCTGCGGGGCCAGCGCATCGGCATGGTGATGCAAGACCCGAAATATTCGCTGAACCCGGTGATGAGCGTGGGCCAGCAACTGACCGAAGGCCTGCGCCTGCGCGACCGGATCGGCCGTGCGGCGGCCCATGCCAAGGCGGTGGCCGCCCTGGAAGCGGTGCAGATCCGCGACCCGGAACGGGTTATGGCCGCCTATCCGCACGAGCTTTCGGGCGGGATGGGCCAGCGGGTGATGATCGCGATGATGCTGATCCCCGAACCCGACCTGCTGATCGCCGACGAACCGACCAGCGCGCTGGATGTGACCGTGCAGGCCGAGGTGCTGTCGATCCTGGACGGGCTGGTGCGCGACCGGGGCATGGGACTGATCTTCATCAGCCACGACCTGCGGCTGGTGTCGCGGTTCTGCGACCGGGTGCTGGTGATGTACAAGGGCCGCATCGTGGAAGAGGTGCAGGCCGGCAACCTGCTGGCGGCGCGGCACCCCTATACGCAAGGTCTGCTGAACTGCCTGCCCCGCATCGGCGGGCCACGCGCCCCCCTGCCCGGGCTGGACCGCAGCGGAGCCTGGGCGCAGGACAACGGGGGCACGCGATGACCGGGCGTTCGGGCGGGGAGAGCCGGAGTTTTGCAAAACTCCGGGCCGGACCCTTTGAAGGGTCCGCTGCGGTTTCTTTGAAGAAACCGCTTCGCGGCAAGGGGTGTGCGGCATGAGCCTGATCGAGATCGACAACCTTTCCGTCACCTTCCGGGCCAAGGGCCGCGAGGTGCAGGCGGTGCAGGGCGTCAGCCTGACCGTGGGCGAGAAGGAGAGCTTTGGCCTTGTCGGCGAAAGCGGATCGGGCAAGTCCACCATCCTGCGGGCGATCTGCGGGCTGGCGCCGGTGTCGGGCGGCACCATCCGCATTGGCGGCAAGGTGATCCCGTCGCCGCGCGGGCGCGATTTCAGCCGCCGGGTGCAGATGGTGTTCCAGGACCCCTATGCCAGCCTGCACCCGCGCCACACCATCGACCGCACGCTTTCGGAACCGCTGGCGATCCATGGCATCGGCAATTCGGATGCCCGCGTGATGCAGGTGCTGGAAGATGTGGGGCTGCCCACCTCGTTCCGGTTCCGCTATCCGCATCAACTGTCGGGCGGGCAGCGTCAGCGGGTGGCCATTGCCCGCGCGCTGATGCTGAACCCGCAGATCCTGCTGCTGGACGAGCCGACCAGCGCGCTGGATGCCAGCGTGCAGGCCGAGGTGCTGAACCTGCTGAACCGCCTGCGGGCCGAACATGGGTTGACCTTCCTGATGGTCAGCCATGATCTGGCCGTGATCGACCACATGTGCGACCGGGTGCTGGTGATGCAGCATGGCCGCGCCGTCGAGGAACTGTCGCGCGAGGCGCTGGCCGCCGCGCAGATGAAAACCGCCTATGCCCGAAGCCTGTTCGACGCCAGCGCCGACCGGCTGCTGGGCCCAACACCGGAACCTGTGAAATGATCCCTGTCTTCGACGGCCATAACGACCTGCTGCTGCGCCTGCTGGCTGACCCAGCCCGGCGCGAGGAAATCTTTCTGACGGGCGAGGGCAAGGGCGACCTTGACCTGCCGCGCATGAAGGCAAGCGGCTTTGCGGGCGGCTTCTTCGCGATCTACCTGCCCTCGCGCAGCGCCGTGGTCGAGGAAGAGGAGGACGACGACTATCAGGCGAAGATGGAGGTTCCGCCCTATTGCCTGCCCCTGCCCGACCTGATCGACTTTCCCGCCGCGATCCGCCCTGCGACCGAGGCGGCGGGGCATCTGTTGTGGATGGAACGCGCCAGTGAAGGCGCGCTGAAGGTCTGCCGCACCGCGGCCGAGGTGGCGGCCTGCCTGAAAGACGGCACCATTGCCGCGATCATGCACATGGAAGGCGCCGAGGCGATCGACGAAAGCCTGGATTCTCTGCACCTGTTCCACGCCGCCGGCCTGCGGTCGCTTGGCCCGGTCTGGAGCCGGCCGACGATCTTTGGCCATGGCGTGCCCTTTGCCTATCCGTCCAGCCCCGACACCGGGCCGGGCCTGACCGAGGCCGGCAAGCGGCTGGTGGCCGAATGCAACAAGCTGCGCATCATGATCGACCTGAGCCATATCAACGAAAAGGGCTTTGACGATGTGGCGCGGCTGTCGGATGCGCCGCTGGTGGCCACCCATTCCAACGCCCATGCGGTGACGCCCTCGTCCCGCAACCTGACCGACCGGCAGTTGGCGGTGATCCGCGACAGCGGGGGCATGGTCGGGCTGAACTTCGCCGTGGGCTTCCTGCGGCCCGATGGCGGCAAGGGCGAGGATTGCGGCTGGGACCCGGTGCTGCGGCACATGGATCACCTGCTGAAGCATCTGGGCGAGGATCACCTTGGCTTCGGGTCCGACTATGACGGGGCCGCGACGCCCGCCGTCATTGGCGATGTGACCGGCCTGCCCCGGCTGCTGCAGGCGCTGTCCGATCATGGCTATGACCGGCCGCTGCTGGAGAAGATCGCGCATGGCAACTGGCTGCGGCTGTTGCAGCGCACCTGGGGGGCGTGAGCGCCGAACTCATAGGAAAAGGGCCGGCGGTTGCGCCGGCCCTTTTTCGTTGTCGGACCGGAGTGGTCAGGCCGCCGCGCCGCTGAAGCTGCTGCCGACATCCCCGCGGACGAAACCATCGCAGAATTCGGCCCCCGGCATCAGGCGGCGCAGTTCGGCCACCAGATCGGGACCGCTGCCGTCGGGCGCGGCCAGACGGGCGGCATAGGCTTCGGCCACCGCGACGAAATCGCCGACATGGGGCGACAGCCGCAGCGCGGCGACGCCCGCTTCGCGCAAGGCGTTGATCTGGCGGGCGACCGTGGTCACGGCGCGGCCCAGCGTCTGCACCCCGTTCACCGTCAGGAAGGCGTGGCCGTCCAGCGTATCGACATCGCGACCGTCCGGGTCATCGCCGCAGACGAACTGGCAACTGTCCTTGGCGCGGTCGGTCAGCCGGGCGTGGTAGCAGCGGCCCGAGATCGCCAGCGGCGCGCGGCCATGCGCCCAGACCTCGACCGCGACGCCAGCCTCGGCCCCGGCCTTCGCCAGCGTGGCAATGGCGGGCAGCGGCAGTTCGGGCGGCAGGCAGATGCGGGTGGCGCCGCGACGCGCCAGCCAGTTCACCGTGCCTTCGTTATAGACGTTCACCATCGGCCCCACCCAGAACGGCGTGCCTTCGGGAATGTGGCGCAGGGCCGACAGGTCGTTCACCTCGACCGGCAGGCCCATGGCGACCAGATCATCGGTCTGCTTGCGTTCGCGTTTCAGCGTGATCAGCGCCAGCGAGGTGACGGCCACCTCCTTTCCGCCGGCCAGCAGGGCCTCGACCGCGCCGGGAATTTCGTCCTGCCAGAACGGCAGCCGCTTCGAGCAGACCCATTCGCCGATCACCACGCGGGAAACCGGGGTGGTGGCAAGCGCGTCATAGAAATCGCGCACGGTTTCGGCGGTCCAGAAAAAGGCGTTGGAGCCAACGGTCAGGTCCATCGCATCACCTCCAGGTCTTGGCATAGGCGCCGGTGGTGGCGGCCTGGCCTTCGGTCAGTTTCGCCAGCAGCCCCTCGGGCATCGGCTGGCCACGGTCGGCGGCCTCAACCGCGGCGCGGAAGGCGCGGACCACCTGCGCCACATAGGCACGGCTGCGCTGCCGCCCCTCGATCTTGAGCGCGGTGACACCGGCCTTTTGCAGCGCCGGGATCAGGCGGGTGGCGTCCAGACTGGCCGGGTCTTCAAAGATGTGGCCGGTCTGCACCTCACCCTTGGCATCGGGTGAGGTGAAACAGCCCTTGCACAGCGTCGGATAGGGCGCGACGGCCCCTTTCGGGGTGCGGTGGATCAGGAAATCGCCCAACCGCGCCTCTTGCGCGCCGTTCACCTCGGCATAGGCGACGTGGCTGGCGGGCGAACAGACGCCGTTCATGTTGGGCGATTTGCCGGTGGCATAGGACGACAGCGCACAGCGCCCTTCGGCCATCACGCAAAGACCGCCGAAGACAAAGACCTCGGTCTCGACATCAATCTCGCGGTTGATGGCGGCGATTTCGTCCACCGTCAGCACGCGCGGCAGCACGACCCGCCTTACCCCGAAGGATTCGGCATAAAGGTTGATCGCATCAGGGTTGGCGGCGGCGGCCTGCACCGACAGATGCAGACGCAGGTTCGGGTGCTTTTCGGCGGCATGGGCCAGAAGGCCGATGTCGGCCAGAATGACCGCATCCGCCCCCGCCGCTTCGGCATCGGCCACGGCGCTGTGCCACAGCGCCTGATCGCCGGCGCGGGGAAAGGTGTTGATGGCCACCAGCACCTTTGCGCCACGGGCATGGGCATGGGCCACGCCTTCTGCCAGTTCCTCGCGGCTGAAGTTCAGGCCGGGGAAGTTGCGGGCGTTGGTTTCATCGGCAAAGCCGCAATAGATGGCATGGGCGCCGGCCTCGACCGCGGCGCGCAGGGCGGCGGGGGTGCCGGCGGGGCAGACCAGTTCCATCATCGGAAATCCTCCGGGTCTTCTTGCACGCGGTGGCGCGACAGCGACAGTCCGGTGCGGCGTTCCAACAATGCCGACATGCGGCGCAGGGCGGGGCCGGCGGGGCCGGCCAGGGTGGCAAGTTCCTCGGTCAGGTCGATCTCGGCATCGTCCAGCGCGTTGCGAAGCGCGACGACCGACGAGGTATCCCCCGCAATCTCAAGTTCGCCCGAAAAGAACAGGGCGTCGCCGTCTTCCTCGGCATGAAGCATGGCGAGGAAGGATTTCAGCTTGCCGCGGATTTCGGTGTCATGCGGCGGCGGGTTGCGCCGGGTGGTGACGGTCAGCCGCCGCAGCGAGGGTTCCAGCAACATGGGGAACGGCATGTCCGTCACATCAATCAGGAACCGCGATCCGGCGGTGGCGCCCATGCGGCGCAGGATCGACGGATGGCGTTGCAGCACATGCCGCATCAGCCGCGAGAACAGCATCGACAGCGGCGCCATGGGCGGCAACGGCAGCGGGACGGAGCGGCCAAGAACCTTGACCGAAGGATCAGAGAGGATGCGCATCATGGGCGGACCATAGGCGGACAAGTGTCAGGTTTGATTGACACAGGTCAATCTCGCGCACGGGTTGCGCTGTTAGACCGGGGCGCGACCCCAATGGAATTTCCCGACATGCGCCGCCTGCCTGCCTTTGACGATCTGCGTGCCTTCCTTGCCTGGGCCGAGGGCAAGGGCGATCTGGCGCGCATCAGCCAGCCGGTGGCGCTGGCGCAGGAAATGACGGCGGTCGAACTGGCGGCCTTGCGGAAAAACGGGCCAATCCTGCGGTTTGACCATGCCACAGGCGCCGATGGGGCGCGGGCACGGATGCCGGTGGTGGGCAATCTGTTCGGCACCAAGGCACGGGTTGCGGCGGGGCTGGGGCTTGAGCCTGACGGTGTTGCCGGCTTTGGCGAATTCCTTGCCGCCCTGCGCAGCCCGCCCCCGGTGGACGGCATGCGCGACGCCTTGTCGCGCTGGCCCATGCTGAAAGCGGCGCTGGCAACCCGGCCGAAAATCCTGCGCCGGGGCGTGGTGCAGGAAAGCAGCCTGCCCGACCTGACCGCGATTCCCGTGCAGACCCCCTGGCCGGGCGATGCCGGGCCGCTGATCACCTGGCCGGTGGTGGTGACGCGGCCGCATGGCGCCGATGTGGACGATGTGCAGCGTTACAACCTGGGCGTCTACCGCGCGCAGGTGATCGGGCCGGACCGGCTGATCATGCGCTGGCTGGCGCATCGCGGCGGGGCCGCGCATCACCGGACCTGGGTTCGCGCCGGCGTGCCGATGCCGGTGGCCATCGCGCTTGGCTGCGATCCGGCGATGCTGCTGTCGGCCGCCCTGCCCTTGCCGGAAACCGTGTCGGAGATGACCTTCTCGGGCGTGTTGCGGGGCGCGCGGACCGAAATCGTAAAGGCCGAGACGGTGCCGCTGATGGTGCCGGCCCAGGCCGAGATCGTGATCGAGGGGTTCATCCACCCCGGCGAGACCGCGCCCGAAGGCCCGTTCGGCGACCATACCGGATATTACAACGCTGCCGAGCCGTTCCCCGTGATGCGCGTCAGCAAGATCACCTGCCGGAAAGACCCGCTGTATCTGTCCACCGTCACCGGGCGGCCGCCGGACGAACCCTCGGTCATTGGCGAGGTGTTCAACGATCTGGCGCTGCCGGTGATCCGCCAGCAGATCCCCGAGGTGCAGGATGTGTGGCTGCCCGCCGCGGCCTGTTCCTACCGCATGGCGGTGGTCAAGATCGCCAAGCGCTATCCCGGTCAGGCGCGGCGGGTGATGATGGCGCTGTGGGGGATGCTGCCGCAGTTCAGCTATACCAAGGTGGTGATCGTGGTCGATGACGACATCGACATCCGCAACTGGGACGATGTGCTGTGGGCGCTGTCCACCCGGATGGACCCCGGCCGTGACCTGATGGTGCTGGACCGGACACCGATGGACTATCTTGATTTCGCCTCGCCCGAGGAAGGGCTGGCGGGCAAGCTGGGGATTGATGCCACCACGAAGATCGGGTCCGAGACCACGCGCGACTGGGGCCGGGTGATGGCGCTGGACCCCGCGCATGAGGCGCGGGCGGCAGATTTGCTGAAAGGGGTGATCCGATGACCGCGCGGGTGATCCTGGGCGTCTCGGGTGCCTCGGGCGCGGCGCTGGCGCTGGATTGTGCCCGCGTGCTGGCCCGGATCGGGGCCGAGATCGACCTTGTTCTGTCGCCCATGGCCGAACGCACCCTGACGCTGGAAATCGGCCCGGGGGCGCAAGAGGCGCTGTGCGGGCTGGCCACGCGGGTGCATGGCATCGGCGATCTGGGGGCCAGCATCGCCTCGGGGTCAAGCCCGGTGGCGGGGATGATCGTCGCCCCCTGTTCGATGCGCAGCCTTGCCGCCATTGCGCATGGGCTGGACGACAACCTGCTGACCCGCGCGGCAGGGGTGCAGCTCAAGGAGCGCCGGCCGCTGGTGCTGCTGGCGCGCGAGGCGCCGCTGACGCTGGCCCATCTGCGCAACATGACCGCCGTCACCGAAATGGGCGCCATCGTGCTGCCGCCGGTGCCGGCCTTCTATCTGCGGCCCGCAACCACCGCCGAGATCACGGCCCAGATCGCCGCGCGCGCGGTTGACTTGCTGCGCCTTGCCGCCCCGGTCGCGGCGGCCTGGGGACAGGACTAAGGGGTGGAAGCCGTGCCTGCCCGGTGCCAAGGCATTGAAATGCGCGGGTAAACGGCTAATGGTGGGCCTTGCGTATTTGCAGGAGCACGTCCTTGGCCCCGAAGTCAGACCGACCGAACTATTTCCGCGACCATCTGGCCAAGACCGGCGACCGCGCCCTGCTGAAGATGGATCATTATCTTGATGTCTATCACGACCTGCTGCGCGACTGGCAGGGGAGCGACATCTCATTCCTGGAAATCGGGGTCTACAAGGGGGGCTCGCTGGACCTTTGGCAAGGCTTCTTTGGCCCGAAGGCAAAGCTGGTCTTCGCCGACATCGACCCGGAGTGCCGCGCGATGGAACGGCCCGGCCTGACGATCGAGATCGGCGACCAGTCGGACGGCGCGTTTCTGGACGGGCTGGCGGCGCGGCACGGTCCGTTCGACCTGATCATCGACGATGGCGGCCACAAGATGAACCAGCAGACCACCAGCCTGCGCCACCTTTGGCCGCACCTGAACGATGGCGGCCTTTACGTTGTCGAGGATACCCATACCAGCTATTGGCCGGGTTTTGGCGGCGGTCTGCGAAAGCCGGACTCGATGGTCGAGGTTGCCAAGCAGTTGGTGGACCAGATGCATAGCTGGTACAGCGACGAGCCGCATTTCAAGTTCTACAGCGCCGCCCAGCAGATTGGCAGCATCCGGTTCCATGATTCAATGATCATTCTGGAGAAGCGGCTGCACGACAAGCCGCGCTCACTGACGGCCCGGAATGGGGCGGTCAGCTACAGCACGGTGCAGGTGGACAGCCGGAACCGCAAATCCGTGTTCTGAACGGACCGGACGCGCAGGAAAAAGGCCCGACCGTCCGGTCGGGCCTTTGCCATTTCTTCACGCTCAATCGGGACGGTCGTCCTTGAAGGTGCGGTGGCCCGACAGCATGGTCGAGACGGTGGATTGCCGGCTCATGATGTCTTCGCGCAGGGCGGCGTAGACATGGATCAGAACGAAGATCACGATCGACCACATGCCGAAGCGGTGCAGCATGTGCAGGATCTGGCTGTTGCCGATCCAGCCCAGCAGCCAGCCCATGGCGGTATCGGGCAGGCTGCCCTGCCCCGCGCCTTCGGCATAAAGCGCCCAGCCGGTGATCATCATGAACGAGATGCCCAACGTCATGAAGAAGAACATGGCGGCATGGGCCATGGGGTTGTGGCCGACATATTTCTTCGGCTCTTTCACCATGAACATGTACCAGCGCAGTTCATAGATCAGCTCATACCACCAGCGGCGGTTGGTGACCGGCAGGGTGAACATCTGCCGGGCATGGGTATTGCCGACGAAGGCCCAGTAGATGCGGCCGAAGAACCCCACCGTCAGGATCATGCCGGCGGCGAAATGGGCAAAGCGGATGTAGCCCATGACGAACTGATGCGTCGCCTCGGCGATCTGCATGCTGGGCAGCGGCTTGCCGATCAGGTAGCCGGTCACCACCAGCACGGTGATGACCAGCGCATTGACCCAGTGCCAGACCCGGACCGGGGCTTCGTAGACATAGACCGAGGATTGCTTCTTCAGCGTTTCCAGGTCTTCCGCCGTGGCGTCGCCCGTCAGGACCGAGGCCTCGAACGCCTTGAGATGCGGGGGATGCAGGTCGGTCATCGGCCCGGCCCGCCCGTGCAGCGCCCGCCGGTTGCGGCCGGGGGCGAAAGAGACAGTCTCGGCATCGCATCCTCCTCGCTTAGCGGACCTTGACCGTGGTCAGTTCCTGACCGTCCGGCGACATGACGTGGGTGGAACAAGCCAGGCAGGGATCGAAGCTGTGCAGCGTGCGCAGGATTTCGACCGGCTCTTCGGGCCGCTCCATCTTGGTGTTCATCAGGCTGGCCTCGAAGGCGCCGATGTTGCCGGCAGTATCGCGCGGGCTGCCGTTCCAGGTGGTCGGCACGACGCATTGGTAATTGTCGATGCGGCCATCCTTGATCTTGATCCAGTGGCCCAGGGCGCCGCGCGGCGCTTCGGTCATGCCCACGCCCTTGGCTTCCTTGGGCCAGGTCGAGGGGTCCCACTTCGCCACATTCGCGGTGCTTTCGTCGCCGTTCTTGATATTGGCGACCAGCTTGTCGAAGAAATGCTTCTGCAAGCGGCCGCAATATTCGGATTCCAGCGCCCGGGCGGCGGTGCGGCCCAGCGTCGAGAACAAGGCCGAGACCGGCAGGCCCATGGTGCCCAGCAGACCATCGACCTGGTTCTTGATGTCCTCATGCCCCTTGGCATAGCCGACGACATAGCGCGCCAGCGGCCCCACCTCCATGGCGTGGCCCTTCCAGCGCGGCGCCTTGATCCAGCTATACTTGGCCGCCTCGTCCAACTGCTCGATATTGGTTTTGGTGCCCTTGAAGTTCGGCCCCAGCTCGAATTTCGGGCTGGTCTCACCGTCCCAGGGATGCAGGCCCTTGCCCGGTTCGCCGTATTCGTACCAGGAGTGATCGACGAATTCCTGCACCTGTTCGGGGTCGCGCACATCGACATCGTGCACTTCGTTCAGGTTGCCGTTGATGATCGCCCCGCGGGGAAGGTGCAGTTGTTCGGCGCTGAAATCGTTGGGATGTTCGGGAATGTCGCCATAGGCCAGCACCGACTTGCCCGACAGCCCGCCGCCGTAAAGCCAGTTCTTGTAGAAGCCGCCGATGGCCACAACGTCGGGCAGATAGACATCGCGGATGAAGGTCTGGCACAGGTCGATGATCGACGAGACCAGGTTCAGGCGTTCGATGTTGATCGCGCCGACCGCGCCGGTCGAATGGACGTTGATCGGGCACGGAACGCCGCCGACCAGCCAGTTCGGGTGCGGGTTCTTGCCACCGAAGATGGTGTGGATCTTCACCACTTCCTTCTGCAGATCCAGCGCCTCAAGATAATGCGTGGTCGCCATCAGGTCGGCTTCGGGCGGCAGAAGATAGGCCGGGTTGTCCCAGTAGCCGTTCTTGAAGATGCCCAACTGGCCGCTTTCGACAAAGGACTTCAGCCGGTTCTGCACATCGCGGAAATAGCCGGGCGAAGACAGCGGGTGGTTGGGCGACACCATCTGCTGAAGTTCTGACGTGGCTTTAGGGTCGGCCCGCAAGGCATTGACAGGGTTCACCCAATCCAGCGCATGCAGATGATAGAAATGCACGATGTGATCGTGGATCTGCAGGTTCAACTGCATGATGTTGCGGATCGAGTTGGCATTGTCGGGGATGGTGATCCCCAGCGCATCCTCGACCGCGCGCACGGATGTCAGCGCATGGGTGCCGGTGCAGACCCCGCAGATCCGTTCGGTAAAGGCCCAGGCATCGCGCGGGTCGCGGCCCTTGAGGATGACCTCAAGCCCGCGCCACATGGTTCCGGTGGACACCGCGTTGCGGATGATCCCCTGCTCATCGACGTTCACTTCGCAGCGCATGTGGCCTTCGATCCGGCAGACCGGATCGACCACCACGCGCTTGCCCGCAGTATCCAGGGTGAAGCCGTTTGGCGTCGTCACTCCCATGGCTTCAGCCCTCCACTTTCTCTTGCTTCTTCTGGGCGCGTTTCAGGGCCGACACGGCGGCATGGACCGCGATGGCCCCGCCGACGGCACCTGCGGCGCCCATGCCCAGCTTGTCGGCATTGGCCTCGATGCCAAAGACATTGAGGTTGGTCACCCGGTCATAGAACGACCCCTGATCCCAGAACCCGTCTTCCGAACAGCCGATGCAGCCATGGCCGGACTGGATGGGGAAGCTGGTGCCTTCGTTCCAGCGCACGGTGGAACAGGCATTATAGGTGGTCGGGCCCTTGCAGCCCATCTTGTACAGGCAATAGCCCTTGCGCGCGTTGTCGTCGTCCCAGTGTTCGACGAACTGACCCGCGTCGAAATGCGGCCGGCGATAGCATTTGTCGTGGATGCGCTGGCCGTAGAACATGGCCGGGCGGCCCTGACGGTCCAGCTCGGGCAGGCGGTCGAAGGTCAGCATGTAGGTGATGACGCCGGTCATCACTTCCGCGATCGGCGGGCAGCCCGGCACCTTGATGATGGGCTTGTCGGTGATGACCTTGTGCACGGGCGTGGCCCGCGTCGGGTTCGGATGCGCGGCCTGCACGCAGCCATAGCTGGCGCAGGCGCCCCAGGAAATGATCGCCTTGGCGTCCTTGGCGGCATGTTTCAACTGTTCGACAAAGGGCTTGCCGCCGACGATGCAGAACATCCCGTCCTCGTTCAGCGGCGGGTTGCCTTCGACGGCAAGGATGTAGTTGCCCTTGTATTTCTGGATGGTCTCTTCCAGCGCCGCCTCGGCCGCATGGCCCGCGCTGGCCATCAGCGTGTGGTTGTAGTCGAGCGAGATCATCGACAGCACCACGTCCTTGGCCAGCGGATGCGCGCCCCGGATGAAACTTTCGGAACAGCAGGTACATTCCAGACCGCTGACCCAGATCACCGGGGTGCGGGGCTTGGTTTCCATCGCATGGGCGATCTTCGGCACGAAGGCCGGCCCAAGGCCCAGGGCGCTGGCGGTCAGCGCGCAGTATTTCATGAAGCTGCGGCGGGTAATGCCCTGCTTGCGCATGACCTCGTAGAAGGTCTCGATCTGCGTCATGTGTCCTCCCATCGGCCGGAAACGCACCCCGGCCCTTGGGTGCCATTCTGTGCCAGCCACGGGGCATGGGTCGCAGCGAAAGACCGCAGCCGAAAAATGGAATTTATCCGTTTAGATTCAGAATGTTGATTTATAATTCCGCGACTGCGAACGGTATCCGGCTGACCAGTTTCCACTGTGGATGGTCAGACTGTTTCCAGCCCACCTTCAGGCTGATCAGATGATTCGCCGGCCCCTTGCGCCAGCGCGACCAGCGCCTGACCGAAGGCCAGCCCGCCGTCATTTGCGGGCGTTGTGCGATGGGTCAGCACCGGCACGCCGTCCAGCGCGGCCAGCAGCGCATGGTGCAGACGGGCGTTTTGCAGGCAACCGCCAGACAGCGCCACCGCCCACGCCCGGCCCTGCGCGACCAGGTCGCGGGCGGGCGCGGCAAAGGCCGCCGCCAGACCATCGTGGAACCGGGCCGAGATCGTGGCAGGCGGCACACCATCGGCCAGATCCTGCGCCAGCGCCCGGAACATCGGCGCGGGGTCCAGACCGGGGCCGAAGGGATAGCCCTGCCCCGGCGGGCCGGCCAGCGCCTCAAGCCGCATCGCGGCCTCGCCCTCATGGCTTTGGGCGGCGGCGGCAAGGCCAAGGCAGGCCGCCACCGCATCGAACAGACGCCCTGCGGAACTGGAGAGCGGCGCGTTCACGCCCCCCGCCGCCATGGCCCGCAGCGCCGCCACCGGCTGGCCGGCGAACAGCCGGTCGGCCAGCGGCGCCAGCCCGGCCTGATCCAGCCGCATCACCGCATTGCGCCAGGGCTGGCGGCTGGCGGCATCGCCCCCCGGCAGGGCCGCGGGGCGCAGATGGGCCGCCCGGTCAAAGCCGGTGTAATCCCCCAGCAGCAGCTCGCCCCCCCAGACAGTACCGTCCGGCCCCAGACCCAGCCCGTCCAGCACGATGCCCGCCACCGGCCCGCCCTCCAAGGGCCAGAGGTTTTCGCCCAGACAGGCTGCCAGATGGGCGTGGTGGTGCTGCACCCGCACCAGCGGCAGGCCGGTTGCCTGCGCCGCGCGGGTGGCCACGAAATCGGGATGCAGGTCGCAGGCGGCCAGCGTGGGGCGATGGTCGAACAGGGCCGCATAATCGACCAATGCCTTGTGAAACTCATCCACCGACAGCGCGTCGGTCAGGTCGCCCAGATGGTGCCCCAAGAGCGCCTGCCCGTTCTTCACAAGGCAGATCGCCCCCTTCATCTGCCCGCCGGTGGCCAGCACCTGCCGGTCGGGAAACCCCGGCGGCAGCGGCAGCACCCCCGGCACCCGCCCGCGTGCCCGGCGCAGGACCATGGGTGGCGCGGCGCGCTCCACACTGTCATCCAGCCGCCGCGCGATGTCGCGGTCGTGCATCAGGAAACCGTCGGCGAAGGCGGCCAGCTTGTCGCGCGCCTCGGCATTGCCCACCACCTGCGGCTCGCCCGACAGGTTGCCGCTGGTCATCACCAGCACGCCGCCGAAGGCATGCAGCAGCAGGTGGTGCAGCGGCGTATAGGGCAGCATCACGCCCAGGCAGGCCATGCCGGGCGCCACCGCGTCCGGCAGCACCGCGCGCGAGGCGACCAGCACCACCGGCGCGGCCGGGTCACGCAGCAGAGCAAGATCGGCCGGGGTCAGCGCGGCAATGCCGTGCAGCGCGGCCTCAGCCGCCATCAGCGCGAAGGGCTTGGCCGGGCGGTGCTTGCGGGCGCGCAGCAGGGCCAGGGCCTGCGGGTTGGCGGCATCGCAGGCCAGATGGAACCCGCCCAGCCCCTTGACCGCAACCACGCCGCCCCGCCGCAATTCGGCCACCGCCTGCGCGACGGGATCGCCGGGCTTCTTGTCCCCGGCAACCTCATACCACAGACGGGGGCCACAGGCCGGGCAGGCCACCGGCTGGGCGTGAAAGCGGCGGTCGGCGGGGTTTTCATAGTCGGCCCGGCAGTCCGGGCACATTGGAAAAGCAGCCATCGTGGTCTGTGCCCGGTCATAGGGCAGACAGCGCAGGATGCTGAACCTTGGCCCGCAATGGGTGCAGTTGGTGAAGGCATAGCCCTGCCGCCGCCCGGGCGACCGGATCTCGGCCGCGCAGTCCGGGCAGGTGGCGGCATCCGGCGTGACGCGCGTTTCCGCCCCCTGCCCCCGGCTTTCAAGAATGGCAAAGCCGGGCGGCGCGGGCCCGTCCAGCGGCCCCGCCTCGACCGCATCCACCCGCGCCAGAAGCGGGGCCCGGGCGCGCAAGGCGGCTGCGAACGCGTCGATGTCTTCGCCCCAGACCTCGATCCCCACGCCCCCGGGGTCATTCCAGACCCGGCCGGTCAGCCCCATTTCGCGCGCAAGCTGCCAGACGAAGGGCCGGAACCCCACCCCCTGCACCTGCCCCCGCACCCGGATGAACTGCCCCGCACTCATTTTCTGTCCATAAATATCCCGGGGGTCCGGGGGCTGGCCCCCGGCCGCCGCATCCGCCTAATGCACCGTGCAGACCATGCAGGGATCGAAGCTGCGCACCACATGCTGCACGGCCAGCGGCACCGCCTCGCCGCCCACGGCCAAGCCTTCCAGCGCGGCCTCCAGCGGGCCGGGCTGGCCTGCGGCATCGCGCGGGCTGAAGTTCCAGGTGGTCGGCGCGATGATCTGGTAGCCCGCCACACGGCCGTTCTCGATCCGCATCCAGTGGCCCAGCGCGCCCCGTGCCGCCTCGACCAGACCGGCGCCGCTGCCGTGCCGCGGCAGCTTGCCCTGCGTCATATAGCTGGCACCCGGCTCGATCCCCTCGACCAGCCGCTCCATCACCGCCTGCGTCCGGGCCAGTTCCAGAAGCCGCCCGGCCACCCGTGCCAGCACCCCGCCGCCCGCCAGGGCACGGGCCAGCGGGTGGCCGTCCACCACCTGCCGCGCCAGCGCCCCCACCTCAACACTTTGGCCCGCCAGACGCGGGGCCTTGCACCAGCTATAGGCCGGGGCGGCCATCGCCTCGTCCGGCACGGTGCGCCCGTCCAGCGGATGGGCAGTCTCGCCCTGCATCCAGGCATGGCTCAGGTCTTCGCGGATCTGACCGGGGTCCAGCGGTGACAGGGTGCCGCCCGCCCAGACGCCACGGGCAAAGACCGGGCCGTTTTCCAGCGGATAGGCCCCGAAGGACAGATAGCGCCCGCTGCCCTGCCCCAGATTGGCAAGATCCAGATCGGCGGCAATCTCCAGAAACAGCGCCACGTCGCCCCGGCCCCAGGCCATCAGCCCGTCAAGGCAGTCCAGCGCCGCGAATTCTTCCAGCGGGCCGCCGAACAGCGGGCCTTCCAGATAGCGGCGAAAGGCGCGCAGCGTGGCCTGCAGCCGGGTCTTTTCCCGAAGCCCCGGCGCGCGGGTCACGCCGCCGGGCTGAATGGCCAGCGTATGCGGCCATTTCCCGGCCAGAAGGCCCATGATGTGCAACAGCTCGGCCCGCGCCTGCACAGCCGTGCGCTGTGCGCTGCCCTCAAGCGCGGTGAAACGGTCAACCGCGCGGCTGTGCCAGGGCCGGCCGGCATAGGCGGGGCGGGCGAAATCGGGCATGAAGAACAGGTGAAAATGCGTCAGATGGTCAGCCACGTTTTCGGCGGCATGGATCAGCGCCGCCATGGCCGCCCCCTGTGGCGTGGGGGTCAGCCCCATGGCCTGCCCCAGCGCCTGCGCCGCCGCCGCCGACTGGCTGATGGAGCAGATGCCGCAGATGCGCGGCGTGATCACCAGCGCATCGCGCGGATCGCGGCCTTCCAGCATCCGTTCGAACCCGCGATAGAGCGGCGCGTTGACCTGCGCGCGGGCAACGCGGCCCTCCTCGACCTCAAGCGTCACCTCAAGATCGCCTTCAACCCGGTTGAACGGGCCTACCACCAGCCGCGTCATCGCGGCTTCCGCAGGGTTGGCGGCACGACCACGCGGTCGGACTTGGCATTGGCGCCGATGCGTTCCGGCGTGGCGGCCTTGGACAGCGAGGCCAGCGCCATGAACCACGCCTTCGGCATGTCGGTGGGCAGGCCGACCGGGATGCCGGCGATCTTGGGCGTGTCCACGAAGGCATGCGCGGGGTCTTCGAACTGCGGCGCGGTGCAGTTGATGCAGGGGTATCCGCCCCGGGTGCAACTGCCCTCGCCGTTCCAGGGGCGGATGTTGCAATCGCCCACGGCCTGCGTGCCGATGCAGCCAAGGTTTTCCATCATGCAGCCGATTTCCGACAGTTCGCGCGCGGAAGCCTTGTATTCGTAGAATTCGTTTTTCGGGCAGCCGTGATGGACCAGATGGTCGGCATAGAACCGGGGCCGGGCATAGCCGTCCAGCGCCGGCACCTCGCCCGCCGCCAGCAGAAGCAGCGTTTCGGTCACCCAGCCGGGATGGGTGGGGCAACCGGCAACGTTGATCACCGGCCCGCCCGACAGGCTGCGCCAGCCCGCCCCCAGCAGCCCGCCGGGATGGGCGCCATCGTATTGCAGGCCCACGGCATCGGTCGGGTTGCCGCCCGCCGCGGTGACGCCGCCATAGGCGGCACAGGTGCCCACGGCCACCACATGCCGCGCCTTGGCGGCCAGCCGTTCCGTCCAGTGCATCAGGCTGTGCCCGGTGCCCGACAGCATCTGGAACCGCCCGGTCCCACCCGGACCGCGCGCGATGGCGCCCTCGACACACAGGATGTCCAGCGCCACGCGCCCTTCGGCCACATCGTCCAGGATCGCCCGCGCCTCGGCGCCGGTTTCCACCGACAGCGCCGGATGCCACAGCAGCCGGATGCCGGCATCGGCCAGCAGGTCCGGCAGGCCGGGGCTTTCGGCGCAGAGCAGCGACATGGTGCAGCCGCCGCAGCCTGACGCCTGCAACCACAGAAGCGTGGTCATGGAACGCCCCCGGCCAGCGGCAGTTCCAGCCGGAAACAGGCGCCGGGGCCAGCTTCGGCCAGCGTCAGGCTGCCGCCGTGTTCCTGCGCGATCTTGTGGCTGATCGACAGGCCAAGGCCGGTGCCGCGCCCGACCGGCTTGGTGGTGAAGAACGGATCGAAGATCGCGCCGCGCACCTCGGGCGGGACACCGGGGCCGTTGTCGGCCACCGTCAGCACGGCACGGCCGGCCCCGGTTCCGATCGACAGCCGGATTTCCGCGCCCTCGTGCCCCTCCAGCGCATCGACCGAGTTCTGGACAAGGTTCATCACCACCTGCTGCACATGGCCCACCCGGCCCCGCACCTGCACCGACGGCAGCGGGTCCATCACCAGGGCCACGGGCTGTTTCATGCCGCGCAAGACCCAGCTTGCGGCGATCCGCACGGTTTCGGCCAGATCGAAGACCACCGTTTCGCCCGACCCGTCAGACGACAGCCGGCGCAGGTCTTCCACGATGTCGCGCACCCGTTCGGCGCCGTCGCGGGCGCCCTGGATCGCCTCGCGCAGGTTGGCCAGTTCACGGTCCAGCCGCAGGGACTGCCGCAGCGCGATCAGTTCTTCACGGCCTGCGCCTTCCTGCACGCGGCCGAAATAGGTTTCGAACTTGGCCGCGTAGCGTTCCAGCGCATGAGCATTGGCATAGACGAAGCTGATCGGATTGTTCAGCTCATGCGCCACCCCCGCCAGCAGCCGGCCCAGCGAGGCCAGCTTTTCGTTGCGCACAAGCTGGGCCTGCGTGGTTTTCAGCGCGTCATGGCTTTCGCTGAGGTCGGCATAGGCCCGGCGCAAGGCGCCCAGCGGGCGGCCGGTCAGCACGAAGCCATCAACCCGGCCGCGATCATCCAGCCGCGGCGCGATGGACAGGTCCAGCGGTTCGGTGCCCGAGGCCGTCCGTAGGTTGATCTCAAGCCCCGCGCTGCGGCGGCGGTCGCGCACCATCTGCATCAGCCCCGCCAGCGGCGCGGCATCGGCGGGGTCGAACATCTCGGACAGCGGGCGGCCCAGCGCGGCGGCTTCGGAACAGCCCGTCAGCGCGGTCACCGACCGGCTGACCTGCGCGATGCGCCCGGCCCGATCGACCACGATCAGCACATCCGACACCGACGACAGGATCGCCGTCAGGAAGGTGCGCATCTCCTCAAGCTCGGCGTTCTGGCGTTCAAGCTGTTCCTGATAGACCACCAGATCGGCATAGGTCCGGTCCACCGCCGACAGCACCTCGATCCAGGCGTCGTCGGTGAAATGCGGGGGCCGTTCGGGCCCGGGGCTGCCAAGGTCGGGTGTCATGGGCAAATGCTAGAAGCGGCCCGCCCGCAGGGGAAGGGGAATTCGGGGGCGGTGATTTCGGGCCATACGGCCGCCACATTGGATATTCATCTTCCGTATCGACGCCAATTATGGAAAGTATCTTTCCAATTTCTTGCATGACTGCGACGCTTTGGCGCAGATTTTCCGCTGCACTCTCAACCGCTTGCAAGAAAACTCATCGGTTCTGAATTTCGCTTTCCCACCATCCTGCAAACCATGTTCTCACTTGTCACCCAAGTTGAAAGCCTTGCGACCAGCCACTGAGGGAGGAGCCGGTGTCGAAGCGTGTGTTGATTCTGGGCATCGGCAATGTGCTGTGGGCCGACGAAGGCTTTGGCGTGCGCTGCGTCGAAGCCATGGCCGAAAGCCACGCCCTGCCCGAGAATGTGCGACTGCTGGATGGGGGCACACAGGGGCTGTACCTGCTGCCCTTTCTGGAAGACGCCGATGCCCTGCTGGTGTTCGACGCCATCGACTATGGCCTGCCCCCCGGCACGCTGAAGCTGGTGCGCGATGGCGAGGTGCCCGCCTTCATGGGCGCCAAGAAGATGAGCCTGCACCAGACCGGCTTTCAGGACGTGATCGCCACGGCCCAGCTTCTGGGCCGCTGCCCGCTGCAGATGGTGCTGATCGGCTGCCAGCCGGTCGAGCTTGAGGATTACGGCGGCGGGCTGCGCCCCGAAGTGGCCGCCCGCATCCCGCAGGCCTTGCAGATCGCGCGCGACATTCTGGCCGACTGGGGCGTGACGGTCGGCGAAGGGCGTTCGGACGCCTCGCTTCTGGCCGACCCGTCCATCCGCTGGGCCGCCTATGAACAGGGCCGCCCCTCGGAAGACGAGGCCTGCCGCACCGGCGATGCCCGCTTCTTCCCCGGGTCTGCCTGATGTGCGTGGGTGTTCCCATGCGGGTGCTGTCGGTCGATGGCATCGCCGCCCGCGCGCAGGATGGGGACCGGGTGGAACTGGTCGACCTGTCGCTGTTGCCCGACGCGCGCCCCGGCGATTGGGTTCTCAGCTTTCTGGGCGCCGCCCGCGCCCTGCTGCCCGAGGGAGAGGCGCTGAAGATCCGCGCCGCGCTGGACGGGTTGAAGGCGCTGATGACGGGCGGCGATCTGGGCGATGCCTTCGCCGATCTTGAGGCGCGCGCCCCGCAGCTTCCCCCCCATTTGCAGGCCGCATTTGATGCCGGCCGCACGGAAGGATGATCCATGCACGACCACGCCCCCGACCATGACCTGCCCGCGGCTTCAGCCCCCAATCCGCTGATTGCGCGGCTGGAACAGGAATTCGGTTATCCGCGCCTGTGCTCGGCGCAGGATATGGCGGAATTCCTGGCCCGGCCCGGCGCGCATTGCCTGTTCGTTCCCGGCGATCCCCGGCGAAATCTGGAAACCGCCGATGCGGCGGTGATCCTGCCGGAACTGCGGCTGACGTTCCAGAATACCTTTGACTGCGCGGTGGTGGATGACGCCATCGAAGCGGCCTTGCGCGAAGAAACCCGCGCGCTGAAAACGCCCGGTTTCCTGTTCTACCGCGACGGCGCCTTTCTGGGCGCCATCGAAAAGGTGCGCGACTGGTCGGATTATCTGGCCCGCGTCACTCATATCCTGTCGCTTTCCCCAGCCTGAGGTCCACCATGGCATCGCCCTTCATGCTTCCCCCCACGGGCTTTGGCCCCGGCTCGCAGCCCGATCCGGCGGGTGAGTTGCAATACATGCCGCTGCCCTCGGGGATGCGGACCTATGCGCCGCATATCCCCGAGGCCGACGATCCGGTGGCCACCGCCGAGGCGCTGGCGATGCTGGCCGAGATGGCCGCCGCCTGTGACGCCACCGCAAAAGGCGCAGGCCCGGCCGAGTTCGACCTGTCCACCCTTTCGCCCAAGGCGCGCAAGGTGATGGCCGATGCGCTTGGGCAGGGCGAGGTGTCGATCCGGCTGCGCGGCCTGCCCGCCGTGATGGTGCAGGAAAGCGTGTTCGCCGGGGTCTGGATGCTGCTGGCCGCCGGGATCGACCGGGTCGAGATCGGGCCGGTGCCGGGGTTGACGCTGGCCCGCGCCCATGTGCCCCACCGCCCGGCCCTGGGCACACAGGCCCGCCGTATTGCCGGGCTGGCCAATGCCCCCGCCGTGCTGACCGAACTGATCGACCGTTCGCGCAGCCGCCAGCCCGGCGACAGCGCGCATGTGATCAACCTGACCCTGCTGCCCCACACGCCCGAAGACCTGCTCTGGCTGGACGAGGCGCTTGGTGAAGGCGCAGTCACCGTGCTGTCGCGCGGCTATGGCAACTGCCGGGTGACAGCCACCGCGCTGGCCGGGGTCTGGCGGGTGCAGTTCTACAATTCGATGGACACGCTGATCCTGGACACGTTCGAAGTGACCGACATGCCCGAAGTGGCGCTGGCGGCGGCGGAAGACCTGTCTGACAGTGCCATCCGCATCCGCGACGTGATCGAGGCGATCCGATGACCGGCGCGCCCCGCACACAGGGCTTTGAAGGCAGCTATCTGGGCGCCGCAGACCGGATCAGCGCGCAGGCGATCATGGAATGCAAGATCTGCTGGACGCCCTATGACCCAGCCGAGGGTGACGACACCCGGCAGGTGCTGCCGGGCACCGCCTTCGTCGATCTGCCGGACGACTGGACCTGCCCCGGCTGCACCGCGCCCAAGGCGCAGTTTCTGGTGCGCGAAGACCCCGGCGCCCCGGCGGCGGCCGTGCTGGATGAAATGGCCGCGCGCAGCCGCGCGCTGGTGGCCGACTTTACCGAGATCTTCAACAGCAAGATGCGCGACGTGCCCATGGTGAACCATGCGCTGCATGTGCAGGCGGTAGAGTTCCAGCCCTGGGAGGGCGGGTTCCTGGGCGTGCTGGTCGCGCCCTGGTTCATGAACCTGGTCTTCCTGCCGCCCGCCAGCCGCCCCGTGCTGGGGGCCGGCGAAAAGGAAGTGATCGCCTTCCCGTCGGGTGAATACGAATTCTTGCACAACAGCCGCGAGATGACCGGGCCTTATCTGGCCTGTTCGCTGTTCTCGCCCATGGGCGATTTCACCAGCCAGCTTCAGGCGGTGGATGTGGCACGCGCGGTGATGGCAGAGCTTTTCAAGCCGGAAAACCGGGCCGAAACCGACCGCGCCGCCGAAATCCGGGCCCGACGCGAGGCGGAACTGGCCCCGCCGCCGCCCGAACCGGAGGAGGAGAGCGAACCCTCGCGACGGCGGCTGATTACCGGGGGGCTTGGCGGATGACGCTTTCGGCGGTCACCATCACGCTGGCCGCTGACGGTCCGCGCCTTGCCGCAGCCCCGCCGCTGCCGGTCGAGGCGCTGATCCTTGGCAAGCCCGTGACCGAGGCCGCCGACTTGCTGCCGCGCCTGTTCAACCTGTGCGCCGGGGCGCAGGGTCTGGCGGCGCGGCTGTCGCTGGGGCTGCCGCCCGGCGACGGTGATCCCGCCGCCGAAATTGTCCGTGACCATCTGGCCCGCGCCTGTGTCACCCTGCGCGCGGCGGCCGGGCTGGCCCCGCTGCGGCTGCCCGCAGATCCCGCCACGCTGTTTGGCCCCGCCGGCCGGTTGCCGCGGGATCGCGCCGACTTTTCGGACTGGATCGCCAGCCCCGCCCCTGCCGCCGCCCTTGCCGCGCGCCTTGTGGCCCTGTTCCCCGCAGGTGCTGCCACCTGCCCCGCCCTGCCCCCGCCCCCAGCCGATGATCCGCTGGCCGAAGGCGCATTCGAGAATTCCGCTGCCGGGCGGCAGGCCGACCACCCGCTGTTGCGCAGCATCGAGGCTGACCAAGGGCGCGGCCCGCTCTGGCGTTATCTGGGTCTGCTGGCCGATCTTGAGGCCGCGATGGAGGGCCGCCTGCCGCCCGCCACCTGCCACAACGGCATTGCCGTGGTTCCCGCCGCGCGGGGGGCCTATGCGCTGCGTCTGACGCAGACGGCCGGAATCGTGACCGGCCTTGCCCGCCGCACCCCGACCGATCACCTGCTGGCCCCCGGCGGCGCGCTGCTGCAATCGCTGGCCCGCCTGCCCGGCGCGGACGGCCGCCTTGCGCCCCTTGTCGTGGCGCTGCACGATCCTTGCCTTCCGGTGACCCTGCGCGAGGCCGAGCCATGCACGAGATGAGCCTTGTCGAAGGCATCCGCAGCATCGTGCTGGATCAGGCGCGCACGCATGGCTTTTCGCGCGTTACCGTGCTGCGGCTGGAAATCGGCCGGTTTGCCGGGGTGGAAAAGCCCGCGCTGGACTTCGCCTTCGACGTGGTGATGCGCGGCAGCCCCGCCGAAGGCGCACGGCTTGAAATCATCGACCTGCCCGGACAGGCCATGTGTTACGACTGCATGACCGCGGTCGAGATTGCCAGCCGTCTGGACCCCTGCCCCCGCTGCGGCGGCGGCAGGCTGATCCCCAACGGCGGCGATGAAATGCGGATCAAGGATATGGAGGTGGTTTGACATGTGCACGGTTTGCGGATGTTCGGACAAGGTCATCGTGGACGGCCGCGAGATGAGCCATGACGAGGCGCACCGTCTGGGGCTGGCGCATCACCACGCCCATTCCCACGGCGACGGCCTGCCCCATGGCCATGATCACACGCATGATCATTCGCACGGCCACAGCCACCCGCACCGGCATGGCGACACGCTGCATGACCATCCGCACGACCACCACCACAGCCATCCGCATGATCATGCCCATGGCGCGGGTCACAGCCATGGCGATGCCGATCACGCCCATGACCATGGGGGCGGCGACCACCATCACCCGCATGAGGGCACGCATCATTACGGCCTTGGCGCCGCCGGCGTTTCGGTGCCCGGCCTGACGCAAGCCCGGCTGATCGAGGTGGAAACCTCGATCCTGGCCAAGAACGATGCCATCGCGCAGGGCAACCGCCGGGTGCTGACCGCGCTTGGCACGCTGGCGCTGAACCTGGTTTCCAGCCCCGGATCGGGCAAGACCACGCTGCTGTGCAAGACGATCGAAGCCCTTGGCGACACCCCGCTTGCGGTGATCGAGGGCGACCAGCAAACCAGCGCGGACGCCGACCGCATCCGCGCCACCGGCGCGCGGGCGATCCAGATCAACACCGGCAAGGGCTGCCATCTGGATGCGCAGATGGTGGGCCATGCGATTGACGAGCTGCGCCCCCGACCGAATTCCCTGCTGTTCATCGAGAATGTCGGCAACCTTGTCTGCCCCGCCGCCTTTGATCTGGGCGAGGATGCCAAGGTGGCGATCCTGTCCGTGACCGAGGGCGAGGACAAGCCGCTGAAATACCCCGACATGTTCACCGCCGCGCGGCTGGCGATCCTGAACAAGGTGGACCTTGCCCCGCATTGCGACGTGGATCTGGACCTGTATGAAGAAAACCTGCGCCGCGTGAACCCCGACATCACCATCCTGCGCCTGTCGGCCCGCAGCGGCGAAGGCATGGCCACCTGGATCGACTGGCTGCGCGCCCGGCTGGCGGAGAAGGCGGCATGACAGCGACCCGGCCCACCGTTCTTCTGGTCGATGACGAGCCACATTCGCTGTCCGCCATGCGGATGGCGCTTGAAGACGAATTCGACTGCGTGACCGCGCCCGATGCCGAAGCCGCCCTGATCCGCATGGAAGAGGAATGGGTGCAGGTGGTGGTCTGCGACCAGCGGATGCCGGGCCGCACCGGGGTGGAATTCCTGGCCGACCTGCGCGAACGCTGGCCCGATGCCGTGCGCATCATCATCACCGGCTATACCGACCCCGCCGCCATGGCGCAGGCGATCAATGATGCCGGCATCCACCAGTTCCTGACCAAGCCCTGGCACCCCGACCAGTTGCTGATGGCGGTGCGCAACGGCGCGCGGCTGTTCGGCCTTGCGCGCGAGAATGAGCGGATGGCGCTGGAAATGCGCTTCCTGGCCTCGACCGCGCAGACCAAGCTGGAAAAACGCCGCCTTGCGCTGCGCGACGGGATGGGGTTCGAGACGATCCTCCGCTCGCCCCTCAGCCCGATGAGCGCGCTGGTCGAAACCGCCCGCCATTACGCCAGTTTCGACGTGCCCGTCCTGCTGACGGGCGAAGCCGGCACCGGCCGGGCGCGGCTGGCGCGGGCCATGCACTTCGGCAGCCTGCGGTCGGACAAGCCGTTTCACGCGGTCAATCTGGCCGGCCTGCCCGAAGACCTGGCCCTGATCGAGATCTTCGGCGCCAAGCGCGGCGTTCTGCCGGGCGGCGTGAACCGGATCGGTCTGGCGCAGAAGGCCGACCGGGGCACCCTGTTCATCGAAGGCATCGAACATGCCAGCCCCGCGCTGCAACTGGCACTGTGGCGGCTGCTGGACGAGGGCAGCTTTACCCCCCAGGGCGGGCAGGAAGTGCTGACCACCAACCTGCGCCTGATTGCCGCCACCGGGGGCGATCTGGCCGCGCGGGTAGCTGACGGCGCCTTCCGCCCCGACCTTTACTATGCGCTGTCGGTGGCAGAACTTTCCATCCCGCCGCTGCGCGCCCGGCGGGGCGATGTGGCGATCCTGGCGCAGGAATTTCTGGCCGACCTTGCCGCGCGCCACGGAAAGCCCGCGCAAGGCTTTACCCCGGCGGCGCTGGAGTTTTTGGAAAACTACGACTGGCCCGGCAACCTGCGCGAATTGCGCAACGAGGTGACGCGGATGCTGATCTTCGCGCAGGCCCCGGTTCTGGGGGCCGAACTGATCAGCCGCGCCATCCTGCAGGCCCCGCCGTCAGACGCAGGCGCGGACCGCAGCGCCGAAGGCGTGCTGACCGCCGCCGGCACGCTGAAGGACCGGGTCGAGCTGATCGAGATGCGCATCCTGCGCGAAACGCTGACCCGCCACCGCTGGAACAAGTCGCGCGCGGCGGTGGAACTGGGCCTGTCGCGCGTTGGCCTGCGCGCCAAGCTGGACCGTTATGGCATCCTCGATCCCTCGGGCCGGGTGCATGAGGAAGAGGAGGACTGAGCCATGTGTCTGGGGATACCGGGGCAGATCACCGCCATCACCGACGCCGCCCGCCTGATGGCCATGGCCGAGGTGTCGGGCGTGCGCCGCGAGGTGAATGTCGCCTGCGTGGCGGGGAATGATCTGGGCGCGCTGGTCGGACAATGGGCGCTGATCCATGTCGGCTTTGCGATGAGCCTGATCGACGCCGACGAAGCCGCGAAAACTCTGGAGGCCCTGCGCGATCTGGGCGAGGCGCAAGAGGCACTGGACCAGATGGCCGCGTCTGATGAGGCGCTGGCATGAAATTCGCCTCGGAATTCCGCGACCCCGCCGCCGCACGCGCGCTGCTGTCGGCCATTGCCCGAAAGGCCGACCAGATCGGCGCCACCCGGGCGAACCCCGTTCACATCATGGAAATCTGCGGCGGGCATACCCATTCGATCTTTCGCTACGGTCTGGACAAGCTGATTCATGAGGGGGTCGAGTTCATCCACGGCCCCGGCTGCCCGGTCTGCGTGCTGCCGATGGCGCGGGTTGATGAATGTGTGGAGATTGCCGAACGCCCCGGCGTGATCTTCACCACCTTCGGCGATGCGATGCGGGTGCCGGGCCACCGCAAAAGCCTGATGCAGGCGAAATCGGCCGGGGCCGACATCCGCATGGTCTATTCGCCGCTGGATGCGCTGCAACTGGCCCGGCGCAACCCGGGCCGCGAGGTGGTGTTCTTCGGGCTGGGGTTCGAGACGACCACGCCGTCGACGGCGCTTTCCATCCAGCAGGCCGCGCGCGAGGGGCTGACCAACTTCAGCGTGTTCTGCAACCACATCACCGTGCCCGAACCGATCAAGGCGCTGCTGGATGACCCCGACATGACGCTGGATGGCTTCATCGGCCCCGGCCATGTGTCGATGGTGATCGGCATCCACCCCTATGACTTCATCGCCCGCGATTATGGCAAACCCATCGTCGTGGCGGGGTTCGAGCCGACCGATCTGCTGCAATCGGTGCTGATGGTGCTGACCCAGATTGCCGAGGGGCGCGCGGCGGTGGAAAACCAGTATGCCCGCGTCGTGCCCGAACACGGCAACCCGGTCAGTCTGGCCGCCATCGCCGATGTCTATGAACGCCGCCCCAGCTTTGAATGGCGGGGTCTGGGCGAGATTGATGCCAGCGGGCTGCGCATCCGCCCGGCCTATGCTGCCTTCGATGCCGAGGAGAAATTCGGCATCGGCTATGCGGCGGGGGCACGCAACGTGTCGGAAATCGAAGGCTGCGCCTGTGGATCGGTGATGACCGGCAAGCTGAAGCCCACGCAATGCCCGCAGTTCGGCAAGGGCTGCACGCCCGAAATGCCGCTGGGGGCGCTGATGGTGTCATCGGAAGGCGCCTGCGCGGCCTATTGGCAATATGCCGGCGCGCGGGGGGCGGCTGCCTGACATGGCCCTGCGCGATACCCATGTGACCCTGGCCCATGGCGGCGGCGGGCGCGCGATGCGCGACCTGATCGACGAGGTGTTCACCGCCGTCTTCCAGCCCCCCGGAACCGAGGATCAGGCCCGCCTGATGACCGCCGCCCTGCAGGAACCCGGCGCCCGGCTGGCATTTACCACCGACAGTTTCGTCGTCACGCCGCTGGAATTTCCGGGCGGCGACATCGGCACGCTGGCGGTTTGCGGCACGGTCAATGATCTGGCCGTGGGCGGCGCGCGGCCCTTGTGGCTGTCGGCGGCCTTCATCATCGAGGAAGGCTGCGAGATCGCGCTTCTGCGCCGCATCGTCGCCAGCATGGCGGCCGAAGCGGCGAAGGCTGGCGTCCGCATCGTCACCGGCGATACCAAGGTGGTGGAACGCGGCAAGGCCGACCGCGTGTTCATCACCACCGCCGGGGTTGGCGTGATCCCTGCCGGGGTCGAGCTCGGCGTGGCGCAGATCCGCCCCGGCGATGCGGTCATCGTCAACGGCGTTCTGGGCGACCATGGCGCCGCCATCCTGGCCGCGCGGGGCGATCTGGCGCTGTCGGTGGACCTTGCCTCGGATTGCGCGGGTCTTGGCCATCTGATGCAGGCCGCGCTGGCCGCCGCCCCCGGCCTGCACGCCGCGCGCGACTGCACCCGTGGCGGGCTGGCCAGCGCGCTGAACGAAATGGCGGCCGAGGCCGGGGTCGCGGTCGAGATCGACGAAACCCGCCTGCCGCTGCGCCCCGAAGTGGTGGGCGTCTGCGAAATCCTGGGCCTTGATCCGCTGTATCTGGCGAACGAAGGCCGGCTGGTGCTGTTCTGCCCCGAGGATCAGGCGCCGGGCCTGCTGGCCGCGCTGCGATCGCTGCCCGAAGGCGCGGGCGCGGTGCAGATCGGCCGCGCCCTGCCCGGCCCCGCCGGCCGCGTGACCCTGCGCACCGCGTTCGGCGGCGCACGCATCGTGGACATGCTGGTGGGCGAGCAGTTGCCGCGCATCTGCTGACGCCGGCCCGGACCGCCGCCTGAGTCCGTACACCGTGGCATACGACTCAAACCGGGCTTCCGGCGGGGACGTGCGGGCCGGCGGCGGCCAGTCTCAACCCGGAATATGCCGCAGATCCGGCCTGTTTCACCCCTGGAATTCCGACCGACCGACCGTCGCGACAAGTGGACGCAGCGCCGTGTCGCGCCGGCTGATCGTGTTTTCGCAAAATCCAGCAAGACAATGTTTTTATTTTATTTTATCTGGCGCACTCCCATAGGATTCCTGTCAGATGGCACGGCTTCCGGCGGTTGGATGGCTGTAACGGGCCAAATTAAATCAAGCATCTCGTGTAAATAATTTCTGACAGTTGATGATGTCAATAAAACGTGACAGTCTTTCCTTGCAACCTAGGGACCCCCCAAAGGTGGCGATGAGGGTTCGGTCATCACCCTCGCGAAACATTCGATGGCCAAACAAATGGAGACGTAAATGGCAGACGATCCTGATAAGGTCTGGCCGAGCGGGCTGACCCTGAAAGAAGCTGAGGAAGTTCACGAGCAAGTGATCCTCGGCACCCGTATTTTCGGCGGCGTTGCCGTCATCGCCCACGTGCTCGCGGCTGTCGCGACCCCGTGGCTCGGTTGATGGAGGGCTAAATGATTTTCCCGAAAGTTTGGCTCGTCGTGAAACCCGGCGTCGGCATTCCGCTGATGCTGTCCGCCGTCGCCGTGTCGGCTCTCGCCATCCACGTTGGCGTGCTGACCCAGACCAACATCTTCTCGGACTACTGGAATGGTCGTCCGATCACCGCTGCTGGCGCTGCGGTGGCTGAGCTGACCCCGACCGCTTCGGCGAACGATGTGGCTCTGCTGAAGTAAGACCCCTGCGCCGCCCTTCGGGGCGGCGCATCCCCACCCCAGGGTCGGGAGCCCCGGACCTCCGAGGGGCGTCCCGATATTTGCGTTTCTGGCGGCGCCGGGCCGGCAAGACCCGCAATCCGCCACATGGATGGACCCGGCACATGGCTGACCTGAAGAGCATCGTCGTGAACAAGCTGGCGGGGCTCGGGCCGCGCTGGATGCCCTTCGCGGATGTCGCCACGCCGGACGTTCCCCTTTCGCGCCTGATGCGGCTGGCCCTGTTGCAGGTCACGGTCGGTATGGCGCTGGTGCTGATGGCCGGCACGCTGAACCGGGTGATGATCGTCGAGCTGGACGTTCCTGCCAGCCTTGTGTCGATCATGCTGGCGCTGCCGTTGCTGTTCGCCCCCTTCCGCGCGGTGATCGGGTTCAAGTCCGATACGTTCCGCTCGGCCCTCGGCTGGCGCCGCATCCCCTTCATCTGGAAGGGCACGATGCTGCAGTTCGGCGGCTTTGCCATCATGCCCTTCGCGCTGCTGGTGCTGTCTCAGCAAGGCTATGCCGCCGAAGCGCCGCGCTGGCTGGGCCTGTCCTCGGCCGCGCTGGCCTTCCTGCTGGTGGGGGCCGGGCTGCACATCGTGCAGACGGTCGGCCTGGCGCTGGCAACCGATCTGGTGACCGAGGAAGACCATCCCAAGGTCGTGGGGCTGATGTATGTCATGCTGCTGTTGGGCATGATCATCAGCGCCTGGCTGTATGGGATGCTGCTGGTCCAGTATTCGCCGGGCCGGCTGATCCAGGTGATCCAGGGCTCGGCCGTGGTGACCATCGCGCTGAACGGCTATGCCATGTGGAAGCAGGAGGCCCGCAATCCCCGGCGCGCCCGTGACGTGGCCGAGGAGATCGGCTTTTCCGCCTCGCTCAAGGCGCTGTCGAACATTCGCGGCATGAAGCCGCTGCTGCTGCTGATCGCCTTCGGCACCGCCGGTTTCGGTATGGCCGACGTGCTGATGGAACCGTTCGGCGGCCAGGTTCTGGGCATGACGGTTTCGGAAACCACCAAGCTGACCGTGGTGCTGGCGCTTGGCACGCTGGTGGGCTTCGTCGGTGCCTCGCGCTGGCTTGCCCGCGGCCGCGCACCGCTGGGGGTGGCCCTGTTCGGGGCGCTGGTCGGCGTGCCCGCCTTTGGCGTGGTGATCCTGTCAGCCTCGACCCTGAGCATTGTTTCCTTCGTGGGCGCCACCTTTGCGGCGGGCTTCGGCGCCGGCCTGTTTGGCCATGGCACGCTGACGATGACCATCCGCATTGCCCCGCCGCGCCAGACCGGGCTTGCGCTTGGTGTCTGGGGCGCGGTGCAAACCACCTCGGCCGGGCTTGCCATTGCCGCGGGCGGCGCGTTGCGCGACGCGATGCTGGCCAGCGGTGATCGCGGGCTTGACGCGACAGCCCCCTATATCACGGTCTTTGCCGTTGAAATGGCGCTGCTGGTCGCGGCGCTGGTGGTGATCGTTCCGCTGTGGATGAACGGGCACAAGGGCAACCTGCGGTCCCGCGCCCCGATACTGGATCAGGCGCGGTCCTGACAGGGGGCCTCAGGCCGGACGGAACACCAGCGCCAACCCGTTCATGCAGTAGCGCAACCCCGTGGGCGGCGGGCCATCGGGGAAGACATGGCCGAAATGCCCGCCACAGCGGCGGCAGTGCACCTCGGTCCTTGTGCCCAGGAACAGCGACGTATCTTCGCGCGTGGCAATCGCATCCGGCAGCGGTTGCCAGAAACTGGGCCAGCCGGTGCCGCTGTCGAACTTGGTTTCGGACGAGAACACCGCCAGATCGCAGCCCGCGCAATGATAGGTGCCCGCGCCATATTCCTTGTCCAGCGGGCTGGACCCGGCGCGTTCGGTGTCTTCCTCGCGCAGGACGGCATATTGTCGGGGCGTCAGGCGGGCGCGCCATTCGGCTTCGGACAGGGTGATTTCAAACCCGCCTTCGGCGCGGGCGGGCCGGGCCAGCCCCAGCGCGGCGGCAGTGGCAAGAAACAGGCGGCGGTGCATCGGCAATCTCCCCTTCGCGCGCAGTCTACCCACCGATACGACCGCGGCACAGCAGCGGATTTGCCCGATCACGCAGATTCGTTGCCGGCCGCCGGCCGGGCTTCCCCTTGCGGCCCTGCGCGATATGTTCCATGAACCGTAGGAACGAAATTTCTGGACGCCCGCCATGCTGGATCAAGTGACGAAACCGACCGAGGAAGTCTCGGTCCGCGATCTCTTCGGAATCGATACCGAAATGCGCGTGAAGGCCTTTGAGTCACGATCCGACCGCGTGCCCGAGATCGACCCGACCTACAAGTTCGACCCCGACACCACGCTGGCGATTCTGGCCGGCTTTGCCTACAACCGCCGCGTGATGATCCAAGGCTATCACGGCACCGGCAAATCGACCCATATCGAACAGGTGGCGGCGCGGCTGAACTGGCCCTGCGTGCGGGTGAACCTTGACAGCCACATCAGCCGGATCGACCTGATCGGCAAGGATGCGATCAAGCTGGAAGACGGCAAGCAGGTGACGAAGTTCCATGAGGGCATCCTGCCCTGGGCGCTGCGCAACCCCGTTGCCATCGTGTTCGACGAATATGACGCCGGCCGCGCCGACGTGATGTTCGTGATCCAGCGCGTGCTGGAACATGACGGCAAGCTGACGCTGCTGGACCAGAACGAGATCATCACCCCCCACCCGTCCTTCCGACTGTTCGCCACGGCGAACACCGTGGGTCTGGGCGACACGACCGGGCTTTACCACGGCGTGCAGCAGATCAACCAGGCGCAGATGGACCGCTGGTCGCTGGTTGCGACGCTGAACTACCTGTCCCATGACGCGGAAACCGCGATCGTTCTGGCCAAGAACGCCCATTACAACACCGACAAGGGCCGCAAGATCATTTCGCAGATGGTCACCGTGGCCGACCTGACCCGCACCGCCTTCATGAACGGCGATCTTTCGACCGTGATGTCGCCGCGCACCGTGCTGAACTGGGCCCAGAACGCCGAGATCTTCCGCAATGTCGGCTATGCCTTCCGGCTGAGCTTCCTCAACAAATGCGATGAGCTGGAACGCCAGACCGTGGCCGAGTTCTACCAGCGCTGCTTCAACGAGGAACTCCCGGAAAGCGCCGCCAGCCAGGCGATGAAGTGAAACTTGTTGCTGCCGCAATTGTTCTTTTGATTGGGTGGCAAGCCTACCAACTCGGCTACAGAAGCGGCCAGCGCTCTTCAGCGGATTACGCTGCCGCGATTGCCGAAAAGGCCAGAAGTTGGGAAAATGAGCGGATCAAGAGCCTCGAAGCAATGCTTGCTGCATTTCCTTCGAAAGAACAGTGTGTTCCAATCATGCTTGATCAGCAGATAGACGAATACGCATTCTGCAAAGAGTTGCTTTCAGAAAGTCAGAACCGGGACACGGAATGGCAAGACGATCGCGAACAAGACTGGGGCCGGTAGAATGACCAAACCCACCGACAACCCAGCCGATCCGTTCAAGAAGGCGCTTGCCGAGGCGACGCGCACCATGGCGGACGACCCGGATATGACGGTCTCCTATTCCGTCGATCCGCCGGGCATGAACAAGGAAGGCATCCGCCTGCCGCAGGTTTCGCGCCGCCTGACGCGGGACGAGGTGTTGCTGGCGCGGGGCACGGCCGATGCCTTCGCGCTGCGCCGCAAGTTCCATGACGAAGGCGTGTCGGGCCGCTATGCCCCCACCGGGCAACTGGCGCGCGACATCTATGACGCGATGGAAACCGCCCGCTGCGAGGCGATGGGGGCGCGGGAAATGCCCGGCACCGCCACCAATATCGACGCAAAGATCGGGCATGAGGCCGACCGCAAGGGCTATGCCCAGATCACCAGCCAGCAGGATGTGCCGCTTTCGGTGGCGGCGGGCTATCTGGTGCGCAATCTGGCCACCGGGCGCGACCTGCCCGCCGGCGCGCAGAACGTGATGAACCTGTGGCGCGGTTTCATCGAGGATCAGGCCGGCGGCACGCTGGAAACGCTGGACCATGTGCTGTCCGATCAGGCCGCCTTTGCCCGGCTGACCCGCAAGGTGATTTCCGACCTGGGCTATGGCGACCAGCTTGGCGACGATCCCGACCGCCCGGAAGAAGACGATCTGGGCGACGAGGCCGAGGAAGACGAGGACAGCCCCGAGTCCAACGGCGAGGAACAGCAGGACGGCGACGACAGCGAAGCCGCGCCCGAACGCAGCCAGGACGAACAGCAGGATGAATCGCAGGCGCAGGTCTCGACAGAAGACAGCGCCGACATGGAACAGGGCGACGAAACCGAGATGCCCGACGGCGAAACGCCGCTGGAGCCGCCGCCGCCCGCGCCCTATTCCGATGCCGACCCGAACTACACCGTTTACACGACCGACTTCGACGAAGAGATCAAGGCCGAGGATCTGGCCGAACCTGCCGAACTGGAACGGCTGCGCGCCTATCTGGACCAGCAGCTTGACCCGCTGAAAGGCGCGGTGGGGCGGCTGGCGAACAAGCTGCAACGCCGCTTGCAGGCACAGCAGAACCGATCCTGGCTGTTCGATCTGGAGGAGGGCATCCTGGACGCCGGCCGTCTGGCCCGCGTGGTGGCCAACCCGACGACGCCGCTGTCGTTCAAATGGGAAAAGGACACCGAGTTCCGCGACACCGTGGTGACGCTGCTGCTGGACAATTCGGGGTCCATGCGCGGCCGCCCGATTTCCATTGCCGCGATCTGCGCCGATGTGCTGGCGCGCACGCTGGAACGCTGCTCGGTCAAGGTCGAGATCCTGGGGTTCACCACCCGCGCCTGGAAGGGCGGCCAGAGCCGCGAACGCTGGCTGGCGCAAGGCCGGCCGCAGGGTCCGGGCCGCCTGAACGACCTGCGCCACATCATCTACAAATCGGCCGATGCCCCCTGGCGGCGGGCGCGGGCCAATCTGGGCCTGATGATGAAGGAAGGGCTGCTGAAGGAAAACATCGACGGCGAGGCGCTGGAATGGGCGCATCGCCGGATGCTGGCCCGCCCCGAGGCGCGCAAGATCATGATGGTGATTTCGGACGGCGCCCCGGTGGACGATTCCACCCTGTCGGTCAATCCGGCCAGCTTCCTGGAAAAGCACCTGCGCGACGTGATTGCCATGGTCGAACGCCGCAAGGCGGTGGAACTGATCGCCATCGGCATCGGCCATGACGTGACGCGCTATTACCAGCGCGCCGTGACCATCACCGATGTCGAGCAACTGGCCGGCGCGATGACCGAACAGCTTGCGGGCCTGTTCGACAAGGACCCGCGCGCAAGGGCCCGGATGCTGGGCATCCGCAAGGCGGGCTGAGGGGGCTTTCGCCCCCATACGCCAGCGGCCGCCGCGCCGGAGATTTGCAGAAGGGAAAGCCTGACCGTGTTCCAGACCTTCGACAGCCCAGCCTCGCCCGAACAGGGCCCGCCCCGCCTGGCAGCCCTGCGGGCCGCGCTGGCCGCCGAAGGGCTGGCCGGGTTCATCGTGCCACGGGCCGATGCGCATCAGGGCGAATATGTCGCCGGGCGGGATGACCGGCTGCAATGGCTGACCGGCTTCACCGGATCGGCCGGCTTCTGCGTGGTGCTGCCCACGGTGGCCGGCGTCTTCATCGACGGGCGCTACCGCACGCAGGTCAAGGCGCAGGTGGACCTTGCCGCCTATACGCCGGTGCCCTGGCCCGAGGTGAAGCCCGGCCCCTGGATCGCCGACCATCTGGCAGCGGGCGATGTGGGCTTCGATCCCTGGCTGCACACGGCGGACGAGATCGACAAACTTCGCACAACACTTGAAGATTGCGATGTATCCATCAGGTCAACAAGGAATTTTGTCGATTCCATTTGGCCGGATCAGCCCACCGCTCCGCTGGGCCGCGCCTTCGTGCACCCCGATGCCCTGGCGGGCGAAAGCAGCGCCGACAAGCGGGCCCGTCTGGCCGAAGGCTTGCGCAGCGTGGGCCAGCGTGCCGCCGTTCTGACCCTGCCCGACAGCCTGTGCTGGCTTCTGAACATCCGCGGCGCCGACGTGCCGCGCAACCCCATCCTGCACGGCTTTGCCATCCTGCATGACGATGCGCGCGTCACCCTGTTCACGGACGCCGCCAAGATCGACGAGACGGTGCGCGCCCACCTTGGACAGCAGGTCACCCTGCGCCCGCCCTCGGCCTTCGTGCCGGCGCTACATACGCTGCAAGGCCCGGTGCGGGTGGACCGCGCCACCGCCCCGCTGGCGGTGTCAGACGAATTGCACGAGGCGGGGGTCGAGGTCGCCTGGGGTGATGACCCCTGCCGCCTGCCCAAGGCAAGGAAGAACGCCGCCGAGATTGGCGGGATGCGCGAGGCGCATCTGCGCGACGGGGCCGCGATGGTCGAATTCCTGTGCTGGCTGGATGCCCAGCCCCCCGGCAGCCAGACCGAGATTTCGGTGGTGCGCGCGCTGGAAGGCTTCCGCCGCGCCACCAATGCGCTGCATGACATCAGCTTTGACACCATCAGCGGCGCCGGCCCGAACGGCGCCATAATGCATTACCGCGTGACCGAGGAGACCAACCGCCAGGTTGCCCCCGATGAGCTGCTGCTGGTCGATTCGGGCGCGCAATACCCGGACGGCACCACCGACATCACCCGCACCATTGCCATGGGCCGCCCCGACCCCGAGGCGGTGGACTGCTACACCCGCGTGTTGCAGGGGCTTATCGCCATTTCGCGCGTCCGCTGGCCGGTCGGCCTGTCGGGCCGCGACCTGGACCCGCTAGCGCGGTTTCCGCTGTGGGTTGCCGGGCGCGATTTCGACCATGGCACCGGCCATGGCGTCGGTGCGTTCCTGTCGGTGCATGAAGGCCCGCAGCGGCTGAGCCGCCTTTCCGAAGTGCCGCTGGAACCCGGCATGATCCTGTCGAACGAGCCGGGCTATTACCGCGAGGGCGCCTTCGGCATACGGCTGGAAAACCTGATTGTGGTGCAAGAGGCCGCAAAGGGCGCCGATGCGCATCGCCGCCAGCTTGCCTTCGAGACGCTGACCTTCGTGCCCTTCGACCGCCGCCTGATCGACACCGCCCGCCTGTCGCCGGATGAGCGTCAGTGGCTGAATGCCTATCACGCCGCAGTTCTGGAAAGGATCGGCCCCCGCCTGTCGGAGGCCGCCCTGCGCTGGCTGCAAGCCGCCTGCGCGCCGCTTCAGGCGGCCGCAGCGGTCTGACGAATCCGCTCGACCATGGCGCGCAGCCCGTTCGACCGCTGCGACGACAGGTGATCGTTCAGCCCCAGCCGGCCCAGTTCGGCCGCGGCATCGACGCGGGCAACCTCGGCCACCGGCAGGCCGGCATAAAGCGCATGGAGAATGGCGATCAGCCCGCGCACGATCATCGCATCGCTGTCGCCCTGAAAGTCGAACCGCCCACCCTCGATCTGCGGGCGCAGCCAGACCTGGCTGGCGCAGCCATCCACCTTGTAGGCCGGCACGCGGAAACTGTCGTCCAGCGGCGGCATCGCCTTGCCCAAGTCGATGACATGGCGATAGCGGTCCTCCCAGTCGTCCAGGAATTCCAGCGTCTCGGCGATGTCTTCAAAGGCGGGCGTGGCCATGGCGGTCTCCTTCGTCTTCTTCAGGTAGTCCCCCGCGCCGCCAAGGTCCAGACCCGGAAACGGGCGCTTTTCAAAGCGCGCCCGGTGCGCTAGCCAGTGGACAGAAGATGGAGACGCCCATGAACCGCCGCACCTTCGCGCTGTCGCTGTCGCTGGCCCTTGCCGTGGGCGGTTGCGCCCGCGTGCGCAGCAGCAAGCTCAACCCGTTCAACTGGTTCGGCCGGTCCGAACCGCGCGAGCAGGTCGCCCTGCCCGCCGCCCCGCAGGATGCGCGCAACCTTGTCGGTGAAGTGGTGTCGATGGCGGTCGAACCGCTGCCCACCGGCGCCATCGTTCGCGCCACCGGGCGCACCCCGACCCAGGGCTGGTGGAACGCCGAACTGGTGGCGCAGCCGGTCACCGAGAACGGCCTTCTGGTGCTGGAGTTCCGCATCCTGCCCCCGGTCACCCGGACCGATGTGAACCTGCCCCAGTCGCGCGAAGTGACGGCGGCGCTGTCGCTGTCGCAACGCAAGCTGGAAAACGTGCGCGAGATCGTCGTGCAAGGCCAGTCGAACGCCCGCAGCTCCCGCCGCTGAGGTTTGCAGCGCCCACGGGCGGGGGCGCTGCCCCCGCACCCCAGGGATATTTAGGGACAGATGAAAGGGCATGGGCCGCCCTGTCTTTCATTTGTCGAGAAATATCCCCGCCGGAGGCAACCGCCCGAGCCGGTTGCGCGCTTGCGCGCAGAGGCGAGAGGAAAGGCGTGCGACCGTGCCTTGCGCGCGCGCGGCAAAGGCAAGGTCGGGCCGGGGTCAGAGCCGGACGACGCGCACTTCGGTGCCTTTGGCTGACAGGGCAATCTCGCCACGGCACAGGCGCAGCGCATCGTCGCCAAAGGCTTCGCGGCGCCAGCCTTGCAAGGCGGCCCCGTCGCGCCCGCCCGCGGCGATCGCATCCAGATCGGCGGACGAGGCGATCAGCCGCGGCGCCACGCCCAGTTGTTCGGCCTTGGCCTTGAGCAGCACCCGCAGCAGATCGGCCAGCGCGCCGTTCACCTGGGGCGCATCGCCCTGCGATTCGACCTTGGGCATGTCCTCGGGCCGCATCTCCAGCCCGCGCTTGACCGCCGCCAGGATGCCTTCGGCGATCTCGGGCTTGCGCCCTTCGCGCATCAGCAACCGCGACCGGCCCAGTTCTTCGGCGTTTTGCGGCCGGGTCGAGGCCAGTTCCAGCAGCGCATCATCCTTCATCACCCGTGACCGGGGCACGTTCTGGGTTTGCGCATAATGTTCGCGGAACCGCGCCAGTTCCTTGACCACCGCCAGGAAACGGCCCGAGCTGGTGCGGGTCTTGATCCGCTGCCAGGCGTCATCGGGGTGGACGGTATAGGTGGCCGGGTCGGTCAGGATCGCCAGCTCTTCCTCGACCCAGGGACTGCGGCCGTTCTTGCGCAACTGGTCGGACAGCCATTCGTAGATCACCCGCAGATGGGTGACATCGGCGATGGCATAATCCTTCTGCGCCTCGCTCAGCGGGCGGCGCGACCAGTCGGTGAAGCGGCTGGTCTTGTCCAGACCGGCCTTGGCAATCTTCTTGACCAGCGTCTCATAGCCGACCTGTTCGCCAAAGCCGCAGACCATGGCCGCGATCTGGGTATCGAACAGCGGTTTCGGGAACACGCCCCCTTCGACGAAGAAGATCTCCAGATCCTGCCGGGCGGCGTGGAACACCTTGACCGTCGCCTCGTGGCGGAACAGGTCATACAGCGGTTCAAGGCTCATCTCGGCGCCCTCGATCGGGTCGACCAGAACCGCCTCACCCTCTTTGCCGGGCAGCGCCATCTGCAGAAGGCACAGCTTCGACCAGTAGGTTCGCTCTCGCAGGAACTCGGTATCGAGGGTGACGTAGGGGCCCGCCTTGGCGGCCTCGCAGAAGGCGGCAAGGTCTTCGGTCGTTGTGATCGTGCGCATGGGCGTCTTTCGTCCGGGTTCGCGGGGGTATCCCGCCATCCCCGCTATAGGCGCGGCGGGGCGGGATGGGAACCCTCTCGCCGGTGTGCGGGGCCGCATTTCGCGGCCCCGGCGACGGATTTCACACAAGTTCCGCCAGATCGGCGGCGGCAAAGCCCTTGGCCCCTGCCCCGGCCTGCACATGGCGCACCCAGTCCGGGTCGCTGATCAGGGCGCGACCGACGGCGATCAGGTCGAACTCCTCGCGCTCCATCCGGGCAACCAGCTTGTCCAGCGGGCTTGCCGGTGCACCTTCGCCACGGAAGGCCGAGAAGAACTCGCCATCCAGCCCGACCGAGCCGACGCTGATCGTCGGCTTGCCGGTGATCTTCTTCGCCCAGCCGGCGAAGTTGAGCCCGTCCTCACCGTCGATCTCGGGGAATTCGGCCACCCAGAACTTGCGCTGCGAGCAATGGAAGACATCCACGCCGGCCTCGGACAGCGGACCAAGCCAGTCTTCCATCTCGGCCGGCGTCCGGGCCAGACGGGCGGTGTAATCCTGCTGCTTCCACTGCGACAGGCGCAGGATCAGCGGGAAGTCCGGCCCGATGGCCGCACGGGTGGCCTTGACCACCTCGACGGCAAAGCGGGCGCGTTCCCGGATCGTCGCGCCCCCCCAGCGGTCCTGCCGGACGTTGGTGCCATCCCAGAAGAACTGGTCGATCAGATAGCCATGCGCGCCGTGCAATTCGGCCACGTCAAACCCCAGCCGCCTGGCATCGGCCGCAGCACGGGCATAGGCGGCGATGGTGTCGGCGATGTCTTCCTCGCTCATCGCGCGGCCGCGCGCATCGCCGGGGCCGACCAGTCCCGAGGGGCTTTCGACCGGCAGATCCGGTTCCCAGCCGGCGCGGGTTGATCCGGTGTGCCAGATCTGCGGCCCCATCCGGCCGCCGGCGCCATGCACCGCGTCGATCACCGATTTCCAGCCCGCAAGCGCCGCCTCGCCATGAAACAGAGGAATGTTCGGCAGGTTGCGCGAGGTGGGACGGTCAATCACCGTGCCTTCCGACAGGATCAGCCCCACCCCGCCCGCCGCCCGGCGGCGGTAATAGTCGGCGTTGCGGGCAACCGGGGTGCCGCCGTCGGTCATGTTGCGTGTCATGGGCGCCATGACGATGCGGTTCTTGAGCTCCAGGCCCTTGAGTTGGAACGGGCGGAAAAGCACATCGGTGCTACGGGTCATCACAATTCTCCTTTTCGCGGATGCGGCATAGGTATATTCTAGAAACCTGGTGTCAATCAGGCACCTGAACGACACCAGGTCACCCGGAGGTAACCGCATGAACATGCTGCAGACCGCGCAGCCCGCCACCTCGGTCTGGAACAGTTCCTGCATGGCGCATTTCCATGCCGAATGTCCTACGCGCGAACTGTTCGACCAGATCGTCGACAAATGGTCGGTCATGGTGCTGGCGGTGCTCGAACACGCGCCGCAGCGGTTCAACGCGATCAAGCGGTCGCTTGAAGGCGTGTCACAGAAATCGCTGACCCAGACGCTGCGCCGGCTGGAACGCAACGGCCTGGTGCATCGCCGCGTACTGGCAACGTCGCCCGTGGCGGTGGAATATGCGCTCAGCGATCTGGGCTGCACGCTGCTGCCGGCCTTTCGGACACTGTATTACTGGGTCAAATCCTCGATCCCTGCGGTCGAGGCGGCGCGGGCGGCCTTTGACCGTGCGGCCGCGGAATGACGGGCTGGACGCCGGCCCGCGCCTTGTGGTTCGCGGGCGGGCTGGCGGCGCTACTGCTGGCGCTGGTCGGCGTGGTGCTGCCGCTTCTGCCAACCACACCCTTTGTCATTCTGGCCGCTGCCTGTTTCGCGCAATCCTCGCCCCGGCTGCATGACTGGCTGCTGGGGCATCGCGTCTTTGGCCCGGCGATCCAGAACTGGCGCGATCACCGGGCGATCCCGCGCAAGGGCAAGATTGCCGCCGTGATCGCCATGGCTGCCGCCTTCGGCCTTAGCGTTGCGTTGCGGCTGGCGCCATGGGTTCTGGTGGCGCAAGGCACGGCGCTGTCGGTGATGGCGGGCTGGATCGTGACCCGCCCTTCGGGACCGCGCGCCTAACCCAGCAGAACCGGCGTGCGGTCGCCTGCCGCAAAGCGGCGCAGCACCGCCGGATAAAGCCGGTGCTCCTGCACCAGAACGCGCGCAGCCAGGCTGTCGGCGGTATCGCCCGGCAGGACCGGCACCCGCGCCTGGCCCAGAACCGGCCCGGCATCCAGATCGGCCGTCACCTCGTGCACGGTGCAGCCGGCCTGCGCATCGCCCGCGTCCAGCGCGCGCTGATGGGTATGCAGGCCCGGATAGGCCGGCAGCAACGACGGGTGGATGTTCAGCATCCGCCCGGCGAACCGCGCCACAAAGGCCGGTGTGAGCACCCGCATGAAACCGGCAAGGCAGACCACATCGGGGCTGGCCTCAAGCAAGGGCTGCAAAAGGGCGGTTTCAAACGCCGCGCGGTCGCGGCCGAAAGGGCGATGATCTACCGCCGCCACAGGCACATCCAAGGCGCGCGCCCTGTCCAGCCCCGAGGCGGCAGGATCGTTCGACAGCACCAGCACCGGCCGCGCCGGATGATCGCCGGTCATGCTTTCGACCAGCTTCACCATGTTCGACCCGCCGCCCGAAATCAGGATGGCAACGCGCCGTGGTGCGGCTGTCACAGCAGGCGGCCCTTGTAGACGACGCCTTCACCTTCCACGACGCGGCCAATCTCGGTGACCGTCTCGCCCGCCTCGCGCAGCACCTGCGCCAGCGCCTCGGCCCGATCCGGGGCCGCCACGACGATCAGCCCGATGCCGCAGTTGAAGGTCTTGAGCAATTCGGCCTCGGCCATGTTCGCGGTGCTGGCAAGCCAGCGGAACACCGGCGGCAGTTGCCAGGACGACAGGTCAATCTCGCAGGCCAGCCCTTCGGGCAGCACGCGCGGCGGGTTCTCGGTCAGGCCGCCGCCGGTGATATGGGCCAGCCCATGCACCCCGCCCGCCCGCACCGCCGCCAGAGCCTGCCGGACATAAAGCCGCGTCGGCGCCAGCAGCGCCTCGCCCAGTGTGCCGGACGAGAACGGCGAGGGCGCGTCCCAGCCCAAGCCCGACAGTTCCACCACCTTGCGCACGAAGCTGTAGCCGTTGGAGTGAACCCCGCTGGACGCCAGACCCAGCAGCACATCCCCCGCCGCCACGCCGCGCGGCAGGTCTTCGCCCCGCTCCATCGCGCCCACGGCAAAGCCGGCAAGGTCGAAATCGCCCTTGTGATACATTCCCGGCATTTCCGCCGTCTCGCCGCCGATCAGCGCGCAGCCCGAATCGGCACAGCCCTTGGCGATGCCCTCGATGATGCGGGCGGCCTGATCCACCTCCAGCTTGCCGGTGGCGAAATAGTCCAGGAAGAACAGCGGTTCGGCGCCCTGACAGACCAGATCGTTCACGCACATGGCCACCAGGTCGATGCCGATCGTGTCCACATTGCCGGTGTCGATGGCGATCCGCAGCTTGGTGCCGACGCCATCGGTCGCCGCGACAAGAACCGGGTCGGTATAGCCCGCGGCCTTAAGGTCGAACAGCGCGCCAAAGCCGCCAAGCCCGCCCATCACGCCCGGCCGGCCGGTCGATTTGGCGGCCGGCTTGATGCGGTCGACCAGACGGTTCCCGGCGTCGATGTCCACGCCCGCATCGGCATAGGTCAGCCCGTTATGCCCCGTCTTTTCCTTGGTCATCATGCCCGCTCCTGCCATCGACCCGCCGTCGCGGACGCCTTACGCGTTTTGCCCGCAAGGCGCAACAAAGCGGCGCAGTCCCCGGGCGTTTCCGCCCCTTCGACTTGACCCTTCGGCCGCATCTGCTACCCAAGTCGGCAGCGTGGGCCTGTAGCTCAATGGTCAGAGCTGGGCGCTCATAACGCCTTGGTTGGGGGTTCGAGTCCCTCCGGGCCCACCAGAACCTTGCGGGGGTGCCATGCAACCGGATCGGGTGGGCGACGTTTCCTTCTGGTATGCCGATATCGGCCTTCCCGCCCGCCGCCCCGCCCTGCCCGGCGATGCCGAGGCGGATGTCTGCATCATCGGCGCCGGGTATACCGGCCTCTGGTCGGCCTGGTATCTGAAACAGGCCGATCCTTCGCTGCGCATCATCGTGCTTGAGAAAGAATTTGCCGGTTTCGGCGCCTCGGGGCGCAACGGCGGCTGGCTGACGGGCGGCTTTGCCTGGAACCACGCCCGCTATGCCGAAACCGGCGGCACCGATGGTGTTCGGGCCATGGTCGCCGCCATGAACGGCACCGTGGATGAGGTGATCCGCGTGGCCGAGGCCGAGGGGATCGACGCCGACATCCGCCGCACCGATGAGCTGATGGTCGCGGTCAACCCCGCGCAGGCGGTGCGCCTGTCCGAGGAAGTGGCCCACCGCCGCCGCTGGGGCGAGGAAGACCGCGTGTTCGAGATCGGCGCAGGGGAAACCCGGGCCCGCCTGAACATTCCGGGCGCGGTCAGCGCCATGGTGGTGACCAATGTCGCCCGCGTGCAGCCGGCAAAACTGGTGCGCGGGCTGGCCAAGGCGGTGGAACGCGCCGGCGTCCGCCTGTTCGAAGGCACCACCGTCACCGCCCTGCATCCGGGCCGGGTGGAAACCGATCATGGCATTGTCCGCGCCCGCGCCATCCTGCGCTGCACCGAGGGCTTCACCGCCGGCCTGCCCGGGTTGCGGCGGGACTGGCTGCCGCTGAATTCGGCCCAGATCGCGACCGAGCCACTGCCGCCCGAGGTCTGGGCGGAAATCGGCTGGGACGGGCATGAGATCGTTGGCGATTTCGCCAATGCCTATTGCTACTGCCAGCGCACCCGCGAAGGCCGCATCACCGTTGGCGGCCGGGGCGTGCCCTATCGCTTCGGCTCTTCGCTGGACAGCAACGGCGCCCCCGACGCCGAAACGATCCGGCGGCTGGTGGCGATCCTGCATCGGCACTTCCCCGTAACGCGGCAGTTCCGCATTGCCCATGCCTGGTGCGGTGTGCTGGGGGTGCCGCGCGACTGGTGCGCCACCACCGGCTTTGACCGCGCCACCGGCATCGGCTGGGCGGGCGGCTATGTCGGCGTCGGCGTCTCGACCTCGAACCTGGCGGGGCGCACGCTGGCCGATCTGGTGCTGGACCGGCAAACCGACCTGACCCGCCTGCCCTGGGTCAACCGCAAGACCAGGCTATGGGAGCCCGAGCCGCTGCGCTGGCTGGGGGTCCATGGCATGTATGCGCTGCTGAATGCCGCCGACCGGGCCGAGGCGCGACCGGGTGTCACCGCGCCCTCGTGGCTGGCTGGACTGGGCAACCGCCTGACGGGGCACTGAGGCAGTCTAAAGCCGCCCCTCGCCCGCCGCGCCCATCGGATCGCGCAGCGCCTGCAAGCGCAGCGCCGCATGGCGGGCAAAGGCCTGCGTCATGGCCTTGCGCCGCGCGCCGGCCAGCGGCGTTTCCGGCGCCATCCGCAGGATTTCGGCGTCATAGGCATCCGCCAGCATCAGCCCGGTGCCTTCGGGCAGCAGGTCGGCCGGGAAATCGGCATCGACCGCCCAGAAGAAACGGTCGCAATAGTCCAGATAGCCCTGCCACTTGCGGTCGGTGCGGAAATCGTCGCGGCAGGATTTGCACTCGACCACCCAAAGCTCGCCCTTCGGCCCCAGGGCCATGATGTCCACGCGCAGGCCGGTGGCCAGAACCATCTCCTCGACACAGGCAAAGCCCAGGGCACGCAGGCCACGCGCCACGCCGCGTTGCAGCCTTTGCCCCGGCAGGGCGGGAAGAATATCGGTCTCGCTGTCCATGGCAAAAAGATGAACTAAAGGTGAACATCTGTCCAGCCCCGCCGGGCTGGCGTTGACGCCGCTTGCGCCATGCCCCCCCGCGCCCTACATCTTGCGGAGGCGGGTGCTGCTCTTCGCGTGTTGGGGTCCATTTTCCAGTGGCCGATAAGCAAGCGAACGGGGGCTGGCTCTGCCGGGGTCCTGGCCTCGGTATCTGGCGCCCACCTGAGACCTCTGGCTCTCGGGAAAACCACGACCACCCACGGTTGCTGCGGGCCCGCCACCCTAGCCGACATGGACATGAAAAAAGGGGCGGATTGCTCCGCCCCGAGGTGCTCATTGCATCCGTGAAGGCTGTTCTCAGAAGCCGAAGACGACCGAGATACCCAGCTTGTTATCGGTCTTGATCGCCCGGCTGTCGTTGTATTCCGACAGGTAGCTCATCCGGGTCGAGATCGCGTCGGTGATCTTGAAGTTCACACCGAAGTCATTGTTGGCCCGCAGCGCCGAATCCGAGTTCAGGATGTCGGTGTCATTGGTCAGGAACACGTTGTCGTTGATCTTGTAGAAGAAGCGCGACGACACAATGCCGGCCCCTTCGGTTTCCGAACGCCCATCGCCGTATTCCAGGTAGCTCACACCGATACCGGCCTGAACGCGCCAGGCCATGTCGGGGGTGTTCACGATGCGGTAGCCCGGACCGAAGCCAAGGAAGCCGTCATGCTTGACCTTGTCGGCCAGCGTGACGCCATCGGCCAGTTCGGTCGCGGTCAGCTCGTCCGCCATGCCGTCCGACTGGATACGACCCAGCACGAAGCCATAGACGTGATCGGTGAAGTAGTAGTTCACGTCATAGATCGCGAACACGTCCTTCTTGGTCGCGCTGCCATCCGTTTCCGAATAGTCCAGCGCCGCGCCAATGGTCTGCACCAGCGGACCGGCCCCGTGACGGATGCGCAGGCCCAGCAACAGGTCTTGCGACTCGTTGTTGCCGGTCTTGCCCGAGTAGCCCAGCGAGGCGCTGCCGCTCAGACCCTGACGGGATTCCGGGCTGCCGAAACGGGCGGCGTCTTCCGCGCGGGCCATGTCATCGGCCACATCGCGTTCAATGTCATCAATGCGGTCATCCAGGTTCGAGATCCCGACCAGATCGCTTTGCGCGAAGGCGGGAACGGCCAGCGAGACGGCCAGGATCGAAGCGGTTGCCAGAAGCGAAACGTTTTTCATCGCAACTCCTATTCACAGCTGCTGCCAGTCGGATCATCCGTCTGGCTTGCATGGAGCTGATCTAATCGCTTGCGGCGGGAACGGAACATTTGGCAAACTTGAGACATCGTCCAGAATTACTCGTGGCACATGGCCTTGATTTTCCGTCAAATTTCACCCGAAGCCGTGCCGAAGCAAAAGGAAAGGGCCGGAAACGCCTGATTTCCGGCCCTTTCTCGCGATTGCAGAAAACAGCCTCAGATCATGTCCAGCAGCTCGGCTGTGTCCTCTTCGGCCTGCGCCACGACCTCGGCCAGTGTCCCTTGTGCAACATCCAGCAAGTCCCCGCCGATGTCTTCGCGCCAGATCGACCATGCGGAATGGGCAAAGACCGGCGCGTCGGACACAAGATGCAGGCGTCCCTGATCGACATACCGCTTGGCATAGCGTGCCGGCAGGTAGGCTGCGAAGGGGCGTGAGCGGATGAACTGTGCCGTGACGGACCCCAGCGCCAGCACCAGCCGGCAATCGTGCAACTGCGGCAATGCCTCTTCATGCGCCCGCATGAATTCGGTCCCCCAGTCGGCCAGGGCATAGCGCCCGGCCAGTTCGCCGATGCTCGCGCCTTCCCAGGGGGCAACCATCACCAGTTGTTCCTCCATCAGCGGTTCGGTACGCAGACCGGCCCGCACCACCGGCGCATAAGACAAGGCCACCTGCACTGTCCCGCTCAGCACCATCTGGGCCAGCGCGTCGGGTTGGCCCATTTCGGCACGCAGCGACAGGTCGGGCCGTGCCAGGCGCAGCCGGTCAAACCAGCGAAAGCCGAAACGCGGCCACAAGGTTGCCTGCGCCCCGACCGCGAACGAGGCGCTTGCCTCTTCGGCGGCACTGACGCGCTGGCGGGCCTGTTCCCAGTTGCGCAGGATGGTCAGCGCAAAGCTGCGGAATTCGCGCCCCGCCGCGGTCAGCGTGACGCCATCCTTCGAGCGGAGGAACAGCGGGCGCCCCATCTGCTCTTCCAGACGCTGGATGCGCAGACTGACGGCGGATTGCGTGACAAAAAGCCGTTCCGATGCGGCGGCGAAAGACCCGGAAGCAGCCACTTCGACAAAGCTGCGGATCAGTTGAAGTTCCATTCGGACACCATTCAATCAGGACAGTCCGCCGAAATACGACAGGCGGTGTCAAACGGCCATGCCGGATCAGGGGCCATGGACCGGCAGCCGCCGACCCGCCGCGTATCAGGTCACGAACGGCAATAAATCGCTACAGAGATGTCGAGAACTGTGATCAGGCCGAGAAACGGCCCGGGGTTCAGCGCCGCTTGGCGGCGCCCTTCGCCGGGGCCGGGACCACAACACGCACCGGAATCGGCGCCACATGCTGACGCAGGCCGCCCTTCGGGCCGTCGTCGCTTTCGGCCATCATCATCACCCGCAGGGCAAACTGCACGCCGGCAAAGATGATCCCGTTGAACACGATCAGCATGACCAAGGCGACAAGGCCCATGTCCGACCCAAGGATCAGCCGGCCCACCCCCATGACATCCTGCCAGACCAGAACGCCGGCAAAGGCGGCGGCAAGACCAAAGCCGATCGCGACGGACTGGATGTAAAGACGGATCAGCTTGGGCATCGGGACGACTCCGCACAGGTTACACAGAAGCTAGGCGCGGCTTTCGCCGCTGTGAAGCCCTCACAGCGCGGCCACGGCGAAAAACACACGAAAAACACCGAAATCCGGGGACAGCGCAGAAAAACCATGCAAGACTGAACCCGTATTATGCAATTGCCCCGATATTGCCTCCTTTATTTTATGACTCTCTGGCGCATGTTGACCACCGACGGCCCCACAATCCTTTTCCGCGAAGCGCCACCCACGCCGGAGTTGCGGCTTTTCGCACTGGTTCTGGCGCTTGGCATCGGCCTGATCCTTCCGGCCATATTCGTTGTGAACGTCACGCGGGAAACACCCGTTTCCCATCTGTTGCTGGTGGGCGGGATCGTGGTCGCCACCGTCAGTCTGGGCGGGTTCTTCCTGCGGCTGGCCCTTGTGGGCGTGGCGGAGCTGCGGCTTGATCCACAGACCGGCCTTGCCACCCGCGTCCTGCGCGGCCCGCTGGGGCACCGCTGCGACCACTTTCCCTTGTCCGCGCTTGCCCCGCCCGAGGTGTTCGTCCGCCCGTCCGAGGATGGCGATGTTCCGATCCTGCGGCTGCGCTTGCCGAACGGTCGTCCGCTGGACGCCGCCTGCTATCATTCACTGGCCGAGGCCGAAGCGTGGCGCGACCGTATCCGGCGGCTTCTGCCGGCCTAGGCAGGCGTCAGACCGGCAACCCGCCGCGCCAGACTGGCGACATCCGCACTCAGGGCCAGGGCTTCCATGTCGTCCAGCGCAACCCAACGCGCCGCAAGCGCATCGTCCGCCGCCACCGGCTCGCCCGACTGCCAGTCGCAGATCACGGCCACCAGCGCGAACTGCCGCCGCAAGCGGCCGTCCGGATCGTGATCAAAGGCATCCAGCGCATCGAACACCCGAAGCGCGCGGGCCACGACGCCGGTTTCTTCCAGCAACTCGCGCTCGGCCGCGGCCAGCAGCGTTTCGCCCAGATCCACCTTGCCGCCCGGAAAACCCCACAGACCTGCATCCGGCGGGTTTGCGCGTTGCACCAGCAGGGCCTTGCCATCGCGGATCACCACCGCCAGCACGGCAAGGATGGGACGCGGATCGGCGGGCGGCAGGGCAGTCGGCATCGGCAGTCTCCGGCGCGGAAGGGGCCGTGCCCGATACCATTGCCGCCCGCCTGCGCCAAGCCTGACAGCCCGTCTGCCGGCGCCCTTGCGGGCGACCGGCCCCATGCTACCTTTCCATGATGGCCGCCGACCTGCTGACCCTGACGCCCCAGGGGCTTTACTGCCCGGACGGGGATTTCCACATCGACCCTTGGCGCCCGGTTTCCCGCGCCCTGGTGACACATGGCCATTCCGACCACGCCCGCCCCGGCATGGCGGCCTATCTGACCACCCCGCAGGCCCTGCCTGTCATCCGCCATCGGCTTGGCGCGATCACCGCCCAGACCCTGCCCTATGACCAGCCCCTGTCGATCAACGGGGTTACCGTGTCTTTCCACCCGGCCGGACATGTTCCCGGCTCGGCCCAGATCCGGGTGGAACACCGGGGCGAGGTCTGGGTTGTCTCGGGCGACTACAAGACCGAACCCGACGGTCTGGCCGAACCCTTCGCGCCGGTGACCTGCCACACTTTCATCACCGAATGCACCTTCGGCCTGCCCGTGTTCCGCTGGCGCCCGCAGATGGAAACCGTGGCCGAGATCGCCCGCTGGTGGGCCGCCAATGCAGCCGCCGGCAAGACCTCGCTTCTGGCGGCCTACAGTTTTGGCAAGGCGCAGCGACTGCTGGCCGCGCTGCCGCCGCTGGGGCCGATCCTGACCCATGGCGCAGTCGAGGAGGTGAACCAGATCCTGCGCGCCCAGGGCTATGCCCTGCCACAGACGACCCGCGTCACCCCGGACATCACCGGCAAGACCCATCCCGGCGCGCTGGTGCTGGCGCCGCCCTCGGCGCTGGCCACCCCATGGGCACGCCGGTTCGAACCGGCCGAGGAAGCCATGGCCTCGGGCTGGATGGCGGTGCGCGGCATCCGCCGCCGCCGCGGCCTGGGCACCGGCTTTGCCCTGTCGGACCATGCCGACTGGGACGGGCTGCTGGCCGCCGTCCGCGCCACCGGGGCCGGTCGCGTTCGTGCCACCCATGGCTATACCGAACCCTTCGCCCGTGCCTTGCGCGACCTTGGCCTGCAGGCCGACACGCTGCAGACCGAATTCTTGGGCGACGATGCCACGGGGGACGGGGCATGAAGGCCTTTGCCGCCCTGTTCGCCGCTCTGGACGGCACATCGTCAACGGCGGCCAAGACGGCGGCGCTGGCCGAGTATTTCCGCACGGCCCCCGAAGCGGATCGGGTCTGGACCATCGCGCTGTTGTCCGGGCGGCGGCCGCGGCGGGCGGCAAGCTCCACCGAATTGCGCCTCTGGGCGGCCGAGGCGGCGGGTGTGGCGGACTGGCTGTTCGAGGAAAGCTATGCCGTGGTCGGCGATCTGGCCGAGACCATCGCCCTGATCCTGCCGCCACCCGCAACCGCCGCCCCACCTCCGGCGTTGTCGCTGGCCATGTCGGGGCTGATCGCGCTGACCGGCCAGCCCGCCGAGGCGCGGCGCGCGGCGATCCTGTCGGCCTGGGCCACGCTGCCGTCGACCGAGCGGTTCCTTTACACCAAACTTCTGACCGGGGGGTTCCGCATGGGGGTCAGCCAGGGGCTGATGACCCGCGCGCTGGCGCAGGCGACCGGGCGCCCCGAAGCCGAGATCGCCCATGCCTTGATGGGCGATTGGGAACCCGCCCGCACCAGCTTTGCCGCGCTGGTTGAACGTGCGGCAGAGGGGCCGGACAGCCGGCCCTATCCCTTTGCGCTGGCTTCGGCGCTGGAAGGCGGCCCGGACGGGTTGGGTGCCCCTTCGGACTGGTGCGCAGAATGGAAATGGGATGGCATTCGTGGCCAGTTGGTTGCCCGCCCCGGCGCCTTTGCCCTGTGGAGCCGGGGCGAGGAACTGATCACCGACCGCTTTCCCGAGTTTGCCCCACTGGCGGACTTCCTGCCCGCAGGCACGGTGATCGACGGCGAGGTGCTGGCCTGGGACACGACGACCGGCCAGCCGCAACCCTTTGCCGCCCTGCAACGGCGGATCGGCCGCAAGACGGTGCCGAAGGTGCTGCTGCACGAGGCACCGGCGCGGCTGCTTGCCTATGACCTGCTGGAAGCGGGGGGCCAAGACCTGCGCGCCCTGCCCCTTGCCACCCGCCGCGCCCGGCTTGAGGCGCTGCTGGCGGGCCTGCCCGCAGACCTGCCCTTGGCCACATCGCCGCTGCTGGCCTTTTCCGACTGGGCCGCGCTGACCGCCGCCCGCGTCACCGCCCGCGACCACCGGGCAGAAGGGCTGATGCTGAAACGCGCGGGCAGCGCCTATGTCGGCGGGCGCAAGCGGGGCGACTGGTGGAAGTGGAAGCTCGACCCGTTCAGTGTGGACGCAGTGATGGTCTATGCGCAGGCCGGTCACGGGCGGCGGGCGAACCTTTACACCGATTTCACCTTTGCCGTCCGCGATGGCGATGCGCTGGTGCCCTTTGCCAAGGCCTATTCCGGGCTGAGCGATGCCGAGTTCGCCGAAATCACCGCCTGGGTGCAGCGGCACACGCTGGAACGCTTCGGCCCGGTGCGGCGGGTGCCGCCGGAGCTGGTGTTCGAGATCGCCTTCGAGGGGATTCAGGAAAGCCCGCGCCACAAGAGCGGCATTGCCTTGCGGTTTCCGCGCATGGTCCGCTGGCGGCGCGACAAGCCGGCGGTCGAGATCGACACCATCGAGACGCTGCGCGCCTTGCTGGCGGCGGCGGGGGGCCGTCTGCCCCCCGCACCCCCCGAGGATATTTGAAGACAGATGAAAGGGCAGAAGGGTTGCAGGCAGGCGGGTCGCGCGCCTAGATGACGGACAACGCCGATCAAAGGAATTCCGCGATGACCCTTCCCCTGTCCCGCCCTGTCTTCGATGCCAATGCCTCTGGCGGGGGCTTCGGGAAGTTGCCCGAATGGGATCTGACCGATCTTTACAAGGCGCCCGACGCACCGGAATTCGCCGCCGACATGGAGTGGCTGGGGAAGGCCTGCGCCGCGTTCGCGGCAACCTATGAAGGCAAGCTGGCCGGGCTGGATGCGGCGGGGCTGCTGAAGGCGGTGCAGGATTATGAGCAGATCGACGTGACCGCCGGGCGGATCATGTCCTATGCCGGGCTGCGCTACTATCAGAACACCATGGACAGCGAGCGGGCCAAGTTCATGGCCGATGCCGAGGGCCGGGTGACCGATGCCACGACCGCGCTGGTGTTTTGGAGCCTTGAGTTCAACCGCCTGGACGATGACCATCTGGCGCGGCTGCTGGCGGCGAATGGCGATCTTGCGCGCTACAGGCCGGTGTTCGACCGGCTGCGGGCGATGCGGCCGCACCAGTTGTCGGACGAGCTGGAGCGGTTCCTGCATGACGAAAGCGTGGTCGGGGCCAGCGCCTGGAACAAGCTGTTCGACGAGACCATGGCAGGGCTGATGTTCGCGGTTGAAGGCGAGCCGGAAGAGCTGAACCTGGAAGCCACGCTGAACCTGCTGACCGACCCGGAACGGCCCCGGCGAGAGGCGGCGGCGCGGGCACTGGCGGCGGTCTTTGACCGCAACATCAAGCTGTTCGCGCGCGTCCACAACACGCTGGCGAAGGAAAAGGAAATCCACGACCGCTGGCGCAAGATGCCCAGCCCGCAATACGGCCGCCACCTGTCGAACCATGTCGAGCCCGAGGTGGTGGAGGCACTGCGCAATGCCGTGGTGGCCGCCTATCCGAAACTGTCGCACCGCTACTACCGGCTGAAGGCGAAATGGATGGGGCTGGACAGGTTGCAGGTCTGGGACCGCAACGCACCGCTGCCGATCGAGACGCCGAAGACGGTGGACTGGGCCAGCGCCGAAAAGACGGTGACCGAGGCCTATGCGGCCTTTGATCCGCGGATGGCGGATCTGGCGGCGCCGTTCTTCAAGAAGGGCTGGATTGATGCGGGGGTCAAGCCGGGCAAAGCGCCGGGGGCCTTTGCGCACCCCACCGTGACGACCGTCCATCCCTATGTGATGCTGAACTATCTGGGCAAGCCGCGCGATGTGATGACGCTGGCGCATGAACTGGGCCACGGCGTGCATCAGGTGCTGGCGGCGGGTCAGGGCGAATTGCTGTCGGCCACGCCGCTGACCCTGGCCGAGACGGCCAGCGTCTTCGGCGAGATGCTGACCTTCCGCAAGCTGCTGAACGAAGCGAAGACCCCGGCCGAGAAGAAGACCCTGCTGGCCGGCAAGGTCGAGGACATGATCAATACGGTCGTGCGCCAGATCGCCTTCTACGATTTCGAATGCAAGCTGCACGCGGCACGGGCCGAGGGCGAGCTGACCCCCGACGACATCAACGCCCTGTGGATGAGCGTTCAGGCGCAGTCCCTTGGCGATGCCTTCGACTTCATGGACGGGTATGAAACCTTCTGGGCCTACATCCCGCATTTCGTGCATTCGCCCTTCTACGTCTATGCCTATGCCTTCGGCGACGGGCTGGTGAACGCGCTGTATGCGGCCTACGAATCCGGGCTGCCGGGGTTCCAGGACAAGTATTTCGAGATGCTCAAGGCGGGCGGGTCGAAGCACCACAAGGAATTGCTGGCCCCCTTCGGGCTGGACCTGTCGGACCCGTCGTTCTGGGACAAGGGGCTGAACATGATCGCGGGCTTCATCGACGAGCTGGAAGCGCTGGAGTGATCCGTCTGGTCGCCCTGTCCGCCGCCGAAAGGCGGCGGGTGGCGCATCTGCGGCCCGCACCGGGGCAAGAAACCTTTGTCCGCGACGGGGCTTATGCCGCAGCGGAGACCGACCCCCTGCTGGACCTCTATGCCATCGAGGAGGACGGCGCGGTGGTCGGCATGTTCAAGCTGGACCGCGGTTATGCCGACGCACCGCGCCATGACTTTGCCCGCGCGGGCGATCTGGGGCTGCGCGGGGTTCTGGTCGATCCCGCCCATGAGGGGCGCGGCATCGGCCGCGCGCTGCTGACCGCCCTGCCCGATCTGGTGCGCGCGTCCTATCCCGGCTTCCGCCGGTTGGTGCTGACGGTCAATCTGCGCAATACCCGGGCACGGGCGGGCTATCTCAAGGCCGGGTGGCGCGATGACGGCGGGATCTATCATGGTGGCGACAGGGGGCAGCAGCATATCCTGTTCCTGCCCCTGGATGTCTGACGTTACGTCGCGATTTGCCTCGCCTGCCGGGCGCCGTTAGCCTGACGGCCGGATCAGGGAGGATCGCATGGGCTGGAAACGCAAGTTTGCCATCGGCGCGGGTGTGGTTGTCGTCGCCGGGGCGGCGGGGTTCTTCGGCATTGCGCCCGGCATGGCTGAACGTGGGCAGAACGCCACCCTGCCCGGCGCACCGGCCCCGTCCGAGGCGGCGCTGGCGCTGCACAAGCGGCTGGTGATCGGCGACTGGCATTCCGACGCGCTGCTGTGGGACCGTGACCTGCGGCAAAGGTCGGACCGGGGCCATGTCGATCTGCCCCGCCTGCGCGACGGGAACGTGGCGCTGCAGGTGTTCACCACCGTCACCAAAAGCCCCAAGGGCCAGAATTACGAACACAATTCAGCCGAAGCCGGGGACAACATCACCCTGCTCTTCATCGCGCAGGCCCGCCCGTTGCGAAGCTGGTTCGATCTGTCCGAACGCGCGCTGGTGCAGGCCGAGGCGCTGACGGCCACTGCCGAGGCCGCGCCCGAGGAGTTGCGGGTGATCCTGACCAAGGGCGATCTGGCCCGGCTGCTGGCCGACCGGGCCGCGGGGGCCACGGTGGTGGGGGGCCTGCTGGGGGCGGAAGGCGCTCATGCGCTGGCGGGCCGCATCGAGAATCTGGACAGGATGCGGGCGGCCGGATTCCGCCTGATCGGGCTGACGCATTTCTTCGACAACGAACTGGGCGGGTCGCTGCATGGCGAGGCAGGGGCGGAAGGCGCCGGGCTGACGCCCTTTGGCCACGAGGTGGTGGATTACCTGATCGCGCATCAGATGGTGATCGACCTGGCCCATGCCTCGCCCGCGATGGCGCGCGAGGTGTTGGCGCTTCCCGACGCGCGGCCGATCGTCAGCCACACCGGCATCCGGTCGCATTGCGAAAGCCCCCGGAACTTTGCCGATGACATCCTGCAGGGGGTGGCGGCCAGCGGCGGGCTGGTCGGCATCGGCTATTGGGAAGAGGTGACCTGCGGCAAGACGGTCGATGCCATCGCCGACAGCATCGCCGCCGCCGCGGCCCTGCTGGGCGAGGATCATGTCTCGCTCGGGTCCGATTTCGACGGGGCCGTGACCACGCCGCTGGACTCGGGCCAGTTGGCCAGCCTGACCGATGCGCTGCTGCGCAAGGGCATGACCGAGGCGACCATCGCCAAGATCATGGGCGGCAACATGATGCGCTATCTGGCCGAAACGCTGCCCGACTAGGCTCAGATCAGGTTTGCCCGGCGCGCGGCCAGATCGGCCATGCGGGCCAGCATCAGCACTTCGGCCTCATCGGCGGAATTTGCCACGGCATCGGCCCCGGTCGCCGCCAGCAGGTCGGGAACCGTCCGGGTTATATCGCCCCCGATCATCACCCAGACGCTGGGCAACTGCGCGCGCAACGCCACCACTGTCCGCGCCAGGGGCAGGGCAAGATCGGTCATCGTGCCGGCTAGCGCCACGGTGGCGGGGGCCATCGCCTCAAGCCGTTCCACAAGCGAGGCGCGGTCATAGCCAACCAGAAGCTCGATGTTCCATCCCCGGCGGCGCAGGTCGTCGGCGGTCATCGTCATGCCGATGGTGTGACATTCGTCCGGACACAGCGCGAACACCGCGCTTTGGCCGGGCACCTGATCGGTGACGCGGACAAAGGCTTCGCGCAGGTCGCGCATGATGCCCCAGACGCGGGTTGACGCGCGCACCACATCGGTCAGGACGATTTCGTCATTCGCCCAGGCGCTGCCGATCACCTTGACCGCCCCCGCCACCAGCCCGTGATACAGGTCATCAGGCGACAGGCCACGCAGACGGCTGTCGCGCACAAGCCCGGCTGCCACCCCCTCATCGGGCAACAGCAGGGCCTGCGCCAGATCCTCGATCTCGGCCGGCGAAACCCGGGCCCTGGCCGAACGGCTTTCGCGGGCTTGTTCGGCAACGCGATGGATCACTTCGGCGGCAATGGCCGCCGTCGTTCTTTCGTCACCACCGAAAAAGGGCGTTTGCCGCGCGGTTCCATCGCCCCCGCTGCTTGTCGTGCAAGACGTTACTTCGGCCACGGCTGACCTCTTACCCTGCAAAGGCATGTCACAATGCGGAACGGAAGCGACGGACAGAGGCCCCCGGTTCCGCGGTCCTTGCGTGGTTCTACGATTTCAGACGGCAAAGTCCACTGCGACATCGAATACCCGATCCATCATGGCCTGCGTTCCCCGGCTGAACTCAAGCGGGCAGTCATAGGGCGCACCTTCGCGAACCGTACGACCGAAGGCCTCAACCTGAAGTTTATACTGGTTCAGGCCGGGAAAGCGATCCGTGATGACACGGTTGCCCTGAACATGCAGCTCGACCCTGGCCAGATCGTTGATGTTGGCGTTGAACGGTCCGCCTTCAACACGGACCATGCCCTTGGTGCCCTGCACGGTGACAACCTGGCGGTTGTAGGCCCGCATCGAGGTTGTCGACGCATAGGTGAACCCTGCCCCAAGGGCCGCATTGGCGGGCTTCATGGTGCCGAAGACATGGGCGAAGCTGTCGATGCCATTGTCGCGGATCAGCCGGGATTCGATCCGGTCGGGTTCCGCCCCCGCCGCGAAGCGGACCGATCCGAAGGTATAGACCCCGATGTCGCGCAGCGACCCGCCCGCTGCTTCGGGGCGGTTGCGGATATTGTCCATGTCGGTCAGGCGGAAGCTGAACTGCGCATCGGCATGGACGATCTCGCCGATCTCGCCCGCCTGAATCCAGTCACGCGCGCGCTGCCATTGCGGGTGATGGACAATCATGTAGGCCTCGGCCACCAGAAGACCCGCCCGGTCGCGCGCCGCGATCAACTGGTCAATTTCCCCCGCCCGCAGCGCGATGGGTTTTTCGGTCAGCACATGCTTGCCGGCGGCGATGGCCTTCAGCGTCCATTCGACATGAAGATGGTTGGGCAGCGGGATGTAGACGGCGTCGATCGCCGGGTCCGCCAGCAGCGCGTCATAGCTGTCATGCCGCCGCAAGCCCGGGCAGAAGGCCTGAAACCCCTCGGCCTTGGCCGGGTCCGATGTGGCCAGGGCCACCAGCTCGGCACCTTCCGCAGCATGGATGGCCGGCGCCATATGCTGGCGGGCAAACCGTGCCGCGCCCAGAATGCCCCAACGGATGGTCTTCATCGCCTGTCTCCCCCTCAGGTAGAGGAGGAACCTAGGACGTGTCGCCGCGACGGGCAAGCCTGCGTCGTCAGGTCACCTTGCGGCCGGTCAGGCCAATGGCCAGCGACAGGATCGCCCCCAGATAGACCAGCGACAGCGCCAGGAGCGTGACCCATGGGTAGGTGATCAGGGCCGCGATCACCGCAACGGCCCCGACCAGCGCGAACGGCGCCAGCGAGGCGGCGATGGTCACCCGCTTGAGGCTGGGGGTGCGGACGCGGCTGATCATCAGCGCGCCGATGCCCACCATCCAGGCCGCAACGGCAAGGGCGGGCAGGTGAAACGCGGTGACATGCGACAGGTAGATCGGCAGCAGCACCAGCATGGCGCCCGCGGGTGACGGCACGCCGATGAAGACAGTGCGTTCGGCCGGTTCGGCCTTGCGACTGCCGACGTTGAACCGCGCCAGCCGCAGCATACAGCAGACCGCATAGACCAGCACGGCGATCCAGCCCATGTTGACCTCGGTCCGCAGACCCCAAAGATACAGGACCAGCCCCGGCACCACGCCGAAATTCACGAAATCGCACAGCGAATCCAGTTCCGCCCCGATGGCGCTTTCGCTTTTCAGCATCCGCGCAAGCCGCCCGTCCAGCCCGTCCAGCGCCGCCGCAAGGGCGATCAGGAACACGGCAAGGCTGATATAGCCGGTTACGGCAAACCGGATTGCCGTCAGGCCCGAACACAGGGCCAGAATCGAGATCAGGTTCGGCAGCAGCTTGAGGATCAGAAGCTGCTGGTCGTCACGCTCTTCGGGGGTGATGTCGTCCATCGGCTATTCCATCCGGGCGGCCCGGGCGGGCGGCTGCGCGCCCAGCGAGGCGATCACGGTTTCGCCGGCCACCATGGTCTGGCCAAGCGCAACCTGCAACTCGATCCCGTCGGGCAGATAGACATCCAGCCGGCTGCCGAACCGGATCAGGCCGAAGCGTTCGCCGGTGCGCAGGGTCTGGCCAGGTTTCGTCCAGCAGACAATGCGGCGGGCCACCAGGCCGGCGATCTGCACCACGGCGATCTTGCGGCCATCGGCCATCTCGATGGCAAGCGCGTTGCGTTCGTTATCCGCCGATGCCTTGTCAAGCGAAGCGTTCAGGAACAGCCCGGGCCGGTAGGCCACCGCCGTCACCTTGCCGGCAATGGGGGCGCGGTTCACATGGCAGTTGAACACCGACATGAAGACGCTGACCCGCATCAGCGGGGCCGGACCAAGGCCCAGCTCTTCGGGCGGCACGGCGGGGCCGATCAGGCTGACCACCCCGTCGGCGGGGCTGACCAGCAGACCCGCGTTCTGCGGCACCGCGCGCTTGGGGTCGCGGAAGAAATAGTAGCACCAGACCGTCAGCCCAAGGCCGATCCAGCCCAGCGGGTCCCAGATCCAGAACAGCACCAGCGTTGCCGCCGCAAAGGCGGCCACGAACTTGTAGCCTTCCGGGTGCATCGGTTTGAGAAAGGTGTCGGTCATCTTCATGGCGCGTTCCCCCTGCCCCGGCCTCTATCGGCTGCGGGGCGGACGGGCAATTCAAAAAGGCGGGATGCGGCTGCGCGCCACGCGGCGTCATCCCGTCAAAGGCCAGATTGCAGGCAAACCGATCAAGCTGGGCAGGTGGCGCGGTGTGGCGGTGCGGATCGCCCCACCGCCACACCTGAACCCGAAGGCGCGGTCGTCAGGCCGGCACGACCATGCCCTTGCCACGGGCCAGTTCGCGCATCTTCGCCTGCAGCTTTTCAAAGGCGCGCACCTCGATCTGGCGGATACGCTCACGGCTGACGCCGTAGCTTTCCGACAACTCTTCCAGCGTCACCGGCTCATCCGCCAGGCGGCGCTGCATCAGCACGTCCTTTTCGCGGTCGTTCAGCACCGACATGGCCTGCGCCAGCAGCTCGCGGCGGATGTCGAGTTCATCCTTTTCTGCATAGGCGCCGGCCTGATCGCTGTCTTCGTCCTCAAGCCAGTCCTGCCATTGCGTGGCGCCTTCGCCATCGCTGCCGACCGTGGCGTTCAGCGAGGCATCGCCGCCCGACAGGCGGCGGTTCATCTCGATCACCTCGGTCTCGGTAACGCTGAGATCCTTGGCGATCTGGGCCACGTTTTCCGGGCGCAGGTCGCCTTCTTCCAGCGCGCCCAGCTTGGCCTTGGCCTTGCGCAGGTTGAAGAACAGCTTTTTCTGCGCGCTGGTGGTGCCCATCTTCACAAGGGACCACGACCGAAGGATGTATTCCTGGATCGCGGCGCGGATCCACCACATCGCATAGGTCGCAAGGCGGAAGCCGCGTTCGGGATCGAAGCGCTTGACCGCCTGCATCAGGCCGACGTTGGCCTCGGAAATCACCTCGGCCTGCGGCAGGCCATAGCCGCGGTAGCCCATGGCGATCTTGGCTGCCAGACGCAGGTGGCTGGTCACCAGCCGGTGCGCGGCCTGCGGGTCCTGGCGTTCCGCCCAGGCCTTGGCCAGCATGTATTCTTCTTCCGGCTCCAGCAACGGAAACTTGCGGATTTCCTGCATGTAGCGGTTCAGCCCCTGCTCGGGACTGGGTGCCGGTAGGTTTGCATAGGTGCTCATTCTGCCCCCCTTTCTTGGTCCCGGTGCCATCAGCCCCCGGGATCGGATCGCGTAACCTAAGGCCCGGAGTCCCCCGTTTCAATACGGCATGGCCCGGAACCCTTGGTCAAAGATGCGCCCTTGGCCGCCAGGGGCCAAGGGCTGTGACACATCTCTCACGCGATTGTCAGAATACCTGATCGTTTCTATCGGATCAGATTGCCACCCGTTCGCCCAGTTCGACCACCCGGTCGCGCGGCAGGTGATAGAAATCGGTCGGATCTGCGGCAAAGCGCGACAGGACGACATAGAAGCGGTCCATCAGCAGTTCGAACCCCTTGCCGGTGGCCACGGCACGGCGGCGGCCCAGGAAGAAGGTCGAGGTCATCACATCGAACTTCAGCCCGGCCTTGCGGGCATGGCCCATGGCGCGGCTGACATTCGGCGTTTCCATGAAGCCAAAGCGCAGCGTCACCCGCAGGAACGGGCCGCCCAGATGTTCGACGCTGGCCCGCTCTTCCGCCGTGGCATAGGGCACGCGCAGGGTTTCCACCGTCAGGAACACGGTCTGGTCATGCAGAACCCGGTTGTGCTTGAGATTGTGCAGCAGGGCCGAGGGCACGATGTCCGGGTCGCCCGTCAGGAAGAAGGCCGTGCCGGGAATCACGTTGACCGACGATCCGCGCATGGCGCGGACGAAGCTGGACACCGGCACCGCCAGCTTGTGAATCCGCGCCTTGACCAGTTGCACCCCGCGCCACCAGGCCCACATCACCAGCCCGACCGCCAGCGCCGCAAGCAGGGGCACATAGCCGCCGTCCAGGATCTTGGTCAGGTTCGAGGCCAGGAAGACCCATTCGATCACCGCCACCGGCGCGGCCAGCAGGATCGCCACCGGCGCGGAAAGCCGGCCCGAGCGGATCAGATACAGCACCCCCAGCACGGTGGTCAGCACCATGGTGCCGGTCACGGCAATGCCATAGGCCGAGGCCAGCGCGCCCGAGGACTGGAACGCCAGCACCAGCCACAGCACGCCGCCCAGAAGCAGCCAGTTGACCGCCCCGATGTAGATCTGGCCGCTTTGACCTTCGGCCGTGTGAACGATGCGCAGCCGGGGCAGGAACCCAAGCTGTGCCGCGCCCCGCGCCATCGAGAACGCGCCAGAGATCACCGCCTGGCTGGCAATGACGGTGGCCGCCGTGGCCAGCCCCACCAGGAAGGGCAGCAGCGAGGAGGACGCCATGGCGAAGAACGAGTTTTCGGCGCTTTCGGGATGGGCCAGCACCAGGGCACCCTGCCCCAGATAGTTCAGCACCAGCGCCGGCAGCACCAGCGCGAACCAGGCCGCCATGATGGGCTTGCGCCCGAAATGGCCCAGGTCGGCATAAAGCGCCTCGCCCCCGGTGACTGCCAGAAAGATCGCCCCCAGCACCACGAAGGCCACGCCGGTGTGGTTGACCAGGAACTGCGCGCCCCAGATCGGGCTGAAGGCCGAAACGACCCAGGGCGTTTCGGTCATGTGCCACAGCCCAAGGCCCGCCAGCACCAGAAACCAGACGGCCGTCACCGGCCCGAACAGCCGCGCCACGCTGGCGGTGCCCCGGCGCTGGCCGAAGAACAGCGCGACCAGAATCCCCATGGTGATGGGCAGGATATAGCTTTCCAGCGCCGGCAGGACGAGATCCATCCCCTCGACCGCAGAGAGGACCGAGATTGCCGGCGTGATCGCGGCATCGCCCGCAAACAGCGCAGCCCCCGCAATGGCCAGCATCAGGATCGGAATAGACCGCCTGCCGGTGGCCAGCCGCACCAGCGTGTAAAGCGCCAGAATCCCGCCTTCGCCGCGGTTGTCAGCCCGCAAGAGGACAAACACATATTTCACGGTAACGATCAGGATCAGCGTCCAGATCAGCAGCGACAGGATGCCCAGCACCTCGGGCGGGCCGGGCTGGGCCACGCCGGTGGCTTTCAGCGCCTCGCGGAAGGCGTAGATCGGGGACGTGCCGATATCGCCATATACCACGCCGATGGCGCCGATGGTCAGGGCGGCGAAGCCTTGTCGCCCGGCTTCGTCCTCATGAATGTCGGACTGCGTGTCGCCCTCTGACCGAAGGTAATCGGCGATGTCGAGGGCTTCTTCGTCAAACAGCGGCAAGGACGGCTGGTCCGCAAGACGGACGGGATCGTGGATCATGGATGACCACCAAGAGCAGAGATTGAGGGGGGATTGAGCGGTTTTCCGGCCCGAAGGCGGCGGTCGTTCAGGCGCCTGTCACCCGTTCGACAAAGGCTTCTCGGTCCGGTTATGCCCCTGGGGCAGCAGGGGCGAGCGGTAACTCCGACTCCATGACCGGCGAGGCCGGCGCGACCTCATATTAGGATTTTCACGCTCAGGTTACAAGATGTGGCATAAGCGTGATCGCAAGGACGTTGCGGCAGACCGTCAGGCGCCGCTGCGAAGCGCCGCGATCAGGGCGGCCATGTCCGGTGGCAGGGGGGCGGCGAAATCCAGCCGCGCGCCGGTCGCGGGGTGATCGAACCCCAACGTCGCCGCATGAAGCGCCTGCCGCGGAAAGGCCATGCCGGCCGCAGCCCCTTCGGGCCCCAGCGCCTTGGCCGACAGCGTGCGTTTGCCGCCATAGACCGGATCGCCCAGCAGCCCATGGCCGGCATGGGCCAGATGCACCCGGATCTGGTGGGTGCGGCCGGTTTCCAGCCAGCAGTCAACCAGCGCCGCCTGATCGGCAAAGTCCTCAACCACGCGGAAGCGCGTCACGGCATGGCGCCCCTCGGGCGGCCAGACCACGGCCTGCCGCTGCCGGTCGGTGCGGTGGCGGGCCAGGTTGGTGGCGATGCGCAGGATGCCGCCGGCTTCGGCGCTGACACCGCGGGTGCCGCGCAGGCGCGGGTCGGCGGCCTGGGGCACGCCATGCACCACGGCCATGTAATGCCGCGTCACTGTGTGCGCGGCGAACTGCGCCGCCAGCCCCTGATGCGCCCGGTCGGTCTTGGCCACCACCAGAAGGCCGCTGGTATCCTTGTCGATCCGGTGCACGATGCCGGGCCGCCGGGCCCCGCCGATGCCGGACAGCGTGTCGCCGCAATGGTGCAGCAGCGCGTTGACCAGCGTTCCGTTGGGCGACCCCGGCGCAGGGTGAACCACCATGCCGGCGGGCTTGTCGATCACGATCAGGTCGGAGTCTTCATGCACCACCACCAGCGCAATCGCCTCGGGCCGCGCCTCGATCTCTTCGGCGGGCGCGCGGCGGATGGTCCAGACTTCGCCCGGCTTCGCCTTGGCCTTCAGGTCACGCACCACCTCGGCCCCGCGGCTGACGGCACCGGATTCGATCAGTCTGGCCAGATGCGACCGGGACAGCACCGCCTCCTCTGGCACCGCAAGCGCAAGCGCCTTATCAAGGCGGGCGGGGGCATCGGGGCCAAGGGTCACGGTCAGCACCCCGTTTTCGTCCGGCGCCCCGGCGTCTTCGTCGTCTTCGAAAGGCACATCCGCCATGGCCGCTCCTGAAGAGGGTCCGCTTCCGCCCTCGCTCCGCCTGCTGAAATGGCTGGTGATCCTGCTCACCCTGTCCATGATCGGCGCTGTCATAACCGTGGTCTGGCTGCTTGTCACCCGGATGCCGCAGGTGATGTCAGGCCCGCCGAAACTGCCCGAGACCGTGGTGCTGCCGCAAGGCGAGACGGCGGCGGCGGTGACCTTCGGGAAAAGCTGGTATGCCGTGGTCACCCAGACGGGGCGAATCCTGATCTATTCCGAAACCGGCAAGCTGCGGCAGGACGTGACCCCGACGGCCGAGTAAGACGCGGGCTAACGCCCGGCCCGTTCGGCCTCGCGCCAGCGTTTCCAGTCGGCCCCGGCCCGCGCCACCGCCGCCCGCGCGGCTGCGCCCACGGCCTCGCCCACGGCGGTATGCAGCCCGGCATAGCGCCCCTCGCCCGGCGGGCAGGCCAGCGCGGTGCAATCGGTGCCGGTTCCGGTGGCGATGCCGGTGTCCAGCTCCAGCCCAAGCGCCATCACCGCCGCCGTGCGGGCCTGCACGGCGATGGTCAGCGCCTCAAGCTGGGCGGTTTCGGTAAGGGGCGCGTCGGTGGCGACCAGCAGGTTGATGGTGCCATAATCGGCCGAATGCCAGGGCAGCCGGCGCCCGACCGATTCCGCGTTCGACAGGCCCAGCGTCACCACCGCCTGCGCGGTGATGCTGTCCACCGTGGCCGTGGCCTGATCCCAGGTGCCGATATCGCGCGAGGTCATCATGCCCACCGCCATGGGCGCCCGCTGCATCTGCGCGGCGAACCAGTCATCCACGTCGAAATCGGGCGTCAGATCGGCGTTCTTCACCTCGCGCCACAGCACCTGATCGGTCAGGCGATAGCCCGCGCCATAGGGCGCATGGGACAGCACCCGCCAGCACGCGGGCAGCCGGGCCATCAGCCAGGGCCGGTCCAGCGTGACCGTGATCACCGCACCAGACCCATCGGCTGAAACACCGGCCCGTCGGCCGTTTCTGTGTGGAAGCCCTTGATTCCGAAGACTTCGGCAAGGGCGGCATCGGTCAGCACCTCGCGCGGGGGGCCATCGGCCACCAGCCTGCCGCGGTGGATCAGCAGCAGGCGCGAACAATGGCGGGCGGCAAGGCCAAGGTCATGGATCGCCGCCACCACGCCATGGCCTTCAGCGGCGAGGTCGGCAAAGACCTGCATGGTGCGGATCTGCGCCTCGGGGTCCAGACCGGCAACCGGCTCATCCGCCAGCAGCAGCGGGGTTTCCTGTGCCAGCGCGCGGGCAATCAGCACGCGGGCCTGTTCGCCACCCGAAAGTTCGGTCGCGCGGCGCTGGCGAAAGGCGGTCAGCCCCATGCGGGCCAGCGCACGATTCACCGCCGGATCGGTGGGGTCGGCGGCGCCATGCGGGCTGCGCCCCAGCGCCACCAGCACCTCGACGCTGACAGGCCAGGCGATTTCGCGCCCTTGCGGCAGGAAGGCGGCGGCGCGCGCGCGGGCCAGCGGCGGCAGGCTGGCCAGCGAGGACCGGCCCTCGGCCGGCAAAAGCCCCAGCGCCCCGCGCAGAAGGCTGGTCTTGCCGGCACCGTTGGGGCCCAGCAGGCCGACGAATTCCCCCCTGGAAACCGTCAGGCTGACATCATCCACCACCGGGCACTGGCCCCGCCGCACGGTCAGATTCTGCAACGAAAGCAGGGTCATGCCTCAACCCTCCGCATCCGCCAGATCAGGTGCAGGAAGAAGGGGGCGCCGACAAGGGCCGTCAGGACGCCCAGCTTGAGGTCGCGGTCCGGGGCGATCAGCCGGGTGGCGATGTCGGCGGCCAGCAGCATGGCCGCCCCGCCCAAAGCGGCGGCGGGCAACAGGCGCGAGGGGCGCGCACCGACCAGCGGGCGCAGAAGATGCGGCACCACAAGGCCGACGAAGCCCACGGCCCCGGCCACCGCCACGGCGGCCCCCACGCTGGCGGCGGTGCCAAGGATCAGCACCAGCCGCAGGCGGGGCAGGTTCACCCCCATCGACTGCGCGGCATCTTCGCCCAGCGTCAGGGCGTCAAGGCCCCGGCCAAGGGTCAGCAACGCGGCCATTCCCGCCACCATGAAGGGCACCGCCAGCCAGACATGCGACATCGACCGATCAGCCAGAGAGCCCATCATCCAATGGACAATTTCCATGGCAGCAAAAGGGTTTGGCGACAGGTTCAGCACCAGAGAGGTGACGGCGCCGGACAGGGCCGACAGCGCGATGCCGGCCAGAATCAGCGCCAGCGCGCCGCCGCGCGGGCCGGCCATGACCAGAACCAGCAGCACAGAAGCCCCTGCCCCGGCCAGCGCCGCCAGTGGCAGGGCCAGCGGAAGGGTGGCGGCAAGGCCGGTTTGCAGCGCCAGCACCGCCCCCAGCGCGGCCGAGGAGGACACGCCGATCAGCCCCGGTTCGGCCAGCGGGTTGCGCAGATAGCCCTGCATCGCGGCCCCCGACAGCCCCAGCACCGCCCCCGCCATCAGGCCAAGGATCGCGCGGGGAAGGCGGATTTCGCGCATCACCAGAACCATCGCCTCGCCTTCGCCCCGGAACAGCGCGCGGAGCGACTCGCCCAGACCCAGCCCCGCCGGGCCGATCAGCAGCGAGGCGGCGAAGAGAAGGGCCACCAGCAGCGCCAGAAGCGGCAGGATCAGCTTCATTTCAGCGCCTCTCGTGCCTGCCGCATCCCGGCGACGGCGCGCAGGATATAGGGGGTGCCGCAGACCCAATCGGCATCGGAAGCCGCTGAAATACCTGCCTTCTTGCGAATCTCGGCCAGAGCTGGGTGCGACAGGATCTCTTCCGCGCGCGATGCGCCGGGATAGGGCGTCGAGGTGACGACGACCTGCGGTTCGGCCAGAACCAGCCGCTCCAGCGGCAGGGTGCCGCCGCCGGTCAGCCCGGCGGTTGCGCCCACATTGGCAAAGCCGGTGCGGGTCAGCACGTCATCGGCCAGGGTGCCCTTGCCGGTGGTATAGCCGTTCGGGAAATAGAGGGCCGCTGTGGCGGGGGGCAGGTCAACGGCCAGCGCGGCCAGCCCTGCCTGAAATTCGGCCACCAGTTTGCGGGCGGCGTCTTCCCGGCCAAGGGCTTGACCTACCGCGATAATCTGTTCGGGCACCTGATCAAGCGCGTTCACCGGCGGCACCTGCACCACCCGCACGCCCAGCCGGCGCAGCATGTCAACCGAGCCCAGCGTGGTATAGGTGCCGGCCAGCACCAGATCTGGGTGCAGCAGGAACACCTCTTCGGCGCCGCCATGGTTGGCGGGATAGGCGGCGGCCTGATCCACCATCGAGGAGGACCGGATATCGGTGGCCAGATCGCTGACCGAAACCAGTTGCCCCGGAGCCGCCAGCAACATGGCAAGCTGGTCGGTGCAGAGGTTTATGGAGACGACGCGGGCGGGGGCCGGGTCGGCGGCGGCGGGGGTGGTGCAAAGGGCTGCGAACGCTGCGTTAATTGCGAAAAGGGCAGGTATAGCCCAGGTCTGCCGTGCGTATGGCCGACGTGCAGCGGACGTATGCCTGTCGCGACGATATGCGGCCTTGTTCACCATTACCCGTTTCCATTGAGGCGGCGGACCGGGCGGGCAGATGCCGCCCGGTCCGAAACAGTATCAGAACGAGGTGCGCATCCCGAGATAGACCGACCGGCCCGGCTGGCCGTAGTTGCGTACGGTCTGGTAATCTTCGTCGAACAGGTTCTCGACCCGGAGATAGGCTTCGGTCTGGTCGTTCACCTCATAAGACACTGTGAGGTTGGCGACGGTATAGTCCTTGAGCCTGGACGCGGGCGCCGGCCAGAGCCCGGCATCCCAGTAGTCGGCCACATGCTGCACCGTGACAAGGCCGGACAGGCGGTCGGTGATCTGGCCTTCCACCCCAAGCGTCAGGTCATGGCGCGGAACCCGCAGCGCGACCGTTTCCACACCGCCGTTGACGTTGGTCGCATCGGTATAGGTGTAGTTGCCGAACATCGACCAGCCGGGCGCGAGCGCGGCGCGGCCCGTCACCTCGACCCCCTTGGTGGTGGTGGTGCCGGGCACCTGATTGTAGGCGCCGCCCGCCCACTGGATGCGATCCTCGATCTCGGTGTGGAACAGCGTGACCTGCAGCGAGCTGTCGGCGCTGAACAGGTATTCCGCGCCCAGTTCGAAGTTCGTGCTGGTTTCGGGTTGCAGCGCGGGGTTGCCGTAATCGACGCTGTAAAGTTCATAAAGCGAGGGCGCGCGGAACCCGGTCGAGGCGACGGCGCGGATGATCCAGTCATCCGCAGGGCGCCAGGCCAGGGCCAGACGGCCGGTGTCGTAACCGCCGAAGGTTTCATGGTCGTCGTGGCGCACCGCCAGCGAGATGTCGAGCGAGGGATCGGGGGCGTAAAGCAGTTCGGCGAAGACCGATTTCGTGGTTGCCTTGCCACCGTCAAGCGCGGTGCCGAACATCGAGGTGCTGGAGCCGTCGAAGGTTTCCTTGGTACGGTCCAGACCCCAGTTCAGCGAAAGCTGTTCGCTGGCCTTCCACTTGCCCAGATAGGCAAGCTGTTCGCGGCCCCCGTCGAAGCTGGTCTCGGAATACCAGCCGGTCGGATAGCTGTAGTCGCGCTTGGAATCGGTATGGGCGTAGGACAGTTCATGCGTGACCGCCCCGGTTTGCAGTTGCGCAAAGATGCGGCCGCCGCGCAGCTTGCCGTTTTCGATATTGCCGTTGTCGGCGGTCTGGTCATCGAATTCGGTGAAGCTGTCCCGGTGAAGCAGGCTCATGCCGACGCGCAGGGTATCGGACACCTGATAGGCGCCGAAGAACGTCAGCGTGGTTGAGCGGAAGGCGTCGTCCTCGGTGCCATAGGCGTAGGAGGAGATGCCGTCGGTGATGGTGCGGCTGGCCGAGAAGGCCAGTTCGACGCGGTCGGTCTTCATCGCCACCGAGGCGGTGCCGCTGTAGGTGGCGTTCGATCCGGCCTCGACGCCGATCTGGGCCGAGGTGCCCTCTTCCGTGGCGCGGAAGGTGGTGATGTCGACCACGCCGCCGATGGCTTCCGACCCGAACAGCGCCGATTGCGAGCCGCGCAGCACCTCGATGCGGGAAATGCCGCCCGAGGTGGTGGAGCCGAAGTCATAGGCGCATTGGGTGCCCGAGGGATCGGACACGTCGATGCCGTCGATGCGGACGCCGATATAGGGGCCCGAGAGGCCACGCAGGCGCAGCGCGGTCGAGGTGCCAAGGCCGCCGTTGCGCGACATGCTGACGCCCGGCAGGCGGGCCAGCAGCGTGGCGACCGACTGGTCGCCGGATTTCTTCAGGTCATCGGCGGTGACGACATCGACCGTCGCGCCGGTGCGGCCCAGTTCGACCGGCTCGGTGCTGGCGGTGATGGTGATGGTGCCCAGCAGAAGGGAATCGTCATCGTCTGCGGCCAGTGCCGGGGCGGCGAGGCCCGAGGCGGCCAGTGCGGAAATCAGGGCGATGCGGGAAATGCCATACATGGCGGTCTTTGCCTTTCCGGTGGGGCCGCAACCGCGGCCCGCAAGATGCGTTCTGTCCTGGGAAAGGTCGCCCCTTCCGCCGACGGTGAGTTTCGTCACCTCTGGCGGAATCCGCCTGCCGTGGCGCGCCCCGCGCCGCGGTAAGGGTGATCACCCTGGCAGGTCTCCTGGCTTCGCGGGTCTGGGCTTTGACGGGCCTTCCCGGAGTGATTTCCCCAGTGGCATGTTCCATCATCGCTCGCCGCTTACAGTTGCGGGGGCAGCCGCGGAATTGCACCGCGTTCCCTTTTCATCCGGATCTTGAGGCCCGGAACCTAAGGCCCGTCCTGAATAGCCCGCGCGGCGGCGCTGTCAAGCGCGGCCCTGACGCAGCGACGCATGCGCGACGCGGGGTGTCGCTTTCGGGCTGCAGAGGGTGGCGGGAACGGCCCGGCAGATGACGGTGGCAGGCTGGACCGGGGGGCGCGGGGCGGTCAGCATGGCGGCGGAAGAACAGGAGAATCGGCATGATCGGCGATCTGGGCGCGGCGGATGCAACCGAACTGGCGGGGCTGGTGGCGACGGGCGAGGTGACGCCGGACGAGCTGCTGGATGCGGCGCTGGCGGCGGTCGAGGCGCGCAATCCGGCCCTGAACGCGGTGGTTCTGGTGCAGGAAGAGGTGGCCCGGCGGTCGATCCGGGAAGGCTTGCCGCACGGGCCGTTCCGGGGCGTGCCGTTCCTGATCAAGGATCTGGGGGTGGAGGCGAAGGATTTTCCCAGCCACAACGGCAGCCGGCTGTTGGCCAACACCCGCTATTCCGGCGACAGCGCGATCTTTGCCCGGATGAAGGCGACCGGGGTTGTCACCTTCGGGCGTACGACCAGCCCCGAAGGCGGCATTGGCGCGGCGACCGAGGCGGCGGTCTATGGCGGGCCGACGCGCAACCCGTGGAACACCGACCACACGCCGGGCGGATCGTCTGGCGGTGCGGGGGCGGCGGTGGCGGCGGGGATCGTGGCCTTTGCGCATGGGTCGGACGGCGGCGGGTCTGTGCGGATTCCTGCTTCGTCCTGCGGCCTCTTCGGCTTCAAGCCGACGCGGGCGCGGCTGCCGGATGGCCCCTATGCCGGCGAAGGCTGGGCGGGGATGGCGATCGACGGCTTCCTGACGCGCAGCGTGCGCGACACGGCGGTGATGCTGGACGCCTGCGAGGGCGCCGACCTGGGCGCGCCCTATTGGGCGCCGCCGCTGGCGCGCGGCCATGCGGCGGCGATCTCGCGCCCGCCGCGGCGGCTGCGGGTGGGGGTGTGCGACACCACCTTCACCGGCGAGCCGATCCACCCCGAGGTGGCCGAGGCGGTGCGGGCCACGGCGCGGCTGCTGGAAAGCCTGGGGCATGTGGTGGAACCCGCCCTGCCCCGCGCCGATGTGCCGGGCATGATGCGGGCCTGGACCGACATCGTGGCGGTGGGCACGGCGCTGGGGATTCGCGGCGCGCTGAAGGGGCGCCCGCTGACCGGCGATCTGGTGGAAGGCGTGGGGCGCGGGGCCTGCGCACATGCCGAAACGCTGCATCCGACGCGCTATCTTGAGGCGGTGGGCGAGATCCACGCCTTTGGCCGGCAGATGGCGGGGGTCTTCGACGCCGGGCCGGACATCCTGCTGTCGGCCACCTTGGCCGAACCGCCGGCGAAGGTGGGGCGGTTCTCGCACGCGACCGAGGATTATGTGGCCTATCGCACCGGGCCGGGCGGGATTTTCGCCTATTCGCCCTTCTGCGCGGTGTTCAACGCCAGCGGGCAACCGGCGGCCAGCCTGCCGCTGGGCATGTCGGGCGACGGTCTGCCGATCGGCGTGCATCTGGCCGCGGCCTTCGGGCAGGACGAGACGCTGATCGCGCTTTGTGCAGAAGTTGAGCGCGCCGCGCCCTGGGCGGGGCGTCGCGCGCCGGTTGCGGCATGAGCGGGCAAGAAAACGCTTGTCAGGGCGGCGGGCGGCTGCCCAATATGATCAAAATAACAGGACAGGGAGGGGGCGACCGTGACCGATGAGGTGACGATCTCGGCCCGGAATGTGGTGAAGGCCTTCGGCCAGGGCAACGCGGCCGTGCGGGCGCTGGACGATGTGTCGCTGGACATCCGGAAAGGCGAGTTCTTTACGCTGCTGGGGCCTTCGGGCTGCGGCAAGACCACGCTTCTGCGGCTGATCGCCGGGTTCGAGATGCCGACCGAGGGCACGATCCTGCTGGACGGCGCCGACATCACCACGCTGCCGCCGAACCGGCGGCCGGTGAACACGGTGTTCCAGAGCTATGCGCTGTTCCCGCATCTGACGGTGGCGCAGAACGTGGCCTTCGGGTTGCAGATGCTGGGCCGGCCGGCGCCCGAGGTGAAGGCGACCACCGAACGGATGCTGGCGCTGGTGAAGCTGGAGGCGATGGCCGGGCGCAAGACCAGCCAGCTTTCGGGCGGCCAGCAGCAGCGGGTGGCGCTGGCGCGCGCGCTGGCGCCGCAGCCCAAGGTGCTGCTCCTGGACGAGCCGCTGTCGGCGCTGGACCTGAAGCTGCGCAAGGAGATGCAGGTCGAGCTGAAGCGGTTGCAGACCGAGACGGGCATCACCTTCGTCTTCGTTACCCATGACCAGGAAGAAGCCCTGACCATGAGCGACCGGATCGGCGTGATGAGCCATGGCAAGCTGCAACAGGTGGGCGCCCCGCGCGACATCTATACCCGCCCGGTGAACCGCTTTGTCGCCAGCTTCATCGGCGAGACCAATTTCCTGTCGGGCGTGACCGAGGGCGCCGGGGTGCGGCTGCCCGTGGGGGCGGTGGTGCCGGTGGACAGCCCGCGCGCGGGCACCGTCACGCTGGCGGTGCGGCCCGAACATGTGCGGATCGTGGCCCCCGGCGAGGCCGGCGCCATCCCGGCCACCGTGACCGGATCGGTCTATTTCGGCACCGACATGAACTATCAGCTTGCGCTGGCCGATGGCACGGAAATCGAGGCCTGCGTGGTTTCGGGCGTGACCGGCGAGGGCGCGCTGTCCAAGGGCGAGCAGGTCGGCCTGCGCTTCACGCCCGGCGCCGTTCAGGTTCTGGAGGATTGACACCATGAGCCCCGCCGAAGAGGCCGTCCGCCGGGAGAACATCAAAAGCGCCTGGCAACTGTCGGCCCCGGCGCTGCTGGTGCTGACGGTGGCGGCGGTCGGGCCGCTGCTGATCGTGCTGGTCTATTCCTTCCTGACGCCGGGCACGCATGGCAATGTGGAATGGGTGTTCAGCCTGGAAGGCTGGCGCGGCGTGCTGTTCGATCACGACATCTTCGAGGACAAGCTGGTTCTGGCCGATGGCAACCTGACGATCTTCTGGCGGTCGGTGAAGCTGTCGTTCATCACGACGGTGCTGACCTTCATCGTGGGCTTTCCGACCGCCTGGTTCATTGCCACCCGGTCGCCGGCAAGCCGGGCGGGCTGGCTGTTCCTGATCACCATCCCGTTCTGGACCAACCTGCTGATCCGCACCTTCGCGATCAACCAGATCATCCGCAACGAAGGCGTGCTGAACACGCTTCTGCTGAAGGCGGGGCTGGTCTCGGCCCCGCTGCAACTGACCTATACCGATACGGCGCTGCTGATCGGCATGGTCTATGTCTATCTGCCGCTGATGGTGCTGCCGCTGTTCGCCACCATCGACCGCTTCGACATGCGGCTTCTGGAGGCGGGCTATGACCTTTACGCCAGCCGCTGGCAGGTGCTGCGGCGGGTGATCCTGCCGATCATCCGGCCCGGCATCGTGGCGGGGTCGATCCTGGTCTTCGTGCCCTGCCTTGGCGCCTATGTGACGCCCCGCATCCTGGGCGGCGGCAAGAACATGATGATCGGCAACTTCATCGAGCTGCAGTTCGGCCAGGGCAAGAACTGGCCGCTGGGGGCTGCCCTGTCGGTGACGCTGCTGGTGATCGTGACCATCGCGCTTCTGGTCTATGTGAAGGCGATCAGCGGAGAACGGAAGAATGGCTAGGGCCCGCGACTTCTCGGTCACCGAACTGCCCGGCGCGACGCTGGTGTCGATGCTGGTGTTCGTGGCGCTTTACGCGCCGATCCTGGTGCTGATCGTCTATTCCTTCAACGCTGGCGAAAGCGTGGCGGTCTGGGGGGGCTTGTCGCTGGACTGGTACCGCGCCGCCTGGGCCAATGATCAGGTGAAAGAGGCGACCTGGGTATCGCTGAAGGTGGCCACCGGGGCGGCGGTGCTGTCCACCGCGCTGGCAACCATGGCGGCCCTGGGCACCACGCGACGCCCCGCCTTTCGCGGCCAGACCTTTGTCTATGTGATGATCAACCAGCCGCTGATGGTGCCCGAGATCGTGACGGCGGTGGCGCTGCTGCTGGTGACGGCGGCGATCAAGAAGGCCACCGGCTATACGGGGCTGGGCTATCTGATCGTGGCCCATGCCGCCTTCTGCATTCCCTTTGCCTATCTGCCGATCCGGGCCCGGCTTGAGGGGATGGACCTGACGCTGGAAACCGCCGCGGCCGATCTTTACGCCAGCCGCTGGCAGACGTTCCGCCGTGTCACCCTGCCCCTGCTGATGCCGGGGATTCTGGCCGGGGCGATGCTGGCCTTCGTCACGTCGCTGGACGATGTGGTGATTACCGAATTCATCAAGTCGCCCGGGCAGGATACCCTGCCGACCTATATGCTGGGCCAGTTGCGGCGCGCGATGAAGCCGGACGTGAACGCGATCTCGACGCTGCTTCTGGCGCTGACCCTGGTGCTGTTGTCCGCGTTCTTCCTGTTGACCCGAAAACGCAAATGACCGCCGGACGCACCGGCGGCTTCATCCAACTGAAGGAGAGACCATGAAACGGATTCTGGGCGCCATGGCGCTGCTGATGTCGGGAACGGCGATGGCCCATGCCGAGGGCGAGCTGTTCCTTTACAACTGGGGCAACTACACCAGCCCCGAGATGATCAAGAAGTTCGAGGAGAAGTACGGGGTCAAGGTGACGATCACCGACTTCGATTCGAACGACACCGCGCTGGCCAAGGTCGAGGCGGGGGCTTCGGGCTTTGACCTGGTGGTGCCTTCGGCCGGCTTCGTGGGCATCTATGCCGAGAAGGGCCTGATCCAGAAGCTGGACCTGTCGAAGCTGCCCAACCACAAGAACATTGCCCCGGAATGGATGAATGTGGAGTGGGACCCGGGTCGCGAATGGTCGATCCCGTGGCAGTGGGGGTCGACCGGGATGTCGGTCAACGTGAAGGACTATTCCGGCGACATCAACACCTCTGACATCTTCATGAACCCGCCGGCAGAGCTGGTGGGCAAGATCAACGTCATCCCGGAAATGGGCGACGTGATGGCGCTGGCCACGATGTGGGCCGGCGGCGAGGTGTGTTCGGAAGACCCGGCGGTGATGAAGAAGGTGCGCGACGCCCTGCTGGCGGCCAAGCCGAAGTGGATGTCGATGGACTATTCGACCGTCGAGAAGATGATCAACCACGACTATGCCGCGACGGTGGACTGGAACGGCTCGGCGATGCGGGCGCGTCTGGGCAACCCGGATGTGGCCTATGGCTATCCGAAGGAAGGCTATGGCCTGTGGATGGACAACGTGGTGCTGCTGGCCGACGCCAAGAACGTGGACAACGCCTATCTGTTCCTGGACTTCATCATGGAGCCCGAGAACGCGGCGGCGCTGTCGGCCTTTGCCCGCTATGCCAACGGGATTGCGGGGTCGGATGCCTTCATGCCCGAGGACATGAAGGCTGCGCCCGAGATCATCACGCCGGCGGAATTCGCCGACAAGGGCCATTTCGTGACGGTCTGCACCGGCAAGGCGCTGGAGTACCAGACCGCGATCTGGACCGAACTGCAGAAGTGAGTCTGGTGAGGTGAGCGATGCCGGGGCTGTTGTGGCCCCGGCAGTCCTGTCTGGCCGGCCGCCGGGGGTTTCACACCCCCGGACCCCCGTGGGATATTTCTGGACAGAAAATGTCAGGTCTTCTTGAGCTTTCCGCGACCGAACTGTCGGCGCTGATCCATGCGCGCAAGGTGGCGCCATCCGAGGTGATGGCGGCGCATCTGGCGCAGGTGGAGGCGGCGAACGGGGCGGTGAACGCGCTGGTGTCGCGGCGCGCGCCCGAGGCGCTGATGGCCGAGGCGCGGGCGCTGGACGATGCGGCGCCTTCGGGCTGGCTGCACGGGATTCCGCTGCCGGTGAAGGATCTGGTCGCGGTGAAGGGACTGCGGACGACCTGGGGATCGCCGCTGCACGCCGCCCATGTGCCGGCAAGGGACGACCTGCTGGCGGCGCGGATGCGGGCGGCGGGGGCGGTGTTCACCGCCAAGACCAACACGCCGGAATGGGGCCAGGGCAGCCACAGTTTCAACCCGGTCTTCGGGGTGACGCGCAACCCCTATGACCTGAGCCGCAGCGCGGGCGGGTCTTCGGGCGGGGCGGCGGCGGCGCTGGCGACGCGGATGGCCTGGGTGGCCGACGGGTCGGACATGATGGGGTCTTTGCGCAACCCGGCGGCGTTCTGCAACGTCTATGGCTTTCGCCCGACCTGGGGGCTGGTGCCGGGCGATGCCGAGGGCGACACCCATCTGGCGACGCTGGCGACCGAGGGGCCGATGGCGCGCACGGTCGAGGATCTGGCGCGGTTCCTGGCCGTGCTGGCGGGGGAAAACCCCGAGGTGCCCTTCCCCCGCGCGGTGCCGGATCTGCTGACCGGGCTGGAGGCCGGGGTGAAGGGGCTGCGGATCGGCTGGCTGGCCGACTGGGGCGGCGCCTATGCGATGGAGCCGGGGATTCTGGAGATCTGCGAGACGGCGTTGCAGGGGCTGGCCGCGATGGGGGCCGAGGTGGAACCGCTGCCCCCGCCCTTTCCGGCCGAAAAGCTGTGGTCGGCCTGGGTGACGCTGCGGGCAATGCTGAACGCCGGCGGGAAGCGGGCGCTGACGGAAGACCCGGCGAAACGGGCGCTGACCAAGCCCGAGACGATCTGGGAGATCGAGCAGGGGCTGGGGCTGTCGGCGCAGGCGGTGTATGAGGCCAGCGTGATCCGCAGCCGCTGGTATGCCCATGCGGCGCGGCTGTTTGACCGTTATGACGCTGTGGTGCTGCCAAGTGCGCAGGTCTGGCCGTTTCCGGCCGAGTGGCGCTGGCCCGAGGCGATTGCCGGGCGCAAGATGGACACCTATTACCGCTGGATGGAGGTGGTGGTGCCGGCCAGCCTGATCGGGGTGCCGGCGCTGTCGGTGCCGGTGGGCTTCGGGGCGCAGGGCCTGCCGATGGGGATGCAGATCATCGGCCGGTCGGGCGATGATGCGCGGGTTCTGGCCATCGGGCAGGCGTATCACCGGGCGACAGGCTGGCCGCAGGCGCGGCCGCCTCTGGTGGCGGGGGCGGTTTCGCGCTAGGGCTGGCCCGAAAGGGAGGCGGGAATGCGCGTTCTGGTCATCGGGTCGGGGTCGATCGGACGCCGGCATACCGACAATCTGGCGGCCCTGGGGGCCGCGCCGGTGGCGCTGTCCTGGCGGGCGGCGGGGTTTGACGGGGCGCGGACGGCGATGGACGCGGCCGACGCCGTGGTGATTGCCACCGCGACCAACATCCGCCTGCCGCTGATTGCCGAGGCCGCAGCGCGCGACCTGCCGCTTTACATCGAAAAGCCGCTGGCCTTTGCCCCCGCCGAGGTGGAGGCGATTGCCGAAGTGACGGCGGGCGTCGCGCGGCGGTCGGTGCTGGGCTACATGATGCGCTATCACCCGGCCTTCCGCACGCTGGCGCAGGCCGACCTGTCGGATGTGTTCCAGTTTTCGCTGACCATCGGCCATGACGTGACGCAATGGCGGGCGAACTGGCGGTTTTCCGAAAGCTATGCCGCGCGGGCCGAGGGCGGCGGCGTACTGCTGGACCTGTGTCACGAGCTGGACATGGCGGCCTGCCTGTTTCCGGGGCTGGCGGTGAAGTCGGTCGAAAGTCTGGGCCATGCCGCCTATCCGGGGGTGGATGTGGCCAGCCGGATTTCGCTGGCCGGGGACGGCATCGCGGGCGAGGTGGCGATGGACTACCTGACGCCGAAGCTGCACCGCCGCACCCTGCTGCGCGGGACCGAGCGGATGCATGATTTCGACTTTGCCGCCGCGACCTACCGGGTGACCGATGCGGCGGGGCCGCGCGATCTGGACCGCCCGCTGGAGCGCAACGAGATGTTCCTGTCCGCCATGCGCGATTTTCTGGCGCTGGCACAGGGCGCGGACCCGTCGGGTGTGGAGCATCTGCCGCGGCTGGACCTGTGCCTGCCGTCGGCCCGGCTGGTGGCCGCGGCCTGGGCGGCGCGGGCCTTCATCGGGCGGTGCGGGAAAGAGATTCCATGAGGAGACCTGTTCGATGATCCTGGGCCATATCGGCGCGCGCAAGGGCAGCAAGGGCGTGCCGCGCAAGAATTTCCGCCCGATCTGCGGCAAGCCGCTGATCGACTGGTCGCTGGACCAGTTGTTCGCGCATCCGGCGGTGGATGCGGTGGTGGTCAGCACCGATGACGAGGAAATCTATGATCATGCGGTGGCGAAGGGCGCGCTGAAGATCGGGCTGCGGCCGGCGCATCTGGCAACCGACACGGCAGGGAAATGGGGCGTGTGGCAGCACGCGCTGGAGGCGTCCGAGGCGCTGACAGGCCCGGTCGATGCCTTCCTTGATCTGGATTGCACTTCGCCGCTGCGGCTGCCGGAGGATATTTCCGGGGCGCTGGAACTTTACAATATCGAACACCCTGACCTGGTGATGAGCTGCTGCGAGGCGCGAAAGAACCCCTATTTCAACCTTGTGGAGCCGGATGCCAGCGGGGCGCTGCATGTGTCGAAGCCGCTGCCGGGTGGCGTGGTCGCGCGCCAGCAGGCGCCGGTGGTCTATGAACATGCGGCCAGCACCTATGTGGTGTCGTCGGCCTATCTGAAACGGTCCAAGGGGCTGTGGGAGGGGCGCGTGATCCCCTTCCTGATGCCGCCGGAACGCTGTGTCGACATCGACAGCCCCTTCGACTTTCGACTTGTCGAGTTCCTTTTGACCGAAGCCCTGAAAGAGCACAGCCATGACTGACCAGTTGCAAGGCCGCACCATCTTCATCACCGGGTCGGGGGGCGTGCTGGGCAGCACCTATGTGCGCCGGATGCTGGCCGAAGGCGCGCGGGTGATCGCGTCCGACCTGCCCGGCACGCGGGCCGAGGCGCTGGTCGAGGCGCATGGCGGGAACGCGAACTTTCGCTTCTATCCACTTGATGTGGCAAACGAAGACGAGGTGACGGAAATCTTCGCCCGCATCCTGAAGGACGGGTGGGAACCGAATGTCGTGCTGAACAACGCGGCCATCACGGGCGAGCTGCTGATGGGCGCGGGCAAGGGCTTTCCCGATTTCGCCGACCTGAAGGTCAGCGACTGGGAAAAGACGATGCGCACCAACCTGACCGGCCCCTTCATGGTGGCCCGGCAGATGGACCGCGACATCGTGGGGAAATGGCCCTGCACGCTGATCAACGTGGCCAGCATGTATGCGCTGAACGGGGCGCATCACCGGATCTATGAGGGGATGCCGTTCAAGAACTTTTCGGCCTATGGGGTGACGAAGGCGGGCATCCACGGGCTGACGGTCTGGCTGGCGGGCTATTGGGCGCCGCGCGGGGCGACGGTGAACACCATCGCGCCGGGGGCGGTGTTCAACAACCATTCCGAGGAATTCCAGCGCCGCGTGGGCGAGCTGATCATGCTGAACCGCATGGCCAAGCCCGACGAGATTGCCGATGCGATGCTGTTCCTGGCCTCGGCGGCGGCGGGCTACATGACCGGGCAACTGGTGAATGTGGACGGCGGGTTCAGCGGCTGGTGAGCAGGTTCCTTCGAGGGAACCTGCGGCTAGCGGCTGTGGTAAGGCGCCAGCGCCTGCATCGTGCGGGCGGTGGCGCCGGAATGGGCGGCCAGAAAGGCGGCGATGCCAGCCTGTGAGGGGCCGGGCCAGCCTTGGGGCGTCAGCGCGCGGGCCAGATCGGCCGGGGTCTGCGCGTGGAAGCAGACGCCGGCGGCAATCGCCTCGGCTGCCGGATATTCGATGGTGTGGATTTCAGGGCCCACGATGACGGGCCGCGCCAGCGCCAGCGGCTCGATGATGTTATGCGCGCCATGCGGGGTGAAGCCGCCGCCGGTGACCACGCGGTCGGCCATGGCCAGATAGAAATACATCTCGCCCAGACTGTCGCCCAGCAGGATGTCGGCCTGCTGCGGGGCGGTCAGGGTCAGGGCGGCATCCAGCGCGGTGCTGCGGCGCATCAGGCGCAGGCCACGGGCGGCGATCAGGGCGGCCACCTCGTCAAACCGTTCGGGCTTGCGCGGGACGTAGATCACGAAGGGCGCGTCCGGGGCCGCGAGGGCGGCCTGAATGGCATCAAGGTAAAGCGCATCCTCGCCCTCGACCACCGAGGCGAAGGTCAGGGTGCGGCGGGGGCCGGCCAGCAGGGGCCGGGCGGCCTGACCGGCGGCCACCTGCGCGGGCGGGATCGGCTGGTCGAAGCGCAATTCTCCGGTGACGGTGATGTTCGGCACGCCGACGGTGGCGAAGCGGCCGGCCTGAAGCTGCGATTTCACCAGCGCCCCGGCGAAGCCGCGCATGACGGCGGGGCGCAGCGGAAAGCGGGCGTCGCGGGCGACCGATTTCGACGGGTAGCCCGCGTTGCACATGAAAAGGGGCACCCCGGCATCGCGGGCGGCAAAGACCATGCGCGGCCAGATCTCGACCTCCATCACCAGGCCCAGTTTCGGGCGGAAGGCGCGGAAGAAGCCACGGAAGCACCAGGCCAGCTCGAAGGGCACCCAGACGGCGGCAAGGCGGCCTGCGGCGATGTCGGGGCCGAAGACGCGGGTGGATTCGCGGCGGCCGGCGGGGGTGAAATGGGTGCAGACCACGGTTTCGCCCCGGTCCAGCAGGGCGCGGATCAGCGGCACCGCGCTGCGCATCTCGCCCAGGCTGACGGCATGGACCCAGACCGCGCCGGGCAGGCGCTGCGGGTAACGGCCGAAGCGTTCGGCGACGTTCTGGGAATAGGCCGCGTCCTTGCGGCCCCTGCGGCGCAGATAAAGCAGGATCAGCGGCAGGCACAGCGTCCAGAGCGCGGACCAGAGGGCGAGGAACAGCCGCATCATCTCAGCAGCCCCGCAAGATCACGCGCCAGCGGCGCTAGGCTGGTGCGGGCGGCATCCGACAGGGCGCGGGCGCGGGCGGCGAAGGGGGCCGGATCGGCAGAGAGGGCGGCGGGCAGCGTGGCGGCGGTGACGGCGCGGGCGGCCCCTGCCCCGTCAAGCTGCGCATAATCGGCGGCGAAATTGGCGGTGGCGGGGCCGTGCAGGATGGCGCAATCCAGCGCGGCGGCTTCCCAGGGGTTGTGGCCCTGCACCGGGCCGAAACTGCCGCCGACCAGCGCCAAGGGGGCCAGCCGATACCAGAGGCCCAGTTCGCCGAAGGCATCGGCGATATGCACCTGCGCAGGGCCGGGCGCCTGCCCTGCCCCGGCGCGGGTCACGCTGCGGCCGGTGGCGCGGACGGCGGCCTCGATCCCTGCCCCACGGTCGGGGTAGCGCGGGACGATGACCAGAAGCCGGTCGTCGGGCGCGGTGGCCAGCGCGGCGGCCTCATCTTCCGGGTGCGAGGAGGCGAGGAGCCAGAGGGCACGGCCCGCCAGGGCGGTTTCCAGCGATGCCAGCCGGGCCGGGTCTGCCGCCAGCGGCGGGGCGGCGGCCTTGAGCGAGCCGGTCACCCGCACCTCGCCCGCGCCCAGCGCCCGCAGGTGGCGGGCGGTGGCGTCGTCCTGCGCGGCGATCAGGCGGAAGCGGGCCAGAAGGTCGGCGTAAAGCCCCCGCCCCCGCGACCGGCGGGCGAAGCTGTCGGCGTTCATCCGGGCGTTCACCAGCGCCAAGGGCACGCCGGCGCGGTGGGCGGCAACCACGGCGCCGGGCCACAGCTCCTGTTCCGCCCAGATCGACAGGTCGGGCCGCCAATGCGCCAGAAAGCGGGCCAGATAGCCGGGCGCATCCAGCGGCAGGAACTGATGCGTGGTGCGCGGCGGCAGGTTGGCGGCCAGCACCTCGGCCGAGGCGCGGGTGCCCGAGGTGACAAGGAAGCTGAAATCCGGCGCCTGCCCCGCCAGCGCGGCGATCAGGCCGCGCAGCGCCAGCACCTCGCCCAGACCCACGGCATGCAGCCAGACCAGACGGCCCGCGGGGCGCGGGGCCGAGGGGCGGCCCAGCTTCTCGGTCCAGCGGGCGGGGTCTTCCTTGCCGCGCGCAAGGCGGCGGCGCAGCACGGCCGGGGCCAGCAGCGGGATCGCCCGGGTCGCCGCCAGATAGGCCGCCAACTGCCAGTGCATCAGGCTTACTCCCGGTCCTGGAAGGCCTTTTGCAGCGGGCTGTCCCAGAACTCGGGGCGGGCCAGCACCTGCACGAAACGGTCAGCGGCAAGGCCCTGGCCAAAGCCCGCGTCGCGGGCGTGGCGGCGGCCCCAATCCTGCGCCAGAAAGCGGGCGATGGTGGCGGTATCCGCCGCCTGACAGGCCGTGACCGAGGCCGCATCCGAGCGGTTCGCCTGCCGGGTGCCGATGTCCAGCGACGGCAGGCCCAGGAAGGGCGCCTCGCGCACACCGGCGCTGGAATTGCCCACCATGCAGGCGGCGTTCTTCATCAGTTCCGAGAAATGCGCGAAGCGCATCGAGGGCAGCACGCGGAAGCGGTCTTTCGGCAGCCGGTCCAGCACGGCGAAGATGGCGTCCGAGCCGGGGTCGTTGTTCGGCGCGATCACCACGAAGGCGCGGCCCGAGGCTTCCAGCGCACCGAAGAGCGCGGCGGCCTGCGTGCCGATGGTGGCCTGTTCGCTGGTGACGGGGTGGAAGGTGGCGATGCCATAGTCGGCGAAGGGAATTTCGTAATGCGCGCGCACCTGATCCAGCGTCACGCCCGAGGGGCGGGCGTGGAAGTCCAGTTCCGGCGAGCCGATGACATGCACGGTTTCGGCGGGTTCGCCCAGCGCCATGACCCGGCGCGCGGCGGCTTCGGAGGACACGAAATGATGCGTGCAGAGCTTGGTGTTGCAGTGGCGGAACACCTCGTCGATGGTGCCCGACACCTCGCCCCCCTCGACATGGGCGGAGCGGACATAGTTCATCGCGCCGACCAGCGCGCCGGCCAGGGCTTCCACCCGGTCGCCGTGGATCACGATCAGGTCGGGGCGGTGTTCGGCGACGTAATCGGAAAACCCGGTGACGGTCTTGGCCAGCACCATATCCTGCGGGTCGCCGGGGCGCTGGTTCAGGAATTCATGGGTGCCGACCCCCGCCATGCGGCGCACCTCGTTCCGGGTCAGGCCGTAGCGGTCCATCATGTGCATGCCGGTGACGAAGAAGGTCACGCCATAGCCGGCATCGCGCGCGGCGGCGGCCAGCGGTTCAAGCTTGCCGAAATCGGCCCGCGTGCCGGTAAGGAAGAGGATGTCTTTCATGGCTCTCGCACTGGCACTTGCAGCATTGCCCTGCATAGCGGCGACGGCCCGCGCTGGCAATCGGTGCAGGGATGGTGCGGCGGGCAAGCGGGCGGCGGGGCGGTGGACAAGGCGGGGGGCCGGCCCTAAGTGAAGGGCTGCGCCCACAACCGGAGACCTTCATGGACCGCGTCGTTCTTTGCATGAAATGGGGCACGCTTTACGGCGCGGAATACGTCAATGTGCTGTATTCGGCGGTGCGGGCCAATCTGACGGGCGATTTCCGGTTTGTCTGCCTGACCGATGACAGCAGCGGCTTGCGCTCCGAGATCGAGACCTTTCCCATTCCCGACATCGGGCTGAAGCCCGAGAACTGGCGCCACGGCGCCTGGCCGAAGATCGCGCTGTTCGGGCATGATCTTTACGGGCTGACGGGCCGGGCGCTGTTCATCGACCTGGACACCGTGATCTGCGGCCAACTGGGTGAGTTCTTTACGCTTGGCAGCGGCCTGATGGCTCTGGATTCCACTCCATGGCGCGGCAAAGACGGCCCGCCAAGCACTGGCACGGGCATCTTCGCGTTCGACTTGGGCTCACTTGGCTATCTGGTGGACCGGCTGCGCGCTGAAAGAGACGCAATTACAGAAAAGTATGACATTGAGCAGGCCTATGTGCATGGCGAGGTCAGCCCCATCGGCTATTGGCCGCAGGCGTGGATTGTCAGCTACAAGTATCACCTGCGCCCGCCCCTGCTGATTGACCGGCTGCGGGGGCCGAATCCGCCCGGGCCGGAGGTGCGGGTGCTGTGCTTCCACGGTCGCCCGCGCCCGATTGACCTGATCCGCCCTCCGGCGGGCAACTGGGACGTGTTCCCGCATTACGGCCGGGGTCCGGTGCCCTGGATGGTGGACTACTGGACCCGCCACGGCGGCAGGGTCTGAGAACGGGAGCCGCGCGCGATGACCCGACTGATCCTGTCGCTGACCACGGTGCCGCCGCGGTTTGCCTATGTGCACGAAAACCTGGCCGCGCTGAAGCAGCAGACCGCCCGGATCGAGGCGATCAACCTTTACATCCCGCGGCGCTATCGCCGGTTCGACTATGACCCGGCGCAGTTGCCGAAGCTGCCCGAGGGCGTGACCCTGCGCCTGATCGACGAGGATCTGGGTCCGGCGACCAAGGTGCTGCCGGCCTGCCGCGACTATCGGGGGCAGGATGTGCGGATTTTGTTCTGCGATGACGACAAGGTATATGATCCGGGCTGGGCGCAACGCTTTGTCGAGGCGGGGGCCGACCAGCCCGGTTGCGTGATCTGCGAGGAAGGCGGTCTGCTGGACACGCCCTTCTATGCCCATGACGGCTGGCAGTCGCCGCGCCAGCCCAAGGCCGGCTATCGCCGCAAGGATCTGGGCTACCGGCTGCGGCGGGCGCTGTCGCTGGGGCGGTGGAAACCGTCCAAGGCCATGACCTCGGGCTATGTCGACATTCTGGAAGGCTGGGGCGGCGTGATGGTGCGGCCCGACGATTTCGACGATGCGGCCTATGACATTCCCGATGTGCTGTGGACGGTGGATGATGTCTGGCTGTCGGGCTGTCTTGAGCGGCGCGGGATTCCGATCTGGCTGAATGTCCGCGACAAGGTGCGGTCGAAGGGCAGTTCGAACGAGGTGAAGGAGGCCGCGCTGCGCAATTTCGTCTATCAGGGGCATGACCGGATTTCGGCCAACCGCGCCTGCATCCGGTATTTCCGCGAGACCTATGGCATCTGGGGCGGCGCGGGGACGCGGGCCTAGCTGCGGGGCGGCGGCAACATGCGGTGGCGGATCAGCCAGGTGATGCGGCGCAGGTAGTTGGCGGCCTTGTGCGCGTAATGCGGCAGACGGCGGAGGGCGGGGAACTTGGTCGCCTCGGCCATGGCGGTGCCGGTGATGTAGCTTTCGCCGCGGTCTTCCGGCCGGGCGGTGAAGGGTTCCAGCCCCATCAGCCGGAAGTCATGGGCGAAGAAGCGGTTCAGTTCGTGGTCATGGGCGCGGCGGATCGGCCAGAAGTCGCGCGCCAGCCGGGCGGCCAGATCGCGCTTGATCAGATAGCAGGCATTGCCGGTGAAGCGCCCCCAATAGGCATTGAGCCGCCACTTGCCCTGCCGGCGCTGCGTCAACGCGCCCTTGGCGCGCAGCCGCGCGAAGCGGCAGATGTCCCAGCCATCGGCCATGTCCAGCGCGGCCTGCAGGGCCTGCGGGAAATCGGGGTCGAAGGTCACGTCATCCTCGCAGATCAGCACCACCGGATCGGGCCCGGCGCCGATCTGCGCCCAGAGCGCCACATGCGAGGCGTAGCAGCCCATATGCCCGGCCGAAATCGGCCCGCCCATGAAGCGGTGCCAGCCGGGCAGATCGGTCTGCGCCAGAAGCCGCGCCTCCTCGGCCCGGCCGTCGATGCCGTCGAAGAGCGTGTAGTCCAGCCCCGCCTGGGCAAATTCGGCCGCAATCCGCGCCCGCCGTTCGGTGGCGCGGGTCAGCGAGATGACGAAGATGGGGACCGGGGGACGGCTCACCCCAGATCGCTCCATTTCAGTTGCGTGTTGCGGGTGACGGCGCGGGTCAGGCGTTTGCCCAGCACCTTGTCGAAGTCATAGGCGGCGATTTCGCCGCTGCCGGGGCGGCGGGCCCAGATGTCCTGTTCGCGGATCACATGGCCGGCGGGCAGGTCGGCATCGGCCACGACCGAGCCGCGGGCGAAGCGGTAGACGTCTTCTTCCGGCGCGCTGCGCTGTTTGGGGTTGTTGGCGGCGATCCAGATCTCGCGCGAGCGGTCGATCAGGAAGCGCAGTTCGGCCGGGTCCATCGAATTGATGATGTCCGGCCCCTTGCGATAGCGGGTGTCGGTGTAATGGCGTTCCAGGATGCTGGCGCCCAGCGCCACCGAGGCCAGCGCCATTTCCGGGCCGATGGAATGGTCGGAAAAGCCCACAACGGCGTTGGGGAAGGCCTCGCGCAGTTCGGTCACGCCTTTCAGCGAGACGATCTCGGGCGGGCTGGGATAGAGGTTGGTACATTCCAGCAGGGCATAGGGCACACCGGCGGCATCCAGGATGTCAACGCTGGCGCGGATCGTCTCGATCGTCTGCATCCCGGTGGACAGGATCACCGGCTTGCCCTTGCGGGCGATGTGGCGGATCAGCGGCAGATTGTCGGCCTCGCCCGAACCGATCTTGTAGGCGGGCACGTCGAGGGTTTCGAGGTAATCGGCCGCCGCGCGGGAAAACGGCGTCGAGATCCAGATCATCCCGAGGCTTTCGGTGTAACGCTTCAGCTCGGCCTCATCGTCCAGCGAGAGGGCGCAGCGTTCCATCACATGCCAGATCGAGACATCGGCATTCGGCGGGAAGATCGCCTTGGCCTCATCCGTCATCTCGTCTTCCAGAATATGGGTCTGGTGCTTGACCAGCTCGCAGCCCGCAGCCGCGGCAAGGCGCACCATTTCCTTGGCGACGGCAAGATCGCCGCCGTGGTTGATGCCGATCTCGGCAATCACAAGCGGCGGATGAGCGGGGCCGATCTTGCGACCGGAAATCGTGATTTCGCGCATGCTTGCGTCCTTGGCGACTGGGTTACGCAGCCCGTGCTGGCCCATGGCCCGCCGGTTGTCAAGAAAACGGATAACGGGAAAGTTCGGTATAAACCGGGCCATCGTGACCCGACCGGCTTTGCCAAAGAACCATGTCCTGCACAATCCAGGGACCGGCCGCGAAGGCGAAACCGTCGGCAATGGCGCGTTCCAGCCGCGCCGTGGCGGCGAAATCGGGAACGGGAAAGCGGCCCAGGGTGACATGGGGCACGAAGCGGCGGGCGGCGACCTCGACCCCGGCGATGCGGGCGGCCTGTTCGGCGGCGGCCTGCAACCGGGTCAGCGGGTCTGACGGCAGCACACCGGCCCAGGCCGCGCGCGGGCGGGAACCGCCGAAAAGGCCCAGCCCCCGCAGCGCCAGCGGAAAGGCCGGGCTGCGCAGGGCGGCAAAGACTTCGTGCGCAGCGTCAAGCCGGGGATCGGGCACGTCCCCCAGAAAGACCAGCGTCAGATGAAACGCCTCGGGCGGCACGCGGCGGGGCAGCGGCAGCAGGAATTGCTGCACCGCCAGCGCCGAGCGGACGGTTTCGGGCAGGTCAAGGCCAAGGAAGACGCGCATCAGGCCCCCTCGGGCCGGCGGGCCAGGACGGCCAGCGCAGCGGTGATCTCGGGGCGGACGGGGCCTTCGCGCGGCGGATCAAGCAGGGTGTCCAGCAGGTGCGGGCCGGGCGGCGGGCGGGCGCCCCCCGACCACGACAGCCCCGCCAGAACCGCCCGCGCCGGTTCGGGCAGGCGGTCGGGCAGTTCCTGCCCCGAAAGCCAGCCCCAGATCGCCGTCCAGAGCCGGCCCACCGACCACGGGTTGTAGCCACCGCCGCCCAGCACGATCAGCCGGGGCGACAGCGGGCGCAGTTCGGCCAGCGCCTCAAGATAGGCGCGGTTCGACAGGCACAGGCGCGAGAGCGGGTCTTCGGTCAGGCTGTCGGCGCCGCATTGCACCACCAGCGCCTGCGGCGCGAAGGCGGCGACGCGGGGCAGGATCAGCCCGTGCAGCACGGCCCGCGCCTCGGTATCATTATAGCCGCGCGGCACCGGCAGGAAAAAGCCCGAGCCGCCGGCCGTATCGGTCAGGCCGCCGGAAAACGGCCAGCGCCCCTGTTCGTGCACGCTGATCATGCGGACGCGGGGATCGCCGGTGAAGGCGGCTTCAACCCCGTCGCAGTGATGGGCGTCAAGATCGACATAGGCGACGCGGGTCAACCCGGCGCCCAACAGCGCCTTGATGCCCAGCACCACGTCGTTCAGGTAGCAAAAGCCGTTCGCCCGGTCGGGCAGGCCGTGGTGGGTGCCGCCGCCCGGCACATGCACCACCCCCGCCGGGGCATGGGCCAGCGTTTCGGCGGCCCAGAGCGTGCCGCCTGCGCCGGTGGCGGGGCGGCGGAACATTTCGGCGAAGACCGGGTTCGACAGGGTGCCAAGCCTGTGGCGGGCGCGGACCTGATCGCTGACCGTACCCTCGGCCTCGGCCCGCTGGAGGGCGGTGAGGTAGGGTTCGGTATGGAAGGCGCGCAGGGCGGCGGGCTTGGCGCGCGGGCTGTTCTGGAACCGCGCCGCCGGCAGCCAGCCCAGCGCGCGGGCAAGGTCGATCACGGTTGACACGCGGGGCACCCGCAAGGGATGCGTCGCGCCATAGGACGAGCCGCGGTAGATGGCCGAGCCGACAAAGACCGGCGCGACGGCGCCGCGCGGACCGGCCGAAGGCGCCGCGGTCATGGCAGCAGCGACAGTATCCGCCGGCGGATGGCCCCCTGCGGGTTCGCGGTCGAGCCCCAGGTTTCGATCACCGCGCCGTCGGGGCCCAGCAGCACCTTGTTGAAGTTCCAGCCCGGCACGAAGCCGCGCGTCTTGGCCAGCCAGGCATAGAACGGATGCGCCTGTGCGCCCTTCACATGGGTGATCTGGGTCATCGGCAGGGTCAGGTCGAAGTTCAGCGCGCAGTATTCCTTGACCGCCGCCTCGCTACCCAGTTCCTGCGAAAAGTCGTTCGAGGGCACGGCCAGCACCAGCAGGCCCTTCGGACCCAGTTCGTCATGCAGGGCCTGAAGATCGTCGAACTGGCCGGCAAAGCCGCAGAGCGAGGCGGTGTTGACGACCAGAACCGGCTTGCCGGACCAATCATCCAGGTCGATGGTCCCGCCGTCGATCGAGGCGAAGGTGAAGCCCGCCCAGGCGGCGACCGGGGCCAGGACAGAGGCCAGCAGGGCCATCAGCGCGGCCAGCGGGGCAGGCAGGGCAGATCGGCGCATCGGGGTTCCCTTTCGACTGTCTGAACAGGAGATACGCCGCGTCCGGCGGGCGTCAACCTTCGGGGCGAAATCTTCCCCGGTCGGGGCGGCGGACTTGTGCCACGGGGGGGAGCATGTCACATTCAGGGATACAGGCAATCATCCCCGCGGCCGCGCGGGGCAAAGAAACCCGGGCATCGTGATGAGTGAAGTGCAGACCCTGCGCGCCGAAGAGGCCAACCCCGTGCTTGCACCGCAATATGCCGCGCTGTGCTGGCGGCTGCGGGGTGGCAAGGCGCGGGTGCTGCTGGTGACCAGCCGCGACACCGGGCGCTGGATCATTCCCAAGGGCTGGCCGATGGAGGGCCGCGCGCCTGCGGCGGCGGCGGCGCGGGAAGCCTGGGAAGAGGCCGGGGTGGAAGGCAAGGTCCAGTCGGAAAGCCTGGGCGTCTATACCTATCTGAAGACCCGTCCCGATGCCGAGGATGTGCCCTGCGCGGTGGAGGTGTTTCCGCTGCGGGTGGAACGGCTGCAACGGCGCTATCCCGAACGCGCCCAGCGCCGCCGCAAGTGGTTTGCCCCGGAAAAGGCCGCCCGCAAGGTGAGCGAGCCGGACCTGCGGGCGCTGATCCTGGCCTTTGCCGAGGCGACCACGGAAGCGGCGGCGAACGCCCCGGCGGGGGATTGAATCCCGCCACCGAAGGCATAGGTTCGACAGGTCGCGCATGGGGCGCGACCGCCACGGGATGTTGCGATGATCCGCTATGCGCTGACCTGCGGGGCCGGCCACGGTTTTGAAAGCTGGTTCGCCTCGGCCGCCGCCTATGACACGCTGTCCGGGGCCGGACAGGTGTCTTGCCCGATCTGCGGCGAGACGCGGGTGGAAAAGGCGATCATGGCCCCGGCGGTGACGCCCGCGCGCAAGGCCGAAGCGGCGGCGGCGGCAGAGGCGCGGCCCAAGCTGGGCACCCCGCAATCCGAGCTGGAGGCGGCGCTGGCGGCCTTGCGCCGGCAGGTCGAGGAAAATTCGGAATATGTCGGCATGAACTTCGCGACCGAGGCCCGCGCCATTCACGAAGGCGCATCGCCCGAACGCGCGATCTATGGCGAGGCGAAGCCCGAAGAGGCCAAGCGGCTGATCGAGGACGGAATCCCCGTCGCCCCCCTGCCCTTCCGCCCGGCCCGCAAGAGCAACTGACGGCAGGCGCGAAGGCGGGGCCGGTCAGTAGATGTAGCGGATCTGTTCGGTCCAGAACCGTTCCATCCGGCGCAGCGAGCGGTTGATTTCATCCATGCCGCTGGCATCGACCAGCCCGCGCTTTTCGATGCCTTCGGCGTGGCGTTCAAACAGGTCTGCCACCATGCCGCGCACCCGGCGGCCCTTTTCCGTCAGCCGGACCCGGACCGAGCGGCGGTCCACCTCGGACCGCTGGTGGTGCATGTAGCCCAGTTCGACCAGCTTCTTCAGATTGTAGCTGACGTTCGAGCCCTGATAGTAACCGCGGCTTTTCAATTCGCCCGCGGTCACCTCATTCTCGCCGATGTTGAACAGCAAGAGCGCCTGCACCGAGTTGATTTCCAGAATCCGCAGCCGTTCGAATTCGTCCTTGATCACGTCAAGAAGCAGCCGGTGCAGGCGTTCCACCAGCGCCAGATTGTCCAGATAGCAGGACAGGAACGCCCGCTGCGCACCGTCGAGAAGAGGTTCATGAAGCGACATTCCCGGCCCCGCCCTGTGTCTGATCAGGGAGAGAATCGGCAGAAAGCGCAAACATTCGGTAAACTCGAACCGATTTTGTCCCGATCCGGCGCGCGCGGGGCGGCCTGGCCCTTGGGTCAGGCCGGGCCGGCCAGCCGGTTGCGGGCGAAATCGGTGACCCGGTCCAGCAGCGGCGCGATCCAGGCCGGGGGCAGGTCGGTGCCCATGATCCAGGCCATCAGATCCTGATCATTTTCCTGCAAGAGCCGGTCATAAAGGTCCAGTTCCTCGGGCGGCATCGCGGCAAGATGGGCCTCGGCATAGGGGCCAAGGACCAGATCCATCTCTTTGGTGCCGCGCCGCCAACTGCGCATCACCATGCGTTTCAGCCGAGCTTCTGCGGTTTCCGCGACCATCATGCCACCTCGCGCAGAAGGCTGCGCATCCGTTGTTCCACCCGGCCCAGATCCTCGGCCAGTCCGCTGGCGCGGGCGCGCAGCTTGCGCAGTTCGGCCAGCGTCTGTTCGGCCGCGGGCGATAGCGGCGCCGGCGCGGCGTCGGGGGCGGCCAGACCCGGCCCCTCGGCGGTGATCAGCCAGGTCAGCGAGACATTCAGCATCCCGGCCAGCATCTGCAAACGGTTGCCGCGCGGTTCGGCCAGGTCTTCTTCCCAGGCCTGCAAGGTGGTCAGACGCACGCCCAGCCGCTGGGCCAGGTCTTCCTGGGTCAGCCCGGCCGCTTCGCGCGCGCCGGCCAGCCGGTCGCCGAAGGTGGCCACATCGGGGGCATACCAGGTTTCTTCGACGGGTGTTTCGGTGCTGCTTTCCGCCATCTCGCCTCTCCTTCTTATGATAACGCTTGTGTCGGGTGGGGGTGCACCCTAAGACCTGCGCCCGGAAATCGCAAATCCGCCCCGCAAGGAGACGCCGATGCCCTTCCTGTCCGACACGCTGGCGCGCGTGAAACCCTCGCCCACGATTGCCGTCACCACCAAGGCGCAGCAGCTCAAGGCCGAGGGGCGTGATGTCATCGGCCTTGGCGCGGGCGAGCCGGATTTCGATACCCCCGAACATATCCGCGATGCGGCCAAGCGCGCGATCGACGCGGGCAAGACCCGCTATACGGCGGTGGACGGCATCCCGGAACTGAAGGCGGCGATCTGTTCCAAGTTCCTGCGCGAGAACGGGCTGACCTATACGCCGGCGCAGGTCAGCGTCGGAACAGGCGGCAAGCAGATCCTCTACAATGCGCTGATGGCCACCTGCAATCCGGGCGACGAGGTGATCATCCCCGCGCCCTATTGGGTGTCTTATCCCGATATGGTGCATCTGGCGGGCGGCACGCCGGTGCCGGTGGTGGGGCTGCTGGAAAACGGCTTCAAGATCACGCCCGAACAGCTTGAGGCGGCGATCACGCCGCGCACCAAATGGTTCATCTTCAACAGCCCGTCGAACCCGACCGGCGCCGGCTATACCCGGGCCGAGCTGAAGGGGCTGACCGATGTGCTGATGCGTCACCCGCAGGTCTGGGTGATGTCGGATGACATGTATGAACACCTTGTCTTCGACGACTTCCGCTTCTGCACCCCGGCGGAAATCGAACCGGGCCTTTACGACCGCACGCTGACCTGCAACGGCGTCAGCAAGGCCTATGCCATGACCGGCTGGCGCATCGGCTATGCCGCCGGTCCGGTGGCGCTGATCAAGGCGATGGGAACGATCCAGTCGCAATCGACCTCGAACCCAAGTTCGATCAGCCAGTGGGCCGCGCTTGAGGCGCTGACCGGACCGCAGGAATTCCTGGCCGGATGGCGCGCGGCCTTCCAGGCGCGGCGCGATCTGGTGGTGTCGATGCTGAACGAGGCGCCGGGGATCACCTGCCCGAAACCCGAAGGCGCCTTCTATGTCTATCCCGATATTGCCGGCTGCATCGGCAAGGCCACGCCCGGCGGAACCGTCATCACCAATGACGAGGTGTTCGCCACGGCGCTGCTGGAGGAGACCGGGGTGGCGGTCGTTTTTGGCGCAGCCTTCGGCCTTTCGCCCAACTTCCGGGTAAGCTACGCTACGTCAGATGACGTTCTGCGCGAGGCTTGCACCCGCATCCAGCGGTTCTGCGCCTCGCTAGTGTGAGGGCCTGAATGGCGGACGATCTGCCGGACTACTACTTTCGCCTGCGTGACAATGGAGCCGCCGTCTACAAGGTTGATACCGAGAACCGACAGCGACGGATCGAACTGATCGAGATCGCGATGGTCAATGTCAGGAACGGTAACGTCAAGCCGCATGGCGAGACGAAGCTGAACGGCACCGACATCCGCGCCATTCAGGACTGGCTGGGAAAGCGGCGCATCCTTATCGAGGCGCGCGAGGTCGATGACGTGCTGCGCACCGGCGACCGGCTGAACGAGGCGGCGCAATGGGCACAGTCGAAGGCTACGCCCGAGCAGCTTGACGAGGTGACCGAGACGCTGCTTCTGGCCATGCACGACCTACGGTCGGTGCTGGTGCGCAAGAAGGCCGAGCGGCTGACGAAAGCCCCGGCCGGCAGATAGTGGCAACCGGATCACGCAAGCCGTTGATTTTGCTTGCAGGACAAGATGTCCCACCACGGGACAGCCCCCTTTCGCGGCGCGGGCGGGCAGACTATCCTCGCGCCCGGCCCGCAAACGAGAGGAGTCCCCCATGCAGACCATGATCGGCATCATCGGCGGCAGCGGGGTCTATCAGATCGAGGGGCTTGAGGGCGCAAGCTGGACCCGGGTGAAAACGCCCTGGGGCAAGCCTTCGGACGAGGTGCTGATCGGCCGGCTGGACGGCGTTCCGATGGCCTTCCTGCCGCGCCATGGCCGGGGCCATGTGCACAGCCCGACCACGGTGCCCTATCGCGCCAATATCGACGCGCTGAAACGGCTGGGCTGCACCGATGTGGTCGCCGTCTCGGCGGTGGGATCGCTGCGCGAGGATTTCGCGCCGGGCGATTTCGTGCTGGTGGACCAGTTCATCGACCGCACCTTCGCCCGCGAGAAAAGTTTTTTCGGCACCGGCTGCGTGGCCCATGTCGGCTTTGCCCATCCGACCTGCCCGCGTCTGGGCAAGGCCGCCGCCGAAGCGGCCCGCGCGGCGGGGGCGCGGGTGCATGAAGGCGCAACCTATCTGGCGATGGAGGGGCCGCAGTTTTCGACCCTGGCCGAAAGCCGGCTTTACCGGCAATGGGGCGCCGATGTGATCGGCATGACCGGGATGCCCGAGGCCAAGCTCGCGCGTGAGGCCGAGCTGTGCTATGCCTCGATCGCCATGGTGACCGATTATGACTGCTGGCACCCCGACCATGATGCGGTGGATGTGGCGGCGGTGATCGCCACGCTGACGGCCAATGCCGCGCTGGCCCGCGCCACCGTGGCCCGCCTGCCCGGCCTGCTGGGCCGCGACCGGGCCGACTGCCCGCATGGCTGCGACCGCGCCCTGACCCATGCCCTGATGACCGCGCCCGACAAGCGCGACCCCGAACTGCTGGCCCGGCTGGATGCCGTCGCCGGCCGCGTCCTGTAATCCCCGGAAAGCCCCCATGAATTCGACCAAGACCGTCAAGGACTATATCCGCACCATCGTGGACTTCCCGCATGAGGGGATCCTGTTCCGCGACGTGACCACGCTGTTCGCCGATCCGCGCGGGTTCCGCATGTGCGTGGACCAGTTGCTGGCCCCCTATGCCGGGATGCGGATCGACAAGGTGGTGGGGCTGGAAGCGCGCGGCTTCATCCTGGGTGGCGCGGTGGCGCATCAGTTGTCCACCGGCTTTGTGCCGGTGCGCAAGAAGGGCAAGCTGCCGGGGCAGACGATTTCGCAGGCCTATACGCTGGAATACGGCGAGGCGGTGGTCGAGGTGCATGACGATGCCATGCAGCCGGGCGAAAAGGTGCTGCTGGTCGATGACCTGCTGGCCACCGGCGGCACCGCCGAGGCCGGGATCAAGCTGATCGAACGGCTGGGCGCCCAGGTCATTGGCTGCGCCTTCGTGGTGGACCTGCCCGATCTGGGCGGCCGCAGGAAACTTGAGGCGATGGGCATGGATGTCCATGCGCTGTGCGCCTTCGAGGGGCTTTGATCGCAGGCTGACCGCGCAAGGGCGGGGGCCAGCCCCCGCATCCCCGGGGTATTTGGGCCGAGATGAAGCGGCAGGGCCTTCCTCTTGGTCCAAATACCCCCGCCGGAGGCCCGTTGGACGGTCAGCCGCGCAGCACGGCGCCGGGGTTCAGGATTCCGGCCGGATCAAGCGCCGCCTTCAGCGCGCGCATCGCGGCCAGACGCGCCGGGTCGGCGTAGCGTTCCAGATCGGCGGCCTTGAAGCGGCCGATGCCGTGTTCGGCCGAAATGCTGCCGCCCGCCGCCTGCACCAGATCATGCACCAGACGCTTGACCGGGCCGGCAAGGGCCTCATCGTCTTCGCGGCGGCGGCCCTTGGCGGGGAACACGTTGTAATGCAGGTTGCCGTCGCCCAGATGACCAAAGCAGTTGAGGCGCAGCGGCCCGAGGGCGGCGATCCTGGCGCCCGCCTCGGCCAGGAAGCCGGGGATGGCGCCCAGGGGCAACGAGATGTCATGCGACGAGATCGAACCGATGCGGCGGTTCGCTTCGGGGATCGCCTCGCGCAGCGCCCAGAGGGCGGCGGCCTGCGCCTGCGAGGTGGCGATGACGCCATCCAGCACCAGCCCTGTTTCGCTGGCCTCGTCATAAAGCGCGGCCATGCTGACCTGGGGGTCCAGCGCTGCGGGCAGGCCCAGTTCCAGCAGGACGCACCAGTCGGGCGCGGGATCGAAGGGCGCGCGCAGGCCCGAGCCGGTTTCGGCCAGGAAATCGAACCCGGTCCTGGCGATCAGTTCAAAGGCGGTGACAAGGCCTGACAGGCGCGCCTCGCACAGCGCCAGCAGGCGTTGCGCCACGGCGGGCGACGGCACCGCCAGCAGCGCCACCACCGTGGCGGCGGGCTGCGGGAACAGCCGAAGCGTGGCGGCGGTGAGGATGCCGAGGCTGCCTTCGGACCCGATCAGCAGGTGGCGCAGGTCATAGCCGGTGTTGTCCTTGCGCAGCCGTTTCAGGCCGTGGACGACCGAGCCGTCGGCCAGAACCGCCTCGACCCCAAGGCACAGGTCGCGCGTGGTGCCATAGCGCAGCACGGCGGTGCCGCCGGCGTTGGTGGCCAGATTGCCGCCGATGGTGGCGGTGCCTTCGCTGGCCAGCGACAGCGGGAACAGCCGCCCGGCATCGGCGGCGGCCTGCTGCACGGCGGCCAGGGTCAGGCCGGCCTCGACCGCGATCACGTTTTCTTCGGGCCAGAGGCCGCGCAGGCCGGTCATCCGGTCCAGCGACAGCACCAGCGGCAGGGGGCCTTCGGGCATGACCTGACCGCCGACCAGCCCGGTGCCGCCGCCGCGCGGCACGATGCCCACCCGCGCCGCCGCGCAGGCGCGGACGATCTGCGCCACCTGATCGGTGCCGGCCGGCCGGGCCACCACGCCCGCGCGCCCCGGCCAGCGGCCGCGCGGTTCGGTCAGATCGCGCGGTTCGGGCGGGCGCAGCGTGCCTTCGGGCAGGCGCGCGGCCAGATCGGCGATAAAGGCCGCATCGCAGGGGTTCAGCATCGGATCACCTCTTTGCCCCCCGGTGCTAGCGCCTGCGGGCCGCTCAGTCCAGCCAGCGCGGGGTGAGGACCAGCACGGCGGGCCGCGCCGGCAGGTCGGCGCGGGCGAAGGTCATTTCGCTGAGGCCAGTGTCGACCACATCGAAATCGCCCTCCATCGCGCGCAGGAATTCGGTCAGAGAGGCGCCGGAAAACCAGTGCATCGGGATCACCACCCGCGCCTTGAGCCCGCGGGTGACGGAAACCATATCCTCAAGCCGCAGGGTATAGCCGCCGTCAACCGGCACCATCACGATGTCCATCCGGCCAAGGCTGGCATATTGCTCTTCGGACGGGATCTGGTGCAGGTGGCCAAGGTGGCCGATGCAAAGCCCCGCCGCTTCGAACACGAAGATCGAGTTGCCGTCGGCGCGGGCGCCTTCGCCAAAGGGACCACGGGTATCGGTGGTGACGTTGCGCACCAGCATTGCGCCCAGATCCAGCCGGTGGTCGGCCGGGCGGCCGGCGTCCGGCCAGCCGCGCAGCACATGCGGGATGCGCGGGTCGGGGCTGGCGGTCCAATGGGTGGAATGGGCGTTGTTCATCGTCACCACATCGGGCACGGCGTCGATGGTGCCGATATAGCCGGTGTAATCGGTCACGGCGGCGGTGCCATCCTCGGCCAGGATCAGGAAACTGGCGTGGTCCAGATAGCGGATCAGGACGTGATCGCGTTCGACAGGGGCGAAATCGGCGTGCTGCACGGTTTCCGCGCCTTGCGCCAGCGCGATGCAATGCGAGGGCAGACGGTCCTGCGCCCAGACCGGGGCGGCCAGGAACAGGAAAAACGGCAGAAGCGGGCGGATCATGGCGGCCTCCGGTTCAACCCGAAGAGGATGCCCTGCCTTTCGCAGGATCGCCATCACGCCTGCGCGATCTTGGCCGTTTCAGGCCGGGCCTACGTCGGTGCGGCCGCGACGGTCGGCGCGCAGGCAGGCGTAAAGCACATGGTTGCGCCAGCGTCCGGCGATCTGAAGATAGCTTTGCGCCACGCCCTCATACTTGAAGCCGGTCTTTTCCAGCACCCCGCGCGAGGCGGCGTTTTCCGGCAGGCAGGCGGCCTCGATCCGGCTGAGGTCCAGCCGGGTGAAGGCGTGGTGGACGACGGCCAGGATCGCCTCGCGCATGTAGCCGTGGCGGGCGTAGGGCTGGCCGATCCAGTAGCCCAGCGTGCCCGCCTGGGCCGGGCCGCGGCGGATGTTGTCCAGCGTGATGGCGCCAAGAAGCGCCTGATCGTCGCGCCGGATCAGCATCAGCGGCAGGGCCGTACCCTGGGTTTCGGCCCGCTGCGCCCAATAGACCCGGTTGGTGAAGGAGCGGCGCGACAGGTGGTCGGGGCTCCAGACCGGCTCCCACGGCATCAGGAAGGCGGCGCTGGCGTCGCGCAGCCCGCTCCAGCCGGGCCAGTCGGCATGTGTGGGCAGGCGGAGCGTCATGCGCTCGGTCTCGATCCTGACCCGCCGCCGAAGGCCCAGCATCACGCCGACAGCGCCTCCTTGATGGCATCAACGCCGGGGGCCTGATCGACGGGGCCATAGACCGCCAGCGCGGCCCCGGCGCGCAGCACCTGGGTGCCCCAGTCGCGCACGCCGGGCAGGCTGACCGCGTCGATGCGGGCCACGGCTTCGTCAAGATCGGGGACGCGGCCCCAGATCGACAGGAGGCGCGCGTTGCGTTCGGCGCGGCTGGACGGGCTTTCCAGCCCCATCAGCATCCCCGCACGGATCTGCGCCTTGGCGCGGTTCACCTCGGCCTCGGTCATGTCATCGGCGGCGCGTTTCAGTTCGGCGACGGTCAGGTCGGCCAGATCGCCGATCTCGTCGCCGCTGGTGCCGGCATAGATGGTGACATGGCCGGTGTCGTCATAGGCCGCGCTTTGGGCATAGATCGTGTAGCACAGGCCCTTTTCTTCGCGGATCTTCTGGAATAGCCGGCTGGACATGCCGCCACCCATCGCCATGGACCAGACCTGCGCGGTATAGACCAGCGGATCGCGATAGCCCGGGGCTTCCAGGTTCAGGGCGAAATGGGCCTGTTCCAGATCCTTGATCTCGCGCCGTTCGCCGCTGTGGAAGCGGGCCCCGTCCACCGCGCTGCGGCCCACCGGCCTGAGATGGCCGAAGATCGCCTCGGCCTGGGCCACGATGGCGGCATGGTCGATGCCGCCCGCCGCCGACAGGATCATCCGGTCGGGGCCGTAGTGGCGGCCGACGAAGCTGCGGAAATCGGTGGCCTGAAAGGCGGAGACCCGGTCTTCCGGGCCAAGGATGGTGCGGCCGAAGGTCTGGCCGGGATAGCTGGTTTCGTGCAGCCAGTCGAAGATGATGTCATCGGGCGTATCGGCGGCCTGACCGATTTCCTGCAGGATCACATGGCGCTCGGTCTCGATGTCGGCGGGGTTGAACAGCGGGTTCAGCACGATGTCGCTGATCACGTCCAGCGCGCGGGCCACATCGGCCGAGAGGCAGCGCGCGTAATAGGCGGTCATCTCGCGCGAGGTATAGGCGTTGATGTAGCCGCCCACATCCTCGATCTCTTCGGCGATCTGCAGCGCGCTGCGCCGCTCGGTGCCCTTGAACGCCATGTGTTCCAGAAAATGCGCGATGCCGTTTTCGCCGGGGCCTTCATGGCGCCCCCCTGCCCCGACCCAAAGGCCGATGGAGGCCGACTTGAGGCGCGGCATGTCCTCGGTGACGATGCGAAGCCCGTTGGAAAGCGTGTGCAACTGGACGGTCACAGCCCGGCCCTTTCAAGGATCAGGGTTTCAAGCGCGGTCAGGTCATTCGGCACGACGGTCTGCCGTTCGGGCCGGTCGAACAGGTTGGCCATATGCGGCGGCAGGCCGGGGCGCAGGCCGGTGGCGGCCTGCACGGCATCGGGGAACTTGGCCGGGTGCGCGGTGGCCAGCGTGATCATCGGGCTGGCGCCGAGGTGTTCCTGCGCCACCTTCACGCCCACGGCGGAATGTGGGCAGAGAAGTTCGCCTGTAGCGGCCAGCGTGGCCGCGATGGTGGCGCGGGTTTCGTCTTCCGAACAGCGCCCCGAGGCAAAGACCGATTGCAGCGCCGCAAGTGCGGGCGCGGGAATGGTGAAGCCGCCCGACTGTTTCAGCCCGTCCATCAGCCGGGTCACCGCCGCGCCGTCGCCCCCCAGCGCCAGGAACAGCGCGCGTTCGAAGTTGGACGACACCTGGATGTCCATCGAGGGGCTGATCGAGGGGCGGACGCCATCGGTGCGGTAGTCGCCGGTCGTCAGGGCGCGGTGCAGGATGTCATTCTGGTTGGTGGCGATCACCAGCCGGTCGATGGGCAGGCCCATCTGTTTCGCGATATGGCCGGCGAAGATGTCACCGAAATTGCCGGTGGGCACGGTGAAGCTGACCTTGCGGTGCGGGGCCCCCAGCGCCGTGGCCGAGGAGAAGTAATAGACCACCTGCGCCAGAACGCGCGCCCAGTTGATGCTGTTCACCCCCGCCAGACGCACCCGGTCGCGGAAGGCGAAGTCGTTGAACATGTCCTTCAGCCGGGCTTGCGCATCGTCGAAATCGCCTTCGATGGCCAGCGCATGGACGTTCTGTTCCGACGGGGTGGTCATCTGGCGGCGCTGCACGTCGCTGACGCGGCCATGCGGGAAGAGGATGAACACATCCACGTTCTTCAGGCCACGGAACGCCTCGATCGCGGCCGATCCGGTATCGCCGCTGGTGGCGCCGACGATGGTGATCCGCTCGCCCGTGCGCGCCAGCGCCGCCTGCATCATCTGCCCGATGAGCTGCATGGCGAAATCCTTGAACGCCAGGGTCGGGCCGTGGAACAGTTCCAGCAGGAAATGGTTTTCGCCAAGCTGCACCATGGGCGCCCGCGCAGCGTGGTGGAACCCCTTGTAGGCAGCCGCGATCAGGCCCCTGAATTCGTCATCTCCGAAGAAGCCGCCCAGAAACGGGCGCATCACGCGGAAGGCGATTTCCTCATAGCGCAGCCCGGCCAGAGCGGCGATCTGATCCGCCGTCAGTTGCGGCACGGTTTCGGGCAGGTACAGACCGCCGTCCCGCGCAAGCCCCGTCATCATCGCTTCGCCGAAGCCCAAGGCAGGTGCCTGCCCACGGGTCGAGATGTATCGCATTCTGTCCGCCCCTTACGCCGTCCGCGTTCTGATACGCCACAGAAACGCAACTGTCATCACTGCCCAGACAACCGCAAGGCCGAACCATGTCAGCGCGTATTGCAGATGATCGTTGCGGAAGGCGGCCGAGGCGGGGACGGGCATCACGCCATCGCCGGTATCGCTGCGGGCGATGATCAGCACCGGATCGGTCCGCAGGGCGGCGGCGATGCCGGGCAGATCGCGGCCGAACCAGATGTCGCGGGCGGCGTCATGCGGCGGAGTCGAGGCGGTCATGTCGTCGGGCCAGTTCAGATTGCCCGTGATGCTGGCCGCATGGGGCGGGCGGGGCTGGCCGCGGTCGGCTTCGGGAATGAAGCCGCGGTCGATCAGGATGCGGCGGCCATCGCCGGTTTCAAAGGCAGCGATGACGTGGAAGCCCGGCCCCTGATCGCGGGTCGAGGCAAGGACGAAGGTCTCTTCCCCGGTGAAGCGGCCGCTGGTCTGCACCGGGCGGTAGCGGTCGGTGGCCGGGTCGGGGGTGGCGGGCAGCGGCACCGGATCGGCGGCAATCATGGTGGCGGCTTCGGCAATGATCGCCTCTTTCCATTCCAGCCGGCGCAATTGCCAGACCCCCAGCGACAACAGGACCGCGACCCCGGCGACGCCGACGATCAGGAAGAACAGGATTTGCCGCACGATGCCCCCCGAAATGAAACGCGCGGGCCAGTGGCCCGCGCGCGCCTTCGGTCAGAAGGTGATGGCTCAGGCCCGGCCCCAGACGTAGACGGCGGCGAACAGGAACAGCCAGACCACGTCAACGAAGTGCCAGTACCACGCCGCGGCTTCAAAGCCCACATGGCGTTCGGGGGTGAAGTGGCCCTTCATCGCCCGGAACAGGCAGACGGCCAGGAAGATGGTGCCGATGATGACATGGGCGCCATGGAAGCCGGTCGCCATGAAGAAGGCGGCGCCATAGATGTTGTCACGGAAGCCGAAGGCGGCGTGGCTGTATTCATAGGCCTGCAGGAAGGTGAAGCAGACGCCCAGCACCACGGCGATCGCCAGGCCGGTGATCATGTCCTTGCGGTTGTTCTCATGCACCAGGGCATGGTGCGCCCAGGTTACGGCACAGCCCGACAGCAGCAGAACCAGCGTGTTGATCAGCGGCAGGTGCCAGGGATCGAAGGTTTCGACCGGCACACCGTTGACCAGCGGCGGCCAGACGCCATCGACCCAGGGGCTTTCCGGCCCCATCGGATACATGCGGTGCTTGAAGAAGGTCCAGAACCAGGCCGCGAAGAACATGACTTCGGACATGATGAACATGATGAAGCCATAGCGCAGGCCGATGCGGACCACCGGCGTGTGGTCGATGCCCTGCCCTTCCTTCACCACGTCTGTCCACCAGGCGAACATGACGTACAGCACCATGACAAGGCCGATCAGGAACAGCCAGGGCTGGCTGAGCGCGCTGTCGGCCGAGACGCGCGGCGAGATCATCAGCACCGCGCCGAAGAGCATGATGAAGGCCCCGAGCGCGCCAAGGAACGGCCAGATCGAGGGTGGCAGGACGTGGTAATCGTGGTTCTTAGCGTGGGCCATGGCGGAAGCGGTTCCCTCGTTTCTTATATCTTATGGTCGTCAGTTGGCGGCGGCGGCCGGGGTGGCCGGATCGTCGGCATCCAGCGTCGCCTGCGATTGCGGCAGGGGCGCGGTGTGGAAGGTGTAGCTCAGGGTGATCGCCTCGACCCGGGCGGTGTTCGGATCGTCGGCCATCGCCGGGTCGATGAAGAAGCTGACCGGCATCTCGACACGCTCGCCGGGTTGCAGCACCTGCAATTCGAAGCAGAAGCAGGCGATCTTGGTGAAATAGCCGCCCAGCATGTCGGGCGAGACATTGTAGCTGGCCTGCCCCGCGACCGGCTTGTCGGTCGGGTTGTAGGCTTCATAGAAGGCCAGCCCGGTTTCGCCGACGCGGATGTCCATTTCCGGCGCCACGGGGCGGAACTGCCAGGGCATTCCGGCTTCGAGCGAGGCATCGAAGCGGACGGTGATCACCCGGTCCAGCACATGATCGGGCGCCGTCGCGGCGACCGAGGTGGTGCCACCATAGCCGGTGACCTTGCAGAACCAGTCATAGAACGGGGGAATCACCACCACGGTCACGAAGGCCATGGTGAACACGCCCCCGGCCAGCGCCGCGGCCTGACGACCGGGGGTGGAGAAGAGCCCGCGTTTCATCCGCCCGTTGCCCCATCCGTGGGGCCACCCGTCACCGGATCGGCGGCGCGGCCGGTGCCGGGCACCATTTCGGGACGGACCGTGTGGTCATAGCCTTGCATCGGATCGCCGCGCTTCACCTTGACCACGGTCAGGGCAAAGACCAGCGCCACGAAGAAGGCCAGACACAGCGCCACGCCAAGGTTGCGGCTGAAGCGGCGGCCGTGCAGTTCATGCGTGGGGTTCAGCGCCATCTTACCAGCCTCCAAGGCCGTAGGGTTTCAGGGCGGCTTCGGCCAGGAAGGCGCCGAAGTGCAGGAACAGATAGAGCAGCGAGAAGCGGAAGAACGCCTTTTCGACGGCGTATTTGTCGGCCTCGGCCTGCGTTTCGCCGCGCCGCCAGATCCGCGCCGCGCCGATCAGGAACCAGCCGTTCAGCCCCAGCGCCACCGCCAGCGTCAGCGGCCCGCCGATCGAGGTGAGCGCGGCCCAGACCGACACCGGCGCCAGCAGCACGGTATAGGCCAGGATATGGCGGCGGGTGGATTTGCGGCCATGCGTCACCGTCAGCATCGGCACGCCGGCATTGTGGTAATCTTCCTTCATGAACAGCGCCAGCGCCCAGAAATGCGGCGGCGTCCACATGAAGATCAGCGCGAACATCAGGCATGCTTCGACCGACAGGCTGCCGGTGGCGGCAACCCAGCCGATCATGGGCGGGAAGGCCCCGGCAGCGCCGCCGATGACGATGTTCTGCGGGGTCGAGCGTTTCAGCCAGACCGAATAGACCACGGCATAGAAGAAGATGGTGAAGGCCAGCAGGCCCGCCGCGACAAGGTTGGTCGCCAGCCCCAGCATGACGATGCTGATGCCCGAGAGCGCCAGCCCCACGGCCAGCGCCTCGCCGCCCTGAACCCGGCCCGCGGGCACGGGGCGGTTGCGGGTGCGGCGCATCACGGCGTCAATATCGGCATCCCACCACATGTTCAGTGCGCCCGAAGCGCCCGCGCCCAGCGCGATGAACAGGATGGCGGCGAAAGCCTCGACCGGGTGCAGCGACACGGGGGCCACCAGCAGGCCCACCAGCGCGGTGAACACCACCAGCGACATGACCCGCGGCTTCAGCAGTTGCACATAATCACCGAACCCCGCCTCCTGCGGCGCGGTCTCGGCCTGAAATGCCCCGATGTCGGTCATCCGTCCCTCTCCTCGCGCGCCGGAACCGGCCCTCCTCCGGGCCGGGGCGCGTGTGTTCCCGATCAGTCGTTGGTGGCGACCTGAACCGGCGCCACCGGGGCCGGCGTGGCGGCCAGCACCACGTTGCCGGCCTTGGCCTGTTCGACCCAGGCGGCATAGGCGGCCTCGGACACGACCTTGACGGTGATCGGCATGTAGGCGTGGTCCTTGCCGCACAGTTCGCTGCACTGGCCGAAGAAGATGCCTTCACGGTCAGGCTTGAACCACAGCTGGGCAATCCGGCCCGGCACCGCATCCTGCATCACGCCGAAGGCCGGGATCTTCCAGGAGTGGATCACGTCGCTGGCGGTAATGTGCATCACCACGGTCTTGCCGACGGGCACCACCACCGCGGTATCGGTCGCCAGCAGGAACTGGTCGCGGGTATAGCCGGCCTTCTGCAGCTCGGCCTCGACCGCGGGGGTCAGCCGGGCGTCGCCGCCCAGATTCAGACCGCCAATCATGTAGCTGTCGTAGGATTCGATGCCTTCGTTCGGGTATTCATAGCTCCAGTACCACTGGTTGCCGGTGACCTTGATCACCACGTCACCCTTGGGGAATTCCTGCTGGTTGAACAGCGCGGGCAGCGAGAAGAAGCCGATGAATACCAGGATGATGATCGGGATCACGGTCCAGGCCACTTCCAGCGGGCTGTTGTGGGTGAACCGGCGCGGCGTGGGGTTGGCCCGGCTGTTGTAGCGCAGGATCACGATCAGCAGCAGCGCGGTGACGAAGATGGTGATGGCGGTGATGATCCACAGGACCATGCCATCCAGCCACTGCTGTTCGACCGCAATCGAGGACGAGGCGGGCTGGAATCCCACCTTTCCATCGACCGGCTGGCCCACGATTTCAAGCGCCTGGGCCGAAAGGGCCGCCGGCGACAGGGCAGCGAGGCAAATCAGGGCCGATCGCTGCAAGAACGACTTCACGCGCATGTCTTCTTCCCGTTCTGACGCGCGGCTTGCTGCCGCTTGTTCCGAAACCCCGGCCAAGGCCGTGAAATCCGGTGCTTATGGCCTTTTCAAATCACATCGGCGGCGGCGGGACAAGAAAAACCATCGCCGCAGACGCATCATTTGACATGGATCAAGGACAAAAGGACTGCCCCACGGCAGCGCCGCCGCGTTTTGCGGGCCGGCCTGGATGGGGGCCAGGGATCGGGGCGCGTCCTGTCCGGGCAGTCTAGCGCAATTTGATGTATATCCAAAGCATGATTTCACCCCGGCTTGCGGCAGGGGCTGCGCGGCCCTACCTTCGGCGGATGCCGCAGATGCGAAAGGCCCCTGCCCCATGACCGACGCCCCCTTCCGCCCGTTCGAGACCCGTCTCGACGAATCCGCGGCCCTTGCCACCCTGCGCGCCGCAACGGCCGGGGCCGAGGATGGCGAACTGTTCCTGGAACGCCGCCGGGGCGAGAATCTGGTGCTGGACGACGGGCGCATCCGCACCGCCAGCTATGACGCCGCCGAAGGCTTCGGCCTGCGCGCGGTGAAGGGCGAGGTGGCCGGATACGCCCATTCCACCGAGATCAGCGAAAGCGCGCTGCGGCGCGCGGCGGAAACCGCGCGGCTGGCGGTGGGCGATGGCGGCGGCACCCTGGCCCCGCCGCCCCCCGGCACGAACCGCCGGCTTTACGGCGAGGCCGACCCGATGGCCGACGCGCCCTTTGCCGGCAAGCTGGACATCCTGAAAGAGATTGACGCCTATGCCCGCGCCGCCGACCGGCGGGTGGTGCAGGTCAGCGCCTCGCTGGCCACCAGTTTGCAGGAGGTCGAGATCCTGCGCCCTGAAGGCACGCGGCTGGCCGATACAAGGCCGATGGCACGAATCAATGTCTCGGTGATTCTGGAAGAGTCGGGGCGGCGCGAATCCGGCAGTTGCGGCAGCGGCGGGCGGCATGGTCTGGCGGCCCTGCTGGACCCCGCGCGCTGGAAACCCATGGTGGACGAGGCGCTGCGGATCGCCCGCGTCAACCTGTCGGCCGAACCGGCGCCTGCGGGCGTGCTGGATGTGGTGCTTGGCCCCGGCTGGCCCGGCATCCTGCTGCATGAAGCCATTGGCCACGGGCTTGAGGGTGACTTCAACCGCAAGGGCACCTCGGCCTTTGCGGGGCTGATGGGGCAGCGCATCGCCGCGCCCGGTGTCACCGTGCTGGACGACGGCACGATCCCCGACCGCCGGGGCAGCATCACCATTGACGACGAGGGCACGCCTTCGGGCCGCAACGTGCTGATCGAGGACGGCATCCTGACGGGCTACATGCAGGACCGGCAGAACGCCCGGCTGATGGGCGTTGCCCCCACCGGCAACGGGCGGCGCGAAAGCTATGCCCATATCCCGATGCCGCGCATGACCAATACCTACATGCTGGGCGCCACGGACGACCCCGCCGGCATCGTGGCAGAACTGAAAGACGGCATCTGGGCCGTGGGCTTCGGCGGCGGCCAGGTGGACATCACCAGCGGCAAGTTCGTGTTCAGTTGCACCGAGGCCTATCGCGTGCGCAACGGCAAGGTGGGCGAGGCGCTGAAGGGCGCCACGCTGATCGGCGACGGCGCCACCGCGCTGCAACGCATCCGCGCCATCGGCAACGACATGAAGCTGGACCCCGGCATCGGCAATTGCGGCAAGGCCGGGCAATGGGTGCCGGTGGGCGTGGGCCAGCCGACGCTGCTGATCGGCGGGCTGACCGTGGGCGGCCAGAAGGCGGCCTGAACCGGGCTTCCGGCCCCCGGGGGGCAGCGCCCCCGGGGCCGCCGCTGCGTCAGCGGCTGAACTTGCCCTTCAACGCCTCGGCAAAGGCATTGCCGCCGCCTTGCGATTTCGGGGCGGCCTCCATCCGGGCCTTGGGCGGCGGCGCCTTGGCGCGATCCTCGCGCGACGGCGCGGGCGTGCCGCCGCCATCCTTGCGCATGGTCAGGCCGATGCGTTTGCGGGGGGCGTCCACCTCGACCACGCGCACCTGCACCACATCGCCGGCCTTCACCACCTCATGCGGGTCTTTCACGAAACGGTCGGCCAACTGGCTGACATGGACCAGACCGTCCTGATGCACCCCGATGTCGACGAAGGCGCCGAAGGCCGCGACGTTGGTGACGGTGCCTTCCAGCAGCATACCGGGGCGCAGGTCGGAAATCTCGTTCACGCCATCGGTGAAGGTGGCGGTCTTGAAGCTGGGGCGCGGATCGCGACCGGGCTTTTCCAGTTCCGACAGGATGTCCCTGACCGTGGGCAGACCGAAGCGGTCATCGACAAAGGCGCGCGGGTCCAGCTTCTTGAGTGCCGCGCCGTCACCCATCAGGGCGCGGATGTCGCGGCCGCAGGCGGCCACGATCTTGCGCGCCACGTCATAGGCTTCGGGGTGGACCGAGCTGGCATCCAGCGGTTCCTTGCCGCCGGTGATCCGCAGGAAGCCCGCCGCCTGTTCAAAGGCCTTGGGCCCAAGCCGCGCCACCTTGAGCAGCTCGCGGCGGCTGGCGAAGGGGCCGTTCGCATCGCGATGCGCGACGATGGCCTCGGCCAGCCCCGGCCCCACGCCCGAGACGCGGGCCAGAAGCGGGGCGGAGGCGGTGTTCAGGTCAACGCCCACGGCGTTCACCGCATCTTCCACCACCGCATCCAGCGATTTCGCCAGACGGTGCTGGTCCACGTCATGCTGATACTGGCCCACGCCGATGGACTTCGGCTCGATCTTCACCAGTTCGGCCAGCGGGTCTTGCAGGCGGCGGGCGATGGAGACCGCGCCGCGCAGCGAAACGTCCAGATCGGGGAATTCCCGCGCCGCCAGTTCCGAGGCGGAATAGACCGATGCCCCGGCTTCGCTGACCACCACCTTGACAGGCTTTTCCGCGCCGGCGGGCAGCACGGCCAGCAGGTCGGCCACCATCTTTTCCGTCTCGCGGCTGGCGGTGCCGTTGCCGATGGCGATCAGCTTCACGCCATGCTGACCGATCAGCCGCGCGATGGCCACCTGCGCGCCGCGCAGATCGTTCTTCGGCTGGAACGGATAGACGGTGTCAGTCGCCACCACCTTGCCGGTGGCATCCACCACCGCCACCTTGACGCCGGTGCGGATGCCGGGGTCCAGCCCCATGGTGGCCTTGCCGCCCGCCGGGGCGGCCAGCAGCAGGTCTTTCAGGTTGCGGGCAAAGACGCGGATCGCCTCGGCCTCGGCGGCCTCGCGCAGATCGGACATCAGGTCCAGCGTCAGGCTGGTGCGCAGCTTGACGCGCCAGGCCCAGGCGGCGGCCTCGCGCAGCCAGCGGTCGCCCGCGCCGGGGCCGCCTGCGCCAAGCGCCGCGCCGCAGGCCCGTTCCGCCGGGCTTTCGCCGCGCGGGGCTTCGGCATCCACCTCAAGATCCAGCGACAGGATTTCCTCGTTCCGGCCGCGCAGCATGGCCAGAACCCGGTGGCTGGGCGCCGTGGCGAAGGGTTCGGAATGGGCGAAGTAATCGCTGAACTTGGCGCCGGCGGCTTCCTTGCCCTCGACCACCCTGGCCGACAGCCGGCCCACCTTGCGCATGTGATCGCGCAGCCGGCCCAGAAGGGCGGCATCCTCGGCCAGCCCTTCGGCCACGATGTCGCGCGCGCCTTCCAGCGCGGCCTTGGCATCGGCAAAGCCTTCGGACAGGAACCCCGCCGCCAGCGCCGCCGGATCGGCCGAACGGTCGGCCAGAATGGCCTCGACCAGCGCCTGCAACCCGGCCTCGCGCGCGATCATCGCCTTGGTGCGCCGCTTGGGCTTGTAGGGAAGATAGATGTCTTCCAGTTCGGCCTTGGTTTCGGCGCGGGCGATGGACAGCGCCAGCGCGTCGGTCATCTTGCCCTGGCCGCTGATCGAGTCGGCAATCGCCGCGCGGCGCGTCTCAAGCTCGCGCAGGTAGCCCAGCCGTTCTTCCAGCTTGCGCAACTGGGTATCGTCCAGCCCGCCCGTGGCTTCCTTGCGGTAGCGGGCGACGAAGGGCACCGTGGCCCCGCCATCCAGAAGGTCAACCGCCGCGCCCACCTGGGCGGGCGTCGCGCCGATTTCGGCGGCGATGATCTGCGGGATGCGGGCAAGCGACATGCGAATCCTCCGTAACGCGGGGGGCAGACCATAGCCACCCAGCCCGCCCCGGCAAGGGCGTAAGGACGCGCATCGGTCGCCGACCGCCGACGGGGGGCCGCCCCCCTGCCCGGCCGCCCCGGCGGGCGCGGTCAGCTTTCGGGCGTCGGCGCCTTGCGGGTGCGGGGCGCCCTGGGTCTTGCGGGCGCTTTCGGAGGCGCTTCTCGGGGCGCTTCGGCCTTTTCCACGGCGGGCTTGCGCGCCCGGGCCTTTGGCTTTGCCGGCGGTTCCGGCGCGGGATCGGCCACCGGATCGACGCCGGTTTCAGCCATCAGTTCGTGCACGGCCTGATACCAGTGCCGGTCGGCTGCATCTTCGGGGCAGCCCTCGCGCAGCCAGATTGCATAGGCGCGGGCGCGGATCACCGTTTCGTTCACCTCTGACACCCTGACCCTCCTTCGCTAAGTTGCGGGTGGCCGGGGGCGGCCAGAACCGGCCCCGGCCCCGCCAGCATACGCCGAATCCGCGCAAGGCCCCCGTTCATTCGGGCGGCTGTGGCGATCTGTCCCGCGCCTGCCCGTTTTCCGGGCAGAAAAAGCCGCCGCTGCGCCGGCCCGCATCTGGCACCGCCCCGGGCCAAACCCCTTGATCCGCGTCCGGCTTCTGCCCATAGCTTGCCCATCGGCAGCCTGGCAGGAGGAATGTCCCGAATATGGTCCGGTCCCTGCGCCATGACGCCCGGCGGCCAGCGCCGCGCAAGCCGCGATGACGGAAATCCCCCGCCACGACCCGGACCGGCTGGCGCCCCGGGTCTGCCTTGCCCTGCCGACGATGGGGCAGGTGCAGACGCCGACGCTGCAGTCGATCATCGGGCTGACCCAGGCCTTCACGCGCGCGGCCATTCCCTTCGCGGTTCTGGATTTTTCCTTCTCGGACATCGTGATGTCGCGCAACATTCTGGCCTCGCGCTTTGTTGCGGACCGGACCTTCACCCATATGGTGATGCTGGATTCCGACATGGTGTTCGCGCCGCAGGCCATTCTGCGGCTGCTGCGGTTCGACGCGCCCTTCACCGGCTGCGCCTATCCGATGCGGCGGTACGACGGCGACCGGCTGCGCGCCGCCTTTGCGGCCAGCCCGGCGGAGGCCGATTTCCAGACCGTCCAGAGCCGCGCCGCGGTTCATGTCGACTATTTCAGACGCCGGGACGGCAAGCCGCTTGACCCCGAGCTGCGCGACGGCTTCGTCAGGGTGGCGGCCATGCCGGCCGGGATGCTGTGCCTGCACCGGCTGGTTCTGGAAGGGCTGATCGCCGCCGGCGAGGCGCCGCGCCTGCCGGGAATGGAGCGGAACGGGCTGGCCCCCGCCGGGGTGCCGGTGCATGACTTCTTCTCGCATATCCGGGACGATCAGACGCTGTATTCGGAAGACATCTCGCTGGCGATGCGCTGGCAGGAACGGCTGGGCGGCGAGATCTGGATGGACACCACCCAGATGGTCGGCCATCGCGGCCCGATGACGGTCTGGGGACGCTTCAGCGACACCCTGCCCTGAACCGGACGGACAGGCCGCGTGCGCGGAAACCTGCCCAAGAGCGGCCGTTTCATCGGCAGCGCCGGCCCTGACGCGCGGATCGGCGCGTGCGTCCCGACAAACACATTCTTCTGCAAACATTCTTTTGGTATGTGTGCTGCCTTGTGAGCAGAAAGTTTGCCATGTTGGCAGGTACGAAAGGTAATGAGTGTGACAGTCTTTATTGGCGGCCCGAGCAACGATGTTCTGATCGGCGGCTCTGGCGATGACCAGTTCTCGGGTGGCGGGGGCAATGATCTGTTCAACGGCGCGGCTGGCAACGACTCGCTGGCCGGCGATGGTGGGGCGGACTCTCTTTTCGGCGGGATCGGGAACGACATCGTTGACGGCGGTGACGAAGATGATCTGATCCGCGGCGATGACAGCACCGCAAGTGCGCCAGCCGGAAACGACACGCTTTATGGCGGCGCCGGAAACGACGTGATCCACGGCGACAACCTGACCGGGCCCACGCCGAACTTCAGCGCCGGAACCGGCAACGATCTGATCTACGGCGGCACGGGCGACGATATCGTCTATGCGGGGGCCGGCGGGCAAGACACGCTCTATGGCGACGAAGGCAATGACATCCTTGATTTTTTTGCCTTGGACAATCGTGCCAACGATCTGGCTTACGGCGGCTCTGGCGATGACACGATCTATAGTGTCCTTGGGGCCATCAACCAGCCGTTCACTGGAGGGGTCGCCTCGATCTACGGCGGCGAGGGGAACGATTACATCGGCGGCAGGTCAGCCGACGCCCCCGCTCAGGTCAGCCAGCTTGTTTTCGGCGGTATTGGCAATGACACCATCGCCATGTCCGAAACCTTCCTGGGCATCGGCGCGCTTTCCTACAACGACACCCTTTACGGCGAGGACGGCGACGATGTGATCAGGGCCGGCGCCGGCGCGGACAGGGTCTACGGCGGCGAGGGAAAAGACCTGCTCTATGGCGGCGCTGACGGGGATCTGATCGAGGGCGGCCTGGGGGAGGACACGCTCAACGGCGATGCCGGCAATGATTCGCTTGATGGTGGAGGGGGCGCCGACACCCTGACCGGGGGCACGGGGGATGACAGGTTCATCATCTCGGGCACGGCGGGCGACGTGATCACCATCACCGACCTGGGTGCGGGGGAAACCGCCGGGGCCAACGGCACCAGCCTCGACAACGACTTTGTCGATTTGAGCGCCTGGTACAACGCCGGGAACCTGGCCGCCTACAACGCGCAATACGGCACGAGCTTTACCAGCGCGCTGGCCGCCATGCAGCATGACTGGGCCAACAACGGCACGCTGGACTGGATCGCCCAGCAGGGTGGCCCCACGGTGCATGTGACGGTCACCGGCACGGGCGTGATGGACACCGAACATACCGGCGTCACCTGCTTTGCGCGCGGCACCCTGATCATCACCGACCAGGGCGAGGTGGCGGTCGAGGATCTGCGGCAGGGCGCGCTGGTGCTGACCCGCGACAACGGCTTCCAGCCGCTGCGCTGGATCGGATGCACCCGCATTGCCGCGGCCGAATTCGCCCGCAAGCCGCATCTTCGGCCGATCCGCATCCGGGCTGGCGCCCTGGGCAGCGGGATGCCGACGGCAGACCTTTTCGTGTCGCCGCAACACCGGGTTCTGGTGTCGTCGGCGGTCACGGAACGCATGTTCGGCGAGAGAGAGGTTCTGGTGGCTGCAAAGCAGCTTACGGGACTGGCGGGCATCGAGGTTGTCAATGACGGCAACGGCGTCGAATACTGGCATTTCCTGCTGGACGAGCATCAGGTTGTCCTGTCGAACGGCGCGCCGACCGAAAGCCTGTACACGGGGCCAGAGGCGCTGGCATCGCTGTCGGACGAGATGCGACGTGAAATCCTGGAGATCTTCCCGGAGCTCGCCGATCTGGATCATGGCGCGCTGGCTGTGCCGGCCCGGCAATTGGTGCCCGGGCGCCGGGCGCGGCACTTTGCGGAGCGCATCGCCAGAAACGGGCTGGAGCCGATCTCGTAATTCGGGGGCGCGGGCCAGCCTGAACCTTGCGCCGTCACGGCGGCGCTTGGCCCCCGCCGCGATGACGGGGGCCTGGTGCCTGTCCCGGCAGGGTCAGCGCAGCAGCGTCAGGTGTTTTTCCACATGGCGCGCCACGAATTTGCGCGCCTGGCGCCCGGCCACAATCAGGCGGGCAGGATCGGGCAACTGGTCCGGCAGCCCCATGGCCAGTTCCGGGAAAAGCTTGAAGATTTCCTCACGCGCGGCTTCGGACACCGATTTGATCGCCTCGGGCCCGGTGTAGAGCGATTCCATCGGCGCGCCTTCGGCGTAAACGATCTGGTGCCGGTCAAACAGGAAATGGAAATACTCCACCTCCGACACATCCGTCGCGATGTCGACGCCGGGGATCAGCAGAAGCTGCTTGGCGGCGACCAGCGTCTCGTCCACGTCGAACATCTTGCGCGCCAGTTTCGACGACACGACCACCCGATGCTGGGGCGACACCAGCACATCGGCCAGCGGCAACCCGCGGCCCAGCGCGCCGGCCCGGATACGGATGGGGCGCATCTTGGGGTTCAGGGCGAAATCGGCTTCGTTCAGCCGGCTTGACCCGATCCAGCGGATTTCCTGAAACCCGTCATCCACCGTTTCCACCAGATCGCCGCGCCGAAGGTCTTCGATCGCAACCGGGCCACGGTCGGTTTCGATCAGCGTGCCCCTGACAAAGCAGGGGGCCGCGGGAAGGTTGACAACGGAAATGCCAATCTCGGACGATGTGGTGTTGATGTCGGTCGCCGCGGTGAAGTTGAACACCAGCACATCGCTGCCTGTCAGCGATTGCGCGGTGACAAAGGTCGGCGGCAGGGAGATGGCGACGGTGCCATCGTTCAGGATCATGGCATAGACTTGCACACTGATCGGCGCGCCCCCGTTGATCGAAACGGTAACGCCGTTCAGCACGACATACTGCTGAATCGTCTTTTGCGTGACGCCGTCATCAAAGGAGACCCAGTCATCGGCACCGGACCCGAAGAAGGCGCTGCTGTGCGCTTTCTCCAGCAGGAAATCCGTGCCGGATGTTCCCAGCGGACCCGTGTAGTATTTCATCACGTCGAAGGTTGAGGTGACAGTCCCCATGCCCTTCAGAGCGGTAACGCCGCTTGCGTCGTTCGTCAGGGATGTCACCGTGCCACCATAGGGCGTGTTCAGCACCCAGGCCTTGGTATAAGCTGGCGTCAACGCCATGATTTTCCTCTTTCAGCAATGCACTCTTTACAGTTGTGGCCGCCGCCACGCGGGCGGCGGCCGCAGATTTCACACCGGGGACAGCACGTCCGAAGCTCCGCGTTTCGTCGCCCGCCGCGTAAAGCTGCGGGCCAGCCTGCCCGGAACAATTGTCCGGGCCGGGATCAGACGGTCGCCGTTCAGCACGGCATCGGTTTCCGAAAGTTCGGGGAACAGCGTCAGGATTTCCTGCTGCTGGTCCGGGGTCAGCGCCTTCAGCGCCTCGGGGCCGGTGAACAGGCTTTCGGTGGGGGCCCCGTTCGAATAGACGATCTCGTGCTGTTCGAAGAGGAAGTGCCAGTAGGACACGCCGTCCATCTCTTCGGCGACGGTGATGCCGGGCAGGCCCACCAGATGCTTGGCCGCGATCAGAACCTCACGGTCCGAGAACATCCGCTCCGACAGCCGTGACCGCACCAGAACGCGATGCTGCGGCGACACCACCAGATCGGCCGTCGGCAGGCCATGGCCCAGCGCGCCGGCCGCAATGCGGATTGGCCGCAGGTTGGGCTTGCGCTGCAGATCGGCGCCGGAAAGCTGCCGCCCGCCGATCCAGGCAACGGGCTGATAGCCCCGGTCCATGGTCAGAACCATGCTGCCGGGCCGAAGATCCTCAACCTTCACCGGGCCGGCGTCGGTGCTGATCTCGGTGCCCTGCGCAAAGCAGAAGGCCACCGATTCCCAGTAGTTGATCACCTGCCCTTGCCAGGTAAGCTGGATATGCGCCCCGGCGCCGTTCGTGGTCTTGAAGGTGCCATCGGGGTTCAGCGTCCAGCCGGCCGCCAGCGCCGCGGTGGTGAAACTGGCCTGATCGGCCGCGTTCAGACGGAAGGTGAGGACGTCATTGTCGTTCGCGCTTTCGCCGCCGTAGATGTAGTTCGTGGAACTGCGGTCGGCGGTCGTGCCCAGGATCAGCGTGTCGTTCCCGGTGCCGGCGTCATAGACACCGCTTCCGGTCATCGTCCAGTTCTTGCCGATGGTGACGTGTTCGTCATTGTCCGTCGTGCCACCGTAGAAGTTCGCGAAGGTGAAATCGTCGCCGGTCGTCATGTTGAACGAGCCGGTGCCGGTGGTGTCGCCGTAGATGGTGCCGATCGTCACGTTGGTGCCGATCGTCAGCGACACATCCTGATTGGGCGCGGCAAAGTCTGCGAGGCCGTTGATCGTGGTGTTGTCGCCCAGAACGATGGTCGAGGTGCCGCCGTCATTGGTGAAATAGGCCGGCCCGTTGACCGTAAGGTTCGGGCCGCCGTTGAAGATGATCTGGTCGCCGTTCACATCCAGAAGGCCGCCGAACACCGTGGGGCCGGTCAGGTTGACCGTGGTCGAAAGCGAGACCGCATCGCCGAAGGTGACAGCGCCGCCGGTTGTCAGGCCGGTGCCGGCGGTGAAGTTCACCGTATCCCCGCCGACGTTCAGCACCGTGCCGATCGACGACCCAGAGCCAAGGGTGACAGTGGTGGTGCCGTCCGTTCCGCCGATATAGGCATCAAGCGACACGATGAAGTTGTCGCCCGTCGTCAGCGTGACATCGGAGTTGAAACCGTTGGCATAGAAGCCGCCACCGATGTCGGAACCCGGGCCGATGTCGATGGTGTAGGTCGCGTTCGCGTCGTTCAGATAGGCATAGCCGGACACGTCGAAATCCGGTCCGGCGGTGAAATCGACGGTCGAGCCATTGGCGTAGAGCGCCCCGCCAATGTTGGCGCCCTGGCCGATCGTCACATCGGTTGCCCCGTTCAGATCGCCGAACGAGGCGAAATACTGAACGGAGAGGCCGTCACCGATCAGGGTCGTGACATCGCTGCCGCTGATGTCCAGCGCCCCGGTGTTGATGACGGCGTTGTTGCCGATGGTGACATCGGTGGTGCTGTTGGTTGACCCGAAGTACACATAGCCATTCGCCGTGAAATCGTCGGGGATCGAGACGTTGTAATCCGAGTTGTAGCCGTAGCCGTAGATGGCATTCGTGGTGACGCCGGTGCCGAAGGTCACGTCGAAGGTTGAATTCGATGCGGTCAGGTAGATCAGGCCCGCGGTCGAATTGTCGGCCATTGTCAGCACCTGCCCCGAGGTGGGGTCGGTCTGGCTGACGGTGCCATCGGTGCCGAAGTAAAGGTTGCCAACCGTCGAGGCGAGCCCGACCGAAACGGTGTTGTCGCTGTAAAGCCCGTTGACGAAGATGCTTCCGGTGGTCGTGCCGTCGCCGACAGTCACGCTGTTGTCGATGTTGCCCAGCGCCAGCGTGCCGCCCGAATTTGCGTAGATGTCGCCCGTGACGGTGCTGAGATCCCCGATGGTCACCGTAGCGGCCGAGTTGGTGCCGTTGGCGTAGATGAAGCCGTAGACCTCGGAACTGTCGCCGATGGTCAGCGTGTTGGTCCCGCCGGAGCCATTGATCGTGATGGCGCCGTTGACCTGCGCATCCAGACCGATGGTCAACATGTTCGCGCTGCCGGTGCCGCCGCCGACGACGCTGATGGCGCCGCCCGTATGCAGGGTGGCGTTGCCGGTCTTGAGATTGGCCCCGATGTCCAGCGTGGCCGCGCCGGTGCTGGACGACACGCTGATCGTGCCGTTGGTCGACAGGTTGTCATCGAAATCGACCGAAACCGGGGCGTTGGTCGAGGCGATGCTGACGCTGGCCCCGGTTCCCGTGAAGGTCGTGGTGTTGCTGAAGTCGAACGTCTTGGCGCCTGCCCCGCTGGCCGCGAAGGACTGGGCCGAGAATCCGGTGCCGAAGGTGCCGCTGGCGGCCCCGGCGCCAAGGTTGATCGCTTCGGTCACGGTCACATTCGTGCCGACCGTCAGGGTATCAGCCCCCGCCCCGCCCGTGATCTGCCCCGCGACAGTGGCCCCGTCGCCCAGCGTCACCGAGCTTGTCACCGTGGTCAGGCTGCCGTTGCCGCCATCGCCCAGTTGCAGATCGCCGGTCGTGGCCCCTGCCCCGATGGTGTAATTCGCACCATCCACCGTGCCGCCGCCGAAATCATAGCGCCCGGCATTCACGCCGGGGGCAATCGTGATATTCGCCGTTGTCTGGTCGCCAAGCGTAATAAGCCGCTGCGCGGTGCCCGCAGAAGCATTGGCCGCATTGATCTGGATATTGTAGCTGACCGTTGTCCCCAGGGGCGTGCCGGCCGGCGGGTTGAACGTAATGCCGACGGAAACAGTCGGATCAATGATATAGGTATCACCCGCGGTGACGTTGATCACACCTTGCAACTTCTGCGTTGCCGGATTTGTTACGACGGGAACAACGGTGAACGTGGCCATCATGAAACTCCAGTAGATCGTGAAACTTGAACTGTCAGGGCCGGCAAACAGCCAAATCGACAGGGTGCACCAGGGTTGATTGCGAAGGTGAAAGTGACGACCGGTTTCGCGGCCGCATCGCAGACTGGTCAACAACGGGCGTGCCGAAGTCAATTTGACAGCAGCAGCGCACCAATGTGCTCACTCGGAATGTCATTGATGTGTTTCTCATGGGTAAGCAGGTAGCATCGTGCCTATTGTCATTCGGTTCCGCCAAGACGCCATTCATAAGCCAGGCACTCGGAACGCCTGAAGCTTGCCCATGCTGCCATCTGATGGATGCGGAGATTACAGGTGTATGGATGGATGAACCCATACATGGCCGCCCTTACGGGACAGCGCCTTCGCATGTCAGACAGAATTCAAGCTTCAACAAAAGTGTTTAAAGGATACCACAAAAAAATGGCAAAGCAGCCGTTTTTGTCACAGCCTGCACCGCGCAAACATTTCATGAAAAACAATCGACATTTCATGCCTCACCAAATGTTCGATCACCCCTCCAGATGCCGCGCAACACGGCCAGGACGCCTTGTTCGAATCGGTCGCTGTCCGTGGGAGGGCGCCGTTGCAGGAGGTTGAGGCAACCCTTCCTGCCCGAGGCCTGATTGCCTGATGCCGCGCGGAGCCGATCAAGCCTGACGCGCAGCGCAGGAAACCGAACGAAACTCCCCCATTTTTGTCGGTTTTCAGCGCCAGTGCGGCCGAATGCAGGTGCCGGCGCGCCGAATCACCCTGCCAGTCGGGATTGCCGCCGGTCCGCACCGCGCAGTGATTCGTGTCAGGGCGGATGGCGGGCGCCGCGCCTGCCGTTCACCTGCCATGAAAGGGGACCAGGATATTGCGCCTTGCGCGGCCCTGCCCCGACAGGGCCGGGGCCCATTTAATAAAGGCGTGCAGCGCATTGGGTTTCCGGCGCTTCGGGCGGGGCACTGTCAGGCGGTTTGACAGGCCGATCCCTTCGGACCCGGCCCAGCCTACGACCGCGGGCTGACATTATTGCTTGCCTGCAAACAAATCACCCGGAGGATTCCTGTCCTGCGGAGTTGGATCATCGGGCAACCGGAGACGGCTAGCACAGGCGTCCTTCGGACTGGGCGAAGCTTGCCGGCGCAAGCACGCGGCTTGCGGAAAAGGTGTCGTGTAGACACACCTTACTTCAATCGGTATACATGCACTAATCTGTATACGGGATGACCGTCACAAGTATAACATCGCGGTCAAGACCGTTGCAGAACAAGGCCAACCGCATGAAGCCACAACTGATCATCTTTTCTTTCGGGCCAAGTTATTTTCTGGATGGCAGCGTACTGAAGGAAATGTTTCGGTCCCGCGTCTTTCTTGCTTTCGCAATTCCGGCAAGCCTTCTTGTGTCACTGGTTTTTGTGCCGCCCTATGGCCGGGTTGAATCATTTTACATCGGCTTTGCAATATCTGTCATTTGTGGAATTGTCTTCTTCCTGGTGGTCTATCTTGTGGCCTGGCTGCACCTTCTTTTATCGCAGGTATGGGAGGCGCCGGGGTATGCTCCGATCAGCTATTTTATTGCGGCACTGACATCAAGCTTCACGCGTCACCTTGCAAATGCGACCATCGACCCTTCTTTCAAAGGCACGGCATGGGATGTGTTTTACATCGCCTTGCATCTGCTTCCGCCAATCATCGCGCTGGAGCAGCTTTTCATCCGGCTGTTCTATCAGGACAGGCTTGAAAAATATAACGTCATGACGGCGGCACAGCTTCTGAAGCACAGCAGAAGCGGTGACGCGCCCCGCAGCGCTGACGTGCTTGATCCGAAGAGTAGCCCGCAAGGTGCTTTGGCGCCGGACCCGGCACAAGCCGAAGTGCCATCCGTTGTGCCGATGGCGGCGCGTTCGGCCGCTTTTCTGCCATCGCCCGCAGCCGGCGGGGCGCCGGTCGAGATTGGCGGGCGTTTTTTCGACGCAAGCCAGATCCGTTTGCTGGAAGCGCAGGAGCATTATCTGCGGGTCTTCACGACGGACGACAGCTTTCTGGTGCGGGACCGGATCTCTGTCATCTGCTCGGCCCTGCCCGACACCATGGGGATGAGGATTCATCGGTCATACTGGATTTCCTTTGCGGCAGCCGGCTCCGTGCTGCGCACCGGGCCGGGCCGCTATGCCGTTGAAAACGCGGCGGGCGCTCAGGTGCCGCTGTCCCGGCACCTGAAGGCCGAATACGAGACACGTCATGCGGCCTGGCTGCGGGATCAGGCACAGGGCCAGTCGGCCTGACCGGCGCTGCCAGGGCCACCGCAGGGGCCTTCGCTCATGGGCCAGCGGCCCCGTCGACAACGCGCCCCGAAGACACGCAAGGGTTGATTAACAGTAAATACACTCACCCAAAGATGGGCCTCTGTTGCCCGCCCGGCACACAGGCGCGCGCATTCCCCGCGATGGCATTCCCGACTTTCCGACTCACCCCCTGCGGGAGTAACTTCTGGTTTTGTTGTATATGGAGGGATTTTCCCGATGACTCGCAATTTCATGGTAGTGTTGCTTGGTTCCGTGTTTCTTGCTCCTGCGGCCATGGCCCAGGATTTCTCTGGCGGCCTGACCTTCGGCCTGGCCCGCTCCAATATCTCGGACGTTGACGTGGACCTGACGGGTCTGTCGCTGGATGGTCGCCTTGCCTACAACATTGGCAGCGGCGTCACGGTCGGCGCCCGGTTCAACACGTTCAGCCTTGATGTCAGCGATGCCGATCTGGACCTGAACGGCAACCTGATCGGCCTGAACGTCAGCTATGCGATCTCTGATGCCTTCTCGGCCGGCGTTTTCTACGAACATGGCGAAGTCGGGGCTGACGTTTCCGGCACCTCGCTGTCGGCGATCGCCAGCTCGAACACCTACGGGATCGAGGGCAGCTACACCACCGGCGCGCTGAAGCTGGGCGCCTTCGTCTCGGTCAGCGACACCGGCGGCCTGATCGGCGCCGCGCTGGCCTCGGCCGATCTGGATGTGCGCAGCTTCGGCCTGTCGGCCAGCTACAGCCCGAACAGCCAGTTGACCGTCGGCGGTTCGGCGATCCGCACGACCTTTGACATCGGCGCCATCAACCAGGACTTCGATGTCGATTACATCGGCCTGGCGGGCGTCTATGACATCAACGACACCTTTACCGTCTTCGGGGGCCTGTCGCGCACCTCGCAGAACGATCTGGATCTGGATGTCACCACCATCGGCCTTGGCGTCGCCTATGACCTGACCGCCATGGCGGGGATGCCGATGTCGGTTTCGCTGGAACTGGCCCGGACCACGCCTGATCTGGGCGGCTCGGACATCGACGTTGACACTGTCCGCCTGGGCCTGTCGATCCCGCTGGGCACCAAGACCACGAAGGCACCGCTGAACAGCACCGCCGACGCGATCCTGAACCCCAGCCACAACGCGATCACCCAGACGGTTCTGAACTTCTGATCTGCATCGCTTCTGGCAATGAACGGAAAGGGCGGGGTTTCCCGCCCTTTTCCTTTGGCGCTTGCCGCCCGCCCCCCGCGCCTGCTAGGCGGCTGTCATGCTGTCTTATCAACACGCCTTCCACGCCGGGAACCTGGCCGATGTCCAGAAGCACGCGCTGCTGGCCTGGACGCTGGATTACCTGACCCGCAAGGACAAGCCGCTCAGTTACATCGAGACGCACGCCGGGCGCGGGCTGTATCGGCTGACCTCGGCCGAAGCGGCGAAGACGGGCGAGGCGGCGCAGGGCATCCTGGCCCATGCCGACTGGTTTCCCGACGGCCACCCCTATGCCGAACGCCTGCACGAAACGCAGACGATGTATGGCGGTGACGCCTATCCCGGTTCGCCCCTGATCGCGGCGCTGGGGCTGCGGGAAAACGACAGCCTGCATCTGGCCGAACTGCATCCGCAGGAACATGCCGCGCTGGCGGGCGGCATGGAGGAATGGGGGGCAAATGTCTACAAGCGTGACGGATTCGACCTGGCGCTGGCGCTGACGCCCCCGACCCCGCGCCGGGGGCTGCTGCTGTGCGATCCGTCCTATGAGGTGAAGGAGGATTACGACCGCATCCCCCGCATCTTTGCCCAGATCGCCCGAAAGTGGAACGTCGGCATCCTGATCCTGTGGTATCCCATCCTGACCGGCGGCCCGCACCGGCCCATGGTGAAGGCGCTGCAAGAGCAGCACCCCGACCATCTGACGCATGAGGTCCGCTTCCCCCCGGCCCGCGAAGGCCACCGGATGGAAGGATCGGGGATGTTCTTCGTGAACCCGCCCTTCGGTCTGGCGGATGAGGCCGCCCGACTGACCGCCCTGTTCAAGAGGCTGCGATGATCCCGTTTCACACGCTGGATGTCTTCACCGACCGCCCCTTCGCCGGCAACCCGCTGGCCGTGGTGCTGGAGGCGGGGGGCCTGAGCCCGGCGCAGATGCAGACCATCGCGCGCGAGTTCAACCTGAGCGAGACGATCTTCGTCCAGCCCCCTGCCAACCCGGCCCATACGGCGCGGGTCAGCATCTTCTTTCCCACGGCGGAAATTGCCTTCGCCGGGCATCCGACCATCGGCTGCGCCATCCTGCTGGCCGAACAGGCGCAGGAGGGGGATTTTTCCATCACCATCACGCTGGAGGAAGAGGCGGGGCTGGTGCCGGTGACCGTCACCCGGCAAGCGGGGCGCATCCTGGCGGAGTTCACCGCGCCCGTGCTGCCCTTTGCCGCCGGCGCGGTGCCGGACCGCGCGCTGATCGCCGCCGCGCTGGACCTGACGCCCGCCGACCTGGGCCCCCACGCGCCCGGCCTGTTCCAGGGTGGGCCGCGGTTCCTGTATGTGCCGGTCCGCGATCTGGACATGCTGGCAAAAGCCCGCCCGATGGAACCGCAGTGGAGCCGGCTGATGGCGGCGGCCGGTGTGGACAGCGCCTATCTTTACACGCCGGCAGGCGACTACCGCGCGCGCATGTTCAGCCCCACGGCGGGCATCCCCGAAGACCCGGCCACCGGATCGGCCACGGCGATTCTTGCGGCGCAGCTTCTGGCCAATGGCGCCCTGGCTGACGGGACCACGGTCCTGCATCTGCAACAGGGGGTCGAGATGGGCCGCCCGTCCGACCTGCGCCTTACGGCCGAGGTGGCGGACGGAGCGCTGGTCGCGGTGCGGATCGCCGGGACGGCGGTGCGAATCGGCGAGGGGCGGCTCCGCCTTCCGTGATCGGCTGCAACGGCCGCTGGCGCGGACGATCCGAAGCCCCTATCCTGCCCCCATGTTCGAAGCCTTGCTCCGCCGCCTTGCGGCCCCCGCCACCGCCCGCCTGCCAGAACCCGATGCCCGGCTTGCGCTGGCAGCATTGCTGGTGCGGGTTGCCCGCACCGATGGCCTTTACGCCGCCGAAGAGGTGGAGCGGATCGACCGCATCCTGATGGCACGTCACCACATGGGGCCGTTCGAGGCCGCCAAGCTGCGCACCGCCGCCGAAACGCTGGAGGCCGAGGCGCCCGACACCGTGCGGTTCACCCGCGCGCTGAAGGCGGCAACAGCCCTGGAGGACCGGACCGAACTGATCAGCGCGCTGTGGTCGGTGGCCATTGCCGATGGCCTGCGCGACGCCGACGAAGACCGGCTGATGCGGATGGTGTCGAATCTGCTGGGCCTGACCGATGTGCAGAATGCGCAGGCCCGGCAAAAGGCGGAACGTGCCGAATGATCGCCAAATGATCGCCAGTCTGGGCATGTATGATGCCGGCCCGGCCATGGCCGCGAATGACCGGCTTTGGGCATCCATCCGCGATGGCATTCGCGCGCGTGGCCTGCCCGCGCCCGAAGGGCTGACCCGTGGCGAAGGCGCCTATTGGCCGGCCTGGGAAAGCCCCGATCTGGTGCTGTCGCAGACCTGCGGCTACCCGTTCCGCGCCCGGCTGCACGACCGGGTCAGCCTGATCGGCACGCCCGACCCCGGCCTGCCCGGCTGCCCGCCCGGACATTACCGTTCGGTCTTTGTGGCCCGCGCGGATGACCTGCGGTCACTGGCCGACCTGGCCGAAGCCCGCTTTGCCTTCAACGAAGACCTGTCGCAATCAGGCTGGGCGGCGCCGGTGAACCATCTGCTGGGGATGGGACTTCAGCCGCGCCCCGCCCTGCGCAGCGGCGGACACCGGCTTTCGGCCCGCGCGGTGGCCGAGGGGCGGGCCGACCTTGCGGCGCTGGATGCCGTGACCTGGGCCATGATGCAGGCTGATGGCGATCCGGCAGCGGCCGCGCTGCGGGGGGTGGCGGAAACCGCCCCCACGCCGACGCTGCCCTATATCGCCGCGGCGGGGGCTGACCGGGACACCGTGTTCGCGGTGTTGCAGGCCGCCATTGCCGGACTGTCGCCCGCAGACCGGAACACGCTGCACCTGCAAGGTCTGGTGGCGATTCCCGCAGAGGCCTATCTTGCGGTGCCCAACCCACCCCCGCCTGCCCATTTTCAGCCCGGAATCTGATCAAATTCCGGGCAGGTGCCGCGCCAACCGGCGCAATCGTCGTTGCATTGGCCCGAAACATTTGCCCTATTGACCGAAATGAACGGACCGGCGTCGTCAGATGCGCCGGCCAGCATCAGGGAAGCCCAAGGGGACACATGGCCGACACCCCCGTTATCGAAATTCACGACCTTCACAAAAGCTATGGCAACCTTGAGGTGCTGAAAGGCGTCGACCTGACCGCCCCGCGCGGCCATGTCATCTCGCTGATCGGCTCGTCCGGGTCCGGCAAATCCACGCTGTTGCGCTGCTGCAACCTGCTGGAAGACAGCCAGCAGGGCGAGATCCGGTTCGAGGGCGAAGCCGTCCACTGGAAGGGGCACGGGCTGCACCGCCACCCGGCAGACCGGGCGCAGGTCACGCGCATCCGCACCAACCTGTCGATGGTGTTCCAGCAGTTCAACCTGTGGTCCCACATGACCATTTTGCAGAACGTGATGGAGGCGCCGGTGACGGTGCTGAAACGCGATCCGAAGGAGGTTGAGGAAAAGGCGCGGTATTACCTGGCCAAGGTGGGAATCGCCGACAAGGCCGAGGCCTGGCCGGCGCAGCTTTCGGGCGGCCAGCAGCAGCGCGCTGCGATTGCCCGCGCGCTGTGCATGGAACCCCGCGCCCTGCTGTTCGATGAACCGACCAGCGCGCTGGACCCCGAGCTGGAGCAGGAAGTCGTCAAGGTCATCAAGGCCCTGGCGGATGAAGGGCGCACGATGATCCTGGTGACCCATGACATGAGGCTGGCGGCGGACTGTTCCGATCACGTCATCTTCCTGCATATGGGCAGGATCGAGGAACAAGGCCCGCCCGACCGCCTGTTCGGCAACCCGCAGACGGAACGCCTGCGCGGCTTCCTGTCGGCCACGGCTGCCTGAGGGGCATCCGCGGATGGCCTGCATCGGCACGATCTCGGCTCTTGGCGCGGTTCTGACGCTGGCTTCAGCCGGCGATGACCGCAGCCTTGCCATCGGCGCCGAAGCCAGTTTCCCGCCCTATGTCGAGCTTGCGGCCGACGGGTCGCTGACCGGGCATGACTATGAGCTGATGCAGGAAATCTGCGCGCGGCTGGCGCGGCAGTGCGACTGGCAGACCGTCACCTTCGAAGAGCTGATTCCCGGCGTGATCGAGGGGCGGTTCGATGTGGTTCTGGGCGGCATGGCCATCACCCCGGAACGGCGCCGGCTGGTGGATTTCACCACATCCTATGCGCCCGGCGGCGGGCTGGACTGGTTTGTCGGCCCCCCCGAAGCGCCCCAGCCGGACAAGGCCCTCATCTCGGTCGAGGCGGGGACGATCCACGAATCCTATCTTCAGGCCGAAGGGCTGAGCTATCACGGCTATCCGACCGAGTTTGACGCGCTGAAGGCCGTGGCCGGGGGGCAGGCAGACATGGCGCTGGGGCCCTATCAGGGGCGACCCGAGCTGGACGAGCTGATCTATGGCAAGGGGCTGGAGTTCCTGCTGTCGGTCGAGATCCCCGATGAAGGGGTCGGCATGGCCGTCTGCCGCGGCAACACCGCCCTTTTGAACGACCTGAATGCCACCCTTGAGGCCATGCGCAAGGACGGCGCGCTTGATGCCCTTGAATCCCGCTGGTTCTGAACCCGAACCGGCGGCACAATGACCGACAGAAGCCAACCCAGGGAGACCCCAATGAAAAAACTGCTTCTCGCAACCGCCTTCGCCGCAATCGCCGGCGTGGCCTCGGCGCAGGACGCCATCAAGATCGGCACCGAGGGCGCCTATGAGCCCTACAACTACATCGACCAGGCCACCGGCAAGCTGGTGGGCTTTGAAATCGAACTGGGCGGCGAGCTGTGCAAGCGCGCCAACCTGACCTGCGAATTCGTGCAGAACGACTGGGATTCGATCATCCCGAACCTGCAGTCGGGCAACTACGACGCCATCATGGCCGGCATGTCGATCACCGATGAGCGCAAGAAGGTCATCACCTTCTCGGACAACTACACCCCGCCGTCGAAATCGTCCTACATGGCGGCTTCGGCCGATGCCAACACCGGCGAAGGCGCGGTGATCTCGGCGCAGACCGGCACGATCCAGGCGGGTTACATCGCCGAACAGGCCGGCAACACGCTGCTGGAATTCGCCACGCCGGATGAAACCGTGGCCGCCGTGAAGAACGGTGAAGCCGATGCCGTCTTTGCCGACAAGGACTATCTGGTTCCGATCGCCGGCGATTCGGGCGGCGCTCTGGTCATGCTGGACAAGGACGTGGCCCTGGGCGGCGGCATCGGCATTGGCCTGCGCCAGTCGGACACCGAGCTGAAGGCCAAGTTCGACGGCGCGATCCAGGCGATGAAGGCGGACGGCAGCCTGAACGCGCTGATCGAAAAGTACTTCGGCCCCGAATCCGAAAAGTTCTGAGGGAGCACGGGGGCGGCCTTCGGGCCGCCTCCACCCCCTTATTCCCAAGATGTTCGAGTATTGCTCAGACCCCCGATCGCTTGAAGGCCTGCAATGGCTGAGTTGCTATCTGACGACGGCAACGCATTTCAGCTTTTACTGGTCCTTCCTGACCGTCCTGACGCTGCTTGCGGTGACCGCACCGCTGGCGCTGGCCTTCGGCTTTGCCGGCGCCTCGGCCGCGCGGTCGCATGTGCTGCCGGTTTCCTGGCTGGGCCGCGCCTATATTGCCGCCGTGCGGGGCATACCCGACATCGTGTTCTTCCTGTTCTTCGTGATCGCCCTCGACCAGGGGATCGAATGGTTCCGGCATCTGTTCGTCTGTGAAGACCTGTCGCAACCCGTCTGGAACAACGGCGAATTCCGCGTCTGTCCGGCCGCCAAGGTGCCGGCGAATGACGCTTCTCCCTTCATGGTCAGCGCCTATTCCTTCACGCTGGCCGTCACCACCTTCGCCATCGTCTTCGGCGCCTTTGCCGCCAATGTGCTGTATGGCGCGATGACCGCCGTGCCGCGGGCACAGCTTGAAACCGCCGAGGCCTATGGCATGTCGCACCGCCAGGTGTTCCGCCGTGTGCTGGTGCCGCAGATGTGGATCTATGCGCTGCCCGGCCTGTCGAACCTGTGGCTGATCCTGATCAAGGCGACGCCACTTCTGTTCCTGCTGGGCATCAAGGATGCGGTCTACTGGGCGCGGGAACTGGGCAGCGCCAAGACCAGCGGCAACAACCCCTATCCGCATGGCGACTGGCGGCTGTTCTACTTCCTTGCCCTTCTGGTGTTTTACCTGGTCTCGACCCGGGTGTCCGAAATCCTGCTGGCGCGGCTGACCCGGCGCCTGTCACGCGGCCAGGCCACCCGCGCCGGCGAGGATATGCGCAAGGGAGGGGCTGCCACATGACCTGCTGGGAAACCTTCCAGGCCTATTCCCTGCGTTCGCTGGGCTATGGCGAACGGCTGTTGCCGCGCGAAGGCTATGACCTGTGCCAGCATTTCACCCTGATCGGATCGGGGCTGATCTGGAATATCTACTTCGGCACCCTGGCGCTGGCCTTCGGCTTTTTCCTGGCCAATGCGCTGGCGCTGGCCAAGGCCAGCCGCAGCCGGTGGGTCCGCAAGCCCGCCGAATGGTTCATCTTCGTCTTCCGCGGCTCGCCGCTCTTCATCCAGTTCTTCCTGGCTTATGAAACGCTGGTTCTGCTGCCCAAGGCCGGGATCGACATCTTCGGCATCACCATCCAGACCGCCTGGACGACCAAGGCTTGGGCGGGGGCGCTGTTCGTGCTGTTCCTGAACACCGCCGCCTATTCGGCCGAAATCTTCCATGGCGCGCTGCAATCCATTCCGAAGGGCGACCTTGAAGCCGCCGAGGCCTATGGCATCAGCGGGTGGAAGAAGTTCAGCCGGATCGAATGGCCCACCATGCTGCGGCTGGGCTGGCCCGCCTATACGAACGAGGCGATCTTCCTGTTCCATGCCACGACGCTGGTGTTCTTCAGCGGCTTTCCGGCGTTCCAGCAGCGCGGCGATGCGCTGTATTACGCCAACTACTTCGCCGACAAGACGTTCAACCCGTTCATCCCCTACCCCATCGTCGGGTTCTACTTCATCCTGATCACCCTGGCGCTGATCTGGGGGTTCGGCCGGGTCAACCGCTATCTGAACCGGCATCTTCCCTCCAACATGAAAGCCAGAATCCGCTTGCGTCCTTCCCTGATCCGGTAGTAGCCTTTATTTGATCAAATTTTCCGGGCACCCGCCCGGACCCCCGGCCAAAGCCGAAAAGAAGGCGCCGGCGGGAAAGGCGATCGAACAAGGGAAGGACCAAGGGCATGGTCCAGATCCTTGCGCATCAGGTGGGTCAGTTGCGTGTTTTGCACCGGCAGACCCCGAGCGCGGGGGGCCGTGCTCTCTTGTGTTGAACATGATGAAGGACTGGCTGAGAAAGAACCCGCATGTGCGGACCATCCGCGTGGCTGCTGCCGACCTGAACGGTCAGGCCCGCGGCAAACGCATCCCGGCACGATTTGCCGACAAGGTCGTCAAGGACGGAACCCGTTTCCCCTTCTCGATCCTCAACCTCGACATCTGGGGCGAAGACATCGACGACAGCCCGCTGGTTTTCGACCAGGGCGATCAGGACGGTGTGCTGAAACCCACCGAACGCGGCTTCATGCCGATGCCCTGGCTTGAGGCGCCCAGCGCCCTGCTGCCGATCTGGATGTTCCGCGAAAACGGGCAACCCTATGACGGCGACCCGCGCCACGCGCTGAACGCGGTGGTGCAGCGCTACAAGGCGCGCGGCCTGACGCCGGTGGTGGCGATGGAGCTGGAGTTCTTCCTGATCGACGATTCCGGCAAGACGATGCAGGTGCCCGCCAGCCCGCGGTCCGGCAAGCGGCGCAAGGCGGCTGAAACGCTGTCGATCCGGGCGCTGGACGCCTTCGACACCTTCTTTACCGACCTGTACGACGCCTGCGAGGCGATGGACATTCCCGCCGACACCACCACCTCGGAAACCGGCCTTGGCCAGTTCGAGGTGAACCTGATGCATTGTGACGATCCGCTGCGGGCCGCCGACGATGCCTGGCTGTTCAAGATGCTGGTCAAGGGTCTGGCCCGCCGGCACGGCTTTGCCGCCAGCTTCATGGCCAAGCCCTATGCCGAATATTCCGGGTCGGGGCTGCACACGCATTTCTCGGTGGTGGACGAGAAGGGCGAGAACATCTTTGACAGCGGCGGCCCCAAGGGCACGGCGCAACTGCGCCACGCGGTCGCCGGCTGTCTTGAGGCGATGCACGATTCGACGCTGCTCTTCGCGCCGCATATGAACAGCTATGACCGGCTGGTGCCCGACAAGCACGCGCCGACCGCCATAAGCTGGGGCTATGAGAACCGCACCGCCGCGATCCGCATCCCCGCCGGCAACCCGGCCGCGCGCCGGATCGAACATCGCGTGGCGGGGGGCGACGTGAACCCCTATCTGATGCTGACCGCCATTCTGGGCGCCGCCCTTTCGGGCCTGGAAGACGGCAAGGAGCCGCCGCCCGCCGTGGCCGGCAACGCCTATGCCATGGACCTGCCGCAGATTCCGGCAACCTGGGATGCCGCGATTGACGCCTTCGAACATTCGGACACCGTCTATCGCTTCCTGCCCAAGGAGCTGATCCACAACTTCGTGCAGACCAAGCGGCAGGAACTGCATTACATCAACGAACTGTCGCCCGAGGAACGGATCGAGCTTTACCTCGACACCGTCTGATCCCCGGCCCGGACGGCACGGCGCCCCTGCCCCGGCAGGAAACGCCACGTCCGTCCGGGCTGCCGGTGCAAGCCACTTGACCACACGCGCCTGCCGCGACAACCCTGTTGGAAACCGCCAAGGACACCGCCATGCAGATCGGCATCCTCCAGACCGGAGCTTCCCCCGACGCCCTTCGGGCCGATATGGGGGATTATCCCGATTTCTTCGAACGGCTGCTGGCAGACCGCGGCCTGACCTTCCGCCGCTTCCATGTCGAGGCGATGGAATTTCCCAAGGACGTGCATGACTGCGAGGGCTGGCTGATCACCGGCTCGCGCCATGGCGCCTATGAGGACCACCCCTTCATCAAGCCGCTGGAAGCGTTCATCCGCCAGGCCTATGCCGCGCAGGTTCCGGTGGTGGGCATCTGCTTTGGCCACCAGATCATCGCCCAGGCCATGGGCGGCAAGGTGGAACGCTACGCCGGTGGCTGGTCGGTCGGCCCGACCGACTATGATTTCAACGGCGAAAAGATCACCCTGAACGCCTGGCACCGCGATCAGGTCACCGAAAAGCCTGCCGTGGCCGAGGTGGTGGCCACCAACGAATTCTGCACCAACGCGGCCCTTCTGTACGACGACCGCATGTTCACGGTGCAGGCCCACCCCGAATTCCGGCCGGAATTCGTGGATGGCCTGATGCGCACGCGCGGCCCCGGTCTGGTGCCGGATGAGCTGATGGCGCAGGCGCGGGCGCGGCTTGCCGATCCGCTGGACGATCAGACCATGGCCGGCCGCATCGCCGCCTTTTTCCTGAACCACCAGAATACCCGTTCCTCTGGGGCCGAGAAGCTCCGCGCCTGATCACCGGGCGCGGGGGCCACCCCCCAATCACAGTGTGACCCATGTCCAAATGGACCGACCAACTGCCCGAGGCAGCGCGCGACTACATCGGCAACCGCCGGGTGGATGAAGTGGAGTGCGTCATCGGCGACATCGCCGGCGTGGCGCGCGGCAAGGCGATGCCCGCCGCGAAATTCGCCAAGCAGACCAACTACTTCCTGCCGAACTCGATCTTCCTGCAAACGATCACCGGCGAATGGGCCGACAGCCCCTTCGACGCCTTCACCGAACCCGACATGATCCTGGAACCCGACTGGTCCACCGCCACCGCCGCGCCCTGGACGGCGGATGTGACGCTGCAGGTGATCCATGACGCCAAGGACCAGCAGGGAAATCTGGTGGCCTACAGCCCGCGCAACGTGCTGCGCCGGATCGTCAGCCTTTACGCCGCGCAAGGCTGGAAGCCGGTGGTCGCGCCCGAGATGGAATTCTTCCTGACCGCCCGCAACATTGACCCGAACCAGCCGGTCATTCCCCCGATGGGCCGATCGGGCCGCCGCGCGGCGGGCAAGCAGGCCTATTCGCTGTCGGCTGTCGATGAATACGGCAAGGTGATCGACGACATCTATGATTTCGCCGAAGCGCAGGGGCTGGAAATCGACGGCATCCTTCAGGAAGGCGGCGCGGGCCAGATCGAGCTGAACCTTGCCCATGGCGACCCGGTGCGCCTGGCGGACGACGTGTTCTTCTTCAAGCGCATGATCCGCGAAGCCGCCCTGCGGCATGACTGTTTCGCCACCTTCATGGCCAAGCCGATTGCGGGCGAGCCGGGTTCGGCCATGCACATCCACACGTCGGTGGTGGATACCAAGACCGGCAAGAACATCTTTGCCGGCCCCAAGGGGGTGGAGACGGAAGCCTTCAACCATTTCATCGCCGGGATGCAGCATCACATGTCGGCCGCCATCGCGCTGATGGCCCCCTATGTGAACAGCTACCGCCGCTACGTTCCCGATTTCGCCGCGCCGATCAATCTGGAATGGGGCCGTGACAACCGCACCACGGGCCTGCGGGTGCCGATCTCCAGCGCCTCGGCGCGGCGGATCGAAAACCGGCTGCCGGGCATGGACTGCAACCCCTATCTGGGCATCGCGGCCACGCTGGCCTGCGGCTATCTGGGCCTGATGGAAAAGAAGCCCGCGCGCCCCGAATTCACCGGATCGGCCTATATCGACAATGAGGACATCCCGGTGAACCTGGGCGACGCGCTGGACCTTCTGGATGAGGACGAAGCGCTGAAAGAGGTGATGGGGCCTGACTTCATCAAGGTTTATGACAGCGTGAAGCGGAACGAATACAAGGAGTTCCTGCAAGTCATCAGCCCGTGGGAGCGCGAGCATCTGCTCCTGAACGTGTGATGGCGGCAAATCTTCTGCACGCCAATGACCGGCCGGGCGAATACCCGGCCAGCTACTATGCCGCGACCGCAACGCCGCTGGCGCCCTTCCCGGCGCTGGCGGGCGACACCACGGCCGATGTCTGCATTGTCGGCGGCGGCTATACCGGCCTGTCCGCCGCGCTGCATCTGGCCGAACGCGGCCTGTCGGTCGTGCTGCTGGAGGCGCATCGCGTGGGCTTCGGTGCCTCGGGGCGCAATGGCGGCCAGGTGGGCAGCGGCCAGCGGCAGGATCAGGTCTGGCTGGAAAAGGTGGCGGGGCGCGAAAACGCCCGCCGCTTCTGGCACCTGGCCGAGGACGCCAAGCAGATCGTCCGCGACCTGATCGCCCGCCACGCCATGCCGGTGACCTTTTACCCCGGCATCGTTCACGCCTGCTGGACCGATACCGAGGTGCGCGAGCTGCACCTTTACGGGGAAAAGCTGCACCGCGACTATGGCTATGACCAGTTGGAACCGCTGGACCGCGAGGGCATCCACGCCATCGTCGGCTCGCCCGTCTACAAGGGCGGCGAGGTGGACCGAGGCGCGGGCCATCTGCATCCGCTGAACTTTGCGCTGGGGCTGGCGGCGGCGGCGGCCAAGGCCGGCGCGCGGCTGCATGAGCGCAGCGAAGTGGTGAAGATCGACCATGGCGCGAAGCCCGTGGTGACCACCGCCAGCGGCCGCGTCACCTGCGACCATGTGATCCTGGCCGCCAACGGCTATCTGGGCGGGCTGGAACCCAGGGTTGCCGCCCGCGTCATGCCGATCAACAACTTCATGGTGGCGACCGAACCCCTGGGCGCGCGGGCGAAAGACATCCTGTCGGAACCCGTCGCCGCCTGCGACACCAAATTCGTGGTGAACTACTGGCGCCTGTCGGAAGACAACCGCCTGCTGTTCGGCGGCGGCGAAAGCTATGGCTACCGTTTCCCCGATCTGGTGAAGACAGTGACCAGGCCGATGCTTGAGGTCTATCCGCAGCTCAAGGGCGTGAAGATCGACCACGCCTGGGGCGGCACGCTGGCCATTACCCTGAACCGGATGCCCTGCTTCACCCGTGTGCGGCCGAACGTGCTGTCGGCCTCGGGCTATTCGGGGCATGGCGTGGCGCTGGCCACGCTGGCGGGCAAGCTGCTGGCCGAGGCGGTGTCCAGCCAGTCGGCCGGGTTCGACCTGATGGCCAGCCTGCCGCAACCCCGCTTCCCCGGCGGCGCGGCGCTGCGCTGGCCGCTTCTGGTGCTGGCGATGAGCTGGTATTCGGCGCGCGACCGGATCGGCTTCTGACGTTGCACGCGGGGGTTTCACACCCCCGCACCCCCGTGGATATTTCTGGACAGAAAATGATCTGGGCCAGGCCATTTTCTGTCCTCAAATATCCTCGGGGGGTCCGGGGGGCGAAGCGCCCCCGGCCTGACCGCCGGCTCGACCGTCGGCTCGACTCTGGCCCCCCAAGGCCCCATATCTGTGTCATGTTCCTGCCACCCGGATTCCTGGATGAACTGCGCACCCGCGTCTCGCTTTCCGCCGTTGTCGGGCGGAAGGTCACCTGGGACATGCGCAAGTCGAACATGGCAAAGGGCGACTGGTGGGCGCCCTGCCCGTTCCATCAGGAAAAGTCGGCCAGTTTCCACGTCGATGACCGCAAGGGGTTTTACTATTGCTTCGGCTGCCACGCGAAGGGCGATGCGCTGACCTTCGTGAAGGAAACCGAAAACCTGCCTTTCATCGAAGCGGTTGCCGTTCTGGCCGCCGAAGCCGGGATGCCGATGCCCGAGCGCGATCCGCGCGCGGCCGAGAAGGCCGACCGGCGCAGCGATCTGGCGCGGGTGATGGAAGAGGCGGTCAAATGGTTCCGCCTGCAACTGAAAACCGCCGCCGCGGCCGAGGCGCGGGCCTATCTGACCCGCCGCCGCCTGTCGGACGCCGCGCAGGACCGCTGGGAAATCGGCTGGGCCCCCGACAGCCGCCACGCGCTGAAGGACATGCTGGCCGCCAAGGGCATTGCGCCCGACCTGATGGTGGACAGCGGGCTGGTGGCGCGGGCCGATGACGGTGCGCTTTATGACCGCTTCCGCGGCCGGATCATCTTTCCCATCCGCGATGCGCGCGGCCGTGCCATCAGCCTGGGCGGGCGGTCGCTTGATCCGAACGCACGGGCGAAATACCTGAACGGCCCCGAGACCGAGCTGTTCGACAAGGGCCGCAACCTGTTCAACATCGGCCCGGCGCGCGAAGCGGCCGGCAAGGGCAAGCCGCTGGTGGTGGCCGAAGGCTATATGGACGTGATCGCGCTGGTCGAGGCCGGGTTCACCGCCGCCGTGGCGCCGCTTGGCACCGCCGTCACCGAAGACCAGTTGCGCCTGATGTGGCGCGTCTCTGACGAACCTGTCATCGCGCTGGACGGCGACGCTGCCGGTCTGCGCGCCGGCCTGCGGGTGGTGGATCTGGCGCTGCCGCTGCTGGAGGCGGGCAAGGGCCTGCGCTTTGCCCTGCTGCCCGGCGGCATGGACCCCGACGACCTGATCAAGGCCGAGGGCGCACCGGCCATGCAGAAGGTGCTGGACGAGGCGCAGCCGATGGTCCGCCTGTTGTGGCAGCGCGAGACAGAAGGCCGCGTCTTCGACAGCCCAGAACGCAAGGCCGCGCTGGACAAGACCCTGCGCGCCGCGCTGAAGCGCATCGCCGACCCGTCGATCCGCGCCCATTACGGCGAAGAGATCAAGCAGCTTCGCTGGGATCTGTTCGGCACCAACCGCCGCCCCGCCACACAGCCGCGCGCCCCGTTCGGCGGCCAATCCGGCGGACCGGGCTTCCGCAAGGGCCGCTTCGTGCCGCCACCCGCCCCGCCGCTGGCCACCACCCGCGCCTCGCTGCTGGCGGCCGGGCACATGCCGGAAGACACCCTGCGCGAGGCGGTGATCCTGGCCGCGCTGATCCGCTTCCCCGCGCTGGTGCCGCGGTTCGAGACCTCGCTGGAACGGCTGGACCTCAGTTCCGAGGACCACACCCGGTTGCGCAACCTGCTGCTGACCCATGCGCAGGACAGCGAATGTCGCGCCCGGATCGAGACCGACAGCCCGCAAGCCCTTGACCGGCTGCTGGCGCATCCCCATGTGCGCATTGCCCCGCCCATGCTGCCGCGTGCCGATGAGGAATTTGCCGCCGCCTGTGTCGAGGTGGACCTGGCCGCGCTGGAAGCCAACCGCGCCCATCGCGCCGAGCTGATCGAGGCCGAGGAAGATATGGACGGCCTGGCCGACGAAGGCACCACCTTCCGCCTGTCGCGGGCCACCGCCGCCCGGCAAAGCGCCGCCCGTGGCGCCCCGAAAGAACAGAAGGGAGAGGCCGTGATTGCGCCGAATGGCGTGGAACTGGACCGAGAGGAATTGGACCGGGCACGCCGCCTGCATGACCAAATCGACTTCACCCGCGGCGGTCGCAGCCGCAGTTAAACCGAATCGGCCTTCACCCTGCCGTGATTCGCGGTATTGATTCGAAAAGGCCCTTACCCGATTCGCCGCCTTCAAGGAGCACGCATGGCCCTCAAGGACACCGACGACGCGAAGCCCGAAACCGACGACGCCGATGCCTCGCTCGACATGAGCCAGGCTGCCGTCAAGAAGATGATCGCGGATGCGCGTGAACGAGGCTACATCACCTACGACCAGTTGAATCAGGTGATGCCGCCTGACACGGTTTCGTCCGAGCAGATCGAAGACCTGATGTCGATGCTGTCCGAGATGGGCATCAACGTCATCGAGGAAGAGGAATCCGACGATCCGGTCGAACCGGCGGCGGGTGGCGATCTGGTCGAAACCTCGACCTCGCGCGAAGTGGCGCTGGCCGGGGCCGCGTCGGAAACGCTGGACCGCACCGATGACCCGGTGCGCATGTATCTGCGCGAGATGGGCTCGGTCGAACTGCTGAGCCGCGAAGGCGAAATCGCCATCGCCAAGCGGATCGAGGCCGGCCGCAACACCATGATCGCGGGGCTTTGCGAAAGCCCGCTGACCTTCCACGCCATCACCATCTGGCGGGACGAGCTGCTGAACGAAGACATCCTTCTGCGCGACGTGATCGACCTTGAGGCGACCTTCGGGCGCAGCCTTGACGGCGATGACGATCTGGAAGGCGCGCCGCTGGACGAGATCGAGGTTGGCGATGCCGCCGCCGGCGTCGCCGCGCCCCGCCGTGCGGCCAGCACCGAGCCGGAGCTGGATGCCGACGGCAACCCGATCATGCGCGAAGACCCGGAAGACGATGACGACGAGGGGTCAAGCCTGTCGCTGGCGGCGATGGAAGCCGCACTGAAGCCCAAGGTTCTGGAAACACTCGACCTGATCGCCCGCGATTACGCCAAGCTGTCGGAAATGCAGGACAGCCGGATGAACGCCGCACTGTCGCAAACCTCGCGGTTCTCGACCGCCGAGGAAGCCGCCTACCAGAAGCTGCGGTCCGAACTGGTTGTCTTCGTGAACGAGCTGCATCTGAACAACAGCCGGATCGAGGCGCTGATCGACCAGCTTTACGGCATCAACAAGCGCATCATGTCGATCAACTCGAACATGGTGAAGCTGGCCGATGCGGCCCGGATCAACCGGCAGGAGTTCATTGCCGAATATCAGGGCTATGAGCTGGACCCGAGCTGGTGCGACCGCATGGCCGCCAAGGCGGGCCGGGGCTGGCAGACGCTGATGGAGAAAAGCCGCGACAAGGTGGAAGACCTGCGCGCCGAGATGGCGCAGGTGGGCCAGTATGTCGGCGTGGACATCAGCGAATTCCGCCGGATCGTGAACCAGGTCCAGAAGGGCGAGAAGGAAGCCCGTCAGGCCAAGAAGGAAATGGTCGAGGCGAACCTGCGTCTGGTGATCAGCATCGCCAAGAAATACACCAACCGCGGGCTGCAATTCCTTGACCTGATCCAGGAAGGCAACATCGGCCTGATGAAGGCGGTGGACAAGTTCGAATACCGCCGGGGCTACAAGTTCAGCACCTATGCGACCTGGTGGATCCGCCAGGCGATCACCCGGTCCATCGCGGACCAGGCCCGCACGATCCGTATCCCGGTCCACATGATCGAGACGATCAACAAGCTGGTCCGCACCGGCCGGCAGATGCTGCACGAAATCGGCCGTGAACCGACGCCGGAAGAGCTGGCCGAAAAGCTGCAGATGCCGCTGGAGAAGGTTCGCAAGGTGATGAAGATCGCCAAGGAACCGATCAGCCTTGAAACGCCCATCGGGGACGAGGAAGACAGCCAGCTTGGCGACTTCATCGAGGACAAGAACGCGATCCTGCCGCTGGATTCCGCCATTCAGGAAAACCTGAAGGAAACCACGACCCGCGTTCTGGCCAGCCTGACCCCGCGCGAGGAGCGGGTTCTGCGGATGCGCTTCGGCATCGGCATGAACACCGACCACACGCTGGAAGAGGTGGGCCAGCAGTTCAGCGTGACCCGCGAACGTATCCGCCAGATCGAGGCCAAGGCGCTGCGCAAGCTGAAGCACCCGAGCCGGAGCCGCAAACTGCGCAGCTTCCTGGACCAGTAAACCGCCCCAAGGGGCTGGAAACGAAAAATGGCGCCCGCAGACGGGCGCCATTTGTTTTTCCGCCGTTCCCGCGCGACAATCGCCCGCTTTCGCTGATCGCTATCGGCTGGGCCATGCCCCGTGGGCAGGCCCGGCCCGGCACCGGACCCCCAGGGTGATCCGGTGCCGGTTGCCGGTCAGGATCTTCGGCCGCGCGAAGGGATCAGCTCCGGGCGGCGCGGATCAGGTCGAGGATGTCCTTGGCGGCGGCCGGGATGTTGGTGCCCGGGCCGAAGATCGCCTTCACCCCGGCCTTCTTGAGGAAATCATAGTCCTGCTGCGGGATCACCCCGCCGCAGATCACCAGAATGTCCCCTGCCCCCTTGGCCTTCAGCGCCTCGATCAGCTTGGGCGCCAGCGTCTTGTGCCCCGCGGCCAGCGACGAGATGCCGACGACATGAACGTCGTTGTCCACCGCGTCCTGCGCGGCCTCTTCCGGGGTCTGGAACAGGGTGCCCACGTCCACGTCAAAGCCGATGTCGGCAAAGGCGGTGGCGATCACCTTGGCGCCGCGGTCGTGGCCGTCCTGGCCCATCTTGACCACCAGCATCCGCGGCCGCCGGCCCTCTTCCTCGGCGAAGGCTTCCACATCCTGCTGAATCCGGGCGAAACCCTGGTCGCCCTCATAGGCGGCGCCATAGACCCCGGCCAGCGTCTTCACCTCGGCCCGATGCCGCCCGAACACCTTTTCCATCGCGTCGCTGATCTCCCCGACCGTTGCCCGTGCCCGGGCGGCCTGAACCGCCGCCTCCAGCAGATTGCCGCCCTCGGCCGCGCGGCGGGTCAGTTCCGCCAGTGCCGCCGTGCAGGCCGCGTCGTCCCGTGCGGCGCGGGTCGCCTTCAGCCGGGCGATCTGCGCGTCGCGGACCATCACATTGTCGATGTCGAGAATGTCGATCGGGTCTTCCTTGGCCTTGCGGTACTTGTTGACGCCAACGATCACCTCTTCGCCGCGGTCGATCAGCGCCTGCCGGCGGGCGGCGGTTTCCTCGATCCGCAGCTTGGGCATCCCGCTGGCCACGGCCTTGGTCATGCCGCCCATGGCCTCGACCTCTTCGATCAGCTTCCACGCCTCTTCGGCAAGCTGATGGGTCAGGCTTTCCACATAGTAGCTGCCCGCCAGAGGATCGACGACATGGGTGATCCCGGTTTCTTCCTGCAGGATAAGCTGGGTGTTCCGCGCGATCCGGGCGCTGAATTCGGTCGGCAGGGCAATCGCCTCGTCCAGCGCGTTGGTGTGCAGGCTTTGCGTGCCCCCCAGCGCCGCCGCCATCGCCTCATAGGCGGTGCGGATGACGTTGTTGTAGGGGTCCGCCTCTTGCAGCGACACGCCGCTGGTCTGGCAATGGGTGCGCAGCATCAGGCTGCCGGTCTTCTTCGGTTCGAACTCCGACATGATGCGGTGCCACAGCAGACGCGCCGCCCGCAGCTTGGCCGCCTCCATGAAGAAGTTCATGCCGATGGCGAAGAAGAACGACAGGCGCCCGGCGAAATCATCGACATTCATGCCGCGCGCAATGGCCGCGCGCACATATTCGCGCCCGTCGGCCAGGGTATAGGCCAGTTCCTGCACCAGGTTCGCCCCGGCTTCCTGCATGTGATAGCCCGAGATCGAGATCGAGTTGAACTTCGGCATCTCGGCGCTGGTGTATTCGATGATGTCCGCGATGATCCGCATCGAAGGTTCGGGCGGATAGACATAGGTGTTGCGGACCATGAACTCCTTGAGAATGTCGTTCTGGATGGTGCCGGACAGCAGGCTGCGGTCCACGCCCTGCTCTTCGCCGGTCACGATGAAATTGGCGAGGATCGGGATCACCGCGCCATTCATCGTCATCGAGACGCTGACCTTTTCCAGCGGGATGCCGTCGAACAGGATCTTCATGTCCTCGACACTGTCGATGGCGACGCCGGCCTTGCCCACATCGCCCACCACGCGGGGGTGGTCGCTGTCATAGCCGCGGTGGGTGGCCAGGTCGAAGGCGACCGACACGCCCTGCTGCCCGGCGGCCAGCGCCTTGCGGTAGAAGGCGTTTGATTCCTCGGCGGTCGAGAAGCCGGCGTATTGACGAATGGTCCAGGGCCGGCCGGCATACATGGTGGCGCGCACGCCACGGGTGAAGGGCGCGATGCCCGGCAGTTCGCCCATCTGCGGCAGACCCTGCACATCGGCCGCGGTATAAAGCGGCTTGACGGTGATGCCCTCCAGCGTCTGCCAGTTCAAGGTGGCCGGATCGGCACCCTTGAGTTCCTTCGAGGCCAGCGCCTCCCAAACCTTCACATCCGCCATTGGTCTCTCCGCTCCTGCTCTGCACCCGGGCTCCGCCTCGGCGCTTGGGGTTTTCGGCGAGCTGCCCTATATCCAAGGGCATGATGCGCCTTAACCGCCGTTCCGTCCTGTTTCTTGCGGCCCTTGCGCCGCTTTCCGTTCACGCCGAGGCTGCGGCCCCGGAAATTGCCCCCGTCCCCGCCGATCAGGTGGTGGAGGCCGATCTCTTGTATGTCCGCCGCCCGGTCATCATCTTCGCCGACAGTCCGGCCGACCCGACCTTCGTTCGCCAGATGGAGATGCTGGCCCGCTACGGCGCCGATTTTCAGGCGCGCGATGTCATCCTGATCATCGACACCGATCCGGCCAATCCCTCGGATCTGCGCCGCAAGCTGCGGCCGCGGGGCTTTTCGCTGGTGCTGATGGACAAGGACTGGAAGCCCTCGATCCGCAAGCCCCTGCCCTGGGACGGGCGCGAGATCATCAACTCGATCGACAAGATGCCCATCGCCCGATCCGAGGCGCTGGAGAAGAACCCCGCCGGACGCTGACGGCGCTATTCCAGAAAATCCTCGGCCACGGGGATGCGCCCGAAGGCAATCTTGGCGCCCGTATAGGGCACCCGATGCGGGGGCAGCGAACCGAAATGCACCGTGTCCTGACCGAACCGCTGGTTCAGCGCGTCGATTGCCCGGCATAGCCCGGCCCGGCCCGCTTCGGCCGCCGGTCCGGGGCTTTCGAACAGATCGTCCGTCACCTGCCCCTCGGCAATCAGCCCGCCCAGCATGACATTCACCGCCCGCAGCCGACGCAGCCGCAGCCCGGACCAGTAGCGATCCAGCGTCTGCAACAGGAAGAATGTGTCCTGCGTGGCGCGGATCTGCCCCTCTTGCGCCGAGGACGCCCCGTCTTCCGACCGGACCGAGACATGCAGGCTGCGGGCCAGGAACCCTTCGCGCCGCAGCCGGGCGGCCGCCTTGACCAGCAGGCGCCGCGCCACCAGCCGCGCGCCCTCGGGCGTCTTGTTGCCCGCGGTCAGCACCTGCCCGTGCCCGATCATGCCGCGCCGCGTTTCCGGCCAGATCACGGTTTCGCCGCGCAATTCGCGCAGGAAGCGTTCGCCGGTCACACTGTGCCAGATCGCCCGCGCGCGCTTGGGGTCCAGCGCGAAAAGCGCCCGCACATCCGGGATACCCGCCGCTTCCAGCCGCAGCTTCATGCGCCGGGAAATCCCCGGCAGATCGTCCAGCGCCAGATGGGCGATGCGGTCGGGCAGCACATGCGGCAACAGCCAGTGCAGCCCCCCCGGCTTTTCCAGCCCGGCCGCCACCTTGGCCAGAAGCCGCGTCGGGCCAAGCCCCACCGAACAGCGCAACGCCGGATGCACCCGGTCCAGCACTGCCTGCTGCAAGGCGCGGCCAATCGCCAAGGCGCGGTCGAGCCGCTGTTCCGAGCCGGTCAGCAGGCAGGAACATTCGTCGATCGACCAGATCCGGTGCACCGGCACCACGGTTTCCACCGCCGCGAGGATCGCATGGTGGTAACGCACGCAGACATCGTGCCGGACCGGACGGAACACGATGCCGGGGCACAGGCGCCGCGCCTCGTCCTGCCGGGTGCCCATGCCGACACCAAGCCGTTTGGCGTCGATGCTGGCGGCGATGCAGCCCGCGTTCGGGGCATCGGTCGTCAGCACGCCCACCGGACGGCCCATCAGCGCCGGCTCCTCGGCCTGGGCGACCGAGGCGTAGAAGCTGTTCATGTCGAAGAACAGGGTTGAGACATGCAGATCCATGGCGGGCCGACTCGGGACAGGGCGGACAGGCGGGGATATTGGAACAAATGATGAACATTCGTCCAGCCCCCCTTTGCGCCGTGTCTGCCCCGTGCCGGATCATGCCTATTCGAATTCCATGATCACATCATCGACCTTGAGGCTGGCGCCGGCGGTGGCCTTGATCGCCTTGACCACGCCCTTGCGTTCGGCCTTGAGGATGTTTTCCATCTTCATGGCTTCCACGGTGGCCAGCGCCTGGCCTTCCTGAACCTCCTGCCCCGCTTCGACGCTGATCTTCACGACCAGCCCCGGCATCGGGCACAGCAGGTATTTCGAGGTATCCGGCGGCGCCTTTTCCAGCATCAGGGCCGACAGGTCTTTCTGCCGGGGGCTTTGCACCAGAACCTTGAGGTCCGCCCCGCGCAGACGCATACGGAAGCCCATCGGGATCTTGCCGACCTTGATCGCCATCGGCGTGCCCCCGACGGTCACGCGCGCCAGCGGCTGGCCGGGCGTCCAGTCGGATTCGACGCGCAGCACGCTGCCATCGTCGAACTGCACGGAAGACCCGTCATGGTCGGCCTTGATGGTGACAGGGAAGGCCTGCCCGTCCAGGCTGACCACCCAGTCATCGCCCACGCGGCGGGTGTGGTTGTCCATGGTGCCGGAAATCCGCGTGCGGCGGATTTCGGCAACGCGGTTCATCGCCGCCGCCGCCGCCGCAACCCGGCGCAGCGTGGCCTCGTCCAGCGTCGCGCCCTGGAAGCCGTCGGGGTATTCCTCGGCGATGAAGGCGGTGGTGATATTGCCGCTGACAAAGCGCGGATGGTCCATCACGGCGCCGACGAAGGGCAGGTTGTGGCCGATGCCTTCCACCTCGAACGTGTCCAGCGCAAGGCGCATCTCTTCGATGGCATGGGCGCGATCCTTGCCCCAGGTGCAGAGCTTGGCGATCATCGGGTCGTAGAACATGCTGATCTCGCCGCCCTCGAACACGCCGGTATCGTTGCGCACGATGCCGCCGCGGTCGGTCGGGCCTTCCACCGGCGGGCGGTAGCGGGTGAGCCGGCCGATCGAAGGCAGGAAGTTGCGATAGGGGTCTTCGGCGTAAAGCCGGCTTTCCATCGCCCAGCCGGTGATCTTGAGATCCTTCTGCGCGAAGGGCAGCTTTTCGCCCGCTGCGACGCGGATCATCTGTTCCACCAGATCGACGCCGGTGATCAGCTCGGTCACAGGATGTTCAACCTGCAGCCGCGTGTTCATTTCCAGGAAATAGAAGTTGCGGTTGCCGTCCACGATGAATTCCACCGTGCCGGCGCTGGTGTAGCCCACCGCGCGGGCCAGCGCGCAGGCCTGTTCGCCCATCGCCTTGCGGGTGGCTTCATCCAGGAAGGGCGACGGGGCCTCTTCGATGACCTTCTGGTTCCGGCGCTGGATCGAGCATTCGCGTTCGTGCAGGTAGACGCAGTTGCCGTGCTTGTCCGCCAGCACCTGAATTTCGATGTGGCGCGGCTGTGTCACGAATTTCTCGATGAAGATCCGGTCGTCGCCAAAGCTGGAAGCCGCCTCGTTCTTTGACGACTGGAAGCCTTCGGCCACCTCGCTTTCGTTCCAGGCGATCCGCATCCCCTTGCCGCCGCCGCCGGCCGAGGCCTTGATCATCACCGGATAGCCGATCTCGCCGCTGATCTTCACGGCTTCCTCGGCATCGGCGATCAGGCCCATGTAGCCCGGCACCGTGCTGACACCGGCCTCTTTCGCCAGCTTCTTCGAGGTGATCTTGTCGCCCATGGCCTCAATCGCCGGGGACGGCGGGCCGATGAAAACCACGCCCTCCTTTTCCAGCGCGGCGGCGAAATCGCGGCGTTCCGACAGGAAGCCATAGCCGGGATGCACCGCCTCGGCGCCGGTCTGGCGGATGGCGTCCATGATCTTGTCGATCACGATATAGGACTGGGCGGCCGGGGGCGGACCGATATGAACCGCCTCATCCGCCATCTTGACGTGCAGCGCGTTGCGGTCGGCATCGGAATAGACCGCGACGGTCTTGATGCCCATCTTGCGCGCGGTCTTGATGACGCGGCACGCGATTTCGCCCCGGTTGGCGATCAGGATCTTCTTGAACATGTCACTCCCTCGGCTCTGCCCGGATGGCCGGGTCAGAAAAGAAAAGGGCCCCTCCGGGGAGACACCCCGGAAGAGCCCTGTGGATCGGTAAGGCCGGACGGTCCGCGCGACGCGCGGACGTCAGCTCAGTAGCAGTTGTTGGTGCCCGGAACGGCGCAGGACGCACCGCCGACCACGGCGCCGATGAGCGCGCCCTTGGTTTTCGAGCCGCCGGTGACATCGGCAATGACGGCACCCGCCGCAGCACCGCCCACGGTGCGGACGGCCGCGTTGTTGAGCGGCTGTTGGTTGCCGTAGCCATTGTTGCTGACGCAGCCAGCAACCGAGAAGGTCGCCAGTGCCAGAAGCACGATTGTCTTACGCATGATGTACTGCCTCGATACGTTGTTGTTATTGGCGAGGAGTCTACCGCAAAGCACGGAGAGTTAAAGAGGTCTTGCGCGAAGCCGTCCTTCACGATGGCGACAGTTTGCCGATTGCCGGCACAGGCACGCGGAAAGACCGGCCCGACCCCTGAAGGGCCGGACCGCAGGGGAAAGGAAGGGAAGCGGGCCTGCTCCGACATGCGCCGGCGGAAAGCACCGGCCCGCAGGGACAAGGATCGCCCATGCCCGGCCCGGGACGCAAACGCCATCTGCGCGGCCACGGCGGGCTGCGCGCAAAGCTGCCGGTTCGCGGGGCCGCTGCGCAGGATCATGCCGGGTCGTCCTCGTCATCGCCCCAGTCGAAGGCGGGGGCGTCGGGGGCAAACACCTGCGGGAAGGCTGCCTGAGCGCGGGCCACGTCGATGCGCAGCAGGGCTTCATAAGACGCCGGATCGAACGGATCTTCGGCCGGCACAACCTCGCGCCCGATCAGCCAGGACAGGCGACCGGCATCCAGATTGCCGCGCTCGAACACGTCCTCGCCGAAACAGGACCAGAGCGCGGCCATGAAGGCCTGATCCGCCATGCGGTCCGCGTATTTGCGATCCTTGAACCGCTCACGCCGGATGATCTTGGTCGGGCCTTCCTTGACGTTGGCCCGGCGAATGGTGAACTGGAAATCGGTTCCCGGCATCCGGCCAGGAAAGCCACGGTGCTTCAGCATGGCCGGGTCTCCTTTCGAGGGGCGACCCGGCGCTTGGGCAGATCAGCCGCGGGTCGGGCTTCCTTGCGGGTCACGCCCGGTCTGTTGATCGCCACCGCCATCGCGCGTGACGGGCACACATTGCTGGCGGTTGGCCGTGGCAGCGTAGCCGGCACCGCAAGACCCTGCACAGATCGGCAGGCTGGCGCGGGCATCGTTCGCGCCATAGCTCTGGCGGCCATCGCGGCAGGCTCCGCCGTCGCCGCCGCTGAGAACCTCATTGCCGTATTTGTCATAGACGGGTTCGGGCATGATCGGGGGCGGCGCCTTTGGGGCACAGGCCACAAGGACGGCGACCGAGACAAGACCACAGGAAACCAGAGCGCGAATACGCATCGAATGCTCCAATCTGAAACAGGTGAAGTGATGAAATCTTCTCGCCGCGCAGGGCGAAAAGCAAGAAAATCTGTCAGCGACGCCAAAATGCGAAGTGCCGGAATCCCCCGGCAAGGGGCGGGTCCGGCCGGAGACCGGCCGGACCGCTTGGTCTTACTTGTACTTGCCGGTGTAGGTCGGCTCGACGCTGATCGGAGCGGGCTCCGGAGCCGGAGCCGGCTTCGAGCAAGCAGCGATAGCAGTGAGCGCCAGCATGGCAATGATAGCAGTGGTCCGCATGTCAACCTCCAGTGTGATTCAACGCATGCGCCGACACCATATGAGGGCAGGAGTCCAGACGCAAACAGGTATGGCACAAACGGGGCGGATTCCCGCACCCTTCTGCGCAGAAAAAAGGCGGGCCGGGGCGCAAAGGCCGCAACAGCCCGCGCTTCGGTCTTACTTGTACTTGCCGGTGTAGGTCGGTTCGACCGAAACGGCGTCGCCGACGTAGACGACTTCTTCGGCCTTCTTGGCGCAGGCGGCGATGAAGCCGACCATGGCAAGGGCAATAACGATACGCGTGGTGCTCGACATCCTCTAGTTCCTTCTTTGTTGGGGGTCGTCAGGGGCAACATGCCCGCAGCGCCCCGCTTCGAGGTCCAGGCCGCAAGGGTCCGGCCTGTGGCGATTCTATCTGAAATGACAAACGATTGACACGCCGGACCGGCCTTTGTGCCAAGCTGTGACTCAGTTACATCAGAGCCGCGGCAAAACCCCGCAGAGTCAACAAGATATGGTGCCATCTTCAGAAAACCTCCCAGATGCAGGAGCCGTCCTTGAAGGAATAGCTTTCGAAAAGCTGCACCACATCGGGGGCCGCCTCGCCAAAGGGCACCGGGCTTGCCGAGAGGGAGATGATGATCTGCTGCGGGGCGGGCACCATGCCTTCGGTGCGCGGGACGGCATAACCGTCGCAAAGCGCCTGCATGTCGTCCACCCAGTCGTCCCCGGATTTGAGACCGGGCACCACGAAGCGGAAGCGGGCCGCCGCCCCTTCGGTGCCGCGCGCGTTGGTGATCACGTCCAGCGCCCGCACCTCGCGCCCCGAGGGAACGGCGACAACCTCACCGCCGGCGTCCTTCTTGTCCTCTTCGCAGCCACCGGCGGCCAGCAGCAGGCTGGCGGCCAGGGCCGTGACAAGGGCAGCGAAGGAGCGGCGTGCGGGGCGCATCGTCGGGCCTCAGAGCGGAATGTTGTCGTGCTTTTTCCAGGGGTTCTCAAGCCGCTTGCCCCGCAGCGACGCAAAGGCCCGGGCGACCCGGCGGCGAGTGGATTGCGGACGGATCACCTCGTCGATGAAGCCCTTTTCAGCCGCAACGAAGGGATTGGCGAAACGGTCTTCATAGTCCGCCGTCCGGGCGGCGATCTTGTCCTTGTCACCCAGTTCGCTGCGATAAAGGATCTCGGTCGCGCCCTTGGCGCCCATCACCGCGATTTCCGCCGTCGGCCAGGCATAGTTGAAATCGCCGCGCAGGTGCTTGGACGCCATCACGTCATAGGCCCCGCCATAGGCCTTGCGGGTGATGACCGTGACCTTGGGAACCGTCGCCTCGCCATAGGCGAACAGCAGTTTCGCGCCATGCTTGATGACGCCGCCGTATTCCTGCGACGTGCCCGGCAGGAAGCCCGGCACATCGACCAGGGTCAGGATCGGAATTTCGAAGGCATCGCAGAAGCGGACGAACCGCGCGGCCTTGCGCGAGCTGTCGATGTCAAGGCAGCCCGCCAGAACCATCGGCTGGTTGGCAACCACACCGACGGTCTGGCCCTCGATGCGGACAAAGCCGGTGATGATGTTGCCGGCGTAATCCTTCTGGATCTCGTAGAAGTCGCCCTCATCCGCGATCTTGAGGATCAGTTCCTTCATGTCGTAGGGCTGGTTGGGGTTGTCCGGGATCAGCGTGTCCAGGCTGGCCTCGACCCGCGCCGGATCATCGAAGAACGGGCGGACCGGCGCCTTTTCGCGGTTGTTCAGCGGCAGGAAGTCGAACAGGCGGCGGATCTCGGCAAGCGCCTCGACATCGTTTTCAAAGGCGCCGTCGGCCACGCTGGACTTGCGGGTATGGGTGCTGGCGCCGCCCAGTTCCTCGGCGGTGACCACTTCGTTCGTCACCGTCTTCACCACATCGGGGCCGGTCACGAACATGTAGGAGCTGTCCTTCACCATGAAGATGAAGTCGGTCATCGCGGGCGAATAGACCGCGCCGCCGGCGCAGGGGCCCATGATCACGCTGATCTGGGGCACCACGCCGCTGGCCATGATGTTGCGCTGGAACACCTCGGCATAGCCGGCAAGGCTGGCCACGCCTTCCTGGATGCGGGCGCCGCCGCTGTCGTTCAGGCCAATCACGGGGGCGCCGTTCTGCATGGCCATGTCCATGATCTTGCAGATCTTCTGCGCATGGGTTTCGGACAGCGATCCGCCGAACACCGTGAAATCCTGGCTGAACACATAGACCATGCGGCCGTTGATCGTGCCCCAGCCGGTGACCACGCCATCCCCGGCGGGGCGATCCTTCTCCATGCCGAAATCGGTGCAGCGATGCGCGACGAACATGTCGAACTCTTCGAACGAGCCTTCGTCGAGCAGAAGGTCGATCCGTTCGCGCGCCGTCAGCTTGCCCTTGGCGTGCTGCGCGGCAACGCGGCGCTCACCGCCCCCCGCCCGCGCGGTTTCGCGCCGCGACTCGAGTTCGGCCAGGATGTCCTTCATGGGTCACTCTCCCCCCGGAAAATTTGCGCGACCATAGCGGCTGTACGGGTTGCGTAAAGAGGAAGATCGTAAATTTGCATAGAGCGCGCAGCAAGCATCGCGCGAATTGCAAATTTGCGAAACCTCGCGCCCGGCGCGGCGATTGGGTATCACAGCCCAAATCGCAAGAGGCGCGTCATGACTACACTGCCTGTTCCCGTCATCACCATCGGCCTTCTTGTGGCCTCGAACGTGTTCATGACATTCGCCTGGTATGGCCACCTGAAAGACAAGTCGGTGCCGCTGATCACCGCGATCTTCGTCAGTTGGGGCATCGCCTTCTTCGAATACTGCCTGATGGTTCCGGCCAACCGCATCGGCTACGGCACCTTCAACGCGGCCCAGCTCAAGACCATTCAGGAGGTCATCACCCTGTTGGTCTTTGCGGTCTTTTCGGTGCTTTACCTAAAGGAACCGCTGATGTGGAACCATGCCCTCGGCTTTGCCTTCATCGCCCTGGGGGCATTTTTCATCTTTCACAAATGGGTTTGAGGCAGGTTCGCACCCGCGCGCCCGTGGACAAGCCAGGGCGCCCGGCGTAGCGCTTGGGGATGACTGATCGCCCCAAAGCCCGCTTTCTTGACCGGACGACCCCGCCGCATCTGCTGACGCTGGTGCTGGTGGCAGGTCTTTCCGCGCTGACCATGAACATCTTCCTGCCGTCCCTGCCCGGCATGGCGGAATGGTTTGGCGTGCCCTATGGCCTGATGCAGCAATCGGTGGCGCTGTATCTGGCGCTGTCCGCCGCATTGCAGATCGCCATCGGGCCGCTGAGCGACCGCTTCGGTCGCCGCAAGGTGCTGATCTGGTCCTTTGCGCTGTTCCTGCTGGCAACGGTAGGCACGCTGCTGGCGCCGAATGCCACGGTGTTCCTGATCTGCCGCATGGCGCAGGCGGTGGTGGCCGCCGGCATGGTGCTCAGCCGCGCCATCGTGCGCGACATGGTCAGCGATGCCGAAGCGGCCTCGATGATCGGCTATGTCACCATGGGGATGAGCGTGGTGCCGATGATCGGCCCGGTGATCGGCGGGGTTCTGGACGAGGCTTTCGGCTGGCAGGCGAACTTTGCCCTGCTGCTGGGGCTGGGGGCGGTTGTCATGGCGCTGATCTGGTTCGATCTGGGTGAAACCGCCACGCTGCGCCGGGTGTCGCTGCGCGATCAGGCGCGCCAGTATCCGGTGCTGCTGGGATCACGCCGGTTCTGGGGCTATTGCCTGTCGGCCGCCCTCGCCTCGGGGTGCTTCTTCGCCTACCTTGGCGGGGCGCCCTATGTCGGGACCGAGGTGTTCGGCCTCTCTTCGGCCCATGTCGGGGCGCTGTTTGCCCTGACGGCCGTGGGCTACATGGGCGGGAATTTCATCGCCGGGCGCTGGTCGGTGCGGGTGGGGATGAACCGGATGGTGCTGATCGGAACCGTCATCACCACGGCGGGGCTGGTGGTGCTGCTGGCGCTGACTCTGGCGGGGTTGTCGGGGCCGGTGGTGTTCTTCGGGCTGACCATGGCCATGGGCATCGGCAACGGGGTCTGCCTGCCCAATGCCAATGCGGGCATCCTGTCCGTCCGGCCCGAAGTGGCGGGCACGGCCTCGGGGCTTGGCGGGGCCTTCATCATTGGCGGCGGGGCCGGGCTGGCCTCGCTTGCGGGGGTGCTGCTGCCCCCCGGATCGACCGAGACGCCGCTGATCCTGCTGATGCTGGCATCCTCGGTCGGGTCGGTGGTGGCGATCCTTGCGGTCATCCGCCGCGCCCGGGATCTGGGTCTTTCCCCTTGACCCACGGCCTTTGCAAAGCGATGCCTGTCTTTGCAAATCCCAGCCGAGGTGGCCCATGCCCAGCCAGAAGCTTTATGCCGGTGTCAAGCTGCGAGAAATCCGTGGCAGGCTGAGCCTGACGCAGAAGGCCTTTGCCGACAAGCTGGGCGTGTCGCTGCCCTATCTGAACCAGATGGAGAACAACCACCGCCCGGTGTCTGCCGGCGTGGTGCTGGCGCTGGCGCAGGAATTCGGGCTGGACGTGACCGAACTGACGGTGGGCGAAAGCGAACGCCTTGTCAGCGACATGCGCGAGGCGCTGGCCGACCCGGTGTTCACCAGCGGCCAGCCGCCGCTGGCCGATCTGCGGCTGGCCGCGTCCAACGCCCCGGCGCTGGCGCGCGCCTTCCTTGACCTGCACCGCGCCTACCGCCAGACCCACGAACGCCTGGCCTCGCTGGACGAAGCCCTGGGGCGGGAAGGTGCCAGCCTGAAGCCGAGCCCCTGGGAAGAGGTTCGGGATTTCTTTCACTATTGCGACAATTACCTGGATGCGGTGGACCGGGCAGCGGAACATTTCGCAATGCCCGGAGGTAACAGAAAAGACGTTACTATTCTTGCAGAAGACCTGTTCCACCGCCTTGGCATCAGCTTGCATTTTTCCGACAATTCCGGCCTGCGCCGCTATGATCCCGCCACGCGGCGGCTGGAAGTCTCGGCCCGGGCCTCGGGGCCGACAAAACGGTTCCAGTTGCTGCATCAGGTGGCGCTGATCGCCCATAACGACTTGCTGGAAGCGACGCTGGATCTGGCCCGCTTTTCAACCCCCGAGGCGCGCGAGATCGCCAAGATCGGGCTGGCCAACTATTTCGCCGGGGCAGCCCTTCTGCCCTATCGGGCGTTCCTGCAGGCGGCCAAGGACACCCGCCACGATCTGGAGCGTCTGGCCGATCTGTTCGGCGCCTCCATCGAACAGGTGGCACACCGGCTGTCCACCTTGCAGCGGCCGGGCGCCAAGGGGATTCCGTTCTTCTTTGTCCGGGTTGATCAGGCCGGCACCATCACCAAGCGCCACTCCGCCACGCGGCTGCAATTCGCCCGCTTCGGCGGCGCCTGCCCGCTGTGGAACATGCACAGGGCGTTTGAAACGCCCGGCCAGTTCCTGCGCCAGCTTGCAGAAACGCCGGATGGCGTGCGCTACCTGTGCCTTGCGCGCGACGTGTCAAAGCCGGCCGGGGCCTTTCTGGCCCCGGTCCGCCGCTATGCCATCGGTCTGGGATGCGAGGTCCAGCACGCCGCCGAAATGGTCTATGCCGACGGGCTGGATCTGAAAGGCCGGTTCGAGCCGATCGGCATTTCCTGCCGGATCTGCGAACGCCCAACCTGCCATCAAAGATCGGTCCCGCCGCTGGAGCGACGCCTGCGCGTCAACCCCGACCGGCGGGACGTGCTGCCTTATGAGATTGCCGGCTGATCAGGCCTTGCGGATGATGGCCCAGAGGCTGTCTTTCAGGCGGGCGCGCTGACGGCGCAAGGCTTCCTCATGCTCTTCGGAAACCGTGTCGATGCGGTTTTCCGCCCGATACACCGCCTGGTTCACCTGATTGTATTCCTCAACCAGCTTCGAGAAATGCGCGTCGCTTTCCTTCAGTTCCGCAATCCGGGCCGCTTCTGCCGGGAATTCCTCGGCCAGGTCGTGGGGCGTATGCGACATCGTCTTCTCCTTTTGTCTGCCTTATCAATCATAAGGCGGGGCAAGGCATGTCACTATGACCTTGGTCAAATCACCGCTGAGAGGTGCGCCAGGCCGGGTTGATCCAGGGCTCCAGGTTCGAGGCCGGCAGCGGCGCACGGTCCAGCACATGGTCCGCCGCCTTTTCGCCCACCATGATCGACGGCGCGTTGAGGTTGCCGTTCGTCACCTGCGGGAAGATCGAACTGTCGGCCACGCGCAGCCCTTCGACGCCGATCACCCGACATTGCGGATCAACCACCGCCATCGCATCATCGGCGCGCCCCATCCGGGCGGTGCCGCAGGGGTGATAGGCGCTTTCGACATGCTCGCGCAGGAAGGCGTCAATCTCGGCATCGCTTTGCACGGCGGGGCCGGGCTGGATTTCGCCCTTGACGAAGCCATCCATCGCCGGCTGGCCAAAGATCTCGCGCGTCAGACGAACGCAGGCGCGGAAATCCTCCCAGTCCTCGGGGGTGGACATGTAGTTGAAACGGATCACCGGGGCCTCGGCCGGATCGGCCGAACGCAGCGTGACCGAACCGCGTGACTTTGACCGCATCGGCCCGACATGCGCCTGGAACCCATGCCCGCCCGCCGCAGACCGCCCGTCATACCGCACGGCCAGCGGCAGGAAGTGATACTGGATGTCGGGATATTCGACCCCTGCCTTGGACCGGATGAAGCCGCAGGCCTCGAACTGGTTCGAGGTGCCGACCCCGCGGCGCAGGAACAGCCATTGCGCCCCTACCCACATCTTGCCCCAGATATTCCAGTACTTGAACAGCGTCACCGGCTTGGACGAGGCGAACTGCATGTAGATTTCAAGGTGGTCCTGCAGGTTCGCGCCCACACCCGGCCGGTCGGCCAGCACCTCGATCCCGTGTTCGCGCAGATGGTCGGCCGCCCCGATGCCCGACAGCATCAGCAGCTTGGGCGTGTTGATCGAGGACGCGGCCAGGATCACCTCGCGGTTGGCGCGCACCACCTGACGGCCGTTCTGCGCATCCACCTCAACCCCCACGGCGCGGGTGCCTTCAAACACCACGCGGCGGGCCAGCCCCCGGATCAGGTGGACATTGCCCCCCGCCATGGCCGGCCGAAGATAGGCATTGGCGGCCGACCAACGCCGCCCGCGCCAGATCGTCGCCTCCATCGGGCCGAAACCTTCCTGCTGGCGACCGTTGTAATCTTCCGTCACCGGATAGCCGGCCTGCTTGCCCGCTTCGATGAAGGCGTCAAACAGCGGAATGTGGCGCGGACCACGGGTGATGTGCAGCGGCCCGCGGGTGCCGCGGTATTCGGGGCCGGACCCGCCGTGCGAATGTTCCATCCGCTTGAAATAGGGCAGCACATCGGCATAGGACCAGCCATCCGCCCCCATCTCGGCCCAGGTGTCATAGTCGCGCGCGTGGCCGCGCACATAGACCATGCCGTTCACCGAGGACGATCCGCCGATCACCTTGCCGCGCGGCGTGGCCAGACGGCGGCCGCCCAGATGCGGCTCGGGCTCGGACTGGAAGCCCCAGTCATAGCGCGGCATGTTCATCGGATAGCTGAGTGCGCCCGGCATCTGGATGAACGGGCCGGCATCGCTGCCGCCGAATTCGATCACCACCACGCGCCGCCCGGCCTCGGCCAGACGATAGGCCATGGCACAACCGGCCGATCCTGCCCCGACGATCACATAGTCCGCATACATCCCGTGTTCGGCCCTTGTCCTGTTGGTTGCCGTGCCCCTTTGGCGGGGCTTTCTCAGTAAGGCGCGTCCACCGGGCCAAGCCCGACATAGACGCTTTTCACCTGGGTATAATGTTCCACGGCGGCATGGCCGTTCTCGCGCCCGACACCCGATTGCTTGGAGCCGCCGAAGGGCGATTCCACCGGGGTCAGGTTATAGGCGTTGATCCAGCAGGTGCCGGCCTGCAACTGGCCGATCACCCGATGCGCGCGGGTCAGGTCGGCGGTGAAAACCCCGGCGGCCAGACCGAATTCGGTGGCATTGGCGCGGGCGATCACCTCATCCTCGGTGTCGAAGTCAAGAACGGCCATGACGGGGCCGAACACTTCCTCGCGGGCGATTTCCATCGTGTCGGTGACATCGGCAAAGACGGTGGGCTGCACGAACCAGCCGGTGTTGCCGGCCCCCCTGCCCCCGCCCGTCACCAGCCGGGCGCCTTCGGCGCGGGCGCGGTCGATATAGCCCATCACCTTGTCCAGTTGGACGGCGCTGACCAGCGGGCCCATCTGGGTGGCGTCGTCCTGCGGGTCGCCCAGAAGGATGGTTTCGGCGCGGTCCTTCAGGCGGGCCAGGAACCGGTCCTTCAGGCCCTTCTGCACGAAAACCCGCGTGCCGTTGCTGCACACCTGACCGGCGGAATAGAAATTCGCCAGCATCGCCGCGCCGACGGCATCTTCCAGACTGGCATCGTCAAACACGATCAGCGGCGACTTGCCGCCCAGTTCCATGGTGACATGGCGCACCCCTGCCGCCGCGGCGGCATAGACCTTTTGCCCGGTCGGCACCGATCCGGTCAGCGACACCTTGGCGACCCGGGCATCGGTGACCAGCGCCCCGCCCACGGCACCCCGGCCCTGCACCACGTTGAACAGGCCCGGCGGCAGACCGGCGTCGATGAATATCTCGGCCAGTTTCAGCGCGCCAAGGGGCGTCACCTCGCTGGGTTTGAACACCATGGCATTGCCAAGCGCCAGCGCCGGTGCCGATTTCCAGCAGGCGATCTGGCTGGGGTAGTTCCAGGCCCCGATGCCGACACAGACGCCTAGCGGTTCACGCAGCGTGTAGACGAAATCGCGCCCCAGCGGGATGGTTTCGCCGGTAACAGTGGGGGCCAGACCCGCGAAATACTCCAGCGCATCGGCCCCGCTTGGCCAGTCAGCCACCCGCGTTTCCTGAATGGGCTTGCCGGTGTCCAGCGTTTCCAGACGGGCCAGCTCCTCGCCCCTTTCGCGGATCAGGTCGGCGGCGCGGCGCAGGATGCGGGCACGTTCGACCGGCCGGGTCGCGGCCCAGGCAGCCTGCGCCCGCGCGGCACTGGCCAGCGCGGCCTCGATCACGGCGGGCGTCGCCTCATGCAGGCGCGCGATCACCGCGCCAGTGGCGGGATACAGCACGTCAATCGCCGCGCCGGCGGTATCCTCGACATAGGCGCCGTCCACGAAATGGCTGGCCTTGGGTTGTGCGATCATTCGGGTTTCCTCAGTTCTGCCTCAAGAAAGGCCAGCGCCGTGGCCACCGCCGCCGCCCCGTCGGGGGCGCCGGATTTCAAGACTTCGCGCAGGTACAGCCCGTCGATCAGCGCCCCCAGCCCCTGCGCGATACCGGGCGCCCGTGCCCCGGCCAGCGGGCGCAAGGCCGTGATCAGGTTCGACTGCAACCGCCCCTGATAGATGGCCAGCAGGCGGCGCGCCTGCGGCACGGTCTGGGCCAGCACCCAGAAGTTCAGCCAGGCCCCCACCGCCTCGCGCCGGAAGTTGCCGGGGCTGAACGAGGCGCGCAGAATCGCCCGCAGCCGCCCTTCGGGCGTTTCCGCCGCGGCCAGGGCGCCGCGCACCTCGGCCCCGTAAAGGGTAAGGATATGGCGCATGGCGGCCAGGAACATGTCTTCCTTGGAACCGAAGTAATGGTGCGCCAGGGCCGGGGACATGCCCGCCCGCTTGGCGATCTGGCTGACCGTCACATCCAGCGACCCCGTCCGGCCGATTTCGACAATCGTCGCTTTTACCAGCGCGGCCTTGCGGATAGGCTCCATTCCAAGCTTCGGCATATCGTCCGCTCAAGATTTTTGTTGTCAGGCGGACGAAGCATGAAGTTTATTGACTCGTCAATCAACAATAACCCAGGGAGCCCACATGACCATCCGTTCTGCCCTTCTGACCAGCGCAGTGACCTTTGCATTGGCAGGCTCTGCCTTTGCGGAAGGCTGCGACAAGATCGTGTTCTCGGATGTCGGCTGGACCGACATCACCGCCACCACGGCCGCCACCACCCTGGTGCTGGACGCGCTTGGCTATGAAACCGAAATCAAGGTTCTGGCTGTTCCGGTCACCTATACCGGGCTGGCCGAAGGCGATGTCGATGTGTTCCTGGGCAACTGGATGCCCACGATGGAGGCCGACATTGCCCCCTACCGCGACGCGGGCACCGTGGACACCGTGCGCACCAACCTGGAAGGCGCCAAGTACACGCTGGCAACCAACGAGGCCGGCGCGACGCTTGGCATCAAGGATTTCAAGGACATCGCAGCGCACAAGGATGCGCTGGAAGGCAAGATCTACGGCATCGAGCCGGGCAATGACGGCAACCGCCTGATCAGCGACATGATCGCGAAAGGCCCCTTCGGACTGGACGGGTTCGAGGTGGTGGAAAGCAGCGAACAGGGGATGCTGGCCGAAGTGGCGAACAAGGATGGCGAGAGCAAGCCCATCGTCTTCCTCGGCTGGGAACCCCACCCGATGAACGCCAACTTCAAGATGACCTACCTGACCGGCGGGGATGATTACTTCGGCCCCAACTTCGGCGGCGCCATCGTGGCCACGAACACCCGCGCCGGCTATGTGAAGGAATGCCCGAACACCGGCAAACTCCTGCAAAACCTTGTCTTCTCGCTGCCCATGGAGAACGAGATCATGGGCGCGATCCTGAATGATGGGAAAGACCCGCGCGATGCGGCGAAGGCCTGGCTGGCGGCGAACCCCGCCGTCTGGGAACCGTGGCTGGACGGCGTGACCACCAAGGATGGTGGAGACGCCAAGGCCGCCGTCGCGGCGGCGCTGCAGTAATCGCCCTGGTATCCGGCCCCGATGCACACCGCATCGGGGCCTCTTTCCCTTGCGTGAGGACCGGATGGACTTTACCGCCTGGCAGATCCCCATCGGGCCATGGGCCAAAGCCCTGTTCGACTGGCTGAAACTGAATTTCAAGCCCACCTTCAAGGCCTTCGGCGATGCCACCAAGGGCGCCGTGGAAGGGCTGACCAACATTCTGCAAGCGCCGCCGCTTGACCTGCTGGCGGTGGTGGTGGCGGTGCTGGCCCTGTCGATCCTGCGCCGGTTCAAGCTGGCGGGATATGTCGGCGCGCTTGGGCTGGTGGCCGTGCTGGCGCTGCGCCAGGCGGGAATCGTGGTGCCCACGCTGCCCGCAAGCATAAGCCCGCTGGTGGTGGTGGCGCTGTTCATGGCGCTGACCTTCGTGATCCAGCGCCGCTGGCAACCCTGCGTGATCGTGGCACTTGGCTTCCTGTTCATCCTGAACCAGGGCTACTGGAAGGAAACCACGGAAACGCTGTCGCTGGCGGCCTTCGTCTGCGCGATCTGCATGGCCATCGGCGTGCCGGTCGGGGTGGCCGCTGCGCACCGCCCCCGGCTGTTTCAGGCCATGCAGCCGGTGCTGGACCTGATGCAGACCCTGCCCGCCCCGGTCTATCTGATTCCCTTCGTCATCCTGTTTTCCATCGGTGTGGTGCCGGCGCTGTTCGCCTCGATCATCTTCGTCGTCCCGGCCTCGATCCGGCTGACGCATCTGGGCGTTGCCTCGACCCCGATCGCGCTGAAAGAGGCGGCCACCGCCTTTGGCGCCACCCCGCGGCAACTGTTGTGGAAGGTCGAACTTCCCTGGGCGTTCCCGCAGATCATGGCGGGCTTGAACCAGACCATCATGCTGTCGCTGTCGATGGTCGTCATCTCGGCCTGGGTCGGGGCGGCGGGTCTTGGGGTGCCCGTGGTCAAGGCGCTGAACCAGGTGCGGCCCGATCTGGGCTTTGAGGCGGGCGCCGTGATCGTGGCGCTGGCCATCCTGCTGGACCGAATGTTGAGGGTCGAAAGATGACGCGCACCGCTGTTGAATTCGACAATGTTTCCATCGTTTTCGGCGATGCGCCCCATCTGGCGCTGCCGCTGATGGATCAGGGTCAGAGCCGGGGCGAGATCCAGACCGGCACCGGGCAGGTTCTGGGCGTGCACAACTGTTCGCTGACCGTGGCCGAGGGCGAGATCCTGGTGCTGATGGGGCTGTCCGGTTCGGGCAAGTCCACCCTTCTGCGCGGGGTGAACGCGCTGAACCCGGTGGTGCGGGGCGAGGTGCGGGTGAATGACGGCGACCGGATGGTTTCGGTCACCAAGGCCGATCCGGCAACGCTGCGGCGGCTGCGCGCGACGCGCATCGCCATGGTGTTCCAGCAATTCGGCCTGCTGCCCTGGCGCAGCGTGCGCGAAAACGTTGGTCTGGGGCTGGAACTGGCGGGCATCCCGCCGGCCGAACGCTTGCCCCGGGTGGACGCCCAGCTTGCGCTGGTGAACCTGACGCAATGGGCCGAACGCAAGGTGGGCGAGCTGTCGGGCGGGATGCAGCAGCGCGTGGGTCTGGCCCGCGCCTTCGTGACCGAAGCGCCGATCCTGCTGATGGATGAACCCTTCTCGGCGCTGGACCCGCTGATCCGTGCAAAGTTGCAGGACGAACTGCTGGACCTGCAGGCCAAACTGAAACGCACCATCATCTTCGTCAGCCACGATCTGGACGAAGCCTTCAAGATCGGCAACCGGATCGCGCTGCTGGAAGGGGGCCGTATCGTGCAATGCGGCACCGCACGCGAGATCATCGCCAACCCGGTCAGCGACTATGTGGCCGATTTCGTGGCCCATATGAACCCGCTGGGGGTGCTGACCGCCCGCGATGTGATGTCCGCCCCCGATGGCGAGGCTGGCCCCGAGGTTACGGCCGAAAGCCCGGTGAAGGTGGTGATGGAGGCGCTGCGGCAGGGCAGCGGAACGCTGGCCGTGGTCGAAAACGGTCAGCGCATCGGCAGCATCCGCGCGGCCGATGTGCTGGGCAAGCTGCTGAACCCGCAAGGTTAGAGTAAGGGCGGGGGCCGTGGCCCCTGCCCCTTGGCGTCAAGCCCCGGCCGCCTTCTTAGGGGCGGCCTTCTTCGCAGCCGGCTTCTTGACCGCCGTCTTCTTGGCGGCGGGCTTTTTCGCCGCCTTCGGGGCCGCCTTGGCGGCGGTCTTGCGGGCCGGCTTGCCGCCCCCTTTGGCCGCCTTTTCCGCGATCAGCGCCAGCGCCTCCTCCAGCGTCACCGCCTCGGGCGCCAGATCCTTGGGCAGGGTCGCGTTCACCTTGTCCCATTTGACGTAAGGCCCATATCGGCCCGGCATGACCTGCACTTCGCCGCCCGACGGGTGGTCGCCCAGCACCTTGAGCGGACCGGCCGCCGCCGCCCCGGCGCGGGGGCCACGGCTGCGCTTCTGGGCCAGCACTTCCACCGCCCGGTTCATGCCCAGGGTGAACACCTCTTCCACATCGGGCAGGTTGGCGTAGGTGGCACCATGTTTGACGAAGGGACCGAACCGGCCAATGGCCGTTTCCACCGGCTGGCCATCCTCGGGGTGGGCGCCCACCAGTCGCGGCAACGACAGCAGGGCCAGCGCGCGCTCCAGCGTCAGGCTGTCGGGCGACCAGCCCTTGGGCAGGCTTGAGCGATCCGGCTTCGGCTGCTCTGCCGTGGCCTCGCCCCGCTGGACATAGGGCCCGAAGCGGCCCGCGCGCAGGCTGATTTCATTGCCGTTTTCATCCTGCCCCAGAATCCGGCCGTCTGATGCCACGCTTTCGGAATCGCCCGCCAGGGGACGGGTGTAACGGCACTCCGGATAATTGCCGCAGCCGATGAAGGCGCCGCCGGACCGCGCGGTCTTCAGATGCAGTCGCCCGGTGCCGCAGGTGGGGCAGGCGCGCGGATCGCCGCCATCAGCCCGCGGCGGATAGAGATGCGGGCTGAGGAAATCGTCGATCTTGCCCAGAACCTCGCTGATGCGCAGATCGGCGGTTTCGGCCACGGCAGCCGAAAAGTCGCGCCAGAACCGGGCCAGCACATCCTTGTAGTCGCGCTCACCGGCGGACACGTCGTCCAGTTGCGTCTCAAGATCGGCGGTGAAGTCGTATTCCACATAGCGGTGGAAGAAGTTGGCCAGAAACGCCGTGACCAGCCGGCCCTTGTCTTCCGGGATCAGGCGGTTCTTGTCCTTGCGGACATATTCCCGGTCAACGATCGTGGTCAGGATCGAGGCATAGGTCGAGGGGCGGCCGATCCCCAGCTCTTCCATCCGCTTGACCAGCGTCGCCTCGGTATAGCGGGGCGGCGGCTGGGTGAAATGCTGCTCCGGCGCGACCGCACCCTTTTCGGCGGGCTCGCCCTGCATGATCTGCGGCAGACGGCCTTCGTCCTCGCCCTCATCATCGCGGCCCTGGTCATAGACCTTGAGATAACCGTCAAACAGCACGACCTGGCCGTTGGCCCGCAGGCCGACCTGACCGTCGGGACTGGTCACGTCAACCGCGGTGCGTTCCAGACGTGCGGCGGCCATCTGGCTGGCGATTGTGCGCTTCCAGATCAGATCATAAAGCCGGCGCTGGTCATCCTCGACCCGGATCTTTTCCGGCCCGAGGCCCATGTCGGTGGGCCGGATACATTCATGCGCTTCCTGCGCATTCTTGGCCTTGTTCTTGTACATGCGCGGGCTGTCGGGAACATAGGGCTTGCCGAAGCGTTTCTCGATCTCGCCCCGGGTGGCCATCACCGCCTCGGGCGCCATGTCGATGCCGTCAGTCCGCATGTAGGTGATATAGCCCGCCTCATACAGGCGCTGTGCCGCGTTCATGCACTGCTTGGCGCCCATGCCGTATTTGCGGCTGGCCTCTTGCTGCAGGGTCGAGGTCATGAAGGGCGGCCAGGGGTTGCGGGTGGCCGGCTTGGATTCCACCGCCGAAATCGCAAAGGTTCGGGAACTGATGGCCTGAACCGCCAGCTCCGCCGCAGTTGCGGTCGGAATGTCGAATTTCTGCAATTTCTTGCCGCCCAGGGTGACAAGGCCCGCCTCGAATTCCTGCCCGCGCGGGGTGCGGAACACGGCTTTCACCGTCCAGTATTCCTGCGACTTGAAGGCCTCGATCTCCATCTCGCGATCGACGATGAGGCGAAGGCAGACCGATTGCACCCGGCCCGCGCTGCGGGCGCCGGGCAGTTTGCGCCACAGCACCGGCGACAGGGTGAAGCCGACCAGATAGTCCAGCGCGCGGCGGGCCAGGTAGGCATCGACCAGCGCCTCATCCACCTCGCGCGGTTCCTTCATCGCCTTGGTCACCGCATCCTTGGTGATGGCGTTGAAGGTGACGCGAGAGACGGTCTTGCCCTTCTTGAGGCTGGATTTCAGCGCCTCTTTCAGGTGCCAGGAAATCGCCTCGCCCTCACGGTCAGGGTCGGTGGCCAGGATCAGCGTGTCGTCCGTCTTCAGCGCCTCGGCGATGGCCTTCACATGCTTGCGGCTTTCGGGCGCAACCTCCCAGGTCATGGCGAAACCGTCGTCCGGCGCGACCGATCCGTCCTTGGCCGGCAGGTCGCGGACATGTCCGTAAGAGGCGAGGACCGTGAAGTCGGGCCCAAGATATTTGTTGATCGTCTTGGCCTTGGCCGGAGATTCGACAACGACGACTGGCATGGAGCCCCTTTCGGATCGCCCTCAGAATGGCGCGGCAAATGTGGGCCTAGGGGACGGAATGTCAACCGGGGCAGACCTGACCCGCGTCAGAGCCGCGCCAGCAGCCCGCCGGGATGGCGCTGGATGCGCCCCTCCAGCTCCAGCGTCAGGATCTCGGGGGCCAGCCGCGCCGGGGGCAACGCCAGATCGCGGATCAACTGGTCTTCCGCCGTCGGGCTGGGGCCAAGCCGGGCCAGGATGCGGCTGTGCAACTCGGCCGCCTCGGCCAGCGGGCGCGACGGCGGCACCGGACCGGGCAGCGGCGGGGCGGACATGTCGGCCGGCACCTCGCCGGTTTCGTCGAATTGCGCGCCGATCTGGCCAAGCGCCTCAAGAATATCGGCCGGGCCGCGGACAAGGGTGGCGCCGTCGCGGATCAGCATGTTGCAGCCCGAGGCGCGGGCGTCGAACGGGTGGCCCGGCACCGCCATCACCTCGCGCCCCTGATCCAGCGCCATGCGGGCGGTGATCAGGCTGCCCGACCGGGCGGCCGCCTCGACCACCACAACGGCCTGCGCCAGCCCCGCGATGATGCGGTTGCGCTGCGGGAAATGCCGCGTCTGTGGCTGGGTGCCCATCGGCTGTTCGGACAGGCGGGCGCCTTTCAGGCGGATCTCTTCGGCCAGGGCGGTGTTTTCTTCGGGATAGATCACCTCAACCCCGCCGGCCTGAACCGCCAGCGTGCCGGTGGCCATGGCCGCCATATGCGCCTCGGAATCGATGCCGCGCGCCAGACCCGAAACCACGACATAGCCCGCCTGCCCCAGCCCTTCGGCCAGCCGCCGCGCCATGCGGATGCCCAGGGACGAGGCATTGCGGGCCCCCACCAACGCCACCATGGGCCGCGCCAGCAGACCCGCATCGCCCTGCAGCCACAGCACGGGCGGCGCGTCGGAGAGCGCCAGCAGCGACGCCGGGTAATCCGGCGCACCGTGGAACAGCGGCACCGCGCCGGCAAGCCGCCCTTCGGCCATTTCGGCGCGCGCCACTTCGATGGGACAGGTCCGGTAATCCGGCACCCCGGCGGCGCGGGCCACTTCGGGCAGCGCCGCAAGTGCGGCGCGGGCCGAGCCGTGTTCGGCCATCAGCCGGTGATAGGTGGCCGGGCCAACCCTGCGGGAACGAATGAGGCGAAGGCGATCCAGACGATCATCCTCCGTTCGGGGTGGGGTGGGGTGTGTGGGGTTCGAAATCCGACCGTCCGTCATGACCGCCTCGCCTCATTCGCGAGTCGGAGATTGGCCCGGGGATGGTTAATAGTGTGTGAACATGCCCGAGGAATATCTCCGGACTCTCGCCCCGCCGATCTGGCCCGACCGAAAGCGGGGATTTGGCCTTACCCCTGCGGATTGATGCGGGGGCGGAACTTTGATCAAATGGCCCCAAAGGGGTGGATGCCCCGCACAGCAGGAGTTGCACCGATGAAGAATGCAGATGTCGCCAAGCGCCGGGACGAGGCGGTCTCGCGCGGGGTGGGGATGACCACCCAGATCTATGCCGACCGCGCGCTGAACGCCGAGGTCTGGGATATCGAGGGCAACCGCTACATCGACTTTGCCGCCGGCATTGCCGTGGTTAACACCGGCCATTGCCACCCCAAGGTCATGGCCGCCGTGGCCGAACAGATGGGCCGCTTCACCCACACCTGCCACCAGGTGCTGCCCTATGAAAACTACATCCGCCTGGCCGAACGGCTGAACGAGAAGGTTCCGGGGAACTGGAAGAAGAAGACGATCTTCGCCACGACCGGCGCCGAGGCCGTTGAAAACGCGGTCAAGATTGCCCGCATCGCCACCGGCCGCAATGCCGTGATCGCCTTCGGCGGCGCCTTCCACGGCCGCACCTTCATGGGCATGACGCTGACCGGCAAGGTCGAACCCTACAAGAAGGGTTTTGGCCAGATGATGCCCGATGTCTATCATGTGCCTTTCCCGCAGGAGGTACATGGCGTCCCGACCGCCGTGGCGCTGGAGGGCATCCAGAAGCTGTTCAAGGCCGATGTCGACCCGGCCCGCGTGGCCGCGATCATCATGGAGCCGGTGCAGGGCGAAGGCGGCTTCTACCCCGCGCCGACCGATCTGGTGAAGGCCGTCCGCAAGCTGTGCGATGACCATGGCATCGTGATGATCGCCGACGAGGTGCAGACCGGCTTTGCCCGCACCGGCACCATGTTCGCGATGCAGGCCCATGGCGTGGCCGCCGACATCACCTGCATGGCCAAGGGTCTGGGCGGCGGCCTGCCCATCTCGGCCGTGACCGGGCGGGCCGACCTGATGGATGCCAGCCAGCCGGGCGGGCTTGGCGGCACCTATGCCGGCAACCCGCTGGGTGTGGCCGCAGCCAATGCCGTGCTGGACGTGATCGAGGAAGAAGACCTTTGCGCGCGGGCCAACGAACTGGGCAGCCGGCTGAAGCAGAAGCTGGAGGCCATCCGCGCCACCACGCCCGAGATCATGGACATCCGCGGCCCCGGCTTCATGGTTGCCGTGGAATTCGGCAAGCCGGGCAGCAAGGAGCCCGACGCCGGCTTCACCACCCGCGTCCGGCTTGAGGCGCTGAAGCGCGGGCTGATCCTGCTGACCTGCGGCGTTTACGGAAACGTGATCCGCTTCCTGGCCCCGATCACCATTCCCGAGGCGCATTTTGCCGAGGCAATGACTATCCTTGAGCAATCCGTCGCGGCTGCCCGCAACGGATGATTGACGGAGGCGGGCAAAGTGGCGGAACGTCAAAGGTACTTTGGCACCGAATCTTTGCCCGAAACCCGCCAAGCCAGTAATCCATAGAGGTAACCATGAAAGCGCTTCTTCTTGCTCTTCCCGTCGCCGCGCTGGCTCTCAGCGCCTGCACCACGACGCCGGAACAGAATACCATGCTGGGCGCCGTCGGCGGCGCCGCGGCTGGCTATGCCGTGTCGTCGGATTCCGACAAGACCAAGGGGGCGCTGGTTGGCGCGGCCGTCGGCGCTGTGGCCGGCACCTTCCTTGGCAAGACCAGCACGCCGGGCCAGTGCTACTATCGCAACTCGGCCGGCCAGACCTACATCGCGGCCTGCTGATCAGCCCCTTGCCCGGCCGGTTGCCAAGGCGCCCGGCCGGGCTTTCGTATTGACAGCGCGGGATGCGCGCCGTAGAAGGCAGGGCCATGCCTGATGGACCAGCCCCGTGACAGGAACGCCCCCTTCCCCCTTTGCACCGCACCCTGCGGCCCCGCCTGACGGCGGCATCCGGCTGGAGACCGGCCCGGTGATGCTGGGCGGCAAGACCATCCTGCACCCGCTGCGGCTGGATCTGACCGAACGGCGGATCGGGATCGTCGGCCGCAATGGCAGCGGCAAGACCACGCTTCTGCGGCTGATCGCCGGGCTGATCGCCCCGGCGTCCGGGCAGGTGCTGATCGACGGGATCGCCCCCTATACCGACCGCAAGGCCGCGCTGACCCGGATCGGCATCCTGTTCCAGAACCCCGATCACCAGATCCTGTTCCCAACGGTCGAGGAGGAGCTGGCCTTTGGCCTGCGCCAGCAGGGGCTTGCGCAAGCGCAAGCAATAGCGGCAGCACAAACCGCGCTGGCAGCCGAGGGCCGGGCGCATTGGGCCAAGGCCCCGGTCAGCACGCTGTCGGGCGGGCAGCGGCATTACCTTTGCCTTCTGGCTGTGCTGCTGATGCAGCCCGGCACCATTCTGCTGGATGAACCCTTTGCCGGGCTGGACCTGCCCACCATCGCGCGCCTGTCGCGGCGGCTGGCCGCCCTGCCCCAGCGGCTGATCACCATCAGCCATGATCCCGCCGCCGTTGGCACCTCCGACCGGGTGATCTGGCTTGAGGCGGGCCGGGTGCGGCAGGATGGCCCGCCCGCAACGGTGCTGCCGGCCTTCATCGCCGAAATGGCCCGGATCGGAGAGGCCGATGCTGACACTGACCTCGCCGGTTGAAACGCCGCTGCACCGCCTGCCCGCCGGGGCAAAGCTGGCCGCGCTGGCCGCGTTCACCGTGGTGCTGTTCTGGCTGAAATCGCCTGTGGCGCTGGCGCTGGCCCTTGGGGGCGTTGTGGCCCTGCATGTGCCATGGGGGGCCGCCTTCACCACCCATGCGGCGCGGATGTTGCGGCCACTTTGGCCCTTTGTCGCGGTGGTGGCGGCCTGGCACCTGTGGATCGGCGAGGCGGCCGCGGGCGCGGCGGTGATCCTGCGGATGGTCACGGCAGTGGCGGCGGCGAACCTGGTGACCATGACCACCCGGCTTTCCGACATGATCACCGTGCTGGAACGGCTGGCCGCGCCGCTGGCGCCCCTTCTGCCGCCCCGGCGGCTGGCGCTGGCCTTCGCGCTGGTGATCCGCTTCATTCCCACGCTGGCCGCGCGCATGGTCCAGATCACCGAGGCCTGGCGCGCCCGCAGCCCGCGGCGCCCCGGCTGGCGGGTGCTGGTCCCGGCCACGCTGGCCGCGCTGGACGATGCGGATCAGGCGGCAGAAGCCTTGCGTGCACGGGGCGGGGCAGAGTAACCCTGCTGCAGCGCAGAACAGGAGACCCCCTTCGCATGGAACGCAGCCTGACGCATATCGCCCTTTTCGCGGCCCTTGTGGCGATCCTTGGCCTTGTGCCGCAGATCACGCTGGCGACCGGCGTGCCGATCACCGCCCAGTCGCTGGGCATCATGCTCTGCGGCACCGTTCTGGGGGCCAGGCGCGGCGCGCTGGCGGTGCTGCTGTTCCTGGCGCTTGTCGCAACCGGCCTGCCGCTTCTGTCGGGCGGACGGGGCGGGCTTGGCGTCTTTGTCGGGCCGACCGTGGGCTTCCTGATCGGCTTCCCCATCGCGGCCTTCGTCATTGGCTGGCTGATGGAACGCACAACCCTGCCCGTCGGCCTGGCGGCCGGCGCGGCTTCGGCCATTGGCGGGATCGCGGTGCTGTATCTGTTCGGCATCGCCGGCATGTCGGTGATGCTGGACAAGACGCCCGCCGAAGCCGCGATGCTGACCGGCGCCTTCCTGCCGGGTGACGCGCTGAAGGTGGTTCTGGCCGGCTTCGTCACCCAGGCCATTGCCCGGATGCGCCCCGGCGCCCTGCTGTCGCGCGCCTGAGCCCGCAACTTGCCCTGTGCGTCTTGCCTCGGGGGCCGGACGCACAGGCGAACACAGCTTTTCCGGGCTACGCGCCCCGTCCGAACGCCTTGGCCAGATCGGACGCGGCCGCCCGCAGCAGGGCCATATCCACCCCGACGGCGGTGAAACTGGTGCCCAGTTCCAGACAGTGCCGGGCATAGGCCGGGTCCAGCGTCAGGATGCCGGCCGCCTTGCCGGTGGCGACGATCCGGCGGATCGCGTCGTCGATCGCGGCCACCACCTCGGGGTGGCGCGCATTGCCCGGATGGCCCATCGAAGCGGCAAGATCGGACGGCCCGATGAACAACCCGTCCACCCCGTCAACCGCGGCAATCGCCTCGATCTGCGCCAGGGCCTCGGCGGTTTCGACCTGCACCAGAAGGCACAACTCTTCCTCGGCGCGCTGGACGTAATCGGGGATCGCGCCATAGCGGCTGGCGCGGGTCATTCCCGACACGCCGCGCACCCCGCGCGGGGCATAGCGCATGGCGCGCACCGCCGCCTCGGCCTCGGCCGCCGACTGGACGTAAGGCAACAGCAGCGTCTGCGCGCCATGGTCCAGCAACCGCTTGATCAGCACGGTGTCATTGGTCTGCGGCCGCACCACCGCCGACACCGGATAGGCCGCCACCGCCTGCAACATGGCAAAGATGTCGGGGATGTCGGTCAGCGCATGTTCGGTGTCCAGCAGCACCCAGTCGAACCCGGCGCCGGCCAGCAGTTCGGCCACCACCGGGCCGGGGATGGTGTTCCAGATGCCGATCTGCGACCGCCCGTCCCGCAAGGCGCGCTTGAAGGCGTTGACCGGCAGGGTCATTTCAGCACCAGCGTTGCCATCCGGCGCAGGGCCAGCAGATAGCCCTCGGTGCCGAACCCGGCGATCACCCCGTCGGCGCGGGTTGACACATGGGAATGGTGGCGGAACGGTTCGCGCTTGTGGATATTCGAGATATGCACCTCAAGCACCGGGCCTTCAAAGGCGTTCAGCGCATCCAGGATCGCCACCGAGGTGTGCGAATAGGCGCCGGGATTGATGATGATCCCGGCCGAGGTTCCGCGCGCGGCCTGAATCCAGTCAACCAACTGGCCTTCGTGGTTGGATTGCAGGGCGCGGATGTTCAGGCCCAGATCCTCGGCCAGTTCGGCGGTGGCCGACACCACATCCTCCAGCGTCTCGCGGCCATAGATTTCGGGCTGGCGCTGACCCAGCAGGTTCAGGTTCGGCCCGTTCAACAGGGTGATCAGCTTCGGCATCGCGGCGTCCTTCCGACAGGTCGCCCGACCTTAGCCGATCGCGTCCGCAGGGCAAGCCCGGCAAAAAAGCGGCCCCCCGCCACAGGGGCAAAGGGGGCCGGACAGGGAGACGGGGACAAGCCTTCAACAGGCTGAAATCAGGCAACCTTTTCCAGAACGACCGGGGTCTGAATGCCAAGGGCGCGCACGACTTCGCGCGTCAGATGCGGGCGGTTCAGGGTGTAGAAATGGAGGTCTTCGACGCCGCCTTCGATCAGCCGGTCGCAGAGCGCGGTGCAATGGGCCAGCGCATACAACTCCTCGCGGCCGTCCTTGATGGCGCGGGTGAAGGCTTCGTCCAGCTTCTTCGGCACGCTGCCGCCGCAGCGGGTGGCGAATTTCTTCGCCCCGTCCCAACTGGTGATCGGCAGGATGCCGGGGATGATGGGGGCGGTGATGCCGACCTTGGCGCATTGATCGCGGAAGCGGAAGAAGGTGTCGGCTTCAAAGAAGAACTGGGTTATGGCGCTGGTCGCGCCAGCGTCGATCTTGCGCTTGAGGAAGTCCACGTCGGCGGCGGTGCCGGTGCTGTCGGGGTGCGGTTCGGGGTAGGCGCCGACACGGACCTTGAACTTTCCGGTGCGGGCCAGCGCCTCGACCAGTTCCACACTGGAGGCGAACCCTTCGGGATGCGGGGTGAACCGATCCGCGCCCTTGGGGGCATCGCCCCGCAGGGCGACGATCTCGGTCACGCCGGCATCGGCATAAGAGGCCGCGATTTCAAGGGTTTCGGCGCGGGTTGCCTGCACGCAGGTCAGATGCGCGGCGACGTTCAGGCCATAGTTGCGGTGGATGGTGGCCACCGCGTCATGTGTCAGCTTGCGGGTGGTGCCGCCGGCGCCATAGGTCACCGACACGAATTCCGGCCCCATCGGCGCCAGCGCCTGCACGGTTTCCCACAGCCGGAACGACGCATCCAGCGTCTGCGGCGGGAAGAACTCGAACGAGATGCGCGGGGCCTTGGGCATGGGTCTTCTCCTTGATTGCCCCCTTGTCGCAGATTCCCCGATGTGAGACCAATTCATAATCCGCAGCATGATTATGAGAGCCCTTCATGTACGTCGAGCTGAAGCACCTGCGAACCATCCGGGCCATCCATCAGGCGGGGGGGTTGGCGCGGGCGGCGGAGATGTTGAACACCACGCAATCGGCGTTGAGCCATCAGGTGGCGGGGCTGGAGGATCAGGCTGGGATGGAGCTGTTCGTGCGGCGGTCCAAGCCCTTGCGCCTGTCCGCCGCCGGGCACCGGATGTTGCGGGCGGCCGAGCGGGTTCTGCCCGAGATCGACGCGATGGAAGAGGAATTCCGCGCGCTGCGGTCGGGCAAGACGGGGCGGCTGCACATTGCCATCGAATGCCACGCCTGTTTCGACTGGCTGTTCCCGGTGCTGGAACTGTTCCGCCACGCCTGGCCCGAGGTGGATGTGGACATCCGCGCCGGGCTGGCCTTCGAGGCGCTGCCGGCCCTGCACCGTGAGGAGGTGGATCTGGTGATCAGCTCTGACCGGGTGCCGCCGCCGGGCATCGTGTTCAATCCGCTGTTCGACTATCACCCGACCTTTGTCGCCTCATCGCTTAACCCGCTGGCTGAAAAGGGTTTCATCGCGGCCGAGGATTTTCGCGACCAGGTGCTGATCACCTATCCGGTCAGCCGCGACAAGCTGGATGTGTTCACCGAACTGCTGACCCCGGCCAAGGTGGAACCCCGCGCCCAGCGCACCGCCGAACTGACGGCGGTGATCCTGATGCTGGTCGGTTCGAACCGGGGGGTGGCGGTGCTGCCCGACTGGGTGATGCGCGAGGTGAAGACCAGCGCCGACTATGTGACCCGCCCGCTGGGACCGGAGCCGGTGACGAAGCGGATGTATGCCGCGACCCGCGAGGAAGATGCGACGAAGCCGTTTGTGGCGCATTTCCTGCGGCTGGCGCGGAGTGAGCCGGTGAAGCTGCAACGGGGGTTCTAACCCCTTGGGAACGCAGCCTTAACGCGGCCGTTTCCCCAAACGGCCGCGTCTGCGGCACGTCTGCCTTGCGTATGATCCGCGTCGTGCAGGGGTGTTACCCTGCCACAGCGGGCGCGGCGTTAACCAGTTTGGGCGGCTCAGCCCCTTGACCGCGCCCGGCGGGCTGCCCAGACTGGGGGCATGGAACGGTTGATCAAGGTTGAACGCTGCCCCGGCCCTGTTTCCGCCCTGCGTGATGCGCAGGGCTGACCCGGACGGCATCGCAACCCTTTTGTGTGGCCCCTTCCGGTCTGCCTTGCAGTGAGCCTGCGCCCGATGGCGCCCCCCTGCCGCAGACCCGGAGCCGATCCATGAGCCTTCTTGCCGTCAAAGACCTGTCGCTGACCCTTGGCCAGCCGCTGTTCACCGATCTTTCGCTGACCCTTGCCCCCGGAGACCGGCTGGGGCTGGTGGCCGCCAACGGGCGGGGCAAGTCCTCGCTTCTGGCCTGCCTTGCCGGGCAGGCCGAGCCGACCACGGGCGAGATCACCCGGTCGCGCGGGCTGGTCATCCGGCTGGTGCCGCAGGAGGTGCCGGCGGAGCTGCTGGCGCTGACGCTGCGCGCGGCGGTGGCGGGCGGGCTGGCCGACCGCGACGAGGACTGGCGCGTCGATATCGCGCTGGACGATCTGGCGGTGCCGGGCGATCTGCGCGACCGGCCGCTGGCGGCGCTGTCGGGCGGCTGGCAGCGCAGCGCGCTGCTGGCGCGGGCGGCGGTGGCCGAGCCCGACCTTTACCTGATGGACGAGCCGACCAACCATCTGGACCTGTCGCGCATCGGGCTGTTGCAGGACTGGCTGGCCGCCCTGCCCCGCGAGACCGGCGTGATCCTGACCAGCCACGACCGCGCCTTTCTGGATGCGGTCACGACGCGGACGCTGTTCCTGCGCGAAAGCGCGTCGCGCGGCTTTGCCCTGCCCTATACCCGTGCGCGCGCCGCGCTGGACGAGGCCGATGCCGCCGATGCGCGGCGGTTCGAGAACGATCTGGCGCGGGCCGGGCAGTTGCGGCGGCAGGCGGCCAAGCTGAAGAACATCGGCATCAATTCGGGGTCGGATCTGCTGGTGGTAAAGACAAAGCAACTGACCGAGCGGGCCGAGAAGATCGAGGCGGCGGCGCGTCCGGCGGCGCGCGACCGCAGCGCCGGGGCGATCCGGCTGTCGGCCTCGGACGCCCATGCGCGGGCGCTGCTGACGCTGGACGAGGCCGAGGTGCGGGCGCCCGACGGGCGGCGTCTGTTCCGCAGCGGCAAGCTGTGGATCGGGCCGGGTGAGCGGGTGGTGCTGCTGGGGCCGAATGGCGCGGGCAAGACGCAACTGGTGCGGGCGGTTCTGGCGGCCCATGCGGCGCGCGAGACCGGCGGCGGGGCGATCCGGGCGGCGGCGGCGATGCGGCTGGGCCATTCCGACCAGATGCTGGCGCAATTGCCGCCGAAAGCCACGCCCTTTGCGCTGGTCAGCGCCCGGACCAGCGCCGATGCGGCGGCGCGCAGCCTGCTGGCGGGCGCGGGCATCCGGCCCGACTGGCAGGGGCGGCCGGTCTTGGCCCTGTCGGGCGGGCAGAAGGCGCGGCTGGCGCTGTTGCTGCTGCGGCTGGAGCGGCCGAACTTCTATCTGCTGGACGAGCCGACCAACCATCTGGACATCGAGGGCCAGGAGGCGCTGGAGGAAGAACTGCGGGCGCAGGGCGCGGCCTGCCTGCTGGTCAGCCACGACCGCGCCTTCATCCGCGCCACCGGCAGCCGGTTCTGGCAGATCACCGGCGGGCGGCTGGTCGAGGTGGAGGGACCGGAGGCGTTCTTCCGGGCGGAGGAGGCGCGGCGGTAGGGGGCTGCGGCGGCCAGTGCGTTTTCCCTGCCTACGGCTGACGGGGCGGAAAAGGGCGAGGCATTGCCTCGCCCCGCCCCCGCGCGAGGGGTCCGCCCGGAGACGGTGAACACGCCCCTGTCAGAGGCCAGCGCCCGACCTGGCGGGCGAGAAGCGCCCGCCGGGGGCGGGGCGGGCGCTGGCCGGGTGCATTGGCACCCGGCCCCGACCTTGGCAAAGGGCGGGACGTGGCGAAGGCGATGGCCTTCGCCAGATGGCCCTGCCAGCGCCCCACCCAGCCCCGCCCCCGGCACGGCGGGGATTCCCCACCCCGGCCCGGTGAGTTTTCCGTTGACCGGACGGGGTTGCGGGGAAATCCTGTCGGCATTGCAACAGGCATTTTTCGACCGGAGGCTGAGATGCGCAAAGTCGGCGCGGCGCTGATCCTGGGGCTGGCGCTTGCCATGGCCGGGCCTGCGCGGGCCGAACGGCTTGAGGTGCGGGTGTCGATCTCGCAGCAGAAGATGCTGGTCTATCACGAGGGGCGGCTGCTCTATGACTGGCCGGTCTCGACCGCGGGGCGCGGCAGCGTGACGCCCGCGGGCATCTACAAGCCCGAGTTCCTGTCGAAGAACCACCGCTCGCGCCGCTACAACAATGCGCCGATGCCCTTTGCCATCTTCTATGACGGCAATTATGCCATTCACGGCACCACCCATCTGAAGAAGCTGGGCCGCCCGGCCAGCCATGGCTGCGTGCGGCTGCACCCGGACAATGCGAAGATCCTGTTCCAGATGGTCAAATGGGAAGGGATGGACAACATGCGCATCTCGATCGTGCAGTAAGGCGGCCCGGACCGCGCCACGAGGCTTTCCTTTCCGCCCGATTGGGGCTAGGACGCCCGGCTGAAACGTCGGAGATGTGCCATGCAGGGCAGTGCCAACCTCAACCTCATGATCAAGGCCGCGCGCAAGGCGGGGCGTTCGCTGGTCAAGGACTTTCGCGAGGTGGAAAACCTGCAGGTCTCGGCCAAGGGACCGGGTGATTTCGTCACCAAGGCCGACCGCGAGGCGGAGCGGCTGATCAAGGAAGACCTGATGGGCGCCCGCCCCAGCTATGGCTGGCTGGGCGAGGAGACCGGCGAACAGGCGGGCGAAGACCCGACCCGGCGCTGGATCGTCGATCCGCTGGACGGGACCACCAACTTCCTGCACGGGATGCCGCATTGGGCGGTGTCGATCGCGCTGGAACACAAGGGCGAAATCGTCTCGGCGGTGGTGCATGACCCGGCCAAGGACGAAACCTTCTGGGCCGAAAAGGGCGCCGGCGCCTGGCTGAACGACAACCGCCGGCTGCGGGTGTCGGGTCGGCGGCAGATGTCGGAGGCGATCTTCGCCACCGGCGTGCCCTTCGGCGCGAAGAAGACGCTGCCGGCCACGCTGCAGGATCTGGCGCGGCTGATGCCGGCCTGCGCGGGCGTGCGGCGCTGGGGCGCGGCCGCGCTGGACCTGGCCTATGTTGCGGCGGGCCGCTACGAAGGCTACTGGGAGCGCGAGATCAACGCCTGGGACATGGCGGCGGGCCTGCTGCTGGTCAAGGAAGCCGGTGGCATGGTCTCGGGCCTGCGCGAGGGGCAGGAGCCGCTGGAGGCGGGCGCCGTGATCGCCGGGAACGAGGCGCTGTTCGAGAGCTTCCGCAAGACGCTCCGCGGCGAGTAAGCCTTACCGCCGCGGCACCCGCGGGATCGAGGATTTCGACAGACGGTAATCGGCGTCGGGATGCGGCGGGTGGCCGGCGGTCTGCTGCCAGAAGCCCGGCCCGCCCCGGCGCAGCCAGACCGGCAGGGTCAGCACGATGCCGGCGATGAAGCCGCCGACATGCGCCCAATAGGCGACGCCTCCACCATCCATCGGCGTGGCGAAGCCCGAGAAAAGCTGGATCGCCAGCCAGACGCCCAGGATCACCCAGGCCGGCAGGGCGATGATGCGGATGAAGACGACGATGATGAACAGCACATCGACCTTGGCGCGCGGGAACAGCAGCAGATAGCCCCCCATCACCCCGGCGATGGCGCCCGAGGCCCCCACCATGGGCACGCCCGATCCGGGATCGGGCGCGATCTGCAAGGCGGCGGCGGCCAGACCCGAGGCAAGGTAGAAGAGCAGGAAGCCGACGGGGCCCATCTCCTCTTCCAGATTGTCGCCGTAGATCCAGAGAAACAGCATGTTGCCGCCCAGGTGCATCCAGCCGCCATGCAGGAACATGTGGGTGACCAGCGTCACCATGCCGTCGCCCGACAGCACCCGCCCCGGCACCAGACCCCAGGTCATGTAGAAGCGTTGCAGATCCCATTCGCTGGCAGCGGGGTAATAGGCCAGGAACACCAGGATGTTCACCGCCATCAGCGCGATGGTGACATAGGGCGTGCGGCCGGACGGGTTGTGATCGCGGATCGGAAACATTGGGCGCGAGCCTTCCCGATCCGGGGCCGGCGGTCAATCCCCGCCGGCAAGGGCGGGGGCGCTGCCCCCGCACCCCCGGGGTATTTGGACCAAGTTGAAGGGGCAAGGGCCCGCCCTGATGTCATCTGTCCTGAAATATCCCCGCCGGAGGCAAGCCCCGCGCCGGTTGGGCCGCACCCTGCGCGGACCAGAGGCGAGAGAAACGGCGTGCGGCCGCGCTTGCGCGGCCGCTCCGGTGGGTAGGGCGTCAGTCGGCGGAGACTTCGGCCAGCAGGCGGGCGTTGCCGCCGGCGGCGGTGGTGTCGATGCAGACATGGCGTTCGATCAGCACATGCGCGCGGTCGGGGGTGCCGGTGACCAGCGGCAGGATCGGGCCGGGGCGGCTGGCCAGCGCCTGCGCGCGCGCCCGCGCGCCGGGTTCATCGCCCCACCAGAGCGCGCCCGAAAAGCCTTGCAGCCGGGCCAGCGCCTGCGGCGGCAGGCCGGGAGCTTCCACCGCCAGACCGCCCAGCGCGGTGACGGCGGCGGCCTGGGCACGGGCGGCCTCGGCCCCCGGGCCAAGGCAGAGGAAGGGCGCACGCGGGCTGTGGCGCAGGCGGTTCGATTCGCCGGTCGGCCCCGGCAGGTCTTCGGCCTGCAGTTCGGCCACGGGGGCCGGAACGGCGGCCAGACGGCGGGCGACCTCGGCCTCGGCCAGCGGGGCGCTGTCAGCGGCGGGGGCGGCCGCCGGGGCCGGGGCGGCGGTGAAGCGGGTCAGGTAGTCGGGGCCGCCGGCCTTGGGGCCGGTGCCCGAAAGACCTTCACCGCCGAAGGGCTGGCTGCCCACCACGGCGCCGATCTGGTTGCGGTTCACATAGGCGTTGCCGACGCGCAGCCGGTCCACCACCTGCTGCACCCGGTCGTCGATGCGGCTGTGCAGGCCGAAGGTCAGGCCGTAGCCGGTGGCGTTGATCTCGTCGATCACGCGGTCGATCTCGCCGGCGCGGAAGGTGGCGATATGCAGGACGGGGCCGAAGATTTCCCGCTCCATCGCCTTGATCGAGGGCACCGACAGGACGGCGGGCGCGACGAAGGTTCCGGTGGCGGGCACGGCGGTTTCCTTCAGCACCCGGCCCTGGCTGCGGGCGGCGGCGACATAGGCGGAAATGGCCGCCTGCGCCTCGGCATCAATGACGGGGCCGATGTCGGTGGACAGGTGCCAGGGATCGCCGGCGGCCAGATCGTCCATCGCGCCGAACAGCATCCGCTTGACGGTTTCGGCCACGTCTTCCTGCACATACAGGCAACGCAGCGCCGAGCAGCGCTGGCCGGCCGACTGGAAGCTGGAGGCGAGGATGTCGCGCACCGCCTGTTCCGGCAGGGCGGTGCTGTCCACCAGCATGGCGTTCAGCCCGCCGGTTTCGGCGATCAGCGGCGCGGCGGGATCAAGGTTGTCGGCCATGGCGCGGCGGATCAGTTGCGCGGTTTCGGTCGAGCCGGTGAAGGCCACCCCTTGCACCCGCGGATCGCGGGTCAACGCGGCGCCGACGCGGCCGTCGCCGGGCAGGAGTTGCAGCGCCGCGGCGGGCACCCCGGCCTGATGCAGCAGCCCCACCGCCAGCGCGGCGATCAGCGGCGTCTGTTCGGCGGGCTTGGCCAGCACGGCATTGCCGGCGGCCAGCGCGGCGGCGATCTGGCCGGTGAAGATGGCCAGCGGGAAGTTCCACGGGCTGATGCAGGCGAAGGTGCCGCGCGCGGGGGCGCGCAGCGCGGGCGCCCCGGCGGCGTAGTAGCGCAGGAAATCCACCGCCTCGCGCAGTTCGGACACGGCATCGGCCAGGGTCTTGCCGGCTTCGCGGGCAAGAAGGGCGAAGATCGGGCCGAAGTTTTCCTCATACAGATCGGCGGCGCGGGTCAGGATTTCGGCGCGGGTGGCGGCGGGGGCATCCCAGCGCCGGGCGGCGGCAAGGGCGGCGTCCACGTCTTCCGGCGCGGCGGTGGTGACATGGCCCACGGGCGCGCCGGTGGCCGGGTTGGCGACGGCCAGCCGGTCAGCCCCGCGTGCAGGCGCGGCGATGAGGGGGGTGGCCTCGAACAGCCGGTCCTGATGGGGGGCGCGGGCGGCGTCGATCGCGGCCAGATCGGCGGCATCGGTCAGATCCCAGCCCTTCGCGTTGCGGCGACCGGGGAAAAGCTGCGGCGCGGGCCGGACGGCGGGGTTTTCCAGCGGCGTGACCCGTTCCATATGGGTCAGCGGGCAGGCGGCGACTTCGGTCGCGGGCACCTCTTCGTTGACGATCTGGTTCACGAAGCTGGAGTTGGCGCCGTTTTCCAGCAGGCGGCGTACCAGATAGGCCAGCAGGTCGCGGTGTGCGCCGACGGGGGCATAGATGCGGCAGCGGGTGCCCCGGTCTGTCAGCACCAGATCATGCAGGCGTTCGCCCATGCCATGCAGGCGCTGGAATTCGAAATCGCGCAAGGGCGTGCCGGTTTCTTCGGCCATGTGCAGGATGGCGGCCACGGTATGGGCGTTGTGGCCGGCGAATTGCGGATAGATCCGATCGGTCATGCCCAGCAATTTGCGCGCATTGGCGATGTAGCTGACATCGGTCGCCTGCTTGCGGGTGAAGACGGGGAAGCTGGTCAGGCCCAGCACCTGCGCGCGCTTGATTTCGCTGTCCCAATAGGCGCCCTTGACCAGACGCACCATGATGCGGCGGTCAAGCCGCTGCGACAGGGCGTAAAGCCAGTCAAGCACGGCGCCGGCGCGGCGGCCATAGGCCTGCACCACGACACCGAAGCCGTCCCAGCCCTTGAGCGCCGGGTCGGCCAGGACGGCCTCGATCACCTCGAGCGAGAGCGACAGGCGGTCGGCCTCTTCGGCGTCGATGTTGAAGCCAAGGCCGGCGGTGCGGGCCAGCGTGGCCAGCGAACGCAGGCGGGGCACCAGTTCCTGCATGACCCGTTCGCGCTTGGCGATTTCATAGCGGGGGTGCAGGGCCGAGAGCTTGACCGAGATGCCGGGATTGTCGCGCAGGTCGGCGCTGTGGGCGGCGGCGGCGATGGCGGTGATCGCCTTGGAATAGGCCAGGTGGTAGCGGCGGGCGTCGGCCTCGGTGCGGGCGGCTTCGCCGAGCATGTCATAGCTGTAGGTATAGCCCTTGGATTCCAGATCGCGGGCGCGGTCCATGGCGCCTTCGATGGTTTCGCCCAGCACGAACTGGCGGCCCATTTCCTTCATCGCGCGGCCGACGGCGGTGCGGATGACGGGTTCGCCCAGGCGGCGGACGGCGGCGCGCAGGTGGCCGACGACGCCGGGTTCGCGGTCTTCCAGCACCTTGCCGGTCAGCATCAAGGCCCAGGTCGAGGCGTTGACCAGCGAAGAGGCCGAGCGGCCCAGATGGCGGCCCCAGTCGGAGGGGGCGAGTCTTGTCC
>NZ_PZKE01000007.1 GCF_003034965.1 Fuscovulum blasticum DSM 2131 | reverse complement strand
GAAACCGCCATCGGCCACTGGCCGCTGATGACCCGCGCCCGCGCCGCCGGCGCCCGGCTGGCGGCCCTGCTGGCCGCCGTGCCGCCGGACCGGCCCCGCCTGCCGCTGCCGCGCCCCGCCACCGGCCTTTGGGTGCAGGGGCTGACGGTCATTCCCCCCGGCGCCACGACCCCGGCCCTGCGCGCTGTCAGCTTCCGCCTGGCCCCGGGGCAGGTGCTGGGCGTGATCGGCCCCTCGGGCGCCGGCAAGACAACCCTTGCCCGCGCGCTAACCGGCGGCTGGCGCCCGGCAGCGGGCTGTGTCCGGCTGGGTGGCGCCACGCTGGACCAGTATGATCCCGCCGATCTGGCGCGGCTGATCGGCCACCTGCCGCAGCGGGTGTCGCTGTTCGAGGCCACGGTTGCCGAAAACATCGCCGGGCTTGACGAAACCGCCGACCCCGCCGCCATTACCGCCGCCGCGCAAAAGGCAGGGGTGCAGGATCTGATCCTGCACCTGCCCGCCGGCTATGACACACCGCTGGGGGCCAACGGCGCCGGCCTTTCCGGCGGACAGATCCAGCGCATCGGTCTGGCCCGCGCGCTGTATGGCGACCCCGCGCTTCTGGTGCTGGATGAACCCAACGCCAGCCTTGATGCCGAAGGTCAGGCCGCGCTGAACCACGCCATCCGCAGCGCCCGCGATGCCGGGGCGGCGGTGGTGGTGCTGGCCCACCGCCCCGCCGCCCTTCAACCCTGTGATCTGCTGATGGTGCTGGCCGAGGGGCGGGTGCAATCGTTTGGCCCGCGCGACCAGATCCTGCGCGAAACCCTGCGCAATGTCGGCCAGGTGGCACCCGCGCTGGGGGCCAGCGCCTTTGCCGGCGGTGTCGCATGACGCCGGCCTTCTGCTCGGCCCGCCGCCCGGTGATGCTGGGGCTGGGTACGCTGGCCGGGCTGGCCCTCGCCGCCATGCTCTGGGGCAGCCTTGCCCCGATTTCGGGCGCGATCATCGCCTCGGGCCGGGTTGAGGTGGCGCAGAACCGGCAGGTGGTGCAGCACCCGGATGGCGGCGTCGTGGCCGAGATCCGGGTCACCGATGGCGCGCATGTCGCCGCCGGGGATGTGCTGGTCCGGCTGGATGGCAGCGCGCTGGCCTCTGACCTTGCCATCCTGCAGGGCCGTCTGACCGAACTTTCCGCCCGCCGCGCCCGGCTGCTGGCGGAACGTGACGCAGCCGCCGCGCCGGTGTTTCCGCCCGCCCTGCTGGCAGAGGCCGCCACCCACCCCGAGGTGGCCGAACAAGTGGACGGCCAGCGCCGGCTGTTCACCGCGCGGGCGGAAAGCCTGACCGCCGAAACCGGCCAGTTGCGCCGGGAGATCGACCAGATCCGCGCCCAGATTGACGGCATCGCCGCGCAATCCGATGCGCTGGTGGTGCAACTGGCGCTGATCCGGCAGGAACTGGCCGCGCAACAGGCGCTGCAGGCCAAGGGGCTGGCGCAGGCCGCCACCGTGCTGGCCCTGCAACGGGAAGAGGCCCGGCTGGCGGGGCAGGCGGGGGAACTGGCCGCCGTGCAGGCGCAGGCCCGCGCCCGCATCACCGAAACCGAAATCCGCATCACCCGCCTGACCGCCGACCGCCGCGAAGCCGCCATGGCCGAATTGCGCGACATCGCCCCGACCGAGATGGAACTGGTCGAACGTGCCCGCGCCCTGACCGACCGGCTGGCCCGGCTGGACCTGCGCGCCCCGGTCTCGGGCGTGGTGCTGGGGCTTGCCGTGACCACGCCCCGCGCCGTTCTGCGGCCGGCCGAACCCGTGCTGTTCCTTGTGCCGCAGGACCGCCCGCTGCTGATCGCCGCCGCCGTTTCGCCCTTGCAGGTGGCCGGCGTGCGGCCCGGCCAGCCGGCAGAACTGGCCTTCCCCGCGCTTGCCGCCCCCGGCACGCCGCATCTGACGGGCCGGGTCACGCTGGTATCGGCCGATGCGCTGGCCGATCCGGCCACTCATGCCGCCTATTACCGGGTCGAGATCGCGCCCGATCCCGGCCAGATCGACCGGCTGGCCGGACAGGCGCTTGTGCCCGGAATGCCGGTGCAGGCCTATCTGTCAACCGGCCCGCGGTCGCCGTTCGGCTGGCTGGTGCAGCCGCTGACAGATGCCTTCGCCGGCGGCCTGCGCGAAGGATAGGGGCCGCCGAAATATTGGCAGATCGCGGAAGCCGCCAATCAACCCGTTGATATTGCTTTGCCAACGGCCTGGCCCGACCCGGGACAGTCCCCTTGCCCGCCACGGCCCGCCCGGCTAGGCTCCGCCGCAACCCGACAGGAGGAAGAACCCATGTCCGTCGAATCCCGTCTTGCCGATCTTGGCCTGACCCTGCCCGAAGCCCCGGCCCCGGCGGCGAACTATGTGCCCTTCGTGGTGGTGGGCAATCTGGTCCATATCTCGGGCCAGATCAGCCAGAACGAAGCCGGCCTGATCAAGGGCAAACTGGGCGCCGACCTGTCCATCGAACAGGGCGCCGACGCCGCCCGCCGCTGCGCCCTGTCGCTGCTGGCCCAGTTGAAACGCGCCTGCGACGGCGACCTGTCGCGCGTGGTGCGGGCGGTCAAGCTGGTGGGCTTCGTCAACTCGTCGCCCGATTTCATCGACCAGCCCAAGGTGATCAACGGCGCCTCGGACCTGATGGTCGCCGTGCTGGGCGACGCCGGCCGCCATGCCCGTTCGGCCGTCTCGGCCGCCTCGCTGCCGCTGGGCGTGGCCGTCGAGATCGAGGCCCTGTTCGAGATCCGCTGATGCCCCGCCGCATCGCCCTGCCGCCCGCCTTCCTGCGCGCGCCCATCGCGCACCGTGCCCTGCATGACCGGGCGCAAGGCAGGGTCGAAAATTCGCCCGCCGCCATACAGGCGGCGCTGGACCACGGCTATGCCATTGAGATTGACCTGCAACTCAGCGCAGACGGCGTGGCCATGGTGTTCCATGACGAAACGCTGGACCGGCTGACCGCAGAAACCGGCCCCGTCACCGCCCGCAGCGCCGCCGACCTGGGCCGCATTGGCCTGACCGGCGGGGCGGACACGATTCCCACCCTGACGCAGGTGCTGGATCAGGTGGCCGGCCGCGTGCCCCTGCTGATCGAGATCAAGGATCAGTCGCTGGTCATGGGCCCCACCGATGGCCGGCTTGAGGCCGCCACGGCGCAGGCGCTGCAAGGCTATGCCGGCCCGGTGGCGGTGATGTCGTTCAACCCTGCCGCCATTGCCCATATGGCCCGGCTGGCGCCCGAGCTGCCGCGCGGCCTGACCACCGCCGCCTATGACGCCGAAAGCTGGCACCCGCTGCCCGAAGCGGCCTGCGCCCATTTCCGCGCCATCCCGGATTATGACCTGCTTGGTTGCAGCTTCATCAGCCATGAAGCCGCCGATCTGGGCCGCGACCGGGTGGCGCACCTCAGGGCGCAGGGGGCGGCCATCCTGTGCTGGACCATCCGCTCGCCCGCCGAAGAGGCGGCGGCACGGAAGGTGGCGCAGAATGTCACCTTCGAGGGCTATCTTTCCCCGCTGCCCGCTTGACCCGGGCGGCGGCGGCCCCACCTTGCCCTCGGGCAACCCCAAGGGCGCCATGGCCGAAATCACCCTGCACGACAGCCTGACCGAAATCGACGCATCCGCCTGGGATGCGCTGGCCGCGCCCGAACAGGCCGATGGCGGGCGCCCGGTTGATCCGTTCACCACCCACCGCTTTCTGGCGGCGCTGGATCGGTCGGGGTCAACCGGCGCGGCGTCGGGCTGGCAGCCGAAGCCGCTGATCCTGACCGAAGCCGGGCAGCCGGTCGCCGCGCTGCCGCTTTATGCCAAGACCCACAGCCAAGGCGAATACATCTTCGATCACACCTGGGCCGAGGCCTATGAACGCGCCGGCGGGCGCTATTACCCCAAGCTGCAGGTCGCGGTGCCCTTCACCCCGGCCACGGGCCGCCGCTTTCTGGGCCTGCCCGAACACCGCGCGGCCCTGGCCCGCGCCGCCATCGGGCTGACGCGGGGCAACGGGCTGTCCTCGCTGCATGTCACCTTCTGCACCGCGGACGAGGCCACCGATCTGGCCGGGACCGATGGCCTGCTGCACCGTGTCACGCAGCAGTTCCACTGGGAAAACCGGGGCTATGGCGGTTTCGACGATTTCCTGGCCGACCTGTCCAGCCGCAAGCGCAAGATGATCCGCAAGGAACGCGACACCGCCCGCGCGGCGGGGCTGACGATCCGGGCGCTGACCGGCGACCAGATCGAACCCCGCCACTGGGCGGCCTTCTGGGCCTTTTACCAAGACACCGGCAGCCGCAAATGGGGCCGCCCCTACCTGACCCGCGCCGCCTTTGACGAATTCCACCGCACCATGCGCAACGACATCCTGCTGGTGCTGGCCTTCCGCGACGACCGGCCGGTGGCCGGGGCGCTGAACTTCATCGGGCGCCACACGCTTTACGGCCGCTACTGGGGCTGCGTGGAAGATCATCCCTGCCTGCATTTCGAACTGTGCTACTATCAGGCCATCGACTGGGCCATCGCCGCGGGCCTGCACCGGGTCGAGGCCGGGGCGCAGGGCGAACACAAGCTGGCGCGCGGCTATCTGCCCGCCGAATGTCATTCGCTGCACTGGATCGCCGATGCCGGCTTCCGCAAGGCCGTGGCGCAGTATCTTCAGGCCGAACGGCAGGCGGTGGATGAGGAAATCGAGGTTCTGACGGCCTATGGCCCGTTCCGCCGCGGCGACAGGGCCGAGTAACGCCGCGGGGGCTTCACGCCCCCGCACCCCCGTGGGGTATTTGTGCCAAGATGAAGCGGGGAATCGGAGGACGCCTGATGCTGACATTCTACACCAATCCGATGTCGCGCGGACGAATGGTGCGCTGGATGCTTGAGGAAACGGGCGAACCCTATGAAACGGTGGTGCTGGACTATGGCCCGCCGATGAAATCGGCCGAATATCTGGCGCTGAACCCGATGGGCAAGGTTCCGACGCTGGTGCATGACGGCAAGGTGATCACCGAAGTGGCCGCGATCTGCACCTATCTGGCGCAGGCTTTCCCGGAAAAGGGCCTGATGGCCAGGGACAGTGCCAGCTTTTACCGCTGGATGTTCTTTGGCGCCGGACCGCTGGAACAGGCGGTGGTGAATGCCTCGTTCGGCTGGGCGCCACAGGGCCCGCAAGAGGCCCGCCGCACCGGCTATGGCAGTCTGGAAACCGTGGTTGCCACGCTGACCGATCATCTGGCGAAGAACGATTACATCGCCGACGGACGGTTCACGGCGGCCGATGTCTATCTGGGCAGTCAGGTCGGCTGGGGTCTGGCGTTCAAGAGCATTCCCGCCAACGACACGCTGGCCGCCTACTGGGCGCGGCTGGAACCGCGCGCCGCCCGCAAGGCCGCCGCAATCAAGGATGACGCCCTGATGCCGACGAGGACATGATGACCGATCTTCTTTCCACCGACGACCGCGCCGCCCTGCTGCCTGCCCTGGGTGAAACCGGCTGGGCGGCCGTTCCGGGCAAGGATGCCCTGCGCAAGATCCTGAAGTTCAAAAACTTTTCGGAAGCCTGGGGCTTCATGTCCCGCGCGGCGCTGATGGCGGAAAAGCTGAACCACCATCCGGAATGGAAGAACACCTACAATGTGGTGGACGTGACCCTGACCACGCATGACGTGCAGGGGCTGACCCGGCTGGACATCGACCTTGCCCGCGCGATGGACCGTTTCGCCGGCAGCACCGAGGTGCAGCGCAACCATGGCGAGCCGGTCAGTTCGCTGTGCGAGGCGCGGGCCAGCCGCAAGGCCTGAGCGGCGGCCCCGCAGGGATGTGCGGGGCCGCGCCTTGGGTTCAGATCTGCGACAGCAGGGTTTCGCCGGCCGAAATCTCGCAGGCGCCGGGGCTTTCCTCAAGGTTCAGCACCTTGACCACGCCGTCCTCGGCGTAAAGCGCATAGCGCTTGGACCGGGAATGGAACCCGATGGCCGGAACATCGAAATCCATTCCGATGGCCTTGGTGAACGAAGCATCGGCATCGCCAAGGAAGGTGATCCCGGCGGCGGTGGCGCCGGTCGATTCCCCCCAGGCCTTCATCACGAAGGGATCGTTGACCGAGACGCAGATGATTTCATCCACGCCCTTGGCATCGAATTTCGCCTTGTTGCGGATGAAGCTGGGCACATGGGCGGTGGTGCAGGTGCCGGTATAGGCGCCGGGCAGGCCGAAGATCACGACCTTGCGGCCCTGAAGTTTCGGGCCAAGCGCCACCTGTTCGGGGCCGTTCGCGCCCATGGTCAGCAGCGTTGCGTCGGGCAACCAGGCCCCGGTGGAAATGGTCATGCGCGCGTCCTTCCTTGTCTGGCGGTGTCTGTGCGTTGCACCTGTCGGTCAGCCGGATATAGGGTCGGGCAAGAGACATGCCAAAGGAAATGCGATGCGTGTGGTGATCGTGGGGGCCGGGCAGGCCGGGGCGGCGCTGGCGGCGAAGTTGCGGGCACTGGGGCACGAAGGGCCGATCACCATGATCGGCGAGGAGGCGGCGCCCCCCTATCAGCGGCCGCCGCTGTCGAAAGGCTATCTGCTGGGGCAGATGGAGGAAGACCGGCTTTGGCTGCGCGCCCCCGATTTCTGGGCCGAGAATGCCATCGACCTGCGGCTGGGCACGCCGGTGACGGCCATCGACCGCACCGCGCGCACCGTAACGGTGGGCGACGAGACGCTGGCCTATGACGCGCTGGCGCTGACCACCGGATCGGCCCCGCGCAGGTTGCCGGCGGCGATCGGCGGCGATCTGCAGGGCGTGTTCACCGTGCGGACGCTGGCCGATGTCGATGCGATGCGGGCCGAATTCGTGCCGGGGCGGCGGGTGGTGATCGTCGGCGGCGGCTATATCGGGCTTGAGGCTGCGGCGGTGGCGTCGAAGCTGGGGCTGGCGGTGACGGTGCTGGAAATGGCGCCACGCATCCTGCAGCGCGTCGCGGCGCCGGAAACCAGCGACTATATCCGCGCGCTGCATCAGTCGCATGGCGTGACCATTCTGGAAGGCACTGCGCTGGAGCGGCTGCTCGGCGGCCCGCGCGTCACCGGGGCCCGGCTGGCCGACGGGCGCGAAGTGCCGGCGGATTTCGTGATTGTCGGCGTGGGCATCACCCCCGGCACCGCGCTGGCCGAGGCGGCGGGGCTGGCGCTGGACAACGGCATTGCAACCGACGAGATGGGCCGCACCTCGGACCCGGCGATCTGGTCGGCGGGGGATTGCGCGTCGTTTCCGTGGAATGGCCGGCGCATCCGGCTGGAATCCGTGGGAAATGCCATTGATCAGGCCGAAGCGGTGGCGGCCAACATGCTGGGCGCGGACCGGCCCTATGTGGCGACGCCGTGGTTCTGGTCGGACCAGTTCGACCTCAAGCTGCAGATCGCCGGGCTGAACACCGGATATGACCGGATCATCACCCGCAGCGAAGGTATGGCGGGGGTAAGTTTCTGGTATTACCGGGGTAACACCCTGCTGGCGGTGGACGCGATGAACGATCCGCGCGCCTATATGGTGGGCAAGCGGCTGATCGACGCCGGCAAATCGCCCGCGCCCGAGGTGCTGGCCGACGCGCCTGACCTGAAGGTGCTGCTGAAGTGAGGATCATCGGCGGCGCGCGACGCGGCCTTTTGCTGGCCGAGGTGGGCGAGGGCGATCCCGCCGCGCATCTGCGCCCTACGTCCGACCGGGTGCGCGAGGCGATCTTCAACCTGCTGATCAACGGCGCGGGGGAAAACCCGCTGCCCGGCGCGCGGGTGCTGGACCTGTTCGCCGGCACCGGCGCGCTGGGGCTGGAGGCGCTGTCGCGCGGTGCGGCGCGGGTGGCCTTTGTCGATGACGGGGCCAAGGCGCGGGCGCTGTTGCGGGCGAACATCGAAAAGATGCAGGCCATGGGCACCACCGATGTCTGGCGCCGCGATGCCACGCGGCTGGGGCCGAACCGTGGCCCCGGCTATTCGCTGGTCTTCCTTGACCCGCCCTATCACAAGGGTCTGGGCGAGGCCGCCCTTGCCTCGGCCATCGAAGGGGGCTGGCTGGCCCCCGGCGCGGTGATCGTGTGGGAGGAAGGCACCCCGCCGCAACCGCCCGACGGGTTCACCCGGCTGGACCAGCGCAAATATGGCGATACGCTTGTCACCCTGCTGAAAGCGCCGGAATGACCCCGGCCGCCGTTCTGTTCGACTGCGACGGCGTTGTCGTCGATAGCGAAGGCCCGACCTTCGACCTGCTGATCGAAGACTTGGCTGCGCATGGGCTGGTGCTGACCCGGCATCAGTTGGAAACCGACTATATCGGCGGCACGATCGAGACCGTCGCCACCCGGGCGCGGGCGGCCGGGGCGCGGTTGCCGCAGGACTGGGTCGCGCGGTTCTATGACCGGATGTATGCCATGCTGGCCGCCGGTACGCCGCTGATCCCCGGCATTGTGGCCGTGCTGGACGCGCTGGATGCGGCGGGCGTTCCCTATGCGATGGGGTCGAACGGCACGCTGGAAAAGATGTCCATCACGCTGGGCCAGCACGGGCTGCTGTCGCGGTTCCGCGCCACGCTGTCGGGGCAGGCGCTGGGCCGGCCCAAGCCCGCGCCAGACCTGTATCTGGCCGCCGCCGCAGCCTGCGGGGCCGATCCCGCCGCCTGCGTGGTGATCGAGGACAGCGCCACCGGGGCCCGGGCGGCGCTGGCGGCGGGCATCCCCTGCCTTGGCTTTGCCCCGCATGGCCCCGATGCCCCGGCCGCGCGCGGCATGGCCGCGCTGGGGGTGCCGCTTTTTGCCGATATGGCCGGGCTTCCGGCGCGGCTGGGGCTGTGACCCGCCCCAGATGACGCCGCGTTGCGGATGACGAACGCGCGCGCTCGCGTCATTCTGCCGGACAAGGGAGAGCCAGCATGTCCGATTTCAGCCACCTTCTGTCGCCCATCACCCTGGGCACCACCACCCTGCGCAACCGCAGCCTCATGGGGTCAATGCACACGGGGCTTGAGGAAACCGGCGACTGGGGCCGGGTGGCCGCCTTCTACGCCGCCCGCGCCCGGGGCGGGGCGGGGCTGATCGTCACCGGCGGCATGGCCCCCAACCGCGAAGGCGGCGTCTTTCCCGGCGCGGCGGGCCTGTTTTCCGACAAGGACATCGCCAACCACCGCCGCGTGACCGATGCGGTTCACGCCGAAGGCGGCCATATCGCGATGCAGATCCTGCACGCGGGCCGCTATGCCTATTCGCCCGACTGTGTGGCGCCTTCGGCGATCAAGTCGCCGATTTCGCCCTTCCCTCCGCGCGAGCTGGACGAGGCGGGGATCGAGAAGCAGATCGCCGACATCGCCACCGCCGCCGCCCGCGCCATCGAGGCCGGTTATGACGGGGTCGAGGTGATGGGGTCGGAAGGCTATTTCCTGAACCAGTTCCTTGTCACCCGCACCAACAAGCGGACCGACCGCTGGGGCGGGTCTTACGAAAACCGGATGCGCCTGCCGGTCGAGGTGGTGGCGCGCGTGCGCGCCGCGCTGGGGCGCGACCCGATCCTGATCTTCCGGCTGTCGCTGATTGATCTGGTGCCCGAAGGATCAAGCTGGGACGAGGTGGTGCACCTGGCCCGCGCGGTGCAGGCGGCGGGGGCCAGCATCCTGAACACCGGCATCGGCTGGCACGAGGCGCGGGTGCCCACCATCGCCACCTCGGTGCCGCGCGCGGCCTTTGCCGACCTGACCGCCCGGCTGCGCCCCGAGGTGCAGATCCCGGTCATCACCTCGAACCGGATCAATGCGCCGGATGTGGCCGAACGGCTGCTGGCCGATGGCATGGCCGACATGGTGTCGATGGCGCGGCCCTGGCTGGCCGATGCCGAATTCATGGTCAAGGCGGCCACGGGCCGGGCGCGCGACATCGCCCCCTGCATCGCCTGCAACCAGGCCTGTCTGGACCACACCTTCAGCGGCAAGCTGACAAGCTGCCTGGTGAACCCCCGCGCCTGCCATGAGACCGAGCTGGTCTATGCCCCGGCCGAGACACCCAGGCGGATTGCCGTGGTGGGGGCCGGTCCGGCGGGAATGATGGCGGCGATCGTCGCCGCGCGGCGCGGGCACAAGGTTACGCTGTATGAGGCGTCCGGTCAGGTGGGCGGGCAGTTGAATCTGGCCAAGCAGGTGCCGGGCAAGGAAGAATTCCACGGTCTGGTTGACTGGTTCGCCCGGCAGCTTGACCATCCGAACCTGACCCTGCGGCTGGGCAAAACCGCCACCGAGGATGCCCTGAAAGGGCAGGATGAGGTGATTGTCGCCACCGGCGTCACCCCGCGCGATCCGGGGATTCCGGTCGAGCCGGGCGCCCATGCGCTGAGCTATCTTGAGGTGCTGCGCGGGGCGCAGGTCGGCCCGCGTGTCGCCATCGTGGGCGCGGGCGGCATCGGCTTTGATGTGGCGGAATATCTGGTTCATTCCGGCGAAAGCCCGGCCGAGGACACCGCGCTGTGGCGGCGCGAATGGGGCGTTGCGGCGCCCTGGCTGTCCCCCGGCGGGCTGGCCCGCCCCGACCCCGAGCCGCCCGCGCGGCAGGTCTGGCTGTTGCAGCGCAGGGCCGAACAGCCGGGCAAGCGGCTGGGCAAGACCACCGGCTGGATTCACCGCGCCACGCTGGCCGCCAAGGGCGTGCAGATGCAGGGCGGCGTGACCTATGACCGGATCACCGCCGAGGGCCTTTGGGTCCGCCGGGGCGAGGATGCGCAACCGGAACTGCTGGCGGTGGACAGCGTGGTTCTGTGCGCCGGGCAGGAACCGGCACGCGGCCTGTCGGCCCGGCTGACGGCGGCGGGCATCGCGCATCATCTGATCGGCGGGGCCGATGTGGCCGCCGAACTGGATGCCAAGCGCGCCATCGACCAGGCCGCCCGGCTGGCCGCAACGCTTTGACGGGCCGGCTTTCACGCGGAAGGCGAATCACGGCAGTAACCACCCGCCCGCGCGCCGGACCTGCGCGGGCGGGCGGGTGGCGCTCCTTCCCCGCTGCCGTGCGAATCCCCTGCCCTGCCGCCGGTTTGCCGGTTTCCATGCCATGAACGGTTCGCGGTTTTATCCCGGATAGGTCGCGGTCGCGCCGCGTTACCGCCCCAATTCTGCTGTCAGATCGGGGCTACCCGCTTGTCGCTGCCCGCATGAGGATCTGGATGGACCGACTGACCGAAATGGAAGCCTTCGCCACCGTGGTGGATCAGGGCGGCTTCACGGACGCGGCCAAGAAGATGGGCATCTCGAAGTCTGCCGTGTCCAAGCATGTCTCGGCGCTTGAGGCGCGGCTGGGCGCGCGTCTTCTGAACCGCACCACCCGCCGCGTTTCGCCGACCGAGATCGGGCTGGCCTATTACGACCGCGCCCGCCGCGTGCTGAATGACGCGGGCGAGGCGGATGCGCTGGTCACCTCGATGCAGTCGGCGCCGTCGGGCCTGTTGCGAATTTCGGTGGCCACCGATTTCGGGGTGAACCTGCTGTCGCCGATCCTGGGGGATTTCCTGCTGGAATACCCCGACATCACCGTGAACATGGTGCTGAACAACCGCTATGTCGAACTGATCAGCGAAGGCTTCGACATGGCGATCCGGGTGGGCGATCTTGAGGATTCGTCGCTGCGCGCGCGCAAGCTGACCGAAACCACCCGCCGGATGATTGCCGCGCCGGGCTATTTCCGCAAGTTCGGCCGCCCGACCCGGATTGACGACCTGAACGAGCACAAGCTGCTGCATTATTCCAACCAGGCCAATGGCAATGTCTGGAAGATCACCGCGCCGTCGGGGGAAAAGCGGCAGGTGCGGTCGAACGGCTGGCTGACGGTGAATGACGGGCAAAGCCTGCTGAATGCGGCCATCGCGGGGCTGGGCATCGCCTATCTGCCGTCGTTCCTGTATGCCGATGCGCTGCGCCGGGGGCTGGTGGAAGAGGCCATCCCCGGCCTGCCGGTCGAGGTGATGGGGATCTATGCGATCTATCCGCCGGGCCGGTTCACCCAGCCCAAAGTGCGCGCCTTCATTGATTTTCTGGCGCAGCGCTTCATGGAAAAGGGCCCCGACAACTGGTAGGCGCCGCCGCCGTCAGTTGACCAGCGGCACCGCCTCGACCCGCCGGTTGCGGGTGCGGCCGTCCTCGGTGGCATTGGTGGCGCGCGGCGACAACGGACCGGCCCCTTCCGCCGTGACGCGCGCGGCGTCCACGCCATAGCCCTGGATCAGCGCCTGGCGCACCGCCTCGGCCCGCTTCTTTGACAGCGCCACATTGGCGGCCAGCCCGCCCGAGGCATCGGTATGCCCGACCAGCATCACCCGCCGCGCGGGATCGGCGCCCAGCCAGCCCGCCAGCGCCAGAAGCGACGGGTAGGCCCCCGGTTCCAGCCCGCCCGAGCCCGAAGCGAAAACCAGATCGTCCAGCGCCACCGGAAGCCCGGCATCCAGCGGCGCCATGTCAGGCGCCGCCGCATCGGCAGAGGGGGGCGTGACCGGGCTGACCGGGGCCGCCGGCAGGGGAACGGCGTCGGGCGCCGGGGCGGCGGCATCGGACGGCGCGTCGGACGGGGCCGCAGGGGCCGCGCCTTGCGCGCTGATCTGGATCACCTGCACGAACACCGCCCCGGTGGACCGGCTGACCAGCACGCCAACGCCTTCCTCGCCGCGCAAGGCGGCCAGAAAGCGGAACTCGCCCAGATCCACATGCATCGCGGGTTCCGGGATCACATCGGTCGCGAAGCGGAAATCGAACCCGCCGCAACGGCGGTCTTCACATTGGAACACCACCTCATACCCGGCGGCGACCAGTTGGTCGCGCAGCGGCACCAGCACATCCAGCAGCGGCGCCCCCGGCGCATCCAGCCGGTAGGCGCGGCGGTCCAGCGCCCCTTCCAGCCGATGCACCGGCACCCCTTCGGCCCCGAACAGCCCGACCGGCAGGTTATAGCTGCCATGCGGGTTGGTACTGCTGGCCTCGGCCGTGACCGGGGCCGGCATCACGGGGCGGAACGCAGCCTCTGCCGCCGCGGGCAGGGGGAACAGCAGCGCCGCGACCAGCGGCAAGACGGAACGGGGGGGCAACACGCGGGCAATCGTCCTTGCTTCAGGGCCGGTCCGGCGCGGGGCCGGCCCGGTAATGATACTGTCCCACAACCCGCATCCCGAGGCGATCATAAAGCGCCCGCGCGGCTGTGTTCCGCTCTGTCACCACCAGCGAAAACAGCGTGGCCCCGGCTTCGGCGGCCCAGTTCGCGGCGGCGGTCAGCAGGTGGCCCGCCACGCCGCGCCGGCGCTGCGCGCTGCGCACCTCAAGCGCGTGCAGCATCGCCACATCGCCCTGGCAGGCCACGAAGGCCGCGCCGGCGGGCCGGTCATCCGCCCGGGCCATCAGCGCCGTCTTCGGCCCCTGCACCCGCTGCATCACGGCAATCCGCGCCGGGCCGATGCCGCCTTCGGCCCAGACGGCGCGCGCCGCTTCCAGCGGCGGCCAATGGGCAAAGGTGGACAGGAACGGCGTCTCGCCCTGCAAACTGGCCACCGGGGCGGCATAGGCCACCACCGGATCAACCACCGCGAAGCCGCGCGCCGCCAGCGCGGCATCCAGCGCGGCATCGCCCTGGCGGATCAGGAACAGCGGTTCGGCCATGGCGGCAATCGCGGCCTCCAGCGCGGCGGCGTCCCAGGCGCCCTCGGCACTGGCCGCCGACACGCGCTTGCCGCCCCCCGCGCCATCGCGCAGGCGGAACGGCCCCAGATCGCGGCTTGCCGCCGGGGGCCAGGTCGCCTCCATCACGGCGGCCAGATGGTCGGGCGTCATCCGAACAGCCCCGTCAGCCGCACCATGGCCGCATCCAGCCGGGCCGGATCGCTGCCACGGATCACCAGATTGGTGCCGAAGGCACCGTTCAGGCTGAACGGGTAAGACCCCATCGACAGATCGGGATACTCGGCCGCAAGCGCCGCGAAATCGGCGGCAATCTCGCCCTCGCCCCGCAGAACGCGCAGGGTCTGCGACAAGAGCGGCGCACCCCCCGTCAGCGTGGGCAGCACACCGGCCAGCATCGCCTCGAAGATCTTGGGCACCCCGGCCATGACATGCACATTGCCGATGCTGAACCCCGGCGCGACCGAGATCGGGTTGTCGATCAGCCGCGCGCCTTCGGGGATGCGGGCCATGCGCTGGCGGGCCTCGTTGAAGGGCATACCCTGCCGGTCATAATGCGCCTGCAACAGCGCCATGGCATCGGCGCGGTGGCTGATCGGGGCGCCCATCGCCTCGGCCACGGCATCGGCGGTGATGTCGTCATGCGTCGGCCCGATGCCGCCGCTGGTGAACACATGGTCATGCGCCGCCGACAGCGCCCGCACGGCGGCCACGATGGCGGCATGGTCATCGGCCACCACCCGCGCCTCGCGCAGGTCAATCCCGCTGCGCGTCAGTTCCCCGGCCAGGTAATGCAGGTTCGAATCGCGCGTGCGCCCCGACAGGATTTCATCCCCGATGACCAGCATCGCCGCTGTCGGATTGGCCATGGCCCTGCCCCTGTCTGCGTTCCCATGCGCGGTATATCCGGCGGCGGCGCACATTCCAACTCCCCGCCAACTCCCCGCCCTTCACCTGCTGCCCGCTCTGGCCAAGCGCGGGGGTTGTGCCTATGTAGGGCACGAAAGGACCACCCATGGACGATACCCCTATCCGCACCACCCGTGATGGCATCCGCATCTATGACGCGGCCGATTTCGCCGGTATGCGCGACGCAGGCCAGGTTGCGGCCGAAATCCTGGATCAGGCCGCCGCCCTGGTGAAGCCCGGCGCCACCACCGCCGAGATCGACGATTTCATCCGCGAAGAGATTGTCCGCCGCGGCGTGGTTTCGGCAACCATCGGCTACAAGGGCTATCAGCACGCGTCCTGCATCAGCGTGAACCATGTGGTCTGTCACGGGATTCCGGGCGGCAAGGTTCTGGCCGACGGCGACATCCTGAACATCGACGTGACCGTCATCGTCGGTGGCTGGTATGGCGACACCAGCCGGATGTATGTGGCCGGCACCCTGTCGCGCAAGGCGGAACGCCTGGTCGAGGTCACGCATGAGGCGCTGATGCGCGGCATTGCGGCGGTGAAGCCCGGCGCCACCTTCGGCGACATCGGCCATGCGATCCAGACCTATGTGGAAGCCAACCGCATGTCGGTGGTGCGCGATTTCTGCGGCCACGGGCTGGGCCGGGTGTTCCATGCGCCGCCGAACGTGCTGCATTACGGCCGCCCGCGCACCGGCCCTGTGCTGGAAGAGGGCATGTTCTTCACCATCGAGCCGATGGTGAACCTTGGCCGCCCCGAGACCAAGATCCTGGCCGACGACTGGACCGCCGTCACCCGCGACAAATCGCTTTCGGCGCAATACGAACATTCCATCGGCGTCACCGCAACGGGGTGCGAGATCTTTACCCTGTCGCCGTCGGGCAAGTTCTTCCGCACCTGGGAATAGGCCGCGCCCGCGCCAGTCATTCCAAATTTGCAATAGGTATGCGATTTTCGCATACCGGCCTTCTCGCATACACCGGCATACCGCCGTTGCGCCCGCGCGGCCCTGAAACTAGGGGTCGCTCTGGTGCCGTCGAGGAGGAAGGCCATGCAAGATCGTATCCGTAACGCGGCGCTGCGCGACAGAATCGTATCCGCCGCCGAAGCGGCCGCCCTGATCCAGGACGGCATGGTCGTCGGCATGTCGGGCTTTACCCGCGCCGGCGAAGCGATGGCCGTGCCGCTGGCGCTGGCCGAACGAGCGCGCAGCCATCCGCTGAAGATCACGCTGATGACCGGGGCCAGCCTGGGCCACGATCTGGACAAGATCCTGGCCGAAACGCAGGTCACCGCGCGGCGCCTGCCGTTCCAGTCTGACCCGGCGCTGCGCCGCGCGATCAACGCGGGCGAGGTGATGTTCATCGACCAGCACCTGTCGGAAACCGTGGAACAGTTGCGCACCCGGCAACTGCCCGCGCCCGACATCGCCGTGATCGAGGCCACCGCGATCACCGCGGAAGGCGGCATCATCCCCACCACCTCGGTCGGCAATTCGGCGTCTTTCGCCATTCTGGCCAAGAAGGTGATCGTCGAGATCAACAGCGCGCATCCGCTGAGTTTCGAGGGGATGCACGACATCTTCATCCCGACCTACCGGCCGAACCGGATGCCCATTCCGGTGGTCACGCCCGACAGCCGCATCGGCCTGCCCTATATTCCGATCCCGCCGGAAAAGATCGCGGCCATCGTGATGACCTACAAGTCGGACAGTGCCGCCTCAATCGCCTCGCCGGACGAGGATACCGTGGCCATCGCCAATCACCTGATCGACTTCCTGTCGCATGAGGTGAAGATGGGCCGGATGGACAACCGTCTGGTGCCCTTGCAGGCGGGCATCGGGTCGATTGCCAATGCGGTGCTGCACGGGCTGATCGAAAGCCCGTTCCACGATCTGCGGATGTATTCCGAGGTCTTGCAGGATTCGACCTTTGATCTGATCGACGCGGGCAAGCTGACCTTTGCCTCGGGGTCGTCCATCACGCTGTCGGCGGCGCACAGCCGGCGGATCATGCAGGATTTCGACCGTTACAAGCCGCATCTGATGCTGCGGCCGCAGGAAATTTCCAACCACCCCGAGGTGGTGCGGCGGCTGGGGCTGATCGCCATCAACACCGCGCTGGAGTTCGACATCTACGGCAACGTGAATTCGACGCATGTTATGGGCACGCAGATGATGAACGGCATCGGCGGCTCGGGCGATTTCGCGCGCAACGCGCTGCTGTCGGTGTTCGTTACCAAGTCGGTCGCCAAGGGCGGGGCGATTTCGTCGGTGGTGCCGATGGTCAGCCACGTTGACCATACCGAACATGATGTCGATATTCTGGTGACGGAAACCGGCCTGGCCGATCTGCGCGGACTGGCCCCGCGCGAACGGGCCCGGATCATCATCCGGAACTGCGCACACCCCGACTGGCAGTCGTCGCTGCAAGACTATTATGACCGCGCCTGCGCCTTTGGCGGCCACACCCCGCATATCCTGGAAGAGGCGTTCAGCTGGCACATCCGGCTGCGCAAGACCGGGCGGATGTGACCGCTTTCAAAGCGCTTTGAACCCCGATAGCCTGCGGGCAGAAAAGGGGGATTCGGCATGTCGGATATTCGCGTCACCGTCTGGGGCGAAAATGTGCACGAACGCACCAACGCGGTCGTGCGCGGGATCTACCCGGAAGGTATGCACAGCACCATTGCGGCGGCGCTGAACGCGGCGGGCGGCATCACGGCCCGCACCGCCACGCTGGACCAGCCCGATCACGGCCTGCCCCCCGGCAGTCTGGAAGAAACCGACGTGCTGCTGTGGTGGGGCCATTGCGCCCATGGCGAGGTGCAGGATGCGGTGGTTGACCGGGTCTGCAACGCCGTATGGTCGGGGATGGGGGCGATCTTCCTTCATTCGGCGCATTTCTCGAAACCCTTCAAGCGGCTGATGGGCACCCCCTGCAACCTGACCTGGCGCGAGGCGGGCGAGCGGGAACGGCTGTGGCTGACCTCGCGCAATCACCCCATTGCCGCCGGCCTGCCCGATCATTTCGAGCTGGAACATGAAGAGATGTATGGCGAACCCTTCGGGATTCCCGATCCGATGGAAACCGTTTTCGTTTCCTGGTTCCAGGGTGGCGAGGTGTTCCGGTCTGGCGTGACCTACAAGCGCGGCGCGGGCAAGGTCTTCTACTTCCGGCCGGGGCATGAAACCTATCCGACCTATCACGATGCACATGTGCAGCGGGTGATCGCCAATGCCGTCCGCTGGGCGCACAACCCGGCCCCCCGGGTGGCCGATCCCTGCGATGCGCCCAACGTGCCGGTGGACACCGCGCTGGAGCCGATCACCGAACGCGGCCCGCGCCTGCATGGCCAGGATGATCGGGGGTTCCGGTGACGATCCGCCTTCTGGTTCTTGGCACCGGCGGCATGGCCGCCAACCACGCCACCGCCTTTGCCGCCATTCCCGGCGTGCGCCTTGTGGCGGGCGTGGACACCCGCGCCGAACAGCTTTCGGCCTTTTGCAGCACCCACGGCATCCCGCACGGCTTTGCCAGCCTGGATGAAGCCCTGGCCTGGGGCAAGTTCGACGCCGTGACCAATGTCACCCCCGACGCGGCCCACCACGCCACCACCCTGCCGCTTCTGGCGGCGGGCAAGCATGTGCTGTGCGAAAAGCCGCTGGCGACCAATGCCGCGCAGGCCGATGAAATGGCCGCAGCCGCCGAACGGGCGGGCGTGGTGGCCATGGTCAACCTGACCTATCGCAACGTGCCCGCGCTGCAGAAGGCGGCGCAGATCGTGCGCGAGGGCGCGCTTGGCGCCATCCGGCATTTCGAGGCCAGCTATCTGCAAAGCTGGCTGACCCAGCCCGCCTGGGGCGACTGGCGCACGCAGGACCAGTGGCTGTGGCGCCTGTCCACGGCGCATGGGTCCAAGGGGGTGCTGGGCGATGTCGGTATCCACATCCTGGATTTCGCCACCTTCATCGCAGGGCAGCCCGCGACCGAGATTTCGGCCCGGCTGGCCACCTTTGACAAGGCGCCCGGCGGCCGGATCGGCGCCTATGCGCTGGATGCGAATGACAGCGCCACGATGCAACTGCGGCTGGCCGGCGGGGCGCTTGGCGTGGTCCATGCCAGCCGCTTTGCCACCGGCCATTTGAACGACCTGCGGCTGCGGATCTATGGCACCGAAGGCGGGCTTGAGGTGCGGTTCGAAAACGCCACCAGCCGGCTGTCGGCCTGCCTGGGCATCGACCGGCTGTCGGCGGCCTGGCGTCCGGTTGATTGCCCGCCGGTGCCGACCATCTATCAGCGCTTCATCTCGGCCATCCGGGGCGAAGGCCCGGCGGACCCCGGCTTTGCCCGGGGCGCGGAATTGCAGCACTGGCTGGACCGGGCCGAAGACAGCGCCGCCGCCGAAGCGCGGGCGCTGCCGGTCTGACGCCCTATTCGCCCGACGGCGCGGGCGCCGTTTCGGCGCAATGGCGGCGGAAGGCGCGTTTCAGCAGGTCAAGTTCGGCGCGCAGCAGATCAATCTCGGCGCGCAGATCCTGTTCCGACGCCGCGCCGGTGATGATGGTGAAATGCGCCAGCGTCTCGTTGCCCGCTTGCAGCAGGAAGGTCTGCACCCCGTCATTCAGCAATTCGGCCGGGACCGGCAGGCGCAGCAGGAAATCGCCCGGCCCCTTGGCAACGGGCGTCACCGTCAGCCCTGCCACAGCCTTGCCCTGATGCGTCACCTCAAGCTGCGGCGCGGTCTCGCCCACGGCGGCAAGAACGCCTTCCCAAACCCCGGCGCGCAGGCGCGTCTGCGTCAGTTTCACCTTGTCACCCATGATCCTACACCTCGGCCCTTGGTCTGCGGCTGACCGACAGGTCGCGCAGAACGATCTGGTTCATCTCGGGCCCGTCAAAGATCAGGTCCAGCCACAGCTTCTCGATCCGCTTCTCGACCACCTTGGTATAGGTCAGGTCGAATTCGACCATCGTCTCATCGCTGTCCAGCGGCAGCTTGCGGACCACCTTTTCGACATTCGGGCCGTGCTTGATGTTCAGCCGAACATAAACCTCGATCGGCCGCTCGGTCTCGACAATCGCGTCCACCCGCACCAGATGGCGCAGCAGCAGCCCGTCGGCACCTTCGGGGGGCAGGTCCAGCACAAGGCTGAGATAGGTTCCGTCGAAGCGGAACACTTCCAGCGACAGGCCGAAGGGGGCCATGTCCGATTCGCGGGTGTTGCGGACCTGACGGTAGGAAATCTCGCTCAGCCCGCAATCGTGGAACAGGGTCACCCCGTCATGCAGCGTCTCGCGGCCTGACACGCCGGCGGCGCCGGGCTGCGGAATGGCCCCGCGCCAGGGGGCGGGCCGCCAGGCCCAGTCGGTGCCGGCCGGGCGGCGGACCTTGGTGGTTCCGATGGCGGGCAGCGTCAGCCGGTGGTCAGCCTCATGCAGCAGGCGGTCAACCTGCCGGCGCAGGGACCGCGCCTCGTCACGCAGACGGCGCAACTGCCCCAGGCCCATGGCCGGGGCTTCATCGGCCCATCTGGTCCAGCGCGACAACATCCGCCGGAACGCCAGCTTCTCCAGAACTTTATTCACGAGCACCACCATCGTTCGGCCGTTACCGACCCTTAAACGAGACCCGCGCCTGATTGGCATATCATGGCTGAAACGTAAACCGAATCGCTGACTTGACCTATGGTAAGTCGCCAATCACGGGGCAGAACCGCGATTGGCTGCCCGCATTGAGGCAATGCTGCGATCCAGCAGCGCCCGACCGGCCTTGGCGTCAAGGCTGGCCCCCCTGGGTGCGCTGACGGCGATGGTCACCGCCCGGCCGTTGAGGCCGATCAGCGCCCGCCAGATGCGGCCGACCGCGCGGTCGGTCAGGTCCAGCACCAGCGCGCCATCGGCCACCGCGACCGACCGCACCGCGACCGAACTTGCCCGCCCGTCGCGCGCCAGGGCCGCCCGACCGGCGGCGCTGGTGAAATAGGCGCTCAGCGCCGGCGCCCCGCTTTCCAAGACGGAGGCCGATCCCGGCCCGCCCACGGTGACGGTGATCAGCGCCGGCTTCGCCGTGCCGCTGCCGGAACAGCGGCCCAGCACGGCGACGGCGGTCCTGTCGGTCTGATGCCCCGCCTTGCCGTCGATGCAATAGCCCGAGGGTCCGGCCACAGTGACCGCGCCCCCCAGCACCGGCGCCGATGTGCGGCCCGTCGTGCCCGGCATTCCGCCGGGCACACAGGCCGCCAGCAGCAGGGCAGCGCCGGCCTTACTGATCCATGTAGACATGCGCCTCGTCCTTGGCGCCGGGGTGCGTGACCGCGCCATAGCGGGCAGACCCCACCAGCCGCGCATATTTCCACAGCGCGCCCGAGGTGTATTCGGTCTTGCGCGGGCCTTTCCATTCGGCCTTGCGCTTGGCCAGTTCCTCATCGGACAGCGCCACCGACAACTCGCCCGTCAGCGCGTTCAGCGTGATGACGTCGCCGGTGCGGATCAGCGCAATCGGGCCGCCATGCGCGGCTTCGGGGCCGACATGGCCCACGCAGAAGCCACGGGTCGCACCCGAGAAGCGGCCGTCGGTGATCAGCGCCACCTTCTTGCCCATGCCCTGACCGGACAGGGCGGCGGTGGTCGCCAGCATCTCGCGCATCCCGGGGCCGCCGGCGGGGCCTTCGTTGCGGATGACGATGACTTCGCCTTCCTTGTATTCGCGCGCCTTGACGGCGGCGAAAGCCTCTTCCTCGCATTCGAAAACGCGGGCCGGGCCGGTGAAGACCTGTTCCTTCTCGGTCATGCCGGCCACCTTGACGATGGCCCCGTCGGGCGCAAGGTTGCCCTTCAGCCCGACCACGCCGCCGGTCTTGGTCAGCGGCTTGTCGATGGAATAGATCACCGTGCCGTCGGCCTCGCCGCGGATTTCCTCAAGGCTTTCGCCCAGGGTCTTGCCGCTGGCGGTGATGCAGTCCAGGTGCAGCAGGCCGGCGCGCGCCAGTTCCTTCATCACCACCGGCACGCCGCCCACTTCGTACAGATCCTTGGCCACATATTTGCCGCCCGGACGCAGGTCCACGAAATAGGGCGTGTCGCGCATGATGTCGGCCACGTCGAACAGGTCGAAGTCGATGCCCGCCTCATGCGCGATGGCCGGCAGGTGCAGCGCGCCGTTTGTGGAACCGCCGGTGCAGGCCACCACGCGGGCGGCGTTTTCCAGCGCCTTGCGGGTAACGATGTCCCGCGCGCGGATGTTCTTCTCGATCAGGGTCATCACGGCAACGCCCGAAGCCTCGCCATACTGGTCGCGGCTTTCATAGGGCGCGGGCGCACCGCTGGAATTCAGCAGCGCCAGGCCAATGGCCTCGGACACGCAGGCCATGGTGTTCGCGGTATATTGCGCGCCGCAGGCCCCGCTGGACGGGCAGGCGATCTTTTCCATGATCTCCAGCTCCGCCTCGCTCAGCGTGCCGGCCTGGTTCTTGCCCACGGCTTCGAACATGTCTTGAACGGTGATGTCCTGGCCCTTGTAGCGGCCGGGCAGGATGGACCCGCCATAGATGAAGACCGAGGGCACGTTCAGCCGCACCATCGCCATCATCATGCCGGGCAGCGACTTGTCACAGCCGGCAAGGCCCACCAGCGCGTCATAGCAATGGCCGCGCATCGTCAGTTCCACTGTATCGGCGATGGCATCGCGCGAGGCGAGCGAGGACCGCATCCCCTCATGCCCCATGGCGATGCCGTCGGTCACGGTGATGGTGGTGAATTCGCGCGGGGTTCCGCCGCCCTTTTTCACGCCATGCTTCACGATCTGCGCCTGACGGTTCAGCGCGATGTTGCAGGGCGCCGCCTCGTTCCAGCAGGTGGCCACGCCCACCCAGGGCTGGTGGATTTCCTCTTCGGTGATCCCCATCGCATAGAAATAGCTGCGGTGCGGGGCGCGTGCCGGCCCTTCGGTGACATGACGGCTGGGCAGCTTCGACTTGTCGAACCGCTGGTTGGTGGACATTGGCTTTCTCCCGCAGAATTCGCTTTGCGAAGGGGATATAACCATGCCCGCACAGGGGCAAGCGGCGCGTTGCGGGGAAGGGCCGTCAGCCCGCCAGAAGCGGGAAGCCCAGCCACAACAGCAGGAAGCCCGCGCCCATCAGCAGGCACAGCAGCCAGACGGGCAGGCCCTTGCGGCGTTTCGGAACTTCAAGCCAGTCATCCATGATGCCACCCTAGCGCAACCTGGACGCGAAATCCCAGCCCTATTCGCCGCAGCCCGGCCCCGGGGGCGGAAACCCGCGCAATCGGGCAGGCCAGCGTTGCCCTACCCCGCCCTTCCCCTTGCGCCGGCTTTGCGCTAATCCCTCCGCCGACCCCGCCCAAGGACCGCTTGCGATGAAATTCACCCTTTCCTGGCTTTCCGATCACCTTGAAACCTCGGCCAGCGTGACCGAGATCGCCGAGGCGCTGACCGACCTTGGCCTTGAGGTCGAGGGTGTCGAAGACCCGGCCGAACAACTGGCGCCCTTCCGCATCTGCCGCGTGATCGAGGCGGTGCAGCACCCCAACGCCGACCGCCTGCGCGTCTGCCGGGTGGCAACATATCCGGGCGGGCCGGGCAGCGAGATGGTCGAAGTCCAGGTCGTCTGCGGCGCCCCCAATGCGCGCACCGGGCTGGTGGGTGTGTTTGCCCCGGCCGGCACCCATGTGCCCGGCACCGGGGTGGACCTGAAACCGGGCAACATCCGCGGGGTCGATTCCAACGGGATGCTGTGTTCCGAACGCGAACTGATGCTGTCGGATGATCATAACGGCATCATCGACCTGCCCGAAGATGCGCCGCTGGGCGCCCGCTTCATTGACTGGCGCGGCCTGAACGACCCGGTGATCGAGGTCAAGGTCACGCCGAACCGCCCCGATGCCCTGGGCATCCGCGGCATTGCCCGCGATCTGGCCGCGCGGGGCCTGGGCAAGCTGAAGCCGCTGGACATCGCCCCGGTCGCGGGCGGGTTTGACAGCCCCATCGCCGTGCAGATCGACCCGGCGCTGAAAGCAAAGGGCTGCCCGCATTTCGCCGGGCGGGTGATCCGCGGCGTGACCAACGGCCCCTCGCCCGACTGGCTGCAAAAGCGGCTCAAGGCGATTGGCCTGCGCCCGATTTCGGCGCTGGTCGACATCACCAACTTCTTCACCTACGCGCTGAACCGCCCGCTGCACGTCTTTGACGCCGACAAGGTGGCCGGCGGCAGCCTGCGGATTCACCCCGCTGCCGGTGGCGAGGAATTCCTGGCGCTGGACGGCAAGACCTACACGCTGGCCGCCGGCCAGATGGTGATTTCCGATGATGCGGGCGTGGAATCCCTGGCCGGCATCATGGGGGGCGAACTGTCGGGCTGCACGCCCGAGACGGTGAACGTCTTTCTGGAAAGCGCCTGGTGGGACCCGATCACCATCGCCGCCACCGGGCGCGCGCTGAAGATCAACTCGGATGCGCGCTATCGCTTTGAACGCGGCGTCGATCCGGCCTTCACCCTGCCGGGGCTGGAACTGGCCACGCAGATGGTGCTGGACCTGTGCGGCGGCGAGGCCAGCCATGTGGTGCAGGACGGTGCCGCGCTGGACACCACCCGCAGCTACAAGCTGAACCCGGCCCGGGTGATCAGCCTTGTCGGCATGGACATCCCCGAAGCCGAGCAGCGCCGCACCCTGACGGCGCTGGGCTTCACCCTGCGCGGCAATGACGTGACGCCCCCTTCGTGGCGGCCCGATGTGCTGGGCGATGCCGATCTGGTGGAAGAGGTGGCGCGCGTCGCCTCGCTGTCGCGGCTGAAGGGCGCCCCGATGAAGCGGGGCACGCCGGGCGTGCCGAAGCCGATCCTGACGCCGCTGCAACAGCGCGAAAAGGCCGCCCGCCGCACCATCGCGGCGCTGGGTTACAACGAATGTGTGACCTACAGCTTCATCGACGCCAAGGCCGCCACCCTGTTCGGCGGCGGGTCCGAGGCGGTTCGGGTTGAAAACCCGATCTCGTCCGAGATGAGCCACCTGCGCCCCGACCTGCTGCCCGGCCTGCTGGCCGCGGCGGCGCGCAATCAGGCGCGCGGCTTCATGGATCTGGCGCTGTTCGAGGTGGGCCCCGCCTTCCAGGGCGGCGAGCCGGGCGAACAGCACCTGCAAGCCACCGGCCTGCTGGTGGGCGCTTCGGCGGCGCGCGATCCGCACGGGTCGCGCCGCGCGGTCGATGTCTATGACGCCAAGGCCGATGCCGAGGCGGTGCTGGCCGCGCTGGGCGCCCCCGCCCGCGCCCAGATCAGCCGCAAGGTGGCCGGCTGGTGGCACCCCGGCCGGTCCGGCGCCATCGGGCTGGGGCCGAACACCATGGCGACCTTTGGCGAAATCCACCCCCGCATCCTGCGCGAGATGGATGTGAAAGGCCCCGCCGTGGCCTTCACCGTGCTGGTCGCCAATGTGCCCGCGCCCAAGGTGAAAACGCCCACCCGCCCGGCGCTGGCGATCAGCGACCTTCAGGCGGTGGACCGCGATTTCGCCTTTGTGGTGGATGCGGGCGTCGAGGCGCTGACCGCCGTCAACGCGGCGCTGGGGGCCGACAAGGCACTGATCGAAAGCGTCCGCGTCTTCGACCAGTTCACCGGCGACAAGGCCGAGGCGCAGATGGGGGCGGGCAAGAAATCCATCGCCCTGACCGTGCGCCTGCAACCCACCGCCTCCACCCTGACCGATGCCGAGATCGAGGCGGTGTCGGCGAAGATCGTGGAAAAGGTGTCCAAGGCCACTGGCGGCACGCTGCGCGGCTGATCCCGGCTTTCCGGGCTGACGGTGCGTCACGCTTCCGTGACGCGCCGTCCTCGCCTAGCCTGCGGGGCATGGAATTCGATTTCATCATCGCGGGCGGCGGATCGGCCGGGTCGGTTCTGGCCGCGCGGCTGTCGGAAGACCCGGCCGTTTCGGTCTGTCTGGTCGAGGCCGGCGATAGTGCGCGCGACCTGCTGGTCCGCGCGCCGGCGCTGGTGGCGGCCATGGTGTCGGGGCGGCCGCCCCTGCACAACTGGGCGCTGCACACCGTTCCGCAAGCCGGGCTGAACGGCCGCCGCGGGTTTCAGCCGCGCGGGCGCGGGCTGGGCGGCAGTTCGGCGATCAATGCCATGCTCTACATTCGCGGCACCCCGGCCGATTATGACGGCTGGGCCGATGCCGGCGCCACCGGCTGGGACTGGGCCAGCGTCAGGCCGTGGTTCCTGCGGGCCGAAGGCAATATCCGGGGCGCCGGCCCCGACCATGGCGCCGACGGCCCGCTTCAGGTGGCCGACCAGCGCCACCCCCGCCCCATCACCCGCTCCTTCATCGAAGCGGCAGGCACCTGCCAGATCGCCCCGAACGACGATTTCAACGGCCCGGTGCAGGACGGGGCCGGTCTCTATCAGGTGACCCAGTTCCACTCTGGCCCGCGCAAGGGCGAACGCTGTTCGGCCGCCGCCGCCTATCTGCATCCGGTCATGGGCCGCCCGAACCTGACCGTCCTGACCCGGACCCGCGCGCTGCGGCTGGTGCTGGACGGCCGCCGCGCCACCGGCCTTGTCGTGCGTGGGCGGGGCGGTGAAACCACGCTCACGGCGCGGCGCGAGGTGATCCTGTCGCTGGGCGCCTTCGGCTCACCACAGCTTCTGCTGCTGTCGGGTATCGGCCCCGAGGATGAACTGCGCGCCCATGGCATTGCCCCGGTGCATGTGCTGCCCGGCGTGGGGCTGAACCTGCAGGACCATCTGGATTACACCATCAGCCACAGCTCGCCCCGGCGCGATGTGGTGGGGCTGAACCCGCGCGGGCTGATGCGGCTGCTGAAGGCAGGCTTGCGCTGGCGGAAAACCGGCGAGGGGCTGTTCGCCTCGCCCATGGCGGAAGGGGCGGCCTTCCTGCGATCAACCCCGCAGGAACCGCAGCCTGACCTGCAAATTCATTTCGTGGTGGGAATCGTCGATCAGCACATGCGCAAGCTGCACATGGCCGATGGCTGGTCGGCCCATATCTGCGCGCTGCGGCCGTTCAGCCGGGGCACGGTGGGGCTGACCTCGGGCAACCCGCTGGCGCCGCCGCGCATCGACCCGGCCTTCCTGTCCGATCCGCGTGATCTGCCGCTGTTGATGCGCGCCGCGCGGCGGCTGGAAGAGATCATCGCCGCGCCACCGCTGGCGCCCTGGCGCGGGCGGCGGCTGTATCCGCACAACGGCAGCGATGCCGCGCTGGAAGCCGACATCCGCGCCCGCGCCGACACGATCTATCACCCGGTCGGCACCTGCCGCATGGGCCAGGACGATCTGGCCGTGACCGACCCCGCCCTGCGCGTGCGCGGCATCAGCGGGCTGCGGGTGGTGGATGCCTCGGTCATGCCGCGGCTGATCGGCGGCAATACCAACGCCCCCACCATCATGATCGCAGAACGCGCGGCGGCCCTGATCCGGGCCGACCGCGCCTGAGCTTAGCGGCGCGGCGTGCCGCGCCAGGTTCCGATCCAGGCCATGAAGCGGCCCCAGACGCCGCGAACCTCGTCGGCCGCGGCATCGGCGCGGGAATCGATGGCGCTCAGCGCCGGGTCCACCGTCCGTTCGCGGAATTGCAGCCACATGCGCCGGATCATGAAGATCACGAAGGCCAGGAAGGTGAAGATCACGATGTTCACCCAAGGAATGATCGTGACATCCGGCCCTTCCACCTGCTTCACCGCCACCGCATTGGGGAAGATGGTGAACAGCTTGTTGCGCCAGCCGTAATGCGTGACCGAAACCCAGATCGGCTTGTCGGGCGACGAACCCAGCTCTTTCGCCTGGGTCTGCAGCCCGTAGCTGTCGACCTTGAAATAGGGCGGCCAGCCCCAGCCGGTATCTTCGTTGCGGTATTCCATCGTCTTGCCGTTCGGATAGACGGCGTTGATGAAGAACACGTCGCGGCTGGTGCTGTTGGCCATGCCCACTTCGGCCCGGCTCCAGAAGATCGAGTTGTCACCGACATCGACGCGCCGGTTTTCCGTGCCCACGATGCGCACGATGTCATGCTGCGGCAGGGTGTAGTGGAAGAAGGCAAACAGGCAGAGGCCGATCACCGTCCAGAAAGCCCATTTCAGATAGCGCATCATCGCCTCACTTGAAGTTCACGACATAGAAGGCGACCGTGGCGGCCGTCAGCGGCAGTATGTAGATAAGCCATAGCAGCTTTTTTTTAAGCCCCCGGTCATAGGCTTTCATGCCCTCTTCGATCCAGGCGTCGCGGTCGCCTTCCAACCCCTCGGAAACCCAGCGTTTTTCCAGCTTCTCGCGCCGGACGCTGCGGGAATAGAGCCCGACGAAAAAGTAGATGATGGTCAGCCCCACCAGGGCAAACGCCATCAACCTCAGCCAACCGATGATCATCCGCGCCTCCTTGTCTCGCCCCAGGGCCCGACGGGGCCACCGCCCCGGCCGCCCGCCCCCGCGCCCCAGGGGCCAACCGCATCACGCAGGCCGCGCGTGGGTTTCGGGCCTTCCTTCATCTGCGGGCGGGCCAGTTCGTCCATGCGCGGCTCGGGTCCGAACAGCGCCTCGCGGGCGCCCTCGCGATCCACCTGATACTCCCGCGCCAGGAATTCCGCCACATAGACCTTCTTGGCGTCGGACCAGCCGGCGTAATCCTCGTAGAACCGTTCCTTGTGGGTGATGAACATCTGCCGCACGTCCATCGGCGCCAGTTCCGACAACAGCATGTTCACCAGATCGCGGTCCTTCCCGGCCCGCGCCCGCAGCGTGTAGAAATAGGCCGGATGTTCGCTGGAAATCCGCGGCCATGGCCCCGCGCCTTCCACCCAGCGCAGCATCGAGGCGAGGCCAAGGAATTCATCCGGCAAGGCCGTGCCAATGCGGTAGGCCAGCTTGCGCAGCTCGGTCCGCCGCGCGTCGCCCAGCGCGATTCCCAGCCGGTCGGCCGCATCGACCAGGATGAAATCCATCTTCTGCCGCAGGATCGCCCCCGCATCCGCGCCACGCGCCTGCACGATGGGTTCCACCAGCAGATTGCGGTCCAGCCAGTCGGCAATGTGGTTGCGGTGGGTGAAATCCATCACCTGCGCAATCGGCACCGTTCCCAGACTGGCCACCGGCAGGCGCGAGATGGCCGCCGGGAACTTCACATCCTGAAAGACGTAAAGCCCGCCGAAATAGCTGGTCCAGAAATTGCCCTGTTCAAAGGTCATCGCGGGCAGGGTGATCGGCACCCGCGTCACATCGCCTGTCCGCCGCGCCAGCCCGATCATCTCGGCAATCAGCGCATCGTCGCGCCAGCCATCGGGTTCGCGGCGGAACTTCTCGATCAGCGCGCCCAGCTTTTCGGCATCGGCCACATGGCCGCCGATCGTATCGGCCTCAACCGTGACCTGCCGTATCTCGAACAGCCGCGCCGGGGTGTCCACCGCATAGACGCTGCCCTGCAATTCACCGCAGACCGCATCGCGCGCGGTCAGCGCGAAAAGCTGCGCCTCGTTCTTCTCGATGAACTGGGTCAGGATCCCGCGCGAGGTGGAAAACCGGATGTTCAACAGCGGCGCATCCTTCTGCGCCGTGGTCAGCAGGATGAACTGCCGGTTCGCCCCGTTGGGGTTCAGATACAGCGGATCACCGAACTCATCGCCGATTTCCGGGCTGTAGCCCGACAGGTCGATATGAAAATCCTTCAGCGCGGTTTCCTTGCCCGTCAGATGCTTGAGCGCCCGGTTGTAACGGTCAACAAGCTGCGGCGAGGACACCTCGATCAGGTTCCCGAACATGAGGCCGCGGGTGATGAGCTGTTTCATGGGCGGCCTCTTTCGGCGTTTGGCAGGGGCCCGAAGGGCAGCGCCCGCACCGCGGGGTGGGCGAGAAGCGCCCGCCCCGGGGGGGCGGTGCGGGCGCTGCCCGGGGCAAGCCCCGGGCGACTCCCGCGAGACAGGCCACACGGCCCTTGGCAGACAGGCAGGACCGCTGCGAAGGCGAACGGTTTGGGTATCGGCCTCACCCCTCTCCCTCCGCCGCCATCAGCGCCATCATGCCGCGATAGCGGAAATAGGCGACCAACGCGTAAAGCGCCAACCACAGGTGGGCATAAAGCAGGAAGGGCGTGCCATAGCGGTCGGGGCCAATGTGCCAGGGGTCCAGCGTGGTCAGCAGGAACCACACGGCCAGCAGCAACCCGATGGCGCCCGCGAACAGGACGTAAAGCGTCAGCCCCCGGCGCTGGACCCAGCGGTTGATCAGGAACAAAGGTGCCACGACCGCGATCATGGCGCCGGGCAGGATCAGCACCAGCAGGAAAAGGCTGAACATCACCTGTTCAGGCATTTCCCTTCCCCTCCAGATACCTTCTCTTCGCTTCTTCCATCCGCCGCATGTCGCGTACCGCCGTCTCGATGGCCACCTCGTCCGACTTGTCGGCGTAGCGGAATTCGCTGTCGGCGTAGCGGTTGATCTCCTGCACCACCATTTCCACCGTGATCGGCTGCATCAGGCCGCGGATCATGCCCATCTTCTCGTCATAGGGCTTGAACAGGAACAGGTCGGGGTTTTCCATCCATTCGTCCGGCAGTTCGAAATCCATCGCCCGCACCTTCACGGCATCGGTGATGTTCTTGATCGCCCGCCCGGTAAAGCGTTCGTCGGCGGACTGGATTGCCTTCAGATAGGTGCCGATCCGGGCGATGCTGTCCAGAGGCCCGATGTCGCGGGCCACCTGATCCCAGACCTTCAGCAGCCCCGCCTCATGCGGGCGGGAATGGCCCTCGAAGCTGGCGGCCACCGCGCGGCGGATTTCCTGCGCGGCGAACAGGTCATGGTCGCCCAGCGGGATCTGGTGGTTCTTGCCCAGAAGCAGCGACAGGATGTCGATGTAATCCTCGCGCGTCTGTGGCCCGTCCACCAGGAAACGCGCGCCGGCCCGCTGGCGCAGCGCGTCATCCACGTTCTCGGGATAGTTGCTGAACATCCCGAAGGTGCAGTTCCCCCGCACCACCGTGCCCGCCCCGGCAAAGGCCTGCATGAAGACCGCCGTCACCTCCTGCTGGCCCGCACTGGACTGCCGGTCGCCGCGCTTGCCCGCCACCTGGTCGATGTCGTCAATGGTGCCAAAGCCGATCACGCCGGGGTCCAGCACCGCGTCGATGAAGGCCTTGGCGTTCTGCCCCGACTTGCCCTGATAGCTGTCGATCTGGTCGATGCTGAAATTCTGGTAGCGGAAGGGATAGCCCGCCGCCTTGCAGTAATCGTTCAGCAGGCCCGCCATCATCTGGATCAGCGTGGTCTTGCCGGTGCCCGGCTTGCCGTCGCCCATGAAGGTGAAGATGAAGCCGCCCAGTTCGGCAAAGGGGTTCAGCCGGCGGTCGAAGTCATAGGCCATCAACATCTTGGCCAACCGCATCGACTGATACTTGGCGATATGGTTGCCCACCACCTCCTGCGGCTTCTTGAAGGCCATGGTCAGCGCGCCACCCTTGGCCGCCCGCGCCGGCTTGAACCCGGCCAGCACCAGCCCGTCCGCCTCAACCTTCCAGCTTCCGCCGGTAAAGACCGAGACGCGGGCGCCGTTCTCGGCCCGGATCGCCACCTTCTGCATCAGCGCCTCGGCAAAGGCGGAAATCACCGCCACCAGCCGCGCGTCATCGCTGGCCAGCGCCGCGATGTCCTGATCCAGCTCCCACAGCGCGCCCTGCAAGGCCAGCGGCGCGTTGTCGGTCAGCACCTCCTCGACCTCGCCCAGCTCGACCGTGGCCGGCGTCACATGCGGCGCAATCAGATAGGCCGCCGCATTGGCAAAGCTGAACAGCACCACCAGCGCCTCGGCCTGCAACAGCTCGCCGAACTCGGCCCGTTTCGGTTCCGGCACCCGGCCCTCAAGATTGGCCCGCTTCAGCTCGGCCAGCCCCGATTGCGCGGCAAAGGTCTCGCCCATCGCCAGCGCGATGGCCAGCGCCCGGCGCAGCACGGTCAGGCTGGCCGCCTGCACCGGCGATACCAGCCCGTCCGACAATCCTTCCACCCGCTCGGCCAGCCGCACGCCGCCCGGCCGCGCGGTGGACCGTGTCGCCATCCCCACCACGGTGGACCGGAACCGCGGCCGCGCCCCCACGCCCGGAGACCGTTCGACCACCGCCGCCTCGGCCAAAGGCTTCGCCAACCGCGGCGCATGGTCAAAGCCCTGAAGCATCCCCAGCGCCGCCTCATACTGCGCCCGGATCGCCTCTTCCTTCAGCTCCATCGTGTCGCGCGTACTCATCGGCCCTGCCCCATTTTCTGTCCTCAAATATCCCGGGGTCCGGGGCAGCGCCCCGGGGCGTCCATCCGCCTCAAACCCCCGGAATCAGCCGCCCCCCGGCCCCCACCACGAACTTCCGTATTCCGCGCAGGCCGGCCGGGTTCTGCTCTACCAGCACCTGATAGGGCCGCTCGGGCAGCACGATCATCCGCTCAAGGCTGGTCGTGCCGGTGTCCGCCCCGGTCAGCGGATCCAGCTTGTAGACCTGTTTCACACGCGACGAGAACCAGCCGTCTTTGACCTCTTCCTCACGGTCCGACACCAGGTCCTCCACCGTCCAGACCAGCGCCCAGTCCTGCCCCTCGGGCGCGCGGGCATCTTCCAGCACGCGCGAGATCGGGCCCGATTGCAGGGTGAAGCTGGCCGAATACATCGGCCCCAGCGTGATCCGGCGCAGCCGCCTGGGGTGCAGATCCTCGAAATCGGCATCGAAGCCGGTGGCGATGGTCACCAGCTTCAGCCCGCCCACCGATTGCGCCAGCACCTTCTGCTGCAGCGGCGGCCAGCGGTAATCGTCGTTCGGCAGCGGCTTCTTGCCGGAATCCTCAAGGTCCATCAGATAGACCACCGGCAGGTTGACCTGGGTGTCCCAGACCGCCCAATGCACCAGATACTGCCGCCGCGGCCCCGCCTGGCCCAGCCATTGCGCATCCGGGTCGTTGCGGGCCCAGAACAAACCACCCGCCTTCAGCGCCTCGAAATACAGCCGCTGCGACAGCGCGTATTGCAGCCCCGCCGGCACCTTCAGCTCGCCCACGATGGTGCGGATCATCCGGTCCTTCAGCTCGGCCTCGGATGCCATGCCCGACAGGTGCTTGTCGGCCTGCGCCGCATCCAGCGCCATCACCATCAGCTCCTGCGCCACCGGAAAGCCGCTTTCGTGCCGGTCGATGGTCAGCCGGGGCGCGCCTTCCGCCTTGCCGGTCATCAGGTATTTGTGGTTCAGCGCCCGGAAGGTGCCGATCACCCCCGCCAGATACTGCCCCAGCAGCCGCGATTCCGTCCGCGTCAGGCGCCCCTCGCCCTCCAGCTCGGCGGCGATGCGGGGAAAGTAGCTGCCGATCCGGGCGAATTTGGCGAAATACCGCGCCGCCACCGCCGGATCATACAGTTCGGCATGGTCCTCGACCAACGCCTCCTTGACAGTGTTGTCAGCCATCGCGGTCCCGTCCGGTCTCATCGACCCAATACCACCAGCGCAGCAGCGCATGGCGCTGCCCCCAATCCCGCAGCCGCCCGGCGGGCAGCCCGCCCCGGAACGCCGCCCGCTGTGCGGGCCGCGCCACGGCACCGCCCAGCACCAAAAGCGCCCCGCCCGCGATCAGCCCCACCGAGGCGGCCGCCGCAGCGCGCGACGCCCCGGCATATCCGCCCGCCTCAAGCAGCACGGCGGCCAGGGCCAGGCCGCCGCCCGCCACAACCGCCGCACCGCCACGGGTCAGCGCCCACCGGACCTGCCGCCGGAACGTCATCCCCCATAGGTGTTCTTGTCGTGCTTCTCGACAATCGCCGCAAAGCGCCGGGCAAAGCGTTCGTCCGCCTTGGCCTTGTCCTCAAGAATCTTGCGGGCAAACACCATCTGGCCTTCATGCGCCTCCAGCATGTCGGCCATCCGGTCATTGGTGGCCGCGCCGATCGCCGCCATGGCCGCCTGCGCCTCCTGGTCGGTCTTCACCCCGATCTCGTTGATCCGGTGCGCCACGTCCTGCTGCTCGGCCGTCTTCAGCGATGAGGTCAGCGCGTCATACAGCACCACCCGCTGCTTGGTGTCGGTCTGCAGCTTGTTGATCAGCACCAGTTGCGTCGCGGCCTGGTTCGTCAGGCTGTCCACCCAGGTCTTGCCCTTCTCGATATAGCGTTCCAGCGTCTGGCTGCGGGCGATCTGCACCTGTTCATCCTGCACCAGCGCGTTGTGCTTCGCGTTCAGGTTGGCCAGTTCGGTTTCCAGCTTGGTCCGCGCCGCCGCGTCGGTCTCGACGCTGATCCTGTTCTCCAGTTCGATGATGCGCGGGTCCAGCGCGGCAATCTCCTTGCGCACCGTCTCCAGCGCGCCCACCGTCGCCTCGCGGTCGGCCAGCGTGGCGGTCAGGTTCGCCTCGACCCGGCCCTTCTGCGTGGTCAGCAGGGTCAACTGCCCCTGCAACAGCTTCACGATCACATCCGACTTGGAAATCAGATCCTGCAACTTGTCGTCGATGCTGGCGTCGCGCAGCCGTTCGTGCCGCAGCGATTCCGCCTTGGCCGAGGAAAAGATGCCGACAAAACTTTCCCAGCCGGTCTTCGACCTCAGTTCCGCGAATTCGGTGGAAAAACCGGCGGTCACATCGTCCAGCCCCATGATCAGCTCGGCGATGTTGGAATTCATCACCTCGGTGTGCTTGTGCACATCCTCCAGCGTGGCATTCTCCACGTCGATGGCAATGCCCTCATCCAGCTTGGCGCGGGCCTTGTCGATGGTGTCGGTTATGGCGCTGATCTTCGCCTGGGCGGTCGCCACCTGTGCCTGGCTTTCCTTGATCTGTGCTTCGAAATCCGCCATCGAACGCTCCTTTGCGGGCCCTGGGCCGAACCAATCTCACCTAGGGATGTAAATCCGAATTACATCCCCCTCGCACGGGGAATTCTGCTGGCCGCGCCGCAATCTGGCAAGGCGTGCTTTCCCCATGTCCGATGTCGATAGTCTTGCCGCAGTCGAAACCCGCCGCCAAGACCTGATCGGTCCAGCCCAAAGCCGCCGTTTCATCTGTCCAGAAATATCCCGGGGGCCCGGGGGCAGCGCCCCCGGCGGCTTCCCCCCCTTAGACCGGGATATTGTCGATCAGCCGCACGCCATCCAGCCAGGCCGCCGCCAGCATCCGGCGCGGGCGGGTCGGGTCGTCCGAGGGCATCAGCGTCGCGGCGTCGCGCAACTCAATGTATTCCACCCGCTCGAAGCCGGCGGCCCGCATCGCCTCGGCCGCCTCGCGGATCGCCATCCGGTCGGCATGGCCGGCGCGAATGTCGGCAGCCGCCGCGCTGATCGCGGCGTACAGCACCGGCGCCTTGGCCCGGCCCGCCGGCGTCAGCCGCACATTGCGCGACGACATCGCCAGACCGTCCGCGTCGCGGATCGTCTCGCAGCCCACGATGTCGACCGCCAGGTTCAGGTCGCGCACCAGCTTCTGCACCACCTGCAACTGCTGCCAGTCCTTCTGGCCAAAATAGCCGCGGTCGGCCAGCACCATGCCGAAGAGCTTGGTCACCACCGTCGCCACCCCGTCGAAATGGCCCGGGCGCATCCGCCCTTCCAGCGGTTCCGACACGCCCGAGACACTGACCGTCGTGCCATAGCCTTCGGGATATACCTCGTCCGGCTCGGGGGCGAAGATCGCATCCACCGGCACCGTCGCCAGCAGCGCCGCATCCGCAGCCTCGGTGCGGGGGTATTTCTTCAGGTCGTCGGGGTTGTTGAACTGCTTTGGGTTGACGAAGATCGTCGTCACCACCCGGTCACATTCCGCCCGCGCCCGCCGCGCCAGGCTCAGATGCCCGTCATGCAATGCGCCCATGGTCGGCACCACGCCCACCACTTCGCCCGCCGCGCGCCAGCTTCGCGCCAGGGCGCGCATGTCGGACACCGTCCGCAGGATCGGAATCATTTCTTCACGGCTCCGGCCTTTGCAGGCACTTCGTCGGGAAAGCCATGCTCGGGCGCGGGGAAGCTGCGGTCCCGCACCTCGGCGGCATAGGCGGCGATGGCCGCATCGGCATCGCGGCCCAGCTCGGCATAGCGTTTCACGAACTTCGGCCGGAAATCGGTGAACAGGCCCAGCATGTCATCCACCACCAGAACCTGCCCGTCGCAGCGCACCCCGGCCCCGATGCCGATGGTCGGGATGGTCAGCGCCTGCGTGATCCGCGCGGCCAACCCTTCGGGCACCTTTTCCAGCACCACCGCAAAGGCGCCCGCCGCCTGCACCGCCTCGGCATCGGCCATGACCTTGGCCGCCTCTTCGGCGCGGCCCACCACCTTGTAGCCGCCCAGCGTGTTCACCGCCTGCGGCGTCAGCCCCACATGCGCCATCACCGGCACGCCGCGCGCCGTCAGGAAGGCGATGGTTTCGGCCATGTGCTGCCCGCCCTCCAGCTTGACCGCCGGGGCACCGGTTTCGGCCATCAGCCGGCTTGCGTTGCGAAAGGCCTGTTGCGGGCTTTCCTCATAGCTGCCGAAGGGCATGTCGATCACCGGCATCGCCTTCTGGCAGCCCCGAACCACCGCGCGGCCATGCAGGATCATCATCTCCATCGTCACGCCCAGGGTCGAAGGCAGGCCATGGATCACCATGCCGACCGAATCCCCCACCAGCGCCACATCGCAATGCGCATCGACAATCCGCGCCATCGGCGTGGAATAGGCCGTCAGCACCACCAGCGGCGCCCCGCCCTTGCGGGCGCGGATGTCGGGGGGCAAGACAGGCCGGACAGCAGAGGTTGCGCTCATCAGGGGCTCCGGGGTTCTCAAACTGCCCGCAATAAGGGCACGGGGGCGCGGCGGACGCAAGAATTAACGCCGCAATGCAGCACGGTCTTTGCCGCTTGACGCCACGGCCCCGGCCCGCCCCAATGCCGCAAACCAACCGGAGGCCCCATGTCCCTGATCCAGCGCGTCACCCGCGAAGCCACCCCCGCCGAAACCGAACGCCCCGACCCGGCCAAGGTTCTGGCCGGCGATCCGGTCCACACCACCTGGAACCTGGAAGAGGATGACGGGCTGTATTGCGGGCTGTGGCAATCAACGCCGGGCAAATGGCGTGTGGCCTATGTCGAATGGGAATATGTCCACATCCTGCAGGGCCATTCCATCCTGACCGCCGCCGACGGCACCGAAACCCACCTGCGCGCGGGCGACAGTTTCATCATCCGCCCCGGCTTTGAAGGCACCTGGGAAGTGGTCGAAACCACGCTCAAGGATTACGTCATCCGCACCTGAAACGAAACGGGGCCGCCCTGCCGGGCGGCCCCGATCCGTGCCGTTCCAGCCCGATCAGCCGGAAACCGTGGTTTCCAGCGGCGGGCAGTCCTCGGGGGCGATGCCCTTGCTCTTGCAGGCGCGCAGCCGCTTCTTGTCGGCCTTTTCGGCGGCGATCCGGGCGGCTTCGGCTTCCTTCGCCTTGCGCTCGGCTTCGCGCGCCTCATAGGCGGCAACGGCGGCGGCGTCCTTTTCCTTCTTGGCCATGTTCTCGGGCGTTGCCGGCACGACGCGGCCATAGGCATCGTCCATCATCGGCCCTTCCAGCGCCACGCTTTCATCCAGCGTGCGCACCTTGACACGGGCGCCGGTATCGACCCGCTCATACAGGTCAATCGCATCCTGGTTGAACAGCCGGATGCAGCCCGCGCTGGTGGCTCGCCCGATGGACGCGTTCTCGATGGTGCCGTGGATGCGGAACATCGTGTCGCGGCCGCCGCGATACAGATACAGCGCCCGCGCGCCCAGCGGGTTGTTCAGCCCGCCCGGCAAGCCGGCGGCATAGTCGCCATACATGTCGGGGCGGGTGCGCAGCATGTTCGCCGTGGGCTGCCACGACGGCCATTCCCGCTTGCGCCCGATATAGCCGTTGCCCTTGAACGACAGCCCCTCGCGCCCGACGGCAATGCCATAGCGGACGGCGCGGCCGCCCTCCATCACCCAGTAAAGTTTGCGCGCGAAAATATCGACGACGATGGTCCCGGGCTTTTCATCGCCGGCATAGTCCACCTCGGTGCGGACATTGCCTTCGATCAGGTCTTTCCGCTCGACAGCGGGGATCAGGAATTCGCCATCCTGCACCGCCTCATATCCCGGCAGCGTTCCGGGGGGCGTGTCGGCAGGTCGGGGGCCGCCGCAGGCAGCAAGAAGCGGAAGGGCCAGAATGGCCGCAAGTCGGGCAAGACTGAAGGTCACGGTGAGACTCGGACGTTAAGGCAGCTATGGCGCGCACCATGGCCCGAGCGGGGGGGCCGGCGTCAAGCCTGAGTCTTGTGAAACAAGCGAAAAACGGCCCCGGCAACGGGTGCCGGGGCCGGATTCAACCCCGCCGGCAGGCCTAGAGCTTGCCAAGAGACCAGAACAGCGTCTCGCCCGAGCTGTCGTCGATGCCGTCATTGTCGGTCACGACCCAACCGATTCCCCCGGCGTCGATGGCGAAGCCTTCCACCTTGTCGGGAACATAGCCGTTCAGCACCTTCAGGTCGGGCAGCAGGTCGCGGACCAGTTCCTTCTGCACCACCGGCAGCGCCTCGCCCAGCTTGGCCGGGGCCAGATCGGCGGCCTTCACGCGATAGATCTTCTTCACCGCCGCCTTGTCGGCAATCTGGTTGTCGCGTTCCACGACATAGACCCAGTCGCCGTGCAGGGTGATTTCCGAAAGCCCCATCCAGGCGCCCTTGGCCGGGGCATCCAGCGGGTAATGCACCGCGCCCCAGGTCTTTTCCTTGGTGTCATAGGCCACCAGCTTGACCATGCCCTTCGGATCGTCCGCCCATTCGCGCTGCACCGCCAGCCACAGCACATTGCCCGCAACCGTGATGCCTTCGAACCCGAAGCGGGTTTCGTTGGCCGCCAGTTCCGGCGGCAGGCCGATGGTTTCCCTGATCTCGCCCTTGTCGTTCACATGCACGATGCCATGCGGAACCATCTTGTCGCTGCGGCCCTCGGTGGCGATCCAGAAGCCGCCCTCGCCATCGGCGGCCAGCCCCTCGATGTCCATCAGTTGCGCCGGGTCGCCGCCGCGCGTCACCGGCAGCGCCGCCGTGATCCGGGCCGGCACCTGCGTCGCGTCGATGGTATAGATCGTGGGCGCCGCCCCCAGGGCCGAGTCATTGGCGGCATAAAGCCGGCCCGGCGTGGCCGGGTCGGCCGCCAGCGCCGACAGCGCCGCCCAGCCGATCAGCGGATCGCTGCCCGCGCTGGTGATCATCGGATAGGCGGCCGTGCCTTCGGCCCGCGCGTAAACCATCACATGCGCCGGGGCGAGACCGTCTTCCCGCAGGTCCACCTCATTCGCGGTGGCCAGCAGGCCGCGCGCCGGAAGGGCCACCATCCCCTCGGGCGACACGCCCGACGGCAGAAGCTGCTTCAACACCGGCGCCGCCGGATCGGTCAGGTCATAGACCGCCACGATGGACGCCCGTTCCGACGCCACGAACAACAGCCGCGCGCCGTCGAAGGTGGCCACTTCAACCGATTCCAGCTCGGCGCCCTTCTTGTTGCGGAAATCGGGGTAATGCCCGATGGCGGCAATCTCGCGCTCAAGGCTGGCGCCCGATTCGTAGACCACCGTCCCGTCCTTCTTCCAAATGGTGAAAGACCGCGATCCGCCCTTCCAGTCGCCCTCGTTCGCCGTCACGAAATGATCGGCGTCGATCCACTTCACCCCGTCGGGTTCGCGCAGCACGCCCTTGGCGCTGCCGGTGAAATCCAGCCGCCCGTCCTTTTTCGTGTCGATCCCGTCCAGATCCACCGCCCCGGCGCTGAAATGGCTGGCCACCTTGCCATCCGCGCCGATCACCAGGATGTGGTTGTTCTCCTGCAAGGTCACCACGATCTCGCCCGCCTCGTTCACCGCCAGGAACTCGGGCTCGGGGTCTTCGGGGGCCACCTCGGCCAGCCCGGTCACGTCGATCTTCTGCAACCCGGCGCAATCCACCGCGCCATCCTTGACCGGCAGCCGGACGACATAGCCCGCCGGCATCTGCGGCAGGTCGCCATCGGCCACGTCCTCATCCCGCTCGTTCTCGATGGCAACGGCGATGAAACTGCCGTCCGGCGCGCGGGCCACCGAATCCGGCTGACCGCCCAGATCACATTCGGCCACCACGGCCTTTTTCGCCAGATCCACCGTCACCAGCTTGCCCGAAGGCGCGGCGCGGCTTTCGCTGGTGTTCACCCCGGCGAAGGCCAGCCCGCCGATCACCACCGTCGTCGTCGGCTCGCCGCCCATCGCCACATTGCCCAGCGGCCTGGGCGCGGCGGGGTCGGTAATGTCCACCATCCCGATCACGCCCAGCGGGCTGTCGGAATAGATCAGCGTCATCCCGTCCTCGGTCGCGGTGATGATCTCGGCGCTGGTGGCGCGGGCGCGGTCCTCGCCCTCGGCCATGTTGTCGGGCGTGGCAAAGGATGCAACGCGGTTGAACACCGGCTCGGCCAGCGCGGGCAGGGCCGCAGCCAGCGCAAGGGCCGAGGTCAGGCAGAGATGGGGAAAACGCATGGGGCCAGTCCTCTGGTTCGCTTCAATCGGCCAGAGGAATGGCCCCCGCAGGTCACGGCCCCGCGACAGGGCCGTGACAGGACCGTGACGCTTTGATCAGCCCACCACGTTGAAGCCCGGACCGTAAGGATAGCCGGTGATATTCTCGGCCCCGTCCTCGGTGATGACCAGAATGTCATGCTCACGATAACCGCCCGCGCCGGGCTGGCCATCGGGAATGGTCAGCATCGGCTCCATGCTGATCACCATGCCCGGCTCAAGCACGGTGTCGATGTCCTCGCGCAGTTCCAGCCCCGCCTCGCGGCCGTAGTAATGGCTGAGAACGCCGAAGCTGTGGCCATAGCCGAAGGTGCGGTATTGCAGCATCTGCCGCTCGGACAGGAAATCGTTGATCTGCGCCGTCACCGCCGCGCAGGACACGCCCGGTTTCAGCAGGCTCATGCCGTATTCATGCGCGGCCACGTTCGCCTCCCAAACCTTCAGGCTGGCCGGGTCCACCTCGCCCAGGAACAGCGTCCGCTCCAGCGCGGTGTAATAGCCGCTGATCATCGGAAAGCAGTTCAGGCTGAGAATGTCGCCGCGCCGCAGCTTGCGGTTCGTCACCGGGTTATGCGCCCCGTCGGTGTTCAGGCCCGACTGGAACCAGACCCAGGTGTCGCGGTATTCCGCATCGGGAAACCGCTTCGCGATCTCGCGCTCCATCGCGTCCCGCCCGGCGATCGCGATTTCCAGCTCGCTCGCCCCTTCGGCAATTGCCTCGCGGATGGCATAGCCGCCCACATCGGCCACATTGGCACCATGCTTGATCAGCGCGATCTCGGCCGCGGATTTCATCATCCGCTGCTGCATCGTTGCAGCGCTGACATCCACACCGCGCTTCGGCCGCAAAAAGGTGTTCAGCTTCTCGGCCCGCTCCATGGTCAGGTGATCGGCCTCGCAGCCGATGGCCTTGCCGGTGCCGGTGATCCCCGCCACCACGCACCAGAAATTGTCGCGCGCCCAGTCGGTATAGGTGATGTTGTCGCCGATGCTGCGCCGCCAGGGCTGGCCCGCGTCAATGCCCGCGCTGACGGTGATGCAGTCGGTCTTCGTCACCACCGCCGCATAGGGCCGGCCAAAGCTGCAATACAGGAACCCGGAATAATAGGCGATGTTGTGCATACTGGTCAGCACAACCGCATCCAGATCATGCAGCTCCATGATGTCACGCAGGCCCTCCAGCCGGTCGTGATATTCCTCATCGGCAAAGGGCAGCGTGTGCTTCTGGCCGCCGTTGTGAAAGCGGTACTGTTCGGGACGGTTCACTGTCATGTCAGACCCCATGTGGCCGGGGAATGCCCCTGTCGCGGCGAGACCCCGAAAGGTCCCGGCGTACAGGACGAAGGCGGAAGCTCCGCAAGCAGAAGGGCCAGTGCCCCTGTGGCGACGCCATCGCCACGGCTCGGGGCAAACAGTGCCGCAACCCGGCACCGGGCGCAAGACCCGTGCCCCTTCCCCCGCCGCCCCCTTCCCCGCTAGGCTGCGCCATGACCCGAAAGGACGCGCCATGCAGCCCGGACCGCTGAACCTGATCACCGATGTCGCCGGCCTGCGGGTGGGCCAGGCGCAGGATGAAACCCTGCGCTCGGGCGTCACCGTGCTGACCGCCGACCAGCCCTTCACCGCCAGCGTGCATGTGATGGGCGGCGCCCCCGGCACCCGCGAGACCGACCTGCTTGCCCCCGACCGCATGGTGCAGGCGGTGGATGCGCTGGTGCTGTCCGGCGGATCGGCCTTCGGGCTGGACGCCTGTTCCGGCGTGATGGACGGCTTGCGCGCCATGGGCAGGGGCTTTGCCGTGGGGCCGGCGCGCGTGCCCATCGTGCCGGGTGCCATCCTGTTTGACCTGCTGAACGGCGGGCAGAAGGACTGGACCGCGAACCCCTATGCCGCCCTGGGGGCCGCCGCGCTGCGGGCGGCTGATCGCCGCTTCGCCCTTGGCACCGCCGGCGCCGGTTTCGGCGCGATGACCGGCACGCTGAAGGGCGGGCTGGGGTCGGCCTCCTGCGTGCTGCCCTCGGGGCTGACCGTGGGCGCGCTGGTGGCGGTGAACGCGCTTGGCTCGGCCACGGTGGGCGAGACGGGGCATTTCTGGGCGGCCCCCTTCGAACAGGGCCGCGAATTTGGCGGCCTTGGCCCCGCGCCGCAGGTGCCGCTGCCCGCCCCCCTGCCCACCAAGCGGCTGGGCGAGGCGACGACCATCGCCATCGTCGCCACCGATGCCGCGCTGACCAAGGCGCAGGCGCACCGTCTGGCGGTGGCCGCGCATGACGGCATGGCCCGCGCGCTGGTCCCTTCGCACACGCCGCTGGACGGGGATCTGGTCTTTGCCGCCGCCACCGGCGCGCGGGCGCTGGCCGACCCGGTGACCGACACGTTCCAGCTTGGCCATGCCGCCGCCACCTGCCTGGCCCGCGCCATTGCCCGGGCGGTGTTCCTGGCCCGCCCGATGCCGGGCGACCTGCAACCCTGCTGGGCGGTGCGGTTCGGGCAGGCACCGGCGGGCGCCTAGGCGGACCGGAGCGCTACCACCGTTTCAGGGCCGCCTCGTCTGCGTCCCTTGCGGCCACCCATTCCGTCCCCGACGCGCCGATTTCCTTCTTCCAGAACGGGGCGCGGGATTTCAGGTAGTCCATCAGGAACTCGGCCGCGTCAAAGGCCGCCGCCCGGTGCGTCGCGGCGGTGGCGACCATCATGATCGCCTCGCCCGCCGCCAGCCGCCCGAAGCGGTGGATCACCAGCGCATCGACCAGCGCCCAGCGCCGGGCAGCCTCGTCCACCATGGCACTGATCGCCGTTTCGGTCATGCCGGGATAATGCTCGATCTCCATCGCGGCCAGCGCACCGCCATTGTCGCGCACCAGCCCGGTGAAGGTGACAACGGCCCCCGCCCCCGGCACCGCCGCCGCGAACCGCGCCGCCTCGGCCCCCAGATCGAAAGGCGCGGATTGCACCGCGACCCGCATCTCAGCCCCCGGTCATCGGCGGAAAGAACGCCACCTCGCGCACCCCCGCCAGCGGCGCGTCGAAATCGGCCAGGCGCTGATCCAGCGCCACCCGCAGGCTGGCCCGGTCGGCAAAGGCCAGCGCATAGCGGTCTTCCCGCGCGGCCAGCTCCTTAACCAGCGCGGCCACCGTCGGCGCCGCCGTTTCCACCCGTTCGCGCGGCACACCCACCCGTTCGCGCACCCAGGCGAAATACAGGATGTCGATCATGGGTCTTCCTTCAGGAAGGGCTTGGCCTTCGTGAAATATTCCCAGCCCGTCAGCGCCGTCAGCCCCGCCGCGATCCAGATCAGCACCAGACCGGCGATATTGGCGAAGGACGCGCAGTCACGCTTGCCGCAGGCGCGGATCGGGTCGGCCAGGCCATGGCTGACCGCCTCGGCATATTGTTCGGGCGTCATGCCCTGCATCGCCACGCCGTTCAGATATTCCAGCCCGGTGCCAAGGAACAGCGCGGCAATCGCCACCATCTGCGCCGTGGTCTTCCACTTGGCCAGCTTCGTCACCTTGAGCAAGCCGCTCTTCTGGCCCAGGAATTCGCGCAAGCCGCCGACAAACACCTCGCGGAACAGGATCACCGTGGCCGGCAGGATCAGCCAGGGATTCATCCCGTTATAGCCGGTCAGCACCATGATCGCGATCACCACCATCGCCTTGTCGGCGATCGGGTCCAGCATGGCGCCGAACTTCGATTCCTGTTTCCACAGCCGGGCCAGATAGCCATCGAACCAGTCGGTGATGGCGGCGCCCACGAACAGGCCAAGGGCGAACCAGTCGGCCCAGGGGCGATGGAAATACAGGAACATCAGCGCCACGCCGGGGGCCGCGAGCAGACGGATGAACGTCAGGGTATTGGGGATCGTCCAGGTCATACCGGATTGGTAGCCGATGCAACCCGGCGTGGGAAGAGCGGCTTGCCATGATAACGGCGCGGGCGGGGCGCTTGGCCTTCCCCTTTGCCGTCATTCCGCGGCAAGCCCGGCCTGCGGCCTGTGGTCGCGCAGGGCGGCCAGACCATGTTCCATGGCCAGCGTCCGGTCCATCATTGCCCGCAGACTGCCCGAGATCGCGGCCTGCACGCTGTCGATCCGGTCGATGGTGGCGGTCAGCGCATCCTGGCTTTCGGCCGACTTGCGGCTTTCCACCCGGGCCAGGATACGGATGGTATCCAACCCCAGGATCATGCGCCGCAGGTCATTGCTGACCGCGTTCAGCACCCCGGCCTGATGCGCCGCCTCCTCCAGCAAGGCGCGGGCGCGGGCCATGTTCTGCGCCCGGACCGCCCGCAGCATCGGCAGTTCCACCCGCCTTTCAACCCCGTGATAGCCGCCGGGCTGGCGGTCATAGGTCTGCACCAGTTCCTCCTGCAACCCGGCACAGCCCGAAAGGATCAGGCTTCGCCGCAGGGCATGGGCCATGCGGGCGCAGGGGTTTTCCCGGCCTGAGACGAACGCGGACAGCCGGCGCGAAATCTCGTCCGAGGCGGTCTTGTAATTGACGGCGATCTGGCTCAGCGGGCCGCCCTGCGCCTCAAGCCGGGCGGCGGCAAGGCGCATGTTCACCGGCAGGATCAGCAGATCGGCAAAGCGGGCCATCAGCCGCGCCTGTTCCTGCAGGGTTTCCTCCAGCAGCCCCAACAGCAGCGCCTGCGCCTCGACCCGGGGGTCCGGGTCGCGCCCAAGCGCCCGGTTGCGGGCGCGCATCTCTTCGGTCACGGCGCGGGCGGCAAAGGCGTCATAGCCGGAAAACCCCAGACCGGAAAGCTGCCCCGCCAGTTCGTCGGCCGAAGCCTGGGGCGACAGGCCCTCGTCAACCTCGCGCCGGCGCAGGCGGGCATACAGGTCGCGCAGCGTGCCGAACAGCGGGGCTGACGGCCGCATCCGCACCGAGAAATAGCCCCCCTCGCAGGGCATGGCGGCGGCCAGCACCCAGTAACCGGCCCCGTCCTTGCGGCGGTTGCGCACATAGCCGACCGCCGGTTCCCCCTGTTGCAGCAGCGACCAGAACAGATGGAAGAACCCCGCCGGCATGTCGGGGTGGCGGATCGCCCGGTGCGGTGCCCCGATCAGATCGCGCCAGTCGATCCCGGTCATCCGCTGGAACACGGCATTGCCGGACAGGATCACCCCGCGCGCATCGGTGCGCGAATAGATCAGTTCGCCAAAGCCGAAACCGGCATCCGGCGGGGCGGGGGGCAACAGGGCAGGCGTCGGGCCGTGCATCGGTATCACCGTCAGGAAAGCAGGCCCCCATCCTGGGCGCGCTTCCTTACCAACAGGTTTCCGGCCGCAAGCTGCCCTAGTCGCGGTGGAAGAAATTGTAGACCGTCTCGGCCATGGCCTGCGAAATGCCGTCCACCGCCATCAGGTCGGGCAGGGCCGCGCGTGATACCGCCTTGGCGCTGCCGAAATGCGCCAGAAGCGCCCGCTTGCGCGTGGCGCCCACGCCGGGAATTTCATCCAGCGGCGTTGCCGCCACCGCCCTGGACCGCTTGGCCCGATGCGCGCCATTGGCCCAGCGGTGCGCCTCGTCGCGCAGGCGCTGCACGAAATATAGCACCGGGTCATTGCGTTGCAGCGCAAAGGCCGCCTCGCCGGGGCGGTGGAATTCCTCTTTCCCGGCGTCGCGGTCGATGCCCTTGGCCACGCCAACCACGGGAATATCCTCCACCCCCAGGGCGGACAGGATTTCCATCACCGCCGAAACCTGCCCCTGCCCGCCGTCGATCAGCAAGAGGTCGGGCCAGGTGTCGCCCCGGCGGTCGGGGTCTTCCTTCAGCAGCCGCTCGAACCGGCGGGTCAGCACTTCGCGCATCATGCCGAAGTCATCGCTGTTCGCGCCCGCTTCCGACCGGATGTTGAACTTGCGATACTGCGATTTGACAAAGCCTTCCGGCCCGGAAACGATCATGCCGCCCACGGCATCGGCGCCCTGGATATGGGCGTTGTCGTAGACTTCAATCCGCTGCGGCGGGCCGTCCAGATCGAAGGCCTCGGCCAGACCCTGCAACAGCTTCATCTGCGTGCTGGATTCCGACATCCGCCGCGCCAGGCTTTCGCGGGCGTTGCGGGTGGCGTTCTCCACCAGCTCGGCCTTTTCGCCGCGCAGGGGCACCGCCAGTTCAACCTTGCGCCCCGCCCGGTCAGACAGCGCCTGCGCCACCAGATCGGGGTTTTCAACGCCATGCGACAGCAGGATCAGCCGGGGCGGGTCCTTGTCGTCGTAGAACTGCGTGAGGAACGCCTCAAGGATTTCCGGCTCTTCCGCGCCCGACCCGGTTTTCGGATAGAAATCCCGGTTGCCCCAGCTTTGATGCGCCCGGATAAAGAACACCTGCACGCAGGCCTGACCATGGTCCAGATGCAGCGCCACCACATCCGCCTCGGCCACGCCGCGCGGGTTGATGCCCTGCGCCGACTGCACCGCCGTCAGCGCGCGGATGCGGTCACGCAGCGCGGCGGCGCGCTCGAACTCCATCGCCTCGCTGGCCTCGGCCATCGCCTTGGCCAGATCGGCCTGCACCGTGGTGGACTTGCCTTGCAGGAACCGCTCGGCATCGGCCACCAGCCCGGCATAGGCCACCTCGTTCACCTTGCCCACGCAAGGCGCCGCGCAGCGCTTGATCTGGAATTGCAGGCAGGGCCGGCTGCGCCCGGCGAACATGCTGTCGCTGCAATTGCGCAGCAGAAACACCTTCTGCAACTGGTTCAGTGTGCGGTTCACCGCCCCCGCGCTGGCGAAGGGGCCGAAATAGCTGCCCTTCTCCTTCTTCGCGCCCCGGTGCTTCTTCAACTGCGGAAACGGGTGTTCCTTGCCGATCAGTATGTTCGGGAAGCTCTTGTCGTCCCGCATCAGCACGTTGTAGCGCGGCTTGAGCTGCTTGATCAGGTTCTGTTCCAGCAGCAGCGCCTCAACCTCGGTGCGCGTGGTCAGGAACATCATCGACGCCGTTTCGTCGATCATCCGCGCGATCCGCGCCGAATGGCCCGAAGGCCGGGCATAGTTCGACACCCGCGCCTTCAGATTGCGCGCCTTGCCGACATACAGCACCTCGGATGCGGCATTCAGCATACGATAGACCCCGGGAGAGGCGTCCAGCGTGCGCAGGTAATCCTGAATCACCTCATGCCCGGTGCGGGGGGCGTCGGTCATGCGAATTGTCCGGTTTCTAAGTCATCGATTCTTCGGGGGTGCTGCACTGAACCACGCCCCCGGGCAAGAGGAAAGCTGTCCACGGTTTCTGTGGATAACTGCGGGGAGAAGATTTCGCCCCGGGCCGGAATCCCCTGATTTCAGGGCCCTTGCAACGACTTGCACAAAAAACAGGCAGACTGGCAACCCGTTGTTTATAAAGGAAAGAAAATTTCACGTCTGACAAATACCTGAGATTCCAGCAGTTTTTGTAACGTGTCTGTGAAATGCGTGTTCGAAGTGGACAACTTCCCTCGGGTCACTCGACGCCCAGCACATCCGGGGTCTTCCAGGCCAGGTGCTGCCCCCCGTCCACGGCGATCATCTGCCCGGTCACGGCAGGCGCATCCAGGAAAAATCCAAGCGCGGCAACAATATCGCCCTCGTTCGCACCGCGGTTGAGGATGGTCGCCGCGCGCTGCCGCGAAAAGTGTTCCTCGCTTTGCCGCGCGCCGCGCAGCGTGGGGCCCGGGCCAATGGCATTGACGCGGATCTGCGGCGCCAGCCCCTGCGCCGCCGTCTGGGTCAGCGCCCACAGCCCCATCTTGGCGATGGTATAGGTCGAGAACTCGGGCGTGGGCTTCCAGACCCGCTGGTCGATCATGTTCACCACCAGCCCCTGCGCCAGCGGCTCGCCCGCCGCATCCGGCACGGCGGGCGGGCACTGGCGGGCAAAGTGCTGGATCAGCACATAGGGCGCGCGCAGGTTCGATTCGATATGCCGGTCCCAACTGGTGCGGGTGGCGGTGTCGATCCGGTCGTATTCAAAGATCGAGGCATTGTTCACCAGCACCGTCAGCGGCCCCAGCGCGGCGCCCGCGCGCTCGACCAGCGTCTCAACCTGCGCCTCGTCCAGAAGGTCGGCCTGCAGCGTGACGGCACGGCGCCCCAGGGCGCGGATCTCGTCTGCCACCGCCTCGGCCTCGGGGCCCGAACCGGCGTAATGCACGGCCACGTCATGGCCGCGCCGGGCCAGATACAGCGCCATCGCGCGCCCCAGCCGGCGCCCGGCCCCTGTGACCAGCGCCGTCATTTGCGCCCCCGGCAGTCGCAGGTGCCGCGCCCGATCCTGGGGCGGCCGCAATCGGGGCAGAACGCCCCCTTCCGGCGACCCAGCCCGGGCAGGCTGTTGGGGAACAGCAGCTTGCCGACCATGCCCACCAGAGCCATGGCCAGCAGAAAGATCAGGATGGTCTTCACCAGCATGTCACAGCCCGTATCCCGACCATAGCGCCCGCTCTTCCACCGCCGCCATCGCCGTATCGGCGGCGGCCAGCCCGAAGCGCTGCGCCAGGCTGCGCTTCTGCGTCAGCGGCACCAGCCGCACCTTCTCGCCGTAAAGCTCCATCAGCTTGGGCTTCAGATGCGCCAGCCCATCCACCAGCCCCAGCCCCACCGCCGCCTGCCCGACCCAGATGTCAGCATTGAACAGGTCGGCCGCCGGGTCCAGCCGCGCGCCGCGGCGGGCCTTCACATGGGCGATGAAATTCTCGTGCAGCGGCGACAGCAGCGCCCGGATCCGGGCCACATCCTCATCCGTCTGCGGCTTGAACGGATCGGCAAAGCTCTTTGACCGCCCGGCGGTGTGAACACGCCGCTCCACCCCCTGCCGCTGCATCAGCTCATGGAAGCCAAAGCCCGAGAAGATCACCCCGATCGAGCCGACGATGGAACTGGCATCCACCCAGATGTCATCCGCCGCGCAGGCCAGCCAATAGCCGCCCGAGGCCGCGATGTCCTCGACGAAGGCATGGACGGGCACCTTCTTCTCATCCGCCAGCCGGCGGATGCGCGCCGCGATCAGGCTGGATTGCGCCGCCGATCCGCCGGGCGAGTTGATCACCAGCGCCACGGCGGCCGGCTTGCCGCGGGTGAAGGCGCGTTCGATCAGCGGCGCAAGGGCCGCATCACTCAGCGCCCGCCCGCCCGAGCCGATGGTGCCCTGCAGGCGAATGACGGGCACGGTGGCCGGTTTGGGCAGAAAGGGGATGAGATGGCGCATGTCGCAGAGGTAGGCGCTTCCCCGCCCCCCGACAAGGGAAACCCTGCGCGCTGGCACCCCCCGCTTTCGCCGCTTGCCGTGGCCGGGCGGGCGCGGCACCTTGGCGCCCATGATCGACAAGCTGGAAATGTTCATCGCCCTTGCCCGCGAACGCCACTTCGGCCGCGCGGCCGAAGCCTGCGGCGTGACGCAGCCCTCGCTCTCCTCGGCCATCCGCCAGCTTGAGGATCAGCTTGGCGTGCAGCTTGTGTTCCGGGGCCGCAGTTTTCAGGGCCTCACACCGGAAGGCCAGCGCGTGCTGGACCGCGCGCTGCGCATCGTGGGCGATACCCGCGCGCTGAAGGATGAGATGCGCAGCCTGAAGACCGGCCTTACCGGCAACCTGCGGCTGGGGGTCATTCCCACCGCCCTGCCCATGGTGGCCGACCTGACCCGCCCCTTCCTGACCCGCCACCCCGGCCTGCGGGTGCAGATCCTGTCGCGCACCAGCACCGAAATCCTGGCCGGGCTGGACAGTCTCGATCTGGATGCCGGCATCACCTATCTGGACAACGAACCGCTGGGCCGCGTCAGCCGCGTGCCGCTTTACACCGAATTCTACCGTTTCCTCTGCGCCCCCGGCAGCCCGCTTGCCGCCCGCGAGCGCGTCACCTGGGCCGAGGCCGCGGGCGAACCGCTGTGCCTGCTGACCGGCGACATGCAGAACCGCCGCATCGTCAACCAGCATCTGGCCGAGGCGGGCGTGCGCGCCGCGCCGACCATCGAATCGAATTCGACCATCGCGCTGGTGTCACATGTGATGACCGGCGCCTGGTCCAGCGTGGTGCCGATGCGGCTGGCCACCCTGTTCGCCGCCGGCGGCCAGTTGCGCGTGATCCCGCTGGTTGACCCCGAAGCGGAACATCTTGTCGGCCTGATCGCGCCGAAGCGCGACCCGCAAACCCCCATGCTGGCGGCGCTGATCGACGCCGCCGAACGGCTGGGCGCAAGGCCAGGGCGGCCCTGACCGGACCGCCGCCGCGTCAGCCCTGTTCTGACTGGCGCACATGGCGCCAGCGCTGCGGATCGGTGCTGCGGGCAATCTTCAGATAGGTGAAGACCCCGGTGAACAACCCCGCCGCGGCCAGCAGAAGCGCCACCGTCACATGGCCGGTGTTTTCCACCCCGGCGGTCAGCGCCAGATAGCCGAAGGCCCAGAAGCCCGACCAGCTTATCACGCAGACCGTGGCGATCACCTTGTTCATCCCGTCTCCTCCCGTCTGCCCGGAGTCGAGGCGCCTCCTCCGGCTTTTCCCTTGAAGTCTAATGCAAGATTTCCCCCTGTCGCGACAATTCGTCGCTGCGGCGGCATCGCTGCATTGCAGCGTGACGCAGGGTCCGAACACGCCTCGCTGCGGCTGGACGGCGCCTTGGCCGGGCAGTAAGGAGTGCGGCGAAATCAGACCGATGCGAAGGGGGACGCATGACTCATCTCTGGATCAGGGCAGAACAACGCCCGAACGAAGAGCGCGTGGGGCTGCTGCCTGAAGGCGTTTCGGCGCTGATCGCGGCCGGTATCCGCGTCTCGGTCGAGGAATCCTCTGTCCGCGCCATCCCCATCGACGGCTACCGCGCCGCCGGGGCCGAGATCGTGCCCGAAAATTCCTGGCCCGACGCCCCGCGCGACGCCATCATCTTCGGTCTCAAGGAACTGCCGGAAGACGGCACCCCGCTGCCGCACCGCCACATCATGTTCGGCCATGCCTTCAAGGGCCAGCCCGCCGGGCAGGAACTGCTGCGCCGCTTCGCCGCCGGCGGGGGCGCGCTGTATGATCTGGAATATCTGGTCGATGAAACCGGCCGCCGCGTGGCCGCCTTCGGCTACTGGGCGGGCTTTGCCGGCGCCGCCGTCAGCCTGCAATGCTGGGCCGCCCAGCAACGCGGCGGCATCTGCCCGCCGATCTCGAAGGTGCCCTCGCGCGCGGCCCTGCTGTCTGCGCTGGAGGAAGACCTGAAGGGTCTGGAACGCCCCCGCGCGCTGATCATCGGCGCGTCCGGCCGCGTCGGCACCGGGGCCGCCGACCTGTGCGAAGCCATGGGCGTTGCCACCACGCTTTGGGGCCGGGCCGAAACCGCCAGCGGCGGGCCGTTCCCGCAGGTGTTGCAGCATGAAATCTTCCTCAACTGCATCCTGGCGCGTCCCGGCTGCCCGGTCTTCGTGCCGGCCAGCGCCAAGGCCGACCCCGCCCGCAAGATGACGGTGATCGGCGACATCGCCTGCGATCCCAGCTCGGAATTCTCGCCGATCAAGGTCTATGACCGCATCACCGACTGGCAGGCGCCCGCGCTGCGTGTCCATGACACCCCGCCGCTGGACGTGACCGCCATCGACAACCTGCCCTCGCTGATGCCGGTGGAATCCTCGCAGGACTATGCGGCCCAGCTTCTGCCCTCGCTCCTGACGCTGACAGACCTGTCCGCCGGTGTCTGGGGCCGCGCCCGGGCCGAGTTCGACCGCCGCAGCGCCCTGCTGTAAGCCACGCCCCCGCAAGCCCCCGCCCGGAGGCTTGCGCCAATTCCTGCCCCGTTCCCGGGGCAAATCTGGGAGAATGACGATGATGATCCACTGGTGCGGAACCGGCCTGTCCTCGGGGCCCGGCCTGCGGCGCCTGATCGAGGCGGGCCATCCTGTTGCGGTCTGGAACCGCTATCTTGACCAGGCGCAGGATCTGGTCGGCGACATCACCACCGACATCCGTCTCTATTCGCTGGAAGCCCTGGCCGCCGCGCTGCAACCCGGCGACGTGGCCGTGTCGATGCTGCCCGCCGACCATCACGTCGGCATCGCCCGGATCTGTCTGGAAAAGGGCGCGAACTTCGTCTCCTCCAGCTACATCTCGCCCGAGATGCGCGCCCTGGACCCCGCCTTCCGCGAAAAGGGTCTGGTCAGCCAGAACGAAAGCGGCCTTGATCCGGGGCTTGATCACCTGATGGCGCATGACCTTGTGGCCCGCTACCGCGCGTCGAAGGTCTGTCACCCCGACAACGAGCTGTCCTTCCTGTCCTATTGCGGCGGGATTCCCCGGATTCCCAACCCCTTCCGCTACAAGTTCAGTTGGGCCCCCGCCGGCGTGCTCAAGGCGCTGCGCTCGCCCTCGCGCAGCCTGAGGAACTTTTCCGAACTGCGGGTGAACCGCCCGTGGGATGCGATCACCGACTATACCGCCCCCCTGCCGCAGCCCGAGGCGTTTGAAGTCTATCCGAACCGCGACAGCTATCCCTTCATCGAGGATTACCACTTCGACCCGGCCTGGAAGCTGCGCGATTTCGTGCGCGGCACCATCCGCCTGAAAGGCTGGGCCGAGGCCTGGGACGGCATCTTCCGCACCGTCGAAGGCCTGGAAGGCCGCCCCGATGCCGAAATCGACGCCCGCCTGAACGAGATGGCCGAAGACCTGCTCAAGGAAAACAGCTACGCGCCGGGCGAACCCGACCGGGTGGTGCTGTTCGTCTCGCTCAAGGCCGAACGCGACGGGCGGCCCGTGTTCCATGAAACCTGGGCGATGGATGCCTGGGGCGATGCGCGCGGCAGCGCCATGAGCCGGATGGTCTCGGTCCCGGTGTCGATGGCGGTCGAGGCGGTGATGAACCGCGAAATCCCCGCCGGCGTCCATTCCGCGCCGCGCGATCCGAAACTCGTGCTGCGCTGGCTCGACCAGACGCGGCAGATGGCCCAGTATCTGGAACGGGTTGACCATCTGGTCTGACGGCTGCGTCAACAGCGCGGGGGTGCGGCGCGTGACAGCGCCCCCGCTTGACGGTAAGGTTCCGGCTGCGATCCGGGGATAACCCGGACAGGGTTTGACAGGCATCTGGGCGCATGGGCAGGGAAGGCACAGCAGAACGCCGGGCCGGGCTGGCCAACCGCATTGCCGTCTGGCGTGCGGGCCGCGTCGCTGCGGCCACCGGCTTCGTCTCGCAGCCCGAACCGCGCTCGATGGGGCTTTACGCCCGTGGCAAGCAACTGGTGTCGGGCAACATCCTGTTCGCCGGCCACCTGGTCGAAGCCCCCGGCGCCCTGTTGTGGGACATTCCCGCACCCGACGCCGCCTTTGCCGCCGAAGCGCAGGGCTTTGCCTGGCTGGACGATCTGGTCGCCGTCGGCACGCCCGAGGCGCGGCGCATCGCCCAAGGGTGGACCCGCGGCTGGATCGACCGCTTCGGCAATGGTAGCGGCCCCGGCTGGTCGCCCGAACTGACCGGGCGGCGGGTGATCCGGCTTCTGCATCACGCGATCTTCCTGCTGCACGGGCAGGACAAGCCCGCCAGCGATGCGCTGCTCACCAGCCTGGCCCGGCAGACCGCCTTTCTTGCCCGCCGCGCCGGGGCCGCCAGCCCCGGCCTGCCCCGGTTCGAGGCGCTGACCGGCCTTCTCTGCGCCAGCCTCGCCCTGATCGGGATGGAGGATCACGTCGCCCCGGCCACCTCGGCCCTGGTGCGCGACTGCACGCGCGAGATCGACGCCGCCGGCGGCATCCCCACCCGCAACCCCGAGGAACTGCTGGAAGTCCTGACGCTGCTGACCTGGGCCGCCCGCGCCCTGGCCGAGGCCGACCGCGACATCCCGCCCGAACTGGGCCAGGCCATCGACCGCATCGCCCCCTGCCTGCGCACGCTGCGCCATGCCGATGGCGGGCTGGCGCGGTTCCACGGCGGCGGCGGCGGGGTGGATGGGCGGCTGGATCAGGCGCTGGCGGCTTCGGCCATGCTGAAACCGCCCGGCCATCTGGCGCAGGCCATGGGCTTCGTCCGGCTTTCCGCCGGCCGCACCAGCCTGATCCTTGATGCCGCCGACCCGCCTTCCGGCGCGGCCAGCGCCACCGCCCATGCCTCGACCGCCGCCTTCGAACTGACCTCGGGCCGCCGCCCGCTGATCGTGTCCTGCGGATCGGGCCTGTCCTTCGGGCCAGACTGGCGGCTTGCGGGACGCGCCACGCAATCCCATTCCGCGCTGGCGATCTCGGGCTATTCCTCGTCGCGCTTCGGCACGTCGAAACAGCCCGGCGCCCTGGGCGACAGCGCCCGCGTCACCGCGCTGAACACCTGGGCCGACACTGGCGCCGAGGTTTATGTGGCCCATGACGGCTGGTCGGCCACCCATGGCCTGACCGCCGGGCGCCGGCTTTCGCTCAGCACCAATGGCCGCCTGCTGACCGGCACCGACACGCTGACCGCCACCACCCCGGCGGAAATCGCCCGGTTCCAGGATCTGCTCACCCGGTCGAAGCTGGACGGCATCGCCTTCACCATCCGCTTCCACCTGCACCCCGATGTCGATGCCACGCTGGACATGGGCGGCACCGCCGTCTCGATGCAGCTCCGCTCGGGCGAGATCTGGGTGCTGCGCCACGACGGCCGCGCGCATCTGTCGCTTGATCCTTCGGTCTATCTGGAAACCGGCCGCCTGCGGCCCCGCCCCGCCTGGGCCATCGTGCTGACGGGCCGGGCACGCGAAAATGAAACGCGCATCGGCTGGACCTTGGCGAAGGCACAGGATACTCCCACCGGCATCCGCGACATCGACCGGGAAGACCCGGTCTCTCTCTGACAGGCACCGGAGACCCCATGACAGCCCCCGTCCGCATCACCCGCGCCCTGATCTCGGTTTCAGACAAGACCGGCCTTCTGGACCTGGCCCGCGCCCTGCACGGGCATGGGGTGGAACTTCTGTCCACCGGCGGCACCTCGGCCCTGCTGCGCGAGGCGGGCCTTCCGGTGAAGGATGTCAGCGACGTGACCGGCTTTCCCGAGATGATGGATGGCCGGGTCAAGACGCTGCACCCCAAAGTGCATGGCGGCCTTCTGGCGCTGCGCGACAACCCCGCCCATCTGGCCGCCATGGCCAAGCACGGCATCGGCCCGATCGACCTGCTGGTGGTGAACCTTTACCCGTTCGAGGCGACGGTGGCCAAGGGCGCCGATTACGACACCTGCATTGAAAACATCGACATCGGCGGCCCCGCGATGATCCGCGCCGCGGCCAAGAACCACGCCTTCGTCGCCGTGGTCACCGACCCCGCCGATTACGCCCCCCTGCTGGCCGAACTGGCCGAACAGGATGGCACGACGCTGGCCTTCCGGCAGAAGCTGGCGCTCACCGCCTATGCCCGCACCGCCGCCTATGACACCGCCGTTTCCACCTGGATGGCCGGCGCCATCGGCGAAACCGCGCCGCGCTACCGCAGCTTTGCCGGCAAGCTGGCGCAGACCCTGCGCTATGGCGAAAACCCCCACCAGTCCGCCGCCTTCTACACCGATGGCTCGGGCCGCCCCGGCGTCGCCACCGCGAAACAGTGGCAGGGCAAGGAACTGTCCTACAACAACATCAACGACACCGACGCCGCCTTCGAACTGGTGGCCGAATTTGCAGGCCAAGGCCCGGCCTGCGCCATCATCAAGCACGCCAACCCCTGCGGCGTGGGCAAGGCCGCCAGCCTGCGCGATGCCTATCTGCGCGCCTGGCAGTGCGACCAGACCTCGGCCTTCGGCGGCATCGTCGCGCTGAACCAGCCGCTTGACGCCGCCACCGCCGAGGAAATCGTCAAGATCTTCACCGAAGTCGTCATCGCCCCCGGCGCCAGCGACGAGGCGAAGGCGATCTTCGCGGCGAAGAAGAACCTGCGCCTGCTGACCACCGAAACCCTGCCCGACCCGACGCGCGGCGTGCTGGCCTTCCGCCAGGTCGCCGGCGGCTTTCTTGTGCAGGATTCGGACGTGGACAGCGTCACCCCGGGCGATCTGCGGGTCGTCACCCGCCGCACCCCTTCGGCGCAGGAACTGGAAGACCTGTTCTTCGCCTGGAAGGTGGCCAAGCACGTCAAGTCCAACGCCATCGTCTATGTCAAGGACGGCGCCACCGTCGGCGTCGGCGCCGGCCAGATGAGCCGCGTCGATTCCACCATGATCGCCGCCCGCAAGGCCGGCGAGATGGGCACCGCGCTTGGCCTGCCCGAAACCCCGGCCAAGGGCTGCGTCGCGGCCTCCGATGCCTTCTTCCCCTTCCCCGATGGAATCGAGGTGCTCGCCTCGGTCGGTGCGACGGCGGTGATCCAGCCCGGCGGCAGCATGAACGACAGCGCGGTGATCGAGGCGGCAGACCGGCTGGGTCTGGCCATGGTCTTCACCGGCCAGCGCCATTTCCGGCACTGACACCATGCGGATCACCACGCTTTCCGCCCTTGTGACCTTTGGCCTGGATCAGGCCAGCAAGCTGGTCGTACTTAAAGGACTCGGTTTAGAAAATCGAAGCTTTCTAGACGATTATGAAATCTGGCCACCCTACCTTGTGTTCCGCATGACCTGGAACCGGGGCATCAACTTCGGCCTGTTCTCGGGCCATTCCGACCTGACCCGCTGGGTGCTGATCACCATCGCGCTGGCCATCGCAGCCTGGGTCTGGGTCTGGGTCCGCCGCGATCGGCCTTCGCGCATCGTGCAGATTTCGGCCGGGCTGCTGATCGGCGGCGCGCTTGGCAATGTGGTGGACCGGCTGGTCCATGGCGCGGTGGCCGACTTCCTGAACATGTCCTGCTGCGGCTTCGAGAATCCCTATGCCTTCAACGTGGCCGACATCGCGATCTTCGCCGGTGCGGCCGGTCTGGCGCTTTTTGCCGGGCAATCAACCGGGCAAAAACCGCCAAAGCGCGGGAAACCCGACCGAAAGACCCCGTGACGGGGCAAATCCTTTGGGTTAAGACGGACGGCAAGACGAAGGTGGAGGCCGGAATGCAGGCAAGGACGGTTCGGCTCAGCGTCATCGCGACGATGGCGGCGCTTGCGCTGGCCGGTTGCGGCGACCAGGGCGACCCCAAGCTGATGAACATCCGGACCAAGGGCCCGGATGAATTCGCCATTATCCCGCCGAAGCCGCTGGAAATGCCCGAAAGCCTGAATGACCTGCCCGCGCCCACGCCGGGCGGATCGAACCGCAGCGACCAGCGCCCGCTGGATGATGCGGTGGTCGCCCTTGGCGGCCGGCCGGGCGCCAGCACCGGCATCCCGGCGGCGGATGGCTCGCTCTTTGCCCATGCCAGCCGCTTCGGGCTGGATGGCGCGATCCGCCAGACGCTGGCCGCCGAAGATCTGGAATGGCGGCGCAAGCACAACGGCCTGGTGCTGGAACGGTTGCTGAACGTCAACGTGTACTACAAGGCCTATCGCAAGATGTCGCTGGACCAGCACGCCGAACTGGCCCGCTGGCGCAAGGCGGGCGCGCGCACGCCTTCGGCCCCGCCGCCCAAAGACGGCGAATAACCGGCGGTCACATCCGCGACAGTGCCGGCCGGCGCGGCTTGACCGCCCGGCCCGCCCCTTGCACCCTGCCCCCGGACAACCGAGGTATCCCATGCGTCTGCCCCTGCGCCGGCTTCTGCCGCTGTTTCTTGCCCTTGCCGCGGCCCTGGCCCCGCTGGATGCTGCCCGCGCCGAAACGGTTTCCACCTTCACGCTGAAGAACGGGCTTGAGGTGGTGGTGATCGAGGATCACCGCGCCCCGGTGGCCGTTCAGATGATCTGGTACAAGGTCGGCGCCGCGGATGAACCCGCCGGAAAATCGGGCATCGCGCATTTTCTGGAACACCTGATGTTCAAGGGCACCGACAAGATTCCCCCCGGCGCCTTCTCCACCATGATCGAGGCGCAGGGCGGCGATGACAACGCCTTCACCTCCTGGGATTACACCGCCTATTTCCAGCACATCGCCGCCGACCGGCTGGATCTGGTGATGGGCATGGAAGCCGACCGGATGCGCAACCTGCGCCTGACCGAAGAGGATGTCACCACCGAGCGGCAGGTCATTCTGGAAGAACGCGCCCAGCGCACCGATTCCAGCCCCGGCGCCCTGCTCAGCGAACAGATGCGCGCCGCGCAATACCTGAACGGCCCTTATGGCGTGCCCGTCATCGGCTGGCGGCATGAGATCGAACAGTTGAACCGCGAAGACGCGCTGGATTACTACCGCCGCTTCTATGCGCCGAACAACGCGATCCTGATCATCGCGGGCGATGTCACCCCCGATCAGGTGCGCGCGCTGGCCGAAAAGCATTACGGCCCGATCCCGCCCTCGGAGGGGCTGACGCCGCGCCTGCGCCCGCAGGAACCGCCGCAACTGGCCGAACGCCGGCTGGCCATGTCTGACCCGCGCGTGTCCGAACCCTATCTCTACCGCAGCTATCTGGCCCCCGAACGCAACCCGAGCGACCAGAAGGATGCCGCCGCCCTGTCGATCCTGGCCGAGTTGCTGGGCGGCAGCGGCCAAACCTCGGTTCTGGCCCGTGCCCTGCAATTCGACCGCCAGGTCGCGCTGTACACCTCGGCCTTCTATGACGGCACCACGATCGACGACAGCAGCTTCGGCGTCTATGTCGTGCCCGCCCCCGGCGTCAGCCTGGCCAGCGCCGAAGCCGCGCTGGACGAAACCCTGACCCGCTTCCTGGCCGAAGGCCCCGATCCGGCCGCCTTCGAACGCATCCGCACCCAGATGCACGCCTCGGAAATCTTCGGCAAGGATGACGTGCAGGGTCTGGCGCGCATGTATGGCGAAGAACTGTCCATCGGCCTGTCGGTGCAGGACATCCAGGGCTATGACGATGTGCTGATGTCCGTCACCATCGACGATGTGATGAAGGTCGCCGCACAGGTGCTGAACCGCAATCAGGCCGTCACCGGCTGGCTGACCGCCCCCGAAGGCGCCGCCGCCCCCGACAGCGCCGCCCCGTCCCCCCTGCCGATGCCCGCGCCCGAGGAGATTCAGGAATGATGCTGCGCCCCGTTCTCGCGGCCCTCTCGCTGGTGCTGACGCTTGCCCTTCCGGCCCGCGCCGAAGTGGCCATTCAAGAGGTGAAGACCCCCGGCGGCCTGACCGCCTGGCTGGTGGAAGACCACGGCCTGCCCTTCGTCTCGCTGGAACTGCAATTCCGCGGCGGCACCTCGCTGGATGCGCCGGGCAAGCGCGGCGCGGTCTATCTGATGACCGGCCTGATCGAGGAAGGCACCGGCGACATGGACAGCCGCGCCTTTGCCGAGGCGCGCGACGGGCTGGCCGCCAGCTTCCTGTTCGATTCGGGCGCCGACACGCTGTCGGTCTCGGCCCGGATGCTGACCGAAAACCGCGACGCCGCCACCGACCTGCTGCGTCAGGCGCTGACCGCACCCCGCTTCGATCAGGATGCGATTGACCGGGTGCGCGAACAGGTGCTGTCGGGCCTGCGCTCCGATGCGATGGACCCCAACGCGATCGCGCCGCGCATCTTCGACCGGCTGGCCTTCGGCGACCACCCCTATGGCACCCCCGGCAAGGGCACGCCCGAAACGGTGGCCGCGCTGACCCGCGACGATCTGGTCGCCGCCCACAAGGCCACGCTGGCCCGTGACCGCGTGGTCATCGGCGCGGCCGGCGACATCACCGCCGTCGAACTGGCCGCCCTGCTGGACAAGCTGCTGGGTGGCCTGCCCGAAACCGGCGCGCCGCTGCCCCCGCAGGCGCCCTGGACGCTCAAGCCCGGCGTGACGGTCGAGGATTTTCCCTCGCCGCAATCGGTGGTGTTCTTCGGCCAAGGCGGCATCCGCCGCGACGATCCCGATTTCTTCGCCGCCTTCATCCTGAACGAGGTTCTTGGCGGCGGTCGCTTCTCGGCCCGGCTGATGACCGAGGTGCGCGAGAAGCGCGGCCTGACCTACGGGATCGGCACCTATCTGGTGCCGATGGATCTGGCCGAAATGCTGATGGGCCAGTTCTCCGCCTCGAACGAAAAGGTGGCCGAGGCGATGGAGGTCGTGCGCGCCGAATGGGCCCGCATCGCAACCGAAGGCATCACCGCCGACGAACTGGCCGCGACCAAGACCTACCTGACCGGCAGCTACCCGCTGCGCTTTTCCGGCAATGGCCCGATCGCGAACATCCTTGTCGGGATGCAGATGGACGATCTGCCCATCGACTATGTGAACACCCGCAACGCCAAGATCGAGGCCGTCACGCTGGAAGACGCAAACCGCGTCGCCGCGCGCCTGTTCCAGCCGCAGGCGCTGCATTTCGTGGTGGTGGGCCAGCCGGCCGGCGTGACAACCGCCCCCTGAACGGGCCGGCCCCGCCCGGCGGGTGGCGGATTGCCGCAATCCGGCCGGGCGCTGGCGGAAATGCCGCTTTCCTTGTGGGCGCGTTGATGTATGCGCTTGCTCCTCGGGCCTGTAATCAGGGGGTGAAGCGGATGATTCCAAGGAACCTGATCCATCTCGTGCCCTCGCACGAAGGTCTCTGGCCCGAGTTCCGCCGCAACCTTGCGGATCTGGCCGCCGCCAACCCGGGCTGGACGCAGACCATCCTGTCCGATGCCGAGGCGCTGGATTTCGTCCGCCGCCATTACGGCCCGCGGGAACTTGACGCGCTGGCCCGCATCGACCCGGCCTATGGCCCGGCGCGGTCTGATCTGCTGCGCTATCTGGTCCTGCACCAGTTGGGCGGCGTCTATTTCGACAACAAGAGCGGCGCCTCCCGCCCGCTGGACCAGATCCTTCGCCCCGAGGATGAATATCTTGTGGTGCAATGGGACAACGGCCCCACGGGGGTTGATGCGGGCTGCGGTTTCCACCCCGAACTTTCGGCGGTCGAAGACGGCGAATACATCAACTGGGTGATGATCAGCCGGGCGGGCCACCCCTTCCTGGCCGCCGTGATCGACCGGGTGCTCGACAATATCGAAACCTATTCCCGCCACCGCTTCGGTGTGGGCAAGGACGGCACGCTGCGCACCACCGGGCCCATCGCCTGCACGCTGGCGATCCACCCCATCCTGCACCGGCACCCGCACCGCCGGATCATCTGCACCGATGAAGGCCTGCTTTATGCCAGCTCGGGCGACGGCTCACACCACACGCTGCGGCACAAGCTGCATTACAGCCGCCTGCTGCACCCCGTGGTGCGGCCCGCCGCTTCGGCGCCCCTGCATGAAAAGCTGGCCGCAAGGCTGACCCGCCCGCTTTATCTTGGCCTCGCCTTGCTTCGCCAGCAGAACCGCCGCCGTCGCGATCGGTCCCGCCGGCGGCGCGGCCTTAATGGCCTTTGATCCGCTGCGGCTGATTGGCCAGTTTCTTGACCGACCAGAACACCCGCAGCGCCGTATGGACCAGCGGGTTCCGCACCTGGCTGAAGAATTCCGCCGGCACCGCAGGCTCGGGGCTCTTGGCGGCCACGCGCAGGAAGCGCGTCGCCAGGAACCAGTAAGACGGTGAAAGGTCCGGCACCGATGGCGCATTGCGGCGGAACACGGTCAGGTAATTGTTGGCGCGCTCGTCCAGATCGCCGGCGGTCAGTTGCCGCGCCTGCCCCTCCTGAACCCAGCCGCGGTGGGTGCGCACCCCGGCCTGCACCGTGCGCCAGCCCTCATGGCCCTTTGCAAGCAGCCGGCAGCACAGGTCGGTGTCCTCATCGGTGCGCAGGGTCGTCTCCAGCCCGCCGATGGCCCGGAACACGGCAGCGCGCACCCAGAACCCCTGATTCAGCCCCGCCACCTTCTTGCGCAGCGCGCCGCCGGGGCGCACCGGGCCTTCACGCCAGCGGCAAAAGTATTCGGGCGCTCCGGGCTGGCCTGCGGCGTCATAGGTGACAACCTCCATCGCGGAATAGCCCCACTGGGCCCGGGGCTGCTGCGCGGCAATCTGCAGAACCTGTGCCGGATAGTCCGGCAGAACCTCATCATCGTCATCCAGAAACAGCAGGATGTCGCCCCGCGCCGCCGCCGCCCCCAGATTGCGCGCGGCCGAGGCGCCCGTCCGCCCCGCGCTGCGCACAATGCGCAGGCTGTCCGGCGCGGTCATCCCCGGTGGCGGGCGCAGCGGGTGCTGCACCCCGTCATCCACAACCACGATCTCGCCCCCGGGCGGCAACCCCGCCTGCGCGGCCTTCACCGCACGCCACACCAGGGCCGGCCGGTCACAAGTGGGAATGATGATCGAAAGCCCTGGATTACGCATCTGCTGCTCATCAAGAAGTAACTCTCCCTCTGGTAGAAACTTCCGCGGCCCGCGTCACCCGGCATTTTGCGCGGCCCGGCTTGCTTGGCGGAACTTCGCGCAAAAGGGGATCGGGCCACCTCCCGCCACCCGCGATGCCCGCCCAGCCGCCGCCCACCGGGCCGCCGCCACCGGCCTTTCCCGACTCGCCGCCACCTGCTACATATCGTCGGATGACGCTTCACACCCCCAAGATAGCCGATGCTTCCGGTCGGCCCGTCATCCGTCAACTGGATGAAGCCGCCATCAACCGCATCGCGGCGGGCGAGGTGGTCGAACGCCCGGCGTCGGCGGTCAAGGAACTGGTGGAAAACGCGCTGGATGCCGGGGCCAGCCGCATTGCCATCGACTATACCGATGGCGGAAAGACGCTGATCCGCGTCACCGACGATGGCTGCGGCATGACCGCCGCCGACCTGCCACTGGCCCTGTCGCGCCATGCCACATCCAAGATCGACGGGTCAGACCTGCTGAACATCCGCTCCTTCGGCTTCCGGGGCGAGGCGCTGCCCTCGCTGGGCGCGGTGGGCCGGCTGACGCTGACTTCGCGCGCGGCGGGGCAGGATGCGGCGCAGATCACCTGCCACGGCAGCCGCCTGTCGCCCGTGAAGCCCGCCGCGCTGACCCGTGGCACCGTGGTCGAATTGCGCGACCTGTTCCACGCCACCCCCGCGCGGCTGAAATTCCTGCGCACCGACCGGGCCGAAGCGCAGGCGATTCACGAGGTGGTCAAGCGCCTTGCCATGGCGGAACCCACGGTCGGCTTCACCCTGTCGGAAATCGGGGCCGACGGCCCCCGCACCCTGCTGCGGCTTGATCCCGAACAGGGCGACCTGTTCGATGCGCTGCACCGCCGGCTGACCCGCCTGATCGGCGCCGATTTCACCGCCAACGCCCTGCGGATCGAGGCCGAGCGCGACGGCCTGGCGCTTCTGGGCTATGCCGCCCTGCCCACCTATTCGCGCGGATCGTCCGCCCAGCAATACCTTTTCGTCAACGGCCGCCCGGCCACCGACCGGCTGCTGCTGGGGGCGCTGCGGGCGGCCTATTTCGATTTCCTCTCGCGCGACCGCCACCCCGCCGCCGTGCTGAACCTGATCGTCGACCCCGAGCGGGTGGATGTGAACGTCCACCCCGCCAAGGCCGAGGTGCGCTTCCGCGAACCCGATGCTGCGCGCAGCCTGATCATCACCGCGCTGCGCACCGCGCTGTCGGGGGCTGGTCACCGCGCCTCGACCACGGTCGCCAGCGAAACGCTGGCCGCCTTCCGCCCCGAAGGCCCGCGCCCCGCGCAGGCCACGCTGGCCCAGGCATTCGCCTTCCAGTCGCCCGCCCCTGCCCCCGGCTTTGCCCCCGGTTTTGCCGAAGCGCCCGCCGCCCGGGTTGCCCTGGCCGACCCGGTTCCGCAGGCCCCCGAACCCGCGGCCCAGCACCCGCTGGGCGCCGCCCGCGCCCAGTTGCACGAAAACTGGATCGTGGCGCAAACCGCCGATGGCATCGTGATCGTCGATCAGCACGCCGCGCATGAACGGCTGGTCTATGAACGGCTGAAACGCCAGTTGGCCGAAACCGGCATCGCCCGCCAGCCGCTGCTGATCCCCGAGATCGTCACCCTGTCGCCCTCGGACGCCGCGCTGATCTTGTCGGCCGCCCCCGCGCTGGCCGAGGCGGGGCTGGTCGTGGAACCCTTCGGCGGCAGCGCGGTTGCCCTGACCGAAACCCCGGCCATCCTTGGCCCGGTCAATGGCGCGGCCCTCTTGCGCGACATTCTGGATGAACTGGCCGAAGGCGGCCACAGCGCCCTGACCCGCGCCCGGATCGACGCGGTGCTGTCGCGCATGGCCTGCCACGGATCGGTGCGCTCCGGCCGCCAGATGCGCCCCGAGGAAATGAACGCCCTTCTGCGCGAGATGGAGGCGACCCCCGGGTCGGGACAGTGCAACCACGGCCGCCCGACCTATGTCGAACTGAAACTCGCCGACATCGAAAAACTGTTCGGCCGCCGATGATCACGCTGTTTGGCCAGACCTATGCCTGGAACGCGCCCGAAGTGCTGCTTCTGGCCGGCATCGCCCTTGTGCTGGCGCTGTTCCTGGGCCTGATCCTGCGCGCTGCGCTGCGCGCCTCGGCCAGCGCAGACCCGCTTTTGCGAGAGGTGGTCTGGCTGTCGCAGAAGGTGCAGCACATGGGCGAGGCGCAGGAACGGCTGGCCGGCGGGCTGCATCATGTTTCCGAAGCGCAGGCCACCAGCCAGACCTCGATGATCCACCTTGTCGAACAGCGCCTGTCCGACGTGCAGCGCCAGATGACCGAGGCGCTGCACGGCACCTCGACCCGCACCGCGCGGTCCTTGGGCGAACTTCAGCAGCGGCTGGAAACCATCGACAAGGCGCAGGCCAATATCGAAAAACTGTCGGGCAACGTGCTGTCCTTGCAGGACATCCTGTCGAACAAGCAGACCCGCGGCGCCTTTGGCGAGATCCAGTTGCATGACATCGTGCAGAAGGCGCTGCCGAAAGATGCCTTCACCCTGCAGGCCACCCTGTCGAACGGCCGTCGCGCCGATTGCCTGATCCACCTGCCCAACCCGCCCGGCCCCATCGTCATTGACGCGAAATTCCCACTTGAGGCTTATGAGGCGCTGCGCCGCGCCGAAACCCCGCGCCAGCAGCAGGAAGCCGCCAGCCTGATGCGCAGCGCGGTGCGCACCCACCTGCGCGCCATCGCCGAACGCTACATCCTTGACGGCGAAACCGCCGACGGCGCGCTGATGTTCCTGCCCTCCGAAGCGGTCTATGCCGAGCTGCACTCCAACTTCCCCGAGATCGTCCGCGAAGGCTTCGCGATCAAGGTCTGGATCGTGTCGCCCACCACCTGCATGGCCACGCTGAACACCATGCGCGCCATCCTCAAGGATGCCCGGATGCGCGAACAGGCCGGGGCGATCCGCCGCGAACTGGGCCTGCTTTACGCCGATGTGGAACGCCTGTCCGAACGGGTCGGCAATCTTGACCGCCATTTCTCGCAGGCCGCGAAAGACATCGAGGACATCCGCATTTCCTCGGACAAGGCCAGCAAGCGCGCCCGGCGGCTGGACAATTTCGACTTCGAGGAAATCGCCCCCGACAGCGCCGCGCAGGTGATCGGACCGCAGGCCGCCGAATGAGCAGGTTCCCCACCCTTGCCGGCCTTGCCGCCCTGATGGCCGGCACCGCGCTGCAGGCGGGCGACGTCACCATCCCCGGCCCGCAAGGCCCCCTGTCGGCCACGGCGATTGCCGTTCCCGGTGCAAGCCACGCGGTCGTGCTGATCCCCGGCTCCGGCCCGACCGACCGGGATGGCAACGGCCCGCTTCTGCAATCGAACACCTATCGTATGCTGGCCGAAGGTATGGCGGCGGCGGGCATCGCCTCGCTGCGGGTGGACAAGCGCGGCATGTTCGCCTCTGCCCGCGCCATTCCAGACCCCAACGCCGTGACACTGGCCGCCTATGCCGAAGACGCCCGCGCCTGGGTCGGGCAGGCCCGCGCGCTGGCGCCCTGCGTCTGGCTGATGGGCCATTCCGAAGGCGGGCTGGTCGCGCTTCTGGCCGCGAATGACCCGCCGCCCGGCCTTTGCGGGCTGATCCTGCTGTCCACGCCGGGCCGCCCGCTGGGGCAGTTGATGGTGGAACAGATGGCCGCCAACCCCTTCGCAGGGCTGCTGATGGCTGACATGAAAAGTGTCGTCGCCAGCCTGTCGCGCGGCGAAACCCGCGATCCGGCCACCCTTCCGCCCGGCCTGCAACCGCTGTTTCCCGCCGCCGTGCAGCCCTATCTGATTGACCTGTTTTCCTATGATCCCGTCACGCTGGCCGCCGGCTGGCCGGGGCCGGTGCTCATCGTGCAGGCCGGCAAGGACATTCAGGTCACCGCCGCCGATGCCGACCGTCTGGCCGCCGCCCTGCCGCAGGCGCAGCGGCTGACCCTGCCCGCCGCCACCCACATGCTGAAACCCGATCGCCCCGGCCTGCCGCTGGCCACCTATTCCGACCCGACAGCCCCGCTTGACCCCGGCCTGATCCCCGCGCTGGCCGGTTTCCTGGCCGCCCATTCCCCGATTGCAGAATGAGACACCTCACCCCCGCCGATTACCGCGTGCAACCCTGGAAGAACGGCCTTGGCAGCACGGTCGAGCTGTTCCGGGCCGAGCTGGACGGCGTGCTGCTGGCCCGCCTGTCCCGCGCCACCGTCACCGAAGATGGCCCGTTTTCACTGTTTCCCGGTCTCAAACGCAACCTTACCGTGCTGACCGGCCCCGGTTTCCGGCTGGTCGGATCGGGCTTCGATCTGGATTGCGCGCCGCTGACCCCGGTTGCCTTTCCCGGCAGCGTGGCGATTGCCGCCACCGCCACCGGCGGCACGGCGTCCGAGGATTTCAACGTGATGACCGCCGATCACCTGCCCGCGCCGCAGGTGCAGATCGCGCGCGAAGGCAGCGTCCTGCCCGCTGGCGGGCTGCTGGCTCTTTACGCGGCCCTTGGCCCGGCCACGGTCAACGGCTCGCCGCTGGAAGAAGACCACCTGCTGCTGACCACCGGCCCCGCCCGCGTGCATGGCCGCCATCCGGTCATCGCGGCCCGGCTGTTCGGGCTTTAACCCAGCCAGCGCCGCGCAAGCGCATGGGCCCGGGCAAAGGCCGCCTCGGCCCCGGCAATCACCCGCGCCTCCTCGGCCGCGTTCAGGACCGGGGCGTCCAGCCCCGCCTTGAACGCCCGCCACACCGCCGCCGGCCCTTCCTCGGGGTCAACCATGTGCCGCGCACCATGGCTTTCGCTCAGGCCAATCGCCCGGGCCGCCTTCAGCAGGAACGCCCCGCCCAGGTTCGACCCTTCCACCACATAAAGCCAGCCCAGCGCCTCGGGCAGCGCCACGCCTTCGGCGGCGGGCGGCCCCATCCCCTCGGGCGGCTCCAGCCCCAGATCGGCCAGGTCGGCCCGCACCGCCTGCAAGCGCGCCATGCCCGCCAGACCGGGAATTGCCGCGTTCAGCGCCGCATCGGCATAGGGCCCGGCCACATCGCGGTGAATCTCGTATTGCATCAACAGATAGCGGCCATAGCGGCCCAGATCGGCAAAGGGGTTTGCCGCCATCACCCAGGCATCCAGCGCCTGATGCGTGTCATCCGTCGCCGCGCGCAGACGGTCGGCGCGGCCGGGCTTGGGGGAAATGTCTGCGGTCATGGCACGGGCTTTCAGGCTGTCGCTTGACCTTCCCCGATCCCCGGCGCCCAGACAAGACCACAGCCCGCGACACGATTGCCCGACGGCCCCCGTCGCAGCCGGTCGTCAGATCCGCATGAAGGGCTGCGCCAGCCGCGGGATCATAGCCTTGAACCGCAAGGGCGCGTCGGTCGCGGCCAGGCAGATGCAGTCCTCGCCCGGTTCGGCCACCGGCACATGTTCCAGATCGCCATCGGCAATCTCGACATCGCCGCGCGCGAAACGCCCGGTCGCATCGGAAAACGCCCCCTGCAGCACCAGCGTCATCTCAAGCCCCCGGTGCCCGTGATCCGGCACCGCCACGCCCGCGGGAATGTACAGCAGCCGCGCCGCCGCCTGCCTGTCGGTCGGCAGGATCGCCTGCCGCACACCCTTGCCCAGCGACCGCCATTTCACCGCCGACACATCGCCGCCCACATAGGCGGCCAGCGGGGCCGGGAACACGGACCGCCGGGGCGCCGGCTGCGGCACCGGGCGCGGCTCCTGCTCCAGCCCATCCAGCCGCGCCAGACAGGCCTCCAGCGCGTCGTCGCCCATCGGGGCGAACCCGTCCTCGACCACGGCGCCGCCCACCGCCTCCCAGGCTTCGGACCGCGCCCGGCAGTCGTCGCACAGCGACACATGCGTTGCCACGACCAGCGCAAAGGCCTCGGGCAACTCGCCGGCCGCATAGGCCATCAGCAACGGTTCAGATAGGTGATGACGAATGGTCATGTGCCTCTCACTTCAACTCCTGGCGCAAACGGTCCAGCGCCAGCCTGATACGCGACTTGATCGTTCCCAGCGGCAACCCCGTCTCGGTCGCGATCTCGCTGTGCGAGACCTCGCCCCAATAGGCCCGCTCGATCAGCGCGCGTTGGTTTTCCGGCAGGCGCGCCAAAGCCTCGCCCAGCCGCTCGGTCTCCTGCCGCACTTCCAGCACCTCGGCCTGATCGGGTTCGGGCTCCGGTCCCCAGGGCAGATCCTCCGGCTCGGGGCGGCGCGACCGGCGCAGCACGTCAATCCGGCGGTTGCGGGCAATGGTGAAGACCCAGGTCGACACGCTTGCCCGGGCGGGGTCGAACAGATGCGCCTTCTGCCACAGCACCGCCATGACATCCTGCGCACATTCCTCGGCCAGGGCCGCATCCGCGCCCGACTTCATCAGAAAGCCCTTCACCCGGGGGGCAAAGTGGCGGAACAGCGCAGCAAAGGCCGCGCGGTCCTGACGGTCGCGCACGGCGGCAACCAGCGCCGCCCAATCCTGATTGTCCGATCTGTCCGCGGTCACATCCTTGCCTTGCTGCCAAATCCGTCGTTGCGCCGCACCATAGGCGGGCGCCGGCAGCGATGCATCCGATTTATCGTGACCAAGGGCGTCGAACATGATGCGGGGAATACGCGGCCCGGCGCCGGGCGGATCACCGCCGCAACCGGATTTCTGCAAATCCCCGCCCGGCCTCCGGCGCTTGGCCCCGCAACCGGGCCGGGCTATAAGCCGCCCAAACAGCGGAACCCCGTCCTTGGTGACTGAATCCCCCTTCCTGACGCTGGCCTTCCTGCTGATCGCGCTGGTCTATGCCGCCGTCGGGCAGGCGGGCGCGTCGGGCTATATCGCCGCCATGGCCCTGGCCGGCTTCGCACCGCTTGCAATGAAGGCAACGGCGCTTGCGCTCAATCTGCTGGTGGCCTCCATCGGAACCGCGCTGTTTCTCAGGGCCGGGCGGGTTTCGTGGCGCAATGTCTGGCCGTTTGCCATTCTCGGCTTCCCCTTTTCCATGCTGGGTGGCGCGGTTCACCTTCCCGAAGGGCTTTACTTCCGGGTGGTCGGCATCGTGCTGCTGCTGTCGTCGCTTCAGATGGCGCGCGGCGCCTTGTCCGGCCCGCCCGTGCAGCCCGCGCCCCCGGTGACGCCCCCCTTTGCCGCCGCGCTGGCAACCGGGGCCGTGATCGGCTTCATCTCGGGCACAACCGGAACCGGCGGCGGCGTGTTCCTTGCGCCGGTCATCCTGGCCATGAACTGGGGCACCGCCCGGCAGACCGCCGCCACCACGGCGGTCTACAACCTTGTCAACTCGGGCGCGGCGCTGATCGGGGCGCAGGCCACCTGGCACCAGCTTCCGGCCGCCCTGCCGGTCTGGCTGGTGGCCGTCGCGGTCGGCGGAACGGCGGGCGCGCTTCTGGGCAGCAGATACCTGTCCGACCGCTGGCTGCGCGGCCTTCTGGCCCTGCTCCTGCTGGTGTCGGGGCTCAAGCTGGTCTGGTAGCGGCGGCCCAGTCCTGCCCACCCTCCATTTCATCCCCCTTTCGCGAAAAAACCTGTAAGCTCGGCCTGACAAGGTGATCCGGGCGCCCCCGACTGCCGTAAGCACTTCAACATCCGCTCAGAATCGGGAACGCCGTTCATGCCCTTTGAAACCCTGACCCAGGCCCCCCGCCGCATTGCCGTGATCGGGGGGGGCATTTCCGGCCTGTCCGCCGCGCATCTTCTGGCCGATGGCAATGCCGTGGTGCTGTTCGAAGCCGAAGGCCGCCTTGGCGGCCACGCCCGCACCCTGATCGCCGGCAAGCGCGGCGACCAGCCGGTCGATACCGGCTTCATCGTCTATAACCGGGTCAACTATCCCAATCTGGTCAGGCTGTTCGAAAAGCTGGACGTGCCGGTTGCCGAAAGCCGCATGTCCTTTGCCGCCTCGATCGACGGCGGGCGGGTGGAATACGGCCTTGCCGACCTGAACACCCTGTTCGCCCAGCGCCGCAACATCCTGTCGCCGCGCTTCCTGGGCATGATCACCGACGTGCTGCGCTTCAACAAGCACGCCGAGAAGGTGGCGCAGGACGGCCGCATGACCATCCGCGAACTGCTGGACGAACTGGGCACCGGCGATGCCTTCCGCGACTGGTACATCACCCCCTTCTCGGGCGCGATCTGGTCCACCCCCACCGTGGGCATCCTGGATTTCCCGGCGCAGGCGCTGGTGCAGTTCTTCAAGAACCACGCGCTGATGTCGAACAGCGGGCAGCACCAGTGGTACACGGTGCGCGGCGGCTCGATCCAGTATGTCAGCCGCCTGCAGGCGCTGCTGGCCCGGCAGGGCGTCGACATCCGGGCCGCCAGCCCGGTGGCCGGCGTGCGCCGCGAACCCGGCGGCGTCATGGTCCGCGCCGAAGGCGGCGACTGGGAGATGTTCGACGAGGTGGTCTTCGCCACCCATTCCGACGTGTCGCTGCGCCTTTTGGCCGACGCCACGCCGGACGAACGCGCCGCCCTGGGCGCCGTGCGCTACCAGCCGAATGAAGCAGTCCTGCACGCCGATACAAACCTGATGCCCCGCATCCGCAAGACCTGGTCGTCGTGGAACTATGTCGAACCCAAGGGCGGCGCGCGCGACCGCATCGACCTGACCTACTGGATGAACTCGCTGCAACCCATCCCGCAGGATGACCCGCTGTTCGTCACCCTGAACGCCACCCAGGCGATCCGGGCCGACCTGATCCATGATGTCACCACCTTCCGCCACCCGGTCTATGATCTGGGCACACTGGCCGCGCAGGGGCAGGTCCGCGCGATGAACGGCACCCGCAACACCTGGTTCTGCGGCGCCTGGATGAAGAACGGCTTCCACGAAGACGGCATCGCCTCGGCGGTCGATGTGGTGCAGGGCCTGCGCGCCCGCACCCCCCAGCAGGCCGCCGCATGAGCGAGGTCGAACATATCCGCGGCGAAACCTTCCACGGCCGCAAGGGCGCTGTGAAGAACAGCTTCCGCTACGGTGTGGATTACCTGCTGCTTGACCCCGACCGCGCCACCGGCCCGCGGCTGTTCTCGCACAACCGCGCCAATCTGGTGGCCCTGCATGACAGCGATTACGGCGGCCCCCCCGGCCAGGGCCGCGGCACCGCCTGGGTGCGCGAGGTGCTGGCCACCCACAACGCCCCCGGGTCAGACCATATCCTGCTGCTCGGCCAGCCCCGCGTCATGGGCTATGTGTTCAACCCGGTGTCGTTCTGGCTTTGCCATGATGGCAAGGGCAACCTGCTTTCGGTCATCGCCGAAGTCTCCAACACCTATGGCGACCGGCATTGCTACCTTTGCACCCATCCCGACGGCCGCCCGATCCAGCGCACCGATACGCTGACCGCGCAGAAGATCTTTCATGTCTCGCCCTTCCAGCCGGTTGAGGGGCGCTATGATTTCCGCTTCGACATCCGGCCAGACCGGGTGGGGGTCTGGATCGACTATACCTCGTCCGACGGCGGGCTTTACACCAACCTCACCGGCCCCCGCGCGCCGCTGACCAACCTTGGCATCCTGCGTGCCTGCCTGCGCCGTCCGTTCGGATCGCGCCGGGTGATGGCGCTGATCCACTGGCAGGCGCTGAAACTGTGGTGGAAGGGCGTCACCTTCCGCCCGCGCGGCACGCCCCCGGCCAAGAACGTCAGCCGCTGATGGCGCAGCGCCTGCCGGCCTGGTCGCTGTTCGCGGCGCTGATCGCCATGGCCGGCCTGCCGATCTACATCCACGCGCCCAAGTTCTTTGTCGACAGCTACGGCGTGTCACTGGCCGCACTTGGCGGCACGCTGGCGCTGCTGCGCCTGATCGACGTGGTGCAAGATCCCGCCCTTGGCTGGCTGGCGCAGGCCACCCGCCCGCACCGCCGCGGCATGGTGGCCGGGGCCGCCGCGCTGATGGCCACAGCACTTTGGGGCCTGTTCGCCGTTGCGCCGCCGGTGGCCCCGCTTCTGTGGTTCGCCCTGACGCTGACCGCCCTTTTCTCGGCCTTCTCCTTCCTGACCATCGTCTTTTACGCCGAAGGCGTTGCCAAGGCCGGCCGGCTTGGCCCGAACGGCCATATCCGCCTTGCCGGGTGGAGAGAGGCGGGCGGCCTGATCGGCGTCTGCCTGGCCGCGACCGCGCCGGTGGCGCTGTCGGCCCTGACCGACAGCCCCTTCACCGCCTTCGCCGCCGGTTTCGCGGCGCTTGCCCTGGCCGCCACGCTGGCGATGAACCGCGAATGGTCCACCGCGCCCGCCGAACCCGTGGCCCCGCTGGCCCTGTTCCGCCCCGCCCTGTCCGACCGGCTGGCCCGCCGCCTGCTGCTGATCGCGCTGCTGAACGCGGCGCCGGTCGCCGTAACCTCGACCACCTTCCTGTTCTTCGTCGAAAGCCGGCTGATGGCCCCGGGCGCCGAAGGCCCGCTCCTGCTGCTGTTCTTCCTTTCCGCCGCCGCTGCCGCGCCCCTCTGGACCCGCGCCGCCGCCCGCTTCGGTGCGAAACCCGTGCTTCTGGCCGGCATGGCGCTGTCCATCGCGGCCTTCCTCTGGGCCGCCACCCTGGGCGCCGGCGACACCGCGGCCTTCGCGGTGATCTGCGCCGCCTCGGGCGCGGCCCTTGGCGCCGACCTGACGCTGCTGCCCGCCCTCTTTGCCCGCCGCCTGTCGCAAGTTTCCGCCGGGACCGAGGCCGCCGCCTTCGGCCTGTGGTCCTTCGTGTCGAAACTGTCGCTCGCGCTGGCCGCCGCCACCCTGCTGCCCGCCCTGCAGGCGGCGGGCTTCACCCCCGGCGCGCAGAACCCCGAGCCTGCGCTTTTTGCCCTGACGCTGATCTATGCCGCCCTTCCCTGCGTATTGAAGGTGACAGCCCTCGCGCTCCTGTCCCTCACCCCGGTATCGGAGACCTGATGTGACCTTCGCTTTCGCCTTCGCCCTTGGGGCCGCCTTCGTGGCCATTCTTGTGCTGGCCCGCAGCCGGCTGGCCGGTTTCGCCGCCCAGCGCCCGCAGGATTATGCCGCGGGCCCCGCCCTTGACCCCACCCGCCACCTGGCTGGCCCGCTGGTGATGGAAGGGATGCTCTACGGCCCCACCGGCCGCGTCGTGTCGCGCTTCGTCGCGCTGGCCCAGGGCACCTGGCAGGGCGATCGCGGCACCCTGACCGAAGAATTCACCTATGACAGCGGCGCCCGCCAGTCGCGCGCCTGGTCACTGACCCTTGGCCCCCATGGCACTCTGACCGGCACCGCGCCCGACATTCTTGGCACCGCCACCGGCCGCGTCACCGGCTCGGCCCTGATGCTGCGCTACCGCATCCGGCTGGAACCGCAGGCGGGCGGGCATGTCCTCTCGGTGACCGACTGGATGTATCTGCTGGACAACGGCACGCTGATGAACCGCTCCGAATTCCGCAAGTTCGGCATCAAGGTGGCCGAGCTGGTTGCCACCATCCGCCCCGCCGCCGACAGCGCCGCCGCACGCATGGCCGCGGAATGAGGGATTTCACCGGCAAACGCTACTGGCTGGTCGGGGCGTCCGAAGGCTTGGGTCTGGCCCTGGCGCAGCGCATGGCCCGCGCCGGCGCAAGGCTGGTGCTGTCGGCCCGGTCCCCCGAAGGGCTGGCCAGCGCCGCTGCCAGCATCCCCGGCGGGGCCGAAACCGTGCCGGTCGATGTGGCCGACAGCGCCAGCGTCCGCGCCGCCGCCGACCGGATCGGCACCGTCGATGGCGTGGTCTTCCTTGCCGGCGTCTACTGGCCTATGGCCGCGCAGGACTGGGACGCCGACCGCGCCGAGGCGATGCTGAATGTCAACGCCACCGGCTGTACCCGGGTGATCGGTGCCGTGCTGCCGCAGATGCTGGCCCGCAACGCCGGCCATATCGTGATCACCGGCTCGCTCTCGGGCTTTCGCGGCCTGCCCGGCGCCATCGGCTATGCCGCCTCCAAGGCCGCCACCATGGTTCTGGCCGAATCCCTGTATGCGGACCTGCGCAAGACCGGCATCACCGTGCAGGTGGCCAACCCCGGCTTCATCCGCACCCGCCTGACCGCCAAGAACGATTTTGCGATGCCCTTCATCCTGGAGCCCGAAGCGGCGGCGGACATCATGTTCACCCATATGGCGAAAGGCGGCTTCAAACGCAGCTTCCCCACCGCCTTCTCCTGGCTCTTCCGCGGCGGCCAGTTCCTGCCCGACGCGCTGTGGTACCGGATGTTCCCGCCGGGGAAGTAGCCCCCTGACCTGTGACGGGGCAGAAAGGCGCTTTCAGCCCATCGCAAATTTCTTCGAAGAAATTTGCAAGATCCTTCGAAGGATCTTGGCCCGCGCAGGTGCAACCACCTGCCCCGCCCAACCAGAGGCCCCGGCCGGGTTAACAGCCGCGCAGCGGCCCCGGCCAGCGCCCGACCGCCCCCCGGGCGGGCGCTTCTGCGCTGTGCCTCTTCGTTCGGCCCGCAGAAGGGACCGCCCCATAAAGCGCCGGCCTCGCACCGTCGAAAGCGCCCCCCCGCGGTCGGGCACCGGCCTTGCTCTGTGCAAAAGAAGCGGCGGCTTTGACCGGCGAACACGCATCCACCGTCTGCAAATGCCTGCCGTCCCTTCCCCTACCCCGCCACCCGCAGCCGGGCGATGAAGAAGCCGTCCATGCCGCCTTTTTCGGCCCAGTGGTCCGGGCGCAGCCGCAACCCGCCCCCTTCGGTCCACCAGCCCGGCTCCACCCCCGGAACCTCCGCCCTCTCGACCGCCAGCCCCGGATGCCGCTCCAGCGCCGCCGACACCTGGCCCTCGCCCTCCTCGGACAGCAGCGAACAGGTGGCAAAGACCAGCCGCCCGCCCGGGCGCAGCATCGTCAGCGCCCGGTCCAGCAGCCGCGCCTGCAGCTCCACCAGCCCCGGCAGCTCTGATCCGTCCTTGACGAAGGGCAGGTCGGGGTGGCGCCGCACCGTGCCGGTGGCCGAACAGGGCGCATCCAGCAGCACCGCGTCGAACGGCGCCTCGGGCTGCCAGTCCAGCGCGTCGGCCAGCACCGTTTCCGCCGCCAGCCCGGTGCGGGCCAGGTTTTCCCGCACCCGCGCCATGCGGGCGGGGCTGATATCCAGCGCCGTCACCCGCGCGCCCGCCGCCGCCAGTTGCATGGTCTTGCCGCCCGGCGCGGCGCACAGGTCCAGCACCCGCTCGCCCGGCTGCGGCGCCAGCAGGCGCACCGCCAGCGCGGCGGCGGCATCCTGCACCCACCAGCCCCCCGCGGCATAGCCCGGCAGGCCCGACACCTGCCCCGGCGCGGCCAGCCGCAGGCTGCCGGTCGGCAGCGCCTCGCCCTCGGGCGCCTCGGCCTCCGGCCGCACCGTCAGGTCCAGCGGCGGCGTCAGCGCCTGCACCGCCTCGATCGCCGCCACCACCTCGCGGCCCCATTGATGCACCATCGGCTGGCGCATCCAGCGCGGCAGCTTCTGCACGCCCAGCACCGGGTTGGCCGGCACCGCCCGCAGCACCGCATTGGCCAGCCCCGCCAGATGCTGCGTGCGCTTGCCCCGCCGCACCAGCGCCACCGCCGCGTTCACCGCGCCATGCGGGGCCGCGCCCAGCGCCATTTCCACCACCGCCAGCCGCAGCAGGTTCAGCACCGGCAAGGGCGGCGCCTTGCGCATCAGCCCGCCCAGCAGCCGGTCCACCGGCTCGACCCGGCGCAGCACTTCCTCGGCCAGCCGCCGCGCCCGCGCCCGGTCGCCCGGCGCCAGCCCCTCGGCATCGGGCAGCTCGGACAGCATCCGCCCCTCGCCCAGCACGGCATCCAGCAGTGCCGCCGCCGCCGCCCGTGCGCCCAAGCCTTCTGCCATGCCATTCCCCTTTGCGGCTTTCTCCCGCCGGGCCTATATCACCCGCAAGGCCCTGCACAAGGAAGCACCCCATGTCCAAGGATACGCGCGATCTCCCGCCCGAAGCCCTCCGCGCCCTGGCCGAGGCCGAGGAACGCCGCAAGGCGGCCAAGACCGAAGCCCCGCCCGTCGAACACGGCGGGCGCGACGGGCCGGAACCCGTGCGCTATGGCGACTGGGAAAAGAAGGGGCTGGCGATCGACTTCTGATCCGCCTCAGCGCAGCCGGAACCGCGCGCTGTCGCCCCGGCCCTGATCCACGGTAAAACGCAGCTCGTCGCCGCCCCGCACCTCGACCAACTGGCAATTGTAGCGGATGGCATAGCCGCTCCAGTCCATTTCGCGGCAGAAATAGCCGTCACGCCAGGCCCAGGTGCCGGTCACATCCCAGCCCAGCGCCTCGCCCTCGATCCGGCCATCGGGCAGCACCTTCAGCGTCAGGTCGTAAAGCCCGATCCGCAATTCGCGGTTCTCGATCAGCGACAGGAACTGCCCCTTGTCGCGCACGGGTTCAAACCCGTTGGCAGCAGCGGTCAGCGGAAACAGGATCAGGGCGGCGGCAAGCAGCGGTCGGATCATGGCGGCCTCGCACAAACGGGAACCTGCCTTCTACGCAGACGGCCCCGCAGCGGATGACCGCCCCGTCGATCACAGGCCCGTGAAGACGGGACTACAGGCCCAGCACATCCATCATGTCATATTCGCCGGGCTTCTGCCCCTGCCCCCACAGCGCGGCCCGCAGCGCGCCGCGGGCAAAGATCGCCCGGTCGGTGGCGACATGGCGCAGGATCACCCGCTCGCCCTCGGCGGCAAAGATCACGTCATGCTCGCCCACGATATCACCACCACGAATGGCGCTGAAGCCGATGCTGCCGCGTTCCCGCGCGCCGGTGATGCCGTCGCGGCCCGAAACCATGGCCTGTTCCAGCGTCACGCCCCGCCCTTCGGCCGCGGCCCGGCCCAGCATCAGCGCGGTGCCCGACGGCGCGTCCACCTTCATCCGGTGATGCGCCTCCACAACCTCGACATCCCAGTCGGCATCCAGCGCGGCGGCGATCTTCTGCGTCATCCGCACCAGCAGGTTGACGCCCAGGCTCATGTTGCCCGCCCGCACGATCACCGCATGGCGCGCCGCCGCCGCGATCTTTTCCAGATGCGCCGGCTCCAGCCCGGTGGTGCCGATCACATGCACCGCCCGCGCCTGCGCCGCCAGCCCGGCATAGGCCACCGTCGCCGCGGGGGCAGTGAAATCCACCACGCCCTGCGCGCGGGCAAAGGCTTCCACCGGGTCATCCGTCACCATCGCGCCCAGCGGTGCGCCGCCCATCGCCTCGCCGATGTCGCGGCCCACCCAAGCGTGCCCCTCGCGCTCCACCCCGGCCACCAGCCGGGCGCGGCCGCTTTCGGTGATGGTCTTCACCAGCATCCGGCCCATCCGGCCCGATACGCCCGTCACCACCAGTCCCGGAAGCTCTGTCATCGCCCATTCCCCGTGTGCCAGCCTTCGCTTTAGCGCCCCTCGCCCGGCTGTGAAAGCCCGGCCCGTTGCGGGACGGCCCGAAACCGACTAGAGGAACCTCATGTCCTCAAAACGCTTCCCCACGGGCCAGGGCCCTTCGCAGCGGCAGTTGCGCGTCGGCGAACTGATCCGCCGTACCATTTCCGATGTGCTGAACCGGGCCGAGATCCACGACCCTGACCTGAACGCCATGTCCATCACCGTAGGCGAAGTGTCCTGTTCGCCCGACCTCAAGGTCGCCACCGTCTATGTGATGCCGCTGATGGGCAGCGTCCCGGTGGAAGAGGCGATCAAGGCGCTGGCCCGCAACAAGGGCGAATTGCGCCGCCGCATCGGGGCCGAGCTGACGCTGAAATACGCCCCCGACCTGCGCTTCCGCCCCGACGAAACCTTCGACCGGCTGGACGAGACGCGCCGCCTGTTTTCCGATCCGACCGTGCAGCGCGACCTGACCACCCCGGATGAGGACGAGGGCTGAGCGTGCGGCGGCTGTTCGCCCTTCTGGCGCTGCTTCTGCCCTCTGCAATCGCGGGCATGGCCGGCGCCAGCGCCTGCCGGGATGAGGTGTTCGAAGGCGCCTCCTTCACCCTGTGCGACGTGTCGCGCGGCGAAGACCTGCGGCTGTTCCTGAACGGCCCCGACGGCCCCTATGGCAGCTTCGCCGCCGTGAACCGCGCGCTTGAAGCCGAAGGCAAGACCCTGGCCTTCGCCATGAACGCGGGCATGTATCACCGCGATCTGTCGCCCGTGGGCCTGTTCATCGCCGAAGGGCACGAACAGGCGCCGCTGATCACCCGCGCCGGCCCCGGCAATTTCGGCCTGTTGCCGAACGGCGTCTTCTGCTGGGGCAAGGACGGCTTCCGCGTGATCGAAAGCCGCAGCTTCCGCGACAACCGCCCCACCTGCCGCTGGGCCACGCAATCCGGCCCCATGCTGCTGCTGAACGGCGCGCTGCACCCCAAGCTGCTGCCCGACAGCGATTCGCTTTATGTCCGCAACGGCGTGGGCGTGCCCGCCGACGGCAGCCGCGCCGTCTTTGCCATCTCGAACGAGGCGGTGAACTTCCACCTCTTCGCCCGGCTCTTCCGCGATCACCTTGGCCTGTCCGATGCGCTGTATTTCGATGGCAGCATCTCGCGGCTCTATTCCCCCGCTCTGGGCCGCAGCGACCTGGGCTTTCCCATGGGGCCGATCGTCGGCGCCGTCATTCCGAAAGGCTGACCGATGGGTCGCGCGAAAAAGGGCCGCCCGGTTTCGGGCTGGGTGATCGTGGACAAGCCCGCGGGCATCGGCTCGACCAATATCGTCGGCAAGGTCCGCTGGGCCTTCGGCGCGCAGAAGGCCGGCCACGCCGGCACGCTGGACCCCGCCGCCACCGGCGTTCTGGCCGTGGCCCTGGGCGAGGCCACCAAGACCGTGCCGCTGATCACCGATGCGATGAAGGGCTACCGCTTCCGCGTGACCTTCGGCGCCGCCACCACCACCGATGATGCCGAAGGCAGCGTGATCGCCCGCAGCGACCTGCGCCCGACCGATGCGCAGATCGAAACCGCGCTCAACGCCTTCCGCGGCGACATCCTTCAGGTTCCGCCGCAGGTCTCCGCCGTCAAGGTCGAGGGCGAGCGTGCCTATGACCTGGCCCGCGAAGGCGTGGAAATGGACCTCGCCCCCCGCCCGCTTTATGTGGAACGGCTGGTGCTGGCTGGCCGCCCCGATGCCGACCACGCCGATCTGGAAATGGTCTGCGGCAAGGGCGGCTATGTCCGCGCCATCGCCCGCGACCTGGGCGCCGCGCTTGGCTGCCTTGGCCATGTGCAATGGCTGCGGCGAGACTGGACCGGCCCCTTCCGAGCCGACATGGGCTGCTCGCTGGAAGACCTTGACCGTCTGGCCGGCACGCCCGAGATCGACAGCCTGCTGCACCCGCTGGAACTGGCGCTGGCCGACCTGCCGGAACTGCAGGCCACCCCCGAAGGCGCCGCCCGGCTGGGCCATGGCAACCCCGGCCAGGTTCTGGGCCACCTGCCCTATGGCACCGAAGCCTGGGCCAGCCTGAACGGCCGCGCCCTGGCCGTGGGCCGCTACATGGGGGGCGAACTGCACCCCTCGCGCGTGTTCAACCGCTAGCGCCGCTGCGCGGTCAGGCCGCCAGCAGGCGGATGTCCTGCACCGCCACCGCGCCATGCACCGTGGCCACCTCATGCCCGTCCAGCAGGATGGTCACCCGGTCGGTGCCGGCCACCGGCTGAACCGTCACCATCGGGTCGGCATGGGTTGCCGGATCATAGACCAGCACGATCTCATCCTCGGCGGCATCGTAATCGGTGATCGTGGCATGGCCGCCTTCGCCCAGCCAGTGGCTCAGAAGGAAACTGTCCGCGCCATCGCCCCCGGTCGCCACATCGCCCGCCCCGGCGGCCAGCGTATCGGCCCCCGCGCCGCCGTTCAGGAAATCCGCCCCGGCATCGTCGCCTTCGGGAAACACGCCCGACAGCCAGTCGTCACCGGCATTGCCGTCCAGCACATCCGCCCCGGCGCCGCCCTGCACCTGATCAGCGCCATCGCCCCCGGCCAGCCAGTCCGGCCCCGCACCGCCCGACAGCGTATCCGCGCCGCCGCCCCCCAGCAGCGTGTCGGCCTCGGCCCCGCCGTCCAGCAGGTCACCCCCCTCATGGCCCGCCAGCCAGTCCGGCCCCGCGCCGCCCGACAGGCTGTCGCCCCCGTCCTGCCCTTCCAGCCGGTCCGCGCCCTCGCCCCCTTCGGCAAGGTCATCCCCGGCCCCGGCCCAGACCGCATCATCACCCGGCCCGCCCGACAGGGTATCGTCGCCCGCCCCGGCGTCGATCTGGTCATTCCCGCCGCCCCCGGCCAGCGCATCGCCCGCCCCGCCGCCGGTGATCAGATCCTCCCCGTCGCCGCCGCCTTGCGCCCGGGGCAAATCGGGCACCTCCGGCCGGTCATCCGACACGAAGCCGTCCTCTGCCGCCCCCTCTTCCGCGCCCTGCGCGCCCGCCGTCTCTTCCTGCAACAGGTCGCCGTCCCCGGCCTCCGCGTCCTCGCCCCGGGCGTCCGGCGCATCCTCCGCCTCGGGGGCATCCGCCCCGTCCTCGTCCTCCGCCGTGTCGGGCGATCCAAGCGCCATGATGCCTTCGGCCAGAACCCCGGCCAGAACGGCCCCCATCATACCCAGAATCAGCATCATCCGCCGTCCCCCCGCGCCTGCGCCCTGCCGCCCGCCGGGCGGCGTTAACCATTCTCCCCTCCAACCTTCTGACAGGACTAGGAAATTCATGGTCGTCCTAGCATGATTCGGCGGTCGCTGCAGCCGCCGGTCGCGGCAAGATTTCGCAAAACTGTTCCGATCCCGCGCCCGCCCGGCCCCGCAGCCCCGCGGTGATTCCGGCTTCCCTTCCGGCGCGATTCCCCCTATAGGCACGCATCCGCCGCAGCCCGGCGGTGTTCAAGGGCCCTGCTGGACGACATCCCGGCCGTGGCCGTCACGCCAACCCGTAAGGAGCATCCCGATGTCGATCACTGTTGAAGACAAGGCCCGCCTGATCAAGGAATACGCGACCAAGGAAGGCGACACCGGCTCGCCCGAAGTCCAGGTCGCCATCCTGTCCTCGCGGATTGCCACCCTGACCGAGCACTTCAAGGCTCACAAGAAGGACAACCACTCGCGTCGTGGCCTTCTGATGATGGTCGCCCAGCGCCGCAAGCTGCTGGACTACCTCAAGAAGAACGACGAGACCCGCTACGCGACGCTGATCCAGCGCCTCGGCCTGCGCCGCTGATCCGGCCGTTCCGGGCAAACGAACCAGGGGTCGCTTCGGCGGCCCCTTTTGCTTGACGCAGCGTCCCTGTTGACCGGCCCCGCCTCCTCGCCTGATTTTGAACCACCCTGTTCAGTTTCACCACGAGGCCGGCAATGATTCCCACCCTTCGGGTTCTGGTCCACATGGGCAGCCTGCAACGGCTGGCCCCGTTCTGGCTGCTTGCTTTGGGGCTGCTGGTGGCGTTCTGGTCGCCCTGGCTGCTGCTGGCCATCGCCTATGGCGTGGTGATGCAGTTCTTTGTCGAATACGCGATGCACCGCTTCCTGCTGCACCGCAAGCCGCCCACCGATCAGGGCGTGTTCAACGCGCTGTATCGCAGCCACATCGGCCATCACGAATTCCCCTCCGATCCCGAACTCTTCACCGGCGACGATCACTGGTATCCGGTGCGTTTCGGCCTGATCTCGGTGGCGCTGCACACGCTGTTCCTCTGGCCCGTCCTCGGGCTTGGCGCCGCCTTCGTGACCGCCTTCGTCGCCCTCTTCCTCGGCTCGGTCTCGGCCTTCGCCTTCTACGAAGGTTGCCACACGCTGGCGCATCTGAATGTGCCGAAGGGCTGGCTTGGGCAGAAGATCACCCGCGATCATCTGGCCCACCACTATCAGGACCACGCCGCCACCTTCCACGTCAGCCTTGGCGCGGGCTGGATCGACCGCCTGTTCGGCACCAGCCATGATGCCGAAGCCGCCCGCGCCCGGTTTGACCGCAAGACGCTTCTCTCCATGGGGATGGACCCGGAAGACCTGCGCCTCGTCACCGCCCGCAAGGCCTATGGCCTGCCACCCCGTCCGGGCATGAAGCGCGGCCAGCCGCAGGCGTGACGGCCCCGCCCCGCCGGGGGCACCGTCTTTCAAAGGAAAACGCCCGCCCGGAATCCCGGGCGGGCGTTCCTGTTTCGGTCAGGGCAGGCGGGGGATTACATCCCCATCTGCGCGCCGGCCTGTTCGATCATCGTGCCCATCTGGGCGCACAGCGCGGCTTCTTCCACGCCCTGGGCCTTGGCGGCATCGGCCAGCGGCATCTCGGTTCCCATCGCGGAAACCACGCCTTCCTTGCCCTTGGCATAGGCCGCTTCCACCTTTTCGGCATCGGTCGCCGGCGGCAGCATGCCCAGCATCTTGGTCTGAATCTCGACCGGCTTGGCCTCGATATGGCCGGCGGTCTGGCAGTATTCCAGCACACCAAGCTGGTTCTTGGCGGCAGCGACGGCATCATCCGGCGTCGGCGCGGTCTGCGCGTTCACGGCAAGGCCCGTCATCAGGAACGGCAGCGCAAGGGCTGCTCCGCGAAGGGTCATCGACATATTCATACTCTCCATACTCGTTACCGGCGATTCAGGTCGCCTGCTCCTTGCAAATCAGATGGGAAAAGGTCGCGCAAGATGAAGTTGCCGGCCCGCCCACCATCGGCGGCCTTCGCCCGGTGCGGGTCCGCCGGCCCAACAACACACTTTCAATGCAGGCGCATTTCCTGTATGGCCCGCGCCATCTGTGACGTGACGGCCTGCCCCCGGGGCCCATGCAAAGGATCGGGGGAAGACGGCGGCAATGGGGCCGCCATATGTGGGACCACCGGCAGGGGCCGGGGCCCTAGAGGAAACGATATATGTTCAACGTGACGAAGAAATCCATCCAGTGGGGCAACGAAACGCTCACTCTGGAAACGGGGAAAGTTGCGCGTCAGGCCGATGGTTCGGTCATCGCGACGCTTGGCGAAACCCAGGTCATGGCCAACGTGACCTTCGCCAAATCGCCCAAGCCGGGCCAGGACTTCTTCCCCCTGACCGTGCACTATCAGGAAAAGTATTACGCCGCCGGCAAGATCCCGGGTGGCTTCTTCAAGCGCGAGGCGCGTCCTTCGGAAAAGGAAACGCTGGTCTCGCGTCTGATCGACCGTCCCTGCCGCCCGCTGTTCGTCGAAGGCTTCAAGAACGAAGTCCTGGTCATGGCAACCGTGCTGTCCTGCGACCTGGTGAATGATCCCGACATCGTGGCGATGATCGCCGCCTCGGCCGCGCTCACCATCTCGGGCGTGCCCTTCATGGGCCCGATCGGCGCCGCGCGCGTCGGCTTCTCGAAGGGCGCCTATGTGCTGAACCCCTCGATGGACGACATGCACCAGCTTCGGATGAACCCCGAACAGCGGCTGGATCTGGTCGTCGCCGGCACCAAGGACGCCGTGATGATGGTCGAATCCGAAGCCTATGAGCTGTCGGAAGACGAAATGCTGGGCGCCGTGAAGTTCGGCCATGCCGCGATGCAGCCGGTGATCGACCTGATCATCGACTTCGCCGAGGAATCCGCCAAGGAACCCTTCGATTTCTCGCCGCCCGACCTGTCGGCCATCTACGGCAAGGTCAAGGCCGCCGGCGAAGCGCAGATGCGCGCCGCCTTCGCGATCCGCGACAAGCAGGACCGCACCAACGCCATCAGCGCCGCGGTCGATGCCATCAAGGCCTCGCTCTCGGAAGAAGACCTGGCCGACGCCAACCTTGGCGCCGCGATCAAGAAGCTGGAATCCTCGATCCTCCGCGGCGACGTGGTGAAGAAGGGGGCCCGCATCGACGGCCGCGATACCAAGACCGTGCGCCAGATCGCCGTGGAAACCGGCGTCCTGCCGCGCACCCATGGGTCGGCGCTGTTCACCCGCGGCGAAACCCAGTCGCTCTGCGTCACCACGCTGGGCACCGGCGAGGATGAGCAGATCATCGACGCGCTGAACGGCAACAGCCGCTCGAACTTCCTGCTGCACTACAACTTCCCCCCCTATTCGGTGGGCGAAGTGGGCCGCGTCGGTTCGCCCGGTCGCCGTGAAATCGGCCATGGCAAGCTGGCCTGGCGGGCGCTTCAGGCGGTTCTGCCGGCACCGACCGATTTCCCCTACACGATCCGCATCGTGTCCGAGATCACCGAATCGAACGGCTCGTCCTCGATGGCCACCGTTTGCGGCGGCTCGCTGGCGATGATGGACGCGGGCGTTCCGCTGAAGGCGCCGGTTGCCGGCGTGGCCATGGGCCTGATCCTGGAAGATGACGGGTCCTGGGCCGTGCTGACCGACATCCTTGGCGACGAGGATCACCTCGGCGACATGGACTTCAAGGTTGCGGGCACCGAAAGCGGCATCACCTCGCTGCAGATGGACATCAAGGTTGCGGGCATCACGCCCGAAATCATGGCGCAGGCCCTGGCGCAGGCCAAGGACGGCCGGATGCACATCCTGGGCGAGATGGCCAAGCGCATCTCGGCCCCGCAGGCGTTCAGCGAATACGCCCCCAAGATCGAAACGATGTCCATTCCCACCGACAAGATCCGCGAAGTGATCGGTTCGGGCGGCAAGGTCATCCGCGAGATCGTGGAAGTGTCGGGCGCCAAGGTCGACATCAACGACGACGGCATGATCAAGATCGCCTCGAACGATCAGAAGGCCATCAAGAAGGCCTATGACATGATCTGGTCCATCGTGGCCGAACCGGAAATCGGGCAGATCTACACCGGCAAGGTGGTGAAGCTGGTCGATTTCGGCGCCTTCGTAAACTTCTTCGGCAAGCGTGACGGTCTGGTCCATGTGTCGCAGATCGCCAGCAAGCGCCTGCAGCACCCGAACGAGGCGCTGAAGGAAGGCCAGGAAGTCAAGGTCAAGCTGCTGGGCTTCGACGAACGCGGCAAGGTCCGCCTTGGCATGAAGATGGTCGATCAGGAAACCGGCGAAGAAATCGCCGAGAAAAAGGAAGAATCGGCCGAAGGCTGATCTTCCTCTCCACAGGAACACGAAGGCCCCGGGGGAAACCCCGGGGCCTTTGTCATTTCCGGCGCGTCGCCCCGATAGCGACAAGCCGCTTTGTCGGGGCCCCGCCTATAACAAGAAGCTTTGTCGAACTTGCAGACCAGATCCAGCTACAACAAATGGCTTTACCCTATATCAGACTCACACTAGCCTTGTTGTCATATCCATATGTCCGTTCAAGGTACGACAAATGATGGAAGCGCACCTGAAAGAAGCCGTAGCCTATCACTATGGCGCATTTCCCCCTGAAAACCTGCGCTTTCAGGAACTGCTGGACCCGGTCTTCGAAACCGGCAACGCGCTGTCCCGTTACGATCAGATGCTTGCGGCCATGCACAACAGTGAAATCCTGCTGGCGCCCCTGCGCAACCAGGAGGCCGTGATCTCCTCGCGGATGGAGGGCACGATTTCGACACTGGATGAAATCCTGCGGATCGAGGCCGAGGAGAGCGAGGCCTCCGAAGAAACCTTCCGTCAGGCCCGGAGCGAAGCCGTCGAAACCTTCCTCTACACCCGCGCCCTTCAGCGCGTTCAGCGCGAGATCGAAGCCGGGCGCCCGCTTTCCGAGGCCATGATCAAGCAGGCACACCAGATTCTGCTCTCGTTCGGCAGAGGCGCCACGAAGTCACCCGGCGCCTACAAGACCGAACAAAACTACATCGGCGAAAGACGGCGCTCGGTTTCCTTCGTGCCGATCAATCCGATCGCCCTGCCGCAGGGGATGGAGAACCTGTTTTCGTTCATCACAACCAGCAAGACCAATCCGCTCCTGAAAACCGCTCTTGCCCATGTCGAATTCGAAGCCCTGCACCCGTTCAAGGATGGAAACGGCCGGATCGGCCGTATGCTCATCACCCTCATGCTCTGGACCTCGGGCCTGATCAAGCAACCGCACTTCTATGTCAGCGCCTACTTCGAACGCTACAGGGACGATTACATCGACATGATGCGCCGCGTGTCCTCGGATGCAGAATGGACGGAATGGTGCGTGTTCTTCCTGAACGGCCTGCGTGAACAGGCCGAGCGAAATATCATCGTCGCCCAGAAGATCTTTGATCTCTACAGCGCCATGAAACTGCGGTTCCGCGAAGAGCTGAAAAGCGAATGGGCAACCGACGCGCTGGACTTCATGTTCGCAAACCCCAGTTTCAAGAACAGCAAGTTCACCAGTCATGACCGCATCCCGCCGCATGTTGCCGCCAGCATGACACGCAAACTGCGCGAGACCGGACTTCTGTCCCAGATCGTCCCCGGATCGGGCCGGAGACCGGCAATTTACGGCTTCAAGCCCCTCATCGACATCGTCCGTCACGAGACCGAGGAATAGGCAGGCAAGCCAGCATCCAGCGTGAGACTATTGCTTCATATCACGCAAACAAGCACGATACTTCTGCACTATATGACTTTTGCAGAAGAACATTCTGACTTCACTGGAATCTCGCCACATCTTCACCAAAACATTTCTCGCGCCTGCGATATTTTGTCCCAATCTTTCGCGGACAGGAGATTCCCATGCGTGTCGTCGTCCTTGGTGCCGGTGTCGTCGGTATCACCTCGGCCTGGTATCTGGCCCGTCAGGGCCATGAGGTGACGGTGATCGACCGCCAGCCCGGCCCGGCGCTGGAAACCTCCTTCGCCAATGCGGGCGAGATCAGCCCCGGCTATGCCAGCCCCTGGGCCGCCCCCGGCGTGCCGCTCAAGGCCTTGAAATGGCTGTTCCAGCGCCACGCGCCGCTGGTCATCCAGCCGCGCCCCGACCCGGCCATGATCGAATGGCTGCTGCGGATGCTGGGCAACTGCACCTCGGCCGCCTATGCGGTGAACAAGTCGCGCATGGTGCGGCTGGCGGAATATTCCCGCGATTGCCTGATCGAACTGCGCGCCGAAACCGGCATCACCTATGACGAACGCACCAAGGGCACGCTGCAACTGTTCCGCAGCGAAAAGCAGGTGGCCGCGGCCGAGAAGGACATCGCGGTGCTGAAGGCCGATGGCGTGCCGTTCGAGGTGCTGGATGCCGACGGCTGCATCGCCGCCGAACCGGGTCTGGCCGCGAACCGCGACAAGATCGCCGGCGGCCTGCGCCTGCCGGGCGACGAAACCGGCGACTGCTTCCTGTTCACCAACCGGCTGGCCGGCATGGCCGCCGAACTGGGCGTCACCTTCCGCTGGGGCGTTGACATCCGCCGGCTGGACAGCGACGGCCACCGCATCACCGCCGTTGACACCAGCGCCGGCCCGATTGCCGCCGATGCCTTCGTTCTGGCCCTGGGCAGCTATTCGCCCGCGCTGGCCCGCCCCTTCGGGATGCGCCTGCCGGTCTATCCGATGAAGGGCTATTCGCTGACCATCCCGATCACCGACGAAACCCACGCGCCGGTGTCCACCGTGATGGACGAAACCTACAAGATCGCCATCACCCGGCTGGGCGACCGCATCCGCGTCGGCGGTCTGGCCGAAATCGCCGGCTTCTCGAACAGCCTGCCCGCCCGCCGCCGCGCCACGCTGGAACTGTCGGTCTCAGATCTGTTCGGCAAGGGCGGCGATTTGTCCCGCGCTACCTTCTGGACCGGGCTGCGCCCGATGACGCCCGATGGCACGCCGCTGGTGGGCCGTTCGACCGTGCCTAACCTGTTCCTCAACACCGGCCACGGCACGCTGGGCTGGACCATGGCCGCCGGGTCGGGCCGCGTGCTGGCCGACATGATGTCGGGCCGCACGACCGAGATCGACACCTCGGATCTGGGCTATGCCCGCTACCAGCGCAAATCGGCCCGCCCCGCGCCCCGCGCGCAGGCCGTTCCGGCCTGAGAGCCATCCCCCTACTCTGACCGCGCCCGTCCTTCCCCACCGGAAGGGCGGGTGCTGTCTTGTGGGCTTGCTTCTGCTGTGCGCCCCAGATATGTTATAGTATAACATATCCAGCATAGGCCACCCATGCCCGACACCCGCCTTCCCGTCACCGTGCTGTCCGGCTTCCTGGGGGCCGGCAAGACCACGCTGCTGAACCATGTCCTGAACAACCGTCAGGGCCGCCGCGTGGCCGTCATCGTCAACGACATGTCCGAGGTGAACATCGACGCCGACCTGATCCGCGAAGGTGCCGAACTCAGCCGGTCGCAGGAAAAGCTGGTCGAGATGACCAACGGCTGCATCTGCTGCACCCTGCGCGACGACCTGCTGACCGAGGTCCGCCGCCTGGCCGCCGAGGGGCGTTTCGATTACCTGCTGATCGAATCCACCGGCATCGCCGAACCCCTGCCCGTCGCCGCCACCTTCGATTTCCGCGATGATCAGGGCCGCAGCCTGTCAGACCTCGCGCGGCTGGATTGCATGGTCACCGTGGTCGACTCGGTGAACCTGCTGCGCGATTTCTCCAGCCACGATTTCCTGGCCGACCGCGGCGAAACCGCGGGCGAAGGCGACGAACGCAGCCTTGTCACCCTGCTGACCGAACAGATCGAATTCGCCGATGTGATCGTGCTGAACAAGGTCACCGACGCCGGCCCCGCCCGGGTGGACGCCGCGCGCAAGATCCTGCGCGCGCTGAACCCCGACGCCCGCGTGATCGAGACCGACCGTTCGCAGGTTGCCCCCGAGGCGATCTTCGACACCGGCCTCTTCGATTTCGACGCCGCCCACCTGCACCCGATGTGGGCAAAGGAGTTGTACGGTTTCGCCAACCACACCCCCGAGACCGAGGAATACGGCATCTCCTCCTTCGTCTACCACGCCCGCGCGCCGTTCCACCCCGCCCGCATCCATGCCGCGCTGAACGGTGACCTGCCTGGCGTGATCCGCGCCAAGGGGCATTTCTGGATCGCCACCCGCCCCGACTGGGTGGCCGAGTTTTCGCTGGCCGGCGCCCTGTCCACCGTGTCGCCGCTGGGCCGCTGGTGGGCCAGCGTCCCGCCCGACCGCCTGCCCACCCACCCCGAGGCGCAGGCCGAAATCGCCCGCCACTGGGCCGAACCCTGGGGCGACCGGCGGCAGGAAATCGTGTTCATCGGCGCCGGCATGGACCGCGACGCGATCTGCGCCCGCCTGAACGCCGCATTGGTGCAGGCCGCCGATTTCACCCCCGCCGCCTGGGCCACCCTGCCCGACCCGTTCCCCAACTGGCGGCGCACCGCGGCATGACCAACCTCACCTCTCCGCGCGCGCGATGGCGGAACGTCGATCCCATGGCAGCCTATGATCGCCTGCCCCCTGATCTGCGGCGATGGCTGGCCGGGGCCGCTCTTCCGTGGAGCGCGGCCTCGGTCCTTCGCCTGTGGAAAAGGGCGCTGAAGGAAACCGGCTGCCCCCAGGCCGCGCGCGACCGATTGGCCCGTGCCGAACAAAAGATCCTGGCGCAGGAGGCGGCAAGGGTCTGGGGGGCAGCCTATCCTGCATAAACGGGCGACGGTCGCCAAGCTGTCGTTCACACCTCTCAGGGGGGCGGCTTGCGTGCAGGAATTCAAGATGCGCGAACGGGTCATTTGCCCTAAGGATAGGGGGGTTCTGCTTTGGCGTTGCTTGCCAAGCGCATTGTGAAAGGTTCGACATGTCTTTGCGCCATTGGAAACAAGCCCTGATCGGCGCCGTGATCAGCAGCTTTTCCTGCCTTGTCCTGGCAAGTTCGGCCACCGCCCAATCCTGCCCGGACTTGCCCGGCTTTGCCCCGCTGGACAGCCTGCCCGTCTATGACGGCGCCTGTCTTTTCGGGGCCGAGGATGCAGGCTTCACTGTCAGGCGACACGGGTAAGTATCGCAGCCGGATTCTCATGACATTGATATTAAATGACTTTATTCCTTCTGCGACATGGTGGGTTATCTCAAACGACATCCGAATTTATCTCAGTTTGGAGATTTCCTCAGTCTTTGGCCAATGCCACCGACTGAATCCTCGGAATTGGAGTTGTAACGGGGCGGCCGTGTCGTGGATGCGTAGACCCGCTCCCCGACTCCGCCCAAAGCTTACGCACCGTATCTGTGCGGATCATGCAGAAGCGATGGTTTTGCGGTCTGTCAATCCTGCCCTTGAGCCCGTATCAATCTGGAAACTTGCGGGAATTCGAGCGGGAGCCATCCATGGCCATCAAGAAGAGCGACATCTACCGATCTCTTTGGCAGAGCTGCGATCAGCTCCGCGGCGGCATGGATGCCTCGCTCTACAAGGATTACATCCTCACCCTCCTCTTCGTGAAATACGTGTCCGACCGTGCTGGCCAGCCCGACGCGCTGATCGAGGTGCCGCCCGGCGCGTCCTTTGCCGACATGAAGACCCTGCGCGGGTCCAAGAACATCGGCGAGGGGATGGACACGATCATCGCCCGCATCGCCGAGGAGAACGACCTCAGTGGCGTGATCGACCGGGCCTTCTTCAACGATGCCGAGAAGTTCGGACGCGGCCAGAAGATGATCAACACGCTGACCGCGCTGATTAACATCTTCAGCAGAGAAGAGTTGAACTTCTCGAAGAACAGGGCCGACGGCGACGACATCCTCGGCGACGCCTACGAATACCTGATGCGCAACTTCGCGACAGAGGCGGGCAAATCCAAGGGACAGTTCTATACCCCGGCCGAGGTCTCGCGTGTAGTCGCCGCCGTGGCGGGCGTCAGCCGCGCGACCAGCCCGAAACAGACGGTCTATGACCCGACCTGCGGCTCGGGCTCGCTGCTGCTGAAGGCCGCCGAGACCGCCCGCGTGCCGATCACCGTCTTCGGCCAGGAGATGGACATCGCCACCCGTGGCCTCGCGCGCATGAACATGATCATGCACAACCGCGCCACGGCCGAGATCGCGCAGGGCGATGTCATCGCCGAACCGCACTTCCTGGCCGACGCCCACAGCCTCCAGACCTTCGATTTCGTCGTCGCCAACCCGCCCTTCTCGGCCAAGGCCTGGGCTGCGGGGCTGACGGCCGAGACGAAATACGGCCGCTTCGACGATGGCGAGCCGCCCGCCAAGAACGGCGATTTCGCCTTCCTGCTGCACATCCTCGCCTCGATGAAGGCCACAGGCTCGGGCGCGGTCATCCTGCCGCACGGCGTCCTGTTCCGCGGCAATGCCGAGGCGAAGCTGCGCGAGAAGATCCTGAAACGCGGCTACATCAAGGGCGTCATCGGCCTGCCCGCCAACCTGTTCTACGGCACTGGCATCCCCGCCTCTATCATCGTGCTCGACAAGGCGCAGGCCACCGCCAACCGACCCGTTTTCATGATCGACGCGTCCAGGGGCTTTATCAAGGACGGCCCCAAGAACCGCTTGCGCGAGCGCGACATCCACAAGATCATCGACGCCTTCACGCGCGAGCAGCTGATCCCCGGCTATTCCCGCCTCGTCCCCTTCGACGAAATCGGGCGCAACGACTTCAATCTGAACATCCCCCGCTACATCGACGGGTCCGACCCTGAGGATCTTCAGGACATCACCGCCCACCTCCACGGCGGCGTGCCGGAGCGGGACATCGACGCCTTGGGCGAGTTCTGGGCCGTCATGCCCACGCTGCGCGCCACGCTGTTCGGGCCGAACCTGCGCCCGGGCTATGCCGATCCGCTGGTCGCACCCGACCAGGTCCGCGCGACCATCCGCAACCATTCTGATTTTGCGGCCTTCCGCGCGCAGGTCGCGGCCATCCTGGACGGCTGGATCACCGCCAACACCCCCCTCCTGATGGGCATCAGACAGGGCGACCACCCGCGCGACCTGATCCACACCATAGCCGAGGACATGCTGATCCGTTTCGACGCGACCCCCCTCGTCGACAAGTATGAGGCCTATCAGCGGCTTATGTCCTATTGGGCCGCCACCATGCAGGACGATGTGTTCATCATCGCGGGCGGCGGCTGGCTGGTGGCGCGTGATCTGCGCGAGGCGCGCAAGGAAACCAGCGACGACGGCAAGGTGAAATGGCTGGAAGAGGGCGACCTGACGGTGAACAAGGTCCGCCTTGTGGCCGACGTGATCCCACCCGCCCTAATCACGGCGCGCTTCTTCGCGGACCTGAAGGCCGAACTGGATCAGGCCACGGCCCGGGCCGAGGAGCTGGGGCGCGAGATCGAGGAGCTGGCCGAGGAACACGGGGCCGAGGGCGGGCTGTTCGAGGAACTGATGGCCGATGGGGCCAAGCTGACGGCGGGCGGGGTGAAGGCGCGGCTGAAGGACAGGGGCCTGGAGCCGGATGAGAAGGCCCTGCTGAAACAGGCGGCCCGGCGGTTCGAAGATGAGGCCGAGGCGAAACGCGCGGCGAAAGAGGCCGAGGCCCGTCTGACCGAGGCCGTGCTGAAGAAATACCCCACCCTGACCATGGGCGAGATCCAGAACCTTGTGGTGCAGGACAAATGGCTGGCCGACATCACCGCCGCCATCGGGGCCGAGGTCGAGGCGCGGACGGAGACGCTCACCGCCCGCGTGCGGGTGTTGACCGAACGCTATGGCCAGACCCTGCCGCAGATCATGCAGGATCTGGCAGGGCTGGAGGCGCGGGTGGCCGGGCATCTGGCGGCGATGGGGGTGGCGGGATGGTTGAAGTAAGCACGCCGCCGCCGCTTCCAAGGGGCTGGTCATGTCGTCATATCGGCGACGTTTGCACCATCTTCGGTCGGATTGGCTTTCGAGGTTACACGGTTGAAGATATTGTCCCAGAGGGTCAAGGCGCAATTTCGTTAAGCCCTTCAAACATCCAAAGAAGCACACTCATCCTAGAGAAATGCACTTTCATTTCATGGGAGAAGTGGGAGGAGTCACCGGAAATAAAGATTGAGAATGGCGACATTTTAATCGTTAAGACCGGTTCAACTGTTGGAAAGACGGCCCTCGTCAAAAACCTTACCGAGCCTGCCACACTGAACCCGCAGCTTGTTGTGCTAAAAAAGCGCCGTATCAACGAAACCTTCTTGGGCTACGTTGCAGCTTCTGAGAATTTTCAGAACCAATTGGCTTCCACAGCGGTTGGCGGCGCACTGCCAACTCTGTCTCAGAAGGAAATCGCTTCTTATGTCTTTCTATGTCCCAACGACCCCAACGAACAACAGGCCATCGCCGCTGCGTTGTCGGATGCGGATGGGGTGGTGGCGGGGTTGGAGCGGGTGATCGCCAAAAAGCGCCTGATCAAGCAGGGCGCGATGCAAGACCTCCTCACCGCCCGCCGCCGCCTCCCGGGGTTCTCGGGGGAGTGGGAGGCGGCCACCTTATCAGAACTTGCCGACATTCGATCGGGAGGAACCCCGAGCACGTCAGACGCGACTTTGTGGGATGGTGACATTGCGTGGGTCACCCCGACAGACATCACGGCCTTGGATGGACGAAAGTTTCTGAGCGGCACGACCCGAACCATCAGCCGTGCAGGTTTGCGCCAGTCCTCAGCCGAACTGCTGCCAGAGGGCACCATCGTGATGACTTCCCGCGCCACGATTGGGGAATGCGTCATTTCGGCGATCCCCCTGACTACTAATCAGGGCTTCAAGAACTTCATTCCCAAGGATCGCGCCGACCGGGATTTCCTCTATTACTTGCTGATGAGCCAGAAAAAGGGGTTCATCGAATTGTGCTCTGGCAGCACCTTCCTCGAAATCGGCAAGACGCAGTTAACCGGCTACACGGTTCGGGTTCCTGAAACCAAGAAAGAACAAGAAGCTATCGCCGCCGTCCTCTCCGACATGGACGCCGAAATCCAGACCCTCGAGTCCCGCCTCGCCAAGGCGCGGGCGGTGAAGGAGGGGATGATGCAGAATCTTTTGACAGGGCGGGTCAGGCTGGTCTGACTCAGGTAACAGTATTTTAAGGGGGGGGTATTTCCATGGCCATCGGCGATCCGGAACGCGCCACACAGAACCGCATGATCGCGCAGCTGTGCGGCGATACCTCTGGCAAGGTCGGCGGCCTCGGCTGGCGTTACCTTGGCGACTGGCACAAGCGCCCCGAAAAAACCGGACAAGCCAACGCCAATATCGAACCCTCCCTGTTGCGCCCCTGGCTGCTCGCCCGTGGCCATGACCCCGAGGTTGCAACCAAGGCCATTGCCGAATTGCAACGCGCCGCCCGGATGGACGGGCTGAAGCTGTATGAGGCGAACCGCGCCACCTATGACATGCTGCGCTATGGCGTGCAGGTCACCCCCGGCCCAGGCGAGGCCCCTGTTACCGTGCGCTTTGTCGATTGGGACAACCCTGCCGCCAATGATCTGGGCGTGGCCGAAGAGGTGGCCGTCACGGCGAAGAACCCCAAGGCCTACAGCAAGCGCCCCGATCTGGTGATCTATGTGAACGGGATCGCTATGGGCGTGGTGGAGCTGAAGAAATCCACCGTCGATCTGGGCGAAGGCATCCGCCAGACGCTGGACAACCAACGCCCCGAGTTCATCCGGCATTTCTTCACCACGGTGCAGATCACGTTCGCAGGCAACGACATGCAGGGCCTGCGCTATGCCGCGATCCAGACCCCGCAGCCCTATTGGCTGGCGTGGAAGGAAGAGAGCAAGATCGTCAATCCGCTCGACCGCGATGTGGCGCAGATGCTGGCGCCCGCGCGGTTTCTGGAACTGATCAACGATTTCATCCTCTTCGATGCGGGGCAAAAGAAGGTCGCCCGCCCCAACCAGTATTTCGCCGTGAAGGCCGCACAGGTGGCCGTGGTTGCGAAGAAGGGCGGGATCATCTGGCAGACCCAAGGCTCGGGCAAGAGCCTGATCATGGTGATGCTGGCCCGCTGGATCCGCGAGGCGCGGCCCGATGCCCGCATCCTGGTGGTGACGGACCGCAAGGAACTGGACGAACAGATCGAGGCGGTTTTCGGCAACACCGGCGACAAGGTGCGCCGCGCGAAATCGGGCGCCGATCTGTTGGCGGCATTGGCCGACCCAAAGGACCGGGTAGTTTCTTCGCTGGTCCACAAGTTCGGGCGGCAGGAAGAGGATGAGCTGGGTGCGATGATCGCCGACATCCAGCGTGGCCAGATCGGCGCACCGGTGGGCGAGTTCTTCGTCTTCATCGACGAGGCGCATCGGACCCAATCGGGCAAGCTGGCCCGGGCCATGCGGACGATTCTGCCGGAGGCGGTGTTCTTCGGATTCACCGGCACGCCGCTCCTTAGGTCGGACAAGCAGACGTCGCTCGAGGTGTTCGGCCCCTACATCGGCACGCCCTATCGCTTCAACGAGGCGGTCGAAGATGGCGTCGTGCTGGATCTGCGATACGAGGCGCGCGACATCGACCAGCGCGTGGCCTCACCCAAGATGATTGACGAATGGTTTGAGGCCAGGACCAAGGGCCTGACCCCTGTAGCCAAGGCAACCCTGAAACAGCGCTGGGGCACGCTGCAGCGCGTGCTGTCCTCAAAGGATCGCCTGGAACAGATCGCCAACGACATCATCATGGACATGGAGCTGAAGCCGCGCCTGAAGGCGGGCCGCGGCAACGCCATGCTGGTGGCGGGATCGATCCCCGAGGCGTGCAGGCTGTTCGAGATCTTCCGCAATTCCGGCTCGGACTTGGCCCAGAAATGCGCCATCGTCACGTCCTATACGCGCAACGCCTCGGAACTGACAGGGGAAGAGGCCGGTATGGGCGAGACCGAAAAACAGTTCGTTTATCGCGTCTATGACCGGCTGATGACCGATCTGGGCACGGATGAAGAGGCCTACGAGGCCGAAGCGCTGCGGAAGTTCCGGAAGGAACCGGCGCAGATGAAGCTCCTGATCGTTGTCAGTCGCCTGCTGACCGGCTTCGATGCGCCGACGGCGACCTACATCTACATCGACAAGCAGATGCGCGACCACGGGCTGTTCCAGGCAATCTGCAGGGTGAACCGCCTGGACGGCGACGACAAGGATTACGGCTATGTCGTCGACTACAAGGACCTGTTCAAGAACATCGAGACGGCCGTCGAAGACTACACGTCTGGCGCCTTCGACGCTTTCGATGCGGCCGATGTCGAAGGGCTGATTTCCTCGCGGGCTGAAAAGGCGGGCGAGGCCCTGATGACCGCGCGCGATGCGTGGTTCGGGCTGCTGGACCCTGTGGAACAGCCCAAGGGCGACGACCAGGTGCTGGCCTATTTCTCCAGTCCCGGAGGGTGGGAGACCGATCCGCAGGCCGATGAAAAGGCACGGCGGCGTCAGGCTCTCTACAAGCTGGCCGGGGCTTATGCCCGTGCCTTTGCGTCGGTGGCGGATGATCCTGCAGCCTCGGGGGTCAATGACCTGCAACTGGCGCAGTACCGCAACGAGGTGGAACGGGCGATTTCGATCCGCGATGCGGTGCGCCTACACAGCGGCGATGCAGTTGACATGAAGCAGTTTGAGCCTGCGATGCGGCACCTGATCGACACCTACATCAAGGCCGACGAATCCGAGGTGATTTCGCATCTGGACGACATCAGCCTGATCGATCTGGTGGCGAGCAAGGGAGCTGCAGTCGAGGGAGAGTTGCCGAGCTCCCTGAAGAATAAGCGGGAGAACGTGGCCGAAGCCATCGAGAACAACGTGCGCAGACTGATCATCGACGAAACGCCGGTGAACCCGAAGTTTTACGAGCGGATGTCGGAGCTGCTGACCGACCTCGTCAAGAAGCGCAAGGACGACGCCATCGCCTACGCGGAATACCTGGAAAAGATCGCGGAATTGGTCAGGGCGGTAAAGGCGGGGCACGGCAGCGAATACCCGTCCACCATAACCACGCCGGGGCGCAAGGCGCTCTACGACAATCTCGGTCAGGATGAAGCCGCGACCATGGCGGTTGATGAGGCAATCCGAAGCACGGCCCAGACGGGATGGCGCGGCAACAAGATGAAGGACCGGATGCTGCGGCGAAAGCTGCTCGAGATCCTCGACACGGAGGATGCGGTAGATAACATCATACAGATCATCCGGTCGCATGATGAGTACTGAAGTTATCGAGATCGCGGGTCTTTCTGTGGAACTGGTCCGCAAACCGATCAAGAACCTGCATATTGGAGTCTATCCTCCTGCCGGTCGCGTGCGGGTCGCTGCGCCTCCAGCAATCAGCGAAGACGCTGTCCGCGTCGCGGTAGTGACCCGGCTCGACTGGATCAAGAAGAAGCAGCGCGAGTTCGAAGGCCAGGCCCGGCAATCTGAACGCCGGTTTGTTTCTGGGGAAACCCATTACCTGTTTGGAAAACCGCTTCGACTTCTGGAAAAGCCGACGACAACGAAAAGTTGGATGATCCTGCCCGAAACGTCAGGTCGATTGACAATGGTTGTTCCCGAAGGGGCAACTGCTGATCAGAAAGCGCGGTGGTTTGCAGTCTGGTCACGGGAACAATTGAGAGAGCGGGCAGAGCCGCGCATCGCGAAATGGGCGGATCGGCTGAGCCTCCCAAGGCCCTGGTGGGGAATGAAGCAAATGCGAACAAAGTGGGGAAGCTGTAATCCTGACAAAGGGTTGGTTTGGATCAACCTAGAGCTTGCCAAAAAGCCGTTGTCTGCCCTGGATTACGTCATCTTGCATGAAATTGCGCATTTCATATCCCCTCGTCACGATGCTGCTTTCGTGAATCTTCTGGACCGGAACATGCCGGGATGGCGGCAGATCCGGGCTGATCTCAATGCTCTGCCTTTGCCTACCCAACTAAGCCAGCAACGCCGGGCATCACAGGTTGGGAGCGTTAATCTGGTAGGAGCATGATGGGCAGCACGAATGGCGTAGAAAGTGTGGCCTGATTCACGTCTGGCCAGAAACAAAACGAACCGGCGGCGAGCTAAAGCTGTCCCGGCAGAAGGCAGGCTCCGGCCTGATGTGAGTGATGGACCATTGGTACACCGCCGACCTGCATTTTGGTCACGACAGCATCGTCACGAACGCGCAGCGCCCGTTCCGCGACACCAGCCACATGGACTCTGTTCTTGTTGAGCGGCTTTGGGACAAAGTCGGCCCCGGGGATGACCTCTGGATCGTTGGCGACTTCGCTTTCGGCCCGAAGGCGAAGGACGAGGACTGGTTGCTGAGCCTCTTCGGCCAACTGCCCGGCGCGCGACGGCATCTGATCGTCGGCAATCATGATGGCCCGCTGACGCAGGCGCTGCCGTGGGACAGCGTCTCGTGGCTGGCCGAGGTTGATGATCCCGCAGGCGACAAGCCTGTCACGCTCTGCCACTACCCGATGATGACCTGGAACCACGCCCGGAAAGGTGCGCTGCATCTGTTCGGCCATGTGCATGGCAACTGGCAGGGCACCACCAACAGCGTGAATGTCGGTGTCGATGTCTGGGGCTTTTACCCTGTCACCCTGATTGACGCCGCCCGCCGCGCAAAATCCTTGCCGCAGCACAGACACTGGAAGGATGTGGAGCCGCGCGCCTAGAGAGCGGACTCAATTGATCGCAACCAGATCCTTGCGGAGGCGAGGGCGACGGCGGCGAGGAAGTTGGTCGCATGTTTGTCGAAGCGGGGTAAGCGTTTCCAGCCTCCCACCTTCCGGCTCTCATCCTGATCGGTTCTTTGGACTTTGGTGATTGTTGGAATGGATTTTCTCCATGGAGACTACATTGGAGGTTTTCCCGGTTGGCGGTCGCGGCCGTCGGAACCGGAAGTGGCCTGATGAGGTGAAGGCCCGGATCGTGGCGGAGACGCTGACGCCGGGTATCACGGTGAATTCTGTCGCGCGGCGTCATGGTGTTCCGGCGAACCACGTTTCGGCGTGGCGGACGCTGGCGCGCAAAGGGCGGCTGGTGCTGCCGGCGCCGGAGGATCCGGTGGAATTTGCATCGTTGATGATTGGCCCGGTTGGTGATGGACCGCGTTGTGCCGTGGGCGCCGCGGACCGGCCTGAGATCATCGCGGGCGCGGTGGCTATCCGTCTGGAAACCGGAGCCTCGGCGGAGCGGATTGCGTCGGTCGTGCGCGCCTTGGCTGCCAGCCCATGATGTTCCCGTCGAACCGGGTTCGGATCATGGTCGCGACAAAGCCCATCGACTTCAGAAAGGGTCATGATGGCCTGGCAGCGCTGGTGTCGTCTGTGCTGCGCAAGGATCCGTTCACCGGGGCGGTCTTTGTCTTCCGCTCGCGTAAGGCGGACAGGCTGAAGCTCTTATACTGGGACGGCACCGGCCTCGTGATGGCCTACAAAAGGCTGGAGGATGCGACGTTCACCTGGCCCGCGATCAAGGACGGGGTGATGGCGCTGAACCATGCCCAGTTCGAGGCGCTGTTTGCCGGGCTGGACTGGCGCAAGGTAAAGGCGCTGGAGGGGCGTCCACCGGCTGCGGCAGAGTGAACCAACCATTTGGTTTTGCGTGTTTTTGCGGGGATATTATGGTAGCTCCAGCCCATGCAAACCGCACCCGTCATCGACCTTTCCACCATCCCTGCCGCGCAACGTGCGGCTGTTCTGGCGTTGATGGAAACCGTGGCGGCGCTGACGGAAATCACCCGTCGGCAAGAGCATCTGATCGCTGAGTTGAACCATGCCCTGCATGGCAAGCGGTCGGAAAAGCTGTCTGAAGATGAACGGCAGTTGGCATTCGAGGATCTGTCCATCGCGCTGGCCGAGGTTGAAGCGGAAAAGGAAACCCGCGCCGCCAAAGCAGATGACAAGGCGAGCAAACCCGCCCCCAAGCGCACTATCGGCAATCTGCCGGCCGCGTTGCCGCGCATCGAAGAGATCATCGAACCCGCCAGCCTGATCTGCCCCTGTGGCTGCGGTGTCATGCACAAGATCGGCGAAGACCGCAGCGAACGGCTGGACATCGTGCCGGCCCAGCTGCGCGTCATCGTCACCGTGCGTCCGAAGTATGCCTGCCGGTCCTGCACCGACGGGGTGACCCAAGCCCCTGCGCCGTCTCACCTGATCATGGGGGGCCTACCGACCGAAGCGACGCTGGCCCATGTGCTGGTCAGCAAGTATGCGGACCATCTGCCGTTATATCGGCAGAGCCAGATCCTGGCGCGCGCGGGCCTTTATCTGCACCGCGCAGTCTTGGCCGACTGGGTCGGCAAGGCTGCGTTCCACCTGAAACCCATTGTCGACCGGCTGGCTGAACATCTGAAGCGGTCATCCAAGCTGTTCATGGATGAAACCACTGCCCCGGTGCTGGATCCGGGGCGCGGTGTGACAAAGACCGGATACCTTTGGGCGCTGGCCCGCGATGACCGACCGTGGGGCGGCGAGGACCCGCCCGGCGTGGTCTACTTCTATGCCCCCGGCCGCGCGGGAGAGAATGCCGAGACCTTCCTCACCGGCTTCGACGGCATCCTGCAGATTGACGGTTACACCGGCTACAACCGCCTGACCAAACCATCCCGCAAGGGCGGCGCGCCCATTCGGGTGGCCCACTGTTGGGCGCATGCACGGCGCAAACTCAAGGAAGTCTTTGACCGCGACGGATCGGAGATCGCCGCCGAGGGGCTGCGCCGCATCGCCGAACTCTATGCCGTCGAGGCCGACATCCGCGGCATCTCGCCCGGCCAGCGCCTCTCCGCCCGTCAGGCCCGCACCGCGCCGCTGGTGGCCGCCTTCGGCGACTGGCTGCAGGCACAACGCCGCAAGATCTCCGCCAAATCCCGGCTCGGCGAAAAGCTCGCCTACATCCACAATCACTGGGACGGGCTGCAAACCTTCCTGACCGACTGCCGCGTCGAAATCGACTCCAACAGGGTCGAAAACCTGATCCGCCCGATAGCCCTCAATCGCAAAAATACGCTCTTCGCCGGCCATGACGAAGGCGGCATCGCCTGGGGCCGCATCGCCTCGCTGATCGAAACCTGCAAGATCAACGGCATCGAGCCATTCGCCTATCTCAAGGCAACCCTGACCGCGATTGCCAACGACCATCCGCAAAGCCGCCTCGACGATCTGCTACCGTGGAACTACACGCCGTCAAGATAAGCTACCCGTGATCCCCAGCGAACGCTTACGAAGCGGGTGGCGATACGGCGGAATTGCTTGAGTTTGCAGAAGAACCGCTCGATCAGGTTGCGTCGGCGGTAGGGGTCCGGGGGCACGCTGCGTTGCAGGCGGACGCGGCTCTGGGTGGGGATATGCGCCGTGCCGCCGCGGGCCGCCACGGCGTTCGACCAGCGCGAGGCTGTCATAGCCGCGATCCGCGACCACGATGCCTAGCGGCAGGGCGTCCAGCAGGACGGGCGCCGCAGTCTTGTCCGATGCCTGCCCCGGCGTGAGGTGAAGTCGGACCGGCTGGCCGTCGAGGATCGCACGGAGCGTGGCATCGATGTAGTCGACCGGGTTAACCGCATCCCGCTTGAACTCGTCGCTGTGTATCGCTGCCATATCCGGTCTCCTTTATGGCGAGTATCGCTCTCAAAAGACCGGAACGAAACCGGTGCAGGTCCACTCCGGACGCTCGCCCGCAATAGAGATGTTGCAACGCAGCTTCCTCATCACTGCCATTGAAGGGATTTGCTATTCGATCTAGAATCTACCTCGAGTATTTGCTCTAGGACATCCCTATGACCTCTAATGTTGCCTTTTTCCAAGAACGTCTGCACGAAGATCAGCCCAACCGTTCAAACGATATGCGGTCACCATTTCAGAGGGACCGCGCGCGCATAATGCATTCGGCGGCATTTCGGCGGCTGCAGGGTAAGACACAGGTGATGGGTGCTGGCGAAGGTGATTTTCATCGAACTCGCCTGACACACTCCATCGAAGTGTCCCAGATCGGCTATGGTCTACTCGAAGCTCTAAATTTCAAGAAAGCCACCTTCTCCAAGGATGTGCAAGATTGGCTGCCTGCGCGTGATCTGATTGAAGCAGCGTGCCTCGCTCACGATCTTGGGCATCCGCCCTTCGGGCACAAAGGAGAACAAGCGCTGCACAGGGCCATGTTGTGCCATGGTGGATTCGAAGGAAACGGGCAGACCCTTCGCATTCTCACGAAACTTGAGAAGTACAAGGCGCGAGGGAAAGGGCTGTATCCGACGCGTCGTTTGGTTCTCGCGGTGCTGAAATATCCGCGCTCGATGAAATCTTTCAACCTCGCTGACTATGTGAAGAAGCCGCCTAAATCGTACCACGAAGACGAGGAAAGCGTTGTGGAATGGGCGCTTGATGGGTTTTCCGTTGCCGATCAAAAGCAACTGGTAACATCAGCCGACGGCAAAGGGGCCCATCATAGCCTTGACTGCAGTATTCTCGAACTCGCTGATGACATTGCCTATGGCATTCATGACATCGAGGACATTGTCGCGAGGCGTTTGGCAACTGAACGTGAAGTCAAAGAAGAGATAACCAAAGCGTTCAAAATTGACGGCAGTTGCCTGCCTGGACTTGATGCAAATGTGGTCTGCGAAGGCCTGCTTTCTGACAGCTTCCGCAGAAAGCAGATAATTGCTGAGCTTGTGAATCTGTTTATCACCAATGTGACGCTTACAAAGCACAGTTCATACGACCACCCGCTTTTGATGTTCAACGCGGCTCTTCCGGAGCCTCATGCAAGGCTGTTGGATGCCTTAAAGGGGCTGGCCTACGAACTCGTGATCCGGAAGGCGAAGGTGCAGCAGCTTGAGCGTCGCGGTCAAATGATCGTGGCGCGTCTGTTTGATACGTTGATCTCAGATCCAGAGAGACTCATTCCTCAGTCATCTTGGCAAGATGGGTGTCGGGAAAGCTCCACAGAGCGTCGTGTATGTGACTACGTCGCTGGGATGACTGACAGCTACGCCGAGCGTCTCTACAAGCGCCTTTTCCACCCGGGTTTTGGTAGTAGCGGAGACGAATTATGAACGCGTCTGGCTGGGTGAAGAAAGAGTGGATCGACCAGCCTACGGCCGATACACGACATCCTCAAGAGCGACGTCTGCTTCGCGCCGCCGTGCCGGCCTTATAGCCATAGGTCTGAGAGTCCTGAAAATCAGACATTTGCGCGGCGCTGTCCAAACTGCGCCTAAGCACTAAGAATGGAAATTGGTTGCTCCGTTTAATTTGCATGCTCAGCTTGCAGCTCGGCAGAAGGCGAATTCGTAGACTTTTGGCGTCCCGAAGCAAACCTCAATGTCCTCAAGGCAGTTAGTGGAACCAGCGATCACCTCGTAGGACGCCCCCCCATTCAGGCGGCGCAAAAGTTCTGAGATCACTAGCGTCGCGGCCACTAGGCCGACGAACGGAACTCCGACGGTTCGTGACGCCAGCTGCGCGAGGCCGCATGCATCAACGCCCTTGTCCTTGAGGTTGGCGTAGGCCGGCATGTGCGATACGTCCGGCGTTTCCACGGACAGCGTCGTCGGCCAAAGTTCACTTGCTCGGTGAGGCCCGGGAAAGGTGTGCATGGCAAAATTGCGGAAGCTCTGCGGGCCAGCACCCAACCCGGACTCGAAAACCAGGTCGAACCCCGCATCTTCCAGAGCGGCACGGGCGGTTGCGTTGTCCACCCCGCACAGCGCCACGGCGGGTTCATCGGCCTGACGCTGCGTCCAAGCGCCGAACCGGCGCTCTTCGAGATACGTCGTGAAACCCCGCGCCTCCAACCACTCCGCCCCGCGCCGCGTCTTCATCCCACCCAGAACATCTAGGTTGGTGAGAATGGAGGTGCTGTCATTGGAAAGGGCCAAGCGGTCGAAATCCTGCAACACTAGTTCCAGCCCGCCGGGCGGGTAAGGCAGGCAAGCCAAGAGCCAAGAATAGGCCTGACCGAGATTCCCCAGACCGATGAGCCACAATCGCGAGGGCAGGAACGCCAGAGCTGGCTCCGTCTCGTCGGCCTCGGTCCAATCGGATCCCGGACGCCAGAGCGAGAGACCTGAGGCGCGTTTCCCGGCCAGCGTGTGATCACCAGCATGAAATGCGAAAACCTCGGCCGCGCATACTGCCGACGCCAGGGCCGGCGCCAGCGGCATGACCACATCATCATTCATCGCCCAACCATCTCGGACGGGGACGACGCCGGCGCGCCAGCCCTGCCAGGTCACGCGCCAAGCGCGTGCCCGAGGCGTCTGCATTTCGACTGAACCAATGACCGCCACTGGCCAGTCGGACCGGGCATGCGACGCAATTCGCCCGCCAAGGTTCGATACCGCATGGGCCAGGCTGGTCTCCAGCGCGAGCCCGGTAAGGACCGGCGTATCGGCCAACCCGACGATCTCCACGCCCGCCAGGAACGTGCGACGCGCCAGGTTCACCAGGGTAAGCAGGGCAACCTGCGCGGCCTGGCTCGTCTGGATTTCGGGACCGACAGCGATGGTGAGCCCGAAGGACTTCAGGAGATCCATGGCCTCCTCGGTCGTCTGCACGCGCCCGCTGTCCATGAAATACTTGGCGGTGCGGTGCAGGGAGATGTGAAGCGGGTCAGTCATGTCAGCTCCATAGGCCGGTGTAGAAGAATCCACGGCGCACCCGTGGGGAGCGGTCGTGCCATTGGTGGTCGCCTCGGTATTCGTAGATACCCACCTGATCCCAGCGGATCGGCGCGATCGCGAAATCGGGCAGGATCAGACCGACATGGCCGGCACGGGCCACCATTGGGTTGGTTCTGTCCGCTTTGCTCTGGATCGCCCGCCCACCATGCGTGTGGACGTCAGCCACAACGGTAAGCTTGCGCTCCCGGCAGAGCGACCAGAGCTTTGCGAAAGCGGGGGCGTGCAGGACGCAGACGCCGGTCGAATACGCCTGCGGTTCGAGGTCATCGTAGAAGACGACATCGGTCACTTCCCGACGGTCACCGTTGGCGTGACCCAGAAGGAAGGCTCCTGCTTCATGGACCCGCTCTCCCCGGCGGTCGAGCTCGTGCGTTACCGCCTCCCACAGCCGCCGGGGGCAACTCACGCGGTGACTAGGCGCTACGAACGCCCGAATAGTCGCCTTGATGGAAAAGGTCATAGATTTGCTCCAGGTAACAGATGATCCCGCGGCGCGGCTGCCAGAGCCGACTGGGATGTTCGTTGCGCCAGTTGTCATGGCCTTCGATGGAGAGGCGGTCGCAGGGCAGGTAAAGGCACTGGCCGCCCTTCCAATCGGGCCGAAAGATGGACGGAAGGATTGCTCTGCCCGTCGGCCACTGGCTGAATGGCAGTGGCCGGTTAGCCAGGACGTCCCACGGCTGAGCCGTCGCCGGGTTCTGGCGATAGCCCGAACACTCGAAGCGGAACCCGTACTCGCCGGGCGCGCCAGGCCGTGCATCCGCAGTTACAGCGATGATCACCTGCGGCCAGGTGGTGGACACATGTCTCCAGCGGCCCTCGATCTCGCCGCACCGGAACTCCGGCGCGGCGAGATCTTGTTCGAGGAGCAGCCGGTCCGGTGAGACCGCGACGTTCATTTAGCCCTCGACGCGCTTTTCGGGGACGAGGTCGAAGCACACCGAGCTGGCCGAGGCCTTGGTCAGCTTGTGCAGCGGCGTGTCGGTCGCCGGCCGGTCCGTCGAGTTGCAAAGCTGGAGCACGTGCTCGGCGGCGTCGTGGTGGTTGAGTTTGAACTTCTCCACCGCCCAGGACTTAACCTTCTTGACCCGCGCGCCTGGGGCGAAGGTTCGCTCCTCGGTCTTGTCGAGGTAGTGCGCCGTCACATTAATCTTGCGGCACTTGGTGACGTGGATGCGGCAGCCGCGCTTGATGGGCGGCAGGGGCTCGTGTTGCTTGTGCATCAGCGGCTCTTCCTCCTCATCAACGAAGATGAAGTTGTCCTCGGCGAGTTCGATCCCGAGCGCGGCGATGGCGCGGTGCAGATGCTCGTGGGTCGGGTCCTGCGGCAGTTCGGCCTCGATGAGGCCTTCCCGCTCATGAACCTGGATGAAAACAATGGTCGCCATGGTCGATCCTTTCCGGCGCCTGGATGGCGTCCTGTGAAAGGAGCGAAGTCAGTGAGGAAAAACCGGAAGCAGTGCTGGCGGGCTCACGCGCCGCAGATGAAATAGCACTGGCAGTTCGGACATTGCCGCGCTTCGGGGGTCGCCGGGAACTCACCGCGCTCAATGGCAGTAATAGCCTCGGCATATTCCCGCAGCAGTTTATCGTCCCTCATGGCCGCCATCGGAACGCATTCGTCCGTGGCTGGATAATAGGCTCCTACCGAGATGGAGCGACCTGGATAACGCTGAGCGGCGCCCTTTCGGATCAGCGCATAGACGCGGTTGTCCTGCTCGGACTTCGTCTTGCGGCCAGTACGGATTCGCTGAACGCGCACCCGACCATCCGGCGCGATGACGACCCGGTCCGGCGTGTAGGTGATCGTCCTGCCATCGACTTGCACCGACCACGGCTCCCGGTCATACGTCCCTGTTTCGGAGGCTATCAAACGGGCGATGGACACCACCATCGTCTCCGCCGCGGCGCGGTAGTAACCCTCGAACCCGTGACCGCCAGGGCCGTGCTCTGCCCATTGGCGGGCGAGTTCCTGTAATGCCTGGTCGGGGCTCGCGGTCTGGCCTCTTTCGGCTTGCTGTTCAAGCCAGCCCATCGTGCGGTGGACGCAGCGATGGAACCGCAAATAGGCGGACGAATCCCGTCCCCCGCGCAAACCATCCAGTACCTCATAGCGATAGCGCGCCGGGCACCTCAGATAGACCTCGAGTTCCCTCTCGTCATAACCGTCGCGCGGGGCAAGAGGCGACCAGACCAGCGCAGCTTTGAGCGCAGGCACCGGACCACTGAAACGCCTCACCTGAAGATGACGAGAGACGGTGTCGAGAAACTTCGACCCGCTGGCATTGACTTGGGTATAGCGCTCGGCCCGGGTCAGGCAAAGATGATCTCGCGCACGCGAGAGGCCTACAAAGAACAGGCATTCCTCTTCTGCGTCGTGGTCCTCTTTCTGCATAGTGAGCTTGCCGAGTGTCGCCGGCGGGGGACAGCGCACCCATTGACGATTGGTCGGCATGTAGCGGGTCGCAAGCGCCGGGAGATGCACCCCGCGGAACTCCAACCCTTTGCTCCCATGGATCGTCATCACCCGCACCGCGTCGAAATCCGCAGCTTCCGAGACGACAGCCCGATACCGGCTGTCCTGGCTTAGCGCTTCAATGCGGCGGATGCGTTCGAGCAAGGCTTTGCGGCCCGGGTCGCGCAGATCGGCGTGTCCTTCGACATCATGTTGCTCGCTGCACACCTTGAGTAGCTGATAGATCGCGATCAGCTTCTGCTGCGCCTGGGCGTCCGGAGCCTCCAGCAAGGGCCGAAGATAGTTACTGCGTTCGAACAGCCAGGTCGTGAGCAGCACCCATGGCGAGGTGGTTGGACCCATGCCGGCAAGATGCTCCGCCAGCTTCCGCAGACCCGCGCGGCCGGTCTCGCTCAGGCCCTCAATCTCGTCCAGTCGAGCAAGAGCTTCATAGACGGTATGGCCTTGGTCCTGAGACCAGCGAATGACCACAAGTGCATCGTCCTTGGACGCCGCATACTGTGGCAGTTGTGCGACACGGACCAACCCAATGCCACCGAACTCGGCGTCGATGGCGACGAGGGAGAGTAGATCTCGGACATCGTCCCTTTCGAACAGGTCCCCAAGATAAAGGAGAGGAACGCCGAGCTGCTCCAGCACATCGGTGATGCGCGAAAGCGTGAGGTGGCTGCGCGCGAGGATCGCCTGATCTCGGTAGGCAATACCGCTCGCACGAAGGGCTTCGATCTGATCGCGGATGGCAGCAGCCTCTTCCGCGACCGTGCCTGCCACGGTGAGCGACACCTCGCCAAGCTCACCGCGGAACGCACCCCAGTTCGCCGCCGCGCCGGGGGCGGCCGCCATGTGGCGCGAGAACTCTGAGAACGCGCGCACCACCGGCCCGCCTGAGCGGTAGTTGCTGGCAAGCGATACCTTCGAACCGTTGAAATCCGTCTGGAATCGCTCGACGTTGGCCGGCGACGCTCCACGGAATCGGTAGATTGACTGACGCTGATCGCCGACCACCCACACGTCCTGGCAGCCGCCGGCCAGCAACTGCAATAGCCGTGCGCTCGCAAAGTTCACATCTTGATATTCGTCAACTAGGATGTGTTGGAAGCGCTGCTGGAACTCCACGCGGATGTCTTCGTGTTCCGCCATCAACTGCGCGGGCATCATGACGAGATCGCCGAAATCAACGGCGTCCGCCTCACGCAGTGCATCCTGATAGATTTTATAGATTTCGCCGATTTCGACCGCTTTCTCGGCAGCCTCGACTTCGTCAGGTGTCGCATTGGCAAGCGCGGCCCCCGCCTCGGCCAGATAGTTCTCCGGCGAGATCAGCTCATCTTTGCAGCGCGAGATTGCTTGGAGGACGTAGACCAGCTCGTAGGCGGGCTCGAACAGGTTCTGATAGTAGCGCAGCGGAAGGCGCGAGAGGTTCGCCTCGAGAAGCGCGAGCTGGGCAGTCTGATCGAGAATTTTGACGTCGGCCGTGCGTCCGAGACGGCCAGGCCATTTGGTGACCATCTCCAGACCGAAGCCGTGGAATGTCCCGACCCACATCTCGATAGCCGCGTCACGATGGGAGTCGGAAAGCCGCTCACGCATCTCTTCGGCAGCCTTTTTCGAAAAGGTGAGTGCCAGGATCGAACCTGAAAGGGCGCCCTGGGCGAGGACATGCCCGATCCGGTGCACGAGCGTGCGGGTTTTGCCCGTCCCCGGCCCCGCATCAACGAGCAGAGGTCCACCATCCCAGGTCGCAGCCTGCTTCTGGCTTTCATCAAGCTCGATCAGAACGGCCGGGCCACGCTCGCCCGGTTCGCGAAGGGGCGGCAGCAACAGGGCGCGAATGGCCTGGTTGAGGACGAGACCGTAGGGAAGGCCCAGCTCCTCGGCGACTTCCGAAGGGCGACGCGCCTTGTCCACAATTTCGGTGCGCAGCCAGTCGGCAGGGCACAGGAATTCGCCGGCAAAGATATCCGCCTGCATCTCCTTGCGCTCGCGCGGCGAGTAGCCCTCTACCACACCCGCGCCGCTGTCGATCGGGTCCCCGCCAAGCTGCGCTTGGACGTTTCGTACCTCGTTGCTCGGATCGTGATGGAGTTCCGAGTGACCGATCTCGTGAGCGATCACGACCACCTCGTCCTTCGGGTCCTGGCCACTGACAACGTACACGAGCCCATCCGCACGTTCGAAAGACCCGTGCACGCCAACTCCGAACACTTCACCGGGCTTGCAATAACGCAATTCCAGATCGGCATCTTTCAGGACGGCATCGACGAGAGCACGACTGCGGCGGTCACCCTGGGCGACACTCAACGCTTTTAAATGGCAAGCGCGTGCCTTCAGCCGAATGTCGCGCCAGGCGTCCATGGTTAGTCCTCCTCAAGCCAGTAGGACTTGCGCTCCGGAGACATGCTGCTTCGCCGGATGCTCTCCTCATAGCTGCACTGCACGATCGTGGGCTGCTGCGACGCCTTGGCGTGGCCCATGGAAGGATGGGACTGCGCATAGGCAAGCGCACGGTCGAACTGCACACGGGTCGCCTTAAGCTGGTCAAGCAACGCCTTTACCAATCGCGGCCCAATAGGGGGCGACATCCGCCCACGAAAAAGGTCTGACAGGACATCGCGGCCGATGTCGATGGCGCGGCCGAGCTGCCGTGTATCCAATCCCGCACCGGACAGCAGTTGGTCGAACGTCGTCTCCGGCGCAGCTTGAATGTTGTTCTGTTCGATCGCCTGAGCATTGTAGATGGCGTTGAGTGCACGGCTGCGGGCACGGTTCATCATCAGTTCGTCGAACACTTCCTCCTCCGCTTCTTCGTTAGCAGCCCAATCACGCATGACCCCGGCATGCGCGCGGATGTCGTCAGCGAACTCAGGGTAACGCTGCGTCCAGTTTATGATCTGATTTAGCGTCGGGATGGCGCATTCCCGGTGGAATGCGAACAAGACCTCGTCCCGCCTCGTGGCTTTGGTTTGGTCCGTCATGACTTAGCTCCAAGAATGGTTCTGATCTCTTCCTCTGTCTCCTTGACCCAGGTCTCAGCGGTCTTCGCGCTCACGCCAAGCGCCGAAGCGATAGACTCGACCTTAGTGGAGTTGCGTGGCACGCCTTCCATATGAAGACGGAAGGCGAGAACCTTCCGCGGATCGGAGATCCGCTTCAGCACGCTCTCGACGTGAGAGCGCTCCTCGTCATCCGTCCCCAGGGCCCTATGTCCATTCGGGCGCTGCTCTTCGTCCTCGGAATAGACGTACCGTTCCGAATGCAGTTGCTCACGGCGGATAGCGTCGGCGGCGCGGAGTTTGATTCGGGCAACAAACGCTGTCCGCATCCCAATGCCGTCTGCTGAGGTCGGCTTGAGGACCGCCTCGATCAGTTGGTGATGGACCTCTTCGATCATGTCCCACCCCTCGTTGCGATGGTTCTTGCCGATGTGCTTGCGCAGGATGCGCATCATGCGTTCGGCTATTTCATTCATGAGGGGATTGATAACGCGTGGATCGCCAAACGCACCAACTTGCTGAGCCGCAGCAACTAATTGGCGGCCCTGAATCTTTCCAAGCGACTGGTTCTTTATGACCTGCCGCCAGGCCGCAATATCGTCGGGATCAGGTCCCTCTTCCAGTTTGTCCATAGTCCTTCCCCAAGAGTCCTGGCGACGCGGTTCAGAGGTGAAGCGAAGCCAGATCGAAAAAACCGGAAGCGCTCCGCAAGATATATCTATCGTTAGTAGTCCGACCGAAATTAACATTGAAAAATCAGAGAGCGAAGGGGGCTCTATGAAGCTGGCTGTTCGTACGGCATGCGGAGAATCTGTTGTTTCGATCGTCTGTACGGCCGCGCAAACCCGCAATCATAGGAAAGCTCGTCTGCCATGAAGATCCCCATGTCGACGTTGCTACGTGTTCGGCTCGACTGCATCGACGCCCCAAATGGTGAGAATGGCGTCGGTAACTGAATGGCAGCTTACCGCCCTTATCATCCTCGCGGGGTCACCATGCAAACCGGCTGTAGTCCTTCGGCGCGGGCGGCCAGGGCGGGATCGTCGCGGTTGGCAAGCAGCCAGCCCTGAACTGCAGCCGGGCTGAGCCTTGCAGCGCCGAGCGTGCGCTCGAAACTTTCTGCCAGCGACATCTCCCCGGGAAAGAACCGTTCGTAAAGCCTGCGGGCAGCGAGGGCCGAGATCCGGGGCAGTTCGACATGCACATCCGCACGGCCGGGCCGGATCAGGGCCGGGTCCAGGCGTTCGATATGATTGGTCGTCATCACCAGGGCCCGGCCCTCCTGTGCCCCGACGCCATCAATGGCGTTCAGCAGGCCGGAAAAGCTGATGCCGCCGCGCGGATCACCGGCCTCGCGCTGGCTGAAGACCGCATCGACATCCTCGATCGCGATCAGGCAGCGCTTCGGTGCCGACATCATGGCCTCGCGCAGTGCGTCGTCGGTCAAGGATGCGCGGCCGATGTCCAGCGTGGCAATGTCGAGCTCCAGCTCCGAGGCCAGTGCCCGGATCAGGCTGGACTTTCCGGTGCCGGGCGGGCCATGGAACAGATAGCCCCGGCGCCACGGCACTCCGCGCTGGCCATACCAATCAGCCGCCCGGTAGAACCACCCCATGTCCTCGAGCACGCGGATGGCGCGATCATCTTCGGTCACCACGCTGTCGATCGCCCGACGCGGCACCTCGCCAATCTCTTCCCAATAGTCGCCGCGCAGGCAGTGCAGGACCGGGCCTTTGCGATCACGTAGTTCCGCGAGGCGGCGGCCTTCGCTGATCCATCCGCTCAGCATGGAGACGGTGCCAAACAATGCGCCGATCTCGAGCACCTCCATCGGGCGTTGGCTGCTCGCATTGATGACGCCTGCCTTGTCGCTGATCGAACGCTGAAGGCGGCACAGGTGGCCCTCGTGCCAGAACCAGTGTTTGCCAGGGGCGGGCGCGTAGCCTCCGCCCCCCGTTTCGTCCCAGTGGGCATCTGTCAGCCGCAACTGCCGGACATGGGCCAAGGCACCGCTCGCCTCCAGCCAGAGCGAAAGATGACGATAGGCGGGGGAACGGTTGTCGAGTGTGATCTGTGTCCAGAAGCGGCGACCCATGAGGCGGATGGCTGCACGGCCGGCGGCCCCGGCCGCAGCCATGGCAAGACCCAGACTCCCGAGCGCAAGACCTCCGGCGAATACATCGCTTTGTGATGCGTTGGCGATCCAGGATTGAAGGGTGGCAATCATGCTGCGTCCCTCCCGAGAGCGCGGGAGGGCGCGATGGTGTTATGCGCGATGCGGACGGCCCCCGCCGCACCTGCAGCCGGGAAACCCTCCAGGACGGGATAGTCCATGGACTTGCCTCGATAGAATTTGGAGAGGCCGATCCTGGATCAGCCCTTTGGTCTGCTGCCGCGCCGGAGGATCCGGTTCAGGCGGTGTGCCCGCGAAGGGCGCTGCGAATGACGATCATGAAGGCCCTCCTTTTGTTCGGGGTTGCAGAATGAGGCATTGCGCCGGGAGCGTTCGGATAGGGGACATCGACGATTCGCGCAAAGGGGGGCGTATCGGAGAGCCGGAGCCTGTTGCGGAATTGTTGCGCCTCGGCCTCGGTCTTGGCCATGTCTTGCGGCTTCGATGCGATGGCATGTCCCCCTCAATGGAAATCCCGGCTTGGGAACAGCTTTCTGGCCTGTTCGCGGGGGTGGCGGGCGGTTGGGCGCATGCTGGCGCCGACGGGGCGCTTTGCCTCATCGGCGCGGCCATCGTTGACGGAAATCACCACCGGACGGCCGAGGGTGGCCAGGAGGTGTGACAGATCCTCCACCCTCTCGGCGATCAGGTGGGTCACGGGGCCGTCACGTTCGATGCGGCCGGAGACGCGGATCAGACGGCCGCCGATCACCGCCTTGCGGAAGGTCTCGTAGACGCACTTCCAGACCACGATATTTGCGGTGCCGGTTTCGTCTTCCAGTGTCAGGAAGATCACCCCCGAGGCGGTGCCGGGGCGCTGGCGGGTGATGACGAGCCCGGTGACGCAGACACGGCCCTTCGCGGTGCCCAGCCGGTCGTGCGGCAGGCTTTCGGGCAGACGGGGGCGCAAAAGCTCCAGTGGATGGGCACGCAGCGACAGGCGCAGGGAGAGGTAATCCTCAATCACCTCCTGCCCGAGCGTCATCGGTGGCAGGGCGACGGCGGGTTCCGCGCCGCCCTCCCCATCCGGCCCGAAGAGCGGCAAGGGTGCGGGGGCCTTCAATGCCTTGGCGGCCCAGAGCGCGTCGCGGCGGGTCAGGCCAAGGGGGGCGAAGGCATCGGCTTCGGCCAGCCGCTCCAGCGTGTCGGGGGCCACCCCCGCCCGCCGCCACAGGCTTTCGACATCGGGATAGCCATTGCCACGGGCGGCAACGATCCAGTCGGCATCCTCCGCGCGCAGCCCCTTGATCTGGCGAAACCCCAGGCGCAGGGCCAGGGCCCCGTCGGGGCGGGGTTCCAGCGTGCAATCCCACGCGGAATGGTTAACCGAGACCGGGCGCACTTCCACGCCATGGTCGCGGGCATCGCGCACCAGTTGGGCGGGGGCGTAAAAGCCCATCGGCTGGGCGTTCAGCAGGGCGCAGGTGAAGATTGCCGGATGATGGCACTTGAGCCAGGCCGAGATATAGACCAGCCGGGCGAAGCTGGCGGCATGGCTTTCGGGAAAGCCGTAGCTGCCGAAGCCCTCGATCTGGGCAAAGCAGCGGCCCGCGAAATCGGCATCATAGCCGCGCGCCAGCATGCCCGACACGAAGCGGTCGCGGAACGATCCGATGGTGCCCATGCGCTTGAAGGTGGCCAGAGACCGGCGCAGGCGGTCGGCTTCGGCGGGGGTGAAGCCTGCGGCGACCACGGCAATCTGCATCGCCTGTTCTTGATAGAGCGGCACGCCATAGGTGCGGCCCAGCACCTCCATCATCGCCGGGCCAAGGTCTTCGACCTTCTCCTTGCCCTGACGACGGTTGATGAACGGATGGACCATGCCGCCCTGGATCGGGCCGGGGCGGACGATGGCCACTTCGCAGACGAGGTCATAGAAGGTGCGTGGCCGCATCCGGGGCAGGAAGTTCAACTGCGCCCGGCTTTCCACCTGAAACACCCCGATCGCATCGGCCCGGCAGAGCATGTCGTAAACGCCGGGATCTTCGGGCGGAACGCTGGCAAGGGTCAGGCGCTGCCCCCGATGGTCGGCCAGAAGGTCGAACGCCTTGCGGATGCAGGTCAGCATGCCCAGGGCCAGGATATCCACCTTGAGAAGGCCAAGGGCGTCGATGTCGTCCTTGTCCCATTCGATGATGGTGCGGTCCTCCATCGCGGCATTCTCGATCGGGCACAGCTCGTCCAGCCGCCCCTGGGTAATGACGAAGCCGCCGACATGCTGGCTGAGGTGGCGCGGAAAGCCGATGATCTCGCCGATCAGGCCGGTGGCCAGCCGCACACGGGCATCACGGGGGTCAAGGCCCGCATCGCGCAGCCTGTCCTCGCCAGGGGCGGCCGAGGACCAGCCCCAGATCTGCCCGGAGAGCCGGGCAATCACGTCCTGGCTGAGGCCCATGACCTTGCCCACTTCGCGGATGGCGGCGCGGGAGCGGAAATGGATCACCGTGGCGGTCAGCCCGGCACGATGGCGGCCGTAGCGGTCATAGATCCACTGGATCACCTCTTCGCGGCGTTCGTGTTCGAAATCCACGTCGATGTCGGGTGGCTCGCCGCGCTCCTTCGAGATGAAGCGCTCGAAGATCAGGGTGATGCTCTCGGGCGGCACCTCGGTGATGCCGAGCAGGTAGCAGACCACCGAATTGGCGGCCGATCCGCGGCCCTGACAGAGGATGCCCTTCGACCGGGCGAACTGCACGATGTCATGCACGGTCAGGAAATAGGGCGCGTAACTCACCTCGCGGATCAGGGTCAGCTCCGTCTCGACGCGGTGCACGATCCTGGGCGGCGGCCCCGAGGGATAGCGCCAGGTGAGCCCGGCACGGGCCAGCCGTTCCAGCCGTTCCTGCGCAGGTTCGCCGTCTTGCGCCTCGTCGGGATATTGATAGCGCAGGTCGTCCAGCCGGAAGGCGCAGCGGTCGGCTATCTCCACTGTGCGACGCAGGGCGGCGGGATGACGGTGGAACAGTCGCGCCATCTCGGCGCCCGACTTCAGGCGCCGCTCGCCATTCGGCAGCCGCCGCGTGCCGATGGTGTCGATGGTGCAGCCGGTGCGCAGGCAGGTCAGCACATCGGCAAGCGGGCGACGGGCGGCACGGTGCATCAGCACATCCCCCACGGCCAGCATTGGCAGGTTGACGGTCTGGGCAAGGGTTGCCAGCCGGTCCAGCCGCGGCTGATCGCGCCCGTCATAGCGCGGGGCGGCGCCCAGAAAGCACTGCCCGGGAAAGGCGCGGGCGAGTTGACGAAGATCGGCGCGGCTGGCCGTGGGGTTCGCCTCATCAAGTGGATCGGGCGGCAGCGCAATCAGGATCATGCCTGCCCCCCATTCCAGAAGGTCAGCCCGGTGCAGATGACATTCCCCCTTGGGTGCCCGGCGCTTGCCCAGTGACAGGAGCCGGGTCAGCCGCGACCAGGCGGCAAGATCGGTGGGCAGGGCAATCCAGTTGACCGCGGAATCGGTCAGAACCAGCCGTGCCCCCGCAATCAGCCTGGGCAAGGGCGTGCCTGATCGCGCCGGGGCCGGGCCTTCGCCGGTGAAATGCGGCACGGTCTGGCGGCTGGAGGGATCGGTCACCTTCTGCGACCGGATCGTGGTTCCTGGCGGTGCGCTGGTCTGACCGGTCTCGGCCTCGGCGCGCAGCCGGGTCAGTTCCTTCAATGCTGAAAACGCCCGCACCACGCCTGCCACCGAATTGCGGTCGGTGATGGCGATGGCGGTCAGGCCCAGTTCGGCGGCCCGCGTCACCAGTTCCTCGGGGTGCGAGGCCCCGGTCAGGAAGGTGAAGTTCGAGGTGACGCAGAGTTCGGCATAGGCCGTGTCAGCCGTGTCAGGGGCAGTCATGCGAACTCTCCCTGCACATACCAGTTGCGGCCAGCGCCCGGTGCCTGTGGCGTTGCAAACAGCCACAGTCTTGGCCCTTCGCGGGTCTCGATCCGCCAGTAGTCGCGCAGGCCAGAGCGCCAGGCCGGGTCGTCGAACCACCATTCCGGGGCGATCCGTTCCGGGCCGGTGGCGCGCAAGGTGGTGAAGCGCATCCGTCTCCAGCGGAAGCTGGCGGGCGGGGTGCCGGCCGTGACGGTTGCGGGTTCGGGCGGGAACAGCGTGATCGGGCGGGCAGGCCCGGCGCGTGACGGTCCGGGTTCCGCGTCGGCATAGGCGGCAGGCACGAGCAGGTAGCTGCGTTCGGGGATCAGGCTGTCGGCAGGTAAAAGCCGCTGGACGCGATCGAAGCCGATCCGGTTGCCAAGCGAGGACAGCAGATCGGCCAGAGCATCATCCTGGCGCAAGGCGGGACTGCCGCCGATCTGTTCCGGGGCCAGGGGTTCGGTCAGAGGGGCGCTCAGTCGCAGGGCGTCAATGCCGAAGCCGGCGTCGATCTCTTCCACGCCTCGGGCGAAGAGGGCTACCATCCGGGTCGGATCGCGCATCGGCCGGGCCAGCCCGATCTCGACCTGCGCCGCGCCGCTGTCCACCCGTCGCAGCTCCAGCCGCAGCCGGCGTGCGCCCCTTTGATGCAGGGCGAGGCTGGCGCAGAGCCGGTCAAGCAGCCGCGTCAGCCCTGCCATCACATCCGATTGCAGACCGATCGGTTCCGGCAGCGTCATCCTGACCCCAAAATGCGGGGCCTCGGCTTCTGCGGCCACCGGTTCGGATTGCACCCCCAGCGCCTGGTCAAGCCGCATCACCAGCCCCGGCCCGAACCGCCGTGCCAATGGCGCCCGCGGCAGCCCGATCAGATCGGCGATCCGCGACAGGCCCACCCGGGCCAGCGCCTCGGCCGTGTCAGGGTCAATCCGCAGCGCACTGACCGGCAGCGATCCGATTCCGTCTGCGATCCGGCCTTCGGCCAGGATGCCGCCGCCATGACGGGCCAGCGCATGGGCCGCGCCACGGGTTCCGGCAATGGCGCTGGCGGCAGTCAGGCCCGCACGTTCCAGTCGGGCATGCAGGTCGTCGCGCAAGGCGGCCTCGCCTCCGTAAAGATGCGGCACGCCGGAGATGTCGGCCATCAGCCCATCCACCCCGTCTCTTGCCACCATCGGTGCGTAGCGGCTGGCCCAGCGGCGCAAGGTGCCGAGAGCGGCCGCTTCGCGGGCCAGATCGGCGGGACGTGTCGCCAGATCGGGACAGATCGCCCGGGCATCGGCCAGCGCCATCCCGCGGGAAAGCCCCATCGCAGAAGCGGCCGGGTTGAGGCAATGCAGGTGATCGGCATTGCCCGACCGGTGGGTCAGGGCGAAAGGCCCGTCAACGGGCCGGCTCCGCAGGCTGATGTCGCTCGCCAGCCGCGGCAACCAGATCGAAAGCAGCCGACGCGCCATCCCAGTTCAAGACCCAGCTTCCGGTAGTTCCCTTTTTGTTCTTGTTAAGACTCCAACGATGCGGAGTCGAGTCCGCTGCCATCGCGGGAAGGGGCTCACACCTCCAGCGGGTCTCGGTGGCATTGCTGCCCGCATCGCGGCGGATAAGCAGCAGGCCGGTGGTGCGCCCGGCTTCGGCCGCCAGTTGCAGCCGGCGACCTGCGGTCAGCGACACCGGCTTCTCCGGCTCGGCAATGACAAGGCTGACAGGCGCGGAGCGCAGCGCCTCTTCCACGCACCACAAGAGATCGGTCTCGCCTTCGGGGCGCAGCAGATGCAGACGTTCGCCCACGCCTTCTGGCAGGCCGCGCAGCATTGGCCGTTCGGGAATGTGCGCAGGCAGGATCCAGACCAGCGGTCCCTTGTGCCGCGCCGCCTGGAACAGAGCAAAGGCGCGCCGGCCATGCCCTTCCGCCTCATGCACCCGCGCAGGGGCAAGGCTGAACGGCATATCCGCCTGGTTCGAATGCCGCAGCCGGTCATGCAACATCCTCGCGCGCCCCCTCCAACACGATCTCCAGCTCGCCATCCGGCAGGGGGCGCTGCAAAAGCAGGGCCTCCTCGACGGGCGCGGTCAGCCAGCGACGCCAGTCCTCGGGCCGGGTCAGGATCACCGGCATGGCCTTGGGGTGAACGGCCGCTACCTCGCGGTTGGGCGGGCAGGTCAGGAAGGCGAAGAGATCGGCCGTCACCTCGCCCTCCTTCAGCTTGCGCACCGAGGTCCATTCGGTGCGCAGACCGGCAAAGAAGCCCAGTGGCCGGTCAGGGCCAAGGGCGAACCAGATCGGATGATTGCGCGGAGCTCCAGGCCTGCTGTCGATCTCGGAAAAGCTGGTGAAGGGCACAAGGCAGCGATGTTCGACCCCCAGCCAGCGCCGCCAATGCGGCGAGGCGGTGTTGCGGATATTGGTCACGCCGGGATCCGTGCGCTTGCCTGCAAGAAACACCGGCGGCGTTGGCATGCCCCAGCGCGCCCGGCTGAACTGCCAGCCACCGCCCGCACGGCGCCGCAGGATCGGGGCGGGATAATCCGGGAAGATTCCCGGCATCGGCGGCAGGTTCCCTGCCAGATCCTCGACAACCTCACCCTCCGCGACCGCGTCATCAAACACACGCCGCATCGCATCCTGCGCCTTGGTCTGGGAGTAGAGGTTGCACATCGCTGTAACAGGACTCGCCGAATGGGTCGGATGGCCCGGAACATTGCCAGAACAAAGGGCTGCTGGGAAGGGGGGCGCCTTAGGCTAACGCGATGCCCAATTAGTTTTCAAACATGTCTCTACTGGCATTAGCCTCTCTACGGCGCGGTGAGGTTGGACGATCTGAAATAATGCCTAGATTGATCTTCTATTAAGGTATTGAGATGGAAGAAAGAAATTCTCATCAGAACAAAATTGGTTCACAGCAAAAGTTCAATACGATTGGCATTGGACAATGCCGCTTTGGTGTGGTTCTTTTTGCTGCAATATTAGTCAAAATATATTGACAGACTGATTCGTAAGAGCCTAGGCTTGCTGCATCTTGTGCGAACCAGCAAGGCTTGACCCAAATGTTCTTCTCTCCACTGCAGTCGAGCCACAGCCGGCGAGAGTCAATCAAATATGCGCTTCGCCTTCGAAGTGTAACGCTGAATGATGTTGCAAGAGAGCTGGGCGTTTCGAATGCAACTGTATCTGTTGTTATTTTGGGCCGCCGCCGCTCTCGCAGGATAGCTACACACGTAGCCAATTTGCTTGGTTCAAATTTGAATGAGCTTTGGCCCAACATGTACCCGGAGCCTGAGGTGCAAGAATGACCTGATACTACTATAAAATCAATAAATGGGTGACTGCTCGGCACAGCCAGGAAAAGAAAGCGGGACTAGAAGCTTCCAACAACTAGCCCCGCCATGGATCTCAGAAAGACCCTCTCGTCCTCTCTGAATCCCTCTTTTCCCAAGAAAAGTCAAGCCTCCGCAGGCGGTCTGCGGAGGGTGGCCAGACATTGTGATTGAAGGAGTTCCGAGATGCAGAACGCACTCGAGGCAAACGTCTTTGTTCCTCCGCTGAACACCACGACGACCCGCCGGATCAGCAAGCGATCACGGACCAGTGTCAGAAGTTTTCTGACTATTCAGGTGCCTGCGGACGGCGGGCGCGCGCGACGCGTTGAGTTGGAAAGCAAAGGGGAGGCAGACTGCCTGTTTCTGACTTTGGCCTCAGGAAACGTTTTCGATGTCCGTGAGCAGGCAGGGCCGGTCACCTATCAGTCATGGGACGGCGCCTGGCACAGCCACACGTTCGATCTTCTGTTCACGTTGATTGACGGCACCAAGATCGCGAAGGCGGTAAAGCCTTTTGAGCGGGTTATCGCAACTAGCTTCGACCGCGAACTCGCTCTGATTGCTCGGGCGGCAGTTCCATCTTTCTGTGACAAGGTGGTACTTTTTACTGATCGCGACTATGCGCCGGCCGCTGCGAAAGATGCGCGACGTCTCTACTATGCCAGTTTACAGTCCGACCCTGAAGCGGACGCTGTCCTCGCGCACCTGTGTACCAATCTCTACGGACGCGTCCAAATCCGTGCTCTGGCCGCGCAAGCGGCGGATGTCGGCGGGCGCCTGTTTGGTGCGATTCTGAGGGCGATTTACTCCGGCCAGCTCCGGCACTTGTCAATTGGGCAAGTATCGCCATTGTCCTTTGTAGGGCGGTCAGCGACATGACCCTTTCATACAAATTCAGCGCGAAGGACCGGTTCACGATTGGCTCCAAATCCTACCGGTTCATCAAGTTCGACGCGGCCACACACGACTACTATTTCACCGCTGAGGATCCTGACGGCTTCGTCGAAATCATCCCCGGCGAAAAACTATCTGAGCTCATGGCGTCGCCGGCGTGGCAGCACGATCCGGGGTACTTCGATCTCGATAATAGGCGTGGTGGGCGGACCTCTGAGATCAGGCTCGCACTCACCCCCACCCGACAACGCCATCGGACCGTCTTCAGTCACTATGTGGCCGGCTTACTTCACCTCGAAATCCAAAACAGAACAGCGACTCTGTCGGATGCATCGCTGACCGCATTCCGCTGCCGTCTTCAAAGGCAGTTTGCCGAGAATCCGACAGATCTTCGCCGAAAGCTTGGGCGCCTTCGCGCAGGCGACATTTATTCTGTGCCGAAAGTGCCCGGAATCAGCACGTTGCGCAAACACTACAGAATTTACATGAAATTTCAAGGAGATGTGCTCGCCCACAAACCGAAGCAGCCGCGTGTGCTGAAAATGCGCCGGGCTGCATGCTCCGAAGGGCTTGCCGTCACTCAAGACCTGATCCGCAAGGCTCTGACACCAGAAACGCGCGGTAAGGCGGCCCCGGCAAACGCGGTAGTATCTGCGATGCGGGCGTTAAATAAACAACGCGGAGCTGAGCGGTTGCCGAGCTTCTACGTCTATTCGGAGCGGCAGATCCAAAGAATGATCGCCAATTTGCCCCCCTTCGAGGTGGCCTGTGCGCAGCTCGGGATCGACAAGGCTCGACATCAATTCAGCTCTTACCTGAGCGGCTTGGCACCCGTCTGCTTGCTCGAACGGGTCGAAATTGACGATTGGGAGGTCGATCTGATCACCTGGTTCCGGATGCTAGGACTCACTGAGCTCCTTCCAATCGAAACGCTTGAGAAGTTGCCCATCGGGCGACGATGGATTTGTGTTGCTCTCGACGTTGCCTCGCGCTGCGTTCTGGGCTTGCGGATCGCTGCGGCTCCATCAGCGGAAGAGTTCCGGAAGCTCCTGGAAATGGTCATCTCAGACAAGACTGATCTTGCGCAGGCCTGTGGTGCTAAAGGAGCATGGGCCCAGTACGGACGACCAATGTCGATCGCCGCCGACACCGGCGCGAGTTTCATTGCTACGGCGACCACCGAGCGCGTGACCGACCTCAACTGCTGCATAGAACATGCCCCAGTGAAATGCGCCGAGTTGAGGGGCACCGATGAGAGATTCTTTGGCACTATCGGGAGGACTTTGATGCACCGCTTGCCAGGACACACGCAGTCCGGCCCCGAGAACCGGGGCGATTATGATGCGGGTGCGAATGCCTGTCTCGACGATGACGACCTGATCCGGATTCTGGTCTGCTACATCGTTGATGAGTATCATCGAAGTCCACATCGTGGCCTCGGCGGGCAAATGCCTGTCTCAAAGTGGAACGACTTGGAAAAAGAGGCTGGCTTTCTTCAGCCCCCAGTGGATCGCATGACGCGCTGCGCCGCGCTTGGCATTGATATCAATGCAAAACTCGGCAAGCAGGGCGTCCTTGTGTTCGGCAACCATTACAGTTGCGACGAACTGAGACAACGCTATGCCGAAGGTCGGAACCGCGATCTCAGGGTGCGGGTCGACACCGCTAATCTTGGATTGGTGGCCGTTGCAATCGACGAAAAGTGGGTGGCAGCCCGCCCGCATACGCGCGATATGGAGTGCATTTCTCTGTCGGAATGGGAGGAGCAGTGCGTTGCGCTGCGAACCCGGTTCAAGAATGAGGCCGATCTGTCGGCTGAATACCGAAGCCATGCAGTCAAAACGATCCGAGACGTCACCACGACCGCACGGGCGCGGCTGCGCCGCCAGCAGGCTACACCCTTTGGTCATTCGACTTCCTACGTGCAACACCTTCAGAATACGCTATTTTCGGGCTTTCGGTTCCGCGAGGAGGTCAAACCCACATTCGGACCGGCGCCAGACGGCCTGGGGCAGGAGATATTGCCTGCCCCCGACCCAGCACTGCCAGTTGCAGTAACAGACTTGTCAAGAGCTCCCGACGTCGATGACGAGAATCAATGGGACGATTGGCAGGAACAGCCAGAAGAAGAGTGGCGTCTGGAGGAAGAGAAATGACCGCAGCACAAGCTCGCGTCGCAGAGGCGGTGCGCGTCACCACCGCGCTAAAGGGCCACTTCTTCCCGACACCAACCTTCCGCGAGGTCCAGCGCGAGTTCGACCTTCTGTTGGCCGAACGCCGAGCCAACATTGAGGCCAGGCGTCAGAGGGAAACCCGCGGATTGCTGCTGGTCGGCGCGTCCGGGGCGGGCAAGACCACCCTTGTCGAGGCGGTCCTCCGCCAGCACACCACTGACCTAAGGATGCTCTCCAAAGAGCAGGAACAAGCTGATGTCATCAGCATGAAGGTCCCATCTCCGGCTACGCCGAAGGGGGTGGGGTTGGCAATGCTAGAGGCACTCGGCTATCACCTGCGGCGTGACCGATCGGCGCATATCATTTGGCAACTGATTAAATCGCAGTTTGCCGCTCGCCAAGTATTGTTCCTGCATCTCGACGAGGCGCAGGATTTCGGTCAACACAACAACCGAAGCGATCAATATGCGGTGATCAGCACTTTGAAATCCCTAATGCAATCGCCGGAATGGCCGGTTGGGCTAATCTTGAGCGGCATGCCCCGGTTGCTTGATTTGGTGAACATGGACACGCAACTGGCTCGAAGATTGAAGCCCGTCGAAGTCCACCCTCTGAAGGCCAGTGTTGATGGTCGCATGATCGTCAGTGCGCTCCGGCAATATGCAGTAGCGGCGCAGGTCGCCGTCGAAGATAGTTTGTACACACCCCGATTCGTGACGCGGCTGGTACATGCTTCGGATTACTGTTTTGGTATCCTCGCAGAATTGATCTGCGAAGCGATTGGCCAGATGCTCATGGCCGGAGAAGGCGAGCTTTCCGAAAAATCCTTTGTGGCCTGTTACGCACGGCGATCCGGCTGCCCGGAGGGGCTGAACCCGTTCATAGCGGAAAACTTTCGAGCGATTAATGTCCGTGAGCTTTTGCAACCTGCCCCAGGGCTAGGTGACATTCGGAGGCGGGCATGAGGCTTGGCCTGACCTTATCCATGCTGCCGCAGGAGACTCTGCCATCCTTTGTTTCGCACGTTGCCCAGAAGAACGGCTCGCGTTACGTGCAGGACTTTGTCCAAGATATGGGTTTATCCTGGAGCAGCATCTTGCAGCTGGAATTGGAAGCAGTCCAAGATTTGGCTGATTTAACCGGGGTCGATCCCGAGGAGCTGACTTCGCACAGCTATAAACCCCTCGGCTCGGGTTTCTTCGGCTTGATGGGCAACAGGCTTCCTGTTTCCTTCCTCGATCGTTCGAGGCTGAAGTTCTGCCCTGCCTGCTGTGAAGATGACATCGGCCATCAGGGCAGAACTTGGGGGCGCCCCTTATGGCAACTCGATTCGGTGAATTGCTGTCCGATGCACGGCTTGCTTCTTCATAGGCTTGCGATACCGTGCTATCCACGTAGCCCACATGACTTTGCAGGTCGGATGGCCGAATATGGTGGTATTGCAGCACTCCGCCGCGAACTGGGGTCACAGCCCTCGCAGTTTGCTCGCTATCTATCTGAAAGAATTTACGAAAATGCGCATGATATTCGCTGTGCGTGGCTGGATGATCTCTCAATCGATGTAGCCGCGCGGCTGTGTGAAAACGTTGGTGTTTTGCTGCTCAAGGGGCCATCTGTGCGATCAAACACACTGGATTCAATGACTTTGGCAGAAGCTTGTGGCGTCGGCTTTTCTGTCTGTGTCAAAGGGCGGGACGAGCTTCGGAATGCGTACGAATCTGTACGGTGTCGCTCGCAAAGTCGAAATGGTGGATTTTATACCGACTTTGGATTCTTTACCCGCTGGCTACAACGCCTAACTTACCCAGATCGCTACAGGACGGTGCTGGATCACTTTCAGAACTTTGTTCTTGCAAGCTACCCCATCGCGCCAGGACAAATGGTGCTCGGTCGGATGTGTGCCGAGCGGCGATGGTACAGTTGGAACGAACTTGGCAACGAATATGGTCTGACCCCAGGTCGGATCTCAAGGTTTCAACGTGCAATCGTAGTAGCTGATGACGAGCATCGGCGAGTTGCAAAGGGTTCTTACACGAAGGAACTTGAGGTCCTTGCGTCCGGCCTCGATCGAGTCGAAGCAAGCCGGAAGTTTGGAGTTCATGTCTCTCTTATCGACAGACTGGTTGACGCAGACCTGCTGCAATATTCGCTGTCATTGCCAGGCCTTGGCAAACTCTTTCGACGTGAAGATCTCGACGCGTTCTGGAACAGTGTCACTTTTCGTGCTCCCCTTGCAGATAACGTGCCAGCCGGAGCATTTGCCTTGCAACACATAGGTCGTAGGGCAAAAGTCCAGAGTGTTGAACTGCTTCACGCTTTGGCAAAAGGGACGTTCAAGAAAGCGTTTAGGCTTAGGGGCGCGAAAGGGTTTCGTGCGATTCATCTGGATCTGAACGAAGTGTTGGATGTTTTCGCAAGCCGGCCCGTCGAGGGCTTGAGTCGAAAGCAGGTTCGTAAGGCGTTGCACATAAACTGCCAGACCATCAGCGTAATCTTCCGTAAAAAAATGATCGAAAGCACCCGCGTTCGATCGCCGCGATCACGAAAGTGGATGTCAATCGTCGCGCCGGAACAACTTGATTGGTTCCTATCGCGTTATCTCCCGCTCGGATTGATGGCTTACGACATCGGGACACAAGCTAGGCATGTCTCCTCCAGGCTAGAGAGGGCTGGCATCCAACCGATCCCCCTTCCGCCGCAATGCAGCAAAATCTATCTGCGGGAGGAAGTTTCCCCCGTCATCGCGTGATCTGGTAAGCACCTCCGCCCTCCCCCGCCGGTCATTCGGCGGGGTTATCTTTTGTCATCTGAGATGCCGGCAGCAGCTCAGGCTGACGCGCAGACATCAGGGTTGAGATAGATTCGCATGTCGTTTGAGATAATCTCAGCGTCGTTTGCGATACTTACCCGTGTCGCCTGACATTCACCGCCCTTGACCTGATCACCGGCCCGCTGAAGGGCCGCGCGAAGGGCGACACTGTGGCAATCGAAGGCACACTGCAACGCAGGCTTTATGTTGGCCCCGAAGGGACCAGTGCGTTTGACCTGTTCAGCAACTACCGCAACGCGCTTGTGCAGGGCGGCTTCGACATCCTGTTCGAATGCGTCGAGCGCGCCTGTGGCAGCCCGAACGCCCTGCTTGGCAAGACGGTGATCTATGGTCCCGACCGAAAGCTGAAGAACCTGAAGGCGCAGTCAGAGTTCGCGCTGTATATCGCGGGAGAAGAGCATTATCTGGCGGCCCGTTCCGCCGATGGCACCCGTCATATCGCCGTCTATGTCGCTCAGAACCAGGAGAGTTCGATCTCGGGTCAGGCCGCAGGCCGCGCGGCGGTGCATATCGACCTGATCACCTCAGCCGCACTGGCCGAAAAGATGATCGACGCTGCGGCGATGGCAAAGGGCATCACGGACGAAGGGCACGTCGCGCTGGACAATGTATACTTCGATTTCGGCACGGCCACCCTGACGCCCGAAGCCAAGCCTGCCATTGCCGAAATGGTCAAGCTTCTGACCGAAAACCCGGGCCTGAAGGTCTATATCGTCGGCCACACCGACTGGGTCGGTGATCCCGCAACCAATCAGGCCTTGTCCGAACAGCGTGCGCAGGCGGTGGTCGCGGCGCTGGTTCAGGCCGGGATCGCCGGGGAAAGGCTGGGCGCGGCCGGGATGGGGCTTTACGCACCCCGCGCCAGCAACACAACCGAGGCAGGGCGCAGCCTTAACCGCCGGGTCGAGTTGGTCGAGCGCGCGGACTGACCAAAGCCCGCGCCAGAGGCCCGCGCCAGTCCAAGGCGCGGGCCGCCCGGTTCAGACCGGGCGCTTGGCGAAGCGCAGATAGGGCAGCTTGATGTCCAGCTCGCCATATTTCGCCCGCGCCTCGTCCGTCGGCACCGACAGGGCGACAATCACGTCCTGCCCCGGCACCCAGTTCGCGGGCGTGGCAAAGGGTACGCCATCGGTGGCCTGCACAGCATCCAGCGCGCGCAGGATCTCGGCAAAGTTGCGGCCCACGCTCATCGGATAGGTCATGGTCAGCCGCACCTTCTTGTCCGGCCCCACGATATAGACCGTGCGCACCGTCGCGGTGTTCGCCGGGGTGCGGCCTTCGGTCGGCAGGTAGTATTCCGCCGGCAGCATGTCATAGGCCTTGGCCACGGTCAGGCTGGTGTCGTCGATGATCGGAAACTCGGCCGGGGCGCCGCCAAAGGCCTCGATGTCGCGCTTCCACTTCTCGTGGTCGGCCACGCTGTCCACCGAAACGCCGATCACCTTGGTGTTGCGCTTGGCGAATTCGCCCGCAAGCTGTGCCACGGCGCCGAACTCGGTCGTGCAGACCGGGGTGAAATCGCGCGGGTGGCTGAAGATGATGGCATAGCTGCCGCCCAGCCAGTCATGGAACCGGATCGTCCCGGCGGTCGATTCGGCGGTGAAGTCGGGGGCGATGTCATTGATGCGAACGGACATGATGTTCCTCGGTCAGATTCCGGCCTTTCAGATAGACCATTCGGAACGCGGTTTCACCCCCCCCGCCGGAGTTGCCGGGAAAAGAGAACACTGTTCCGCCCAAACCCGCCAAGGCATCACGCCCGTTCCCGCAACCCCCCGGCCAATCCCGACGCGGCGGCGTCGGTCCCCGGCTTGCGAAAGCGGGGCTGACACGCCATGTTTGATCAAATCCCCTTCCCGCCCCCTCGAGGATGCCATGCTTACCAAGCGCGATTTCTATATCAACGGCCGCTGGGTCGCCCCGGCCAAGCCCCGCGACTGTCAGGTCATCAACCCCTCGACCGAGGAACCCTGCGCCGTCATCAGCCTGGGCGATCAGGCCGATACCGATGCCGCCGTCGCCGCCGCCAAGGCCGCCTTCCCGGCCTGGGCCGCCACGCCGCCCGCCGAACGCGCCCGCCTCGTGCGCGGCATCCTGGTGCAATACGAAAAGCGCCTGCAGGAATTTGCCGAAGCCATCAGCATGGAAATGGGCGCGCCCATCGACTTTGCCCTGTCCGATCAGGCGCCCTGCCTGCCCTGGCACACCGGCAACTTCCTCAAGGCGTTCGAGCATATCGAATGGATTCGCCCGCTTGACCCCAGCCTTCCGCGCGACCGGCCGCAACCGGCCGTGGCGCTGGAACCGATCGGCGTTGTCGGGCTGATCACGCCCTGGAACTGGCCGGTGAACCAGATCGCGCTCAAGGCCATTCCGGCCATGCTGGCCGGCTGTACCTGCGTGCTGAAACCGTCCGAGGAAAGCCCGCTGAACGCGATGCTCTTCGCGGAATTCTGCCATGATGCCGGCATCCCGCCGGGCGTGTTCAACCTGGTCAACGGTGATGGGCCGGGCGTCGGCACCCAGCTTTCCACCCACCCCGATGTCGAGATGATCTCCTTCACCGGCTCCACCCGCGCCGGCCGCGCCATCTCGAAGGCCGCCGCCGACACGCTCAAGCGCGTCACGCTGGAACTGGGCGGCAAGGGGGCGAACCTGCTGTTCGCCGATGCCGATGACAAGGCCGTGGAACGCAGCGTGCGCCGGATGATGGAAAACACCGGCCAAAGCTGCAACGCGCCCTCGCGCCTGCTGGTGGAACGGTCGGTCTATGACCAGACGGTCGCGAAGGCCGCCGAAGTGGCCAACAGCATCAAGGTCGGCCCCGCGCATGAACGCGGCCCCCATATCGGCCCGGTGGTGAACAAGCGCCAGTGGGACCAGATCCAGGGCTATATCGAAAAGGGCATCGAGGAAGGCGCCCGTCTGGTGGCCGGCGGCCCCGGCCTGCCCGATGGCTTCAACCGTGGCTTCTATGTCAAGCCCACGATCTTTGCCGATGTGAAGCCCGGCATGACCATCGAGCGGGAAGAGATCTTCGGCCCGGTCCTGTCGATCATCCCCTTCGAGACCGAGTCCGAGGCCGTGCAGATCGCCAATGACACGCCCTATGGCCTGACCAACTATGTGCAGTCCGGCGATCCCGCCCGCACCAACCGGCTGGCCCGCCAGTTGCGCTCGGGCATGGTGGAAACCAACGGCAAGTCCCGGGGCGCCGGCAGCTTCTTCGGCGGGGTCAAGCAATCGGGCCGGGCCCGCGAAGGCGGCATCTGGGGGCTTGAGGAATTCCTCGAACCCAAGGGGATCTCGGGCTACGATTTCACCCTGTAAGGCGGCTGCGCTGACGTATGGCTGTCTGCCATACGTCAGTCATACGCAGGGCAGACGTGCCGCAGACGCAAGTGATGGGCCTTTTGCGGCCATTCCATGCCGTTTTCGGGCAACCCCGCGGCACCCCCCGCGCTAGCCTTCGGACAAGCCGGAGGCCGCCCATGACCCAGCATCGCCACCTCACCTCGCCACTGTCGCTGCGCGGCCATACCCTGCGCAACCGCATCGTGTTCGGGGCCCATACCAACAACATGTCGGACATGGGCCTTCCCGGCCCGCGGCAGGGAAAATACCTTCTGGAACGGGCCCTTGGCGGGGCGGCCATGGTGGTCTGCGAACCCGTCCCGGCGCATCGCACCGGCGTTCTGACCCGGGGCAACCTTCTGCCCGAGTCTGACCAGATCATCCCGCATTTTCAACGCATTACCGATGAAGTCCGCGCGGCCGGGGCCGTGGTGATCCAGCAGATCTACCACGTTGGCGCCCATGGCGATTCCGACCTGTCCTTCCAACCGCATTTCAGCCCCTCGGGCGGCCCCTCCTACCATGACAGCGACGGCAGCCACCGGATGACTGTCAATGAAATCAACGAGGTGCTGGATGCCCACGTCGCCGCCGCCGTCCGCGCCAAGGCCTGCGGCTTCGACGGGGTCGAGGTCTGGGCAGCCTATCACTCCCTGCTTGACCAGTTCTGGACGCCCTGGTCCAACACCCGCGATGACGACTGGGGCGGCAGCCTTGAAAACCGCACCCGCTTCTCCCGCACCCTGATCGACCGCATCCGCCGCACCTGCGGCGAAGACTTCGTGATCGGCCTCGCCATCAGCTATTCCGAGGTGTTTTCCGAGGTCACGCTTTCAGCGGAAAACCTGTGTGAAATCATTGCCCTGCACGATGCCACCGGCCATGTTGACTATGTGACGGTGGGCGCCGGCAGCTACCTGGATTTCGAACGCATCATCCCGCCCTTCACCCATGCCGAAAAGCTGACCACCCCGCTGACGGCCCGGTTGAAAGGCATCGTCAAACACGCTCTCATCACCTCGGAAGCCGGCATCCGCACCCCGGACAACGCCGAAACCATCCTCGCATCCGGCGAGGCCGATCTTGTCTCCATCGTTCGCGGCCAGATCGCCGACCCCCACCTTGCCCGCAAGGTGATGGAAGGCCGGGCCGAAGACATCCGCGGCTGCATCTCCTGCAACCAGATGTGCTGGGGCCGCCGCTCGCGCGACTACTGGATTTCCTGCCTGATCAACCCCTCGGCCGGCCGCGAATTCGAATGGGGCGGCGACCGCTTCCCCCCCGCAACCCAAAAGCGCAGCCTTCTGGTCGTCGGCGCCGGACCGGCAGGGCTTGAAGCCGCCCGCGCCGCGGCCGAGCGTGGGCACAGCGTTGAAATCGTTGAGGCTTTGCCGGTGATCGGCGGGCAGTTCCGGCTGGCCGGGCAACAGCCGCGCCGGGCGCAGATCCTGGACCTGATGGAGTGGTATGAGCGCCAGTTCGCGAAACTGGGCGTCACCCTGCGGCTCAACACCTTCCTCGACGCGGACGAAATCGCCGCCCACCCCGCCGATACTGTGATCTTGGCCTCCGGCTCGCTGCCGGAGGAGGGCGGGTTCCAGCGCTGGCTCCCGCACGAACCCATGCTTCCCGGCCTTGAAAACGGCCATGTCCACAGCCCCGAGGCCATTCTGCGGCGCGAGGTGCGGCCCGGAAACGAGGTGATGCTGTATGACGAAGGCAGCAACTGGCGCGGCGTCGGCACCGCCTGGTGGTTGGCGGAACAGGGCCATCGGGTGACGATCGTCACACCGGAACCCTATGTCGGAAAAGAGATTTCCCGCACCGCCGCCGATGGCGCCGCCCGCCGGGCACTGGCCGCCAAGGGCGCGCGCTTTGTCACCGAAAGCCTGATCGCCCGCTGGCACGGCAACGGCGCCACCGTCCGCAGCCTGCTGACCGGCGAGGAAACCCAGATCCCCGCAAGCGCGCTGGTGATGTGCACCACCAACCGCAGCTTCGACCCGTTCCCCGAATCCTTCCCCGGCAAGGAAACCCACCGCATCGGCGATTGCGCCGCGCCCCGGCTGGCCGCCTATGCCTTCCACGAAGGCCGCAAGCTGGCGCTGGCGCTTTAGGCCAGCAGCGCCTCGATCCGCATCGCCTCGGGGATGCCGGTCTCGCGCCCGTCCAGCACCAGATCGGCCAGCACCTCGCCCACCTTGGGCGCGACGCCAAAGCCGATCTTGAAGCCGCCATTGGCGATGAAATGCCCCGCCCGCCCTGGCCATGCCCCCAGCACCGGCCCCCGCGTTTTGGCGCGCGGCCGCACCCCGGCCCAGCGTTCCAGAACCTCGGCCCCGGCCAGAACCGGCATCATCGCCACGGCACGGGCCAGAACGGCATCAAGCTGTTCGTCCGGCCCGTCCGTGGTCCAGGTATTCTCGGCGGTGGAACCTATGGCCACGGTGCCATCGGCATGGGGCACGGCAAAGGTTCCGGCGGCAAAGACCTGCGGCTGATCGCGGGCGTCGAACCGCAGGCGCAGCGCCTGCCCCTTGACGCCCGCCCCCAGCTTGCGGCCAAAGGCGGCGGACAGTTCGTTCAGCCCGGCCAACCCGGTGGCATGGACCACGGTGCCGGCCTCTTCCCCCTCCCCCAGCACGATCTCGGCCCCGTGCGCCCGCAAGGCCGCCTCAAGTGCCGCCGCCGCCCCGCGCGGCGACAGGCGCGCGGTCAGCGTGTCGCGCACCAGCCAGCCCGAGGGCGAGACCGGCTCCCACGCGGCGCCGGTGGCGGGCACCACCTGCCAATCGGCAAAATCGCCCCAGAACTGCGCCGCAGCGGCCACCCGGTCCCGTGCGGCGGCCACCGCGGCCTCATCCGCCAGCGGCTGCAACCGGCCCGACCGCAGATAGCCGGGGTCTTTCCCGCCCGCCTGCGCCACGGCCTGCCACCAGCCGGGCGCCAGTTTCAGCGCCTCGAACTGAAACTGCTTCAAGGGGTTCCATGCCTCGGGCGCGTGGGGCGCCAGCGCCCCCACCAGCCCGCCGGTGCAGCCACCGCCAATGCGCCCCGTCTCGATCAGCCGCACCCTTGCGCCACGCCGGGCGCAGGCCCAGGCCACCGACAGGCCAAAGATTCCACCGCCCCGCACCGTTACATCGACGCTTGCCATTGCCCGTCTCCTGCCGCATCCAAGGCGCCGAAGGACTAGGCCCATGCCCAACGAACCGCAACCGGAACTGGACTGGAAGGACGGGGTGATTCCCGTCGCACGCGCCTTCGACGACCCCTACTTCTCGCTTGCCGGCGGGTTTCAGGAAACGCGACATGTGTTCCTGTCGGGCAATGGCCTGCCTGACAGGCTGTGCGACGGGTTCCATGTGGCCGAACTGGGCTTCGGCACCGGGCTGAATCTGCTGACGCTGGCCTTGGCCTGGGCGCAAACCGGGCGGCCGGGCCAACTGCGCTTTACTACCTTCGAGGCGTTTCCGATGGCGGCCGAAGACATGGCCCGCGCGCTGGCGGCCTTTCCCGAAGCGGCGGCGATTGCCGCGCCGCTGATCGACGCCCGCCGCGCCGGAAAGACCGAGTTCACCCTTCCCGGCATCGCGGTGCGCATCCTGCTGGGCGATGCGCGCGACACCCTGCCCCGCTGGGAAGACCGGGCCGATGCGTGGTTTCTGGACGGGTTTTCCCCCGCGAAGAACCCGCAGATGTGGGGCGAGGATCTGATGGCCGAAGTGGCCCGCCACACCGCACCCGGCGGCAGCTTTGCCACCTATACCGCCGCAGGCCATGTGCGCCGGGCGCTGGCCGCCGCCGGCTTTGCCGTGGAACGTGCGCCCGGTTTTGCCGGCAAGCGCCACATGACAAAGGGGCGCCTTGCCGGCGCCCCCGAACCGGCCTGAGCCGCGCCGTTATTGCAGGATCATCCCGTCGGGCCAGCGCATGTTGTAGCCCAGGCTGATTTCCTGCTTGGCCCCGGCGGGAAGATCGAATTCCCAGGCCAGAATCCCGCGCTGGCCATCCAGATCGGTCTTGGTTGGCGCGGGCTTGGCATCGACCGAAATTTCAAGGTCTTCCTGTTCCGAATAGGGGATCTGGTCGATCACCCGCAGCGGCCAGGACTCGTCCCCAAGGTTTTCAACCTTCAGCACCGCCACTTCGCTGGCCTCGTTCGAGGTCGAGATGAAGCCGCGCTGCCCCGAATCGCGCACCGGCATGTCACGGCTGACCTGAACCGTTTCCAGCGCCCCGAAGGCGATCTCGGCTTCGGCGCCGGGGGCGACGGGTTGCAGCGACGTGCCGCCGACAAGCACGCCTTCGCGGAACAGCAGCGCCTCACCGGCCAGCAGCGGCTCGGCCGATGTGTTGACGAACTCGGCCACGACAAAGGCAGTGCTGTCCCAGCGGGGCACGGCAACCGCTGTCACGGTCGGTGCAGCCTCGATCCGGTCAAGCGACAGGCGCAGGTCTTCCACACCCGAGGCGACATCGACCGCGCGGGGGTAGTGATAGACCACCGTATCGCCTTCCATCCCGGCGGCGGCGGTCACCGGGGCCGGCATCGCTTCGGCCACCGGGGCTGCGGCTACGGCCTCATCCGCCGCCGTCATCCGGGCGCCCCCCTTGGCCAGTTCGCTTTCAGATTGCTCGGGCACGATCCAGCGCTGTTCGGGCCAAAGCGTGCTGGGGGCCGCCTGATCGGCGGGGCGGGATGTGGACAGGGTCAGATCGACCCCGGTCCAGTCTTCGCCCGTGGCCTGGCTGACCAGAACGCTGCGCTCGATGGTCAGCTTGTTGCCGCCTTCGCGGGTGAGGTTCAGGTCATAGAACGGCCGCCAGCTTGCGCCGGAAATGTAATGGGTGACGGTCAGCTTCGACTCGCCGGCGGCGGCATCCACCGCCACGGCCAGCGCGGTATAATCGGCATCGCGGGCGGGCAGCGCGTCAAGGGCGGCCTGCGCCTTGGCCAGGTCTTCCTGCGCCGTCTCCAGCGCCTTCTGGGCCGGCCACAGATCCAGCCGCGCCGCAGCCGCAGCCTCGCGGGCGGTGCGGGTCTCGGTCTCGATCATGTCGGCCATCGCCTTCACGCCCTCGGGCGTGGCATTGTCGGGCAGGCCGCCGTTGAAGGACGCCAGAAAGGCCGCGCGGGCATCGGCCGCGTCGATCCGGGCCTGAACCGCCTCAACCCCCGCCAGTGCCGTGCGCTCGGCGGTTTCCAGACGCTCGACCTCGGCCTTGGCGGCCTGCTGGTCGGGTGTCAGCGGGTCTTCACGCGGGGGCAGCCGGTCAGCCCGCAGGGAAAATGCGCCGAAGGTGGTGCCTTCGTCGCCTTGCAACCGCATCAGCCCCGGTTCGGTTGAGGCGGGCATGTCGGTGACCAGCAGCTCATGCGACCCGGCCGAAGGGGCGGTGAAGGTCACTTCGCGGGTGATCTTCGCCCCGTCGGGGTAAACGGTGACGGCAGTGATGGTGCTGGTGGCGGGAATGACATCGGCCAGCGCCGGCAGGGCGGTGGTGGCCAGAAGAACGGCAAGAAGGGCGCGCATGGCGATGGCCTTTGGTTGGGGTCCTGCGCGGACCCTAAGTCCGCCGCACGCATCGCGGCAAGGCGGGAAAACCCGGCCCAAGGATCGCGGGCCGGGCTGCGTCTTATCCGGTCAGACCATCTCGAACGTGGCCGGATCGGGGCCGCAGCGCACCCCTTCGTCCAGCGTGGCAAGGGCGGCCATTTCTTCGGGCGTCAGTTCGAAGTCGAAGATGTCTAGATTCTCGATCTGCCCGGCCTCTCGGGTGGACCGTGGAATGACCGAGACGCCGATCTGCACATGCCAGCGCAGGATCACCTGCGCGGGCGTCTTGCCGGCCCGTTGCGCCGCCGCCACAACGGCAGGGGCATCGAAGCTCTTGCCCTGCCCCAGCGGTGTCCAGCTTTGGGTGACGATGCCAAGCTGGTCATGCAGGGCGCGCAGTTCGCTCTGTTGCAGGCGGGGGTTCACCTCGATCTGGTTCAGCACCGGCACCACGCCGGTTTCACCGATCACCCGTTCCAGATGCGCCGCGTTGAAGTTCGACACGCCAATCGACCGGCAGTGACCTTCTTCACGCAGGCGGATCAGCGCGCGCCAGGTATCGACATACAGATCGCGCGCCGGGCAGGGCCAGTGGATCAGGCACAGGTCCACCTGATCCAGCCCCAGGCGGGCTAGGCTTGCCTCCATCGCGCGCAGCGTGTTGTCGTGGCCCTGATCGGCGTTCCAGATCTTGGTGGTGATGAACACCTGATCGCGCGGCAGGCCCGATTGGCGGAAGCCTTCGCCCTGCCCCACCTCATTGCCATAGATCGCCGCGCCGTCAATCAGCCGGTAGCCAAGGCGCAGGCCGGTGGCCACGGTTTGCGCCGTGATGTCGGCAGGCACCTGCCAGAGGCCAAGGCCGATTTGCGGGATCGTATTGCCATCGTTGAGGCGGAGACGGGTTGCCATGAGAAGGTCCTTTCGTTCGGGCGCGAGAAAACTCTGCCAGCGGGAAAGGTGCAAGGCGAAATCGCCGCAGTTTCAAATGCGCGAGATCGCCGCGTCGCAATGAAAAGGGTCTTGGTCACAGCCATGACCAAGACCCTTCCCGAACAGGGTTGAAGACCCCTTAGCCCTTTTTCAGCACCCGCTGACCCAGCACTTCCGCGATCTGCACCGCGTTCAGCGCCGCGCCCTTGCGCAGGTTGTCGGACACGCACCACAGGTTCAGCCCGTTCTCGACGGTCGAATCCTGGCGGACACGGCTGATGTAGGTGGCGAATTCGCCCACACATTCGATGGGGGTGATGTAGCCACCGGCCTCACGCTTGTCGACAAGCATCACGCCCGGCGCTTCGCGCAGGATGTCCTGCGCTTCCTGCCAGTCCAGCGGCTCCTCGAACTCGATGTTGATCGCCTCGGAATGGCCAACGAACACCGGCACCCGCACGCAAGTGGCGGTCACCTTGATCGCGGGGTCGAGAATCTTCTTCGTCTCGGCCACCATCTTCCATTCTTCCTTGGTCTCGCCCGAGTCCAGGAACACGTCGATATGCGGAATCACGTTGAAGGCGATCTGCTTGGAGAACTTCTTCGGCGGCACTTCCTGCACGGGGTTGTAGACCGCCTTGGTCTGATCCCAAAGCTCGTCCATGCCTTCCTTGCCGGCGCCCGACACCGACTGGTAGGTTGAAACGACAACGCGCTTGATCTTTGCCCGGTCATGCAGCGGCTTCAGCGCCACCACCATCTGCGCGGTGCTGCAGTTGGGGTTCGCGATGATGTTCTTGTTCTTGTACATGTGGATCGCATCGGCGTTCACTTCCGGCACGATCAGCGGGATTTCCGGGTCGTAGCGGTAGAGCGACGAGTTGTCGATCACGATGCAGCCGGCCGCTGCGGCCTTGGGCGCGTATTCCTTGGTCGGCCCCGACCCCACCGCGAACAGCGCGATGTCCCAGCCGGTGAAATCGAAGGTGGCCAGGTCCTTGGTCTTGATAGTCTTGTCGCCAAAGCTGACTTCAGTGCCCAGAGATTTGCGCGACGCCAGCGCGGCAATCTCGTCCACCGGGAACTCGCGCTCGGCGAGGATGTTCAGCATTTCGCGGCCCACGTTGCCCGTGGCACCCGCGACGACGACCTTATAGCCCATCGGGGTATCTCCATTCACCGTTCCCAAGGCGGGAACGGGCGGCTGTTAGCGTAATAGGGGGCGCGGGGAAAGGGCGGAATCGGGCCGCGCCCTCAGTCGGTGCGATCCTGTGACAAAAGATAGATGGCCAGCCCGACCGCGGTGGTGATCGCGAAGAAGGCGAACACCGCGGCAAAGGGCGCCGCAGGGGCCGGCTGGGCGGGCGTTGCGGCGAACAGATAGCCGGTGACATGCTGCGCGATGCCGACCGAGGCGATGCCGAACAGGTTGACCAGCGTCACCCCGCGCCCCACCAGATGCGGCGGGAAGAAGGCCCGCGCATGGGCAATGACGATGGGGAAGGTTGATCCGAACAGCCCCACGCCCACGAACATCAGCGTCGAGAACAGCGCCGATTGCTGCGGCGCCAGCCAAAGCGCGGTGATGAAGCACAGCATGGCCGCATTGCCGCCGAAGATCACCCATTTGCGGGTGCCCAGCCAGCGGTCCATCGGGCCGATGGCAAAACTGCCGATGACCATGGCAATCCCCATCCACAGGCCCGCCATGCCGACTTCGGGCCGGGAATAGCCCCAGACATCGGTGAAGTAGGGCCCCAGCCACAGCCCGCGCAACCCGCCCGGCGGGGCATAGCAGACCAGCATCATCGCCAGGATCGGCCAGATCGCCGGCATCTTCAGCAGCGTCAGAACCGAATCCTTCGGCCCCTCGGGCGTGGCCACGCGAACCGGGTCGCGCACCAGAACCGCCACCGCCGCCGCAATCAGCGCGGTGATGCCCGCCAGCGCCCAGACGGTTTCCCGCCAGCCGAAGGCTTCGGCCGCAGCGGTCAGCGGCAGCGAGGCGGCGATGTTGCCCAGACTGCCGATGCCGATCACCATGCCGGCCAGCGTGCCGAAGACCGCGGGCGAGAATTGCCGGGCGAAGATGTAGTAGCTGGCCATCAGCACGGGCGAGCAGCCCACCCCGATCAGCGCCATCGCCACCTTGATCACGAAGGGCGAGCCCGCCATGGCAAACAGCGCCGCGCCACCCGCGCCGATCAGCAGGCAGAAGGCGGCGGTCCGGCGCGGACCGATCCGGTCCAGCGCGATGCCGACGGGAATCTGCATCGCCCCGAAGGCCAGGAACCAATAGCCCGAGGCCGAGGCCAGATCGGCCTTGGTGGCACCAAGTTCGGCTTCAAGCACCGGGGCAAGCACCGCAAGGAAAGCGCGGTAGAACTGCGACAGCACATAGCCGGCGACCAGACTGGCGATGCCAAGGCGCATGAAATCCTCCCTTGTGACAAGGGTTTGTCGCAAGCCCGCACAGCGCCCGCAAGGTGGCGGGGAAGAAAAACCCGCCTTGCGCAAAACCCGGCACAGGCGTCTGATACCTTCATTCGGAACCGGAGGTTTTCATGCGCCCCTTGCTTGCCGCCCTGCTTGTCTCCACCGCCCTGCCGGCTGCCGCCAATGACGGGTTCGGCGGGCTGTCATCGACCGGGCTGACCTTCAGCCAGACCGATGCGGTGGCCATGCTGCAGGAAGACCTGTTCATCAGCGTCGACAAGGTTTCCGTCGATTATGTGTTCAAGAACACCACCGCCACCGATGTCACCGGCGAGGTGATCTTTCCCCTGCCGCCGGTTTCGGTCTGGGCGTCGTGGGAATCGATGATGAACCTGCCCGAAGACCTGACCAAGCCCGATCTGGTGGATTTCCGCGCCCTGGTGGACGGCAAGCCGGTTCAGGTGACCATCGACCGCATCGCCGTGATCGAGCCGCCCTATGACGAGACCCGCCCCGTCAGCGAACAGTATGACAGCCCCGGCCGCGATGTGACGGCCGATCTGGAACGGCTGGGCCTGCCGATCACGCTGGATGCCGGGTCGTTGCGCACCGCCCTTCTGGCCCTGCCGCCCGAGAAACAGGCCGAAGCCAAGGCCGCCGGTCTGGCCGATTTCTACGAAGGCGATCCGGCGCAGAACATCCCCGAGGATGCCACAGCCAGTTGGTCCATCGTCACCCGCTATCACTGGACCCAGACCTTCCCCGCCGGGGCCGAGGTCAAGGTTCACCATGAGTATGTGAACCGGCCGGCGGGCGGCATATTCTACTGGAGCGAGCCGCCCGAAGACTATCAGACCTATCTGGTCAATCAGTATTGCATCGACGCGGGCACCTCGAAGGCCCTGATGAAAGCCCTGTCTCGCACAGATGAGACGGGCGAGACCGCCGCCTATGGCACGGCTTTCAACATCGACTATGTGCTGCGCACCGCCAACAGTTGGGCCGGCCCGGTCGGCAAGTTCCGCCTGACGCTGGACAAGGGCGACTCGCGGAACGTCATCTCGCTTTGTGCCGACGGGGTGAAGAAGACCGGCCCGACGACCTTTGTCATCGAAAAGACCAATTACACCCCGGACAAGGATCTGGCGGTTCTGCTGGTCATGCCGATGACGGACTGACGGCTCAGGCCGGCTGCACCTGCATCGGGCGTTCGCGCACGGGCAGGTGCACCAGCGCCGAGAAGGCCCCGACGCCGACACCGATCCACCAGACCAGGGTGTAATCGCCGTTCAGGTCATACATCTTGCCGCCCAGCCAGACGCCCAGGAAACCGCCGATCTGGTGCGAAAGGAAGACAAAGCCATAAAGCGTGCCCATGTAGCGCAGCCCGTAGATATGCGCGACAAGGCCCGAGGTCAGCGGCACCGTGGCCAGCCACAGCGCCCCCATCACCGCCGAGAACACCAGAACCGAGGTCGGCGTGATCGGCAGCAGGATGAAGGCCGCCGCGGCAATGGTGCGGGCGGTATAGATGCCGGCCAGCAGGTATTTCTTGGTGTATCGCTTGCCCAACCAGCCCGCCGTGACGGTGCCCACGATGTTGAACAGCCCGATGGTTGCAATCGACAGCGCCCCAAGCGCGGATGTGGTGGTGATGCCGATCATCGACAGCATTCCGCCGGGGTCGATCGGTCCGCACAGTTCGGTCACGAAGGCCGGGAAATGGGCGGTGATGAAGGCCAGTTGATAGCCGCAGGAAAAGAAGCCCAGGAAGATCAGCGTATAGGACGGATCGCGGAACGCCCGCACCAGCACCTGACCCAGCGTTTCCTCAAGCTCGGCCCGGGTTGCCACGCGGGGCGAGCGGATGAAGGGCAGCGCGAACAGCGAGGCGAGGATCACCCCGGCAAAGACGATGAACACCGATTGCCAGGGCATGAACTGCATCAGGAATTCGGCCGCGGGGGCGCCGAACACCTGCCCGGCCGACCCGGCCGCCGTGCCGATACCAAGCGCCATGCTGCGGTGTTCGGGCGCGGCGGCCCGGCCCACGATGGCCAGGATCACGCCAAAGCCGGTGCCCGCGATGCCGAAGCCGACCAGGATCGCAAGCAGTTGATGCTGCCCCGGCGTCACCGCAAAGGCCGAAAGCACCAGCCCCGCCGCATACATCAGCGCGCCTGCGACAATCGCCTTCCGGTCGCCGAACTTCTCGGCCAGCATCCCGAACAGCGGCTGGCCGATGCCCCAGGCCAGGTTCTGGATCGCGATGGCCAGGCTGAATTCCGACCGGGCCCAGCCAAATTCCTGCGCCACCGGAATCTGGAACACCCCGAACGAGGCGCGGATGGCAAAGCCCAGCATCAGGATGATCGACCCGGCAATCAGCACGGGCGTAATCAGAGGGGCCTTGGCCTGCATCAGGGACTCCGGGTTTTACGCAAGGCGGCCAAATTGCGATGCCCCGCGACATAGGTCAAATGCCGTTTTGTGATGCACACAATCGCGGCGGCAGGGGCCAGCGGCGATAGGGGCTTGCGCCCGGTGAATCCGGCCGGGATGATCGGCCGCGCAACCGGGCTGGTCCCTGCCGTCTTCGCGGCGCAAGGGCCGGAACCGGAGCAAGTTGAATTCATGTGAGGGCGGGAATGGGTAACGACTGGTGGAAAGGCGCGGTGACCTATCAGGTCTATCCCCGGTCATTCCAGGATTCCGATGGAGACGGGGTTGGCGACCTGAAGGGGATCACCGCCCGCCTGCCCTATCTGGCCGACCTTGGGGTCGACGCGGTCTGGCTATCGCCGTTCTTCCGCAGCCCGATGAAGGACATGGGCTATGACGTGTCCGACTATACCGATGTCGATCCGGTGTTCGGCACCCTGGCCGATTTCGACGCGCTGGTCGCCCGCGCGCATGGCCTGGGCCTGCGCGTGGTCATCGACCAGGTGCTGTCGCATTCGTCGGATCAGCACCCGTTCTTTGCCGAAAGCCGCGCCAGCCGCAGCGGGCCGCGGGCGGACTGGTATGTCTGGGCCGACCCGCGCCATGACGGCACGCCGCCCAACAACTGGCTGTCGGTCTTCGGCGGCCCGGCCTGGACATGGGACGGACGCCGGCGGCAGTATTACCTGCACAACTTCCTGACCGAGCAGCCGGATTTCAACTATCACAACCCGGCGGTGCAGGACTGGGCGCTTTCGGTGCTGCGGTTCTGGCTGGAACGGGGGGTGGACGGGTTCCGCTTCGATACGGTCAACTACTTCTTCCACGACCCGCTGCTGCGCGACAACCCGGCCGATTACCGCGACAAGACCGAACCGGAAAGCAGCCCCTACGGGATGCAGTATCACCTGTTCGACAAGAACCGCCCCGAGAACCTGGCCTGGCTGGGGCGCATCCGGGCGCTGCTGGATGATTACGGCGCCGCCTCGGTGGGCGAGGTGGGCGAAAGCCACCATGCCATTCAGATGATGGGCGACTATTCGGCCCCCGGTCGCCTGCACCAGTGCTACAGCTTCGAAATGCTGGGGCGCGATTATTCCCCCGCCGTGTTCCGCGACCGGATCGAAGGCTTCTTCAAGGGCGCCCCCGACGGCTGGCCGATGTGGGCCTTTTCCAACCATGACGTGCCACGGCAGGCCTCCCGCTGGGCGGGGTTCGGCGTTGATACCGACACGCTGGCGAAGCAGGCGGCGGCGCTGCTTCTGTCCTTTGAAGGCTCGATCTGCCTGTGGCAGGGCGAGGAACTGGGCCAGACCGATACCGAACTGGCATTCGAGGAACTGACCGATCCGCAGGGCATTGCCTTCTGGCCGGCGCCGGTGGGGCGCGACAACACCCGCACCCCGATGGTCTGGGACAGCGGGCCGCAGGGCGGGTTCACCACCGGCACACCCTGGCTGCCGGTCAAACCGCCACAGGCGGCGCGCAATGTGGCGGGGCAAGCCGGCAAGGCCGGGTCAGTGCTGGAGTTCTATCGCGCGATGCTTGCCTTCCGCCGCGCCACCCCGGCGCTGCGCCAGGGCAGGACGCAGTTCCTGGACACCCCCGCGCCGGTTCTGGCCTTCCAGCGCGGCGAAGGGTCGGGGGCGGTGCTGTGCCTGTTCAACCTGTCACCGGAAACCGTGGCGCTGGCTTTCGAGGCCCCGCTGGTGCCGGCAGGGCCGCAGCAGAACGCCACGCTGGCCGACGGGGTGCTGACACTTGGCCCGAACGCGGTGATCTTCCTGCCCCTGCCCTGAACGGCAGGGTCAGGCGAGATAGGCCCGGAAGCTGCGGACCACTTCTTCATAGACCGCGCGCTTGAAGGGCACGATCTCGGTGATCATCCGGTCCACGTCGATCCAGCGCCAGGTCGAAAACTCGGGGTGTTCGGTCTGGATGCGGATCTGGTCGTCGCTGCCCAGAAAGCGGAACAGAAACCACTTCTGTCGCTGGCCGCGATACTTGCCACCCCAGACCTTGCCCAATAGCTCGGGCGGCAGGTCATAGGTTACCCAGCCATGGGTCTTGGCGACGAATTCGACCAGATCGGCCGTTACCCCGGTTTCTTCCCACAGCTCGCGCAGCGCGGCCGCCTTCGGCTTTTCATCGCCGTCGATCCCACCCTGCGGCATCTGCCAGGCGGGCGACGGGCTGTCGATGCGCTGGCCCGCGAAGACCAGGCCTTCGCGGTTCACCAGCACAACACCCACACAGGGCCGGTAAGGCAGATCCTTGTCCTGCGACATGGCCGCCTCAGGGCTTGGCATGGGCAATGGTCGACAGCCCGGTCAGAATGTCCACGGCATAGGCCAGTTGGTAATCCTCATCGCGCAGCTTGGCCGATTCCACGGCCCGGGCCTGTTCTTCCTGATAGACGCGCTTCTCGTCCTCGGTCATCGAGTCGTTCGAGATCGCGCCGCGCAGATCGGCCTCGGACCGCTCCTTCATCGCGGCCGATTCTTCTGCCTTCGCTTCGGTTTCAGCCGAGCCCGGGGTGGGCGGTTCGGGCTGCTTGACCACGATGTCGGGCGAAATTCCCAGGGCCTGGATCGACCGGCCCGACGGCGTGTAATACCGCGCCGTGGTCAGCCGCATCGCGCCGTCACCCTTCAGCGGGATCAGGGTCTGGACCGAGCCTTTGCCAAAGCTCTTGGTGCCCACGACGATGGCGCGGTGATGGTCCTGCAACGCGCCGGTGACGATTTCCGACGCCGAGGCCGAGCCGCCGTTGATCAGTACCACGATCGGCTTGCCGGCGATCAGATCGCCCGGAGTGGCGTTGAAGCGTTCACCATCCTGCGGGTTGCGGCCGCGGGTCGAGACGATTTCCCCTTTTTCAAGGAAGGCGTCCGAGACACTGATCGCCTCGTTCAGCAGGCCGCCGGGGTTGTTGCGCAGGTCGATGACCACGCCCTCGACATTCTCGATGCCGCCCAGTTCCTCGATGCCCTTCTTCAGCGCCTCTTGCACGCCAGAGGTGGTCTGGTCGTTGAAGGTGGTGATCCGCAGCACCACCGCCTTGCCGACAACACGGCCCTTGACCGCCGTCAGCTTGATGGTGTCGCGCAGGATCGACACGTCGAACGGGTCTTTGGTGCCTTCGCGCACCACGGTGATGATGATCTCGCTGCCGACCGGGCCGCGCATCATGTCAACCGCCTGGTCGAGCGTCAGGCCCAGGATCGATTCCCCGTTCACATGGGTGATGTAGTCGCCGGCCTTGATGCCGGCCTTGTCGGCCGGGGTGCCATCCATCGGCGAGATGACCTTGACGAAGCCTTCCTGCTGGGTGACCTCGATGCCAAGGCCGCCGAACTCGCCCTTGGTCTGCACCTGCATGTCCGCAAAATCCTTGGCGGACAGATAGCTGGAATGGGGGTCAAGCGAGGTGAGCATCCCGTTGATCGCGGCCTCGACCAGCTTGTCCGTCTCGACCGGCTCAACATACTGGGCGCGGATACGGTCGAAGATGTCGCCGAACAGATCAAGCTGTTCATAGACCGAGCTTTCCTTCGACGCTTCCTGCGCGATCAGCGGCCCGACCTGACTGGTCAGAATAACGCCGGCCAGTGTCCCGCCCGCGGCGGCCATCACGAGTTTCTTCATCGGTCTCTCAGTCTCCCGTTGCCGCGGTTGCGGCGAACCATTCTGTCGGGTCCACCGGCGCGGCCCCCAATCTCAGTTCCAAGTAAAGCGTTTCCGTGTCACGCGCGCCAGTGCCCTTGGGTTGCTCGCCAGCCAGTTCGGCGGTGATCGCCGCATCGCCCCCCATCAGCCCCAGCGGTGCCCCGGCAGCGACGACTTCCCCCACTTCTCCGTATAGTGTTCCCAAACCTGCCAACACCATGAGATAGCCGTCACCGGGTTCCAGCACGATCACATTTCCGTAGTCGAGCAGCGGGCCAAGATAGCGGATCGTCGCAGGCCAGGGCGCGGTGACCAGCGCCCGCGGGCGGGTGGCCAGCGCCATGCCGGGCCGGCGCACCCCGGCGGCATCGGGTTCGTCCGGGCGGCGGATCAGCGTTCCCATCGCCGGCAAGGGCAGCGTGCCCATCGAACTGGCAAAGGTGTTGTTGCCGCTTTCCGCCGTGCGCAGCGCCAAGCCGGCGGCAAAGGCCTCAAGCGTGTCCGAGGATTCGATCAGCCGGTTCAGCTCATCAGCATCCTCGGCAAAGCGTTTGGGCAGGTCGGTGCGGTCCGAGATCGCCTTCGAAAGCGCGGTGCGCGCGGCCTGCGCCTCGGCCAGCCCGCGCGACAGCATCCCCGCCGAAGCCGCCTGCAAGGCGCGCAGTTCGGACAGTTCCTGCAATTCCGCCTTCAGGGTTTCGACTTCGGCCTGAAGGGCGGGGGTGACATCGGCCAGCATCATGCCCGACCGCGCGGTGCCCACCGGCCCCGAGGGGTGCAGCAGCAGCATCGGGCCGGGCGATTTCTCCATCCGCTCCAGCACCACCAGAAGCTGGGCGATGCGTTCCCGCTTGGCGTTGAACTGCAACATCAGCGTGGTCTGCCGCAATTCGCCCTGACGCAGCGCCTCGCGCAGGGCGGCAAGGCCCGTCTCATAGGCGCGGATGGTCTGGGTCAACGCCGCCACCCTGTCGCGCGAGGTGTCGGCGGTCTGCAGGGCCTCGATCGCGGAATTGAGATCGGCCGAAGCCTTGGCCGCCTGTTCGGCCACCGTCGCCGCCGCCAGGGGCGCCGCCGTCAGGCACAGGACAAGGGCCGCCGTGCGCAGGATCATGCGATCAGGCTTTCCCCGGTCATTTCCGGCGGCTTCGGCAGGCCCATCAGCTGCAGGATGGTGGGCGCCAGATCCGCCAGCCGCCCGCCGCTGCGCAGGGTTGCCCCCTTCGGCCCGCCAAACAGGATGACCGGCACCGGGTTGGTGGTATGGGCGGTGTGCGGACCGCCGGTCACCGGATCGACCATCAGCTCGCAATTGCCATGGTCGGCGCAGACGATCATCGCGCCGCCCGCCTTTTCCAGCGCGGCCACGGCGCGGCCAAGCCCCTGATCCACCGCCTCGCAGGCCTTGATGGCCGCGGGCAGGCTGCCGGTGTGGCCCACCATGTCGGGGTTGGCATAGTTGACCACGATCAGGTCATAGCCCTTTTCGATGGCAGCCACGAACTGGTCGGAAACCTCGGGCGCGCTCATCTCGGGTTGCAGGTCATAGGTGGCGACCTTGGGCGATTTCGGCATGAAGCGATCTTCGCCCGCGAAGGGCACCTCGCGCCCGCCGTTCAGGAAAAAGGTGACATGCGGATACTTCTCGGTTTCCGCCAGCCGGAACTGCGTCAGCCCCTGCTTCGCCACCCATTCCCCCAGCGTGTTCACGATATCCTGCTTGGGGAAGACGGTGGTCATATAGGCGTTATGGGCGGTCGAATAATCCACCATCCCCAGCATCGCTGAAAAATGCGGCCGCGGTCCGGTTTCAAAGGCGGTGAAATCCGGGTCGCCAATGGCGGCCAGAATCTCGCGCGCGCGGTCGGCGCGGAAGTTGATGAAGAACAGGCCGTCGCCGTCCTTCATGCCGGTGTAGCCGTCAATCACCGTGGCGGGCAGGAATTCATCGGTCACATCCCGCGCATAGCCTTTGGCAATGGCTTCGGCCGCGCTGGCGGCGGTGGCAATGCCCTTGCCCTGCACGATGGCGCGGAACGCCTGCTCGACCCGTTCCCAGCGGTTGTCTCGGTCCATCGCGTAATAGCGGCCGGTGACGGTGGCGATCTTCGCCTGCGGCGGCAAGGCCGCCTCCAGCGCCGCCACCTGTTCCCCGCCCGACCGGGGCGGCACATCGCGCCCGTCGGTCAGCGCATGGATCAGCACCGGCACGCCGGCGGCGGCAATTACCCGCGCCGCCTCGACAATATGAGCCTGGTGGGAATGAACCCCGCCGGGCGAGGCAAGGCCCGCGATATGCGCCGTGCCGCCCGCCGCCTTTACCCGCGCGATGAAATCCTGCAACGCCGGTTCGCGGGCAAAGGTGCCGCGTTCGATGGCAAGGTCGATCATCCCCAGGTCCATGGCCACCACCCGGCCCGCGCCGATGTTGGTATGGCCCACTTCGGAATTGCCCATCTGCCCGGTCGGCAGGCCCACATCGGGACCGAAGGTCACCAGCGTGGAATTCGGGCAGGTCGCCATCAGGCGGTTGAAGGTGGGCACCTTCGCCTGCGCCGGGGCCGAATATTCGGGATATTTCCCGAGACCCCAGCCATCAAGAATGCACAGGACAACAGGCTTGGGCACAGGCATGGGAAATCTCCTCAGGGTGACGCCGCGGTTTTACGCCCGGCCACCGGGCGGGGCAACGCCCTAACCCCCGGCCGTCTGCTTTTCGCGCACCCGCTGCCGCCACAGCGTGAACAGCCCCGCCGCCACCACGATGGCCGCGCCGACCGGCACGTTCGGGCGCAGCGTTTCGTTGAACAGGAACAGCCCCAGGACTGACACGATTGGCAGTTGGAAATAGGCGAAGGGCTGGATGGCCGAGGCTTCGGCCACCGCATAGGCCTTGATCATCAGCCAATGCCCCAGTGCCGCCGAACAGCACAGCGTTGCCATCCACAGCCAGTCCATCGGCAGCATGGTCTGCCAGTGCCACAGCCCGATGGGCGTCATCACCACCGCGCCGACGATTCCCGTCCAGAAAAAGCTGACCGAGGCCGCATCCTTGCGGGCGACATAGCGGGTGAACAGGCCGTAAAGCGCGAACATCAGCGCCGAGATGAAGGGCACCAGCGCCCAGGGTGAGAACACGCCCGCCCCGGGGTTCAGGATGATCAGCACCCCGACAAAGCCCACCAGAATGGCCAGCCAGCGCCGCCAGCCGACCTTTTCCCCCAGCACCGGGCCGGACAGGGCGGCCACCAGCAGCGGATAGCAGATAAAGACCGCGTGGCTTTCGATCAGCCCAAGCGCCACGAAGGACAGCACCATCAGGCAGACCTCGGCCACCAGGATCACCCCGCGCGCGATCTGCAACAGCGGATAGGCGCTGCGGGTGGCCGCCCGCAGCCCGCCCGGCGCGCGGGCGGCCAGCAGCATCACGAAGACCGCGAAGAACCAGAAGCGGATCGTCACCACCATGTAGACGTTCGTCGCCTCGGCCAGATGGCGCGAGACGCCATCCTGCGCGGCAAAGACCGCCGCCGATGCGATCATCAGCCAGATTCCAAGGCGGGTGTTCTGCGGGGTGGTCATGGGGCGCGGCCTTCCGGGCGTCTTTCCAGCGACAGGGCGAAAAGCCCCGCCGCGATCACGATAGCCGCTCCAAGCGCGACAGGAAGCGTCAGCACCTCGTCATAAACCGAAATGCCGATGCCGGCGACAAAAACGATCTGCAGATAGGCATAGGGCTGCACCCGCGCCGCCTCGATCTGTTCATAGGTCTTGAGGATCAGCCAGTTCGACAGGATCGCGATGGCGCAATAGGCCGCCAGCGGGGCGATGTCGTCAGGGTGGACGGGTTCAAGGTTCGGCAGGCCGATCACGGTCATCAGCACAGCGCCGGCGATGGCGGGCCAGAAGAAGGCCGGGAAGGTTGGCTCGTCCCGCGTGGTTAGCCGGGTCAGGACCGAAAACAGCGCGAAGAGAAGGGCCGAAGACAGCGGCAACAGCGCGGCCCAGGAGAAAACGCCGGCGCCGGGGCGCAGCAGGACCAGCACCCCGACCATCCCCGCCGCCACCGCCATCCAGCGGGCGGGGCCGATCCTTTCGCCCAGAACAGGGCCGGACAACGCAACCACCAGCAGCGGGCAGATGGCGAACAGGGCATGGCTTTCGATCAGCCCGATCAGCGTGTAGCCCCAGACGATCAGGCAGATTTCGGCCACCAGCAAGGTGCCGCGCAGCAGATGGGCCGGCAGGCGGCGGGTGCGGGTGGCGGCACGCAGGCCTTCGGGGCGGCGCAGGGCGGCAACCAGGACAAAGGCCGCGAAGGCCCAGTAGCGGATCATCACCACCATCAGCGTGTTGTATTCCCCGGCCAGCCCGCGGGAAAACCCGTCCTGCGCCGCAAAAGCGGCGACCGAGGCGATCATCAGGAAGATGCCGAGACGGGGATTGCGCGAGCCGGTCATGGTGCCGGCTGGGTAGCACGGGCCTGACCGGGGCGACAGGGGGCGCGGCAGGACCTGTGCCTATGCCGCCCCGACCTCGGGCAGCCAGATCCGGGCGGACAGGCCCCGGTCCGACGGCCCGGCCGCAAGGTCCAGCCGACCGCCGAACAGATGCGCGATTTCCTGCACCACGGGCAGGCCAAGCCCCATGCCCGGGGCGTTTGCATCCGCCGCGCCCCGGTCAAAGCGCGACAGAACCCGCGCCCGCGCCGCCGGGGGGATACCCGGCCCGTCATCTTCCACCGACAGGCGGATGCCGCCTTCGGCCCGTTCCAGCCGAACGGTGACCACGGCGCCGGACCCGGCATGGATCACCGCGTTCGACACAAGGTTGTGCAGGGCTTCGCCGAACAGCATCGGTTCCAGCAGCACGGAAAACCGGGCGTCCGCGGGGCCGGCAATCTCAAGCCCCAGATCCACGCCCGCCTCGGCAGCGGCCGGAATGTGCCCGGCCACCAGATCGCGCACCAGGGGGGCCAGATCCATCACCTCTGCCTGCGTCACCCCATGGCCCTGCGCCGCATCCACCCGCGCCAGCGCCAGCAGTTGCGCCAGCACCCGTTCAGCCCGGGTCAGCGCGGCATCGGCGCGCTGCACGGCGGCGCGGGCGGTCGCGGTATCCTCGGCCCGCCCGGCCAGCGCCAGTTGGGTGCGGATCACCGTCATCGGTGTGCGCAACTGATGCGCGGCATTGCCGGTAAAGTTGCGCAATCCGGCCAGTGCCCCCTCCAACCGGCCCATCAGCGAGTTGACCGCCCGCACCGGCGCCCGCACCTCGGCCGGAACCGCAGTTTCCACCGGGCGCAGGTCGCCCGGATTGCGGCTGGCGATGGCTTCGCCCAACCGGGCCAGCGGGCGCAGGGAAACCGTCACCGAGATCCAGACGATCAGCGCCGCGCCCAGGATCATGCCCGCCAGCCGCAGCGCCGACCGCAGCAGGATGTCGCGCGCCAGCACCTCACGCGCCAGCGTGGTTTCGGCCATGGTCACGGTGAAGGGCACCTCGTCGATGCCGGTCGAAACCGCGCGGGCCAGACTGGCGATCCGCACGGGAACGCCGCGATAGACCACATCGGCAAAGGCCGGCCCGCCGCCGGGCGTTGCAGGGGCGACCGGCAGATCGCCATAGCCGGTGACCAGCCGGCCGCCCGCCGCCGGGCTGTCGATGCGATAGAACACCCGGTCCTGCGCGGCCGAGGTCAGCATTTCCAGCGCGCCATAGGGAATGGCGATTTCCAGCACGCCCTGCCCGTTCAGCGCCGCGCGTTCCGCAATCACCATCGCAGACCCGGCCAGCACCCGATCTGCCAGTTCGTCGGCGGTGCGCTGTGCCTCGGCCCAGGTGTCGGCCAGCGCCAGCGCCCCCATCAGCAGCGTCGCGATCAGCAGCCAGGCCAGAAGCCGCCGCCGGATCGACCAGACCCGCCCCGCCGTAACCGCCGCCTGCGGATCAGCCGGCATCGGCGGCCCCCGGCGGCAGGTGGTCCAGATAATAGCCGATGCCACGCGCGGTGCGCAGGGTCAGCCCCGCCGGCGCCAGCCGCTTGCGCAGCCGCGAGACATATTGCTCGATCGCATTGGCCGACAGTTCGTCCTCAAGCGAGGTCAGCGATTGCACGATCACCTCGCGCGCGACGACCTTGCCCGCCTTGCGGATCAGCAGTTCCAGAAGGCCCCGTTCGCGGGCGGGCAGGTCCAGCAGCGCACCGTCCAGCGTGAAGCTGCGGGTGGTCAGGTCCAGCACCAGCGGGCCGAAGCTGACGGTCGCGCTTTTCAGCCCGGCCTGCCGGCGCAACAGCGACCGCACCCGCGCCTCGAACTCGCCCACGTCGAAGGGCTTGATCAGATAGTCGTCGGCCCCGAGGTCCAAGCCGCGCACCCGGTCTTCGGGGGCGCCGCGGGCGGTCAGGATCATGACCGCCGCCGTGTTTCGCCGGCTGCGCATGGCGCGCAACACCGAAAGCCCGTCCATTTGCGGCAGATTCAGATCAAGGATCACCAGATCGAAATTTTCCGCCGCCGCGACGGCCTCGGCCGAGGCGCCGTCATGCACCAGATCGACCGCATAGCCCGACTGGCGCAGCAGCGTCATCAGCCCTTCGGCCAGCGACCGGTCATCCTCGACCAGAAGGATGCGCATGGCCTTTCCCCCCTCGTGGTGCCCCGTGCCGGCCAAAGACTAGAGGGCGCGGACCGGCTTGTGAACATCGCGCTTGTGCCGGGCGGGGGATTGACCGCAGTCTTGGGCCATGCGCGCGCGCCTTACCCATGTCCTGCTGCCGGTCCTGCTGCTGGTCGCCCCAGCCCTGCGGGCAGAGGTCACGCTGTTTCCCGCCGCCGACCCAGCGGCGCCGCCGACCGAGATGGTGGTCTATTCCTCGCTTGATACCGCGCTGGCAGCGCCGTTGCTGGCGGCCTTCCAGAAAGCGCACCCCGGCCTTTCGATCCGATACGAGGATCTGCTGACCGGCGAAATCCATGACCGCATCGTTGCCGAAAGCGATGGCCCAGGGCGCACGGCCGATTTCGTGTTCTCTTCGGCCATGGACCTTCAGGTCAAGCTGGTGAATGACGGCTACGGTCGCCGCACGGTAACACCCGACACCGCCGACTGGCCCGATTGGGCCATGTGGCGCGAAACGGCTTATGCGCTGACCTATGAACCGGCGGTCTTTGCCTGGCACCGCCCCAGCTTTGCCAACCACCCGCCGCCCGCCACCCGCGCCGATCTGATGCGCTGGATGGCCGACCACCCGGATGAGGCGCGGGGGCGCATCGGCACCTATGACATCACCCGGTCGGGTGTGGGCTATCTGTTCCTGGCGCGGGATCAGGATCTGTTCCCCGGCATCTGGCAGGTGATCGCCGCCATGGGGGCCTCTGGCGTGCAGCAATATCCCACTTCGGGCGACCTCCTCAGCCGCATCTCGACCGGAGAAATCGCGGTTGGCTACAACCTCCTCGGCTCATATGTCGCCGAATGGGCCCGCCAGCACCCCGATACCGTGGGCATGACGCTGCCGCGCGATTTCACCGTGGTGGTGTCGCGCGTCGCGCTGGTGCCGCGCGCCGCCGCACACCCCGATCTGGGCGAAGCGCTGCTGGCCTGGCTAATGTCACCCGACGGCCAGGCCGAGCTGTCACACAGCCTGCGTCTGCCCGCAGTCAGCCTTGAGGTTGCCGGCGGGCAAACCCCATCGGGCGCGCTGGATGATCTGACCGGGCTGCGGCTGAAGCCGGTTCCGGTGGGGCCGGGGCTGCTGGCCTATCTTGACCAGGCCACCCGCGCCCGCCTGATCGAACGCTGGCAACAGGCCCTTTCGCCCTGATGACAGGTTCGTGACAGCTTTCTGTGCTGATGTGCCTCATGCAGCCCCGGAGGAGGGGCGGCACGGGGACGGCTTTGGGAGAGGCCGGCACCCCTTCACACAAAGGCAAGACACAGGACACGGCCCCGACACGGCGCCGGTCCAGGGGAGGATGCAATGCGGAATTTCGCACTCGGGGCGCTGATGCTGGGCGCCATGGCGTTGCCGGCGGCGGCTGATTACACCATCATGGCGCCGGCCAATCCGGGCGGCGGCTGGGACCAGACCGCCCGCACCATGCAAGAGGTGATGCAGGCCGAAGGCATCTCGCCCACCGTGCAGGTGGTGAACGTGCCCGGCGCGGGCGGCACCATCGGCCTGGCGCAATTCGCCAGCCAGAACGCCGGAAACCCGGATGCGCTGATCGTCGGCGGCTATGTCATGGTGGGCGCCATCCTGACCAACGCCTCGCCGGTGACGCTGGCCGACGTGACCCCCATCGCCCGCCTGACGGGTGAATATGAGGCCATCGTGGTTCCCGCCTCGTCGCCGATACAGACGATCGAGGATCTGGTTGCCGCGCTGAAGGCCGATCCCGGCGCCGTGTCCTGGGGCGGCGGCTCGGCCGGTGGCACCGACCACATCGCCGTGGGCCTGATCGCCAAGGCGGCCGGCGTTGACCCGACCAAGATCAACTACATCGCCTTCTCGGGCGGTGGTGAGGCCCTTGCCGCCATTCTCGGCGCCCAGGTCACGGCCGGCGTCTCGTCGCTGGGCGAATTCCAGGCCCAGGTCGAAGCGGGCACCCTGCGCCTGCTGGCTGTTTCCTCGGCCGAGCGGATTCCGGGCGTCGAGGCGCCGACGCTCAAGGAAGCCGGTCTTGATGTGGTGCTGCAGAACTGGCGCATGGTTGCGGCCGCGCCGGGCCTGAGCGACGAACAGAAGGCCAAGGTTTCGGCCGACATCGAGAAGCTGGTGAAGTCGAAGGGCTGGCAGGACCAGCTTGCCCAGAAGGGCTGGGCCGACACCTACCTGTCCGGCCCCGAGTTCGATGCCCAGCTTCAGGCCGACATCGCCGCAACCGCGGCTGTCCTCAAGGACATCGGCCTCGTGAAATGAACGGGGATGATCTCCGCTTCCAGCGCCGCCCCGACCGGGCGGCGCTGGTCATCGCCCTGATTCTGGCCGGTCTGGGCGGTGTGCTGCTGTTCGATGCGGCCCGTCTGGCCGATGTCGGCGGCGGTTATTCCGGTGTTGGCCCGGCCAGTGCGCCGCGCGTGGTGGGCATCGGTCTTGTCCTGCTTGCCATCTGGACGGCGGTCGAGGCGGTGCTGGGCAAGTTTCCCGCCCGCCCGCGGCAAGACCCGGTGCCCCTGTTCTGGATCGTCGGCGGTCTGGCGTTCCAGCTTGTCACCCTCAAGATCGCCGGTTTCTCGATTGCAACCGGCGTCATGTTCGCCTTCACCGCCCGCGCCTTCGGCAAGCGCAACCTTGCCTTCTCGATTCCGGTCGGCATCGCCGCCTCATTCCTTGTCTGGCTGGTCTTCGCGCAGCTCCTGATGCTCAGCCTGCCCGCCGGCCCGCTTGAACATCTGTTCTTTCCGGGGGTGAAATGAGTTCCTTCGATTTCCTGATGCAGGGCCTCGGCGCCGCGCTGGACCCGATGCTGCTGCTTTATGCGCTGATCGGCGTCACGCTGGGCACCATGGTCGGCGTTCTGCCGGGCATCGGCCCGGCGCTGACGGTCGCGCTTTTGCTGCCCGTGACCTACGGGCTGGACCCGGCCGGTTCGCTGATCATGTTCGCCGGCATCTATTACGGCGGCATGTATGGCGGATCGACCACCTCGATCCTGCTCAACACGCCGGGGGAAAGTGCGTCGATCGTCACCGCGCTGGAAGGCAACAAGATGGCCCGCCGCGGCCGGGGCGGCCCGGCGTTGGCCACCGCGGCCATCGGCTCTTTCGTGGCGGGGCTGATTGCCACGCTGCTGCTGGCCTTCCTTGCGCCGCATGTGGTGAAGCTGGCGCTGGTCTTCGGCCCGCGCGACTATTTCGCGCTGATGGTGCTGGCCTTCGTGACGGTTTCGGCCGCCTTCGGCGATTCCACCCTGCGGGGGCTGACCTCGCTGTTCGTCGGGCTTGCGCTGGCCTGCATCGGGATCGACCAGTTGACCGGACAGGCCCGCCTGGCCTGGGGCGTGCCCGATCTGCTGGACGGGATCGAGGTCACCACCCTGGCCGTTGCCATGTTTGCCGTGGGCGAGGCGCTGGCCATTGCCGGCAACCATGCCGGCACCGATGACGAGGTGATTGCCGTCAAGGGATCGGTCTGGATGAACCGCAGCGACTGGAAGCGGAGCTGGGTGCCCTGGCTGCGCGGCACCTTCATCGGCTTTCCCATCGGCTCGATGCCGGCGGGCGGGGCCGACATCGCCTCGTTCCTCAGCTATTCGACCGAACGCAAGCTGGCCAAATCGCCGGGCAAGGAAGAGTTCGGCCATGGCGCCATCGAAGGCGTGGCCGGCCCCGAGGCGGCGAACAATGCCGCCGCAGCGGGCACGCTGGTGCCGCTTCTGACGCTGGGCCTGCCGACCACGGCCACCGCCGCAATCATGCTGGCAGGCTTCCAGCAGTTCGGGCTGCAACCGGGGCCGCTGCTCTTTGCCACCAATCCCGGTCTGGTGTGGTCGCTGATCGCCTCGCTTCTGATCGCAAACCTGATGCTTCTGGTGTTGAATCTGCCGCTGATCGGGCTGTGGGTCAAACTGCTCAGCATCCCGCGGCCCTGGCTTTATGCCGGCATCCTGATGTTCGCCACGCTGGGCACCATCGGCGCCAACCCGTCGGCCTTCGAACTGGGCCTGCTGCTGGTCTTCGGCATCATGGGCTATGCGATGCGGCTCTTCGGCTATCCGATCGCGCCGGTCGTGGTAGGCCTGATCCTTGGCCCGATGGCCGAACAGCAGTTGCGTCGGGCGCTGTCGATCAGCCAGGGCGACTGGACGACACTGTTCCAATCCGGCGTTTCGGCCACGCTGCTGGCCCTGTCGGCGATTGCGCTGCTTCTGCCGCTGGTCCTGCGCGCCATCGGCCGGGGCAAGGCGCTGTCACAGTTCGGGGGCGACGAGGACTGACCGCCCGACATGCTGCGGAAAGACCCGGCCCGCGACTGCCGCGCGCCGGGTCTTTTCTTGTGCGGGCCATGCGTCGGTGTCATGGCGGACATTCGCGTTGCTGCGTTGCAGCATGACGGTCAGCCCCCCATGTTGCAGGCAGAACGATCTGCAACCAGAAGGCCCTTGAAAATGCTCCGCCTGTTCCGCTTCCTCGGGAACGCCGCCTCGACCCTTGCCGCCGCCGGCGAAGCCAGCGCCGCGCTGCGCCAGCACCGGATGCCCGACGAGGCCGCCCTTGCCCGCCTGGGCATCCCGGCCAGCGACATGCGCGCCGTCCGGTTCTAACCGGCGACCACCACCTGCGTGCCCCAATCGGCACATTTCTGCGCCAGATCCGGCGGCAGCGGCTGATCGGTAAACAGGACCGTGATTTCCGACAGCGACGCCAGCCGCGCCGGGGCGGAGCGGTCAAGTTTTGAATGGTCGCAGACCAGGAACACCTTCCGCGCCTGCCGGATGATGGCCTTCGACACCCGCACTTCCGCAAGGTCGAAATCCAGAAGATCGCCATCCCGGTCCAGCGCCGAGGTGCCGATGACGGCAATATCGACCTTGAACTGTTCAAAGAACTGCGTGGTCAGTTCGCCCACAAGGCCGCCGTCCGACCGCCGCAGCGCGCCCCCGGCCACCATGATCTCGCAGCCCGGGTTGACGGCCAGAGAATTGGCCACGTTCATGTTGTTGGTGACCACCGTGATGTTGCGATGGGTCAGCAGTTCCTGCGCCACCGCTTCGGTCGTGGTGCCAAGGTTCAGGATCAGCGAACAGTTTTCCGGGATCGCCGCCGCGCAGGCCCGCGCGATGGCGGCCTTGGCCCCTTCGTTCATGCGGCGGCGTTGTTCATAGCCAAGGTTCGCAACCCCCGTGCGCGCCACCGCGCCGCCGTGCACCCGGTCCAGATGCCCCAGATCCGCCAGTTCCGACAGATCGCGCCGGATGGTCTGAAGCGTCACGTCGAAACGGTGGGCAAGATCCTCGACGACCACGCGCCCCTCGGCGCGGGCGATTTCAAGGATTTCGCTCTGGCGGAAGCTGAGCGCCATGGTGCGTTCCTTTTGCTTCGTTTCTGGTGGCTTACCTTCGGCCGCGCGGACCGCTGGTTCAAGGCAGAAAATGGCCTGCCCATCCCCTTGGAAAACATGCCGCAGCGCGGCATCTGGTCCTGTGCCCCATGGCCCCTCTCCGGGGCCGGCCCAACCAGAAGGCAGCGGCGCGTCATAATTCGTTTTATTTCATTTCGCGCATAAACGAAAGAAATGGATTGACCGGCTGCCCGGATTCGCTTCAACCTCTCCCCACTGGGAGGAGATTGGCGTGACTCAGACGACGCGGCCCGATGTGGCCGATCTGTTCATTATCGGTGGCGGCATCAACGGCTGCGGCATTGCCCGCGATGCCGCGGGCCGTGGTCTTTCGGTGGTGCTCGCCGAACAGGGCGACCTTGCGCAGGCAACCTCCTCTGCATCGACCAAACTGTTCCATGGCGGCCTTCGCTATCTGGAGTATTTCGAATTCCGCCTTGTCCGCGAGGCGCTGGAAGAGCGTGAGACGCTTCTGGTGGCGATGCCGCATATCGCCTGGCCGATGCGCTTCGTGCTGCCCTATCACCCCGACATCCGGTTCGAGGGGGACACGCCCATCGGGCGAACCCTTGGCCGCCTGATGCCCTGGATGAAGGGGCGCCGTCCGGCCTGGCTGATCCGGCTGGGTCTTTTCCTTTATGACACGCTTGGTGGCCGCAAGATCCTGCCGCCCACCCGCACACTGGATCTTACGCGCGATCCGGCCGGCAAGCCGCTGCAATCGCGCTTCCGTCATGCCTATGAATACTCGGACTGCTGGGTCGAGGATTCCCGGCTGGTTTCCCTGAACGCCCGCGATGCCCCACAGCGCGGGGCAACGGTGCTGACCCGCACCCGCGTGACCCAGGCCAGCCGCGCAGGCGCACTTTGGGAAATCATCACCGAAGGCCCGGACGGGATTCGGACACATCACGCACATGCCCTGGTCAATGCGAGCGGCCCCTGGGTGGAAGATGTGATCCGCAACGTGGTGCACATCAATTCGACCGAAGGCGTGCGGCTTGTCCGCGGATCGCATATCGTGACGCGGAAGCTTTACGACCATGACCGCTGCTATTTTCTGCAAGGGTCGGACGGGCGGATCATCTTCGCCATCCCCTATGAGCAGGACTTCACCCTGATCGGCACCACCGACAAGGACCACAAGGGCGCGGCGAAGGATGCGGTCTGCACCGATGAAGAGCGGGACTATCTGCTGAAATTCGCCAGCCAGTATTTTGCGCGCCCCGTCACCCTGAAGGATGTGGTCTGGACGTATTCCGGCGTCCGCCCGCTGTATAACGACGGTGCGAAATCCGCGACGGCCGCCACCCGCGACTATGTGCTTTCGCTGGATGGCAACGGCGCGCCGCTGCTGAATGTCTTTGGCGGCAAGATCACCACCTACCGCCGCCTTGCCGAAAGCGCGCTGGAAAAGCTGCACCCGTTCTTTCCGCAGGCCAAGGGCGCCTGGACGGCCCGGGTTCCGCTGCCCGGTGGCGATTTTCCGCATGATGGCGTGGCCGCCCTGACCCGACGCCTGAAGGACCGCTTCCCCTTCCTGACCGATTACTGGGCCGGTCGCCTGATCCGCGCCTACGGGTCCGAAGCGGAAACGCTTCTGGGCAAGGCCACCAGTGCCGCGGACCTTGGCCGCGATTTCGGCGCCACCCTGACCGAGGCCGAGGTGCGCTGGCTGATGGCGCGCGAATTCGCGCGGGCCGCCGCAGATGTGGTCTGGCGGCGCACGAAGCTGGGCCTTCGCATGTCAAAAGAACAGGTTGCCACGCTGGATGCCTTCATGGCCGAGGCGGCGAACCACGGGGCGATCAGCCCCGCGGCGGAGTGAAGGGGGAAGGATGGCACTGGAACTGCAAGCCGTCAGCCGGATCGTGAAGGGGCAGATGCAGATCAGCCCCACGACACTGACGCTGGAAAAGGGCACGATGAACGTGCTTCTCGGCCCCACGCTGTCAGGCAAGACATCCCTGATGCGGCTGATGGCCGGGCTGGATGTGCCAAGCGCGGGCCGCCTGAAATGGGACGGTGCCGACGTGACCGGCGTCCGCGTTCAGGACCGCAAGGTTGCCATGGTTTACCAGCAGTTCATCAACTACCCGGCCATGTCGGTCTATGACAACATCGCCTCTCCGCTGCGTCTGCTGGGCAAGGACAAGGCGGAAATCGACCGGGCGGTCCGGGCCACCGCCGAGATGCTGAAGATCACCGCGATGCTGGACCGCAAGCCACTTGAGCTTTCGGGCGGCCAGCAGCAGCGCTGCGCGCTGGCGCGCGCGCTGGTCAAGGAAGCCGGGCTGGTGCTGCTGGACGAGCCGCTTGCCAACCTTGACTACAAGCTGCGCGAGGAGCTGCGCGCCGAAATCCCACGCATCTTCGAGGAATCCGGCGCCATCTTCGTCTACGCCACCACGGAACCCGAAGAGGCGCTTCTCTTGGGCGGCAATACGGCAACGCTTTGGGAGGGCCGCGTTACCCAGTTCGGCCCCACACCAACCGTCTATCGCCAGCCCGCCGACGCCACGACCGCGCGCGTCTTCAGCGATCCGCCGATGAACTTTGTGTCCTGCTTCAAGGAAGGCCATCGCATGAATTTCGGCGGCCTTGCCAACAGCCCCGCCGACGGCGCCTTCGCGGCCTTGCCAGACGGGCGCTATACCGCCGGCTTCCGCGCCAATCACCTGCATCTCAACACACATTCCGGCCAGACCGTCGAATTCCGCTGCCTGCTGGGCGTGACCGAGATCACCGGATCGGAAACCTTCCTTCACCTGACCCACGGAAATGATCGCTGGGTGGGTCTGGTGCATGGCGTGCATGACCTGCAACCGGGAACCGAGGTCAGCGTCTGGCTTGACCCGGCGCATGTCTATATCTTCGATGCCGAGGGGCGGCTTGCCGCGCCGGCGGCCTATGCGGCGGCGGCCTGACCATGGCACAGATCACCCTCAGCAAACTGGCCCACAGCTACTTTCCGAAACCGCGCGGCGAACAGGATTTCGCCCTGAAGGAAATGGATCACGTCTGGCAGGACGGCGGCGCCTATGCCCTGCTTGGATCGTCGGGCTGCGGCAAGACCACGCTTCTCAACATCATCTCGGGCCTGCTGAAGCCCAGCCAAGGCCGCGTCCTGTTTGGTGACCGCGATGTGACCGATGCCGAAACGTCGGAACGCAACATCGCGCAGGTGTTCCAGTTTCCGGTCGTCTACGACACGATGACCGTGCGCGACAACCTGGCTTTCCCCTTGCGGAACCGGGGAATGGATGCGGCCTATATCAAGGCGCGCGTGAACCAGATCGCCGCCATGATCGGCATGGACGCCATGCTTGACCGCAAGGCGCGTGGCCTGACCGCCGATGCCAAGCAGAAGATCAGCCTTGGCCGCGGCATGGTGCGCGAGGATGTGAATGCCATCCTGTTCGACGAACCGCTGACGGTGATCGACCCGCATATGAAGTGGGAGCTGCGCACCCAGTTGAAGCAGCTTCACCGCGAGTTCGGCCATACGATGATTTACGTCACCCATGACCAGACCGAGGCGCTGACCTTCGCCGACAAGGTTGTCGTCATGTATGATGGCCGTGTGGTGCAGATGGGCACACCCGAAGATCTGTTCGAACGGCCCGCCCATACCTTCGTGGGTTACTTCATCGGATCGCCTGGGATGAACCTGCTGCCGGCCGACATCCGCGGCGACACCGCCTATGTGCAGGGCGCACCTGTCCCGCTGGGCGCCAGCTATGCGCCGATTGCGGGCAAGTCGCAGATCGGCATCCGGCCCGAATACGCCGTTCTGACCCGGGGCGACGGGCTGCCCATCACCATCCGCCGGGTCGAGGACGTGGGCCGCCACCGCATCATCAGAGGCGAGGTGGCCGGCACTTCGGTCAACGTGATCGCGCCGGAAGGCATGGCCGTCGATACCACGCTGACCCATGTCCGGTTCACGCCGGACCGCATCAATGTCTATGCCGACGACTGGCGCGTCGAAGGGGGGGCCGCCTGATGGACAAGACCCAGAACAACAAGGCGTGGTTCCTTGTCCTGCCGGTGCTGGTGATCGTGGCCTTCTCGGCCATCATCCCGTTGATGACCGTCGTGAACTATTCGGTCAACGACACCTTCGGGAATAATGAATTCTTCCTGGTGGGGCTTGAGTGGTTCGAGGAAATGGTTACCTCCTCGCGGCTGCACGAAGCCCTGGGCCGGCAGATCCTGTTCTCGGCCATCATCCTTGCGATCGAGGTGCCCCTGGGCATTTACATTGCGTTGAACATGCCGAAAAAGGGGTTTTGGGCCTCGGTCTGTCTTGTCCTCATGTCGCTGCCGCTGCTGATTCCGTTCAACGTGGTGGGGACGATCTGGCAGATCTTCGGGCGCGTCGACATCGGCCTTCTTGGCCACTACCTGTCCAAGATCGGCATCGACTACAACTATACCAACGACCCGCTGGATGCCTGGATCACCGTCATCGTGATGGATGTCTGGCACTGGACCAGCCTTGTCGCACTGCTGTGCTATGCCGGCCTGCAATCCATTCCGAACGCCTATTATCAGGCCGCGCGCGTGGATCAGGCCAGCCGGTGGAGCGTGTTCCGCTATATCGAGCTGCCCAAGATGGCGGGGGTGCTGCTGATCGCCATCCTGCTGCGCTTCATGGACAGCTTCATGATCTATACCGAACCCTTCGTCGTGACCGGCGGCGGCCCCGGCAATTCGACCACCTTCCTGTCGATCGACCTTGTGAAGATGGCCATCGGGCAGTTCGACCTTGGTCCCGCCGCCGCCTTCTCGCTGATGTATTTCCTGGTGATCCTGCTGGTGAGCTGGGTGTTCTACACCGTGATGACCAATCTTGACAAAGAGGAGGGCAAGTAATGCGGCTGCGTGGCTCTGCCCTGGTGATGACGCTGTATCTGCTGTTCCTGCTGGTGCCGATCTACTGGCTTGTGAACATGAGCTTCAAGACCAACACCGAGATCACCTCGACCTTCACGCTGTTCCCGAACAGCTTCACGCTGCGCAACTATGTGGTGATCCTGACCGACCCAAGCTGGTACATGGGCTATGTGAACTCGATCATCTACGTCACGATGAACGTGGTCATCTCGCTGACGGTTGCCCTGCCGGCGGCCTATGCCTTCAGCCGCTATACGTTCATGGGCGACAAGCACCTGTTCTTCTGGCTGCTGACCAACCGCATGGCGCCGCCCGCAGTCTTTGCCCTGCCGTTCTTCCAGCTTTATTCCAGCGTCGGCCTGTTCGACACCCATATCGCGGTGGCGCTGGCGCATTGCCTGTTCAACGTGCCGCTGGCGGTGTGGATTCTGGAAGGCTTCATGCGCGGCGTGCCCAAGGAGATTGACGAGACCGCCTATATCGACGGCTATTCCTTCCCGCGCTTCTTCATCAAGATCTTCATGCCGCTCATCGCCAGCGGCATCGGTGTCGCCGCCTTCTTCTGCTTCATGTTCTCATGGGTGGAACTGCTGTTGTCGCGCACGCTGACCAGCGTCAACGCCAAGCCCATTGCCGCCACCATGACCCGGACGGTTTCGGCCAGCGGCATGGACTGGGGCGTTCTGGCCGCCGCCGGGGTGCTGACCATCGTGCCGGGTGCCTTGGTGATCTGGTTTGTCCGCAACTACATTGCCAAGGGCTTTGCCCTGGGGAGGGTGTGATGATGACCGCATCCCGCTGGGCCACGATCTACGCCGCCCTTGCCGCCGTGATGGGCGCGGTTCTGGCCGCCCTGTGCTGGGCCGTGCCGGTCAAGGACGGCGCGAAAGACTGGGTTGCCCCACTGATCCCCGGCGGCTGGATGGCCTGGACCTTTCCGATTGCCCTGTTTTTCTGGGTGATTGCCTGCCTGCTGATCGTGATGACATTGCTTGCCATCCGCTGGCCCGAAACGCCCCGTGTCGGGATTCTGCGGATCGAAACCACCCGGGGCGACCGGCTGTTCATCACGCTGCTCGGGTCGGCCTTGATCCATCTGATCTGGCTTTACTTCATCGGCAGCCTGGGCTGGCCGCCGATGCTGATCTGCCTTGGCTATGCCATAGTGGTGTTCTGGCTGGTGTAGCAAGGAACAACGCTGGCGGGCGGCGGGATGAGGAGCCTGCCGCCGGTCCGACACGAACCAAATCTGTTCAATGGGAGGAACACGATGAGACTTCGCGCAACCGCAACCGCCATGGCGCTCGCGCTCATGGCCACGGGCCTGCCGGCCTGGGCAGACATGGAGGCCGCCAAGGCCTTTCTCGATGCCGAAATCGGCGACCTCTCGACGCTGAGCCGCGCCGATCAGGAAGCCGAGATGCAGTGGTTCATCGACGCGGCCAAGCCCTATGCGGGCATGGAAATCAAGGTCGTCTCGGAAACCATCACCACGCATGAATACGAATCCAAGGTGCTGGCACCGGCCTTCACCGCCATCACCGGCATCAAGATCACCCACGATCTGATCGGCGAAGGCGACGTGGTGGAAAAGTTGCAGACGCAGATGCAGTCGGGCGAGAACATCTATGACGCCTATATCAACGACAGCGACCTGATCGGCACCCACTGGCGCTATCAGCAGGCGCGCAACCTGACCGACTGGATGGCCGGCGAAGGCGCGGCCGTGACCAACCCCAACCTTGACCTTGCCGATTTCATCGGGGCCAAGTTCACCACCGCCCCCGATGGCAAGCTGTATCAACTGCCCGACCAGCAGTTCGCCAACCTGTACTGGTTCCGCTACGACTGGTTCAGCGACCAGAAGACCAAGGACGACTTCAAGGCCAAGTATGGTTATGACCTGGGGGTTCCGGTCAACTGGTCGGCCTATGAGGACATCGCCGAGTTCTTCACCGGCCGTGACATGTCTTACATGGGCGGGCCGGCGACCGGCGTCTATGGCAACATGGACTATGGCAAGAAAGACCCCTCGCTGGGCTGGCGCTACACCGATGCCTGGATGTCGATGGCCGGCATGGGCGACAAGGGCGATCCGAACGGTCTGCCGGTCGATGAATGGGGCATCCGCGTCGATGAAAACAGCCGTCCCGTCGGGTCTTGCGTGGCGCGTGGCGGGGCAACCAACGATGCGGCCGCGGTCTATGCCGTGACCAAGGCGATTGACTGGCTGAAGAAGTACACACCGCCCGAAGCGCAGGGTATGACCTTTGGCGAGGCCGGCCCCGTGCCCGCGCAGGGCAACATCGCCCAGCAGATGTTCTGGTACACCGCCTTCACCGCCGACATGGTCAAGCCCGGCCTGCCGGTGATGAACGAGGACGGCACGCCCAAGTGGCGCATGGCCCCCTCGCCGCATGGCGCCTATTGGAGCGAAGGCACCAAGATCGGCTATCAGGACGTGGGTTCCTGGACGCTGATGAAGTCGACCCCGGTCGACCGCGCGCAAGCCGCCTGGCTTTACGCGCAGTTCGTGACCTCGAAGACGGTGGACGTGAAGAAAAGCCACGTCGGCCTGACCTTCATCCGCGAGTCGACGATCCAGGACAAGAGCTTCACCGAACGCGCCCCGAAACTGGGCGGTCTGGTGGAATTCTATCGCTCGCCCGCGCGGGTGGCCTGGTCGCCCACGGGCACCAACATCCCGGACTATCCGAAGCTGGCCCAGCTTTGGTGGCAGAACATCGGCGACGCCATGTCGGGGGCCAAGACCCCGCAAGAGGCGCTTGATGCCCTGTGCGCCGAGCAGGAAAAGGTGCTGGAACGTCTGGAACGTGCCGGAGTTCAGGGCGACATCGGCCCGAAGATGAACGAAGAGCAGGATGCGCAGATCTGGCTGGATGCCCCCGGCGCGCCGGTGGCCAAGCTTGAGAACGAAGATCCCAAGCCGGAAACCATCAGCTATGACGAGCTGATCAAGTCCTGGCAGTAAACCGAACCGGACGGGCGGCCCAATCGGGCCGCCCGCCCCTTGCCCCGCACCGGGCACCCGCTGCAAAGGCCTGCCGCAATGTCCTACATTCTTGCCATCGACCAGGGCACCACCTCATCGCGCGCCATCCTGTTCGATGCCGTGCTGCGCCCCGTTGCCACGGCACAGGAAGAATTCCGCCAATCCTACCCGCAGCCCGGCTGGGTCGAGCATGACCCCGCCGATCTGTGGTCAACCGTTGCCGCTACCGCCCGCGCGGTCATTGAAAAGGCGGGCATCAAGGCGACCCGGATCGCCGCCATCGGCATCACCAACCAGCGCGAGACCACGATGCTGTGGGACCGCGCCACCGGCCAGCCGCTGGCCCCAGCCATTGTCTGGCAGGACCGCCGCACCGCCCCGCTGTGCAGCGCGCTCAAGGACGCCGGGCACGAGCCGATGATCACCGCCCGCACCGGCCTGCTGCTTGACCCCTATTTCTCGGGCACCAAGCTGAAGTGGCTGCTGGACAGCATCCCCGATGCCCGCGCGCGGGCAAGCCGCGGCGAACTGGCCTTTGGCACGGTGGATAGCTGGCTGATCTGGAACCTGACCGGCGGCAAGACCCATGCGACCGACGCCACCAATGCCGCCCGCACCCTGCTGTTCAACATCGCCACCAACACCTGGGATGCCGAAATCTGCGGCCTGCTGGATATTCCCATGGCCCTTCTGCCCGAGGTGCGTGATTGCGCGGCCAGCTACGGCACCACACGGCCTGATCTGTTCGGGCGTGAAATCCCCATTCTCGGTGTCGCCGGCGACCAGCAGGCCGCCACCATCGGCCAGGCCTGCTTTGCCCCCGGCATGATGAAATCAACCTACGGCACCGGCTGCTTTGCGCTGCTGAACACCGGCGGCGATCTGGTCCCGTCGAAAAAACCGCCTGCTGACGACCATCGCCTACCGGCTGGAGGGGCAGACGACCTATGCGCTGGAAGGGTCAATCTTCATCGCGGGGGCCGTGGTGCAATGGCTGCGCGACGGGCTGAAGATCATCCGTGAGGCGAAGGAAACCCAGCCGCTTGCCGAAGCCGCCGACCCGGCGCTGAACGTGGTGCTTGTGCCGGCTTTCACCGGGCTTGGGGCGCCCTATTGGCGGCCCGATTGCCGGGGGGCGATCTATGGCCTGACCCGCAACTCGGGCCCCGCCGAACTGGCCCGGGCCGCACTGGAAAGCGTGGGCTACCAGACCCGCGACCTGCTGGAAGCGATGCGCTCCGATTGGGGGGCAGCCCCCGACGGCATCCTGCGCGTCGATGGCGGGATGAGCGCGTCGGACTGGGCCATGCAGTTCCTGTCAGACATTCTTGGCGCGCCGGTTGATCGGCCCGTGGTGACGGAAACCACCGCCCTTGGGGCTGCTTACCTTGCCGGCCTGCAAGCCGGGCTTTGTGCCAGGCCCGAAGAATTCCAGAAATCCTGGGCACTGGACCGCCGCTTCACCCCGGAAATGGCACCGGAAACCCGCGATGCGAAATATGCCCGTTGGGGCCGGGCCGTCGCGGCCACCATGACGGTATGACACCCTTTTCGATCATCGCCCCGGGCCGCATCCTGTTCGGCCGGGGCGAGGCCGCCAAGGCACCCGCCGCCATTCGCGCCTTTGGCGGGCGCGGGCTGATCGTGCATGGCGCGAACCCCGCCCGCGCGGCCTGGCTGATGGACGGGCTTCGGGCCGAGGGGGCCGAGATCCTTGCCCTGCCCTGCGGACAGGAACCCACACTTGCCCTGCTTGAGGACGCCCTGCAAGCAAGCCGCCCGTTCCGGCCGCTGTGGGTGGCCGCCATCGGCGGCGGGGCGGCGCTGGATCTGGGCAAGGCTCTGGCCGCCCTTGTTCCCGCGCCGGGCGGCCCGGTGCCGCATCTTGAAATCGTCGGGCAGGCGCTGCCGCTTGCCGCGCCGCCGCTGCCGTTCATCGCCCTGCCCACCACCGCCGGAACGGGGGCCGAGGTAACGCGCAACGCGGTTATCGGCCTGCCTGACCATGGCCGGAAGGTTTCGCTGCGCGATGACCGGATGCTGGCCCGGCTGGCAATCATTGACCCGGGCCTGACGGACCACACCCCGCGCAGCATCACGCTGGCCTCGGGGCTGGATGCGATCACGCAGGTCATTGAACCCTATGTGTCCTGCAAGGCCAATGCCTTTACCGATGCCATCACGGCCCCTGCCATTGGTCAGGGGGTGGCCGCCTTGGTCCGGCTGATGGAAACCGAAGATCCGCAGGCGCGGGACGCGCTGGCCTGGGTCAGCCTGACCGGGGGGCTTGCCTTGACCAACGCCGGTCTTGGCGCGGTTCACGGGCTGGCGGGCGTGATCGGAGGGTTCACCCCTGCCCCGCATGGCGCCATCTGCGGGGCGCTGCTGCCGGCGATCATGCGGCTCAACCGCCGCCATGCGACCGGCGACACCGCCCGCCGGCTTGATCTGGTTTTTGGCTGGATTGCCGACGCCCTTGTCGGGGCGGCGGATGCCGCGCCCGAAACCCTTGGCGCATGGGTGCGGGCCGCCGGCCTGCCGGGGCTTGCCGCACAGGGCCTTGCCCCCGCCCGGCACTTGGAAGTGGCCGAAGCGGCCCGCGCCAGTTCCTCAATGCGGGGCAATCCGGTCGTTCTGCCGGTCACAGACCTGGTTGCCGCCCTGCAAGCCGCATCCTGAGGTTCAGCGCGCGCTGCCCGATCACCGCCGCTTGCCCTGCTGCGCAAAGTGATGGATGGCCGCCACCGCGCAGGAGGCCAGCCGAGACATCGGGCTGTCCGAGCGCGAGTTCAGGATAACCGGCACGCGCGCGCCCAGGACCAGACCGGCGCCTTCGGCATGGCTCATGAAGGCCAGTTGCTTGGCCAGCATGTTGCCCGCATCCAGGCCCGGCACCACCAGGATGTTCGCCCGGCCGGCGACGCCCCCCTTCAGCCCCTTGGTCCGCGCCGCCCCGATGTCCACCGCGTTGTCCATGGCCAGTGGCCCTTCGACCAGCCCGCCGGTGATCTGGCCGCGATCCGCCATCTTGGACAGCAGCGCCGCGTCGATCGAGGACTGGATCGCCGGGTTCACCGTCTCAACCGCCGACAGCACACCAACGCGCGGCTCCATCCCCAGCGAAAGTGCCAGATCAATGGCGTTCTGGCAGATGTCGACCTTGGTTGTCAGATCGGGGGCGATGTTGATCGCCGCATCGGTCACCATCACGGGTTCGGGCTGGCCGGGAACATCCATCACGAAGACATGGGTAAACCTGCGTCCGACCCGCAGCCCAAGATCCTTGTCCAGCATGGGGCGCAGCAGATCGTCGGTGTGCAGGTGCCCCTTCATCACCGCCGCCACGCGCCCTTCGCGCACCATCGCGCAGGCCATTGCCGCCGCGGCCGTGTCTTCGGCAACATCCACGATCTCGACCCCGGTCAGATCGGCGCCCGTCTCCTGCGCCACGGCCTGAATTGCCGCGGCCCGGCCAATCAGCACCGGGGTGATGATCCCCTCCTCAGCCGCCAGCAACGCCCCCTGCAACGAATTCGGATCGTCCGGACAGACCACGGCGGTTGGCAGCGCAGGCAAGGGGCGGGCACGGGCCAGAAGCGCCTCGAAATGACGGTGGCGTTCCACGATCAGGCCCGGAACCTCGATCCCGTCATGGTCAAACTTTTCGGACGGGGCCTGAACCACGGCTTCGCCAGTCAGCACGGGCACGCCATCGCCCGCGCGCCTGACCGATGTGGCCAGCCGAACCGCGCCATCCGCCAGTTTCTCCAGCACCTCGACCCGGGTAATCATCTCTTCACCGGCATGAACGCGGGCATGGAAATCCAGCACCTGCCGGCGATACAGCGTTCCCGGGCCGGGCAGTTTCATCCCCAGAACCGCCGAGATCAGCGAGGCCACCAACATGCCCGGCACGACACGCTCGGTCTGGCCATCGCCGTCCAGATCGCTGTCGGTCAAGTGCATCGGGTTGTGATTGCCCGAGGCGACGGCGAAGATATAGGCATCATCCGCCGTGATCAGCCGCCGCATCTCGGCCACATCGCCCGGGGCAAGTTCGTCGAAGGTGCGGTTGACCAGGTGCATTCAGGCGTCCTTTTCTTGCCAGGGCCGTGTCCAGGTCTGGCGGAAGGTGGCCCCTTGCCCGGCAGACCCTTCCCCCACACCAGCACTGACAGGCTATCTGGTGACCCCGGCAGGACTTGAACCTGCAACCTTCCCCTTAGGAGGGGGACGCTCTATCCGTTGAGCTACGGGGCCGCCGCCGCCTTCAATGCACAAACTGCCACGGCAAGGCAACTCTGCCGCATTGGCCCGCGATGAATTTTGCCTGAAATGGTAAGGGGGAGCGATTTTTGGCCCACCACTCCCCCTCATTTTTCCCTTGCGCCACCGTCTGAGAGCTTGCGGACGCAGGGGTATCGCCGGCGCGGGTGCCGTTAGCGCTATCGGTAGCAAAGGATTGCACCTTGGACAAGGCCTTCCTTTGGCGCTAACAAGATTCCAGTGCCCTTTCGGAAGCCAGGTCCAGTGTCAAAGCCGCCGCCAGATCCCCGCCGTCCGCTGACGCTACGCGATGTTTCAGAAGCCTCGGGCGTCAGCGAGATGACCGTCAGCCGGGTTCTTCGCAACCGCGGTGACGTGTCCGACACCACGCGCGAACGGGTGCTGGAAGCGGCGCGTTCGCTTGGCTATGTGCCGAACAAGATTGCCGGCGCGCTGGCCAGCCAGCGGGTCAACCTTGTCGGCGTGATCATCCCCTCGCTGTCGAACATGGTTTTCCCCGAGGTGATGACCGGTATCTCCGAGGTGCTGGAAGACACCGGCCTGCAGCCCGTGGTCGGCGTGTCGAACTATGACGCCGACCGGGAAGAGCGGGTGATCTACGAAATGCTGTCCTGGCGGCCTTCGGGCATCATCCTGGCCGGGGTGGAACATTCCGACGCCTCGCGCGCGATGCTGGCCCAGGCCGGAATTCCGGTGGTCGAGATCATGGATACCGACGGCACGCCGGTCGTCTCGGCCGTGGGCATTTCGCATTACCGCGCCGGCCGCAAGATGGCCGAGGCGATCATCGGCGCCGGTTATCGCCGCATCGCTTTTCTGGGCACCCATATGCCCGTGGCCGACCACCGCGCCCGCAAACGGCTGGACGGGTTCCAGGAGGTGCTGTCCCGCGCCGGCCTGTCGATCGTTGACCGCGAATATTACACCGGCGGGTCATCGCTGCTGAAGGGCCGCGAAATGACCGAGGCGCTGCTGAAACGCAGCCCGGATGTCGATTTCCTCTACTACTCGAATGACATGATCGGCGCCGGCGGCCTGCTGTGGTGCCTTGACCATGGCATCGACGTGCCCGGCAAACTGGGCCTTGCGGGCTTCAACGGGATGGAACTGCTGGACGGCCTGCCGCGCAAGTTGGCCACGATGGATGCCTGCCGGCTGGAAATCGGCCGCCGCGCGGCCGAGATCATTGCCGGCAAGCGGTCACCGGGCGCGCCCGAGATCATCGAGCTGGAGCCGACGCTGGACCTTGGCGACACCATTCGTCGCTGATCCGTCCGTCAGTCGGGCTGCGGTTCATAGCGCAGGATGCCGGCCACCCTGGCGCTGCCGCCAGAGTCGGCCGGGTGCGACACGCCATCCATCACCGGCACCTCGGCAAAATCGAACGGGCTGACCCCGGCCAGACAGGCAGCGTTGATGCCGAACTGGCTGGGGTCGGACCGCCGCTGGTGGTGGGTGTAGATACCGCAGGTCTTGCAGAAGTAGTGCTTCGCCGTGCGGGTGTTGAACTGGTAAAGCGTCAGGTTTTCCGCGCCGGCCAGAAACTCGATGTCGTCCAGCCGCGCCGAAACCGCGACGGCCCCCCGCATTCGGCAATACGAACAGGTGCAACGGCGCCGGCTGTCGAACCCATCAGCCAGCCGGACCCGGAAGCGCACGGTTCCACAGTGACAAGCCGCGTCATGCACCTTTTGCGTCATCTCTCCGTTCATGGTCGTGGTCTCCGCCGCTGAACCGCTCCGCTCAGGCTGGCAGAGGGGCGGCGCACCGGCAAGATCACCATCAGACCGGCACTGCAGTCAGCCGCCCGTCTTTCACCCCCGTCATCCGCGCCGTCACGATCCGGCCCTCGGGCTGATCTTCGGCAAAGCTGACTTCGGTGAACTGTTCGGTCCGGCCCATCCACGGCGTCTCGGTCAGCACCCGATGCACCTGCCCGACCTGTGCCGCCAGATGCCGGGCCAGCGCCAGATCGCCCGCCCCCCGCAACCGTGCCGCCCGCTCGCGCACCTCCGGCCCCTTCACCGCCGGCATCCGTGCCGCCGGGGTGCCCTTGCGGGCGCTGTAGGGAAAGACGTGCAGGAAGGTCAGGTCGCAGTCTTCGACCAGTTTCAATGAATTGTCGAACATCGCCTCGGTTTCGGTCGGGAAACCGGCAATGATGTCGGCCCCGAAAACCATGTCAGGGCGCAGGCGGCGGGCCTCTTCGCAGAACCGGATCGCGTCGTCGCGCAGATGGCGGCGCTTCATCCGTTTCAGGATCATGTCATCGCCCGATTGCAGGCTCAGATGCAGATGCGGCATCAGCCTCGGTTCGGTGGCGATGGCAAGCATCAGATTCTCGTCCGCCTCGATGCTGTCGATCGAGCTGATCCGCAGCCGCGCCAGATCCGGCACCAGCCGCAGGATGCGCATCACCAGATCACCCAGCCGTGGTGTTCCGGGCAGATCGGCGCCCCAGCTTGTCAGATCCACCCCGGTCAGGACAACTTCAAGAAACCCCTTGTCCACCAGCCGCCGGATCTGTTCGACCACAACCCCTGCCGGCACCGAGCGGGAATTGCCGCGGCCATAGGGAATGATGCAGAAGGTGCAGCGGTGGTCGCAGCCGTTCTGTACCTGGACATAGGCCCGCACCCGGCCGAACCCGTCAATCAGGTGGCCGGCGGTTTCCCTGACCGACATGATGTCGTTGACCTGAACCTTCTCGGTCACGCCAATCAGATCAACCGGCGCGGCCAGCCCGGTCCAGGTTTCCGCCTGCATCTTTTCGTGGTTGCCGATGACCCGCGTCACCTCGGGCATCGCCGCAAAGGTCTCAGGCTCGGTCTGCGCCGCGCATCCGGTGACGATGACCGCCGCACCGGGGTTTTCGCGCGCCAGACGGCGGATTTCCTGCTTGGCCTTGCGCACCGCCTCGGATGTCACGGCACAGGTGTTCACCACCACCGCCCCATCCAGCCCCGCCGCCATGGCAAGTTCCTTCATCGCCTCCGTCTCATAGGCATTCAGACGGCAGCCCAGCGTGGCGAAAACCGGCGGCTTCATGACAGCGCCGCAAGAAAACCGGCCGAAAACCGGCCTTCGAAGACATAGGTCACAGGCCCGGTCAGCCAGACGCCATCCTCGCGCCAGTCAACCACCAGCGTGCCGCCATCCAGTTCCAGCACCACCCGCCGTCCGGTCAGACCCCGCAGATGCGCCGCCACCGCCGTGGCACAGGCGCCAGACCCGCAGGCCAGCGTGATGCCGGCCCCGCGCTCCCAGACCCGCATCCGCAGCCGGTCAGGCCCGATCACGCTGGCAAATTCGACATTCGTCCGCTGGGGGAACAGCGGATCGTGTTCGTAGACCGGGCCCTTTGCCGCAAGATCCACCACCTCGGCATCCGCGACGAACATCACGCAATGCGGATTACCCATGCCAAGGGCCACCGGATCACCGGGCAGGGGCAGGTGCAGCATATCCGCCACCTGCGCCAGCGGCACCGCCTGCCACAGGCGCTGCGGATGGCCCATGTTCACATTCACCCGCCCGTCGGCCAGCCGCTCGGCGCGCAGCAGGCCACGGCTGGTGCGCAAGGTGACGGCACCCTTGCCCAGCCCGCGCATCACATGATCGGCCACGCAGCGGGTGGCATTGCCACAGGCCCCCGCGCGGCTGCCATCGTTGTTCCAGAAGTCCAGCGCGAAATCGGCATCGTCCGCGTCGCGAATCTCGGCAAGCTGGTCAAAGCCGACGCCGCGGTTCCTGTCCCCCACCGCGCGTGCCAGCGCTGCCGTCGTCACCGCCGCCCGGCCGCGCGAATCAATCACGACAAAGTCGTTTCCGGCCCCGTGCATCTTGAGAAAGGGCAGATCTGTGGGGGATGCGTGCGTCATCCCCCGCATATACGCCTGGACCCTGCAGATTTCCAGCCGGTGTCGATAGCCCTTGACCCCCGCCGCAAGCCCCCTTAAAGGCACCCGTGTGTGGGCCGTTAGCTCAGTTGGTAGAGCAGCTGACTCTTAATCAGCTTGTCGGAGGTTCGAACCCTCCACGGCTCACCACACATCCCTTAAGAAACCGCGGCATTAAGGGCTTGACGCCAAAGGCGCCTTGCCTTAGCCAGCCGCGGCGTGGGCCCGTAGCTCAGTTGGTAGAGCAACTGACTTTTAATCAGTGGGTCACAGGTTCGAATCCTGTCGGGCTCACCACTTTTCAGATTGTCAGGCGACACGGGTAAGTATCGCAAACGACGCTGAGATTATCTCAAACCGCATGCGAGATTAACTCAACCCTCTTTTGTCGGGGCGTTGAGAGCGTTTTGCGGTCATGAGAAAGCCCCGCCGATGGGATCGACGGGGCGCAGTTCTGCGATGCTTCGGTTTTAGATCGCGATGACGGGCGCGGCCTCTGCGCGAATATAGATCATGCTACAGCGGTCCGGCAAAGGAATGGGCCGGACCTCGGCCTTGTCGAGCCGGGCGGAGACATGTTTTGCCTGCGTGCCAAGATCATGGGCCATTAGGCCGAGCGGCAGGTAGGTCGCGATGAAGCGATCCACCGCCTCGGGGGCGATCAGCGACAGGCTCTGGCGGGTGCGGGGATTGGTGGCCCGCGTGCTGTCGATCATGCGCCGGGATAGTAAAAGGCTGACGGTCGAGCAGTTGATATGCAGTCGTTTGTTCAGATCGGTTCGTGTGAGGCCAGTGAGCGGCGGCGCCTCGAAGGCCGACTTGACCTCAGCCAGATCCAGTCTGAGGGCAGGCAGGCCGTCGAGGTGGCGCAGCCGCCAGGCAGCTTTCAATCGGCCGTTCTGGACGGCACGCAGCAGATCAGCATGTTGCAACTTGGCCTTGTTGGCGATGCTGTGCAGGGGAAACGCCCCCCTCTTGCTCGTAGTCCACAACCATCGCCCTGTCGAAGATCGAAGCCATGAACCGGTCGAGATCGCGCCCTAGGAACAGCCTGTCCATCTGCGGCAGGGCGATGGCATGCCGCAGGACCCCGACCTCGGCAAAACGGTCGATGGCCGAGGGATGAAGGTTCAGGCGCCGAGCGGCCTGCTTGCGATCAAGACCCGATGCCAGGGCGGTCAACTCGTCTTCATGCTGACCGGGCGCCACCCGCCGTAGATCGTTCCCTCTCAGGCCCTTGGCATTCTGGAAGCGGGCAATGCGCCCGGTGCTCAGCCCGTGCCTGCGCCCCAAATCGGCCCAAGAGAACCAGCGCTGCTCGGTGCGGGGCTTCCCCAACACCTCCTGCCCCGGCGTGAGAGGGTAGCTCTCCAGCACGAAGGTCCGGAAGTGATCGAGGACCGGACGGTGACGGTCCGGCTGCGACAGGCGTTGCAGCCAGCGGGTATAGAAGCCGAAGTCGGTGTAGAACCCCCTCTGTCGCTGGAGGACTGGTGGCGGATGCCGTCATAGGCGTCTCTCAGTGCCTCCGGGCCGTTGGCACAGATGGCAAAGCCTGTGGCATTAGCTTGGACGCGGGCTTCGCGATCCAAGGCCTTCAGTTGCGCGGCTGGGCCGTGCAGCATCAGAATGCCGGCATTCTCGCACAGCCGCGCGGCGACATCGATCGGCAGGGCATCCAGCCACGCGGAGGTTTCACCATGGGAAGGCCGAAGGAGACGATCAGACAGGTAACGCGCAAAGCGCCAAGCCTGTGGCCCTGCTTGCACCAACAATGCCCCCTCGGCCATCCTGCCCGCAAAGTCATGCGGGCAGCGCGGATAGTCCGGCAGTGTCAGCGCTTGGAACAGAACGCCATGGACCGGACAGACATTGAGCAGATCAATCTGCCATTCTGCCCGACCGCCGGTTCGACGATGATCCACAATGTCAGCCTGCACGCAGCGCGGGCAGAGCTTCAGTGTGGAGCGGTCGAGAAAGGCTCGGGGGAGATCGCGGCCTCTGAACTGGAAGCCGCCCGCGCCCGTTGGCATGCAGCTGTGTGCTGCGAAGTCGTCCGGATCCGCCCCGGTGAGATCGGCCAGATCCTGCAGGGCCTCGGGCTCAAGTTGCAAGATGCGGCGCCAGGACAGCCCCATGACCGATTACAATCTGGTCGAGCAGGACCGCAGCGCCGCGAATGCCCAGATCGATGAAAAGCTGAACGCCCAGCCCCAAGCCTCGGACATCAAGCTATGAATACAGCGCCAGACCGGACTCAGAGCATGACCACCTGGCTGGAATTCCTGTGGGCGAACCCGGAGAGTGACTTCGAGTCGGTGATGGAGCTGCATGTCCCGATGAGCGTGCAGATTGAGGTCATGCGCCGGGCCGAAGAGCTGGGCGTGACCCGGGTCGATGTGATGTTGTCCGCGCTGGCGACGTCCGGCATCGTCACAGAACTTGCCCTGTGAACGGATGGCATGGCGCGGTTTCTGGTCTGGAGCGATCTGCATGACGAATTATGGGAGGGCTTTGACCTTCCGGACCCGAGCGCACCTGTCGACGGCGTGCTGATCGGTGGCGACACCCATACGCGCGGACGCCATCTCGACATTCTGGCGGCATCCGCCCGCAAGTATGACTGCCCGGTCGTCCTGATCTGGGGCAATCATGAGGCCTCTGGCTCCGTCTGGTCAGACCTCCTCGCCGAGGAGGCCCACCAACTCGCGGCCCTGAAGGCCGAGGGGCTCGACATTCGCGTCCTGCATGGGGCGGTGACGGAACTTGCCGGAGTGCGGATCATCGGCGCCACGCTGTGGACCGACTTCCGGCTTTATCCCGGGCTGGAGGCTCTCGCCCGGACCGTGGTGCCGCGCCTGCTCAACGACTATCACGCCATACGCACCGCGCCCGGTCGACGCTTTACCGGGGCCGATATGTTGGCCTTGCACGCGGAACAGAAGGCGGCGGTGTTCGAGGCCTTGGCGCAGCTCTATCCCAGCGCAACGATCGTGATGACCCAGCACCTGCCGGTGCGGCAACTTATTCACCCGGCCCGCGAGATTGGCCGCGATCAGGATCGCGCTCTTAGCGCCGGATTTGCCAGCGACCTCTGGGAAGAGATCAAGGCGCATCACATCCACAGCTGGATCTGGGGGCACATAGAAATCTACCAGAAGGTGGATCGGTCGACCCGCCAGCGGGAGGTCGATGGCCATCGCTTAGCCAACCCAGACCATTACCGGCTGTATTTCAGTCTTATTAGGCCTACTCATGCGATTACCCAGTCGGAATTCGATATTTTCTGGGCAGTGGTCGATGCTGGCCCGGACCCAACGGCTCAGTTTCTCTTGGACCTCCATCACCAAAAGGCGCTTGGATCGCTGCGGAAAACGGAAATCTTACTTGAGCGACTTCGAGAGCTCGAGGAAGGCTTTGGACCAGCCAAAGAGCCCGAAATCTTCTACTCGGCCTTGGGCACGTCATGAACGATGCCTATTGCCTGAACCCCGGCGAAGAGAGTTTTATCGTAGATAGTTGGGATCGCGTGGATCGTTTGGTTCCCATCCTTTACGCCCATATGGCCAAGGATGAACGCGAAGTCATCAACAAGCAGTTCTTCGCAGAAGGGCGGGCGCTTGGCTGGTTGACCTCCATTTTGCGCCGAGAAACGTTCGCGCACGGTAAGTACGGGGAATAGGAGAAGCGACGCGAAGATTGGTGGTTATCCGAAAATGAGTTCGAGGCCGCGTACCAGATCATGATCGACCACTATCGCTCGACCGACCTCACGACGATGATAGATACGCCTCGTCCGATAAGTCTTTTTCGCTTGGCGTCAGGCAGGCGATGCTGTCCTGTGGAGTGGTGTAGCTGGCGCTGATCGTCACCGTGATGCTCGGCGCGGGCCAGGTTGATCAGGATGCCGCAGCGGGCAGACTGATGACGGTATTTTCGCCCATCGGTGCGATGGTTTCCAGTGTCATGTAGCGGGCGCGCTGGACGGCCCACTCATCATTCTGTTCGAGAAGCAAGGCACCGACGAGGCGGACGATGGCGTCGTCGTTCGGAAAGATGCCGACGACGTCTGTGCGACGCTTGATCTCGCCGTTCAGCCGCTCGATCGGGTTCGTCGAGTGCAGCTTGGCCCGATGTTCCTTCGGGAAGGACATGTAGGCCAGCACGTCGTGCTCGGCGTCATCCATCAGCGCGGCCAGCTTGGGCACCTTGGGCCGGATCTGGTCGGCCACGGCACGCCACTGGGTGCTGGCGGCCTCGGCGGTGTCCTGGGCGAAGGCTGTGGCGATAAAGGCGGAGACCACCCTGCGCCCGCTCTTTCCGGCATGTGCCAAGGCGTTGCGCTGGAAGTGGACGCGGCAGCGCTGCCAGGTGGCGCTGAGAACCTTCGCGACGGCGGCCTTGATGTCTTCATGGGCGTCGCTGATGACCAGCTTGACCCCGCGCAGCCCCCGGCGGGTCAGCTTGCGCAGGAACTCCGTCCAGATCGGTTCGGCCTCGGATGTGCCGATCTCCAGGCCCAGAACCTCGCGCCGTCCGTCCGTGTTCACACCGATGGCGATGATGACGGCCACCGAGACGATCCGCCCGCCGCGCCGAACCTTGAGGTAGGTGGCATCGATCCAGAGGTAGGGCCAATCGCCTTCGAGCGGGCGGGTGAGGAACGCCTTCACCTTGCCATCGATCTCTTCGCAGAGCCGCGAGACCTGGCTCTTGCTGATCCCCGACATGCCCATGGCCTTGACCAGATCGTCGACGGAGCGGGTGGAGATGCCCTGGACATAGGCCTCCTGGATCACCGCGGTCAGCGCCTTCTCGGCCATCCGCCGGGGCTCGAGGAAGCCGGGGAAGTAGCTGCCTTTCCGAAGCTTCGGGATGCGCAGCTCGACGGTTCCGGCGCGCGTCTCCCAATCCCTGTCGCGGTATCCGTTGCGCTGCGCCCGTCGCGCCGGATCCTTCTCGCCATAGGCCGCGCCAGTCACGGCGCCGACCTCCAGCTCCATCAGCCGTTCGGCGGCAAAGCCGATCATCTCGCGTAGCAGATCGGCATCAGGGGTCTTCTCGACGAGGTCGCGCAGGTTCATCATGTCGGTGGTCATCGGTGGTCCTCTCGGTCCTGGGTTGGCGTAAGCAACCAGACCCTAACCGAACATCCCCGGTGACCACCTCAGCCAGAACCTACACCACGGTCAGGGACAGCATCAGGCAGGCTATGAGGACGGACCTACTAGCGTCCTTGCCCTGGTTACCAAAACTGACGATGGTCTAGTCAGTGCCCTAGGCATGTTTGTGTCATCTGTCGATAGTAGTGACCGAGGTCGCTACTTCGTCCTCAAGCGCGAAAACGTCGGTACCTTCTTGGACTTCGAATCTGTCATGAAGCGGCTGGCAGAAATCGCGGCGTCCGGCCCACCTGAACTTCGGGTCAGAGCGATGGAATTGCTCGCCATGGCGAACATGGAACGCCATTAGATCGGCGCTGCAGCCTCGAAGCGAACGGGCGGATAGAACTTCAGGGGGGTCAAAATTGGACGCCAATAACCCTCCTTAAGGGGTCAATTTTGTACGCCGAAACACACACATAATGCGCGAAGAACTGGAAGGCTGCAGCGCGGCATGGCGCCCGCAGCGTCTCGCAAAGGTCGTTAATTACTCAACGCGTGGCGCTCAAGGCACTGGACCTGCCATCAATATTCCGCTGCTATCTGACATGTGTGCGCTGCGGATCACGCAAGCGATCACGCACTTGGTCGTAAATTTCGTTCACGCCGGGCATTGTGATCGTAACGGCCAAGCCAAAGGTGACCGCCTCGTCTAGGCGGGTTCCTTGATCTGGCTCACGCTGAACCCACAAGGGCAAACTCATGTCGGCCGCCACAACGGCGGCCCCATCGCCGCGCCAAGAGCGAGTATAGACGCTGCCGCGATTGGTTTGGTTTAGATCGGGCTGATCGCCATGCGCTTTTACGCTAAGGCGGTCGATGTCGTCAGGATCAAGGATCTTCATCCTTACCGTTCGATAGGATCGGCGCCCGGCGAGGACCGGCGTGAACCATGCTAGGGTTGCGGACAAGGAATGCGGCATGGCTTTACCTCCATAGGCAGCCGGTATCGGCACTGAAACTGCCAAGCGTTGCTCCGGGCCCAATTCACCCGTTGCCCAGAACGTCGCCCGATCCGCAGCACATGTGACGGCCTCATCGGGGTCGACGGATCCATATCCGACGAACCGACGAATATTGTCTTTTTGCCTCGGGGCCTGCCCCCTGCCATGCGGCCCGAGGAGTCGACGTACGAAGGACGCCGTGGCGTCCGGCCATCTGGCCGGGTGTACCAGGAGCGCCTTTAGCAATACCGCGCGGTTTCGTGGGGGCAGATACAGAAATGCTTCGCCATATGCTGCTTCCAGTGCATCATGGATCCGATGTGCGGTTCTCGATGCTACAGAGGTCGCAGCGCTCGTGCCATTGGTGTAGCTCTCGGCGCCTTCCAATCCTTGACTGGACGGAGGTGCGGCAACCTTAAGTCCGGCTCCCCGACCCGGACGACCCGGTGCAACCCGGATCGCCGCTCCACTGCCGCTGGCTGTAACGCGCAGATGTTCTCGCGCACCGGGCATTAGAATGTCGGGCTTTACGGAACCAGCGAAGCCGGGTCCCAGTGCGCTGGAAGGATTTGATGTATCCAGCCAGGGATAGGGATCAACATTTGTCCGCGCGAACACACGATCCGCAGCCGAGACGCAGTCTGAATTCTTGGCACCGATAGTTAGTCCGTTGACGGTCTCCCCTGGAGCCAGCAATCGGCGATCTGCCTGAATATTCGCGAGCGCCTGTATAAGCGCCGACGACCGGGCATCCGGCGTTGCTCCCTCAAGATCTACGCTTGTCGTGTAACCTGGGATTTCAAAATCCCTGATGATATTTCCTGCGCTGACCAGAAAGAGAATCCCGAACCTATACGCAAGCCGATCAAGGAGCCTCGCCCAGGGCGACATCTGGCCCTGAAACTGTCGATGTCGATTTCCCAGTGACAAATTGACGATGATGACGTGGCGAGCGGTAGGTTCCGCCGATTCCCGCATATGTAGGATTGCCTGATAAATGACATCGACAATCAGCCTGTCTTCCGGAAACGCGTCAGCGGCTCCGAGAACTGGGATGCAGTGAATACGGCGGGGCAACGGTGCCTCAGGCCGATTGCGGTCACCATGAATGATAAGGGAGGCCATCGCGGTGCCATGCACACGCTGGTTCACCATTGCTTCGGGTTCCAAACCAAAGAGGTCTTCGACGATCAAGTGCTGTCGCAAGAGCGGATGAGCCGCGACAGGAACTCCGTCGAGCAAGGCCAGGATGGCATCGGGCGAAAGCTCTTCGCTCTGTGCGACTGCCCCAATGGGCAGCATATCTTCCACATCCAACGCTGTCGCCACGCTTTGCGGGCGGATATGCATAACAGGATCGAGACCCGCGACGCTTGACTGAGCGCGATCTATGATCGCGCGGATTGCGTTTACGGGCAGGCGCGCCAGAAGGGCGTGATAAGCGATGTCGTCGAGCCTTGCCCGGCTGATGATATTTCCGCCGCGCGACTGGATTGCCGTTTCAACCTCAGTTTCGTTCGACCTTCCGGCTTTGGCCTGCGCGCGGAAGACCAGCTCAATTTCAAGTGTGATCAGTTCGTCATCAGCGCGCTCGGCGATCTGCGCACTCAGGATGTCACGATCAGTGCCCTGAACCCTGTCGGACGGTCCCCATGGCCGTAGATCGCGCAGGCAGTCAAACACGTTGCGCCATGGGGTGAAGCCCGTAGGAACTTCCCCGGTTTCCAACCAGATAGACCAAAGACGTAGTATTTGCTCCAAGGCCTTGGCGTCGGGTATCAGCAGATAGGCAACAGGCTGCTTGTCCTCGTCGGAGGGCAGATCTTCCTCATCGATCAGCTCAAGGCCCACCACCTTCGTGATCGCGCGGGCAAAGTCTTGAATGCTTCCACGCACTTCGAAGACGAGTAACCGTTCCGGCGCGAGTGCTGTGGGATCTTGCTTGAGTTCAAGTCCAGCAGGATCCCGAGCAAGCACATCGGCCAAACGCTGGAACTTGGGTCCGTGTCTCTGTCCCTGCGCCTGCCGCTCGAACTTCTCGGGCCCCTGCGGGAAGCCGGGATTATCCCTTGTCAGACGTCCCTGCGGTTTTCCGGGCTCGAGCCGAAGAAGTGGTTTTCTCGGGTCGCTGACCATCCAGTAGTGCCTCCGGCCTCACTCGGGAGGTCCAGAGATCGAGTTCGATCTTCAGCGCCGTGTCGACAGACACCTCTCCCAGTCCCAATATCTGCCTTCGACGCACGCTCTGACAGAAATCGAGCGCTTCGGCATAGCTTACCGCCCCAAGCTTTCCGGCAATGGAGCGGATCGTGAGGCTTGGTCTATCTGGCCAATGAGCGATCACGCGGTCAAGATATTCTTCGACTCGGGCCCTGTCCGGCGCTGGAAAATCGAGACGCAGCTGGAATCGTCGCCACACTGCTTTGTCCAGCAGTTCGCCGTGGTTAGTCGCAGCGATAACAATCACATAGCTCGGCAATTGATCGAGCTGCATCAGTAGGAACGAAACAACCCGCTTTATTTCTCCGGTTTCATGCGTATCGCCCCGCTCTTTGCCAATTGAGTCGAACTCATCAAAAAAAAGGACGCTTGGCCGGGTTCGGACATAGTCGAACAGTTTGCGCAGGCGCGTATTTGTCTCACCCAGATAGCTTCCGATCAACGCATCGTAGCGTACCATGAGGAACGGAAGGCCGAGAGCTTCGGCCACGGATTCGGCAAAAGACGTCTTTCCGTTGCCGGGAGGTCCAGACAGGAGAACACGGTGACGAGGCTCATATCCATGAGCGCGCAGCACATCGGCTCTGACATGCTCCTGCACCAGCTGACGGCCATTTTCCTGGACAGGGAGCGGCAGAAGTAGCTGCTCCATCCTGGTCTGCGGTTCGATTTCCAGAATGGCGTCTTTGCCCGCCCCGGACTGCAAAGAAGCCGAGGTCAGCGTTGGTGGTGAGACCGGGACATTCGACATCGCCCTCTCGAGCCGATCAGCAACGATGTGATGGTTCTGAGCGCGCTCCTCGGCCACCAAGGCCTCGGTCGTTGACCGCAGCATGTCCCGATCACCGACTGCACCGGCGCGCACAAGAGCTATCAGGAGGTCACTTCTCGCCATTGTTCAATCAATCAGAGTTCGCGCTGCTTCGGTGAATCCTACAAGGAATTTGCTGAAGTGTCTTGCCCACAAATGGACCGATGGCCAGATACTGCTGCTGCCTAGGCATCTCAAGATGCTGCGAACGGCTGCTTCGGGAATGCTGCAGTGCTGCACCCGAAGAACTCGACCGACGGCAAAGGGCCGTCTTCACTACAGTGGCTTGGCGTCGCACGTTGGTGTGGAAACAAGCAGCTGAAACCGACCGAGGCGGACGTCTGGGAAGCTGGGGCATTACCGCCCTTCGAAGAAGCCCCTGCGTGTAGGAAAGGCCTGTGCCCGGCCATATCTGCCTAGGCGCGCGGCTCCACATCCTTCCAGTGCCTGTGCTGCGGCAAGGATTTTGCGCGGCGAGCGGCGTCAATCAGGGTGACAGGGTAAAAGCCCCAGACATCGACACCGACATTCACGCTGTTGGCGGTGCCCTGCCAGTTGCAATGCACATGGCCGAACAGATGCAGAGCCCCCTTACGTGCGTGGTTCCAGGTCATCATCGGGTAGTGGCAGAGCGTGACAGGTTTGTCGGCCGCCGGATCATTCAGCTCAGCGAGCCATGCTGCGCTGTCCTAGGGCAGCGCCTGCGTCAGCCGGCCGTCATGGTTGCCGACGATCAGATGCCGCCGCGCGCCGGGCAACTGGCTGAAGAGGTTCAGCAGCCAGTCTTCGTCCTTCGCCTTCGGTCCAAACGCGAAGTCGCCCACGATCCAGAGGTCATACCCGGGGCCGACTTTCTCCCAAAGCCGCTCGACCAGCACAGAGTCCATATGGCTGGTGTCACGGAACGGGCGCTGCGCGTTCGCGACGATGCTGCCACAACCAAAATGCAGGTCGGCAGTGTACCAATGGGCCATCAATCACATCAGGCCTAGGCCTGCCTTCTGGCGGGACGGCCACACACCGCCGCTGGGTCGTTCTTTGGGGCCTAACGTCCATCAGACCACGCACTCTGCACCAAGGGAACCCCTCATTGTCCGGAATTTCTCATACGAACCGAAAGGCGCCAAATCTGTAATAAAGGTGAAGATGACGTGAAGTGAGATAAATTCAGATGTCGTTTGAGATAACCCTTCATGTCAAAAAACGAAACAAATCTATTTTAAATTAATGCCATGCAACTTTGATTGAGATACTTACCCTTGTCGCCTGACACGGATTGTCAGGCGACAAGGGTAGTCCCGCCAAGATGCCACGGAGGTGACGATGAGAAGAGACTTGGGTCCGTCGCGTTGAAAACCGCCCGGCGCGGGTGACCTTAAACAGGAAAAGCTAAACCCTGGCAGGTTTGGCTTCCCATATAGGTGAACATCATAGCGGGCCGAAGCCCGTGGACATCCTCGATTCAACAACTTGAGTGTTCCACAAATTTCGGCCCGCATCAAGCGAAACCCTCTTCCCAAGAAAGGAGAAGGGCATGACCTGACATATCTGGATCAGGCGTTATACGCGCCGTCGGTTCGGTTGCATCGAGCATGTCTGCGCCCATTGGCGCAGCTTGCCGACGTAACCTTAAGGCGAGCGTGGTCTGTCGCGCCATGCGTTAGCGGCACGGCAGGCGAAATCTTTGTTAACCAACCTAGGCGGCACCGCGGTGCCGCCTTTTACAGTAGATGTTACCGGAAGCCTGTTTGACGTGCGCAGTGTAGCTGACGGGTTGATCTGGATTCCCATTTTCTTTCATCGGCTTACGGATGTTTCACGCGATACGACGCCGACGTTGCTGACCTGAAAATCGGCTAAAATCGGAAAAGACGCGGATATTCCGGACGCTTGGGTAGCTCTCATAACCTGAAGGCCGCAGGTTCAAATCCTGCCCTCGCAAAAACTACAAGTCTTATCAAAGACTTCAAAGCCGATCATAACGCTCGGCTTTCGTCGTTCCAAATTCTTGTCAACACTTGGTCAACGGTTTACGAGCCGTAAGCGTTGCATCTGACCCCGCCCGCAGGCTCTGAAGACGGGTCTGCGCCCGTGCTATGCTGCCCCGAACCCGGAGGACAGCATGGCCGAAGACAATCCCCCTTCCAGCCATTCGGCTTCACGATTCCCATCAGCTCGACCGGGCGCCACATCTGGCCGCCTGGTTTCAATAATTTCATCATTGAAAAATTGGACGCTGGCGAATTGGCTGTCCAGCAAGTCGAACCGGAGGGTCAGCTTGCGCGATCTCTCATCTATAAATGGTGGGCAAAGAGCAATTCCGACGAAGAAGCCGAACGACCGATCAATTCCTTCGCTCAGGTCCGTATTGAGGAAGCTCCGATAGGAAACGCGGCCCCTGCAAGATCACCATCCTCGGCGGACATACGCTGCATTCATGTCCACGGCGCGGTCAGTAGTCTGGTCCTGCTCGCAGACTATCCCATCAAAAATCTGATCCAGCTCGTCAAGGCGATGGAAGTCGCGGCATGTTGATGACCGATACGCCATACCACGCATTCAGCAGAGCAATGGAAAGGGGCCCAAGATGATATCCCCCTCAGGCAATTTTAGGATTTAGCTTGCGACTGGGCCGGTGGATTTTCGGATGGACATGGACGGGTTGCCATGTTTCGCAGGGAGGTGAGTCATGTCGGCGGGATTTTGGCTATCGGGCCGTGCTTGGGCGGCGATTGAGCCGCTGTTGCCCTCGAACCAACCGGGCGCGCGGCGGGTGGATGACCGGCGCGTCATCAGCGGCATCATCCATGTGCTGCGGGTCGGCTGCCGGTGGGAGGATTGCCCGGCCGATTACGGCCCTTCCACTACGATCTACAACCGTTTCAACCCATGGAGCCATCGCGGCCTCTGGGGCCGCATCTTCGCAACCCTTGCGGCGCAGGCGGAACTGCCGGGCGATCTCAGCATCTACAGCACCGCCGTTCGCGCGCATCGCTCCGCACACGGCGGAAAAGGGGGGCGAAAGTTCAGGCCATCGGGCGCTCGCGTGGCGGTCCAACCACCAAGATCCATGCCCTGACAGATGGTTGCGGGCGGGCCGTGGCCTTCACCCTCAGCCCCGGAAACCACGCCGACATTTCCGAAGCTCCGACGCTTCTGGACAAATGCCCCGCGCCGAACCGTCTTCTCGCCGACAAGGGGTATGACGCGAACAGCCTGCGAGACCGTCTGGCCGCAGCCAAAACCGAGGCCGTCATCCCCTCGACCAAGTCACAAAAACTCCCTATCCCCTACGACACCCAAGCCTAACGAGACAGGAACCTGATCGAACGGGCCTTCTGCCGTCTCAAGGACTGGCGACGCATCGCCACCCGATACGACAAACTCGCCATCAACTTCGCATGAGCCGTCGCAATCGCAGCCGTCATCATCTGGTGGACTTGATTGAGTCTGGAACCTAGAGGATCACTGATCCAACTGCTAGCCTTCTAAAGAACTTGAGAATGTTGAGGCACGATGAGTCAGGATTACGCGCGAGCAATCGCCGATAGTGCTCTTACGATTTACGATCCCATTGAAATTGGCGACCCCGACCTGTGGATACCCACACCCGAACTTGAGGGGCTGCTGGACGAGCGGCTACGGGGTATCAGCCTGGCCGGCTTGGCCCTCCGGACACGATCAAAGGTGATCAAAGAGAACGTCTGTCGCGCTTTGGGCTACCCTGTGCCCCCAAGCTTCAAGAAGACCCAACCCCGCTTTGTCGGCCAGATGTTCGACACCTATGCCCAGAAGTCTAACAACCTCCAAGTCTGGAACGAGGAGCTCTCCCCGACGCGCCGCTATGTCATCCTGCGTGTCGATGACGCAGACCAAATCGTACGGGTAAAGGTCGTCAACGGCGAGGAGCTGGCGCAGCTCGACACCACTGGCACCCTGACACAGAAATATCAGGCGAGGCTGATCCCGGGGTTGGCATCCGAGGAGTTGACCTCCCCGACCGACACCGACTCCCTCCTGCCCCACACCCGGGCCTGGGCGAACCTAGCCCAGACCGTGAGCCCGATACACCATCCCGCACACGGCCTCCTCCTGCCAATTGGCGAAGTTTTCGAGAGGTTGCGCGGCGCGGTTGGCCAGTCCTTCCCTGATGCGGGTTGGGATCAGGAGCGTAACAGGGGCGCCGCGCTGCACCGCATCGTCTGCGAGCTTCTGGGCTATGCCGATTACCGCGACGATGGGCGCTTTCCCGATGTTCGGAACCAGTTGCTGGAGGTCAAGCTACAGACCTCACCAACCATCGACCTTGGCTTGGTGAGACCGGCCAGTGAGGAGCCTCTGGACGTTCCGCAGATCGCCGGAACGCAGGTCCGCCACTGCGACGTTCGCTATGCCCTGTTCTATGCCCATACTAACGGGGCTGAGGTCACTCTGACGCACCTGTACCTGACGACAGGGGCTAGCTTCTTCTCTCGCTTCCCGCAGTTTGGCGGAAAGGTCCTCAACAAGAAGCTCCAGATACCGCTGCCGTCAGACTTCTTCGACAGGTAGTCCGAACGCTGCCCACACCATTCTGTCAATACGCTGCTCAAGCGCTGGGTCTGGGCCATCGGCCATCCGGGCGTACAGGTCACGACAGGCAGTCACAATCTCTCGTGCGCCGCTGCTGGCGGGGTCAGGGAGGGGGAACTGCTCGACATACTGCGTGATGAACCGCCGCCGCCCCGCATAGAGCTTGTTATTGAAGCGGAGGTCATAGAAGCGCTCGATGAAGGTGGAGTTGGCCACGCCCACCGCGAGCCACAACAGGTCCTCATCGCCGGTCAGCCAGTAGCAGTCGCCATTCACAACCGTCCCCTCAAGGTCCATCCAGAAGGTGGGCTGCTCGGAAATATCTCGGAACACCAGCTTCGGCCCGGGCCAATCCGCCGGGTTCTGCGGTACCCAGATTTCATACCACTGTCGCCCGGCCTCAATTACATAGCTGCGGTCCTCCAGGGTCCGCCGGTGCTGCTCAAGGTATGTGAGGCTGGCCGGGTACTGTGACAGGTCCACGGCTTGCTTTTTGCCATCAACCGCGTGGTGCGGGTACAGGACCAGCCGGTTGTGTGGCTCGGGCCGAAAGCGCCGCGCGTTGTGGTGCGTCGTCAGAGGTCGGTGCAGCTCAAGCTCGCGTTCCCATTTCTTGGGCAGGAACACCTTGTCGGCGCACGTCTTGATCCCGACCCTGATCTTGCCAATGTCGCGGAAGGTGCCCCAAGTGTGCCTTTCCACGGTTGCCAACCAGCTTTCCACGCCTGCCGACGCCAGACGCCACACCCCGGCGGGATCCCCACCCGTGTCCAGCGTCCCGTGTTGAACGAGGAAGGTCCGGCCATCGGGAACAGCCACCGCGCCTTGTTTCCCAAGGGCTTCTATCGGGTCAGCGGCCGTATGCGCAGGCTCGTCTTTTGTCTGGTAGATTGTCAAGAAGGACGGCGCGGCAGCCTCCACACCTGCGCCACGAGCGATAAGCACGGCAGGCAGCACTGCAGCATCGAACAGCTTTGTGTCGCCTAAGTCATAAACTTCGCGCAGCCTGAGGCCAGTCATCATCTCGGCGCGCGCGGATGCGCCGCCCTTTGTCGTCATGAATCGGTTTGAAACGATGAACCCCGCCGCACCTTCGGGTGCCAAAACTGTCGCCATGCCAAGCAGAAAGGCGTGGTACAGGTCGACGCGCCCGGTCAGCCCAAACTGCTGGGCGAGTTGCTGCGCACGGTCGGCACCCATGATTTGTGTACGTACATACGGTGGGTTGGCGATGATGATGTGATAACGTTCCGGGCTGCCGAACAGCCCGTCCGTGAAGTCGTCAAGCACATGGTCCAAGAAGCTGCCAAGGCGAAGGTTTAGGGCAGCCTGTGGATGTTCGCGAGACAGGCGCCTGCGAGCCTCAGCCAACGCCAAATGGTCTGTCTCAAATCCGAAGACTTCGACAGGCCCATCAATTCGGTCCAGTAGAGCGAGGAGCAACTCGCCGTGTCCTATGGCAGGGTCAAGAACCCTTATGGCCCGTCCAGATGCAAGGTCGGCGGTTGCTAGGATGCGGGCGGCCACGAAGTCAGCAAGAGCTCTGGGTGTGTAGGTTGCCCCGTCAGATTTGGCCTTCCCAACGTCGCCATAGCGTTTCGTGAACCTCACAGCCTCTGTCACTGGGTTATCCTGTTCTTTTATTGTTCTCAGCAAACTTACATCGGAACGTTTGAGAGTTCCACTTCGAACCAGGCGTAAGCAAATCCATTTGCCGCCTTCGCTTTGAATATGTGTGATGGCGCCTTTATACAGTTGTCGAGCATGTTTCTTGGCGTACCAAAACCCTTTTGCGCGGTCAGCCAGTGGAGACGAGTTATCCCATACATGCAGAACGGATCGTCGTACGCATGGGCTGCACTGGTACGCCAGCCCTTCCCTCATGAGCTCCCCCCGAAAATCGGACAGTGACGGAAGCTATGATCTGACGGCTGCTGGTCTCCAAGAACGAGGAGATCAGGGCATGAAGAAACGCAGGAACCATGCGCGGGATTCAAGGCCCGCGTAGCGCTAGAGGCCGTGAAGGGCGAGCGCACAGTGTCGGAACTGGGCGCCGAATACGGCGTGCATCCGACGATGATCCACCAATGGAAGAAAGCTTTGCTGGACGGCGCGGCGGACATCTTCGAGCGGGGCGGCAAGAAATCCCCTGAGGTCGACGAAGATACGGTGCGAGCGCTGCACGCGAAGATCGGGGAGCTGGCTGTGGCCAACGATTTTTTGTCACGAAAGCTCAAGCCTTGGATCGGCAAGTGAGTCGCGGGATGGTCGACAAGAACCACCCGAGCCTGTCAGTCGGGGCGCAATGCCGCCTGCTGTCGATCTCGCGGTCGTCGTTCTACTACGAACTGATGGGCGAGACGGCCATGAACCTCGACATCATGGTGGTGATCGACAAGCAGTTCTTCGAGAAACCGTTCTACGGTGTACAGCAGATGACATGGCATTTGCAGAACGAGGGCCATGTTGTGAACGACAAGCGCATCCGGCGACTGATGCGCCTGATGCCGATCTACCAGAGGCCTGACACCAGAAAGCCCGCGAAGGACCACAAGACCTACCCCTATCTTCCGGGCGGTCTGCGGGTGGAGCGGCCCAATCAGGTCTGGTGCGCCGATATCACCTACCTGCCCATGCGTCGGGGCTTCCTCTATCTGGTCGCCATCATGGACTGGCACACCCGGAAGGTTCTGGCCTGGCGCATCTCGAACACGTTGGAAGCCGACTTTTGCGTCGAGGCGCTGAACGAGGCAGTCCACAAGTTCGGCCCGCCCGAGATCATGAACACCGATCAGGGATCGCAGTTCACGTCCTTCGCCTGGACCGACCGACTGAAACGGGTCGGCACCCGGATCTCGATGGACGGCAAGGGGCGCTGCCTCGACAACATTTTCATCAAGCGTCTCTGGCGGTCCCTGAAGGATGAATGCGTCTATCTGCACGCCTGGGAGACCGGCTCGCAGGCAAAGGCCGGCGTAGGCCGATGGATCACCTTCTACAATCACCAGCGGCCCCACGCCGCCCATGGCGGACAGCCGCCCGCCGTGTCTACTTCAACACAATCGAAACCGATCAGCAGGTGCAGGCCGTAGCTTAAATCAGCCGGAGAACTGTCCAAGGATCGAGGAGGAGCTCAAGCTTAGCCGGCATGGCGACCTCAGCACAGGACCGCGCGCGGTCGCCATTCTCGCAGGATCAGCCGCCTGCAGCCGGGCCGGATTGCGGCCAATTGCTGCGGCATCCGGGGCGGGCTTGACAACCTGAACGCGACGGGCGCATCACCGCCCGGCTGGTGCCTGTCTTCATGACAGGTGAAAAGGGAATGTGTCCGTGGCCGCCTGGCCCAGAACACAGCCGCCCCCGCGACCGTGACCGGACAGGTCACCCACCGCCACTGGCCTGACCGGCCGGGAAGGCAGGGTTACCGCCAGGGGCAAGCCCCCCCTGAGATCCGCAAGCCGGGAGACCTGCCAGCGCCGAACGACGCTGACCGGACGGGGTGTTCCGGTGTCGGGTCTGGCCGTGGCTGCACCCGCCCTTCCACCTTGTCCCTGAACATGAGGGACGACATGCCGCCTGAAACTCTTTCGCCGGTTCCTGGGCTTTGGCCATGACGGATTGGCCCGGGGGGCTGGTGATCGCGGCCCCGAATTCGGGCGCAGGCAAGACAACCGTGACGTTGGGCCTGTTGCGGGCCTTGCGTGATCGGGGGCTTGTCGTGCAACCCTTCAAGAACGGTCCCGATTACATCGACACCGCCTTTCACGGCCTGGCAGCCGGACGGCCGTCCTTCAACCTTGATTCCTGGGCGATGGACCAAAGCCTGATGGATGCGGTCCGGCATCAGGCCGATGGCGCCGATCTGGTGATCGCCGAAGGCTCTATGGGTCTTTACGACGGCACCTCGAAGGCCGGACGCCGCGGCCGCGGCTCATCCGCCGAAATGGCCCGGATTTGCGGTTGGCCTGTAGTTCTGGTGCTGAACGTCGAAGGCCAGGCACAATCGGCCGCGGCCGTTGCGCTGGGGTTCGCCCGCCACCCCGATGCGCCGCCGCTGGCGGGCGTGATCCTGAACAACGTCGCCGGTGCCCGGCATGAGGTGATGGTCCGCGAAGAGATGGCGCGACTGGACATTCCCGTGCTGGCCGCCCTGCCCCGCCGCAGCGATCTCAGCCTGCCGGAACGTCACCTTGGCCTGGTGCAGGCAGACGAACATCCCCGGCTTGAGGCGCTGATCGCCCGGCTGGGGGCCTTCGTGCGTGACCATGCCGATCTGGCCGCGCTGATCGGTGCCGCCCGGTCAGCCGGCCCGCCCCCGGCCGGGGCCTGGCCCCTGCCGCCGGCGCAGCGCATCGCGCTGGCGCGCGACGTGGCGTTCTCTTTCGTCTATCGCCATCTGCTGGAAGGCTGGCGCCGGGCGGGGGCCGAAGTGCTGCCGTTCTCGCCTCTCGACGATCAGGCCCCCGATCCCTCGGCCGATCTGGTCTGGTTGCCCGGAGGGTACCCCGAGTTGCACACCGGGCGGCTGGCGGCGGCCGAAACCTTCCTGTCCGGCCTGCGCCGACATGCGCAGACCAAACCCGTCCATGGCGAATGTGGCGGTTACATGGTGCTGGGCGAGGCGCTGGTGGATGCCTCGGGGACCAGTCACCGGATGGCGGGCCTTCTGGGGCTGGTTACCAGCTACCAGGTCCGCCGCCTGCACCTTGGCTACCGCCGCGCCACGCTGGTGGCCCCGATGCCGGGCCATGCCCCCGGCACCGCGCTGCGGGGGCATGAGTTCCACTATTCCTCGATCCTGGCCCAGCCCGACGCGCCGCTGGCACGGGCCACCGATGCCTCGGGAAACCCGGTGCAGGAAACCGGCAGCACGCGGGGCCATGTCTCGGGCAGCTTCTTCCACCTGATCGCCACCGAAGGCGCCGCCACATGACCGCCCCCCAGCCGCCCGACGATGCCCTGCCGCCGCTGCCCAAGATCGAGGTGCCCCTGCTGGACCCGCCGCCGCCGCGACGGGGCCGCGCGCTGATGATCCAGGGCACCAGTTCGGACGTGGGCAAAAGCCTGCTGGTGGCGGGCCTGTGCCGCGCCTATGCCCGGCGCGGGCTGAAGGTGGCGCCGTTCAAGGCGCAGAACATGTCGAACAACGCCGCCGTCACGGCCGACAGCGACCTGCCGCCCGATGCGGACGGAGCGCCCCAGCGCGGCGAAATCGGCCGGGCGCAGGCGTTGCAGGCACGGGCAGCGGGGCTGGCGCCCTCGGTCCACATGAACCCGGTGTTGCTGAAGCCACAGGCGATGGTCGGCTCTCAGGTGGTGCTGCGGGGGCGCGCGCTGGGGAACTGGCCGGCGCGGCATTACCACGGGCTGAAACCGCTGCTGCTGCCCGCCGTGCTGGACAGCTATCGGCGGGTGGCGGCCGAAGCCGATCTGGTGCTGGTCGAAGGCGCCGGATCGGGCACCGAAACCCATCTGCGGCGGTCCGACATCGCCAACATGCTGTTCGCCGGGGCTGCCGACTTGCCGGTGGTGCTGCTGACCGACAATGACCGCGGCGGCGCCATGGCGGCGGTGGTCGGAAGCTGGCTGCTGCACACGCCCGCAGAACGCGCGCGCATCCGGGGGTTTCTGGTCAACAAGTTCCGGGGCCAGTTTGCGCTTTACGAACCGGCCTGCCGCACCATGACAAATGTCACCGGCTGGCCCTTTCTGGGTGCCGCGCGCTGGTTTGATGCGGCGGCGCTGCTGCCGGCCGAAGATGCGCTGGCGCTGGAACGGCCGGGGCGCAGCGCGGGCGGGGGGCTGGTCGTCGCCGTGCCGCAAATCGACCGGGTGGCGAATTTCGACGACCTTGATCCGCTGTCAGCCGAGCCGGGGGTGGACCTGCGCTGGGTAAAACCCGGCCAGCCGATCCCGGCCAATGCGGATGTGGTGCTGCTGCCCGGGTCGAAGACCACGCGGTCGGCGCTGGAGGCGCTGCGCAAACAGGGCTGGGACATCGACATCCTGGCGCATCACCGCAGGGGCGGCCGCGTGGTGGGCATTTGTGCCGGCTTCCAGATGCTGGGCCGCGTGGTTCGCGACCCCGAGGGGCTGGAAGGGCCGGCCGGCGAAACCGCCGGCCTGGGGTTGCTTGAGGTGGAAACGACCATGACCCGCGACAAGAAGCTGGTTGAGGTCGTGGCGACCGATGCGCGATCAGGCACCCGCGTCACCGGATATGAGATGCACATGGGCCGCACCACCGGCGCAGGGCTGGACCGGCCCTGGCTGCGGCTGGATGGCGTGCCCGAGGGTGCCATATCGGCGGATGGGCGGGTGATGGGCGGCTACATCCACGGCATCTTCGGCGCCGACGGCTATCGCCGGCACTGGCTGGCCGCGATGGGCGGGCGGGCATCCGGACTTGACCATGAGGAGCAGGTGGACCGCACACTGGACGCTTTGGCCGACCAGTTGGAAGCCGATCTGGACCTTGATGCCCTTCTGGCCCTGGCGCGATGACCGGGCGGCGGCTCATGGTGCTGGGCACCGGCTCGGACGTGGGGAAAAGCCTGCTGGTGGCGGGACTGGCCCGTGCCTTTTCCCGCCGTGGCCTGAGCGTGGCGCCGTTCAAGGCACAGAACATGTCGAACAATGCGGCCGTCACGGCGGACGGCGGCGAGATCGGCCGCGCGCAGGCCCTGCAGGCGCGGGCGGCGGGACTGGCGCCAGTGTCAGACATGAACCCGGTGCTTCTGAAACCGGAAACCGATGTCGAGGCGCAGGTGGTGGTGCAGGGCCGGGTTCTGGGCCGCTATTCGGCCGCGGCCTATCAGCGGCTGAAGCCCGGGCTTCTGCCCGCCGTCTGCGCCAGCCTGTCCCGTCTGGCCGACCGTCACGATCTGGTGCTGATCGAGGGCGCGGGCAGCGGGGCCGAGCGTTATCTGCGGGCGCAGGACATTTCCAACATGGGTCTGGCCGAAACGGCCGATCTGCCGGTGGTTCTTCTGGGCGATGATTCACGCGGCGGGGTAACGGCGGCGGCAATCGGACATTACCACCTGTGGACGGCTTCGGAACGCGCCCGCTGCAAGGGCGTGATCGTCAACAAGTTCCGCGGCGATCCGGGCGTGTTCGCCCCCGCCGCCCGCGACATACGGAACGAAACCGGCTGGCCGGTGCTGGGCCTTCTGCGCTGGTCGCAGGTCGCGCGCAGCCTGCCCGAAGAAGATTCCCTGGGCCATGGCCGCCAGACGGGTTCGGGGCGCGGACTGGTGATTGCCGTGCCGGAACTGCCCCGGCTGGCCAATGCCGATGACATTGATCCGCTGGCGGCAGAGCCGGGGGTAGACCTGCGCTGGGTCCGGCCCGGTCGGCCGATCCCCGGCGATACGGATGTGGTGCTGCTTCTGGGGTCCAAGACCACCCGCGCGGCGCTTGCGGGCCTGCGGGCCGAGGGTTGGGACATCGACATCGCCGCCCATCTGCGCCGGGGCGGCCGGGTGGCGGGCCTCTGCGCCGGGTTCCAGATGCTGGGGCGGCGCGTCGCCGACCCGGACGGGATCGAGGGCCCGGCGGGCAAGACCGCGGGCCTGGGGCTGCTGGAGGTGGACACGGTTCTGACCGCCGACAAGCGGCTGGTGCAGATCGAGGCAACCGATGCCCTGACCGGCACGACGCTGCGGGGATACGAGATGCACATGGGCCGGACCAGCGGCGAAGGCCTGTCGCGCCCCTGGCTGCGGCCGAACGGCCGGGCCGAAGGCGCGGTCTCGCCCGATGGCAAGGTGATGGGCTGCTATCTCCATGGCCTGTTCGCGGCGGATGGCTTTCGCGGCCAGTGGCTGACCGCCATGGGGGGCACCGTCCCCGCGCAGGATCAGGCGGCCCGGCTGGACCGGGCGCTGGACACCCTTGCCAGTGAAATCGAGGCCGATCTCGACCTTGACGCGCTGCTGTCCCTGGCGCGGTGATCCGCCGCCCGGCCCCGGCCTGCACCGCATGAAACCGGCCTTCCGGCTTGCCGACGGGCAGCGGCGGCGGGTGTCATTTTCGGAGAAAGCGATCAAGGCCTTGCAACTGCTGGGCTTCCGGCAATGATACGGGAACCGGGCACCTGGGGGCCCGGCACCAATCTCTCGACAGGGGCGCAATGTGATTCTGACTCAGGCAGGGGTAACCGAGGGCCGTGCACCTTTTGGTGAATATCAGACATGGTATCGCATTACCGGCGACATGGCGTCCGGGCGCGCGCCCCTGATCGTTGCCCACGGCGGCCCGGGCTGCACCTGGGATTATGTCGAAAGTTTTGCCGCCCTGGCCGGGGACGGCCGCGCGGTAATTCATTACGATCAGATCGGGAACGGAAACTCGACCCGGTTGCCGGACAAGGGCGCGGATTTCTGGACGGTCGACCTGTTCCTTGCGGAACTGCGGAACCTGATCGCCCATCTTGGCATCGAAGGCGGCTACCATCTTCTGGGGCAGTCCTGGGGCGGGATGCTGGGCGCGGAACACGCCGTCACCCGTCCGGCGGGGCTCAGGGCGCTGGTTCTGGCGGACAGCCCCGCGTCCATGCCGGTCTGGATCACGGAAACCGCCCGGCTGCGCAACGCCCTGCCCGCAGAAACCCGCGCGGTGCTTGATCTGCATGAGGCGGCGGGAACCACCGACCATCCGGATTACGAAGCCGCAACAAAGGTGTTCAATGCGCGCCATGTGTGCAGGCTGAACCCCGCGCCCGATGGGGTGCAGCGCACCAACCGCGCCATGGCCGCCGATTCCCATGTGTACAACCTGATGATCGGCCCGAACGAGTTTCACATCACGGGCACGCTGAAAGACTGGGACATCAGCGACCGTCTTTCACGGATCAATGTGCCGGTCCTGCTGATCTCGGGCGCATTTGACGAGGCCACGCCCGCCACGATACAGCCCTTTGCCGACAACATCGAAGATGTTCGATGGCATATCTTTCCAAACTCCAGCCATATGCCGCATGTTGAGGAGTTTGACGACTGCATGAAAAAGGTTGGAGCGTTTCTGGCCGAATGTGATGCAGGTACCGAGTGCGTTCAGAGCTTTGCCACGGTTCGGACCGGGCAATAACCACAGCGGCAAAGACCGCAATCTCATCCTGAGGGAGTCCCTAGAAATGTGTGAAACACGGTCTCTGATGACCAGGCTGCGTGGCCATATCCTGTGTGGCGCGGCGGCACTGGCACTTGGCACCGCCTTCCAGCCGGCCTTTGCGGATGACGGCCACTATGGCGGCACGCTGAAGCTGCTCGGCGTTTCGTCCGAAGGCACGCTCGACCCTCAGATCAACTATACCGCGCGCTACTGGCCGCTGTTCATCTGGACGCATGACGGCCTGATGGCGTTCAAAAAGGTCAATGGCCCGGAAAGCGCCGAAGTGGTGCCGGATCTGGCCGAGGACATGCCGGTGCTGTCGAATGACGGCAAGACCTACACGTTCAAGCTGCGCCAGGGGATCAAGTTCTCGAATGGCAAGGATCTGACCGTGGACGACGTGGTCGCGTCTTTCCAGCGGATCTTCAAGATTTCCAGCCCGACCTCTGGCAGCTTCTATAATGGCATTGTCGGCGCGGACAAATGCCTTGCCGAAGCCGCCACCTGCACGCTGGAAGGCGGCATTGTGGCCGATGCCGCAACGAACACCATCACCATCAACCTCGTCGCCCCGGATGCCGAATTCCTGTACAAACTTGCCGTGCCGCACGCCTCGATCGTGCCTGCCGACACGGTGATGAAGGATGCCGGCAATGAGCCGATCCCCGGCACCGGCAGCTACATGTTCGAAAGCTATGACCCGAACGCCTCGCTCATCATGGTGCGCAATCCGCATTTCCAGGAGTGGAGCAAGGAAGCCCAGCCCAAGGGCTATGTCGACCGGATCGAGTACACCTTCGGTGGCACCGAAGAGGCTGCGGTCAATGCGATCCTGAACGGCCAGGCAGACTGGATGTATGAGCCGGTCCCGACCGACCGTCTGGCCGAACTCAGCGTCTCGAACCCCGATCAGTTGCGCGTCTCGCCGCTGGTGGCGTGGTGGTATGCGCCGATGAACGTGAACATCGCGCCGTTCAACAGCCTTGAGGCGCGCCAGGCACTGAACTACGCGGTTGACCGCGATGCGCTGGTGTCGATCTTCGGCGGCCCCGCACTGGCCACCCCGGTCTGCACCATCCTGCCGCCCGACATGCCCGGTCATGTTGACCGTTGCGACTACACCGCCGATCCGGGCGAGCTTTGGTCCGCCCCCGACATGGACAAGGCACTGGCGCTGGTCGAGGCTTCCGGCACCAAGGGGCAGAAAGTCACCGTCGTGACCGATGATTCCGTCACCTCGCGCGGTGTTGGCACCTATCTGCAGACCGTGCTCAGCGATCTCGGCTATGACGCGACCGTCCAGTCGATCTCGGGCGACATCCAGTTCACCTATATCCAGAACACCAACAACAATGTTCAGATCTCGGTGACGCAATGGTATCAGGATTACCCTGCCCCCTCGAACTTCCTGAATGTCCTGTTCGGCTGTGACAGCTTCACGCCCGGATCTGACAGCTCGGTGAACATGTCGGGGATCTGCGACAAGGGCCTTGATGACCGCATGAAGGCGGCGATGGTTCTGGGTTCGACCGACCCGGAAGCCGCACTGAAGGAATGGGGCGACATCGACTATGACATGATGAAGCTGGCCCCCGCTGTCCCGATGTTCACGCCGAAGGACGTTGACCTGATCTCGACCCGCGTCGGCAATTACGAGTTCACGAGCCAGTTCCACTGGCTGGTCGGCACGGCCTGGGTTCAGTGATCTGACGTGATGACGCCTGACTCTGACAACAGCGCTCTCTCCCCGGTGGTTCCCGCCGGGGAGGAGACGGGCGCGCGGCGCGGCCCCTGGAAGCGTGTCTTCCAGGGGCTGATCGCCAGCCCGACTGCAATGATTTCTGCAGGGCTTCTGATGCTGATCGTGGTCGCAACGCTGCTTGCGCCGGTCTATGCTAAACATGTCGCGGGAACAGACCCGTTCCGGTCCGGGCTTTCGGCAAAGATCAAGATCGACGGCAAGCCCACCCCCGTGATGCAGCAGTCAACCGAAGGGCTTGGCCTTGGCGTCACGCCGATCGGCCCGACCTGGGGGCCGCAATACATGCTGGGCGCCGATGGCCAGGGCCGCGATGTGGCGGCCAGGATGCTGTATGGTGGCCGCAATTCGCTGCTGATCGCCGGGGCGTCCACGCTGATCTGCCTGTTCTGCGCCGCGATCATCGGCATCGCCGCCGGCTATTCGGGCGGCATGGTGGATGGCGTCCTGTCCAACCTGATCGACATGATCTGGGCCTTCCCGGTCTATCTTCTGGCGATCTCGCTCTCGATCGTGATGATCGGCAAGAGCTTCGCGCTTGGGCCGTTCGAAATATCATCGGGCAGTCTGATCGTGCCGATCCTGATCATCGGCCTCGTCTATGTGCCTTACGTTGCGCGGCCCATCCGCGGGCGCGTCATGGCAATCAACCAGTCCGAATTCGTCATGGCGGCGCGGGGGCTTGGCATCCGCCGCTGGAAGATCCTGCTGCGCCATATCCTGCCCAATGTCTCGACCACGCTGATCGTGTTCGCGCCCATGCTGATGGCACTGAACATCGTGACAGAAAGCTCGCTTTCGTTCCTGTCGGTCGGTGTGCAACCGCCGAATGCCAGTTGGGGAACAATCCTCCAGGACGGGCAGACGCTGCTTTACTCCCGCCCCTGGGTGTCACTGGCGCCGGGTCTTGCCATCATGGTGACGGTGCTTCTGCTGAACCTGTTCGGGGATGTGCTGCGCGACGTGCTTGACCCGAAATCGGCACGGGGGCGCTGAAATGCTGGCAGCCATCCTTTCGCGGCTTTTGCGCATGGTCGTGGTGATGTTCGGGATCTCGGTCATCACCTTCCTGATCTTCTTTGCAACGCCCTCTTCCGACCCGGCCGCCCGCATCGCGGGCAAGAACGCCGCCCAGGAAACCATCGAGGCGGTCAGGAAGGACTTTGGCCTCGACCGCCCGCTTTACGTTCAATACGGGCTGATGATGCAGCGGCTGTTCATCAGCCAGGACCTGACCTCTTTCGCCAATCGTGGCCAGAAGATCATCCCGACCGTGATGGCCGCCGCCCCTGCCACGCTGTCGCTGGTCTCTGGCGCCGCAGTCCTGTGGATGCTGGGCGGTATCCTGACCGGCATCACCGCGGCGGCCTTTCGCGGGCGCTGGCCCGACAAGATCCTGATGGGTCTTTCGATGATGGCGGTCGCGATGCCGGTCTTCTGGGTGGGCGAGATGGTGAACCTTGTCACGCAGAACCGGCTGCATGACACTTGGGCCTTTTCATGGGTGCCGGCACTTGGCTATACGCCCTTCTCGCAAGACCCCGGCCTCTGGTTCCGCTCGATGGTCTTTCCGTGGCTGACGCTCGCCTTCCTTTACATCGGGCTTTATGGCCGGATGCTGAGGACCGGCATCATCGAGACCTATCAGGAAGATTTCATCCGCACCGCCCGCGCCAAGGGGCTGACCGGCCGCAAGGTGCTGCTGAAACACGCCACCCGTTCGGCCATCATCCCCATCGTCATCATGTTCGGAATGGATTTCGGCGTGCTGGTCGGTGGCGCGGCCGTGCTGACCGAGGTGGTCTTCGGCATCAACGGGGTCGGACGGCTCACCTATCAGGCGCTAAAGGTGCTTGATCTGCCGATGATCATGGCGACGGTCCTCTACGCCTCGTTCTTCGTGGTGATCGCCAATGCCGTGGTTGACCTTCTTTGCCTGCTGATCGACCCAAGGATGCGCCGCGCATGAAAGAACCTGCTGAAATGACCGCGCCGATCCTGAAGATCGAAGACCTGTCGGTCGCGTTCCTTGGCGCGCGCAATAGCTGGAACCGCGTGATCGAGGGGCTTTCCTTCGACATCCGCCCTGGCGAGACGGTGGCGCTGGTCGGTGAATCCGGCTCTGGCAAAAGCGTGACCTCGCTTTCGGTCATGGGCCTTCTTGACCCGGCAACCAGCAAGGTCGAAGGCCGCATCCAACTGGCCGGGCATGAGGTGCTGAACCTCGATGAGGCGGGCAAGATCCGCCACATTCGCGGCCAGGCGGCGGCCATGATCTTTCAGGAGCCGATGACCTCTCTGCATCCGATCTATCGGGTCGGCGATCAGATCACCGAGGCGCTGACCTCGCATCGCGATCTGCCGAAGGCCGAAGCCCGCAAACAGGCGATTGCCCTGCTGGAGCGCGTCCGTATCCCCAATGCGGCGCGGCGGATGGAGGATTATCCCCATGCGTTTTCGGGGGGGATGCGCCAGCGCGTGATGATCGCCATGGCGCTGGCCTCGCGCCCGAAGCTGCTGATCGCCGATGAGCCGACCACGGCGCTTGATGTGACGGTGCAGGGCGAAATCCTTGATCTGCTGAAAGATATTCAGGCCGAATACGGCATGGCGATGCTGTTCATCACGCACGACATGGGGGTCGTTGCGGAAATGGCGGATCGCACCGTCGTCATGCTGCGCGGCCGCACGGTCGAACAGGGGCCAACGGCCGAGATCTTCGCCCATCCGCGCGAACCCTATACCAAGGCATTGCTCGCCTCGGTCCCGGTGCTGGGCAGCATGAAGGGCAAGCCCGCGCCCCTGCGCTTTCCGCTGGTCGACATGAAAACCGGCGTCGCCGGAGAGGCGCTGCCCTTGCAAAGCAGCCCCGACCTTTCGAAGCCGATCCTTGAGGTGCGCAATCTGGTGACGCGCTTCGATGTGCGGGGCGGCCTGCTGAACCGGCGCGTGGCGCGGGTTCATGCCGTCGAGAATGTCTCGTTCCGCATTTTTCCAGGCGAGACCCTCTCGCTGGTCGGCGAATCCGGTTGCGGCAAATCGACGACGGGGAAGTCAATCATCCGGCTTACCGACCACGCGACCGGCTCGGTCGCGATGGCGGGAGATGAGCTGTTCACCCTGCGCCCCGAAGCGTTGCGCCTGAAGCGGCGCGAGATCCAGATGATCCCGCAAGACCCGCTGGCAAGCATGAACCCCAGGATGACCGTGGGGGATGCGCTGGTCGAGCCGTTCACCGAACACCGGATGGGAACGGTCCCCCAGGCGCGCGAAAAGGCCGCAAGGCTGATGGAACAGGTCGGCCTGACCCGCGACATGCTGGAGCGCTATCCGCACGAATTTTCCGGCGGTCAGCGCCAGCGCGTCTGCATCGCACGGGCGCTGATGCTTGACCCGAAGCTGATCATCGCCGACGAATCCGTTTCGGCGCTGGATGTCTCGGTCAAGGCGCAGGTGGTGAACCTGCTTCTCGACATCCAGGACCGGCTTGGCATCGCGTTCCTCTTCATCAGCCATGACATCGCCGTGGTGGAACGTGTCAGCCACCGGATCGCGGTGATGTATATGGGCGAAATCGTCGAGATCGGCCCGCGCGCGGAAATCCTGGAACGCCCGCGCCACGCTTATACGCGCCAGTTGATCGGCGCGGTCACGGTGCCGGACCCGGGCCGCCGCCACCTGCGCCGCAACCAGCAGATCAAGGAACTGAAAACACCGATCCGCCCGCTGGATTTCAGACCGCCGGCGCGGCATTACGAAGAGGTGGCGCCCGGCCATCTGGTGATGGTCGAGGCGTAAGGAAAAGGGCGGCCTTTCGGGCCGCCCTTTTGTTTCAACCGCGGAACTTCGTCGCCGCGCCCGAGGTGATCCATTCCTCAAGAAGCTGGACACCAAAGCCCGCCCCACCCGCGCGGGCATGAAGGCGATCCTGGTCGATCAGCTCTTTTCCGGCAATATCAAGATGCACATAGGGCACGCCTTCCGCGAAGGTCTTAAGGAAGGCTGCCGCCACCGGGGCATCCCCATCTTCCAGATCGCGGCCATGCTGGCGCAGATCGGCAATCGGCGAGATCAGGTTTTCCTCATAGGCCGGGTCCAGCGGCAGACGCCAGAAGCGCTCGCCCGTTGCCTCGCCCGCGGCAAGCAGGCCATTGGCCAGCTCGTCATGGGTGGCGAAAAGGCCGGCAAAGGCATGGCCAAGGCCGCGCATCACCGAATAGGTCAGCGTGGCAAGATCGACGATGGCTTTCGGCTGGAACCGGGTTGCGGTGTAATGCAGCACATCGGCCAGCACCATCCGGCCCTCGCAATCGGTGTCAAAGACCTCGACCGTGCGGCCGGACATGGTGGTGACAATGTCGCCCGGCTTGTAGGAACTGCCCGAAAGCATGTTCTCGGCCACGCCCAGCACGCCGACGACATGCACCGCCGCCTTCTGCCGCGCCAGCGCCAGCATCGCGCCGATGACCGCCGCCGCTCCGCCCATATCCCCCTTCATGGTGAACATCTGCGGCCCGGTCTTGATGCAAAGCCCGCCCGCGTCAAAGCACATGCCCTTGCCAACCAGCGCCAGGGGCTGGCCTTCCGCCCCCTTGTAGCGCAGCACGATCACCCTGGGGCCCCGCGCCGACCCGTTCCCCACGGCCAGGATGGCCCCCATGCCAAGGCGCTCCAGTTCCGCCTTGTCCAGCACCTCGACCGCAATTCCGGCCGCCTGCAGCGGCTCAAGATAATCGGCGAAGTTGTCCGGGTTCAGATGGCTTGCCGGATAGTTCACCAGCGTCCTGGCCAGCGCGACACCGTCAGCCACGGCCTCACTGCGGACAAGCGGCTTGGCCTCGGACTCATCATGTTCCAGCGTCAGGGTCAGATCGAACGCCTTCTCCGTTCGGGCCATCAGGCCAAAGCGATAATTCCTGAGCCGTATCCCCAGCAGGATCTGGGCAAGAAGGTCATTCCCCGCCAGCGCGGCACCCGCCGGGGTTTCGAACAGAACCAGCGCCGTCTGTTCCCCTTCGTTTTCCAGATGCCGGGCCAGCGACGACCCCGCCCTGCTGGCCGAAAGCGCCGTCAGCGCCGCCGGGTCCCCCAGATCCAGCACGACCACGCGGCGTGCCTTCAGCCCCACCGGGGCCAGAATATCAATACAGTCGCCCGACTTGCCGCTGAACCGCGGTGCCGACGCCGCCCGACCGGCAGCCCCGCCGATGGCCTGATCCACGGCCCGGGCCTTCGGACCGAAACCACCATGCCCTGCCCTGAAAATCACCACCGCACCGTCAGTTTCCCAAGCGGTCGCCGCACTCGAACGAATGGTATGAGTTGAGATAGCCATCGAGCGATTCCATGATTTGATCATTTCCCACCGTTCTAGATTGCCCGTCCCGCGGTGAATAGAGCAGGTTCGGAAAATCTGAACAGCCAGACCAAGCGCCCCCCACGCCACCGAGAAGACGGCCATACCCGGCCCACCGCGCCGCTCCCGCGTGGGGGCGACTCTATTCCGCATGAGCAAGCGCCCCGCTATCGGGGTTTCGATCCGCGCCCCCGGGTGGGGGCGACAGCAGTCGGTCTACCGGCGGAAGTGGATTGACGAGTTTCGATCCGCGCCCCCGGGTGGGGGCGACCTTCGGGCGTGCGCTGCATGCCGCCGCTGACGGTGTTTCGATCCGCGCCCCCGGGTGGGGCGACGTGGTCTACTCGGAATGGTCTTTGCACCGCTTATGTTTCGATCCGCGCCCCCGGGTGGGGGCGACAACTCGCGAAGGCGCGCGGAATCGCAGCGCAGCATGTTTCGATCCGCGCCCCCGGGTGGGGGCGACCGGCCGGCGGGCAAACCGCCTGTGTGCGGATTGAGGTTTCGATCCGCGCCCCCGGGTGGGGGCGACGATGGGCTGGGCGAATTACCTGGCGGGCCATGAGGTTTCGATCCGCGCCCCCGGGTGGGGGCGACGGGGTTCTGGGTGCCCGACTGGCTGCGCGCGCGCGGTTTCGATCCGCGCCCCCGGGTGGGGGCGACGATCAATGGAAGCGTCGCGGGCGCATCGTCTTTGTTTCGATCCGCGCCCCCGGGTGGGGGCGACGCGCCCATTGCCCTC
>NZ_PZKE01000006.1 GCF_003034965.1 Fuscovulum blasticum DSM 2131 | reverse complement strand
GCGCGCCTTCGGCCTCGGGCGCGGGGGCGTGGGGGTTGACCCATGTCAGATTGCCGACTCCGCCAAGGTTCAGGAAGGCGACGGGTTCGGTGGCGCCAATATGGCGGGCCAGCGCGAAGTGGTAGAACGGCGCCAATGGGGCGCCCTGCCCGCCAAGCGCCACGTCGGATGACCGGAAATCCCACACGACAGGCAGACCCAACACCTGCGCCAGCAAGGCGCCGTTGCCGGCCTGATGGGTGCCGCGCCCGCGCGGATCATGCGCAAGGGTCTGGCCGTGGAAGCCGACCAGCGCCGCGCCGTCAAAGCGTGACAGCAGTTCGGCATGGGCGGTTTCTACCACCTCTGCCGCCTCGGCCACGCCGGGATCGCCCGGCCAGCGGCCAAGGGCGGCGCGCAGGGTGGCCTGTTCGGCGGGCGTATAGGGGCGATAGGCGTGGGGGCCGAATTCCAGCACGCGATGGCCATCGGTCAGGATCATCGCCGCATCGACGCCATCCAGCGAGGTGCCCGACATGGCGCCAAGCGCCCAGACCGGCGCCTGATCGGTGGTCTGGTCCGCCCTGCCCTTCGCCATCTTTCCCTTCGCTCCTTGCCCCGCTATACCGCTGCCAACTTTAAGCACGGGTGCCCCATGACCTACCATCCGAAATCCGACTTTCTGCGTGTGATGTTCGAGCGCGGCTTCGTGGCCGATTGCACCGATTATCAGGCGCTGGACGAGGCGTTTCGCAAGGGCGTGGTGCCGGCCTATATCGGCTATGATGCGACTGCGGCCAGCCTGCATGTGGGTCACCTGATGAACATCATGGTCCTGCGCTGGCTGCAGAAATGCGGCGGCAAGCCGATCACCCTGATGGGCGGCGGCACCACCAAGGTGGGCGACCCGTCCTTCCGCAGCGAGGAACGCCCGCTGCTGACGCCCGAGAGGATTGACGAGAACATCGCCGGGCTGAAGCAGGTCTTCGCGCGGTATCTGGATTATTCGGACGCGCCCAATGGCGCGATCATGCTGAACAATGCCGAATGGCTGGATGGGCTGAACTACCTGGATTTCCTGCGCGACATCGGCCGGCATTTCAGCGTGAACCGGATGCTGTCGTTTGAATCGGTCAAGTCGCGGCTGGACCGGGAACAATCGTTGAGCTTCCTTGAGTTCAACTACATGATCCTGCAAGCCTATGATTTCCTTGAAATCCACCGCCGCTATGGCTGTCTGTTGCAGATGGGCGGGTCGGACCAGTGGGGCAATATCGTCAACGGGATCGACCTGACCCGCCGGGTGATCGACGCCGAAATCTACGGGCTGACCACGCCGCTTCTGACCACCAGCGACGGGCGCAAGATGGGCAAGTCGGCCAGCGGCGCGGTCTGGCTGAACGGCGCGATGCTGTCGCCCTACGAATTCTGGCAGTTCTGGCGCAACACCACCGATGCCGACGTGGGCAAGTTCCTTAAGATCTTCACCGAGCTGCCGGTTGACGAATGTGACCGGCTGGGCGCGCTGCAAGGGTCGGAGATCAATCAGGCGAAGATCCTGCTGGCCAATCTGGCGACCGGCCTGCTGCATGGCGAAGAGGCCGCGCAGGCGGCCGAGCAGACCGCCCGCGAGGTGTTCGAGAAGGGCGGCGTGGGGGACGACCTGCCGACCGTCCGCGTCAGTGCTGCCGAGGTGGCGGATGAGGGCGTCGGGATCGTGCAACTGTTCGTGCGCGCGGGGCTGGCCGGCAGCGGCAAGGATGCCAAGCGGCTGATCCTGGAAGGCGGCGCCAAGCTGAATGACGAGATCGTCACCGATGCCGGGATGCGGCTGAAGGCGGGCGATCTGGCTGACCCTGTGAAGTTGACGGCGGGCCGCAAACGGCACGCCCTGGTGGTGTTGGACTGAAGATGATGCAGTGCAAGGTGATGTGTCTGGCGGCTGTTGCCGCAGTGGCTGTGGCCGGGGCGGCCATGGCCTGCCCGATGGAACGGGCGGTCTATGTCGAACCGGAAACCGGGGCGAAGCTGCATTTTCGGGCGGCCGAATCCTGGGAACAGGCCGGCATGACCAAGCATGTGATGGATCTTGACCTGCCCGACGGCCGCAAGCTGTGGGGCGTGATCGGCGAAAACATGGGCACCAGCCGCGACACCGGAAACCTGTTCCTGGGCTGCGAACGGCCCGGCCCTGACAGCATGTTGCCGACCGAGGCGGAAATGGCCGAGTGCCGGGTCTGGAGCGGTGTGGTCTATGCGCTGGCCGGCAGCCGGATCGCGGATACGCCCTACCCGCAGGACGAAGCCCCGCCGGCGCTGATCCTGTCGGATGTCGGGCGGCAGTTGCGCTATGCCGTGATGGATGGCCCGCAGGATGCGATGTGGGACCAGTTCAATCTGGAAAGCTGCACGGAATGACAAAGGGGGCCGACCGGCCCCCTTTTCGTTATTTCTGGACGGTGACCTTGGTCATCACATCCGGGTTGCTGGGCGGCTCGCCCCGCTTGATGGCATCCACCACATCCATGCCGGAAATCACCCGGCCCACGACGGTATATTGCCCGTCAAGGAAGCTGCCGTCCCCGAACATGATGAAGAACTGGCTGTTGGCCGAGTTCGGGTCCTGGCTGCGGGCCATGCCGACGATGCCGCGCTGGAACGAGATGTTCGAGAATTCGGCCGGCAGATCGGGCAGGCTTGACCCGCCGGTGCCGGCATAGGCCAGATCGCCGCCCGCCTTGCCATTCTGCACGTCGCCGGTCTGTGCCATGAAGCCGTCGATGACGCGGTGGAAGACCACGTTGTCATAGGCGCCCTGTTCGGCAAGCGCCGTGATCTGCGCCACATGCTTGGGCGCCACATCGGGCAGCAGGTCGATGACGACGGTGCCCTTGGCCTGGCCGGACACCTGAATCACCAGGTTGGGGCCTGCCAGATCGGGCACGTCCTGCGCCAGCGCAGGCGTGGCCAGCAGGAAGGCGGCGGCGACGATCTTACTGAACATCGGCAGCCACCCGGACGGTGATCATGCGGTCGGGGTTAGCCGGCGGTTCGCCCCGGGCGATCTTGTCGACATGTTCCATGCCCGAGATCACACGGCCATAAACGGTGTACTGCCCGTTCAGGAAGTGGTTGTCGGCGAAGTTGATGAAGAACTGGCTGTTGGCCGAATTCGGGTTCTGCGACCGGGCGGCGCCCAGCGTGCCGCGGTCATGCGGCAGCTTGGAGAATTCGGCCGGCAGGTCGGGGTATTTGGAACCGCCGGTGCCCGCGCGGCGCGGATTGTAGTTGTTTTCCATGTTGGCGTTTTCCACATCGCCGGTCTGGGCCATGAACCCCTGGATCACGCGATGGAAGGCCACGTTGTCATAGGCCTTGTCACGGGCCAGTTGCTTCATCCGCTCGGCATGTTTGGGGGCGACTTCGCTGAGAAGCTCGATCACCACTTCGCCGTCCTTCAGCGTCAGGATGATGGTGTTTTCGGGGTCCTTGATCTGGGCCATCCGTATTCTCCGGGTTTCATTTCGCGGCGAAAGGTAGCGACCGGTCGCCGCAAGGGGAAGGACAAAAGGGTGTGATCGGTTGACCTTGGGCATGTTTGGACGGAAAGAGGGGGCAACACCCAACAGGAGAACCGCGATGGCCTGGAATTCCCTTGATGATGTGGCGCTGGCCGGCAAGGTCGTGCTGACGCGCGTCGATATCAACGTGCCGATGGAAGACGGCAAGGTTACAGACACCACGCGGATCGACAAGATCCTGCCCACCGTCGAGGACATCATTGCCCGCGGTGGCAAGGTGGTTCTTCTGGCACACTTCGACCGGCCCAAGGGCAAGGTGGTGCCCGAGATGAGCCTGGCGCAGGTGGTTCCCGCGCTGGAGGCGGCGCTGAAGCGCAAGGTGGTGTTCGGCACCGATTGCATCGGCGCCCCGGCTAAGGCCGCGATCGCGGCAGCGGCCCCCGGCGACGTGGTGCTGCTGGAAAACACCCGCTTCCATGCAGGCGAGGAAAAGAACGACCCCGCACTGGCGGCGGACTTCGCCAAGCTGGGCGATGTCTATGTGAACGATGCCTTCTCGGCCGCGCACCGGGCCCATGCCTCGACCGAAGGGCTGGCGCGGCTGTTGCCCAAGGCAGCGGGCCGTCTGATGGAGGCCGAGCTGAAGGCGCTGGATGCCGCCCTTGGCAACCCGGCGCGGCCGGTGATGGCGGTGGTTGGCGGCGCCAAGGTTTCGACCAAGCTGGAACTGCTGGGCAACCTTGTCAGCAAGGTTGAACATCTGGTGATCGGCGGCGGAATGGCCAACACCTTCCTGGTGGCGCAGGGCGTCGAGGTCGGCAAGTCGCTGGCCGAGCGCGACATGGCCGCCACCGCGCGCGAGATCCTGGAAAAGGCCAAGGAAGCCGGTTGCAAGATCTATCTGCCGGTCGATGTGGTGGTGGCCAAGGAGTTCAAGGCCAATGCCCCAAGCAGCATCGTTGTGGTAACGGCCTGCCCGGAAGACGGGATGATTCTGGATGCGGGCAGCGAAACCGTGGCGCGGATCAAGGCGGCCATGGCGCATTGCGCGACGCTGATCTGGAACGGCCCGCTGGGTGCCTTTGAACTGACGCCGTTCGATGCCGCCACCAATGCCACGGCCAAGGAAGCGGCCCGGCTGACGGCGGCGGGGCATCTGATTTCGGTCGCGGGCGGCGGCGATACGGTGGCCGCGCTGAACCAGGCGGGTGCGGCCGAGGATTTCACCTTCATCTCGACCGCAGGCGGGGCCTTCCTGGAATGGATGGAAGGCAAGGTTCTGCCGGGCGTGGCCGCGCTGTCGGTCTGATCACGCCACAAGGGCACAGCAACAGGCGGCCGCTTCGCAAGAGGCGGCCGCTTTCTGCTGTCCTGTTAGCGCGACCGTAATTGCGAGGTTCCAGACTTGCCGTTATGCGGGGGAAAAAGCATGACAAAAGGGAACCGGACTGATGAGCAAGGCAGAGATGACGGCGCAGATCCGCGATGGACAGGGCTTCATTGCGGCGCTGGACCAGAGCGGCGGGTCAACCCCGAAGGCGCTGAAACTGTATGGCGTGGACGAAAGCGCCTGGACCGATGAAGCGGGGATGTTCGACCTGATCCATGCCATGCGGGCGCGGATCATCAAGTCGCCGGCGTTCGACGGATCGAAAGTGGTGGGGGCCATCCTGTTTGAACAGACCATGGACCGCACCATCGACGGCATTCCGACCGCCACCTACCTGTGGGACAAGCGCCGGGTGGTGCCGTTCCTGAAGATCGACAAGGGTCTGGAAGCCGAGGTTGACGGCTGCCAGTTGATGAAGCCGATGCCCGCGCTGGATGCGCTGCTGGCAAAGGCCGTGAAGGCGGGCATCTTCGGCACCAAGGAACGCAGCGTGATCTCGGCCGCCAATGCCAAGGGAATTCAGGCGGTGGTGGACCAGCAGTTCGCCGTGGGCGCGCAGGTGAGCGCGGCCGGGCTGATGCCGATCCTGGAACCGGAAGTCACGATCTCGATCGCCGACAAGGCCGAGGCGGAAGACCTGCTGCAAAAAGCGCTGCTGAAAGGGCTGGACGCCCTGCCCGCCGGCCAGCAGGTGATGCTGAAGCTGAGCCTTCCGACCGTGGACAATTTCTATGCCCCGCTGGTGGATCATCCGGCGGTGCTGAAGGTGGTGGCGCTGTCGGGTGGCCACAGCCGCGATGCGGCGAACAAGATCCTGGCGCGCAACCGCGGCATCATCGCCAGCTTCAGCCGCGCCCTGAGCGAAGGCCTGTCGGCCAAGCAGTCGGATGCGGAATTCGACACGGTGCTGAAGTCGGCGGTTGATTCGATCCACGCCGCATCCATCGCGGGCTGAGGCGAAAAATAAGGGAATCCCGCGCTTTGGGGGATTCCCTTGCCGTCTGTCTTGTGCCATGGTTTCCGAAAGGCCCCCGCGTGAACGAGGGGCGGTTCGAGGCGGATCGGCATGACTCAGGCAGGCGCACGGCGCAATATCGGCGGGCTTATCTATTTTGCCCTGGCCTTTTCGCTGGGCGCCTATTTCACCTTTGCCGCCGTGCAGGGCGATTACGGTGTGTTCCGCCGGGTCGAGATCACTGCCGAAGCGGGGGAATTGCGGCTGGAGCGCGACAAGCTGGTTGGCGAGCTGGCCCAGATGCAGAACCTGACGCATCGCCTGTCGGATGCCTATCTGGACCTTGACCTGCTGGACCAGCAGGCGCGCGACGTGCTGGGTTACATGCGCGCCGACGAGATCACCATTCGCTGATCGGGTCCGGCCCGCGGCACGGCCCGCGCGCCCTGCCCTTGCCCGCCATCCCCGGAAATTCCTGCCCCAGCCATGCGCCGCCTGCATCCGCACGCGGCAAAAATTACGCTTTGACCAGTAAATCCCCGATGCTGTATGGATGGTTTAACGTTGAACCATTCCGTTGCGTGCTGGGAGGGCCCGATGGCGAAAACGCCCGAGAAGAGACCGAACGTCTCGAAGGACGATCTGCTGAAATACTACCGCGAGATGCTGCTGATCCGGCGGTTCGAGGAAAAGGCCGGCCAGCTTTACGGCATGGGCCTGATCGGCGGCTTCTGCCACCTGTACATCGGGCAGGAAGCCGTGGTGGTGGGCCTGGAGGCCGCCGCGAAGGAAGGCGACAAGCGCATCACCAGCTATCGCGACCATGGTCACATGCTGGCCTGCGGCATGGACCCCAAGGGCGTGATGGCGGAACTGACCGGGCGCATCGGCGGCTATTCCAAGGGGAAAGGCGGCTCGATGCACATGTTCAGCAAGGAAAAGCATTTCTACGGCGGCCATGGCATCGTGGGCGCGCAGGTGCCGCTGGGCGCGGGCCTTGCCTTTGCCGACAAGTATCTGGGCAATGACAACGTGACCTTCGTCTATTTCGGCGACGGCGCGGCCAACCAGGGCCAGGTCTATGAGACCTACAACATGGCCGAGTTGTGGAGCCTGCCGGCGATCTTTGTCATCGAGAACAACCAGTATGCCATGGGCACCTCGATGAAGCGGGCGACGAAATCCACCACGCTTTACGGACGCGGCACCGCCTACGGGATTCCGGGCGAGCAGGTTGACGGCATGGACGTGGTGGCGGTCAAGGCGGCGGGCGAAAAGGCCGTGGCGCACTGCCGCGCGGGCAAGGGCCCCTATATCCTTGAAATGATGACCTATCGCTATCGCGGTCACTCGATGTCGGACCCGGCGAAGTATCGCACGCGGGAAGAGGTCGAGAAGATCAAGACCGAGAAGGATTGCATCGAACATGTCCGTGATCTGCTGACGCAGGGCGGCCTTGCCTCGGATGAGGATCTGAAGGCCATCGACAAGGAGATCAAGGCGCTGGTGAACGAGGCGGCCGAGTTCTCAAAGGAAAGCCCGGAGCCGCCGCTGAGCGAGCTTTGGACGGATATTACGGTTTAAGGGAGGGGAAGACGATGGCAACGCAAGTTCTGATGCCCGCGCTTTCTCCGACCATGGAGGAAGGCACGCTGGCCAAGTGGCTGGTGAAGGAAGGCGATGTGGTCAAATCCGGCCAGATCATCGCCGAGATCGAGACCGACAAGGCGACGATGGAATTCGAGGCGGCGGATGAAGGCACCGTCGGCAAGATCCTGGTGGCCGAAGGCACCGCCGGCGTGAAGGTGAACACGCCGATTGCGGTGCTGGTCGAGGAGGGCGAAAGCGCCTCGGACGCGACACCTGCCCCGGCAGCGGCCGCGCCTATCGCGGCTGCGGCGGCGCCTGTCGCGGCGGTGGCGGCAGCCCCTGCCCCGGCGCCGGTTCAGGCCGCCTCTGGCTGGCCGCACAGCGACCTGCCCGAAGGCGTGCCGACCAAGACCATGACCGTGCGCGAGGCGCTGCGCGAGGCGATGGCCGAGGAAATGCGCGCCGATCCGACCGTGTTCCTGATGGGCGAGGAAGTGGGCGAATATCAGGGCGCCTACAAGATTTCCCAAGGCTTGCTGGATGAGTTCGGCGCGAAGCGCGTTGTCGATACGCCGATCACCGAGATGGGCTTTGCCGGCATCGCCACGGGTGCAAGCTGGGGCGGGCTGAAGCCGATCGTCGAATTCATGACCTTCAACTTCGCAATGCAGGCGATTGACCACATCCTGAATTCGGCCGCGAAAACGCTGTACATGTCGGGCGGCCAGATGGGCAGCCCGATGGTGTTCCGCGGTCCGAACGGGGCGGCGGCACGGGTGGGCGCGCAGCACAGCCAGGACTATGCCGCCTGGTATGCCGCCATTCCGGGGCTGAAGGTCTGTATGCCCTATTCGGCGGCGGATGCGAAAGGTCTGCTGAAATCGGCGATCCGCGATCCGAACCCGGTGGTGTTCCTGGAAAACGAGATCCTTTACGGACGGTCCTTCGACGTGCCGGCCGAGGGGGATTTCACCATTCCCTTCGGCAAGGCGTCGATCCTGCGGTCGGGCAGCGATGTGACGCTGGTTTCCTTCGGGATCGGCGTGGCCCATGCGCTGGCGGCAGCCGAGGAACTGGCCAAGGACGGTATCAGCGCCGAGGTCATCAACCTGCGGACGCTGCGACCCATCGACTATGACACCGTGCTGGCCAGCGTGCAGAAGACCAACCGCTGCGTCACGGTGGAAGAAGGCTTCCCGGTGGGCAGCATCGGCGATCACCTGGCCTCGAGCATCATGCAACGGGCGTTCGATTACCTGGACGCGCCCGTGGTGACCTGCACCGGCAAGGACGTGCCGATGCCCTATGCCGCGAACCTGGAGCGTCTGGCGCTGATCACGCCGGCCGAGGTGGTCGCGGCGGTCAAGTCCGTCTGCTATCGCTGAGGGGGAAAGAGATATGGCAACGCAAATCCTGATGCCCGCCCTTTCGCCAACGATGGAAGAGGGCACGCTGGCCAAATGGCTGGTGAAAGAGGGCGATGTGGTCAAATCCGGCCAGATCATCGCCGAGATCGAGACCGACAAGGCCACGATGGAGTTCGAGACGGCGGATGAAGGCACCGTCGGCAAGATCCTGGTGGCCGAAGGCACCGCCGGCGTGAAGGTGAACACGCCGATTGCGGTGCTGGTGGAAGAGGGCGAAAGCGCCTCGGACGCGGCGCCTGCCCCGGCCGCCACTGCGGCCGCAGCCCCGGCTGCGGTTGCAACGGCGCCGGTCGCGGCCCCTGTGGCCGCCCCGGCCCCCGTCGCAACCGGAGGCCCGCGCGTCTTTGCCTCGCCGCTGGCGCGGCGGATCGCCAAGGACAAGGGTCTGGACCTGACGGCCGTCAAGGGATCGGGCCCGCATGGCCGGATCGTGAAGGCCGATGTCGAAGGCGCGACGCCCGGCACGGCGGCAGCGGCTCCGACCGTTGCCCCGGCGCAGGCTGCGGAGCCGGCCCCGGCTGCGGTCAAGGCGGCGATGCCGACCGGCATGGCGACCGAGACGGTGCTGAAGATGTATGCCGACCGCACCTTCACCGAGGTGCCGCTGGACGGTATGCGCCGCACCATCGCGGCCCGCCTGACCGAAGCCAAGCAGACCATTCCGCATTTCTACCTGCGCCGCGAGGTGCGGCTGGATGCGCTGATGGCCTTCCGTGAACAGCTCAACAAGGGGCTGGAAGCGCGCGGCGTGAAGCTGTCGGTCAACGACTTCATCATCAAGGCCTGCGCGGTGGCGCTGCAGGCGGTGCCGGACGCCAATGCCGTCTGGGCGGGGGACCGTATCCTGAAGCTGAAACCTTCGGATGTGGCCGTTGCCGTTGCGGTTGAAGGCGGCCTGTTCACCCCGGTGCTGCGCGATGCCGAGGCGAAGACGCTGAGCACGCTGTCCGCCGAGATGAAGGATCTGGCCACGCGGGCGAAGACCAAGAAGCTGGCCCCCCATGAATATCAGGGCGGCAGTTTCGCGATCTCGAACCTGGGGATGATGGGGATCGAGAATTTCGATGCCGTCATCAACCCGCCGCACGGGGCCATTCTGGCCGTGGGGGCCGGGGTGAAGAAGCCCGTGGTGCTGAAGGACGGCTCGGTCGGGGTCGCGACCGTGATGTCGATGACCCTGTCGGTCGATCACCGGGTGATCGACGGGGCGCTTGGCGCCGAGTTCCTCAAGGTGGTGGTCGAGGGGCTGGAAAACCCGATCTCGCTTCTGGCCTGAGGCGGGACAGGCGGGGGTTTCACACCCCCGCACCCCCGTGGGATATTTGGGGACAGATGAAAGGGGGCGGTTGCGCCCCCTTTTGCATCAGCGCCGGTTCAGGCTGCGATGCAGGCGAAGCGTGCGACGCAGGATCGTCGCGGAGGTGCCGGCCAGGATGATCCAGAGTGCCAGCGAAAGAGTCCAGGCCGGCGCGTAAAAGGCCGCGGCAAGGCAACCGATGGTCAGCGCGGCCATGCGCTGCGGTTTCGCCATCGGACCAGAGAAATCAGGCGGCAGGCCCTCTGCCCGGCCAAGCTCGCGCAGATAGGCGGTGGTCACGGCCAGCGCGGCGCAAGCAAGGCCAAGCGCGGGCTGACCGGCCGCAATGCCAGCCCCCCAGAGGAACAGGATGTCCACAGCGCGATCCGGGGCTTCGTTCCAGAACGGTCCGGTGGGGCCGGACCTGCCCCCTTCGATCGCCACCATGCCATCCATCAGATTGCACAGGAGGCGGGCCTGAATGGTTCCTGCCGCAAGAAGCAGAAGCAGCGCTTCCAGCAGCCGCCCGCTGTTCGCAGCGCCACAGAAGCACAGCAGGCCAAGCAGAGCAAACCCGACGGAAGCGGCAGAAATCTGGTTCGGCGTGATGCGCGAAGCCGCAAGCCGCGACGCAAGACCCTTGGCCCAGGCCGTGTCGCGCGAGGTCAGCGGACGGCGCGACGACGGCCCGGTCACGTCGTGGACCAGAAGTAGCGGGTGAGATGGAAGAAGATCGGCGCGGCGAAGATCACGCTGTCCAGCCGATCAATGAAGCCGCCATGGCCGGCGATCAGATGGCCCCAATCCTTGATGCCCTTGTCACGCTTGATGGCCGACATCACCAGCCCGCCGAAGAAGCCCATCAGGGTGATGACAAGGCTCATCCCCGCCGCCTGCATCGGGGTAAAGGGCGTCAGCCACCAGAGCCCCGTTCCCGCAAGAACGGCCGAGGCCGTGCCGCCGACAAACCCCTCCCAGGTTTTCGAGGGTGAGAGGGCCGGTGCGATCGGGTGGCGGCCGAGAAGTTTGCCCCAGACATATTGCATCACATCCGAGAACTGCACGACGAAGATCAGGAAGGCGATCAGCAACACGTCGCGGCCTTCGAAGCCCGGAATCTGCAGCGACAGCAGCGCCGGCACATGGCTGATGCAATAGATGCAGATCATCAGCGCCCATTGCGTTTCCGCGACCCGGTCAAGGAAACGGTCCGGCTTGCCCCGCAGGGCCGAAACAACGGGCAACAGCAGGAAGACATAGACCGGGACAAAGATGGAATAAAAGCCGTACCAGTCCATCGCGACCAGGCCGAACTGCACCGGCAGGATCAGGAAGAAGGCGGCGGCAAGCGACCAGTGATCGGCCACCGATTTTGTGGTGAGCGACAGGAACTCCCGCAAGGCCGAAAAGGAGAGCATCGCGAAAAGGACCACCACCCCGACACGGCCGGCGATGAAGGCGACGGACATGAGAAACACCATCGCCCACCAAGCCGCGATGCGGGCATTCAGGTTCTCGATCACCGGATTTGATCCGTCCGGCGCAAGGGTTTCGCGCAGAACCTGGCCAATCATGGTGGCAATCAGCAGAAGCACGCCGACGCCCAGAAGCAGGATGGCAAGATCCGGGCCAGCGGTGGCGGAAGGGGTCACGATCTGGGCTCCTTCAGATCAAGGAGCGCGGTCGCAGCGCGGGCAAGGAAGGCGTCTTTCGGCTCATCCGGCGCGATGCGGATCGCGGGGCCGAAGGTCACGGTGCAGATCAGCGGAACCGGCACGATCTCGCCCTTGGGCATGACGTGGTTGAGGTTCGACATCCAGACCGGAACAAGATCAATGTCGGGGCGCTGGCGGGCAAGGTGGTAAAGACCCGACTTGAAGGGAAGCAAGGGGTCATCCGAGGTGTTCCTCTTGCCCTCAGGGAACAGGATCAGGGCAGAACCCTCATCCAGCGCCGTGACCATCTGTTCCACCGGGTCGGTCGTCCGTGCCTCGGGCCGGCGGTCGATCAGCACCGCGCGGAACACGTCCCGGCCCGCAAAAGCCCGAAGTGGCGATGTCAGCCAGTAATCCAGCGCCGCCACCGGCCGGGTGCGCCGCCGCAGCGCTGGCGGCAGGACCGTCCAGATCAGGACGAAATCCGCATTCGATGTGTGATTGGCGAAATAGACCCTTGGGCCGGCTGCGGGCAGCGACCCCGACCATATGGCGCGCGGTGCCGTCACGAAGCGGGCGAAAAGCGAAATCGCCCCGCCCGCCCATCTGGCCAGAGTAGCCAGTGCAATCGCCTTTACCCGTTCTGCGAACGTCATCAGGTGCGATCAGCCCGGCAGGATCAACTGATCCATGGTCAGCGCCGGCTGATCGCAGCCGGCCTTGCCAACAACCCGGGCAGGCACCCCCGCGACGGTGCTGTTCGGAGGAACCTCCTCCAGCACCACCGACCCTGCCGCAATGCGTGAGCAATGACCGACCCGGATATTGCCAAGCACCTTGGCCCCTGCCCCGATCAGCACGCCATTGCCGATCTTGGGGTGGCGGTCGCCATCTTCCTTGCCGGTCCCGCCCAGCGTGACCGAGTGGAGCATGGACACATTGTCACCGACAACGGCGGTTTCCCCGATGACAATGGAATGAGCGTGGTCGATCATGATGCCGCGCCCGATCACCGCCGCGGGGTGAATATCCACACCGAACGCCTCGGATACCCGCATCTGAACGAAATAGGCCATGTCGATCCGGCCGCGCTGCCACAGCCAGTGGCCAACGCGATAGGCCTGCACCGCCTGATAGCCCTTGAAGAACAACACCGGCTGCAGGAAGCGGTGGCAGGCCGGGTCGCGCTCATAAACGGCCATAAGGTCCGCCCGGGCGGCAGCGCCAAGCGCGGCATCATCGGCATAGGCCTCATCCGCGATCTCGCGCAGGATCTGTTCGCTCATTTCCCCCGAGGCGAGTTTCAGCGAGAAGCGATAGGCCAGCGCGCGTTCAAAGCTGGCATGGTGCAGCAGACCGGAATGGATCAGGGCACCCAGCAAAGGCTCGGACCGGATGGCATCCTCGGCTTCATCGCAAATCCGGGTCCAGACCGGATCTACCGTCGCAACACGCTGTCTCGTTTCCGCCATTCCTGCCCCCTTAGGCACCCGGCTCCAGCCGATGCGCCAAGTATGGGTCAAGTCCCGCCCGGCCACAATCGGCAAACCTCTGGATTGCGGGCTCAGGCCGGAACGAAAACCTGCCGGAATGGCCCAGGCCCGAAACGGGACGAGACCTGGGCCACAGCCAGGCTGAAGCCCGATGACACCCCGTCGCTGGCCTGGGCGGATGCGGGGTATTCAAACAAGCACGTCGTAGATGTGTATTCCGCGCGGATGGCCGCCCCCACCATGACGCGGACAAGATAGGTCTCCGTCTCCTCGCCCAACGGCACGTCGCCGGCGTTCCAGCCATCGCCATCAAGCCGGGTCCGCCGGACCCACCTTGCGGTGACGGGTGTCCCCGATCGTCCGGTCGCGCGCAGATGGGCCACGGAATAGGGCCGAAGCCCAACGCCATCAAAGGCAAGCGTGGCCTCGACGATGTTCGGATCGTCATACCCGCGCAGCGCGGCGCCGATGCGATAATGCCGGGCCAGACCAAGGGCGCTGACCGGCAGGTCGATCTGCGACAGGCTCCGGTCAAGAAGCACCACGGTGCTGCCAGCCGGCCACGGCCGCAACATGGCCTCGCCGGTGCCAAGTTGGCCCCTCAGGCGCAGGCTGAGGTCATAGGTATCCTCAGCCACCAGTGTTGCAGAGGCGAACTGGAAGATCTCCCAGCCGGAAGCCCCGCCATCCCCGATCGCCATCGCATTCGCGCCGTTGAGGACATCCAGCGCCGAGGCCGCCGAGAGCCTGCCCCCCACGACCTTCACCCGCAGCGCCGGGCCCCGATCCCAAAGACCGGCCGGAAAGGCGGGCAGCTCCGACTCGGTCACCCCGACAATCGACGGTGCCGCGACAAGACGGTTCAGCTCGAACCCGCTGTCGCTGGCCGAGGACCAGACGGCCACACTGCCCGGCCAGGGATCGGCCGCCACCGCGACATAAGGCGCGTGGGGCTTTTCCTCGCCGGTAAGGATCGGCAGATCAAGGAAGACCGGAAAGACCGGAACCGGCGCGACGAACGCCCGTGCCGAAGGCGTATCCTCAAGACCCGGTCGGCGCTCGTAAAGACTGCCCTCCACGCGCACGGCCTCAATCAGCCGCACATCGCCATGGTCGATGCGATCCACCCGATAGGTGCTGCCATCCGGCAATTCGATCCGGTCCCCCGCCCCCAGTTGGCGCGACGATTGCGGCAGCGCCAGCCGCACCGCATCGCGGGCAACCCGCGACTCGGACAGCCAGCGCAGCACAATCTCGGATGCCTCGCCCGCGGTCAGAACCAGTTGCATATCGGACGCCATCACCGAAGGCCGGGTCTCGTCAGGAATACGCGCCTCAGCAGCGCGGATCTCGTAATCCCCGTCGCTTTCGACATGCCCAAGGCGTACGAACCCGGCCATTTCCGGTTCCGAGGCACGCAGATGCTCAACCACGCCGTCCAGATCATCGGACATCGCCAGAGTGCCGGCCGTGATCTGGTGATCAACGCCCGGTCGACGGGGCAGAAAGCGCAAGGCTCCGTCACGCTCGACCGCATCAAAGGCGAAGGCCGCGGCCAGGGGCTGCAAGGTTGCCCGGGCCGTCTGGTTTTCGGCATGGGCATAGCCGCGCACCACCCCGAAAAGGGCCTTGGTATCGACCGCAACACCCCCGCTCCTGGCGCAGATCTCCTGAACAACGGCGGCCAGCGGCTGGTTCGTCGCCCGGCCGTTCAGCCAATGCCCCCGCCCATAGGCCGCCCCGTCGCTCCACAGGTCGCTGCGGGACGGAAAGGCGGGAAACGGACGGCTGTCCCAGGCCCAGGCATGGCAACGGGCAAGATCAACCATCCGCCCCTCATAGGCCGATGCCGCAGGGTTGTTGGCCGGGTCGGCCCAGAACTCGGCCATGGCGCGGTAATATTGCATCTGGATCACATCGTCGCGAAACCCAAGCGAGGCCCTCGGCAGCGCGGATTCAGACGAATGGATGTCCAGAAATCGGTTGGGCTGGTTGGTCGCCTTGTCGATGGCCGCGCAGCCGTATTCGGTAAACCGGATCGGTTTCGATCCGGGCACCCAGCCTGTCGGCACGGCAGCCCGGACACCTGCGACCCGCGGATAATGATCGTTTTCCCACCAGCCCTTCAGATCCTTGGCCCGGAACACCCAGGGCTCGCCATGGGCGCCATCGGTGATCGGCAGGCGCACCTGCGCGGCCTCTCCGGCCGGGCTGTCGTAATACCAGTCAAAGGCCTCGCCCCCCGCGATGTTGGACTTCAGATAGCCAAGGTCATGGATCGCCCCCCAGCCGGCATCCGCATGATCGGTCCCGTCGCGCCAATCCGACATCGGCAGGTAGTTGTCGATGCCCACAAAGTCGATCGCCGGATCGGACCAAAGCGGATCAAGCGGGAAATGGACACCGTCTCCAACGACATAGCTGCCGTATTCGGTCCAGTCCGCCGCATAGGTCAGCTTGCAGCCTGCCCCCAGAACCTGCCGCACATCCGCCGCAAGCTGCCGCAGGGCCGCAACCGCCGGAAAGCCGCCGGCCCCGTCCCGAAGCCGCGTCATCCCAGGAAGCTCGGACCCGATGCAGAAGGCATCCACCCCGCCCGCCGCCTTGCACAGCATGGCATAGTGCAAAACGAAGCGGCGGAACGACCATTCGTCAGGGCCATGATAAAGAACATCGCGGCCTGAAATGACAAAATCCGCCGGCTTTGCCGTTCCGAAGAAGGCGTCGACCTCTGCCGCAACAGCCGCGCTTGCATCCGGCGACCCCGCCCGTCCCGGGGCCGTGGAACAGGTGATCCGTCCTCGCCAGGGCAAGGCGGGCTGGCTTGCCGCCCCGGACCACGGGTCCGCAAGGCCATTGCCGGACACCTGATCCATCAGGATGAACGGGTAGAACATCACCTCGCGCCCCGCAGCCCTGACGGCGCGGATCGCTTCGATCACCGCCGCATCCGCCGGCGTGCCCCCATAGATCGACCGCCCCTCGATCCGCGGCACTTCAAGCGCCTCTGCCCGCCGGATACCGCCGGATCGCCAGGGCATCCGCACACCGTCATGTGCCACCTGTTCGACCTTGGGCCGAATCTTGCAGACCCCGCAGCGCAGATCACTGCCGAACCACGATGCCACAAGTGAAACCGAACCAACATTCGGCAACTCGGACGTCAGATGGTCGAAGCTGGTCAGAAAGTCGCTGCGCCCCGAGGCCGAATTGACATTGGCCGTCCGGTTCCGGCCCGGACCGTACGCATAATGCACCTCGGAAGTCGCCAGCGCATATTCCCCCGTGCCCGGAATCAGCGCCACCGCCCTGATCACATCGGCAAGGGTCGGCTCGCCCCCTTGCGCGGCGCGAACCACCTCAAAGGTGAACTGGGGAATCCGGCTGCCATAAGGTGTCAGGTCAAGATCCTCGAACACCACATAGGCCAGCCCCCGATAGGCCGGTGCCTGCCCTGCCCCTTCGATGGCCTCGATCTTGGAATCCGGCAACTGGTCCTCGGTCCCCCTGTAGACCCGGTAGGACAGCGTCGAGAGGTCAACCTCAGCCCCATCCGCCCAGATCCGCCCGACCTTGAGGATTTCCCCTTCGCACAGGCCAATCGCCAGGCTGACGGAATAGCTGTACTGCGTGACCGAAGGTCTGCCACCCTTGCCGCCGCGGCTGCTGTTGGCATGTTCCACGAACTGCGAAGACCAGATCGCCTGCCCCGCAACCCGCATCCGGCCCCAGATGCGTGCGACGGGCGCCCCCTCGCTTGCCCCGGTCAATCGCAGCCGGTCGATCCGGCCAACCTCAACCGGGTCCGAGCCGCCGCCCAGAATACGCTGGTCGATGGCGCGGCCGAGGGTTGCGCCGATGGCCCGCCCGATCACTGCGCCTGAAAGGCCAAGGATCGTTCCGCCAAAGCCGGCCCCGATCGCCGCGCCCGCCGCCGAAAGGAGAAGCGTCGCCATGGTCAGTTGTCTCCTTCGGGAAAGGCAAAGCGGGCCGCGATCCGGCGCGCCCAGGGTGCGCTCAACGCACTTTCGGTCACATCATGTCCGCTGTAGGCGTGAATGAACCGTGGCACCGGCCCAAGCGCCGACTGCACGCCCAGATGCCTGGCCGGCCCCCGGTCGCAAACCCGGAACAGCAGGACATCGCCCATGGCGGCGCTTGCACCGTCCTTTTCCACCAGCCAGACCCGCGCCGCAGCCAGCAAGGTTTCGCGGCGGTCGGCTTCGGCCCAATCGGGCTTGTAGGCCGGCACAAGGCACGGTTCGGCCCCGTAAAGCGCCCGCCAGATGCCACGGATCAGGCCAAGGCAATCCGATCCTGCACCGCGCGTGCTGGCCTGATGGACATAGGGCGTGCCAAGCCACAGCCTGGCCTCGGCAACGGCCCGCTCACCAACTGTCATTCCACGATCCCGCCCAGCAGATCATGCAAACTCCGGCTGCCACCGTCGGCCGGCTGGCCGGCGCGCGGATAGGCGGTCAGCCAGTCCTCGCCGGGAATGTGCGGAAAGCCGCGAAAGTTCAGAAAATTGGCAAACTTGGCGCGGCAGGTGGCCGCCCGCTTGTCACAGCCTGCGGTCAGCCGGACCCGATCCCCCGCAATCAGTGGCGCGCGGATCGACTGCCACAGCTCGATCTGCCGCGCGCTGCCATTCTGGCGGTCGCCCCGGATCATCACCCAAAGCCCCGCCGCCTGTCCCGTCAGGACATCCAGCCGCCCCCCCTCGAACCACCGCGGATCAAAGCCGGCCGCGCCCGGAAACTCCAGCACCCGCTGGTCCCGGTCCAGCGCGCCCACCTCCCATTCCGCGAAATACCCCGGCTGCGACAGATCAAAGCCGCAGCGCCCGTCTCCCAGAACGGCGTTGCAGGTCCGGGTATAGGCCAGACCCGTGATCTGGTTCAGCGGCTCGGTCAGCCCCCGCAACTCGGCCCGGAACTCTGCGCCCTTGCGCACAACTTCGCCCAGGGTGCCCCGGAACAGTTCGGCCCGCTCCTCTGGCCGGGCCCAGTTGACCAGCCAGACCCGCACCTCCGCCCCGTCGAAACGCCCCGCCGACAGATCGGCCTCGCAGATCGCGTCATCCGACAACGCGCCCACCGCCTCGCTGTTGTCGACCGACAGGCCGGTCGCCTGCTGCAAGGCCAGCGCATTCAGCCCGGTGTCGGCCTTGCAGACGATCCCGTCGATCGTCAGCGGCTGATCGTGGTCGGTGAACCCCAGCACCGTCCCGTCCCGCCGCAGCAGCACCCAGGCACGGCAAACCGTGGTCGTGCCGCCCTGCAGATGCAGATCAAACGCCGCCGCCGTCATTGCCGGACCTCCACCACGGGAACGCTGGGCACATCCCCCGCCTGAAACGACGCCACCGAAACCTGGATGCGGTCGGTGTCGAAGCGCACCGGCACGTCAAACTCGAACCCGGCGGTGATCCGGGCGCCAAGCGGCGGCGCGGTGGCAAAGCGGATCTCGCCCATGGCAGGATCAACCGTGAACTCCAGCCCCTCGACCTTGGGGTCGCCCGCGACCGCCACCAGAACCGATCCCGCAACCGGCTTGCGAACCGGGCGGGCATAGCTTTCCGCCCCCGACCGATAGGTCTTGACCAGTTGGAACACCGCCGCCAGCCCGTCGCCGACGCCGATCACCTGATCGTCGAAGCTGACCGCCCGTGTTGCCGGGCCAGACCGGTAATCCGCCCAGTCCCTCCAACGAAAGCCGTGCAACTGCCCGGACCTTGCCTCGAAAAAGGCGATCAGCGTCTCGACATCATCCAGCGACCGCAGCCCCAGACCCGCGTCATAGCGGCGGCGGCTGTGGGCCCAGGGCGTGTTGCGCTCTTCGTGCCCGTTCTGCAGCGTCACGATCTCGGTGCGCCGCTCGGGGCCACCGACCGAACCGAAGCTCAGGTTGGCCGGGAAACGGATTTCGTGGAATGCCATTCTTCTCACCTGTTGCGTTGACCGCGGGCCAGCGCGCGGCCCACCTGCGCCGCGACCTGGGATTGGCTGCGCTCAAAGCCGCGCACGTCTGGCGTGGTGATGTTCATCACCACGTTGACCGGGCGCGCCCCGCCGGACGCCTGCACGCCAAGCCGCCCGTCCGCGCCGCGCGTCAGCGGCATGATCGCCTCGGGCCCGGCCTCGCCCATCAGCCCGCGCCCGCCCCGCATGGCAAAGCTGACGGGCGAGGCGACGATCCCGCCTTGGGCAAACGGCATCACGCGGCCCTGCGAAAAGCTGCCGCCCTTTTCAAAGGGCATCAGCCCGCCCATCACCGCGCTGACCCCTTGCGCCAGCGCCCCGCCAAAGGCGTTGGTGACCGGCTTCATCGCGATGGCGTAGATCGTGTCGACCATGGTCTTCGCCACGTTTTGCAAGGCGTCCGACAGTTTCATCCCGTCAAACACCAGCCCGTCGAACGCCCGGCGCAATCCACCTGACAGGCCAGATGACAACGTGCTGACCTCGCGATTGGTAAAGACCGCCGTTTCCCGCATTCGCGCCAACTCACCGTCAAAGACGGCCACCACCGCCGCCGAACTGCCAAGCTGGGCATCCAGCGCCGCCAGTTGCTCGGTCAGCAGATCAATCCGCTCCATTCCCTGCTCCCTTGGTCACGTCCGGAAAGGCGGCGGCCAGTTCGGCCAGCCGCGCCCGTGTCAGCGGGGCCGCGCCCTGCTCGATGCCCAGCATGATCCGCAGTTCCACCGGCGTCAGACGCCAGAACACCGCGGGCTCAAGCCCCAGCCCGTTCAACCCCGCCCGCATCAGGCCGGGCCAGTCCAGACCGGGCATCATCCCGCCTCGGGCAAGGCAAAGGCGCGCGCCAGCAGTTCCGCCGCAGCCCGCGCCGCCGCGACCGGCCCCCCGCCGATCTCGGCTGTCATCAGATCAGCCGCGGTACCGGGCCACCCCCCGCCCCGCAGCCCCGCCACCACCAGCGCCAGCACGTCGCGCGACGAAAACCGCCCGCCCTCGAACCGCTCGACCAGATCCAGCAGCGATCCCGCCGCCAATCCGGCCTCCAGTTCTGCCAGCGCGCCCAGCGTCAGCCGCGCCACATGCGGCTTGCCGTCGAGAAGGATCTCGACCTCTCCCGCCCAGGGGTTCGCCATCAGAGCGCCGTGAACGTCAGCACGCCGGCCGAGGCAAGCGCGACCTCATAGGTCGCCTCGCCATTGTGGCTGCCGGCATATTCCAGCGCGGTAATCTGGAACGGCCCCTCGACAATGCCGAAACCGGGGATGATCACCTGAAACGCCGGAATCTCGCCGGAAAAGAACACCTGCCGCGCGCGCTCGTCGGTATTCGCATCGCGAAACACCCCGGACCCGGAGATTCCCGCCGATTTCACCCCCGCGCCGGCCAGCAGTTCGCGCCAGCCACCCTGCGATTCCAGACTGGTCACATCGACCGTCTCGGCATTGAAACTCAGTCGCGTTGCGCGCAGGCCGGCGACGGTTTCGAAATGTCCGTCTCCCGTCTGGTCGATCTTGATCAGCAAATCCTTGCCGGCCTGAACAGCCATGGTCATCTCCTTGAAAAGGTTGTCGTCTTGGCTTGCGCCGTCAAAGTTCGACCCTGGCGCGGAAGCTCAGGTCGATCCGGCGCACCTCGCCTTCGTCAATCCGCCGGGCCGTGGCACGCTGAAACGTCAGGCTCACCAGCCGCCCCCTCGTCAACGCCAGCGCAGCTCCCGACAAAGTGTCCGTGATCGCCCCGGCAATCGTCTTTGCCGCCAGAAAGCCGGTGCCATCACTGATCACGCTGATTGCCACAACATGCTCGGCCCCGGCCCCGGTCTTGTCGCTGGCATCGCGCACGTCTTCCGGGCCAAGCAGCACGAAAGTGCCCGCCGGGGACGGCGGCACCGCGTCATGGATCGCCACCCCGGCCAAAGTCGTGGCATCGGCCAGCGCCTGAAATACCGCCGCCTGCAAGGCGGCCGCTGCGCCATAGCTCATTTCGGGGCCTCCTCCCGGCAATGACAGGTCAGCCAGCGCCCGGCCGGATCACGCTCGGCCACCGCCAGGATGGTGAAGATCCGGCTGCCTTCGCGGAACCTCTGGTCCGGGCGCGGCCGGTTCGGCGCGCCGGGCAAGGCCGCCCGCACCGTGATGCGGCAGGCAACCGAACTCAGCACCACCTCTTCGCCAGCTGGATCGCGCCCCGCCCCGGCCACCACCTCGGCCCAAAGCGTGGCCACCGGCTGCCAGACCGTGGCAAAGCCGCCCGCCCCGTCGGCCACGCGCTCGGCGCCCTCCAGAACCAGCGCGCGGTTCAGATGCGGCACCTTCATCTCCGCCCCCTTCCGCCCAGGAGTCTGACCGCCCGCCAGCGTTCGATCAGCGTGGCAACGGCGAACGGCAGCCCCGCCTGCCCGCTGCCGTCATCATGGCGATGCTCGTAGAACTCGGCCGCCAGCAGCAGCACCGCCTGCCGCAGATCGGCCGGAACATCAGTCCAGCCAAGGCCGAACCCGGCATCAAAGGCGATCACCACCCGCCCCCCGGACGGGATCAACGGCAGCGCCATTCCGGCGGCAACCAGCCGGGGCCGGTGCAGATCGACCTCCAGCCGATAGCTGTCCGGCGAAACCACCGTCTGCCCGCCGTCCGCCGCAACCAGCGTCACCGCCGCGATCCGCGCCACCGGCCCCAGCGGGAGCGCCTGCTCAACCGGATCGCGCCACCCGGCCAAGGCCCATTCGAAGCGCCGTTCCAGCAGCGCCTTGGCCGTCCGCCCCTCGATGACCGAGATCGCGGCGCGAAGATGGCTTTCCAGAAGCCCGTCCTGCGCCGGCGCCAGCGCAAACCCGCTGCCCAGCCGCAGATGCTCCTTCAAGGCCTCGACCGGCAGGGCCGCCCCCGGCACCGCCGTCACTTCGGTCAACATCATGTCTTTCCCCCGATCCCGCCGATGAACTGAAACCGGCGCGGGGCGCGCGACCCTGCGCGCGCCCCGCGCCGGGCCGCCGCCTTACGAAACGGCCACTTTCAGCAGCTTGATCGCGGCATAGTCGGTGACATCGCCCCCCACGCGCTTGCTGGCATAGAACAGCACATGCGGCTTGGCGCTGAACGGATCGCGCAGGATGCGCAGGTCGGGGCGCTCGGCCACCGTATAGCCGGCGGCAAAATCGCCGAAGGCAATCGGATAGCTGTTCGCCGCGACATCCGGCATGTCCTCGCAGATCAGCACCGGATAGCCCATCAGCCGCGCGGGTTCGCCCGCCTGCAGGCTGTCGCCCCACATGAAGCGGCCATCGGCATCCTTCATCTTCCGCACCGCGCCGGCGGTCTTGGAATTCATCAGGAAGGTGCCGTTCGCGCGATAATCCGCGCCCAGGGCATAGACCAGGTTCACGATGCAGTCGCTGGCATTGGTGGTGGCGAAATCCGCCGCCGCCCCGGTGGGCACATAGCCCAGGCTGCCCCAGGCCCAGCTTGCATTCGCCACCTTGCCCGGCAGCAGAATCCCCTTCGGCTTGTCCACGCCATCGCCGCTGATGAAGGCCGCCGCCTCGGCGCGGATAAAGCGCGTGGCGATCTTGCCGGCCAGCCAGCCTTCCACGTCAAAGGCGCTGTCATCCAGCAGGCGCTGGCTGGCCTTCGGCATCGCGCTCAGCTCATGCAGCCGGATCGAGATGCGCTCGATGGTCGGCGTCGCCGTTTCCGCCGCCGCGCCGCTTTCGGTCGCCCAGCCCGACCCCACTTCGCTGCGGTCGATCAGCACATCGAACGAGGTCGCCTCGACCTGCACGACATTGGCCACCGCCCGCAGCGACGAGGTGGACACCAGCATCGACCGGATGCTGTCCGCCGTCTGCGGATCGACCAGATAGCCGCCATCCGCAGCCACCGCGCCGGACATGGCCTTGCCATCCAGCACCAGGCCGCGCAGCCCGTCATCGTCGCCGGTCCGCAGATAGGCGTTGAACGCCTGTCTGTGCGGAACGTCCAGCTCCACCGCGGTCGAAAGGGCCGGGCGTCCGTAGGTCATGGTTTTCCGATCCAGCATGGTCAGTCGCTCTTCCTGATGTTGCAGCGCTTTCTTCACGTCACCCTGAAAGCTGTTGAATTCCTTCAGGAAACCGGACATCGCGGTTTTCACCTCCGCGGCCGGCGAATGGGCCTGGGGCATGGCTTCCCCGGCCCGAGACTCTCTCTCGGTCATCCTTCGATCCCTTCTGTTCAGGTTCAGTTCCGGGCGCGCTCAGCGCCCGGCCAGGCTCCGGCGCGCCTCGTCAAAGACACCGGCCAACTCGTGGAAAAGGCCCGACAGATCGTCGGATTTCGCCGCCACCCGCGCCTGCGGCAGCATCGGAAAGGTCACCAGCGACACTTCCCACAGGTCCAGCTCCTGCAACAGGCGCTGTCCCTTGCCGTCGCGTTCCGCCCGGACGGTGCGATAGCCGATCGAAAGCCCGTCGATCGCCCCCGCCGCCAGCAGGGCCGCAACTTCGCGGCCCTTGCCGATCTCGGTCAGCAGGCGCCCCTTGACCCGCAGGCCGGTGGCATCCTCCCGCACCTCGTCCCAGACGCCGATGGGCTGTCCCGGATCATGCTGCCACAGCATCTTGACCCGTCCGCCCGCAGCCCCCAGCCGTTTCAGCGACGCGGCATAAGCCCCCTGCGCCACCACATCCCCGCCCTGGTCGCGCAGGCCGAAAATCGAGGCATAGCCCGTCACGACATGCCCCTCCGTCACTGTCAATCCCGCCTCGGGACGGTGGAATTTCCGCTCCGGGGCGCCATATCCGCCGTTCATCGCCTCACCTCATTGCTGCCCTGATCAGCGCCTCGGCCCCCTGCGTCAGCAGAAAGGCCGCGACCCCGTAAACCCCCAGCCAGATGCGCCGCTCCAGCCGTTCCAGCGCGGCGTCGATCTGCGCCAGCCGGTAATCCAGCGCCGACCACCGCTCCTCCATCACCCGTTCATTGGCCTCGATCCGGGCCTGCGCCGCATCGAAACTGTCGAACAGGAAGCGCGACCCCGCGCCTTCCTTGCGCAGGTTCATTCCGCCTCCGGCAATCGCGGCAGCCCCAGCAGGGCCCGCTTCTCGGCCACGGTCAGGAAATCGGCCGCCCCCACGCGGGTCCATTGCTGGTCACGCTCGATGGCCAGCGCCGGGATCTGGTCCAGATCCGGCCGCAGCTCCACCGTCTCGCCGGTGAACCCGGCCAGCCAGTGCGACAGCGCCGCCAGCACCCGCTGCGCCAGCGGCAGCACGGTCAGCCGATAGAAGGCGCGGTTCGCCTCCTGATAATTGGCATAGGTGGCGTCGCCCGGAATCCCCATCAGCATCGGCGGCACGCCGAAGGCGATGGCAATTTCCCGCGCCGCCGCCTGCTTGGTCTCGTGAAACTCCATGTCGCTGGGGCTGAACCCCATCGGCTTCCAGTCCAGCCCCCCTTCCAGCAGCATCGGCCGCCCGGCATTGCGCGCGCCCTGGTGATGCGCCTCCATCTCGCTGACCAGCCGGTCATACTGGTCCGGTGTCAGCACAGACCCGCCATCCGTACCCTTGTAGACAATCGCCCCCGAAGGCCGCGCGGCATTGTCCAGCAGCGCCTTTGACCAGGCGCTGGCGCTGTTGTGCACGTCGATCGCCACCGCCGCCGCCTGCAGGGGCGACAGCCCGTAATGGTCATCCTGCGGGTGAAAGCTGCGGATGTGGCAGATCGGGCTCTGCCCCTCGCTCACCGCAAAGCGGTGCGTCCTGCCCCCCACGGCATAATCATAGGCCACCGGCCAGCCATCCGGCCCCGGCACCAGCGCCATCCGGTCGCTGCGCAACACATGCAGCTCGCCCGGCATCGCCCCCGGCCCCGGCACCGCCTCGACATAGGCATTGCCCGACAAGAGCAGATGCCCGAACACCGCCTCCATCAGCTCGGCCCGCCCCTGCCCGCCATTCGGGCGCGCCAGCAGCGCCAGCAGCGGATGCTGGTCGAACCGACGTTCGGCATCCTGGCACAGCACCGGCAAGGCCGCCGCCGCCTCGGCAATCAGCCGCACGGCGCGGAACCCGATGGGATTGCCCTGAAACCCCGCCTTCGCCAGCGACACCGCATCGCGCGGGCTCCAGGCCACACGGCCCGACCCGGCCCAGGCGATCACCCGCCCGGTGGCGCTGGCCTTCTTCTCCGGCATCGCGGCAGGCCCCGCCTGCCCGGCCCGTTTCAGGAAATCGAACACCTCGGTCGCTCCTTTCGTCGCATGACAGCGCCCCCGCCGCCCCGCCGGGGCCGACGAACCTGCCATTTCATCTGTCCAGAAATATCCCGGGGTCCGGGGCAGCGCCCCGGGGGCCGCCAAAGGCCCCGGCGCTCAGATCGTCCGCACCGCCGGCCGGCCGATCCGGCCAGTCGGATCGACCATCAGCTCGGTCAGCGCCCAGACCAGCGCATCCAGCCGGTCAGGGCTGCCAGAGCCCTCCCACCCCGTCCGCGCCATCTTCATCATCTGCGCCTCCAGCGCCTGCAGGCCCCGGACATGCGCCACCCGGCCCTGCTCATACAGCGCCGCCACCGGCTCGGCGCGCAGCATCTTGCCCCGCATCGCCCGCACCTCGCGGATCGGCGCCAGCGGATCGCTCTGCCGCACCACCTGCGCCACCAGATCGCCCCCCTGGTTGACCTCGACCACCAGCCGCTCGGCCCCGAACTCCTCCAGCGCGGCCAGCGCGGCCCGCGCCCAGCCATCCGGCGAGGCGCCCTTGACGCTGCGGTCGGCCAGCACCACCGCCCGCCATGCGGCCGGCGGCCCGCGCAGATCGGCGCCGACCACCACGATGCCACATTCGTCGCTGGCCTTGGTCGCGGTTACCGGCGGGTCCACCGCCACCACAACCCGGCTTGGCCGCACCTCCGGCGCCGCCTGCGCCGCCGCGATCATCGCCGGCGTCCACAGCGCCCCCTCGGCCTCTTCCACCAGCACCCCCTCCAGCTCCTGCCGGCCCAGGCTGGTGCCGGCATAGCGCGCCTGCACCTCGGCCAGGAAACTCTCGGCCAGCCAGGCGCGGTTCGCCTCGGTCGGGGCATGGGTGATCACGGTGGACGGGTTCTTCAGGATCGCCTTCAGCACATCGACATTGCGCGGCGTGGTCGTCACCACCTGCTGCGGGTTGCGGCCCAGCCGCAAGGCGAACTGAAGCTGGTCCCAGGCCTCGCGCCCCTTCGACCATTTCGCCAGCTCATCCGCCCAGGCCGCATCGAATTGCGGGCCGCGCAAGGATTCAGGGTCATGCGCCGAAAACACCTGCGCCTCCGCCCCATTCGGCCAGACCAGCGTCTTGCGCCCCGCCACCCACTCGGGCCGCCGGTCGGGCGGCGAACAGGCCAGGATGCCGCTGTCGCCCATCACCATCACCTCGCGCGCCTGGTCCACCGTCTCGGCCACCAGCGCCAGCCGCGACGCCCGCCCCGCCGCCAGCGGCGTGCCGCCTTCGACCATCGACCGCACCCATTCCGATCCGGCCCGCGTCTTGCCCGCCCCGCGCCCGCCCATGACGACCCAGGTCTTCCAGGCCCCGGCCGGCGGCACCTGATGCGGCAGCGCCCAGAATTCAAAGATCCAGGGCAGCGCCAGCAGGGCGTTCTCGCTCAGCCCCGCCAGAAAGCCGTCAATCTCCTCTTGCGTCGCGGAGGCAAGCCAGACGGCGCCCGATTTCATCGCGTGCGGCGTCGAGGTCCAGCTCGCCCCGGGCTCCGACATCCCCGGCGATCTGCTTGCGGAGTTTCTCGACATTCCTGCGTCCCTCCAGGACCTGTTTGCTCATGTCCACCAGATCGCGGACCGCGGCCTTGCCGGCCTTCGCCGCCTCGAACTGGCCGTCGCGGATCGCCGTCAGCGCCGCATTCAGATCGCCCACCGCGATGCGGAACAGCTCTTCCGTCAGCCGCAGGCCCTCGTCCGGTTCCGCCTCGCCGTCGCTGAACCTGATCGTCATCGGTTATCCCGCCCGCCTTTCCCATGCCGCCCCCTGCATGATCGCAACGAAAAAGCGGCACGGGGTTGCCCCCGGCCGCTTCCGACACCTCTACCATCATGCCGCAAGGTCTACATCGGACCGCACGCCAAGTCAAGATGAAAACACAGCAATATCAGATGCTTGGGCGATCTGTGCGTTAACCTTTCGTTAACCTCGCCCCGGCCTCAGTCGCTGCCCCCGCTCTCGGGCTGGCCCTGCGCCGCGCGCTCGGCCTCGATCTTGCGCCACTTCTCGACGTTGCGGTTGTGCTCTTCCAGCGTCTTGGCGAAGACATGCCCGCCCGTGCCATCGGCCACGAAGAACAGATACTCCGTCTTCTCGGGGTTCAGCGCCGCCTCGATCGAGGCCCGCCCCGGGTTGGCAATCGGGGTCGGCGGCAGCCCGTCGATGACATAGGTGTTGTAGGGCGTCGCGCGCCGCAACTCGCTTTGGCGCAGCCCCCGGCCAAGGGCGCCCTTGCCTCCGGTCACGCCATAGATCACCGTCGGGTCGGTCTGCAGCCGCATCCCCTGCTCCAGCCGGTTGATGAAGACGCTGGCCACCGTCCGGCGCTCGGCCGCGATGCCGGTTTCCTTCTCCACGATCGAGGCCATGATCAGCGCCTCTTCCACCGTGTCATAGGGAAGGTCCGCCGAACGGTTCGGCCAAAGCTGCGTCAGCAACCGGCTTTGCGCCTCGGTCATCCGCGCGATCAGTGCCGTGCGGTCAGCACCCTTGTCCACATCATAGGAATCAGGCGCCAGCGAACCCTCGGCCGGCACATCGCCAATGTCGCCGGTCAGGAAATCGGCCTGCTTCAGCTCCTGCACCACCTGCCAGCTTGTCACGCCTTCGGCCAGGGTGACGCGATAGCGCATGTCCGGGCTTTCCAGCGCCTTGGCATATTCCGCCGGCACCTCCCCGGCGCCGGGGCTGAACTTCACCACCTCGACAAAGGCATTGGTCGCCGGGTCCAGCTCGCGCAGGATCACATCCGCCGTGGTCACCCCGATGCGGAAGTTGATCTCCTGCCCGCAGGTCGATTGCCCGCCCGCGGTGATCGCCGCCAGCACCTCGGACATCGAAGCGCCGGGCTTGATCAGATACGACCCGAACTTCAGGTCTTTCGACTTTTCGGCATATTCCGCCCCGATGCGGAAGATCCGCGCATCGCTGACCGCGCCGCGTTCTTCAAGGTTGCGGCTGACCGCCGCCAGCGAGGCCCCGCGCTCCACCTGAACGCAGATCGCATCGGCCAGTGGCCCCGGCGTCACAAATTCGTTGCGGCCCCAGGCCACCAGCGCCGCCGCTGCAATCAGCAGCACGAAGAACAGCGTCAGCGCGTTCGAGGCGATGGAGCGCCACATCCCTCAGCGAACCTTGCCCAGGATCACGCTGGCATTGGTGCCGCCAAAGCCGAAGCTGTTGGACAGGGCCACGTCGATCTTGCGCTTGACCGCCTTGTTCGGCGCCAGGTCCAGCCTGGGCGTGACGGCAGGGTTGTCCAGGTTGATCGTCGGCGGGGCGATCTGGTCGCGGATCGCCAGGATGCAGAAGATCGCCTCGACCGCGCCCGCCGCACCCAGAAGGTGGCCGATGCTGGATTTGGTCGAAGACATGGTGGCCTTGGCCGCCGCCTCGCCCATCAGCCGCTCGACCGCGCCCAGTTCGATGGTGTCGGCCATGGTGCTGGTGCCATGGGCGTTGATGTAGTCGATGTCCGACGGCTGCAACCCGGCCCGCGCCAGCGCGGCCTGCATACTGCGATAGCCGCCGTCGCCGTCCTCGGACGGGGCGGTGATGTGATAGGCATCGCCCGACAGGCCATAGCCCAGCACCTCGGCATAAATCTTCGCACCGCGCGCCTTGGCGTGTTCGTATTCCTCCAGCACCACGATGCCCGCCCCTTCGCCCATGACGAACCCGTCACGGTCGGCGTCATAGGGGCGGCTGGCCTTTTCCGGCTCATGCGCGCGCTTGGTGGACAGCGCCTTGCAGGCGTTGAAGCCCGCGATGCCGATCTCGCTGATCGGCGCCTCGGCGCCCCCGGCCACCATCACATCGGCATCCCCCAGCATGATCAGCCGCGCCGCATCGCCAATGGCATGGGCGCCGGTCGAACAGGCCGTCACCACCGCATGGTTCGGCCCCTTGAAGCCGAAGCGGATGGACACCTGCCCCGAGACCAGGTTGATCAGGCTGCCCGGAATGAAGAAGGGCGACACCCGCTTCGGGCCCTTCTCCTTGATAAGGATCGCCGTCTCGGCAATCGTCGTCAGCCCGCCGATGCCCGACCCGATCATCACCCCGGTCCGCAGACGGCCCTCTTCATCCTCGGGCTGCCAGCCGGCATCGCGGACCGCCTGCGTGGCGGCGGCAAGGCCGTACAGAATGAAATCATCCACCTTGCGGCGGTCCTTCGGCTCCATCCAGTCATCGGGGTTGAAGGTGCCGTCGCTGCCATCGCCATAGGGAATTTCGCAGGCATATTGCGTCACCACGTTCGAGGCATCGAACCGCGTGATCGGCCCCGCCCCGGACTGGCCGGCGACAAGGCGCTTCCAGGTCTCTTCCACCCCGCAGGCCAGCGGTGTGACCATGCCCAGACCCGTGACGACAACCCGGCGCATCCAATTCCTCCGAAGCAAGACCTGTCCTTGCGGGGTGATACACGCCCCCCTTTTCCCGCGCAACCGACCCTGCGGAACCGGGGCCGGTTCCCGCCGGGGGCCGCAAAACGGCGGCCTCGTCCGGCTGCACGGCGCGATGCAAGGCATTTCAAGGCGTTACGGGAACGCCGCCCGAAGTCGCCCCCGTTTGCCCCTTGGGCGCCCCTCAGCCCTGCCGCGCCACGATGCCCATCACGGCGGCCAGAAGCTGCGCCGCCAGCATGGCGCCCATCCCGTCCACATCCCGGTCGGGCATGAATTCCACCATGTCGAAGCCGACGATCCGCGCCTTTTCCGACACGCCCGCCACCAGCTCCAGCACCTGCCAGTAGGACAGACCGCCCGCCGTCCGGCCGATCACCGCAGGCATGATCGCCGGGTCCAGCGCATCGACATCGAAACAGACGATGACATTCGCCCCGTCGGGGATCAGGTCGATGGCCGGCCCCACGCCCGCCCGCGCCACCTGCCCCGCCGGCACGAAGGCAACGCCCCAGTCGGTGGCCTCCTGCACATCCGACAGCCGGGCCGACCCGATGCCCCGGCTGCCCACCTGCACGATGCCCTCGACATGCGCCATCTCGGACGCGCGGCGCATGGTGGAAGACAGGCCGTAACGCTCGCCGCCCACCTCATCGCGCCAATCGATATGGGCGTCGATCTGCAAGATCCAGTAGGTCTGCCCCCGCGCGCCAAAGGCCTCGATCATCGGGATCGGCAGCGAATCGTCGCCCCCGATCAGGAAAGGCACCCCGCCGCGATCCAGCACCGAGGACACCGCCCCGAAGATCCGCGCCCGGTTGCCCACCGGGTCGGCCTCATCCTGCGGCAGATCCCCGGCATCGACGGCATCCACCCCGGCCGGGAACACCGGACCGCCAAGGTCAAAGTTCATATGCGCCAGATTGGCCGCGTAAGGCGCCGCCGCCGCCCGGATCGCCGCCGGCCCGCCCGCGCAATAGAACCCGACCGAAGGATAAGGCGTGCAGCCATCTGCCCCGATCAGCGCGATTTTCGCCGGCAGGCGCGACAGGTCGCGACAGCGCGGCAGGCCCATGAACGTATCCACCGTGCCGGTGCCGAACATCGCGCCCAAGGTCTTGTTGCCCGTCATTGCCCTGCCCCATTCCTGCAACCCTTGCGGGCAGGATGCGCGAGGCCCCCGGCGCTGGCAAGCAGGCGGCGAAGGTGCAGGCGGGGCCTTGCCCTTGCAGCCCGCCCTTGGGCGAAAAGCTGCGGGCGAAAAGCTGCATTTGACAGTGCAGATTTCGTGCTACCTTTCCCTTGGGGCAGGCAAACATGGCCGCCCTTCCCGCCACACCGAACCGACAAGGAGGACGACCGATGACCACAAGGACGACCCTCGCCGCGATCGCGCTGGCCTTGCTGCCGACCTGGGCCGCCGCAGAAGGCTGCCATGGCGGCATGAAGGAAGTGACCGCCTCAAGCTGTGCCGAAGGCATGGTCTGGGATGGCGTCCAGGGCACCTGCGTCCAGCAGCCCACAAGCTGACGGAAAGCCCACATTAACCGCCCTGCGCCATCCTGCCCCCGGACCGAACGGAATCGGAGGATGGAATGGCCGCGAACGGGTTGCCGCTTGCCCGCATCACGCCCGCCCAGCGGGCCGTGACGCTGGACGATGGTCCGCGCCGGATGCTGACACCGCGCGAAAAGGCGGCGGTCATCGTGCGCTATCTGCTGGGCGAAGGCACCGCCCTGCCGCTGACCCAGTTGCCAGATCCGATGCAGGCCGCCTTGGCCGAACAGATGGGCGCCATGCGGCTGGTGGACCGGCAGACGCTGGATCAGGTGGTGCAGGATTTCATGGCCGAACTCGATCAGGTGGGGCTGGCCTTCCCCGGCGGGCTGGAAGGCGCCCTGTCGGTGATGGACGGGCATATCTCGCAGACCGCGGCCAGCCGGCTGCGCCGCAAGGCGGGCGTTTCGGCCAAGGGCGACCCCTGGGAACGGCTGGTCGGCCTGCCGGCCGAAAAGCTGGTCCCCGTGATCGAGGATGAGGCGGTCGAGGTGGCGGCGGTGATCCTGTCCAAGCTGCCGGTGCCGCGCGCGGCCGAAATCCTGGGGCGGCTGCCGGGCGAAAAGGCGCGGCGCATCGCCTATGCCGTCTCGCTGACCGGCAACACAGACCCGGAAACCGTGCGCCGCATCGGCCTTGCCGTGCTGGGCCAGATGGACAGCCAGCCGCCCCGCGCCTTTGACCGCGACCCGGTGGAACGGGTGGGGGCGATTCTCAACATCTCGGCCGCCGCCACGCGCGAGGCGGTCTTGCAGGGGCTTGAGGATGCGGATGCCGGCTTTGCCGAACAGGTGCGGCGGGCCATCTTCACCTGGCCGCATGTCCCGGCGCGGATTTCGCCGCGCGACATCCCCAAGATCATCCGCATCGTCGATCAGGCGCAACTGGTGACCGCCATCGCCTTCGCCCAAGGGCGGCCCGAGTTCGAGGCGACGGGGGAATTCATCCTGACCAACATCTCGCAACGCATGGCGCAAGGCATCCGGGAAGAGGTCGCCACGCGCGGCCGCATCAAGGAAAAGGACGGCGAAGAGGCGATGAACGCGATCATTGGCGCGATCCGCACGCTGGAAGCCTCGGGCGAGGTGGTGATGATCCAGCCCGAAGAGGACTGATCCGCCAGCGGGTGAAAACCCTTTCCGCTGGCGCCGCCCCCCCCAGCCCTTGCCGCCGGCGGCGCTGCGGCCTAGGGTCCGCCCCCATGACACATGCCCAGAACCCTGCCCGCGGGATCGCCCTGATGATCCTGGCGATCCTTCTGTTCACCGCGATGGATGCTGCAGCGAAAGGGCTGATCCAGCGTTATCCGGCGCCGCAGGTGGTCTGGGCGCGGTTTGCCGGGCAGTTCCTGATCGTGGCGCTGGTTCTGAACCGGCGCGTGCCGGTGCTGGTGCGCACGCGCCATCCAGTGCTGCACCTGTGGCGCTGCCTGTTCCAGATGGGCGCGACCGCCTTCTTCTTCCTGTCGCTGACGCATATCGGCCTGGCCGAGGCCACCGCGCTGACCGACCTGAACCCGGTGCTGATCACGCTGGGCGCGGCGCTGTTCCTGGGCGAAAAGCTGGGGCCCCGGCGGATTGCCGGGGTGGTGGCGGCGCTGGTGGGCGCGATGATCATCATCCGCCCCGGTGCCGGTGTCTTCACGCCCTGGGCGCTGCTGCCGCTGGGGGCGGCGCTGTCCTATACCGGCAACGCCATCCTGACGCGGCGGCTGGGGCCGTCGGAATCGCCCTGGACCTCGATGATCTGGGCGGCGGGCTTCGGAACCCTTGTCGCGGCCCTGGCCCTGCCCTTCGTCTGGACGCCGGTCGCCCCGGCGGATCTGGCGATCTTCGCGCTGATCGGGATGCTGGGCACCGCGGCGCAACTGTGCCTGATCCGCAGCTTCTCGATTGCCGAGGCAGGCGTCGTGGCGCCCTTCGCCTATCTGGGAATCGTCTTCGCCACCTTCTGGGGCGGCCTCTTCTATGGCGAACTGCCCGACCAGTGGACGGTGATCGGGGCGCTTGTGATCGTGGGGGCGGGTCTTTATGTCTGGCACCGCGAAACCAACGCCGCCCGACAGGAGCGTGCGGCCCAGGACCGCAGATGAGCCAGACCGAAGAGCCCCGGCCGTTCCGGCCCGACCATTACCTTACCAACCTTGCGGTGCGCGGGCTGATCCGGCTGGCGCTGCTGTTTCCCTATCGGTTGCGGGTGTGGTTTCTGGGCTGGCTGATGCGGCGGGTGATCGGGCCGCTGGCGGGCTACCGCGCGCGGGCGCTGGACAATCTGGCCGCCATCTGGCCCGACCTGCCCGAAGCCGAACGCCGCGCCCTGGCCGACCAGTCGCTCGACAATGCCGGGCGCACGGTGATCGAGAACTACTCCACCGCCGAATTCACCGCCCGCGCCGCCAAGCTGGTGCCCGAAGGCCCCGGTTTCGCCGCACTTGAAGCCGCCCGCGCGGCGGGGCGCCCCGCGATCCTGGTCTCGGGCCATTTCGGCAATTACGAAGCCGCCCGGGCCGCGCTGGTGGCGCGCGGGTTCCAGATCGGCGGCCTCTACCGCAACCTGTCGAACCCCTATTTCAACGAACATTACGTCCGCACCATGCAGGCCTTCGGGGGCCCGGTCTTCCCGCAGGGCCGGGCCGGCACGGCGGGCTTCGTCCGCCACCTGCGGGCGGGCGGGCAACTGGTGCTGCTGTTCGATCAGGACGTGCCCTCGGGCGAGCTGATCCCCTTCCTCGGACGCCCCGCCCGCACCGCCCTTTCGGCGGCCGAACTGGCGCTGCGGCTGGGGGCGGACCTGATCCCCTTCTTCGCCACCCGCCAGCCTGACGGGCTGAGCTTCCGCATCGAACTCGATGCCCCCGTGCCACCGTCAGACCCGCTGACCATGACACAGGCGATCACGGCCTCGCTTGAACAGCGCGTGCGGGCCCACCCGGGGCAATGGTTCTGGATTCACAAGCGCTGGAAAGGCGCCCCGACCGGCTGACAGCCGCCGGGCTTACTCGGACGGGGCAGCGCCGCCCGATGTCGAAAGATCCGCCTCGGGGGCACGGTCCGGCGCCCCGACAAAGCCCGCCTCCATGCTGGGTGGGGCATCCTTCGCACTGACAATCGCCTTGGTGGCGGCGTCGCTTTCGGATTTCTGCACCGGGTCCGGCCGCGCGGCGGCCAGAATCAGCGACGGGCCTTCGCTTTGCAGGATCACCACCGCCGGTTCGCTGCCCGGCGCATCGGCCATCACATCCAGCGGGCCGGTCCCCGCCCATTCGCCCAGCAGTTCCCAACTGGTCACCACATTGCGATAGGTGATGGTGCGGCCGGCGTTTTCACCGCGTTCGATCGTCACCGTCTCTTCCGGCATGTAGCGCACCAGTTGCACCCGCACCGGGGTGGTCAGCGCCGGGCTGGCCTCGGCCCGGATCACCAGCCGCTCCCCCTGCCGTTCCACATGCAGCGTCACCGGGCTGACCAGCGCCCTGTGCCGCCCCAGACGTTCCACCGTCTCGTCCGGGTCATAGCCTTCCACCCGGTCCAGCCCGCCGACAATGAACTGCGGCGTATAGATGGTGCGCGACCCCACGGCCCGGGCATAGGCCTTCTGCCGGTCGGTAAAGCGCGGCTGGGCGAACTTGTCTTCCCAGCCGATGTAATCCCAGTAATCGACATGCAGCGACAGCGGCAGAACGCCGGGCTGGGCGGCAAGCTCTGCCACGAAATCATCGGCAGGCGGACAGGACGAGCACCCTTGCGAGGTGTAAAGCTCGACGATGACGACATTTTCCGCTTGTGCCGTGGCAGCCGCAGCCATCCACAGGCCGCAGGCGGCGCTGACCAATTGTCGCATCATAGTCTTACCGGTCCCCTGATCCAGTTGATTGCTTATAGGAAAGGCCAGCCTGCCCTTCCAATCAAGGTTTTGCGAGTGTTAGGCGTGAAGACATCACGTCCTGCTGCGAATCGGCCCGCAGCGGGCATTGAATCGGGTCTGGATTTTTGGCATACATTTGTATACAATGATCGGGACTCGACCGGATCACCCCGGAAACGCAGCGAATATTCCAGACGCCCCCAGCCACGGAGCCAGATAGATGACCGTCACCGTCGGACACGACAGCAAGAAAACCCGCAAGACGCTGACCGCAGGCGGACAGACTGTTTCCTATTACTCGATCCCCGCCGCCGAAGCCGCCGGTCTGGGCGAGTTTTCCCGGCTGCCGGCCAGCCTCAAGGTGGTGCTGGAAAACATGCTGCGCTTCGAAGACGGCAAGACCGTCACCGTGGACGACATCAAGGCCTTCTCCGACTGGGGCAAGAAGGGCGGCCAGAACCCGATCGAGATCGCCTATCGCCCCGCCCGCGTGCTGATGCAGGATTTCACCGGCGTCCCCGCGGTGGTCGACCTGGCCGCGATGCGCGATGGCATCAAGGCCCTGGGCGGCAATGCGCAGAAGATCAACCCGCTGAACCCGGTCGATCTGGTCATCGACCATTCGGTGATGATCGACGAATTCGGCCACCCCCGCGCCTTCCAGATGAACGTCGACCGCGAGTATGAGCGGAACATGGAACGCTACGTGTTCCTGAAATGGGGCCAGAACGCCTTCAACAACTTCCGCGTGGTGCCCCCAGGCACCGGCATCTGCCACCAGGTCAACCTGGAATACCTGGCGCAGACGGTCTGGACCGACACCGACCAGGACGGCAACCTGGTGGCCTACCCCGACACGCTGGTCGGCACCGACTCGCATACGACCATGGTCAACGGCCTGGCCGTCCTGGGCTGGGGCGTCGGCGGGATCGAGGCCGAGGCGGCGATGCTGGGGCAGCCTGTTTCCATGCTGATCCCCGAAGTCGTCGGCTTCAAGCTGACCGGCCAGATGGTGGAAGGCACCACCGCCACCGACCTGGTGCTCAAGGTCGTGCAGATGCTGCGCAAGCATGGCGTGGTCAACAAGTTCGTCGAATTCTACGGCGACGGCCTTGACCGCCTGCCGCTGGCCGACCGGGCAACCATCGCCAACATGGCCCCGGAATACGGCGCCACCTGCGGCTTCTTCCCGATCGACGATGAAACCCTGCGCTACCTGCACATGACGGGCCGCGACGAATCGCGGATCGCTCTGGTCGAGGCCTATGCCAAGGCCAACGGCATGTGGCGCGGCGCGGATTACGAACCGATCTACACCAGCACCCTGCATCTCGACATGGGCAGCATCGTTCCGGCGATCTCGGGTCCGAAGCGCCCGCAGGATTACCTGCCGCTCTCCGGCGCCGCGTCCGCCTTCGGTGACTATATCCGCGGTATCCGCAAGGCCCCCGAAGCGCCCAAGCTGGAAAAGGCCGAAATGGTGTCCGAAGGCGGCCACCCTGCCCCGGCCGATCTGCCCGGCGATCACTTCGGCCTGTCCTCGGCCGCCGTCGAAGGCCAGGATTACAAGCTGCGCGACGGATCGGTCGTGATCGCCTCGATCACCTCCTGCACCAACACATCGAACCCCTATGTGCTGGTCGGCGCGGGCCTTGTGGCGCGCAAGGCGCGCGCTCTCGGGCTGGACCGCAAGCCCTGGGTGAAAACCTCGCTGGCGCCCGGATCGCAGGTCGTGTCCGAATATCTTGAAGCCGCCGGCCTTCAGGAAGACTTGGATGCCGTGGGCTTCAACCTGGTGGGTTACGGCTGCACCACCTGCATCGGCAACTCGGGCCCCCTCCAGCCCGAGATTTCCAAGGCGATCAACGAAGGCGATCTGGTCGCCGCCGCCGTCCTGTCGGGCAACCGCAACTTCGAAGGCCGCATCAGCCCCGACGTGCGCGCCAACTATCTGGCCAGCCCGCCGCTGGTGGTGGCCTATGCCCTGGCCGGCGACATGAACATCGACCTGACGAAAGACCCGCTTGGCACCGGCAAGGATGGCAAGCCGGTCTATCTGCGCGACATCTGGCCCACGAACAAGGAAATCGCCGACATCGTTCATGCGGTGGTCACGCGCGAGGCGTTCCAGAAGAAATACGCCGACGTGTTCAAGGGCGATGCCAAGTGGCAGGGCGTCAAGGTGACCGACTCGGAAACCTATGACTGGCCGGCCTCCTCGACCTACATCCAGAACCCGCCCTATTTCCGCGGCATGTCCAAGACGCCGGGCGTTATCAGGAACATCGAAGGCGCCCGCGTTCTGGCGCTTCTGGGCGACATGATCACCACCGACCACATCAGCCCGGCCGGGTCGTTCAAGCCCACCACGCCGGCCGGCAAATACCTGACCGAACGTCAGGTGCCCGTCAGCGAGTTCAACTCCTACGGTTCGCGTCGCGGCAACCATGAGGTGATGATGCGCGGCACCTTCGCCAATATCCGCATCAAGAACGAGATGCTGGATGGCGTCGAAGGCGGCTACACCCTTGGGCCGGACGGGCAGCAGACCTCGATCTACGATGCCTCGATGGCCTATCAGGCAGCCGGCACTCCGCTGGTGATCTTCGGCGGCATCGAATACGGCGCCGGCTCCTCGCGCGACTGGGCGGCCAAGGGCACGGCCCTTCTGGGCGTCAAGGCCGTGATCGCCGAGTCGTTCGAACGAATTCACCGCTCCAACCTCGTCGGCATGGGCGTCATCCCCTTCGAATTCACCGAAGGCATGACCCGCAAGAGCCTTGGCCTGAAGGGCGACGAGGTGATCAGCATCGAAGGTCTGGACGGCGATCTGAAACCGCTCAGCCTGGTGCCCTGCACCATCCGCTATGCCGATGGCACCACCAAGACCATCCAGATCAAGTGCCGCATAGATACCGCGATCGAGATCGAATACGTCGAAAACGGCGGCGTGCTGCATTATGTGCTGCGCGATCTGGCGGCCTCGTAAGAGGCTGCCCCGCCAAGGCGCGGACGAAAACGAAAGGCCGGGGGAAACCCCGGCCTTTTCTCTTGCCCTGCCCGTAGCGCGGAACGGCGGCTATTTCAGCGCGTCTTCCAGCGCGGGAACGAACCGCTTTTCGTAATCGGTGCCAACCAGCGGGCCCACGAACTTGAACAGGATCGTCCCGTCGCCATCGACGATGAAGGTCTCCGGCGGGTTGGTCACACCCCATTCCACCCGGTTGCGCCCGTTCGGATCGGTGGCCAGCGCGAAGAACGGATTGCCCTCCTCGGCCAGATAGGCCGTGGCGTCGGCCTCCTTGTCCATCATGTTCACGCCCGCGACGCGGATGCCCTTTTCGGCCATCGCCTTCAGCACCGGATGCTCGGCCCGGCAGGGCGGGCACCACGAGGCCCAGAAATTGACAACCGTCACCTCGCCCTTGCGCAGATCGGCATCGGTCAATTGCGTCACCCCCGGCAGGCCGGTCCCCGGCAGCACCGGGGCGGGCTTGCCGATAAAGACGCTGTGCAGCTCGCCGGGGTTTTCACGCTGCATCCCCACATAGAACATGGCTGCCAGCCCGGCAAAGATCACCGGCGGCAGCGCCATCATCCACCTAGCCATCGACAGCCTCCGACGCCCGCGCCTCAACCTCGGCCAGGGCACGCCGCATCCGGGCGCCCTGCCACAGCGACAGCAGCACCACCCCAGCCAGCAGCGCGATCGTCACCCCGTAAGAGGTCAGCACCGCGAAGGCGTATTTCCCAAGCTCGGGCATCAGGCCAGCCTTTCCCGCGACACCAGCGCCGACAGGCGGCGGGCGCGAATTTCGGTGCGGGTGCGCAGCAGCACCAGCGCCAGGAACAGGAAGATGAAGCCGAAGATGCAGACCACCAGCGGCTGATAGAAGGCCGGGTCCAGCGGGTCTTTCTCGCCCACCTTGAGGATGGTCGAATCCTGATGCAGCCCCTGGTTCCAGAACTTGACCGCATAGCGCGACAACAGCGCGAAGACCGATCCCACAACGCACAGGACCGAGGTCAGGTCGGCGGCGGTATCGGGGTTCTCGACCGCGTTCCACAGCGCGATATAGCCCAGATAGAACAGCGCAAGAATCAGGAAGCTGGTCAGCCGCGGGTCCCAGGCCCACCAGGTGCCCCACATCGGCTGGCCCCACAGCGCGCCGGTCGCCAGCGCGATCAGCGTGAAGGTCAGGCCCACCGGCGCCGCCGCCTTGGCCGCCAGCGCGCTGACATGGTGGCGGCGGATCACCCAGATCAGGCTGGTCACCAGCATCATCACCCAGGCATTGATCGCCATCATCGCGGCGGGCACATGCAGGAACATGATCTTGACGGTTGATCCCTGCTTGTAATCGTCCGGCGTGAAGAAAAAGCCCCAGACCAGCCCGACGCCCAGGCACAGCACGGTCAGCCCCGTCACCCAGGGCAAGGCCCAGGCCGAGGTCTGCATGAACTTCTTCGGGTTGGCGTATTCCCAGATCGACATGATGTTCCGTTACTTGGCGAAAGGGGCGGGCTCAACTCAATAACATGTGCGCGGGCTACCGCAAATTGACGCGGATCGCCGCGGCTGCGGCAAAGGGCAGCAAGGCGGCCGATCCGGCGGTGATCGCGGCCAGCAGCGCCAGCGGGGTGCCAGGGTCCATGCCCATCGCGCCGCGCTTCACCACCTCGGCCCCGAAGATCAGCGTCGGCACATAAAGCGGCAGCACCAGCAGGCTGAGAAGCAGCCCGCCGCGCTTCAGCCCCACGGTCAGCGCGGCCCCGAAGGCGCCGATGATGCTCAGCGCCGGCGTGCCCAGCCCCAGCGAGACGACCAGCCAGAAATAGCCATCGGCCGGCAGGAACAGCAGCAGCCCCAGCACCGGCGAAACCAGCGTCAGCGGCAGGCCCGTCACCAGCCAATGCGCCGCGGCCTTCACGGCCACCGCCCCTTCCAGCGGCAGCGGCGCGGTGGCCAGCAGGTCCAGCGACCCATCCTCGAAATCCAGCGCGAAGATGCGGTCAAGGCTCAGCAGGCAGGCCAGCAGCGCCCCCACCCACAGGATGCCGGGGGCAATGGTGGCCAGCGTGCCGCCCTCCGGCCCCACCCCCAGCGGCACCAGCACCGCGACCAGCAGGAAGAAGGCCAGCCCAAGGCCAAAGCCACCCCCGGCACGGAAGGCAAGGCGCAGATCGCGGACCAGCAGCGCGATCATGCGAAAGCCTCGTCAAAGCCGCCGGCCACGGCGGGCGCCGCGCCGTCCGACCGGAACGGCGACAGGTCCAGCACCTCGGCCTCGGGCAGGCCAAGGTCGATATGGGTGGCCATCAGCGCCGCCCCGCCACCGGCCAGATGCGCGCGGATCACATCGGCAAACAGCGCGACCGAGGCCGCATCCAGCGAAACGGTCGGCTCATCCAGCACCCAGATCGGGCGGCCCGTCACCAGAAGCCGCGCAAGGCCCAGCCGGCGCTTCTGCCCTGCCGACAGGTTGGCGGCGCGGCGGTCGGCCAGCGCGGCAAGGTTCATCCGCTGCAAGGCCTGCGCCACCGCCGCCGCGCCGGTGCCATAGACCGCCGCCCAGAAGGCCAGGTTCTCCGCAACCGTCAGCACGGCCTTCAACCCGTCGGCATGGCTGGCATAGGCCAGGCTTTCCGGCGGCGCCGAAATCGTGCCCGCCACGGCGGGTTGCAGCCCCGCCAGCGTGCGCAGCAGCGTGGTCTTGCCCACGCCGTTCGGCCCCCGCAGCACCAGCGCCCGCCCCGGCTGCAACCGGAAGCCCACGCCCTGCAGCACGACCAGCCCGCCGCGCGCCACCGCCAGATCGGAAACCACGAAATCCATGGGGCACAGCCGTATCGCAAAGCGGCCCGGCACAAAACCCCCTGCCCCATGGAAAGCCCCGCCCGTTACCGCTATCTCTGCCGCCAGCAGGAACGTGAGGAGACCCGCGATGCACAGCAATTCCTTTGGCCGCACGGGGCGGACCGTCACCCGCATCGGCTTTGGCGCCTGGGCCATCGGCGGCACCTGGGGCGAAGTGTCGCCGGATGCGGCGCGCGCCGCGCTCCATGCCGCGCTTGATGCGGGCATGACCTTCATCGACACCGCCGATGTCTATGGCGACGGCCGGTCGGAACGGATCATCGCCAAGGTGCTGGCCGAACGCGGTGGCGCACGGCCCTTCGTGGCCACCAAGGCCGGGCGCCGGCTGTCGCCGCATGTGGCCGAAGGCTACGATCTGGACCATCTGGCCGCCTTCGTGGACCGCTCGCGCCACAACCTGCAAATGGACCGGCTGGATCTGGTGCAACTGCATTGCCCGCCGACGCCGGTCTATTTCTCGTCCCGCGCCTTCGATGCGCTGGATGAGTTGAAATCGCGCGGCTGGATCGCCGATTACGGCGTCTCGGTCGAAACCGTGGACGAGGCACGTCAGGCCCTGCACCACCCCGGCGTGGTGTCGGTGCAGATCATCTACAACCTGTTCCGCCCCCGCCCCGCCGAGGTGTTCTTCCGCGAGGCGCAGGCCGCGAACGTGGCCGTCATCGCGCGGGTGCCGCTGGCCTCGGGGCTGCTGACCGGCAAGATGACCGCGGCCAGCACCTTCGCCGCCGATGACCACCGCAGCTTCAACCGCGACGGTCAGGCCTTCGACAAGGGCGAAACCTTCTCGGGCGTGCCCTTCGACGTAGCGCTGGAAGCGGTCGAGGAACTGCGCCCGCTGGTGCCGCAGGGCGCCAGCATGGCCGCCTTCGCGCTGCGCTGGATTCTGATGGAACAGGCGGTGACCGTGGTCATTCCGGGCGCGAAATCCGCCGCGCAGGCCCAGGCAAATGCGGCGGCCGATGCGCTGGCCCCCCTGCCGGCCGAAACCCTGCAAGCCGCACGCGCGGTCTATGACCGGCTGGTGGCACCGCACGTCCACCACCTGTGGTAAGATCCGGTTTCTTCAAGGAAATCGGCCCGGACCCTTCCATGGGTCCGGGCCGGAGTTCTTGAAACCTCCGGGCGTTCACCCCACCGGCAGCAGCGCGGCGGCGATGCGGCGGCCTTCGCCCAGCAGCACGTTGTAGGTGCGGCACGCGGCGGGTGAGGCCATGACCTCAACCCCGATGTCCGCCGCCTCCAGCGCCTCTCGGAAGGCGCGCGGCGGGTGGGCGATCTGCGCGCCCATGCCCAGCAACAGCACGTCGATCCGCCCCGCCAGCGCCAGCGGCGTGGCGGTATCCTCAAGCCCCGCCCACGGCCCGGCATCCCAGGGCGTAATCAGGCAGGCCCCGCGCAGCACATGCGGCCCAACCCGGAAAAAGCCCGGCCCGTACCCCTCGATGGGCAGGGCCGAGCCATAGCTGACCTCGGTCAGGCGCAGGCCCCCCGGTTCAGGCCCCGGTTCAGGCCCAACTTCAGGCATCGACGTTGGCGAATTCGCTGTTGTCTTTCTTCTTCGGCTTGTCGCCGCGATCGACACCCAGCATCAGCACGATGTTCTTGGCCATGTAGAGCGTGGAATAGGTGCCCAGGAACACCCCCAGAACCATGGCGAAGACAAAGCCCCGGATCACGTCGCCACCAAAGATCAGCAGCACGATCAGCGCGATCAGCGTCGTGGTCGAGGTCATGATCGTCCGGCTCAGCGTTTCGTTGGCCGTCAGGTTCATCATCTCGCGCAGCGGCATGGTCTTGTACTTGGCCAGATTCTCGCGCAGCCGGTCGAAGATCACCACGGTATCGTTGACCGAATAGCCAAGAATGGTCAGCAGCGCCGCCACGATGGACAGGTCGAACTTGAGCTGGAACAGCGAGAAGATCCCGACCGTCACCACCACGTCATGCAGAAGCGATGCCACGGTGCCCACGGCGAACTGCCATTCGAACCGCATCCAGACATAAAGCATGATGCCAAAAGACCCGGCCGCCACGGCAAGCAGCGCCTTCCAGATCAGCTCCTGGCTGACCTTGGGGCCAACCGATTCCACGGACGCGAAGATCACGTTCGGATCATGCGCCTTCAGCGCGGCCTCAACCTCGGAAATCACTTCCGGCGTGACCGCCTCTTCACCCTCGCGCGCGCCAAGGCGCACCTGGGCAACATGCTGGTCATCGCGGAAGCTGGGGTCGGTCACCTCGGTGATGGTGACATCGCCCACATCCAGCGCCGCCAGCGCCGTCCGATAGGCGCCGACATCCACCGGCGTGGTCGATTCCGTGCGGATCGTGGTGCCGCCCAGGAAATCGACGCCAAAGTTCAGCCCCTTCACCGCGACGATGCCCAGCGAGGCCACCATCAGGAAGATCGACAGGCCGAAGGTCAGCCACTGCCAGCGGAAAAAGTCGATGCTGGTCTTTTCGGGAACAAGTTTCAGACGCCAGGCCATGTGCTTTTCTCCCTCAGACCACAATCGTCTTCGGACGCTTGCGGTTGATATAGATCTCGATCACCAGCCGGGTCACATAGACGGCGGTGAACATCGAGGTGATGATCCCCAGCGTCATGGTCACGGCAAAGCCGCGCACCGGGCCCGATCCGATCCAGAACATGATGCCCCCGATCAGCAGCCCCGTCAGGTTGGCGTCCATGATGGCCGAGAAGGCCCGTTCGAACCCGGCCTGAATGGCCCGTGGCGGGCTCAGCCCGGCGCGCAGTTCCTCGCGCACGCGCTCGAAGATCAGCACGTTGGCGTCAACCGCCATGCCCATGGTCAGCACGATGCCGGCGATGCCGGGCAGCGTCAGCGTGGCCCCGATCGACGACAGGATCGCCACCAGAAGCAACACGTTCACCGCCAGCGCCACATTGGCGAACCAGCCGAACAGGCCATAGGAGGCCACCATATAGGCCACCACCGCCACCATGCCGATGATCGCGGCGGTCTTGCCGGCGGCCACCGAATCGGCGCCCAGTTCCGGGCCGATGGTGCGTTCTTCCAGGAAGGTCAGGCTGGCCGGCAGGGCGCCCGCGCGCAGCAGCACCGCCAGTTCGGTCGATTCCTCGACATTGAAATTCCCGGTGATGATGCCGTTGCCGCCGGGAATGTGGCTCTGGATCACCGGGGCCGAAATGACCTGCTGGTCCAGCACAATGGCGAAAGGCGCGCCGATATTTGCGGCGGTATAGTCGCCGAACTTGCGCGCGCCTGCCCCGTCAAACCGGAAGCTGACCGCCGGGCGGCCGTTCTGGTCGAACGACGGCTGGGCATCGACAAGCTGCTCGCCGGTCACCACCGGCGTTTCCTCGACAATGTAGTAAAGCCCGGGCTGTTCGCGCGCCGGCAGCAGCAGGTTGCGCGGGCCGGGGTCGGCACCGGCATCCGTGGTGGTGCGGATCACCGGGTTGAAGGTCAGCTTGGCCGTGGTGCCGATCAGGCTTTTCAGCTCGGCCGCCGATCCGATGCCCGGCACCTGAATCAGGATGCGGTCGCTGCCCTGACGCAGGATCGTCGGTTCGCGCGTGCCCACCTCGTCCACCCGGTTGCGGATGATCTCAAGGCTTTGCTGCACCGTGCGGTCGTCCGAGGCGGTCCGTTCGGCCTCGGACAGCTTCACCAGAATGTCGCTGCCTTCCGCCGTCACGTCGATGTCGTTCGCGCCCACGCCGGTCAGCGTATAGACCGGCGTCGCCAGCGCCTTCACGGCGGCCAGCGCGGCCTCCATCCCGGCCGGGTTGGAAATCGTGATGCGCAGCTCGTCCTCAGGCGACGGCGCGCGGCGCACGGCGCCGACCTGGTCGCGCAGATTGCGCAGCGCATCGCGGGCCTCGGGCCACAGCCCGTCGATCCGCGCCTTGTAGACATCCTGCACCTCGACCCGCGCCAGCAGGTGCGCCCCGCCCCGCAGGTCCAGCCCCAGCGGCATCAGCGAGGACGGCAGGAACGAAGGCCATTCGGCCAGCGCAGCGTTCTGCTCGGGCGTCGCCACGCCGCCGGCCTTTTCGATGGCGGCGGCGGCGTCATTATGCGTTTCGACCCGGCCGTAGAAGGCATTGGGCATTGCGGCAATCGCGCCCCAAAGGCAGACCGCAAGGATCAGAAGGCGCTTCCACAGCGCGGTCGGGGTCATGGTGCGTGCCTCAGCTTGCGGCGGGTTCGGTCTTGTTCAGCACGGTCGCGATGGTGTGGCGCATCACCTTGACCTTCACGCCATCGGCGATTTCCACCTCGACGATGCCGTCTTCCTGCACCTTCACCACCTTGCCCAGGATACCGCCCTGGGTGACGATCTGGTCGCCCCGGCGCAGCGCATCGACCATGGCCTTGTGCTCTTTCAGCTTCTTTTGCTGCGGACGGATCAGCAGGAAATACATGATCCCGAAGATCAGGATCAGCGGCATGAAGCTGGTCAGGGCGGAAGCGGCACCGGGGGCGCCGGCGGCCTGGGCGAAGGCGGGGGTTGCGAACATGGATCACCTCTCTGGCGGACACGGGCGCCTCCCCCTTGGCAGGGCTGCGGGCCGGGTCGGTTTGCGCCCATGTAAGGTGTTTTCGCGCCCGATGCCAGAGGCAGGGCCGTGCAAGCCCCCTGCCCCGGCCCGCCGCCCCCTGAACAGCGCGTGAACGCAGCCCCGCCGCGCCACGCCGGCCCCGGACAACCGCCCTTTCCCAGACCCGGCCCTTCTGGCATAACCCGCCCCGATCCCATCGGGCCGAAAGACCAACGCCATGCACGACATCCGCCAGATCCGCGAAAACCCCGCCGCCTTCGATGCGGCCCTTGCCCGCCGCGGCCTGCCCCCCGCCTCGCCCGAACTGCTGGCGCTGGATGCCGACCGCCGCGCCAAAATTCTGGCCGCCGAAACTGCAACGGCGGATCAGAACCGCGCCTCGAAAGAGGTGGGCGCCGCCAAGGCGCGCGGCGATGATGCCGAATTCGAACGCCTGCGCGCCCTGGTGGCCGAGAAGAAGGCCGAAATCTCCCGCCTCACCGCCGAGGCGGCCGAGGAAGACGCGCGCCTGCGCGACCTCTTGATGCGCCTGCCCAACCTGCCGCTGGACGAGGTGCCCGATGGCGCCGATGAAGACGACAACGTGGAAATCCGCCGCTGGGGCACCCCGCGCAGCTTCGACTTCAAGCCCTTGGAACATTTCGAAATTCCGGGCGTGAAACCGGGAATGGATTTCGAGACGGCGGCGAAACTGTCGGGCGCGCGCTTCGTGGTGCTGAAGGGCGCGGTGATCCGCGTCCACCGCGCGCTGGCCCAGTTCATGCTGGACACCCATATCGAAGACCACGACCTGCAAGAGACCTGGACCCCCGTCCTGGTCAAGGACGAGGCGATGTATGGCACCAACCAACTGCCCAAATTCGCCGAAGACAGCTACCAGACCACCAACGGCTGGTGGCTGATCCCCACCGCCGAGGTGACGCTGACCAACTCGGTCGCGGGCGACATTCTGGACGAAGCCCGTCTGCCGATCCGCATGACCGCCCATACCCAGTGCTTCCGCTCGGAAGCCGGCAGCGCCGGCAAGGATACCACGGGGATGTTGCGCCAGCACCAGTTCGAAAAGGTCGAGATGGTGACGATCTGCACCCCCGACACCGCGCTGGCCGAACATGACCGCATGACGCGCTGCGCCGAGGCCATTCTGGAAAAGCTGGGCATCCCCTATCGCACCATCGTGCTCTGCACTGGCGACATGGGGTTCGGCGCACAGAAGACCCATGATCTTGAAGCCTGGCTGCCGGGACAGAATCGGTTCCGCGAAATCTCCAGCGTCTCCACCTGCGGCACCTTCCAGGCGCGGCGGATGAATGCGCGCTTCCGTCCCGCCGGCGGCAAGCCGGATTTCGTGGCCACGCTGAACGGCTCGGGTCTGGCGGTCGGGCGTTGCCTGATTGCCGTGCTGGAAAACGGCCAGCAGGCCGACGGCTCGGTCGATCTGCCGACGGTGCTGCACCCCTATCTGGGCGGCAAGACCCGCATCTCGGCCAGCGGCGAGCTGATCTGACACCCCGGTATGCGTGCCAGCCCCCCTTGGTCGCCTGCCCCGGACAGATCGCCCTGGCCGATCTTCGTGCTCTCCCTGCCCGATGCCACCGACCGGCGGCACCGGATTTCGGCGCAGCTTGCGGCACTGGGGCTGGCGTTCCGTTTCCATGACGGGATCGACGGTCGCCGCGGCCTGCCGCCCGAACACGAGCCGCAGATCGACCGCGCCGCCGCCCGCCTGCGCATGGGGCGGCGCATGACCGATGGCGAATTCGCCTGCGCCCTGTCGCATCAGGCGATCTATCGCCGGATCATCGCCGAAGGCCTGCCCGGCGCCGTGGTGCTGGAAGATGACGCGACCCTGACCCCGGGTTTTGCCGCCTTCCTGCGCAACCGCTGCCACGACGCGGCCCCGATCATCCAGCTTGAACACCTGTTCGCCGATGTCTGGCGCTGGCCCCGCCCGCGCCTTTTGCACCCCGATCTGCCCGGGGTCCGGCTGGCGCTGCTTTGCCACAATGCCTGCATGACCTCGGCCTACAGCATCAGCCGCGACGCCGCCGCCCATGTCCTGCGCGAATCCACACCGCTGGCCGGCGTTGCCGACTGGCCCTGCGACGTGGCGGTGCTGGGCGCGGCGGTCACGCTGCCGATGCTGGTCACCTCACCGCAGGTCCAGGGCTCTCAGCTTGAGGCCGAACGGGCCGGAACGGTGATCGAGGCAGAGCAGGCCGCCACCCCCAGAGCCACCCGCCGCCCGCCCGCAAAGCGGTTCCTCAGCGCGGCCTACTGGCGGCGGTGGGCCCGCAAGCGGATGATGCGCCGGGTGTCCTGAGCGGCCGCTCAGAACGGGGCGGCTTGCGCCAATCTGTCCAGCGCGGGGCGAACGATCCGCGCCTCGACCCTGCGTTCGATCTGCCGCAGCTTCACATATTTGCGGCGCCGCAACGCAAGGCCGAACAGCCGGCGGCGGCGGCGCTCCAGCAGATGCAGCCTGTCGCGCAGCGTCAGCCGGGGCAAGGTGTCAGGCGGGATCAGGTCCGCCAGCGGCGCGGCATGGGCCTGCCAGATCTTGCCCAGGAACACCGGCGCCCGCCAGGGTTTCAGCTTGCCGCAGTAATGCAGCACCCCCGGCACCAGATCCTCGGGCAAGTCCTGTCCGTCGAACATGTCGTGCTCAATCGTCTGCGCCAGCACGTTCCAGTGGTCGTCCAGCCAGGTCACCCGGCCCCGCAGCACATGGTTCAGCGCGCTCTGGTCGGCAAAATGGCTCTGGCGGTCAGGGCGCTGCGCCCAGTCCAGACAGGCGCCCGCAATCCCCTCGGACCGCCAGAGATCAAGATCCATCACCAGCAGGCCAGAATTGAAATAGGCCTCCGCCGGCAGGTCCATCGCGATCAGCTCTTCGGGCTTGGACCGCACAACCCCCGCATCCCGCACCGCGCCGACCGGCCTGCCCTCAAGATCGGTCGCCCAAAGCCCGGCGATCGAGCGGACGGCCACCATGTCGCAATCCATATAGATCACCCGCGACAGATGCGGCAGCATCTCGGGGATCAGCAGGCGCAGGTATCCCGCGGGCGTCACATGCGTGCCGTCAGGTCGCGACAGCCCGCTCAGCCGCGCCGGATCAACCGGCAGAACCGTGACCGGGCAGCCGATGCGCCGGGCCACGGCCTGAAGCATGTCGCGCCCGCGTGGCGAGATTCCATGATCTAGAACGGTAAATTCGGTGCCGGGATCGAAACGCGCCACCGAGGCAATCAGAACCGCGACACCCGTGACGTAATTCTCGTCACTTCCGGTCACAATATGCATGTGCCTGCCTGTCTGCTACTTCCTGTCAAGCTTGGGTTTGTCGGTATGCTTGCGCAACCGGCTGGGGGTATGGAACTTGCGTTCCTTCCACGGGTTCGCGTCGCCCTGGCTGCGGAAATACAGCCGGATCGGCGTGCCCGGCATGTCGAAATGGTCGCGCAACCCGTTCACCAGATAGCGCTTGTAGCTTTCGGGCAGCTCATCGGGGCGCGAACACTTGATGACAAAGCCCGGCGGCCGGGTCTTGGCCTGGGTGATGTAGCGCAGCTTGATCCGGTGCCCGCCCGGCGCGGGCGGCGGATGCGCCTCGGTCATGGCGCCCAGCCAGGTGTTCAGCCGGTTGGTCGGGATGCGGCGGTTCCAGGTGTCATGCGCCTTGAGAATGGCCTCGTGCAGGCGGTCCATGCCGCGCCCGGTCTTGCCGCTGATGGTGACCAGCGGCGCCCCGCGAAGCTGCGGCAGCAGCCGTTCGAACATCTCTTTCAGATCGGCCAGCTTTTCCTGCCGCTCGGTCTCCAGATCCCATTTGTTCACCGCCACCACCACGGCGCGGCCCTCGGTCTCCGCGAAATCGGCAATGCGCAGATCCTGCGTCTCGAAGGGAATCTCGTTGTCCAGCAGGACAACCACCACCTCGGCAAAGCGCACGGCGCGCAGGCCATCGGCCACCGACAGCTTTTCCAGCTTTTCGGTGATGCGGGCCTTCTTGCGCATCCCCGCCGTATCCCAGATCCGCACCGGCGTTCCCATCCAGTCGCTGCGGATGGAAATGGCGTCGCGGGTGATGCCGGCCTCGGGGCCGGTCAGCATGCGGTCCTCGCCCAGGATGCGGTTGACCAGCGTGGACTTGCCCGCGTTCGGGCGGCCGATGACGGCAATCTGCAACGGCTTCTTCAGCGTGGGCCGGTGGGCGAATTCGTCCACCTCCAGCTCCGCCTCCTCCTCCGAGATGTCCACCTCGGTCTCGGGCAGGATCTCGGCCTCGCGCGGGGCGAATTCCGCCTCGAAGGGGCGCAGCGCGTGATAAAGATCGTCCATCCCCTCGCCATGTTCGGCGGACAGGCGGATCGGATCGCCCAGACCCAGCGACCAGGCCTCCAGCGCGCCGGAATCCCCGGCCTTGCCCTCGGACTTGTTCACCCCCACCAGAACGCGGGCGTTCTTCTTGCGCAGGATGTCGGCAAAGGTCTCGTCGCTGGGGGTCACCCCCACCCGCCCGTCGATCAGGAACAGGCAGACATCGGCCATTTCCACCGCGCGCTCGGTCAGGCGGCGCATCCGGCCCTGCAGGCTGTCGTCGGTGATTTCCTCAAGCCCCGCCGTGTCGATCACGGTGAAGCGCAGATCGAACAGCCGCGCGTCACCTTCGCGCAGATCGCGCGTGACGCCCGGCTGGTCATCGACCAGCGCCAGCTTGCGGCCGACCAGCCGGTTGAACAGGGTGGACTTGCCCACATTGGGCCGCCCGACGATGGCAAGCGTGAAGCTCATGGGATGCGCCCTTTGAAAGCCGCCCCCTTACACCGTGGCCGCGTCAGCGGAAAGCCAGAAGTTGCCCGCTGCCCGAAACAACGTACAGCGTGCCGCCCGCAACGGCCGGCTGGGTGGCTGCCCCGCCGGGAATCTGCGCGCTGGCCACAAGCTGGCCGTCGGTCGGGCTGAAGCCGCGCAGGATACCGTCGGACGAGGCGACCCAAAGCCGCCCGCCCGCCAGAACCGGCCCGTAATGGGCATAGATGGCCTTGCGCTTCTTCACCTTGTCGGTGTCGAAATAGGGCATCTCGACCGACCAGATGCTGTCGCCGGTGGCCGCATCCAGCCGCACCAGGCGCGCCTCGTCATTCACCAGGAAGACCGACCCGCCCGCCACGACCAGCGGGCCCATGGCCCCCTCACCCGCCGACCACAGCGTTTCGCCATTGCCCGCGTCAATCGCCACCGTCCGACCCGATCCGGTGCCCGCATAAAGCGTGCCGCCGACCAGCACACCGTCGCCGGTCACATCGGGCGTGATGGCGAAGGCGCGGCCGATCCGCTTGCCCGCGACCGAGGCCTGCCAGACCCGCGTGCCACCGCCCACCTTGAGAACCGCCAGCAACTCGCCCGAGGCCTGCGGGAAGATCACCGAACGGTCGCCCACCGTGGGGGCCGCGCTGCCCAGATAGCCGGTCTTGCCCGGGGTGCCGAACACCTGCCAGACCACCTTGCCGCTGTCCGCCGCAATCGCCCAGGCGCTGCCGTCGCGGCCCGAGACATAGACCGTGCCATCCTCGACCGCCGGGGCGCCGATCACCGGCGCATCGACGCGCTGGCGCCAGACCACACCGCCGCTGGCGCTGTCCAGCGCGACAACCTCGCCATAGGCGGTGGTCACGAACAGCCGGTTGCCCGCCGCGGCCAGCCCGCCGCCGGACACCCCGGCGCCGCGGTCGAAGGCCGCCGCAAGGTCAGCCTGCCACAGCAGACCGCCGCCCGTGGACACCGCCGACACGACCGAACCTGCATCCATGGTGAACACACGCCCGCCCGACACGACCGGCGCCGCCGAAATCCGCGACCGCTTGCTGGACCCCTGGCCGATGTTCACCGCAAAGGTCAGCACCGGGCTGGCCGACAGCGCCGCATGGGGGGCGGCATGGCGGGAATTGCCGCCGCGCTGCGCCCAATCGCCATTGACCTGCACCTTCGGCAGCGAAATCGGCTTGCTCACCGAAGCGGGCTGCGACGACGGTGCCCGCGGGGCCGGCTGGCCCTGCACCGGGATGCTGTCCTCCAGCGGCGCGCGGACCGGGAAGCGTTCCCCCGAAAGGATCACCTCACGCGGGGCGCAGCCGGTCAGCACAAGGGCCATCGCGGTTGCCACCAGGGCCGCGGCACGCGCCTTGGGGGCGACGGTGGAGTTCAAGCTGTTCCGACGCATGATCACGCCCGCGCCCCTTCTGTTTTTACTGCCACCCTTGCGGGCCGACTTCAGCCGCCCGCCGGGGCGGCGTTCCCTGCGGCCACGGGCGTTCCGCCCAGGGCCGTCACCACCTGTGCCGCGCGGGCCCGCAGGGCCCCCGACGAATCCTGATCCTGTGCCAGCGTGTTCAGCGCCGCGATGGCCTCATCCGCCTTGCCCTCTTCGATCAGAAGATGGGCCAGTTGTTCGGCCGCCAGCGCCCGATAGGGCCGCCCCGGCGCGGCAATCGCCTCCAGCGCGCTGCGCCGCTCGGCCAGCGGCTGATCGGCCCCCGCCACGGCCACCCGGCGCAACACCGCCAGATCGCGCCAGACCGCCGGCGTCTTGCCATCCGCGATCACCGCATCCAGCGCCGCCAAGGCGCCCGCCTTGTCTTCCGTGGGGTCCGAAGCCAGGATCAGATCGCGCAGCCGCGCCTGATCGGCGCTGACCGAAAGGCCGGCCAGGGCGGCGCGGCGTTCCTCGGGGCTGCTCATGTCCAGCGCGTCGATCACGCCATCGCCAAAGCCCCGGGCCGAGGATTCGGCCTGCGACTTGCGCCACTCGATCACGCCCGAACCGACGACAACCACCAGGATCAGCACGCCGCCGATCCAGCCATAGCGTTTGTAGACCCGGAACAGACGGTCCCGCCGGACCTCTTCGGTCACTTCATCAATGAAGCTATCGTTATTGCTCAACGCGGGCCTCTTGTCGTCTTTGACCCTCGTCTTACAGGCAAAGGCCCAAGGTTGCCAAGCCCCGCCCCGCGCTTAGGGCTGGGCCAGCGCATCGCGGTAAGACTGGATGGTTTCCTCATAGCCTTCGGGCAACTGGCCCTGCGCCTGCAGGCCTTCCAGCAGCGCCAGCGCCTCGGCGATCTGCGGCTTGGGGTCGGCCTGATAGCCCGACAGGCGGGCATGTGCGGTGGCCAGGTCGATCACATTCCAGACATTGCCGGTCTCGGCATCGCGGACCCAGGCCAGGATCGCCAGCGCCTGTTCCTCATAGGGGCGGCCAGAGTCCAGCGCGTTCTGGTAGTAATAGCTGTCGGCCAGCTTCTGCAACGCATAGCCCAGCGCCCGCTGGTCGATGACCGATCCCGGCGCCTGCCCGGCCAGCCATTGCCGCAGCGCCACCGCCGCCTCGAAATCGGGTCGGGCGCCGGCATGGTCCTGCAAGGCGGTCTTGGCCTCGCCCGACCGTTCCAGCGCGAGCGCGTAATCATTGGCATAGCCGGTGTTGTAGGGGTCCGCCTTGGTCAGCCGATAGCCCACATCCGCCATCGCCCGGAACGCCTCAACCGCCGAGGCCTGGTCATTGACCGCCACGAAGGCATCGCCCAGCCGGTTCGCCGCGACCAGCCTGTCACGCAGGAAAAGCGTATCATCGGGCCGCATCGCCAGCAGCCGGTCGGTCACCGCCAGCGACGCCTGCGCCACCGGCACCGCTTCGGGGGCCCGCCCCAGTTTCAGCAGCGCGCTGACCAACTGGTTTTCCGCAATCGTCAGGTCGCGCAGGAAGGCAATGTCCTCGGGCGCCTCGGCCACCAGCGCCTCGGCGATCTGCACCGCCTCGGTCAGCACCCCATGCGCCGCCTCGGGATCGCCCTGCGCGAACTGGATGTCCGAGATGTTCAGCAGCGTCAGCCCCAGATCACGGCGGTATTGCAGCACCGAAGGATCGGCCGCGCTGATCCGGCGCCGCAGGTCCAGCGTTTCGCCCAGCAGCGCCAGCGCCCCGGGGCCATCGGCCTTGGCCCACAGCGCCAGCGCCGATTTCTCGATCCCATAGGCCAGATCGCTTTGCCGCGGCAGGTTCGACGGGTCCAGCGCCACGATCGACGCCCGCAGATCGCGCGCCTTCTCATAGGATTGCAGCGCGCCGTCGATGTCGCCCTCGCGCTGGTGCAACTCGCCCACGCGGATATAGGCCACCGACAGGTCGCGCGCCCAGCCGCTGTTCGACGGGTCGATGGCATAAAGCCGCTCGCGGGTGTCCAGCGCCTGCTGATGTGACATCAGCGCCGATCCCACATCGCCCATCGCGGCATGAATGTCGCCGATCCGTTCATAGGTCACGGACATATCGCGCTGCCGCATCAGGTTGTTGGGGTCTTTCTGCGCCAGATCCTCGCGGATCTTCAGCGATTCGAAAAAGATCGCCAGCGCCGAATCGTAATCCCCCTCGGCCGACATCATGTCGCCCAGCCGCTCATAGCCGACCGACAGGCTGAAGGCGAAATCCGTGTCGTCGGGAAATTCGTTGGCAAGCTGCTGCGAAATCCGCATCGACACGTCAAAGGCATCGCGGGCGCGGGCATTGTCGCCCAGCGCGGAATAGACATCACCGATGCGCTCCTGCGTGAAGCTCACATCGCGCATGTACAGGATCAGCGTCGGATCGGTCTCCAGCAGCCGCTCCGCAATCGCCAGCGCCTCGGTATAGGCTTCCAGCGCGCCGGGGTAATCGGCCAGCGCATAGCGCACCTCGCCCAGCTTGTTGCGCATCACCTCAAGGTCGCGCATCAGGTCCACGTCGTCGGGGTTGCGGTCGGTTTGCAGCCGGGTCAGTTCCAGCCCGCGCACGATGGCCTCTTCCGCCTCGCGCAGATAGCCCTGCTGTTGCAGCACCGTGCCGACCGCATTCAGCGAAAAGATCACCTCGCGCGTCCAGCCCAGATCCAGCGGATCGGCCTTGGCCTGACTTTGCGCGAATTCAGACCGCGTCATCTGCGCGCCCAGCGCCCCGAAGCTGTTGCCGGCAATCATGTAAAGATCGCCCAGATCCTGCAGCGCCAGCAGATAGGCCATCTTGGTTTCCCGGTCGGGCAGATCGGCCGACACCTCGGCATAAAGTTCGACCGCCTTGGTCAGGTCGCCGATCGCCAGATCATAGCGCAGGTCGGTGCGCGCGGCATTGGCGTTCAGCAGATGGGTCGAGGCTTCCGACAGCGTGCGCGTCAGATAGTTGTTCTTGATCGCACCCCGCGCCTGACTGTCGATGCCGGCCGCTTCGGTCAGCAGCGCGCGCGCGGCATCCACCGCCCCAAGGCTGAGCTGCTCTTCCGCCTGCGCCCGCAGATCGGCCACCCTTGGGTCATCGCTGGCATATTTCACCAGCTCCGACTGGAAGGCATGGTAGGACCGCGCCGCCTCTTCCAGCATCCGCCGCCGGTCGTCGGGGTTCTGCTTGTCCAGCCCGCCGGAAATCAGCGCGGCATACAGCGGGGCCAGCGGCATGGAATTGGCGGCGGCCACCGTCTCGACCTCGGTTCGCAGGTCCGGGGTCAGCCCGGCCATCGCCATCAGCAACTGGTCGCGTTCGGGCAGATCGCCCTTGTCGGTGATGAACACCAGCTCCGGCAGACCGCTTTCGATATAGGGAAGCTGCTTGCCGCGCGAGCGGTCATAGACATCCTGCTGCACCAGCGTCAGCGCGGATTTCAGTTCCACTCCCTTGGTGCCGAAATGGCGCAGCAGCGCACTGGTAAAGGGCGAATTCTTGCCCTCCCCGTCCGAAGCGGTTTCCCCCGGCGCGGCGGCAAAGGCGAACAGCACCCCGTCCGACCGCCCGATCCGGCCCAGACCGGGCGTCGGCTTCGGCGCCTCGGGCGGATCGCCCGCCAGCGCCACCGCGCCGCGACTGTCATCCCCGCCCCCGCCCGTGCCGGCAAACGGGTCATCCCGGCAGGCGTCCAGCAGCATGATCGAGACATCGGCCACATCATGCAGCACCGCCTGCACCTCGGACAGCGGCAACGAGGTTTCCTTCAGCTTGGCGGAAGACGCCGCATCGGCATCGGTCGGCAGCAGGTAGTTCACCCCGTCGATGGCCACGCCATGCCCGGCATAGAACACCAGCGCCACATCGGCCCCCTTGGCATCCTCGCGGAAATCCTCCAGTGCGCGGCGCATCCGCTTCAGGTCGCGGTCGGTTTCCAGAAACACCTCGAAGCCCAGCCCGTCGAGCAGTTCTTCCATCGCGCGGGCATCGCTGACCGGATTGTCCAACTGGCGCAGGTTGCGGTAATCCTCGGCCGCCAGCACCAGCGCCACGCGCCGCTCGGCCAGCGCCGCCGAAGCGAGGCCAAGGAAAAGGCACAGGGCAAGGAAAGCGCGGCGCAGCATCGCGTTAACCCTTCGGTCACTGCGCATAATCTGTCCAGCCCGCGCGGCCCGGTCAAAGGAAAAATGCCGTCACCAAGGGCAGGAGGACCAGACCCTCCCCCCCGGCTCAGGCCGCCACGGCCTCTTCCTCGGCCACCTGCTGCGCCCACATCGCGGCATAGCGGCCCCCGCGCGCCACCAGCTCCTCGTGCCGGCCGCGTTCGATGACCCGGCCTTCCTCCATCACCAGAATCTGGTCGGCATCGGCAATGGTCGACAGACGGTGCGCGATCATGATCACGCTGCGCCCCTGCCCCATCTCGTTCAGGCTTTCCTGAATCGATTTCTCGGTCTGGGTGTCCAGCGCGCTGGTCGCCTCGTCCAGGATCAGGATCGGCGGGTTCTTCAGCAGGGTGCGCGCGATGCCCACCCGCTGCTTTTCCCCGCCCGACAGTTTCAGCCCGCGCTCGCCCACCCGGGTTTCATAACCTTCCGGCAGCGAGGTGATGAAATCATGGATGCGCGCCGCCTTGGCCGCCGCCACGATCTCGGCCTCGGTCGCGCCGTCCCGGCCATAGGCGATGTTGTAGCGGATGGTATCGTTGAACAGCACGGTATCCTGCGGCACCACGCCGATGGCCGCATGGATCGAGCCTTGCGTCACCTCGCGCAGATCCTGCCTGTCAATGCGGATCGCCCCGCCGGTCACGTCATAGAAACGGAACATCAGCCGCGCCACGGTGGACTTGCCGCTGCCGGAATGGCCGACCAGCGCCAGCCGTTCCCCCGGCGCCACGCGGAAGGACACGCCCTTCAGGATTTCGCGCGACGGCTCATAGGCAAAGCGCACATCGTCGAACACGATCTCGCCGCCACTGACCGCCAGCGCCTTGGCGTCCGGCTGGTCCACCACCTCGGCGGGCTGGCCCAGCAGGCCGAACATCTCGCCCATGTCCACCAGCGCCTGCCGGATTTCACGATAGACCGTGCCAAGAAAGTTCAGCGGCATGGTGATCTGAATCATATAGGCATTGACCATGACGAAATCGCCCACGGTCAGCGTGCCCGCCTGCACCCCGCGCGCCGCCATCACCATGACGATGACAAGACCGCTGGTGATCAGGAACGACTGCCCCGCGTTCAGCAGGGCCAGCGACTGCCCGGTCTTCACCGCCGCCACCTCATAGCCCTGCATGGCCGCGTCATAGCGGCGGGCCTCGCGCCCCTCGGCGGCAAAGTATTTCACCGTTTCATAGTTCAGCAGGCTGTCGATGGCCTTCTGGTTGGCATCGGTGTCCTGATTGTTCATCTGCTGGCGGATCTTCACCCGCCATTCGGTGACCTTCAGCGTGAAGGTCACATAAAGCGCGATGGTCACCATCACCACCACCGCATATTGCCAGCCAAAGACCACCGCGAAGATGATCGAGACCATGGACAGTTCCAGGATCAGCGGCCCGATGGAAAACAGCATGAAGCGCAGCAGGAAATCGACGCCCTTCACCCCCCGCTCGATGATACGGCTCAGCCCGCCCGTCTTGCGGGTGATGTGATAGCGCAGCGACAGCCGGTGAATATGGGTAAAGGTTTCCAGCGCCAGCTTGCGCAGCGCCCGTTGCCCCACCCGCACGAACACCGCATCGCGCAATTCGCCGAACAGCACCGCCCCAAGCCGCGCCATCCCATAGGCCACCGTCAGCCCCACCGCGCCCAGCGTCATCATCCAGACCGGGTCTTTCCCGCCCTCGGCGCTCAGCGTGTCCACCGTCAGCTTGTAAAGATAGGGCGTGACGATCGACACCAGCTTGGCCGCCATCAGGAACAGCAGCGCCATGACCACGCGGCGCTTCACCCATGTCTCTCCCTCGGGCCAGAGATAGGGCACCACACGGGCCATGGTCTGCCAGCCCGAAGCGGGGCGCGCGGGCTTGTCATCGGTCGGGGGAAGGCTGGGGGGCATCGGGTAATTCGTCCTGTTCGCGACGGCGGTTGATTTTGCAGCCATCGCCGGGTATCAACGTTTCAAGACTTCATGAATAGTTGAATGATGGAACAGAGTAAAGCCCTTGCCGCCCTGTCCGCGCTGGCCCATGGCGACCGGCTCGACCTGATCCGCCTGCTGGTGCAGACGGGCGACGGCGGCCTGCCCGCGGGCGAAATCGCGCGAACGCTGGGGCTCTCGGCCTCGCGGCTGTCCTTCCACCTGTCCGCGCTGGAACAGGCGGGGCTGCTGCGGTCGCAGAAGGTGGCGCGCAACGTGATCTATGCCGTCGACGCCGCCGGCCTTGGCGCCATCATCGCCTATCTCCTGAACGATTGCTGCATGGAACACCCCGAGGTGGTGGCCTGCTGCCGCCACGACCGGCCCGACATCCCGGCCGAGGCGCGGCTGCGCCGGCCCTTCCGCCTGCCCGAAGGTCAGGGCGCCGAGGGCAGCACGAAGACCTGACCGGGATAGATCAGGTCCGGGTCACGGATGCGGTCGCGGTTGGCCTCGAACACCTGCACATACAGCACGCCATCGCCCCATTGGCCCTTGGCAATGGCCCAAAGCGTATTGCCGGGCTGCACCGTCACGCTGACGGGGGGCGGCGGGTCGCCCGCGGCGGGCGCCGCTTCGGTCCCGTCCACCGGGGCCAGCGCGGGGGTTGCCCGCGCGCTTTCGGCCAGCGCCTCGGGCGTTTCGCGGCGGAACGGGGTTTCGAACCGGGCCGCCACCTTGCCCGTCGCATCGGTCAGGTCGGCGCGCAGCGTATACAGCCCCGGCGCGATGCCGATCAGCCCCGCCAGCCAGCGCCCGCCCGCCGGCACCGTGACCTCGGCCTTCAGGGCATTGTCCAGGTAAAGCCGCACCTGCCGGCCCGCCTGCCCCGCCCCACCGATCTGCACCACATCGCCGGGCGCATAGGCGATGGTTTCCACCGTCACCCCCGTCGCAGGCGCCGTGCCCGGGTCCGGCGGCAACAGGGTTGCCCCCTCGGACGAGACCAGCAACGCCGGCGGTGCCTCGGTCGTCGAAGTCTCGGACGGCCCGGCAATCGGCCCCAGCGCCACCATCTGCGTCGCCGGCACCTCGCGCCCGTCGGGATGCAGCTCGACCAGCGTCAGCAGCGATGGCGCAGGTGTCGCGGGCAAGGTGGTCAGCAGGGCGAATTCGCCGGAAGCCCCGGCCGTGCCGCGGGCCACCGTCACCCCGTCCAGCGTGACCCGCACCTCGGCCCCCGGCGTGGCGGTGCCGGCAATGGTGGCCGTCCCGTCCTGCTCAACCCGCCAGACGCCGATCGCCGGTCCACTGGCCACCGGCCCCTCCGGCGCCCCCTCAAGTGACGCCGCCAGCGGCAGCGCGGGCGACGCGGCCGGGGGTGAAGCATCGGCCACAGCGGGCGCAGCTTCGGTCTGCGGCGCCCGGTTGTCGCGCCAGGTCAGGCCCCAATAGGTGGCCACCAGCACCGCCGCCAACGCAGCCCCCGTCGCCATGCCGGCCGCGAAACTTGCGCCATAGCTTGCCCGACCCGCCATTCCGTCCCACTCCGGCTTCCCCTTGCAAGGAAACCCCGATACTACCCTGAAAGGCAATCCCTTTCCCGAAGGCCGCCCCTCATGCCCATCCATTCGATCTGTGTTTTCTGCGGCGCCCGCCCGGGCCGCAACCCCGCCCATGCCGAAGCCGCCCGCGACACCGGCCACATGCTGGCCCGCAACGACTGGCGGCTGGTCTATGGCGCCGGCGATGTCGGCCTGATGGGCGAAGTGGCCCGCAGCGCCCAGACCGCCGGCGCCGCCACCTTCGGCGTGATCCCCACCCACCTGATCCGGGCCGAGGTCGGCAAGCGCGACCTGACCCGCTTTGTCGTCACCGAGGACATGCACGAACGCAAGAAGGTGATGTTCATGAACTCGGACGCCGTGGTGGTGCTGCCCGGCGGGGCCGGCAGTCTGGACGAATTCTTCGAAGTGCTGACCTGGGCGCAGATCGGCCTGCACCGCAAGCCGATCTTCCTGCTGGATCAGGACGGCTACTGGAAACCGCTGAACGCCCTGATCAGCCATATCGTCACCGAAGGCTTCGCCGACCCGTCGGTGACCGCGCTTTACACCACCGTGCCGGATGTGCCCGCACTGGAAGCGGCGCTGAAGGCGGCCTTCGCCTGATCCGCCCGCAGCGCAAACAAAAGGCCCGCCGGAACTGCATCCGGCGGGCCTTTGCATGGCTCGGTTGTGCTGGCCTTACAGCTTGGCGGCAACCGCTTCCCAGTTGACCAGCTTCTCAAGGAAGTTGGTCAGATAGGCCGGGCGCTTGTTGCGGAAGTCGATGTAGTAGGAATGTTCCCACACATCGCAACCCAGAAGCGCGGTCTGGCCAAAGCACAGCGGGTTCACGCCGTTCTCGGTCTTGGTCACCTTCAGCGACCCGTCCTTGTCCTTCACCAGCCAGGCCCAGCCCGAACCGAACTGTCCGGCCCCGGCGGCGGCGAAATCTTCCTTGAACTTGGCAACCGAACCGAAACTCTCGGCAAGCGCCAGCTCCAGCTCGCCCGGCATCTTCTTGTTTTCGCCCGGCCCCATCACTTCCCAGAACAGCGTATGGTTCCAGTGCTGCGACGCGTTGTTGAACAGGCCGCTCTGCGCCACCGCACCGGCCTGATAGGTGTCGGTGATGATGTCTTCCAGGCTCATCGCCTCGTATTCCGACGCGATCAACAGCTTGTTGCCGTTGTCGACATAGGCCTTGTGGTGAATGTCGTGGTGGTATTCCAGCGTTTCCTTCGACATGCCAAGCGACGCCAGCGCGTCATGGGCATAGGGCAGATCAGGCAGCGTGAAAGCCATAGGTGAGTCTCCTCTTCGGAAATTGCGCTTGTCCTGAATAAGGGACCGGATCGGTGGAAGGTCAAGGCTTGACGCCCGGAAACCCGAGTCTTTCTCTGGGTCGCATCGCAGGGCCGGGGCGCCTGCCCGGGCGCGGCAAGAACCGCGCCGCCTTGCCCGGGCAGAAACAGCCCGTCGCCGTTCAGCTTTTCATAACCTCGCAAGGACCCTGCGACTGCATGGTCCTGCTGTAGCCATGCACCAACGCCCGCACCTGGGCAGTCTTCTTCGATTTGAACACTGAAAGCGAGTAGGTCAGAAGATACCCGCCACCCCGTTCCGCCGGCAGCTTGATCTGCCAGGACAGGCTCAGCCGTTCCGCTGTTTCTGCCTTGACCGGCACCGTGATCGGCTTGCCGAATTTGTACATGATCCCGTTGTCATTCACCGTGGCCTCGGCTGCACCCGGCTTGTGGGACACGATCACGGTATTCGGGATCCAGCCCCGGTTCACCCGCTGGTCCTCGATCTTGCATTTATAGACCACATCCGCCGATGCGGCACCGGCCACCTGCGCCGCAAAAACCAACCCCAAGACACTGCCCTTGATGAAATTCATGATTCAACCCCTGAGACATGTGCTCAGGTGTCACGGGCAAGCCGATTCCTGTCAATACGGCTGTAAGCAGGCGGGCCGGACCGGCCCGCCGGCCGCGGATCAGGCCAGTTCCGATCCGGGCTGCGCCGAATGGGTCAGGACACCCATCACATAGCCCGCGACCGAGCGGAACACGACCAGCGTATAGCCGCCCTCGCCCGCCCAGAAGGCGCCCGCAACCTGCGCGATCCGGCTGCGTCGCAATTCGCCCGGCGCCATCGCGTCCAGGTCGGCCGGCGCCAGCTTGCGCAGCACCTGATCGGCCTTCTCGCCCTCGATGCGGAACACCGCACGGGCGTCGGACACATCCACCGCCAGGAAATGCTGGCCCTTGAGCGCGGCCTCGATCCCGGCCAGCGCCCGGCCCACCTCGGCATGGGGCAGGATCAGCAGATATTCGTCCGGGCTCATCCAGCCGCAGCCGCGATCCTTGGCCCAGTCCATCTGCCGCCGCGCCGGCAGCCCGGTGCCGACCGCGCCGCGCACCGCCGCCTCAAGCCCCGGCACATCGGGCTTGGCCCGCAGCGTGATCATGCCCAGGGGCCCGATCTCGCGCACGGTCGCAAAGCCCTCGAACACCGCGCCCCCCAGGGCGGACACCGGCTCAGCCATTCTGCTTCTCCCCGTTCGGGTCCAGGAACACCGGGTTCACCACCCGCGCCGCCACCGTGCCGCCCGCCATCGTGTTGAACTCGACCACCTCGCCCATCCGCTGCGGCCCATGGCGCAACAGCCCCATGGCAATGCCCTTCTGCAGCGTCGGCGAATGATAGGTCGAGGTGACGCGCCCCTGCGCCTTGCGGAAGCCGTAGTCGTTCGTCCCCGCGTCCAGCACATAGGCGCCATCGGGGATGACCGATCCGTCCAGCGTCTCGAAACCGACCAGCTTCCAGCGGTCGGGACTGGCCAGATAGGTCCGCTCCTGCCCGCGCTTGCCCAGGAAATCGGCCTTCTTCTTGGAAATCGCCCAGTCCAGCCCCAGATCCTGCGGGATCACCGTGCCATCCGTTTCGTCGCCGATCATGATGAAGCCCTTCTCGGCCCGCATGATGTGCATCGCCTCGGTGCCATAGGGCATCACGCCGAACTCGGCCCCCGCCGCGACCAGCTTTTCCCACAGCGCCAGGCCATGGCTGGCCGGCACCGCGATTTCATAGGACAGCTCGCCCGAGAAGCTGATCCGGTGCACCCGCGCCGGGATGCCCGCCAGCTCGCCCTCGGCAAAGGTCATGAAGGGCATCGTCTCTTTCGAGACATCCATCCCCCCCAGCTTTTCCAGAACCAGCCGCGCCTTGGGACCGGCCACCGCGATCTGGGCATATTGCTCGGTCACGTTGGCGGTATAGACCTTCCAGTCCCACCACTCGCATTGCAGCCAGTCTTCCATCCAGCCGTGGATGCGATCCGCGCCGCCGCTGGTGGTGTGGCACAGCCAGGTATCCTCGGCCAGACGCACCACCACGCCGTCATCCGACAGGAAGCCCTGCTCGTTGCACATCAGCCCGTAGCGGCACTTGCCCACCGGCAGGCTGGACATGACGTTCGTATACAGCATGTCCAGGAAGCGGCCCGCATCCGGCCCGCGCACGATGATCTTGCCCAGCGTCGAGGCATCCAGCAGCCCCACATTGGCGCGGGTGTTCAGGATTTCCCGGTTCACCGCCTGCTCATGCGTCTCGCCGGCGCGCGGATAGCAATAGGGGCGCCGCCACAGGCCGACGGGTTCCAGATAGGCCCCCTGCGCCTCGTGCCAGCCCTGCATGGGCGTGCGGCGCAGCGGCTGGAAGATCTCGCCCCGCGCCTCGCCCACCAGCGCGCCGATGGTGACCGGCGTATAGGGCGGGCGGAAGGTGGTGGTCCCGACGGCGGGAATGTCTTCATTCAACGCATCAGCAAGAATCGCCAGACCGTTGATGTTGCTCAGTTTCCCCTGATCCGTCGCCATGCCAAGCGTGGTATAGCGCTTGGTGTGCTCGACCGACTGATAGCCCTCGCGCGCCGCAAGCTGCACGTCCGAGACCTTCACGTCATTCTGGAAATCCAGCCACATCTTCATGCGCAGGCTGGCCTTGGCGCCCTGCGGCATCATCCAGACCGGCTCGATCATGGCTTCTTCCACCGCCTCGGCCTTGCCGATGGGCGTTGTTTTTGCCTTCAGGTCCAGCGACTTCACCGCCGCCACCCCGGCCTCGGCCGCATCGGCCAGCGCCTCGGCCCCGGTCAGCGCCCCGTTGGCCGCCCCGGCCGCGATCACCAACGCGCTGCCGTCCTGCGTCAGCGGCGGGCGGGCCGCATCGGGGCGGAACATCGCCCGCGCGCGGTCCCAGGTCAGCTTGCCGCCGCAATGGCTCCACAGATGCACCACCGGCGACCAGCCGCCCGACATGGCGACGGCATCGCAGGCGATCTCTTCCAGCACGGCGCCCTCGCCCGCCATCAGGCCCAGCGCCACGCCGGTCACCCGCTTGCCGCCCTTGACCTTGACGATGGCCCGCCCGGCTTCCACCCGGATGCCCATCGCGCGCGCCTTCTGCGGCAGCGCGCCATTGGCCTGCGCCCGGGCATCCACGATCACCGGCACCTCAAGCCCCGCCTCCTTCAGCGCAATCGCGGTGCGGTAGGCATCATCGTTGTTGGTGACAACCACCGTGCGGTCGCCGGGCGACACCGCCCAGTTCCCCACATAATCCCGCACCGCCGAGGCCAGCATCACCCCGGGAATGTCATTGCCGGCAAAGGCCAGCGGACGTTCCAGCGCGCCGGTCGCCGACAGGACGCGCGTCGCGCGGATGCGCCACAGCCGCTTGCGCGGACGGCCATCGCCGGGCGTATGGTCGGCCACCCGCTCTTCGGCCAGCACATAGCCATGGTCATAGACCCCGGCCACCATGCAGCGGGTCTTGAGCGTGACGTTCTCCATCTTGCCAAGGGCATCCAGCGTGGCCGTGATCCACTCTTCCGCCGGCTTGCCGTCGATCACATCGCCATCGACCGGCGCACGGCCGCCCCAATGCGCGGTCTGTTCCAGCAGCATGACCCGCGCGCCCGCGGCGCCGGCAATCAGCGCGGCCTGCAGGCCGGCGATCCCGCCGCCCGCGACCAGCAGGTCGCAATGGGCATAGACCTGCTCATAACGGTCGGCATCCGGTTCGGCCGGCGCCTTGCCCAGGCCCGCCGAGCGGCGGATGATCGGCTCGAACAGGTGTTTCCAGGCCGGGCGCGGATGGATGAAGGTCTTGTAATAGAACCCCGCCGGCAGGAAGCGCGCGGCAAGGTTGTTCACCGCGCCGATGTCATAGTCGAGGCTGGGCCAATGGTTCTGGCTGGCCGCGACAAGGCCGTCGAAGGCCTCGGTCGTGGTGGTGCGCTGGTTCGGCTCGGCCCGCGCGCCGGCGCCCAGGTTGACCAGCGCGTTCGGTTCCTCGGCCCCGCTGGCAACAATGCCGCGCGGGCGGTGATACTTGAAGCTGCGCCCGACCAGCATCTGGTCATTGGCCAGCAGCGCCGCCGACAGCGTGTCGCCGCGATAGCCGCGCAGACGCTTGCCGTTGAAGCTGATCTCGATGGCATGGGCACGGTCGATCAGGCGCCCGCCCTTGGAAAGCCGCGTGCTCATTTCCAGCCCTTCCACTCCGGCCGCTTGGCCTTGATCTTGTTCACAAGGTCCGCCGGCGGTTCCGGCGATTGCGCCGGATAGGTGCCAAAGACCTCAAGCGTGGCGGTGCAGCGCGCGGCCAGGAACCACTTGCCGCAGCCATAGGCATGGCGCCAGCGTTCGAAATGCACGCCCTTGGGGTTCTTGCGGGCGAACATGTAGGCCTCGAAATCCTCGGGGCTGGACCCCGGCCCGAAGCGCTTGAGATGCGCCTCGCCCCCGGGCTGCAACTCGGTCTCCTCGGCCTTCACGCCGCAGTAGGGACATTCCAGAATCAGCATATCGTGACCTCGATGGCGGCCTGCCGCCAGATTTTTCGAAAAATCTGGCCCGGAGTTTTTGAAAACTCCGGGCAAAATCCTTCAAAGGATTTTGTTCCCAGCCGGTGCATCAATGCGCCACCCCGGCCGCGACCGATTCATCAATGAACCGGCCTTCCTTGAAGCGCCACATGTCGAATTCCGCCGCCAGCGGGCCGGGTTCGCCCTTGGCCACCAGTTCGGCCATCGCCCAGCCCGATCCCGGAATGGCCTTGAAGCCCCCCGTCCCCCAGCCGCAGTTGATGAAGCAGTTGCCCAGCGGCGTTTTCGAGATGATCGGGCTGCGGTCGCCCGTCATGTCGACGATCCCGCCCCATTGCCGCAGCATCTTGACCCGGCTGATGATCGGGAAGGTCTCGATCAGCGCGCGCAGCGTTTCCTCGATATGCTGGAAGCTGCCCCGCTGGGTATAGTTGTTGAAGCCGTCGGTGCCGCCGCCGATCACCAGCTCGCCCTTGTCGGATTGCGAGATATAGCCATGCACCGTGTTGGCCATGACTACCACGTCGATGCAGGGCTTGATCGGCTCGCTCACCAGCGCCTGCAAGGCCATGGATTCGATCGGCAGCCGGAAGCCGGCCATTTCGGCCAGCACCCCGGAATGGCCCGCCACCACGATGCCCAGCTTCTTGCACGAAATCGCGCCGCGCGTGGTTTCAACCCCGGTCACCATGCCGTTTTCCGACCGGATGGCAGTGACCTCGCAATTCTGGATCACGTCCATGCCCATGTCGGAACAGGCCCGCGCATAGCCCCAGTTCACCGCGTCATGCCGCGCCGTGCCGCCGCGCGCCTGATATTGCGCGCCCAGCACCGGATAGCGCGGCCCGTCGATGTTGATGATCGGGACCAGCTTCTTCACCTCTTGCGGGCTGATCCATTCGGTCGCAACGCCCTGCAGGCGGTTGGCATGGACCGTGCGCTTGTAGCCGCGCGCCTCGTGATGGGTCTGCGCCAGCATGAGCAGGCCGCGCGGGCTGAACATCACGTTGTAGTTCAGATCCTGGCTCATCGTCTCATACAGGCTGCGCGCTTTCTCGAAGATCGCGCTTGAGGAATCCTGCAGGTAGTTCGAGCGGATGATCGTGGTGTTCCGCCCCGAGTTGCCGCCCCCCAGCCAGCCCTTTTCCAGAATCGCGACATTGGTGATGCCGTGGTTCTTGCCCAGGTAATAGGCGGTGGCCAGACCGTGACCGCCGGCCCCGATGATGATGGCATCATAGGCGGGCTTGGGGTCCGGGCTGCGCCAGGCCCTTTCCCAGCCGGTGTGATAGCGCAGCGCCTCACGCGCGATGGCAAAGACCGAATAGCGTTTCATGCAAGCCTACTCCGCACGGGGCATGGGACAGGGCAGCAAAGGGGCACAGGCCGCCGCTTCGCCGCCCCCTGTCTGGAACGCGACCGACTTACACCCCCGCCTCCCCGCGGCACAATCGGGAAAAAAGCGACATGCGCGATCAAGGCTGCGCGATCCGCGCCCCCACGCAGGCCCTTGCGGCGATTGGGGGCTTTTGCCGGGGGGGCCAAGCCGCTACATCGGGCCTGTCGGAAACGGGCCGGGGATGGCAGGACAATGGATGTGATGGGCTTCTGGACGATCGCGGGCGCCCTCACGCTTGGGGTGATGCTGCTTCTGCTGCTCAGCCTGCGCCGCGCGGGCGCCGAGGCGGAACCCGCCGCCCGCCGCGACATCGCGGTCTATCGCGACCAGTTGGCGGAAGTTGACCGCGACCTTGCCCGCGGCACCCTGCCCCCCGCCGAGGCCGACCGGCTGAAGACGGAAATCGCCCGCCGCCTGCTGGCGGCCGACCGCGCCCTGACCGCCGCCGGCCCGGTGGCGGCCACCGCGTCGCGCACCCCGCTCCTGCTGGCCGGGGCGCTGGTGCTGGCCGCCGGCGGCGGCGCGCTGGCGATCTACAGCCAGACCGGCGTGCCCTGGTATCCCGACCTGCCGCTGGACCGCCGCCTTGCCGAAGCCGATCACCTGATGGCCTCGCGCCCCTCGCAGGCGCAGGCCGTGGCCGACCTGCCGCCCGCCAAGGCGCCCGAGGTTTCGCCCGATTATGCCGCGCTGATGGACAAGCTGCGCGCCAGCGTCGACCCCGCCACCGCGACCGACCCGCGGGGGCTGGAACTGCTGTCCCGAAACGAGGCCGCGCTTGGCAATTTCGCCGCCGCCGAAGCCGCACAGCGCCGCCTGATTGCGGTCAAGGGCGCCACGGCCACCGCCGAGGATCACGCCGGTCTGGCCGAAATCCTGATCCGCTGGGCCGGCGGCTATGTCAGCCCCGAAGCCGAGGCCGCGCTGGTCAAGGCGCTGGAACTGGACCCGCAGAACGGCACCGCGCGCTATTTCTCGGGGCTGATGTTCGCCCAGAGCGGCCGCTACGACCACGCCTTCCAGCTTTGGCAGCCGCTCTATGAAAGCAGCCCCCCCGACGCGCCCTGGATGCAGCCGCTGGCAACCCAACTGCCCGACGCGGCCCGCCTGGCCGGCATCCGCTATGACATGCCGGCGCTGAAAGGCCCCTCGGCCGGCGACATGGCCGCCGCCGCCGACATGTCGCCGGAAGACCGGCAGGCGATGATCGAGGGCATGGTGGACCAGCTTTCCAACCGGCTGGCCACCGAAGGCGGCAGCGCGCAGGAATGGGCGCAACTGATCACCGCGCTGGGGGTGCTGGGCCGCAAGGACCAGGCGCAGGAAATCTATGCCGAGGCCAAGCAGCGCTTCGCCTCGCAGCCCGACGCGCTGGCCAGCCTTGCCGATGTCGCCACAGCCGCCGGACTTGCCCCGTGATCGTGGCCGACCTTGCCGCGCTGCACGCCCTGCTGCCCGCCTCGGGGGCGCTGGCCGGGCTTGACCTGGGCGAAAAGACCATCGGCGTCGCGATCTCGGACCTGCGCCGGTCGGTCGCCACGCCCGCCACGGTGATCCGCCGTGTCAAGTTCACCGTGGATGCCGCCGCCCTGCTGGCGCTTCTGGCCGAGCGGGGGGTGCGCGGCCTGGTGCTGGGCCTGCCGCTGAACATGGACGGCAGCGAAGGCCCGCGCGTGCAATCCACCCGCGCCTTCGCCCGCAATCTGGAACGGCTGTGCGACCTGCCGATGACCTTCTGGGATGAACGGCTGTCCACCGTGGCCGCCGAAAGGGCCCTGCTTGAGGCGGATGCGTCGCGAAAGCGTCGCAAAGAGGTGATCGACGCCGTGGCCGCCGGGTATATCCTGCAAGGCGCGCTGGACCGGCTGGCGCATATGGGCCAGGATCGGAGCGACCCGTGAAGGATGACCTCTGGAAGCGCGACGAGATCCAGTCGCCCTGCATCAAGCTCTGTGTCGTCCACCCCGAGGAACGCATCTGCGTCGGCTGCTACCGCACAATCGAGGAAATCTCGGGCTGGTCGCGGATGACGCATGAAGCCCGGGCAGAGCTGATGGCGGACCTGCCCGCCCGCGCTGGCCGCCTGCACAAGCGCCGCGGCGGCCGCATGGCCCGGCTGGACCGCGCCGAAAGCTGAGAGCGGCCGGCGGAGAGCGGCGCCCGCGGGGGCGCTGCCCCCGCACCCCCGGGGTATTTGGACCAAGAGGAAGGGAGCAGGTTTCGCAAGACCGGCAGGCCCCCGCGGGCAGGCCTGCGGTCAGGGCTCTGTCAGCCACGCGGCGACGCTGGGCAGCAGCGGGCGGAAATAGGCGGTGATACGGCCTTCCGCCGGGGCGGCGGCGCCTTCGGCCCAGGGGGCGACGCCGTGAACGATCAGCCGGTGCAGCAGCAGCGCCTCGCCCGGACGGGCGGGCAATTCCACCCGGCGGCAAGCGCGAAACACCTCGGCCCGGGCCGCCTTGTAGGCGGCGGTCACATCGACCTGATCCCAGAGGTCGGGGTCAGTTCCGGCAAAGGCCCGGCGCAGACCGTCCCGCATCACCTCGGCGCTGCCCTCCCAGACCACAAGCGGCGCGGCCCCTGCCCCGCAGTCGGTCAGCGGCAGGCCCAGAATCCAGGCGTGCGGCTCTTTCACCATGCGTTGCCGGTCAGGGCCCACGGCCAGCAGCCCGTCCAGATGGGCGGCGTCGCGGCGCAGTCGAAAGCCAAAGGCCGCCGCCCCTTCGTCGGGCGAGGGCTGCGGATAGCCGGGCACCACGGTGGAAAGCTGGCCGCGATGCAGGGGCTGCGGCGCAAGCGGCAGCGCGGACCAGGGGAAGGCCACCCCGCCCATGCCGCCATCCGGGCCGTTCGGCAAGGCATCCACGCCCACGAACCAGGTGCCGCCGCAGCGCCAGGGTTCAGGGCTGGCGGCAATGGCGGCACGGGCCTGCGGCAAGGCGGCCGCGGCCCAGGCGGCGATGGCCGGGTCTGGCCCGATCCGGCGCCAGCCCGGGTCCGCCGTCACCAGATCACCTTGCGCAGCATGTTCAGCGCCACCAGCGTCAGGAACACGGCAAAGGCGCGTTTCAGCGGCTTGGGGTTCATTGCATGGGCCAGACGCACCCCCAGCGGCGTGGTCAGCAGGGTGGTTCCGATCACCACAAGGAAGGCCGGCAGGTTGATCGCGCCAAGGGTCCAGGGCGGCGCCTCGGCGATCTTGACGAACAGGAAGCCCAGCACCGCCGGCACCGCGATCAGCACCCCGAAGCCCGAGGCGGTGCCGACCGCGCGGTGGATCGGCACGCCGAACAGCGTCATCAGCGGCACCCCGAAGGTGCCGCCGCCAATGCCCATCAGCGCCGAAAAGAACCCGGTCGCCGTGGCCAGAAGCCCGCGCACGGGTTCCCCCGGCATCGCATCGCCCAGCCTTGCGCTGTCGCGGCCGAAGGCCATCCACAGCCCAGCCAGCCCGGCCAGGATGCCGAACACCGCCTGCAGCACGGTTGACGGCACCCGCGCGGCGATGAACACGCCGACCGCCGCCCCGCCCACCAGCCACGGCCCCCATGTCCGCAGCACCGCCCAGTCAACCGCGCCCTTGCGGTTGTGCGATGAGGTCGAGCGGATCGAGGTGACGACGATGGTCGCCAGCGAGGTGGCAACGCAGACCTGCATCACCTGATCGCCGCCATAGCCCAGCACATGAAAGGCGTAAAAGAAGGCGGGCACCAGCACGATGCCGCCGCCAACCCCCAGAAGCCCCCCCACCACGCCGGCAAAGCCGCCGATCACGATCAGCGCCAGCAGCAGCGGAATCAGCGTGGACATCTCTGGAATGGGCATGGGCGGTTCCTTCGCGGCATCTGCCCCCCCTGTCTATCCCCGCCGGGGCGCAGCGCGCCAGCCGGGAAACGACAGGTCAGGCCGCCAGTGTCGGCGCCGTGATCCGCTCCAGCGCGGCCAGCAGCACCTCGGGACCGGCGCCTTCGCGTACGCCCTCGACCGACAGCACCTGCCGCCAGCCCTTGGCGCCGGGGCGGCCATGGAACAGGCCCAGCATGTGCCGGGTGATCTGGTGCAGCCGCCCGCCCCCGGCCAGATGCGCCTCGACATAGGGCAGCATGGCCCGCACCACGGCCACCGGATCGGGGGCGAAGTCCTCGCCCCACAGCGCATCGGCGCCGATCAGCACCTGCCCCGGTTCCTGATAGGCGGCGCGGCCGATCATCACCCCGTCCAGCCCCTGCGCCAGCAGGCCGCGCGCCTGATCCAGCCTGGTGACGCCGCCGTTCAGGCAGATCGTCAGCTCGGGGAAGCGGACCTTCATCCGCAGCACAAGGTCATAGTCCAGCGGCGGAATATCGCGGTTTTCCTTGGGCGACAGGCCCTGCAGCCAGGCCTTGCGCGCATGAACCACGAAATGCCGCACGCCCGCCGCCGCCACGGTTTCCAAAAAACGCGGCAGCACCTCCTCGGGGGTCTGGTCATCCACCCCGATCCGGCATTTCACCGTCACCGGCACCGGGCTTTCCGCCGCCATCGCGGCCACGCAATCGGCCACCAGCGCCGGGCGCTCCATCAGCACCGCGCCGAAACAGCCCGATTGCACCCGGTCCGACGGGCAGCCGCAGTTCAGGTTGATCTCGTCATAGCCCCAGTCGCGCGCGATCCGCACCGCCGCGGCCAGCTCCGCCGGGTCCGATCCGCCCAGTTGCAGCGCGACGGGATGTTCCTCGGCGCTGAAATCCAGCAGCCGCGCCTTCGGCCCGTGCACGATGGCGGGCGCCGTCACCATTTCGGTATACAGCATCGCCCGCCGCGTCATCAGCCGGTGGAAATAGCGGCAATGCCGGTCGGTCCAGTCCATCATCGGCGCAACCGACAGCCGCTCCGCGCCGAACTGCGGCGCGGCCGGTGGGGTTGGGGCGTGGTCCGTCATCTGGCCCATGGATCGGCTTCCGTGGTTTCCGGCACCCGTAACGCTTACCCGAACACGCGCTTGAAGATCGTGTCCACATGTTTGGTGTGATAGCCAAGGTCGAACTTTTCCTCGATCTCGGCCGGGGTCAGCGCGGCGGTGACTTCGGGGTCGGCCAGCAGCTCGGTCTTGAAGTCGGCGCCCTTCTCCCAGACCTTCATCGCGTTGCGCTGCACAAGGCGATAGCTGTCCTCGCGAGATACGCCGGCCTGCGTCAGCGCCAGCAGCACCCGCTGCGACATGACCAGCCCTTTGAACTTGTTCATGTTGCGCAGCATGTTCTCGGGATAGACCACCAGCTTTTCCACCACCCCGGCCAGCCGGTGCAGCGCGAAATCCAGCGTGATCGTGGCATCGGGGCCGATCATCCGTTCCACGCTGGAATGGCTGATGTCGCGCTCGTGCCACAGCGCCACGTTTTCCAGCGCCGGCACCACCGCCATGCGCACCAGCCGGGAAAGGCCGGTCAGGTTTTCGGTCAGCACCGGGTTGCGCTTGTGCGGCATGGCGCTGCTGCCCTTCTGGCCGGGGCTGAAGAACTCTTCCGCCTCCAGCACCTCGGTGCGCTGCATGTGGCGGATCTCGATCGCCACGTTCTCGATGCTGGACGCGATCACGCCCAGCGTGGCGAAATACATCGCGTGGCGGTCGCGCGGGATGACCTGGGTCGAGATCGGCTCGGGCACCAGCCCCAGCGCCTTGCAGACATGTTCCTCGACCCGCGGGTCGATGTTGGCGAAGGTGCCGACCGCGCCGGAAATCGCGCCGGTCGCCACTTCTTTCCGCGCGTTTCCAAGCCGTTCGCGGTTGCGCTTCATCTCGGCATAGAAGCGCGCGAAGGTCAGGCCCAGCGTGGTGGGTTCGGCATGAATGCCATGGCTGCGGCCGATGCGCACCGTATCCTTGTGTTCCAGCGCGCGCGTCTTCAGCGCCGCCATCACCCGGTCCACGCCCGCCAGCAGCAGATCGGCCGCGCGCACAAGCTGGATGTTCAGCGTCGTGTCCAGCACGTCCGAGCTGGTCATCCCCTGATGCACGAACCGCGCCTCCTCATTGCCGATGATCTCGGCCAGATGGGTCAGGAAGGCGATCACGTCATGCTTGGTCACCGCCTCGATCTCGTCGATGCGGGCCACGTCGAATTCCACGTCCTTCGCGCGCCAGACGGCCTCGGCATTGGCCTTCGGGATCACGCCCAGCGCGGCCTGCGCGTCGCAGGCATGGGCCTCGATCTCGAACCAGATGCGGAACCGGGTCTCGGGCGACCACAGCTTGACCATCTCGGGGCGGGAATAGCGCGGGATCATCGGCAAACCTCTGTCTGGCGGGGGTTGCGGCTGGCCTTACGCCGGGTTGCGGCGCGGTGCAAGGGAAGCCACCGCCGTTGGGACATTGTTAACCAGCCCGCCGCTAGGCTGCCCCCATCCGGCAATCAGGTATCCGGCAATCAGGCAGGAGGGGCGGGTGCAGGCGGTCAGCGGCGCGGAAGCGGACAGCAACATGCCGAAGCTGCGGCTTGGGCCTGAAGACTGGGTGATGGCCGGCTTCCGGGCGCTGGCCGCCGACGGGCCGCAGGCGGTGCGGGCCGAAACGCTGGCGCGCGGGCTGGGCGCGACCAAGGGGTCGTTCTACTGGCATTTCAAGGATCTGGCGGCGCTGCATCAGGCCATGCTTGACGCCTGGGCGGCGCTTGCCACCACCGCCATCACCACGGCGGCCCAGGCCGCCGGGGCCGATCCGCGGGCGCGGCTCTTGCGGCTGGTCGATCTGGTCTCGGTCCTGCCCGAGGTTGAGGTGGCCGGCGGCGCCCTGGAACCCGCGATCCGCGACTGGGGCCGGGTGGACCCACGCGCCGGCGCCGTTCTGGCCCGGGTGGACCGCCACCGCATCGCCGCCCTGCGCGACCTTCTGGCCGAAGCGGGCCTGTCCCCCGACGCGGCGGAAGACGGCGCCGTTGCCCTTTATGGCGCGCTGATCGGGCTGGACAGCCTGCGCCGCACGGCCCGGGTCGCCATGCGCGGCCCGCTGCGGCGGGTGGCCGAAGGGATTCTTGCCGCGCCCGGCGCCGGCACGGCCTAGGCCACCGGCAGGATCACCGTGAAGGTCGATCCCTCGCCCTTCACACTGTCGATCTTCAGCCAGCCGCGATGCCGGGCCACGATATGCTTGACGATGGCCAGCCCCAGCCCGGTGCCGCCCTTTTCGCGCGAACGGTGGCTGTCCACCCGGTAGAAGCGTTCGGTCAGGCGCGGCAGGTGAACCGGGTCGATCCCCTCGCCCCGGTCGGCCACCGCAACCCGCACCGCCGGGCCGCGGAACGAAGGTTCGCGCGTCACCGTCACCCGCACCTCCTGCCCCGCCGTGCCGTATTTCAGCGCGTTCTCCATCAGGTTGGAAAACACCTGCACCAACTGGTCATGGTCGCCCGGCACCGGGATCGCCCCCGCCGGCGCGTCGATCCGCACCGTTGCCCCCAGCCCCTCGGCCACCGGCCGCAGCGTTGACCGGACCGAGGCCAGCACTGCCGCCAGATCGACCGGATCGCGCGGGCGCACCCGTTCCTCGGCCTCGACCCGGCTCAGTTGCAAAAGGTCGCGCACCAGCCGGTTCATCCGCCCCGCCTCGCGCGCCATGATCGACAGGAACCGCTCGCGCGCGCCGGGGTCGTCCCGCGCTGGTCCCTGCAAGGTCTCGATGAAGCCGGTCAGCGCGGTCAGCGGTGTGCGCAGCTCATGGCTGACATTGGCCACGAAATCGCGCCGCATCGCTTCTGCCGCCTCTTCGGCGCTGGTGTCGCGGAAGGTACACAGCACCTGCCGCGCCGCGCCCTGCCCCAGACCGGCCAGCGTCACCAGATAGATATGCTCGGCCCCGTCCTTCACCAGCCGCAGCCGCAGCTCCCGCGCCGGGCCGCCGGCCATGGTCTCGGCCACGCCATCCAGCAAATCCGCCGCCCGCAAGGCCAGCGCCAGCGGCCGGCCCAGCGATCCGGGCGGCAGCAGGCGCAGCGCGGCGGCATTGGCGGCCACAAGCTGCTCGCCCGCCTCGACCACAAGGGCGGGCAGCGGCAGGGCGTCGATGATCTCGGCAAGCGCGGGCATGGCCCCTGCTTGCCCGGCTTCGCGGCGCGGGGCAAGCCCCGCAGGCATCACACGCCGGGATTGTCGCGGCGAAAGATCCAGTCGTGATCGGGATCGTTCTGGAACCGCCATTTCCGCAGCGGCCCCGCCATCACGTTCAGATAATACATCTCATAGCCATAGGGCGCGCCGCAGGGATGGTGCCCCTTCGGCACCAGAACCACGTCATGGTTCTTCACCGCCATGGTCTCGTCCAGCGTGCCATCCTCGGTGTAAACCCGCTGCACGCCAAAGCCCTGCGGCGGGTTCAGCCGGTGATAATAGCTTTCCTCCAGATAGGTCATGCGCGGGAAGTCGTCCTCGTCATGCCGGTGGCTGGGATAGCTGGACCAGTTGCCCGCCGGGGTGAAGACCTCGGTCACCAGAAGGCTGTCGGCCACGTCGGCCGCCTCCATGGCGATGTTGTTGATGAACCGCTGGTTCGCCCCGGTGCCGCGCGGCGTCAGCGCAATCCCCTCGGGCCCCAGCCGCCGCGCCGGATGCCCGCCCTTGCCCGGCGCCGAACAGACCGCCAGCGTGCAGGGCGTGGTCGCCACGGCTCGCCAGTCGGTGCCGTCCGGCAGGTACAGGCAATGCGGCGGCGTCCGTTCAAAGACGTTCATCCGGTCGCCCAGAACGCCCCAGTCCTGCCCGGCGCCGGTCACATGGGCCTTGCCCTCGACCAGCACCAGAATCACCTCGCGCCCGCCCGTCACCTCGGCCGCCACATCGCCCGGCGCCAGCCGGTACAGCGAAAAGCCGACATAGCCCCAGCCCGCCGCCTCGGGCGTTATGTCATGCACCTTGCCCCGCACGCCCACGGGTTTCCGCAGCAGATCGACCATGGCTTTCCTCCGTCCTCACCGCGCTCCGGCGGGCGTCACACCAGACCGGCGTCCCGCGCCAGCCGCTTCAGCGTCGCCAGCCCCAGCGTCTGGTACAGCAGCGGATTGCGCACCTTCGGGTCCTGCTCGGCCTCGATCACGATCCAGCCGTCATAGCCCGCCTGCGCCAGAATCTTCAGCAGCGGGCCGAAGTCCACGCCGCCCTCCTGATCGCCCGGCACGGTAAAGGCCCCGGCCATCACGCCCTGCAGGAACGACAGACCCTCGGCGCGCACCCGCGCCACGATGTCGGGGCGGATGTTCTTGGCATGGAAATGCCGCACCCGGCCCACATGCCGCGTCAGCACCGCCACCGGATCGCCGCCGCCAAAGGCGCAATGCCCGGCGTCGAACAGAAGATGCGTCGCGGGCCCCGTCGCCGCCATCAGCGCATCAATCTCCTCGGGCGATTCAACGATGGTGCCCATGTGGTGATGATAGACCAGCGTCACGCCCTGCGCCGCCAGCCAGGCCGCGAAGGCCTCCAGCTTCGCGCCAAAGGCGGTCATCTCCGCCGCCGTCAGGCGCGGCCGGTCATTCACCGCGCAGCCCGCGTCGCCATGGATCGCGTTCGAGGTCTCGCAGACGATCATCACCTTGCAGCCATTGTGGCGCAGCTTCGCCAGATGGTGCTGACAGGCGGCAATCTCGTCCTCGACCGACCGCACCAGCAGTTCCGTCGAATACCAGCCCGAGATGAATTTCAGCCCGTAACCAGCCAGCATGGAACGCAATTCCTCGGGATCATCCGGCCAGCGGTGGCCGTTCTCGATCCCGTCAAAGCCGATCTGGCGACCGGCCTCGTCCAGAATTCGCGCGGTCGGAATATCGGCCCCGATGCTGCGGTCGTCGTCATTCGCCCAGGCGATGGGGTTGGTGCCGAAAAGGATCATGCTGCCCTCAATTCACAAGCCATTGGGCCTTGATGCCCTGTTCATAGCCCTTGCGGGCCTCGTTCACGCCGGGCCGGTCCGAAACCTCGGGCACGGCCACATCCCACCAGGTGCCGCCCGCGCCCGTTCCCGGCAGCGGATCGGCGTCGATCACGATCACCGTCGGAACGGTCGCCGACCGCGCCTTCACGACCTCGGCCTCCAGCTCGGACAGAGACGCGGCCTTCACCGCATGGGCGCCCAGTCCGCGCGCCATGCTGACGAAATCCAGGTTCATCTGGTTGACGTGGAAGGCATCGTCCAGAAGGTTGTTGAACGGCGCCCCGCCGGTGGCCTTCTGCAGCCGGTTGATGCAGCCGAAGCCACGGTTGTCCACCAGTACCACCGTGATCGGCACGCCCATCATCACCGCCGTCGCCAGTTCCGAATTGGCCATCATCCACGACCCGTCGCCCAGCAGGCAGATCACCTCGCGCGCGGGGCGGGCCATCTTGATGCCCATGGCCCCCGCAATTTCATACCCCATGCAGGAGAAACCGTATTCCATGTGATAGCCGCCCTGCGCCGCGCGCCACAGCACATGCAGCACCCCCGGCATCGACCCCGAGGCCGACATGACAAGGCTGTTCTTGTCGGCCACCCGCCCCACGGCGCCCACGATCTGCGCGTCCGACGGCAGTTCGTTGCCCGAAGGCTGGCTGAAGATCCCGTCGGTCAGCGCGAACCAGTCGGCCCGCGCCTTGAAATCCGGGTCGGCAAAGCGGTGCCCGTCCAGCGCCGCCGAAATCCGCTCCAGCGCCACCTTCGCATCCGCCACCAGCGGCTGCGCGGCGCGCTTGGAAGCGTCATAACCATGGATGTTGATCGACAACAGCTTGCGCCCCGGGGCGGAAAACACCGTCCAGGACCCGGTGGTGAAATCCTGGAACCGCGTCCCGACGCCGATCACCAGATCAGCCTCGGCGGCCAGCTTGTTGCCGCAGCCGGTGCCGGTCACGCCGGGCGAACCGAAATGCAGCGGCTCTTCCCAATCCACCGCACCCTTGCCTGCCTGCGTTTCAACCAGCGGAATGTTATGGGCGCGGGCAAAGTCCAGCAGCGTGGCCTCGGCCCCGGAATACAGCACCCCGCCGCCCGACACGATCAGCGGCCGCTTCGCCGCCAGGATCGCCGCCACCGCCTCGGCCAGTTCGCGCGCATCCGGCTCGGGGCGGCGGATGTGCCAGACCCGCGGCGTGAAGAAATCCACCGGGTAATCATAGGCCTCGGCCTGGGTGTCCTGGCAGAAGGCCAGACAGACCGGCCCGCAATTCGCCGGGTCCGTCATCACCCGCAACGCGCGCGGCAGCGCGGTCAGCAGATGCTCGGGCCGGCTGATCCGGTCGAAGTAACGCACCACCGGGCGGAAACAGTCATTCGCCGACACCGTGCCGTCGTCGAAATCTTCGATCTGCTGCAACACCGGATCGGGCGCGCGGTTGGCGAACACGTCGCCCGGAATGAACAGCACCGGCAGCCGGTTCACATGCGCCACCGCCGCCGCCGTGACCATGTTCGTCGCCCCCGGCCCGATGGACGAGGTGACGGCCATCGCCTTGCGCCGGCCACTGGCCTTGGCATAGGCCACGGCGATATGCGCCATGGTCTGTTCGTTCTGGCCGCGCCAGGTGGGCAGCGCGTCGCGATGGGCATGTAGCGCCTCGCCCAGACCGGCCACGTTGCCATGGCCGAAGATCGCCCAGACCCCTTCGATGAAGCGGCTGCCGTCCTCGGCCTGTTGCAGCGACAGCCAGCGCACCATCGCCTGCGCCGCGGTCAACCGGATCGTCTGTGTCATGCCTTCCCCCCTGCCCCTGCGCGGGCCTCGTCCCAGATGCGGCACAGCCGCGTATAGCGCCCGGCCATCTCGGCCACCGCCTCGGCATCGGTCAGCGTGCCGGCCAGCCAGCCGCGCGCCGCATCGCCAAAGATGGTCCGCCCGATGGCAAAGCCATTCACCAGATCATGCCGCGCCGCCAGCGCCAGCGATGCGGCCAGCGCCCCTTCGCTGGCATCCAGCCCCAGCACCACAATGCCGCGCACATGCGGATCGCGCCGGCGGATCGCCGCACAGGCCCGGTCCCAGGCGGCATCGCTGGCAAAGGGTTCCAGCTTCCACCAGTCGGGGAAGACCCCCAGGTCATAGAACCGCTCGATCAGCCGGGCGCTGGTGTCGTCATCCACCGGCCCCACCTTGGAGGGGATGATTTCCAGCAGGAATTCCAGCCGGTTGCGCCGCGCCGCCTGGAACAGGCGCAGCACCGTATCCTCTTGCGCGGCACGCATCTGCGCGTCGTCGTCGGGGTGGCAGAAGCACAGCGCCTTGACCACATGGCCCAGCGGCCATTCCGACAGGCCGCCGAAATCGGCGCCGATCTCGGGCTCCACCGTCAGCGGGCGCGATCCGGGCCATTCCACCGGCCGCCCGATCCACAGCCCCGTTCCGGCCGCCCGATACAGCGCCCGCCGGCCCAGACGGCTGTCACACAGGATGCCATGGCCCGGCTTGCCATCGGCCACCTGCAAGGCCGCCGTCAGGCACAGCTCCTTGAAGGCGCCAATCTTTTCGGGCGTCGCGCCCTCCATCGCCTCAAGCTGCGCGCGGTGGTCAAAGGCAAAGACCCGCAGGCTGGACCAGTCGTCATGCCGGTTGGTCGCCCAGTGAATCTGTTCCAGCGCCGCATCCTTGCGCAGGGCCGGCGTCACCACGCCCCGCGCCAGGAAGAACTGCAACTCTTCCCAACTGGGATAGGCCGGCGTGCAGCCGTGCCGGCTGACGGCAAAGGCCCCGCAGGCATTGGCATAGGTCAGCGCCACCGGCCAGGGTTCGCCGTCCAGCCAGCCTTTCAGCAGGCCCGACATGAAGCCGTCGCCCGCGCCCAGCACGTTGAACACCTCGATCGGGAAGCCGGGGCCGGATTGCCCTTCGTCCAGCGTGTCGGGAATGGCGCCGGTAAAGGCCACCGCGCCCATCGGCCCGCGCTTGCACACCAGCGTGGCCGCGCTGACCGCCCGCACCGCCCGCAGCGCGGCGATGGTATCGGTGCTGCCGCCGGCGATGTGGAACTCTTCCTCGGTTCCGACGATCAGGTCGAACAGGTGCAGCGTGGCTTGCAGCTTGGCCGTCACGGCGGCGCTTTCGATGAAGCGGCTTTCCCCCGCCCCATGCCCCGCCAGCCCCCAGAGGTTCGGCCGATAGTCGATGTCCAGCGCCGTCTGCGCGCCGTGCTTGCGGGCCAGATGCAGCGCCTTCAGCACCGCCGCCTCGGTCCGCGGATGCGACAGATGGGTGCCGGTCGCCACCACCGCGCGCGACTCGGCGATGAACCCCTCGTCGATGTCGTCTTCGCACAGCGCCATGTCGGCGCAGTTCTCGCGGTAAAAGATCAGCGGAAACTGCGTCTCATCACGGATGCCCAGCAGCACCAGCGCGGTCAGCCGCTCGGGGTCGGTCTTCACGCCGCGCACGTCCACGCCTTCGCGCGCCAGCTCCTCGCGGATGAAGCGGCCCATGTGTTCATCGCCCACCCGCGTGATCAGGGCCGAACGCAGCCCCAGCCGCGCGGTGCCCGCCGCCATGTTGGTCGGGCTGCCGCCGATGTATTTCTGGAACGACCCCATGTCCTCCAGCCGGCCGCCAACCTGCGCGCCGTACAGGTCCACCGAGGACCGGCCGATGGTGATCACATCCAGCGTCTTCATGCAGTTCCCCCCGCCCCGCCCCGCACAGACTCGGGGCCCCTCCGGGCTATGGAATAAATATTCCATTTTGATCCGCAGGGGAAGCGGAATTCATCCCCCGCGCGCCGATCCCACCGCAACCGCCAGCGCCAGCGCCAGCGCGATGGTGGCCGACAGCGACCGGAAGGCGCCGAAATCCACCTCGGGCACCACCAGCGCGGCCGAGGCCAGCCGCGCCAGCGGCCCGCCGGCCTGATCGGTCAGCGCCACCACGGCAAGGCCGCGCTCGCGCGCATCCTGCGCCAGCGCCAGCGTTTCCGGCGAATAGGGCGCGAAGGTGATCGCCAGAAGCGCATCGCCCGGCCGCAGCGCAAAGCGGTGGTCCAGCTTGCCCACGCCATCATGCAGCAGCGCCGGCACCTGCATCTTTTCAAACACATAGGCCAGGTAGCTGGCCACCGGAAACGCCCGCCGCAGGCCAACCAGATGGATCATCCCCGCCCCGGCCAGCAGCCCGACCGCCCGGTCCAGCGCCGCCTCGTCCACGCTTTTGGTCAGCGATTCCAGCGACAACCGCCCCGCCTCGACAAATTCCGCCAGCAGCGCCGCCGGTCGCCCCGCGCCGCCCGCCTTCAGGTTGCGCAGCCGCGTGGAATAATCCGGCGGGCCGGGCGACCAGGCCTCGCGAAACAGCCGCTGCATGTCGGAAAACCCGGAAAATCCCAGGATCTGGCAAAACCGCATCAGCGCCGAAGGCGGCACATCCGCCCCCGCCGCCAGCTCCGCCACGGTCGAAACGGCGATCCGGTCGGTATTCGCGGCGATGAAATCGGCGCATTGCTGCAACCGGCGCGGCAGCGAATCGGCCAGCGCCGCCAGCCGGTCGCGGAATTCGTCAACCGTCGCCGGCGGCGTTGGGGTCTTCACGTCCATCTGGCCTCTCCTGCGGGCACAGGGGCAAGGCTAGCACGAATGGAACGAATATTCCAACCCGTTCCCGCGATGGCGCCCTACAGCGCCTTCAGCCCCTTGCGGAACCGTTCGGCATTGGCGCGATAGCCCACCGCCGATTGCAGCAGCCGCGCCCGGGCCGCCTCGTCCAGCATCCGCACCACCTTGCCCGGCGCGCCCATCACCAGCGCCCCGTCGGGAATTTCCTTGCCCTCGGTGATCAGCGCCCCCGCCCCGATCAGGCAGCCCCGCCCGATCTTCGCGCCGTTCAGCACCGTCGCCCCCATCCCGATCAGGCTGCCCTCGCCAATGGTGCAGCCATGCAGCATCGCCTTGTGGCCGATGGTGCAGAAGGCACCGATCACCAGCGGAAAGCCCATGTCGGTGTGCAGCACGCAGTTTTCCTGGATGTTGGTATCCTGCCCCACCGTGATCGGCTCATTGTCGCCGCGCAGCGCCGCCCCGAACCAGACCGAGGCCCCGGCCCCCAGCACCACCCGCCCCATCACATGCGCGCCCGGCGCCACCCAGGCCTCGGGGTGGATCTCCGGCGCGATCCCGTCCAGTTCATAGATCATCTGGCGTCGAACTCCCGGTTCAGGCCGCGCACGAAATCCGCCAGGTCGGGCTGGCGGTCGCGGCGGCTGCGTTCCCCTTCCACGATACTGACCAGTTGCGCAAAGGTCGCGTCAAGGTCGCGGTTGACCAACACATAGTCATATTCGGCCCAATGGCTGATCTCGGCCTGGCTTTTAGCCATCCGCCCCGCGATCACCTCGTCGCTGTCCTGCCCGCGCGACCGCAGCCGCCGCTCCAGCTCGGCAATCGACGGCGGCAGGATGAACACCGACACCACATCCCGCCCCAGCCCCGAATTGCGGATCTGCTGGCCGCCCTGCCAGTCGATGTCGAACAGCGTGTCTCGGCCTTCGGCCATGGCCTGTTCCACCGGGGCGCGCGGGCTGCCGTAGAAATTGCCGAACACCTCGGCATGTTCCAGCATCTGCCCGGTGCGCACCATCTCTTCAAAGTCGGGGCGGGTCTTGAAGTAATATTCGCGCCCGTCCACCTCGCCCGGGCGCGGGGCGCGGGTCGTGGCCGAAACCGAAAAGCGCAGGGACGTGTCCCAGACCATCAGCTTCTTCGCCAGCGTGGATTTTCCCGCCCCGGAAGGCGAGGACAGGATGAGAAGAAGCCCCCGGCGCGCCATCGTCACTCCACGTTCTGAACCTGCTCGCGCATCTGATCTATGACCGTCTTCAGGTCAAGGCCGACGCGGGTCAGGTCAATGTCCTGCGCCTTGGAAAGCAGCGTGTTCGCCTCGCGCAGGAATTCCTGCATCAGGAAATCGAACTTGCGCCCCACCGGCGCGGCATCGGCCAGAAGCGCGCGGGCGGCGGCGATATGGGCGCCCAGCCGGTCCAGCTCCTCGGTCACGTCCTGCTTCACCGCCAGCAGCGCCAGTTCCTGCGCGATGCGCGCCTCGTCCAGACCTTCGGCATTGGCGGTCAGCCGGGCCAGCGCCGCGTGCAGGCTGTCCGCCGCCTTGTCGCGCCGCGCCTCGGCCAGACGGGCGGCCTCGGCCACCAGCGCGGCGATGCTGTCCACCTGCGCCCCGATCACCCCGGCCAGCGCCGCGCCCTCGGCCGCGCGCATGGCGGCGAAATCGGCCAGCAGCCCCGGCAGATCGGCCAGAATGGCGGCGCGCAGCGGCGTGGTGTCCTCTTCGGCGGCGGCGGCATCCATCACCCCGCGCATGGCCAGCACATCGGCCGCCGTCGCCTGCGCCAGCGTCACGCCCGCCGTCATCGCGGCGGCCTCCACCTCTTGCAGCGCCCGCAGCACGCCGGCCAGCACCTCGCGGTTCACCCGCGCCGGTTCCGCCGCCCCGCTCTCGCGCGCCACCTTCAGCGTCAGGCTGACATTGCCGCGCCCCAGCGCCTTTTGCAGCTCGGCCCGCAGCGCCACTTCCAGCCCGTCCACCCAGTCGGGCACCCGCAGCCGCAGGTCCAGCCCCTTGCCGTTGACGCTGCGGATGTCCCACAGCCAGCCATAGCCGGCCCCGGCGCCGCGGCGCGCGGCAAAGCCTGTCATCGAAACGGTCATCGCCCTCTCCTGTTCCGGCCCCGGCCCGCGCGGCAGGTATTTACCATTTGACAAGATTTTCGCCCAAATTCGCGCGATCCGGGCTAATCTTGCGGCAAGACCCGCGCAGGTCCAGCCGGCCTAGCAGACCCGCCGGATCGCATCAACACACGCCGCCCGCAGCATGACGGAGGTCAGGATGATATTCTCGTTTCCGGGCGGCCCCGGCGGCAGCCGGGCCGCAACCGGCGCCGGGTTTCCCGCCATCGCCCGGGTCCGCGCCTATTGGGAAGGTCTGCGCGCCGAAACCGGCCAGATCCCCTTGCGCGCCGATCTGGACCCGCGCGGTCTGGCGCAGGCGCTGGATCATGTCTTCGTGGCCGACCGCATCGGCACCGGCCTTCTGCGACTGCGCATCGCCGGCATGGGCCTGACCGACCTTGCCGGTCTGGACATGAAGGGCCTGCCGCTGTCCTGCCTGTTCCTGCCCGAAGCCCGGCTGAAACTGGCCCAGTCTGCCGAACAGGTGTTCACAATGCCCGCCGTGGCCGAGGTGCAGTTGGAAGCCGAACGCGGCATCGGCCGCCCCGGCCTGCTGGCCCGGCTGCTTCTGATGCCGCTGCGGTCCGGCTCCGGCGGCTGCGATCTGGCCCTGGGCTGCCTTGAAACCAGTGGCGAGATGGGCCGATCGCCCCGCCGCTTCACCGTTCTGCGCAGCACCGAAACCCGGCTGACCATTCCGCCGATCAGCCCCGGCCCGACCCGCGACCCCGCCCCCGGCTTCGCTGAAAGCCCGGCCCCGCCGCCCCGCGCGCCGCATCTGCGGCTGGTCCATTCCGTCGACTGACCGCACCGCCCGGGGGCCGCAACGCAAGACGCCCGCCCCTTTCGGGACGGGCGCCTGTTGCAGATCTGCCTGCCGGCTCAGAACGCGACGCGACGCGCTTCCTCGCGCTGGCGGGTCAGTTCCTCGGCCACAAGGAAGGCCAGTTCCAGCGACTGGCTGGCGTTCAGCCGCGGGTCGCAGGCGGTGTGGTAACGGTCGGCCAGGTTTTCATCCGACACCGCGCGCAGACCGCCGGTGCATTCGGTCACGTCCTGCCCCGTCATCTCGAAATGCACGCCGCCGGGGACGGTGCCTTCCGCCTTGTGGATGGCAAAGAACTCGCGCACCTCGCGCAGCACGCTGTCGAAGGGCCGGGTCTTGTAGCCCGACGACGACTTGATCGTGTTGCCGTGCATCGGGTCGCAGGACCAGACGACATTGGCGCCTTCCTCCTGCACCGCCTTGATCAGGCGCGGCAGGTTTTCCCCCACCTTGCCCGCCCCGAAACGCGCGATCAGCGTCAGCCGGCCCGCCTCGTTTTCCGGGTTCAGCTTGGCCATCAGCACCTTCAGGTCATCGACCGTGGTCGAAGGCCCGCATTTCAGCCCGATCGGGTTCAGCACGCCGCGGCAGAATTCGACATGCGCGCCGTCCACCTGACGGGTGCGGTCGCCGATCCACAGCATATGCCCCGACCCCGCCACCGGCTGCCCGGTCAGGCTGTCGATCCGGCACAGGGCTTCTTCGTATTCCAGCAGCAGCGCCTCGTGGCTGGTGTAGAAATCCACCCGGCTCAGCTCGTTCGCGGTCTCGCTGTTCACGCCAGCCGCGTTCATGAAGTCCAGCGCGTCGGAAATCCGGTTCGACAGCTCGCGGTAACGCTCGGCCTTGTCCTGATCGGCAAAGCCCAGCGTCCAGCTATGAACGCGGTGGATGTCGGCAAAACCGCCGGTGCTGAAGGCGCGCAGCAGGTTCAGGCTGGCCGCCGCCTGCGTATAGGCCTGCAACATGCGCTGCGGATCGGGCATCCGCGCCTCGACCGAGGTCTCGAACCCGTTGATGATGTCGCCGCGGTAGCTGGGGTATTCCACCCCGCCGATCACCTCGGTGGGGGCGGAGCGCGGCTTGGCAAACTGCCCGGCCATGCGGCCGACCTTGATCACCGGCACCTTGGCGCCATAGGTCAGCACCACCGCCATCTGCAGCATCACGCGGAACGTGTCGCGGATGTTGTCGGCGCTGAATTCGGCAAAGCTCTCGGCACAGTCGCCGCCCTGCAGGACAAAGGCCTTGCCGGCCGCGGCCTGTGCAAGCTGCTTCTTCAGCCGCCGCGCCTCACCCGCGAAGACCAGCGGCGGATACTTGGCAAGCTGCGCCTCAACGCCCTTCAGGGCCGCCTGATCGGGGTAATCCGGCATCTGGACCCGCGGCTTTGCACGCCAGTCCGATTTCGTCCAACCCTTGGTCATGGCACCCTCCGCATCGTTTGCGATAACGGCCCGAGCCTATAGCCCTTGCCGCCTTTGGATGCAAACCGCAAAAGGCGGGTGAAAGATATGCTGCTGGCTCTTGCACAAGTGTAAAATTTCGGCTTCCAATGCCCGCAAACGACACCAACAGGTCGCAAGATGTCCATCTCTCCGCGCAAAGCCACCCAGAACGCGACCGAGGCCGCAACGCGCAGGTTTGTCTTCCTGCTGCTTGACCGCTTCACCATGCTGGCCTTCGCCAGCGCCATCGAACCCCTGCGCATTGCCAACCGCGTGGCGGGGCGTCCGCTTTACGCCTGGGCGCTGGCCGGCGAAGGCGGCGAGGTGGCGGTCTGTTCCAACGGCACCGCCTTCAAGCTGGACATGGGCCTGACCGAGATCGACCGCGAGGACGTGCTCCTGGTCTGCGGCGGCATCGACGTGCAGCGGGCCACCACGCGCGGCGTGCTGAACTGGCTGCGGCGCGAAGCGCGGCGCGGCGCCATCGTCGGCGGCCTGTGCACCGGCGCCTTCGCGCTGGCCCGTGCGGGGCTGCTGGATGGCAAGAAGGCCACCATCCACTGGGAAAACCAGGACGGCTTCCTTGAGGAATTCGAAGAGGTGAAGCTGACCAAATCGGTCTTCGTCATGGACGGCAACCGCTGGACCACCGCCGGCGGCACCTCGTCGCTGGACCTGATGCTGAAGGTGATCGCCGCCGACCATGGCGAGGATCTGGCCAATACCGTGGCCGACCAGTTGATCTATTCCACCATCCGCACCGATCAGGACACGCAGCGCCTGTCGATCCCCACCCGCATCGGCGTGCGGCATCCGAAACTGTCCCAGGTCATCCAGATGATGGAAGGCAATATCGAAGACCCGATGTCGCCCGCCGATCTGGCCGAGGAAGTGGGCATGTCCACCCGGCAACTGGAACGCCTGTTCCGCCGCTATCTGAACCGCAGCCCGAAACGCTATTACATGGAACTGCGTCTGCAAAAGGCGCGCAACCTGCTGATGCAGACGGATATGAGCGTGATCAACGTGGCGCTCGCCTGCGGCTTTGCCAGCCCGTCGCATTTCTCGAAATGCTACCGGGCGCATTACAACACCACCCCCTATCGCGAACGCGGCACGCAAGGCCTGCCCGGCGCCGTGCCGGTCCGCCTGTCGATCTGATCCGCGCCGCTTCGGCCCTTGCGGGCAAGCCGCCGAAATTGTGGGCAAAACCCGCATCGACTTTCATCAAAAGCGGGGAATTGGCTGCCATTTCCCGGCCATTCAACAGACTTTTCTTTCAATTGCATCGGCTTTAGGCTGCCTTTTCAGGACAACAGTCCGAACAGGGAGATAAAAAATGAAGAAACTTCTGCTGGCCGTTTCGGCCTGCGCTTTGACCGTGGGCGCCGCCTCGGCCGAAGATGTCAAACTGGGCATCCTCATCGGCTTCACCGGCCCCATCGAATCGCTCACCAAGCACATGGCCGCGGCCGCTGAACTGGCCATGTCCGAGGTGAATGCCTCGGGCAAGTCGCCCTATACCTTCGTGCCGGTGCGCGGCGATTCCACCTGCACCGACGCGGCGGCGGCCACCGCTGCGGCAGAGCGGATGATCACCGCCGAAGGCGTCAAGGGCATCATCGGCGCCGACTGCTCGGGCGTGACCCGCGCCGTGCTGACCAATGTCGCCATGCCGAACGGCATCGTGATGGTCTCGCCCTCGGCCACCTCGCCCGCGCTCAGCGCCGACCCGGACAATGGCCTGTTCTTCCGCACCGCGCCCTCGGACGCCCGCGAAGGCGAGGTCATGGCCGACATCCTGACCGAAAAGGGCGTGAAGTCGATCGCGCTGACCTATTCCAACAGCGACTACGGCAAGGGCCTGGCCGAAGCCATCGCCGCGGCCTTCACCGCCAAGGGCGGCACGGTCACGATCAACGCCGCGCATGACGACGGCAAGGCCGACTATTCGGCCGAAGTCGCAGCCCTTGCGGCGGCGGGCGGCGACCTTCTGGTCGTGGCCGGCTATCTGGACCAGGGCGGCAAGGGCATCATCCAGGCCTCGCTGGACAGCGGCGCCTTCTCGACCTTCGGCCTGCCCGGCGGCATGGTCGGCGACAGCCTGCCCGCCGCCATCGGCCCGGGCCTGGACGGCAGCTATGGCCAGGTCGCCCAGTCCGACAGCCCCGGCGCCGCGATCCTGACCGAAATGGGCAAGACCAGCGCCGCCCCCTTCGACGCAACCTCGCCCTATTCGATGGAAAGCTATGACGGCGCCGCGCTGATCATGCTGGCCATGGTCGCCGCCGGCTCGACCGACCCGAACGTCTACAAGGACAAGATCATGGACATCGCCAACGGGCCGGCAGACGGCTCGGGCACCAAGATCCTTCCGGGCGAACTGGGCAAGGCTCTGGAACTGATCGCCGCCGGCAAGGCGGTCGATTACGACGGCGCCTCGGGCGTCACCCTGATCGGCCCCGGTGAATCGGCCGGCCGCTACAAGGAGTTCGAGATCAAGGGCGGCAAGTACGAGACCGTCAAGTTCCGCTGATCCGTCCGGCGGCCTGCCCCCCCTGCAGGGGCTGAGTCGCGCCATATCCCCGGCCCTGCCCGCACCCTTGCGGGCAGGGCCATTCTTTTTCTGCCCGGTCCTTCCACTTTCCGTTCTGACAGTGCAAAAGATTTGCGCGGCTTTCTGTCGCCTTGCCGCTGTTCGGGCGGGGGTATTCCCTCCGGCTGGGCGGCCGGTTCGGCCTTGCCGCAGGAATCTGATCCGGTCTGGAGGACCCCATGAAGAAACTGTTTCTGGCCGCTTCGACGCTGGCGCTGACCGCTGGTGTCGTATCTGCCGAAGACGTGAAGCTGGGCACGCTGCTTGGCATCACCGGCCCGATCGAAAGCATCTCGCCCAACATGTTCACCGCCGCCGACATGGCGATCAAGGAAGTGAACGATTCGGGCAAGGCGGCGAATGGCTGGGTGTTCCAGAACGTCCGCGCCGACTCGACCTGCATCGACGCCGCCGCCGCCTCGGCCGCTGCGGAACGCCTTGTCACCGTGGAAGGCGTCAAGGGCATCATCGGCGGCGACTGCTCGGGTGTGACCCGCGCCGTGCTGACCAACGTCGCCATGCCGAACGGCATCGTGATGATCTCGCCCTCGGCCACCTCGCCCGCCCTCAGCACCGACCCGGATGACGGCCTGTTCTTCCGCACCGTCCCCTCGGACGCCCGCGAAGGCCAGGTCATGGCCGACGTGCTGGAAGCCCGCGGCGTCAAGTCGATCGCGCTGACCTATTCCAACAGCGACTATGGCAAGGGCCTGGCCGAAGCCATCGCCAACGCCTTCACCGCCAAGGGCGGCACCATCACCATCAACGCCAGCCATGACGACGGCAAGGCGGACTACTCGGCCGAAGTCGGCGCCCTGGCCTCGGCCGGCGGCGACGTGCTGGTCGTGGCAGGCTACATCGACCAGGGCGGCAAGGGCATCATCCAGGCCGCCGTGGACACCGGCGCCTTCACCACCTTCGGCCTGCCGGGCGGCATGTATGGCGACAGCCTTGTCGAAGCCATCGGCCCGGCGCTGAACGGCTCGTTCGGGCAACACGCCGCCTCCACCTCGGAAGGCTATAGCGCCTATCTCGATCTGGCCAAGGCCTTCGAGCCGTCCTTCGACGGTTCGACCAACTTCGCCGCCACCAGCTATGACGCGGCGGCGCTGATCATGCTGGCGATGCAGGCGGCGAACTCGACCGACCCGAAGGTCTACAAGGACAAGGTCATCGAAATCGCCAACGGCCCCGCCGACGGTTCGGGCACCAAGATCAAGGCCGGCGAACTGGGCAAGGCGCTGGAACTGATCGCGGCCGGCACCGCCATCGACTATGACGGCGCCACCGGCGTGACGCTGATCGACGGCGGCGATGCCTCGGGCACCTTCGCCGAAGACGAGATCAAGGATGGCAAGTGGGAAATCGTCGGTTACCGTTGATCCGACGCTGAAACCATGACATCAGAGACGGCGGCCCGGGCATTGCCCGGGCCGTTCGCCAATCAGAAGGCCCCCCACGCACAGCGAAAGCGGCGGGCCCGCCAGGGGATAGTATGATCAGGGTCGAGAACCTTCATCGCCATTTCGGTGGATTCCGTGCCGTCGATGGCGCCACCTTGGAAATCCGCAAGGGCGCGATCACCGGCCTCATCGGCCCGAACGGCGCTGGCAAGACCACGCTGTTCAACGTCATCGCCGGACGCCTGCCGCCCACCTCGGGCCATGTGTACATGGGCGACGAGGAAATCACCGGCCTGCCGCCGCATGTGCTGTTCCACAAGGGCGTTCTGCGCACCTTCCAGATCGCCCATGAATTCGGCAGCATGACCGTGCGCGAGAACCTGATGATGGTTCCCGCCGCGCAATCGGGCGAAAACCTGTGGGACGCGCTGTTCCGCCGCGGCAAGGTCGCCTCGGAAGAGGAACGCCTGCGCGCCAAGGCCGATGAGGTGCTGGAGTTCCTGACCATCAGCCACCTGGCCGACCAGAAGGCGGCCATGATCTCGGGCGGGCAGAAGAAGCTGCTGGAACTGGGCCGCACCATGATGGTGGACGCGAAGATCGTCTTCCTTGACGAGGTGGGCGCCGGGGTGAACCGCACCCTGCTGAATACCATCGGCGATGCCATCGTCCGGCTGAACAGGGAACGCGGCTATACCTTCTGCGTGATCGAACACGACATGGATTTCATCGGCCGCATCTGTGGCCCGGTCATCTGCATGGCCGAGGGCAAGGTTCTGGCCGAAGGCACGGTGGACGAAGTGAAGAACGACGAACGGGTGATCGAGGCCTACCTGGGCACCGGCCTGAAGAACAAGCTGAAGGAAGAACACGCCCATGGCTGAACCCTTCCTGATCGGTGAAAACATGACCGGCGGCTATGGCGCGGTCGACATCCTGCATTCCTGCACCATCGCCGTCGAACCCGGCGAGATCGCGGTCATCGTCGGCCCGAACGGCGCGGGCAAGTCCACCGCCATGAAGGCGGTCTTCGGCATGCTGAAACTGCGTCAGGGCAGCGTGCGGCTGGCGGGCGAGGACATCACCGCCCTCACCCCGCAGGCCCGCGTGCGCAAGGGCATGGGCTTCGTGCCGCAGACCCACAACATCTTCACCACCATGTCGGTCGAGGAAAACCTCGAGATGGGCGCCTTCATCCGCACCGACGCCCAGATCCGCGACACGATGGAACAGGTCTATGACCTGTTCCCCATCCTGAAGCAGAAACGCCATCAGGCGGCGGGGGAACTGTCGGGCGGCCAGCGCCAGCAGGTCGCCGTCGGCCGCGCGCTGATGACCCAGCCCAAGGTTCTGATGCTGGACGAACCCACCGCCGGGGTCAGCCCCATCGTGATGGACGAACTCTTCGACCGCATCATCGAAATCGCCCGCACCGGCATTTCCATCCTGATGGTGGAACAGAACGCCCGTCAGGCGCTGGAGATTGCCGACAAGGGCTATGTGCTGGTGCAGGGCGCCAACCGCTTCACCGACACCGGAAAGGCGCTGCTTGCCGACCCGGATGTGCGCCGTTCGTTCCTCGGGGGCTGAGACATGGACTTCCTCAACGCCCTTGTGGCCTTCTCGAACTTCATCCTGATCCCCGGCCTTGCCTATGGCAGCCAGCTTGCGCTTGGCGCGCTGGGGGTCACGCTGATCTTCGGCGTGCTGCGGTTTTCCAACTTCGCCCATGGCGATACCATGGCCTTCGGCACCGCCTTCGTGATCCTGTTCACCTGGTGGTTCCAGTCGATGGGCATCACCGGCGGCCCGCTGCCCACCGCGCTGCTGGCCCTGCCCTTCGGCATTGCCGTCACCATCGCCATGGTGCTGGGCACCGACCGCGTGGTCTATCGTTTCTACCGCCGCCAGCGGGCCAAGCCGATCATCCTGGTCATCGTCTCGGCCGGGGTGATGTTCGTGATGAACGGGCTGGTGCGGATGATCATCGGCACCTCGGAAAAGAACTTCACCGACGGTAGCCGCTTCCTGCTGGACCCCAAGACCTTCCGCGATGCGACCGGCCTTGCCGAACCGCTGGCGATCAAGACGACACAGGCGGTGTCGGTCGTGGTGGCGGTGGTCTGCGTGGCGCTGCTGTTCTGGTTCCTGCAAAAGACCCGCACCGGCAAGTCGATGCGCGCCTATTCTGACAACGAGGATCTGGCGCTTCTGTCCGGCATCAACCCTGACCGCGTGGTCATGGTCACCTGGATGATCGCGGGCGCCTTGGCCTGCATCGCAGGCACGCTTTACGGCCTGGACAAGAGCTTCCGCGTCTTCGTCTATTTCGGCCTTCTGCTGCCGATCTTCGCCGCGGCCATCGTCGGCGGTCTTGGCAGCCCGCTGGGCGCCATCGTCGGCGGCTATGTCATCGCCTTTTCGGAACTGATCGTCACCTCGGCCTGGCGCAAGATCCTGGGCTACCTTGCCCCGCCCGACTGGCTGGGGCCGGGCCTCTATCAGGCGCTGTCCACCGATTACAAGGTGGCCGTCAGCTTCGTGATCCTGATCGTCGTTCTGCTGTTCCGCCCGCAGGGCATCTTCGGAGGCAAGTGAGATGGCCCGCAACCTGACCCTCTTCGCCGGCGTCGCCCTGCTGTTCATCCTGACCGGGGTGCTGCAAAGCTGGAACCTGTCGCTGAACATCCTGAACCTTGCGCTCCTGTCGGCCATCATGGCCATCGGAGTGAACATCCAGTGGGGCTATGCCGGCCTGTTCTCGACAGGCATCGTCGGCTCGGTCGCGCTTGGCGGTCTGGCTGTCGGGCTGGTCGCGGGCAAGCAGGTGCCGGAAGGCTGGGCCGCCGGTGGCCCGCGCATCCTGGCCGCGCTGCTGTTCGCCGTCTTCGCCGTGGCCCTGACGGTCTGGCTTTACCGGCGCCTGCCCGCCTCGCGCATCCGCGGGCTGGCGGTGGCGCTGTTCCTGGTCGTGGCCTTCTTCATCTATCGCGGCATCCTTGACCCCGCCGTCATGGCGGTCGAGGCGAACAACCCCGCCCAGGCCGGCCATATCGGCGGGCTGGGGCTGAATTCGCTCTGGGCCTGGCCGGTGGGCGCGTTGATGGCCGCCGCCGCCGCCTGGGTGATCGGCAAGATCGCCCTTGGCCTGCGCGAGGATTACCTGGCCATCGCCACCCTTGGCATTGCCGAAATCATCGTCGCCGTGATGCGCAACGAAGACTGGCTTGACCGGGGCGTGAAGAACCTGATCGACCTGCCCCGCCCCTGGCCCGTGCCCAAGGAAGTGGACCTTCAGGTCGATCCGGGCTTCCTCAGCTTTGCGCAAAGCTGGGGCATGGACCCGGTCTCCTCCTCCACCATCTTCGTCAAGCTGATGTATGCCGCGATGTTCGCGCTGGTGCTGTTCGCGCTGATCTGGCTGACCGAACGCGCGCTCAACAGCCCCTGGGGCCGCATGGTCCGCGCCATCCGCGACAACGAAGTCGCCGCCGCCGCCATGGGCAAGGATGTGAAATGGCGCCACCTGCAGATCTTCATCATCGGTTCGGCCGTCGTCGGCCTGGCCGGTGCGATGATGACCTCGATGGAAGGCCAGATCACCCCCGGCAACTACCTGCCCCTGCGCTTCACCTTCCTGATCTGGGTGATGGTGATCGTTGGCGGATCGGGCAACAACTGGGGCGCGGTGCTGGGCGGCCTCTTGATCGGCTGGCTCTATCTCGCGGTCGAATTCCTCGGGCCGCAGATGATGAGCTATGTGCTGGCCGCGCTGCCCGCCGGCGAGTTGAAGAACCACCTTCAGGACACCGCCGCGCATATGCGCCTGCTGACCCTGGGCGTCGTTCTGCTGGTCGTCCTGCGCTTCGCGCCAAGGGGCCTGATCCCCGAAAAGTGACGCGCCACAGTCATACGTCAGACATACGCCGGCACGACGCAAGGCAGACGTAAGACATACCCCGAAAAACGTGCCCGCCCCCCGGCCGGCGCGTTTTTCAATCACATGCGCAGCCCGGCCCCTTGTGACACCGCTTGTCGCGCGCAATGCAACTGTCACCGCAGGCCTTTCCCTTGCTGCACCGCTTGCAGCAACTCGCCGCAACCAAGGCGTCAGGTTGCAAGAGCCCCAACATCGACACGGCCTCCTCCACTGACAGAACCGGCGCGGGTTCCGGGGCTTCTGCGATTGCAAGAGATGGACCGCAAAGAACGACCTGCGACGTGAGGATAAGCCCTGAAATTGCAAGGAAAATTGTTCTGATCATGGAACGACCTCTTCAAGAAATTAACGAAGGTTAACACGCAAGGAGTGTCAATCAATCAGGAAATACACCCCTGACTTGCACCACACCCGGCACCGCAAGCGACATTTTCTGTCGCGAAAGAACATGCCATTCCGGCCCCGCCCGGCCAGATTGCGGGAAAGTTTCAGGGAGTCCCGGGATGAAATCTCATGCGCGCGTGGTTGTGATCGGCGGCGGCGTCGTCGGCTGTTCGGTCCTGTATCACCTGACCAAACTCGGCTGGTCCGACGTGATGCTGATCGAACGCAGCGAGCTGACCTCGGGCAGCACCTGGCACGCCGCCGGCGGCTTCCACACCCTGAACGGCGATACCAACATGGCCGCGCTTCAAGGCTATACCATCCGTCTTTACAAGGAGTTGGAGGCCATCACCGGCCTGTCCTGCGGGCTGCACCATGTGGGCGGCATCACGCTGGCCGACAACCCCGCCCGCTTTGAACAGCTCAAGGCCGAACGCGCCAAACACCGCTACATGGGGCTGGATACCGAAATCCTCGGCCCGGCGGAAATCGCGAAATTCACCGAAGGCATGGTCAATCTGGAAGGCATCATCGGCGCCCTCTACGACCCGCTTGATGGCCACCTTGACCCGTCCGGCACCACCCACGCCTATGCCAAGGCGGCCCGCATGGGCGGCGCCGAAATCGTGCTGCACAACCGCGTTCTGGAAACCAACCCCACCGCCGAAGGCTGGGAAGTGGTGACCGAAAAAGGCACCGTCACCTGCGAACACCTCGTCAACGCCGCCGGCCTCTGGGCCCGGGAAGTTGGAGCAATGGCAGGGGTTTACCTGCCGCTGCTGCCGATGGCGCACCAGTATCTGGTGACCGACGACATCCCCGAAATCATGGACATCCTGAAATCGGGCCGCGAATTCCCGCATGTGATGGACCCGGGCGGCGAAAGCTATCTGCGGCAGGAAGGCCGTGGCCTGTGCATCGGTTTTTACGAAAAGCCCTGCGAACCCTGGTCGGTCGATGGCACGCCCTGGACCTTCGGCCATGAACTGCTGAACGAGGATTTCGACAAGATCGCCGACTCCGTCGCCTTCGCCTACCGCCGCTTCCCGGTGCTGGAACGCAGCGGCGTCAAGCGGGTGATCCACGGCCCCTTCACCTTTGCCCCCGACGGCAACCCGCTGATCGGCCCGGTGCAGGGCCTGCGCAACTACTGGTCCGCCTGCGCCGTGATGGCCGGTTTCAGCCAGGGCGGCGGCATGGGCCTGGCCCTGGCGCAATGGATGATCGAGGGCGAGGTGGAACGCGACCCGCGCGGCTTCGACGTGTCGCGCTTCGGCACCTGGACCAGCCCCGGCTATACCGTGCCGAAGGTGATGGAAAACTACCGGATGCGCTTCAACGTCTCGTATCCGAACGAGGAACGCCCCGCCGCCCGCCCCTTCCGCACCACCCCGATGTATGAGGTGTTCGATGGCATGAACGCCGTCTGGGGCCAGCAATACGGGCTGGAAGTGGTGAACTACCACGCCCTGCCCGGCGAACCGCGGCTGGAGACGCCCACCTTCAAACGCTCGAACGCCTGGGAGGCGACGAAACAGGAAGTCCGCGCCGTCCGCGAAGGCGTGGGCATCAACGAATTGCAGAATTTCGGAAAATATCTGGTCAAAGGCCCCGGCGCCCGCGCCTGGCTTGACCGGATCATGGCCGGCCGCATCCCGAAACCGGGCCGGCTGTCGCTGACCCCGATGCTGGCGCAATCGGGCAAGATCATCGGCGATTTCACCGTATCCTGCCTGTCGGAAACCGAATTCCAGTTGACCGCCAGCTACGGCGCGCAGGGCTGGCACCAGCGCTGGTTCGACCAGCACGCAGAACCCGGCGTGACGGTGGAAAACATCTCGGACAGCCGCTCGGGCTTTACCATCGCCGGCCCCGGCGCGCGCGATCTGCTGGCCCGCGTGACCCGCGCCGATGTCAGCGCCGAGGCGTTCAGGTTCATGGACGTGAAGAAGATGACCGTCGGCATGGCCAACTGCATCGTGCAGCGCGTCAGCTATACCGCTGATCTGGGCTATGAAATCTTCTGCGACATCCATTCCGTCCGCCACCTGTGGGACGTGCTGAACGAGGCCGGCAAGGACATGGGCCTGCGCCCGTTCGGGATGCGCGCGATGATGTCGCTGCGGCTGGACAAGTGGTTCGGAAGCTGGGGCCGCGAGTTCAGCCCCGACTACACGCCCGCCGAGACCGGGCTTGACCGCTTCATTTCGTGGAACAAGCCCACCGACTGGATTGGCAAGGCGGCGGCGCTGAAGGAAAAGGCGGCAGGGCCCAAGCGCAAGTTGGTCAGCATCGTGGTCGATGCCGCCGATGCCGATGTGGTGGCGTGGGAACCAATCTGGCTGGACGGCGCGGTCGTCGGCTTCTGCACCAGCGGCGGCTTCAGCCACTGGACGAACAAGTCGGTCGCCATGGGCTTCATCCCCGCCGACCGGGTGCAGGATGGTCTTGCGCTGGAGATCGAGATCCTTGGAGAACGCCGCCCGGCCCGCGTTCACCTTGAACCGCTGTGGGATGACGGCGGCCGTATGCGCGCTTAAGTCCGGCAGACCAGAAGGGGGGCAGACAGCCCCCCTTTTCTTTGGCATCACGGCGGGCATGACGCCCGTTCATATCCTGATCCTGGCCGCCGGTTCGTCCTCGCGTATGCGCGGGGCGGACAAGCTGATGGAGCCGATTGCCGACCAGCCGCTGATCGCCCATCTGGCACAGGTGGCGCTGGCCACCGGCTGCCCGGTCGCGGTGGCCCTGCCTGCCGGCGGCGGCCCGCGCGAAGCGGCCTTGCAGGGCCTGCCGCTGACCGGGCTGCGGGTGCCCCGGCCCGAAGATGGCATGGCCGCCAGCCTGACCGCCGGTCTGGCCGCCCTGCCCCGGCAGGCGCCGGTAATGCTGGTGCTGGGCGACATGCCAGAGCTTACAACGGCCGATCTGCAGGCGATGCTGGCGGCGCAGATCGCCCACCCCGGCCGCATCCTGCGCGCCATGGGTCAGGACGGAACGCCCGGCCATCCGGTGCTGTTCCCCCCCTGGACGCGCCCCGACCTGGCCGGGTTGACCGGCGATCAGGGCGCGCGCGCCGTTCTGGCCCGCCACGCGGCTGAAATCACCCCGGTGCCCCTGCCGGGCACCCATGCCACCACCGATCTGGACACGCCGGAAGACTGGGCCCGCTGGCGCGCGGGCCGCGGCTGAGCGCGCCTACCCAATGTCCAGCAGCGCCATTTCACGCTTTTTCAGCGTGATACGGGCCGCAGGGTAGCTTTGCCCCTGCGCGATCCCGGGAAACAGCTCCAGCAGTTCGGCAAGCTGCGGGTCGGGCTTGCCCTTGAGCGCCATCGCGCCCGGCTGGTAGCTTTCCGTCCAGGCCCCTTCGGCGCGAATGATCTGGTGGTGGTCGAACATCAGATGAATGTAGCTGATGGCCTGCGGCGCAAGGGCCGTGATCCCCTGCCGCCCAACCAGATGGATCGCCGCGACAAGCACCTCGGCCTCACCGAACAGCACTTCATATCGGGGCGACGCGATCATCATGCGGTGCTGGGGCGACACCACCAGATCGCGCTCGGGCAGATCGCCGCCCAAAGCCCCGCGGGCGATGCGAACCGGCGCCAGCACGGGGCGCGCCAGAACCTGCGCCAGGGTCAGGTCGCGGCGGCCGATCCAGCGGATTTCCTGATACCCGTTGTCGCGGGTCAGCACGCGGTCGCCAAGCTTCAACACCTCAACCGGCACCTCGCCGCGGTCGGTGGTGATTCTTGCCCCGGGGGTGAAGCAGGCAATCACCCGCTCGATGTCGGTAAAGGTCATCGTGCCGATGACATTCCCGAGGCTGTCCAGAAACTCGACCGTGCCGTTTTCGTGGTTGGCCGGATCGTAATAGATATTGGTGCCCTTGTGCCCCCAGAAGGTCAGGTCCAGCACATCCTGGTCAATGCCGGTTGATCCGCCATCCACGACATCGCCGATATCACCATAGATCGTGTCCTGATCGGCACCGCCATAGATCGTGTCGGCCCCGGCTCCGCCGCGCAACTGGTCGGCCCCCGCGCCGCCGAACAGCGTGTCGTTGCCATTGCCGCCGTCCAGACTGTCGGCGCCGTCGCCGCCGTCCAGCACATCGTTGTTGTCACCGCCTGCCAGCGTGTCGTTTCCCGTGCCGCCCGACAGGCTGTCATTGCCGGCGCCGCCTGACAGCAGATCATCATTCGCGCCGCCATCCAGCGAGTCATTGCCGGTGCCGCCGTCAAGGGTATCGTTCCCGTCCTCTCCGAACAGGCGGTCATTGCCGGACCCGCCCGACAGGCTGTCATTGCCTATGCCGCCATAAACAATGTCATTGCCCAGACCCGCCAGAACCGTATCGTTTCCGGCACCGCCGCGAATGAAATCGTCATTCCCGCTTTGCCCGGAAAGACCCACATCATTGTTGTCAACTTTATCCGATCCATTGGCGATGGGTTCGATATAGGCGGAATCAATCAGGTCATTGCCGCTGGTGCCGTCGATATAGCCATCGTCAAATCCCGTCACCGCGCGATCGGCGCCAAGATTGGCATTTGAGGTGGCGACCGAATTTATGGTTACTGACCGGATCGGCTTGGCTTCGTAAGCCGCGGTGTCACTGCTGCCGGGCAGTTCGGGGGCCAGGAACAGCTCTCCTGTGGTGGATTGCACCAGAACGGCTGTGACAGTGGCGGTGGTGCCGTCGGTATAAATGATGGTTGCATTGTATTCCACAACACAATCAAAGGTATAATTTGTGGGCGATCCACCCGTATTAGTTGTGAGCCTGAACGGTCCGCCGCTGGCGCTGTTGTTGGTCAGAAAGCTGGACGCCGTGCCCTGAAGCGTGGTCGAAGAGATGTGCCCGAACAGCGGATCGGCTGTGGTGCCAAAGACGCGCCCGTTCAGGGTACTGGCGTTTTCCGCCGTATCGTTGCCTTCGGTGGGATCAAGGGCGGTCGTGGAACCAAGGTAGATCCAGGTAAATGTTCTTGCCATGGTCAGGCAACCTGAAACCAGCGATCATCGCGCATCATTTTTTCCAATCCGTCAACAGTAAGCTGTTATTTCGGGGTAGCGATTGCCAATCAGAAAAGGACACCACCTGTCAGAAGGATTGGACACATTTCCAAACAATTGGATAATGGCGGTATTTGACGAAAAATTGCCTGAATAAAGGCAGGACAATGAATTGCAATTGAAAAGCCGTATCAGGCTTTCAGTTGTGCCGCCTCATCCCGCGTCAGGACGCGCCGCGCAGGCCCGATGCCGCCCCCGTTCGCCGCAGGGTGCAAGGCCGGGAACAGCTCCAGAATCTCGCTGCGCTGCGCGTTTCCAAGGCCCTTGAGGCTGAAGTCTGTGGGCTGGAAGCTTTCGGTCCAGGCCCCGTTCGACAGCACCACCTCATGTCGGTCGAACAGGAAGTGGACATAGGTCAGCCCGACCGAAGTCACCGCCTGCACCCCCGGCGTGCCGACCAGGTGCTTGGCCGCGACCAGCACTTCGGGATCATCGAAATGCAGCAGGCTGCGGTCGCCCGCCACCAGCACACGATGGTTGGGCGAAACCAGCAGATCGCGTTCGGGCAGGCCGTTCCCAAGCGCGCCGGCGGCAATCAGCACCGGCTGCAGATGCGCGTTCAGCAGCAGTTGCGCGGCGCCAAGCGCGTTGCGCGCCGCCCAGCGGATTTCCTGGATGCCATTGTCACGGGTGACCACCCGGTCCCCTGCCCGCAGATGTTCGGCCGGAATCTCGCCGCGTGGCGTGGCGATCAGCGTGCCGCGGGTAAAGCAGGGCGACACGGCCTTGCCCTGGCCGGCGCTGCGGTTTGCAGGCCGGTCGTCCAGTTTGCCGGTTTCACCGTTCGGGGCCATTCACCAACCCATGCAAGACCCTCAGCGGTGCTTCCGCCGGGTCGTAGATCACAAAGAAACAGGCCAGCCCGTGCCCCCGCCTGGGCGACCCACCGCAGATATACCGCGCCGGAAGACAGCCGGGAAGGTACTTCCGCCCGCGCCCCCCAAGCTGGATGCGGAAAACCGCTGGACGCGGGACACGCATGACGCAATCGGTTCGGGAAGTCGGGAAATTCTGGTGCCCAAGGTCGGACTCGAACCGACATGCCTTGCGGCGACGGATTTTGAATCCGCTGCGTCTACCATTCCGCCACTCGGGCCACCTGAGGCCGGGGTCTAATATCCCCGGCCGCGGGCGTCAATCACAGATGCGGCCTAAAGGTCGCGCGCCGAGAACGTGTCGCAATCGGCAATCTGGCCGGATTTCAGCCCGCGCAGGAACCATTCGGACCGCTGGGCCGAGGTGCCATGGGTGAACGTATGCGGCATCGGCCGCTGGCCGGCGTTGCGTTGCAGCGTATCGTCGCCAATCTGCCGGGCCGCATTCACCGCCTCTTCCAGATCGCCGCGTTCGATGGTGCCCAGCGTCTGCGCCGCCTCGCGCGCCCAGATGCCCGACAGACAGTCGGCCTGCAACTCGACCATCACCGAAATCCGGTTCGATTCTTCCTGGCTGGCACGCTGGCGGGCGGCATTCGCCTTGCCCAGAATCCCCAGTTCGTCCTGCACATGATGGCCGATCTCATGTGCCACCACATAGGCAGCCGCGAAATCGCCATGCGCGCCCAGTTTCTGTTGCAGCGTGGTGAAGAAGGCGGTGTCGAGATACACCTTCTTGTCGGCCGGGCAATAGAACGGCCCCGTCGCCTCGGACGCGCCGCCGCAGGCCGACGGGGTGTGATCTTTGAACAGCACCAGCACGGCGGGTGTGTATTTCGCGTTCAACTGTTCCGAAAAGACCTTGGTCCAGATCTCTTCGGTATCGGCCAGCGTGACCGAGACGAATTCGCCGGCCTGCTTGTCGGCCTCGGTCAGTTCGACCGGGGCGCCGCCGCTGCTGCCCTGCCCGCCGCCCGGCCCCAGCAGGGCGCTGGGGTCAACCCCCAGGAACATGGCGATCAGTACAACGACAATGGCCCCCGCCCCGCCGATGCTGGCGGTGCGCCCGCCCGACATGCGGCGGCGGTCCTCGATGTTGTCACTGCCGCGGCGGCCCTTCCATTCCATCGTACTCTCTCCTGAACGGCATTTCTTGCCGCCAGACTAGCCGCAAGCGGGCCAGCCTGAAAGCCCCGTCCTGACGCCCGTCCTGCGCACCGCGTCGTGACTTCCCCCCGCCATGACCTGCGCTTATGGTGCCGACCGAATGAACAGAGGGACCGGCATGAGTGTGACCCAGAGACAGGCAACCACCGTTGCGGGCCTTGGCTCGGCCGCCCTTCTGGCGGGGGCCTTCGCGTTTCAGTACCTTGGCGGGCTGCCGCCCTGCCAGTTGTGCCTCTGGCAGCGCTGGCCACATGCTGCGGCGGTGCTGATCCTTGGGCTGATCTGGCTGACCGGCTGGCGCTGGCTGGCCTGGGCGGGGGCTGTCGCCGCGCTGGCAACCGCCGGCATCGGGCTGTTTCATGCCGGGGTCGAACAGGGCTGGTGGGAGTTCATCTCAAGCTGCACCCAAGGCTCCATCGCGGGCCTGTCGGGCGCCGATCTGCTGAACCCCGCCACCGCGCTGCCCGCCCCGGTGCGCTGCGACCAGATCCCGTGGAGCCTGGCCGGCATCTCGATGGCGGGCTGGAACGCGATTGTTTCGGCGGGTCTTGCCGCGATCTGGGTCTTCGGCGCCACCCGCAAGGCATGAGCGGGCGACCGGAGTTTTCACAAACTCCGGTCCGATGTCTTGCAAGACATTGGGGACCGCGCCCGTAAGGACGGCCCCCGTCAGCCCGCCCGCACCACCGGATCGACGCCCATCAGCCGGGCATGTTCCTGAATGGCGAAGCGGTCGGTCATCCCGGCCACATAATCGGCCACGATGCGCGCCAGTTCGGTTTCGTCCCGTACGGCGTCAATGTCCTGCCGCCACTCGGCCGGCAAAAGGCCCGGATCGCGAAGGAACAGCGGGAACAGGTCATCCACCACCCGCGTCACCTGCGCCCGCACCTCCATCACCGAAGGCGCGCGGTACATGCGGTGGAACAGGAAGGACCGCACCGCCTTCAGTTCCTGATAGAGCGGCTTCGAGAAGCGGATGATCGTGGTGCCCATGTGGCGGATATCGTCCACCGATTTCGGCTGTGCCCCGGCCAGCCGGTTCTGCGCCACGGCGATCACATCCTCGACCATGCGGCCGAACACCCGGCGCAGCGCCTCATGCCGCCGCCGCATCTTTTCCAGCCCCGGATACAGCCGGTCCACCTCGGCAAAGGCGGGGCCGGCGACGGGCAGTTCCATCAGGTCTTCCTCGGTGAACAGGCCCGAGCGCAGGCCGTCATGCAGATCGTGGTGCGAATAGGCCACGTCATCGGCAATCGCCGCCACCTGCGCCTCGGCGCTGGCATGGGTGTCCAGTTCCAGATCCCAGGCCGCGTTCACCTCGGCCAGCGCATAGGGAAGCGCGTCGGGGTCATGGGCGTGCTTGGCATCGGCATTGGGGCCGATCACCGGACCGTTGTGCTTGGCGATGCCTTCCAGCGTTTCCCAGGTCAGGTTCAGCCCGTCGAAGCCGGCATAGTGGCGTTCCAGCCGGGTCACGATGCGCAACGCCTGCGCGTTGTGGTCGAACCCGCCATAGGGCTGCATCAACCGCGCCAGCGCGTCTTCGCCGGTATGGCCAAACGGCGTGTGGCCCAGGTCATGCGCCAGCGCGATGGCCTCGGCCAGATCGGTGTTCAGCCCCAGCACCCCGCTGATCGTGCGCGCCACCTGCGCCACCTCGATCGAATGGGTCAGCCGGGTGCGGTAGTAATCGCCCTCATGTTCGACAAAGACCTGCGTCTTGTGTTTCAGCCGGCGGAAGGCCGAGGAATGGATGATCCGGTCCCGGTCGCGCTGGAACGGCGAGCGGAAGGAACTCATCCCCTCGGGGTAAAGTCGCCCGCGCGAGGCGTCGGGCAGGCAGGCAAAGGGGGCAAGCATCGGACCTCGGCTTGTTCGGAGCGATCACACCCCATATATGTAAGGCCAAGGCCCAAGGATACGGGAACACCCATGGAACTGACGCTTCCCCCCCGCGTGACCGACCGCGCCTTTGCGCGTCTGGCCGAAATTGCCGAAATGACCGGCGAACAGAAACCCTTGCGCGTCGGCGTCTCGGGCGGCGGCTGTTCAGGGTTCCAGTATGACATCCGGCTGGACGACCCGGCTGGTGACGATCTTGTGCTGGAAAAGGACGGGTTCAAGGTGGTGGTCGATCCGGTATCGCTGCCGTTCCTGACCAATGCCGTGATCGACTTCACCGATGAACTGATCGGCGCCCGTTTCGTGATCGAGAATCCCAACGCCAGCAGCTCCTGCGGCTGCGGCACCAGCTTCTCGATCTGACAGGGCCGTCTCTTCGGCGCCACGTTACAAAGTTTTCGCGTGACGCATCCCGGATGCGCCCTATCCTCTGTGCTCAACCACAACGGCAAGGCGCCAAGATGACGACCGTCCTCATCCTCGGCTCGGCCCCGATGGCCGCCGAAGCTGCACACTGGCCGCGCGCGCCGTTCGATTGCATCGTGGCGATCAACAACGCCCATGCGCTGCGCCCCGACTGGGACTACCACATCCACCCCTGGGATTTTCCCGCCGACCGCCGCCCCGTGCCGGGGCCGGGCCAGCGCCTGATCACGCAGGACGATTTCGTTCCCGCCCAGAATGCGCTTGGCGGCTTTGTCTATGCCGGCGGCACCATGGCCTTTACCGCCCTTTACTGGGCGCTGCACAGCCTTGCCCCGCGCGTGATCGCGGTTTTCGGCTGCGACATGCACTATCCCACCGCCGGCCCGACCCATTTCTACGGCACCGGCGCCCCCGATCCGCTGCGCCCCGACATCACGCTGCGGTCGCTTGAGGCCAAGTCGGCGCGGGCGCTGGTTCTGGCCGCGCAGCGCGGCACGGCTCTGGTGAACCTGTCGGCCGGCCCGTCGCGGCTGGTGTTCCCGCGCCACCCGCGCGCCCTGGCGCATCTGGCGCAGCCGCAGCCCTACGATGCCACCCGTGCCGCCGAAGCGCTGTCGCGCGAGGCGGACCTTGGTTATCACGTCGCCTCGGGGCGGTATTGGGAAGAGGCCGGCCGCTTCGATCCCGCCGAAATCGACCGGCTTGATGCGCTGTGGCGGGCGGCGGCCACGGCGCCCCGGCTTGTGCCGCGCGCCGCCCGCCCCTAGTCTGGCCGCTCGATGCGCCACAAGGGGAACCGCCAATGAAGATCGCCAGCTTCAACATCAACGGCATCAAGGCGCGGATCGAAGCCCTGCCCCGCTGGCTGGAAGCCGCCCGCCCCGATGTGGTCTGCCTGCAGGAAATCAAGAGCCAGGACGAATCCTTCCCGCGTGAGCTGTTCGAGGACATGGGCTATCGCGTCGAAACCCATGGGCAGAAATCCTTCAACGGCGTGGCGATCCTGTCGAAACTGCCGCTGGAAGACGTGACCCGTGGCCTGCCCGGCGACGAGGGCGACGAGCAGGCGCGCTGGATCGAGGCGACGGTGATCGGGGCCCGCGCGGTGCGGGTCTGCGGCCTGTACCTGCCGAACGGCAACCCCGCACCGGGCCCCAAGTTCGATTACAAGCTGAGCTGGATGGCCCGGATGGAGGCGCGGGTGAAGGCGCTGCTGTCCACCGAGGAACCTGTGATCTTCCTTGGCGATTACAACGTGATCCCGCAGCCGCAAGATGCCGCAAAGCCCGAGGCCTGGGTTGAAGATGCGCTGTTCCGACCCGAAAGCCGCGCCGCCTTTCGCCGGCTGGTCAACCTTGGCCTGACCGACGCGATCCGAACCCTCGACCCGCGGCCGGGGATCTATACCTTCTGGGACTATCAGGCGAATTCCTGGGAACGCGGCAACGGCATCCGCATCGACCACCTGCTGCTGTCGCCGCAGGCCGCAGACCTGCTGGAAGAGGCGGGCATCGACAAGGACACGAGGGCGGGTGACAAGCCATCCGATCATGTCCCGGTCTGGGTCGATCTGGCCGCCTGAGGCCCAAATTTCTTCGAAGAAATTTGCAAAATCCTTCGAAGGATTTTGTCCCCGGCTTCAGCCGGCCCGCGTCACGTCATGGCCGTAAAGCCAGTCGAACCGCCCCAGCGCAGCCTGCGGCGCCACCGCCCCGCCGATCCGCAGCCCCAGATGCGCCAGCGACCGCAGCGGCCCTGACAGGTGATAGGCCCGCGCGTTGCGATTGGCCGCTTCCACAATGCGGGTGGCGCGAGGCGCGCGGCGGGCCTGATACTCTGACAGGCCCGCCTCGCCCACACCTTTCGTGGCCAGACTGTCGGCCAGCACCCAGGCATCCTCCAGCCCCATGCTGGCCCCCTGCGCCAGAAACGGCAGTGTCGGATGCGCGGCATCGCCCAGAATCGCCACCGCGCCCTGCGGCAGCACCCGCTGCCACTGCCGCGCGACCGGGTGCCGGAACAGCCCCCACAGCCAGACATCCTGCGCCTGTTCCAGCCAGCCCTGCACCCGGGCTCCATAGCTTTCGAAGGCCACCCGCAGCTCCATCGGGTCATCCCGCAGCGACCAGCCTTCCTCGACCCAGCGGCGGCGTTCCTCGACGGCCACGATGTTGCGCAGCGTGCCGCCGCGCAGCGGATAGCTGACCAGATGCCGCCCCGGCCCCATATGCACCTCGGCCACCGCCGGCGCGCCCGGCTCACAAGGCACCAGTGTACGCCAAGCCACCTGATGGGTGAAAAAGGGCGCCACCTTGCCGTTCAACGCCGCCCGCACCTGCGAATGAAGCCCGTCCGCGCCGATCAGAAGCTCGGCCTCGATCTCGGCCCCGGTGGCCATGTGCAGCCTGGGCCGGGGGCCGGACAGATCGACCGCCTCCACCTTCTGCAACAGCCGCAATTCCGCGCCCGCATCGCGCGCGCCTTGCAACACCAGATCAATCAGATCGGCCCGGTGCAGGAAGTGATAGCCCTGCTCGGGGCGCAGCTTCGCCACGTCAAGCCGGGTCACCAGGCTGCCATCCAGCCCGTCGCGCAGTTCAACCGCCACCGCCCGGGTTGAAACCCGCTCCAGCTCCTGCGCCAGTCCCAGGGCCTTCAGCACCGCCGCCCCGTTCGGGCTGATCTGCAACCCGGCCCCCACTTCGCGGATGGCGTCTGCCTGCTCCAGCACGGTGACATGCGCGCCGCGCAAGGCCAAGGCCCGCGCCGCCGCCAGTCCCGCGACCCCTGCCCCGACGACGATGACCGACCGGCCCTTCAGGCTCATCTGACCTCCGCAAATGCAAACGCCGGGAGCAAGGCGCCCGGCGTCACTGTCCTGTGAACATCGCAATACCGCAACCCCCCGGGGCTGCGACCTTTCAGTCCTCGCGATGCACCTTTTCGCGGCGCTCGTGCTTTTCCTGCGCTTCCAGCGTCATGGTCGCGATGGGGCGCGCATCCAGCCGTTTCAGGCTGATCGGCTCGCCCGTCATCTCGCAATAGCCGTATTCGCCGCTTTCGATCCGCCGCAGCGCCGCGTCGATCTTCGAGATCAGCTTGCGCTGACGGTCCCGGGTGCGCAGTTCCAGCGCGCGGTCGGTTTCCTCGCTGGCGCGATCGGCCAGATCGGGAACGTTGCGGCCGCTTTCGGTCAGGTTGCCCAGGGTTTCGGCGGATTGACTCAGCAGTTCCTGCTTCCAGACAACCAGCTTCCTGCGGAAATATTCAAGCTGCCTGTCATTCATGAACGGCTCGTCTTCGGCCGGTCGATAATCATCAGGCAGGAACACTTCCGGCTTCATCGCAGCAGTCTCCATCTTGTCGGCACGCGCCGGCAGGCAGGCATCTGTCATGGCGTGCTCCCGTTGGCGGCGCATGTAGCTTAACTGCCGCGCCTTGTCACTAGCAGTTGCGGCATTTTGTGCGCCCCGGTAGGGTCCGGCCCAAATTGTGATCAGCCGCCCGGGGGGCCTCCATGAAGTTCACGTCCACGGCGGGCTATGTCGCCGCCCCCGATCTGGCCGTGGCGGTCAATGCCGCCGTGGCGCTGGAACGGCCGCTGCTGGTCAAGGGCGAACCCGGCACCGGCAAGACCGAGCTTGCCCGCCAGGTGGCCGGCAGTCTGGGCCTGCCGCTGCTGGAATGGCATGTCAAATCCACCACGCGGGCGCAGCAGGGCCTTTACGAATACGATGCGGTCAGCCGGCTGCGCGACAGCCAGTTGGGCGATGACCGGGTGCATGACGTGCGCAACTACCTGCGCAAGGGCAAGCTGTGGGAGGCGTTCACCGCCCCGCAGCGCGTGGTCCTGCTGATTGACGAGGTGGACAAGGCCGACATCGAGTTTCCGAATGACCTGCTGCAGGAACTCGACCGGATGGAGTTCCACGTCTACGAGACCGGCGAGACGATTCGCGCGCTGCACCGGCCCGTCGTGATCATCACCTCGAACAACGAGAAAGACCTGCCCGACGCTTTCCTGCGCCGCTGCTTCTTTCACTACATCCGCTTCCCCGACCCCGAGACGCTTGCCGCCATCGTCCGCGTCCACCTGCCCGGCATAAAGGAACGGCTGCTGGCCACCGCGCTGGCCGAGTTCTTCGAGATCCGCGAAACACCGGGGCTGAAGAAGAAGCCCTCGACGTCGGAAATGCTGGACTGGCTGAAGCTGATCCTGGCCGAAGACCTGTCGCCCGAGGATCTGAAACGCGATGGGCGGCATCTGCTGCCGAAACTGCATGGGGCGCTGCTGAAGAATGAACAGGACGTGCACCTGTTTGAACGACTGGCCTTCATGGCGCGCGGCCAGCGCTGAAGCCGGATCCGCGACCACGCGAATCGTCCTGATTTCCGACAGTTCCGTGCCATTCTTCATGTTTTGCGACAACTAACGATCACGGCTTGAAGCAAGTCGAAACAAACCGTGATCGGCCCTCTCCAGATCTGGTTCCGGGCAGACGCCGTGCCGCAAGGGGCTGTGTCGCCCGTGTCCGGCACCGTGCCGGCGATTGACTTCATGGCCGCGCCCTGAGGACATTGCCCCATCGTGCGATCGCAAGCACCCGCCCCGGCTGGTCCGTGGGGCGGGTCCGGTTCGTGTCGGCAGGGGCTCCCGTCTGCTCGTCCCTGCACCTGGCCGAACCGATGCGACAGCGACAGGACCACCGGGGACTGCCGCGGGCGGTGATGTGGGGGCATCGCCGCCCAAGGCGGGCACCGGGCCACCCCAACCGGCCGGGCACGGTGCCCGGCCCCGCTTGCACAGACCGGGCTGCCAGATCATGCGATCCGTCCCGCTGCTTGCTGCGCTGATGCTGCTGTCCTCCTGCGCGCCGCACGACGGGGCGCAGGCAACGCGCAGCCGCGCGCCCGGCACAGACCCGGATCAGGCCGTCTTTGCCACCGCCGCCCTCGACAAAACCGCCAGCACCGCCTCCCTGCCCGGCCCCGGCGGCCATGGCCGCGCCGAACTGGCGGCCACGTTCATGGAGCTGACCTTCCGGCTGGAAAGCGGCCGCAGCCTGCCCGGTTTCAGCCGGTTCGAAGGCCCGATCACGGTTGCGCTGACGGGCGATGTGCCCGGTTCGGCCGAACCCGACCTTGCCGCCCTGCTGGCGCGGCTGCGGGCCGAGGCCGGCCTTGACATCACCGCCGTTTCCCCCGGCACGCCCGCCGCGATCACCATCGAATTCCACCCCAAGGCCGTGTTGCGGCCAATCGCCCCGTCCGCCGCCTGTTTCGTGGTGCCCAATGTCGGGTCGCTGGCCGAATACCGTGTGGCCCGCGGCACCGCCGCAGTGGACTGGGCCACCGTCACCCGCCGCAGCCGGGCGGCCATCTTCATTCCCGCCGACACCAGCCCGCAAGAGGTGCGCGATTGCCTGCATGAAGAAATGGCCCAAGCCATCGGCCCGCTGAACGACCTTTATCGCCTGTCCGACAGCGTGTTCAACGACGACAACTTCCATGCCGTGCTGACCCCCTTCGACATGCTGATGCTGCGCGCGACCTATGCGCCGGAACTGGCCTCGGGCATGACCGAGGCGCAGGTTGCCGCCCGGATCGGTGGCGTTTTCGCCCGCCTCAGCCCCGGCGCCGAACGGACCGGGGTCGATCTGTCCGCCACGCCCAAGGCCTGGACCCAGGCCATCGAGACCGCGCTTGGCGCCGGCAAGCCGGTCGCCACCCGCCGCGCCGCCGCCGAACGCGCGCTGTCGCTCGCCCGCAGCCGTGGCTGGCAGGACGGCCGCCTTGCCTTCAGCCATTTCGCGGCGGGCCGGCTGCTGGTCGGCACAAACCGCGTTCGTGCCGTGCGCGAATTCACCGCCGCTTCGGCAATCTACGCCCGCCTGCCGGGTGGCGCGGTGCAGGTCGCCCATATCGACATGCAGCTTGCCGCCATTGCGCTTGCCGCCGGTCAGCCCGATCAGGCGCTGCGCTTTGCCGACCGCGCCATTCCCGTCGTCCGCGCCGCCGAGAATCAGGCGCTGCTGGCCACGCTGCTTCTGCTCAAGGCCGAGGCGCTGGATCATCTGGGCCAGAGGGCCGAGGCCGACCGGCTGCGCCTCGACAGCCTTGCCGCTGCACGATATGGCTTCGGCTCGGAAACGGTGATCCGCGCCCGCCGGGACGAGATCGCCGCGCTTGCCGCGCCATCGGTGCCGGGCTGACGCCCGCGCCGGCCCGGCTTTGAGGCCGATCTTGGGAGAACGGGACAGATGATCGTCATCGGTGGATTTGTGATTGGGGCGATCTACGGCACCCTCAGCGCCCGGCAACGGGGCGGCAAGGCGGCCGACATGGCGCAATATGCCGCCGGCTATGGCATTGCCCTTGCCTTGCTGGGCCTGTTCCTGACCCTGCTGATCAGCCGCCTGACCTGACGCCACCGCGGAAAGGCCCGGCCATGTTCCAGCCATTCCTTGAAACGCTGCGCCGCGAGGGCGTGCCGGTCTCGATCCGCGAATACCTTGATTTCCTGCGCGCGCTGGACGCAGGTCTTGTCACCGCCGATGTCGAAGGCTTCTACCACCTTGCCCGCGCGGCGCTGGTCAAGGACGAACGCCACTATGACCGCTTCGACCGCGCCTTCGCCGCCGCGTTCAACGGGCTGGAAAGCCTGTCGCCGGAAGACCTGATTCAGGCGCTGGACCTGCCGGCAGACTGGCTGGCGAAATTGGCCGAAAAGCACCTGACCGACGCCGAAAAGGCGCAGATTCAGGCGCTTGGCGGGTTCGACAAGCTGATGGAAACCCTGCGTCAGCGGCTGGCTGAACAGAAAGGCCGCCATCAGGGCGGGTCGAAATGGATCGGCACCGCCGGCACCTCGCCCTTTGGCGCCCATGGCTACAACCCCGAAGGCGTGCGCATCGGACAGGACGAAAGCCGCCACCGCCGCGCGGTCAAGGTCTGGGACAAGCGCGAATTCCGCAATCTTGACGATCAGGCCGAAATCGGCAGCCGCAACATCAAGCTGGCGCTGCGCAGCCTGCGTCGCTGGGCGCGCGACGGTGCGGTTCAGGAACTGGACCTTGACGGCACCATCCGCGCCACCGCTCATCAAGGCTGGCTGGACGTGAAGACCCGCCCCGAACGCCGCAACGCGGTGAAGGTGCTGCTGTTTCTGGATGTGGGCGGCAGCATGGACCCGCATATCCGCGTGATGGAAGAGCTGTTCTCGGCGGCGAAGTCACAGTTTCACCATCTGGAAAGCTGGTACTTCCACAACTGCCTGTATGAAGGCGTCTGGCGTGACAACGCGCGGCGCTGGTCGGCCCAGACCCCCACCTGGGACGTGCTGCGCAGCCACGGCCCCGAGTGGCGCGTGATCTTTGTCGGCGATGCCGCCATGTCACCCTATGAAATCACCCATGCCGGCGGTGCCAACGAACACTGGAACCCCGAAGCCGGCCAGGTCTGGCTGACCCGGGCGGTGGAGCATTGGCCGCATCACCTGTGGATCAACCCCGAGCGCGAGGACCATTGGGGATACACCGCCTCGACCGGGATGATCCGGTCAATCTTCGGCGGCCGCATGGTGCCGATGACGGCGGAAGGCATTGCCCGCGGGCTGAAAGAGTTGCGCTAGGGTGCGGTCTTCGGGCTGGCAACCCGCCCCGGACACCCCATATGCTGACACATGCTTCGCCTGACCCCGCTCCTTCTTGCCATCGCCTATGCCGTGCTGATGATGCGCTTTTCCGTCTGGCGGACGAAAAAGACGCTTGAGGCCAAGTCGAAACCGCTGACAGACCCGGCCCTGACCCGCCTGACCGATCGCATGGCGAAGGCGCTGGACATGCCGCAGATCAAGGTGTTCCTGCTGGATGTCGATCCGGTCAACGGTCTGGCCGGACCAGATGGCCGCATCTACCTGACCCGCGGTTTCGTGGCGAAGAAGATGCAGGGCGAAGTCACCGCCGAGGAGCTCGCCTCGGTCGTGGCGCATGAGATGGGCCATGTCGCGCTTGGCCACATGCGGCGGCGGATGATCGACTTCACCGGCCAGAACGCCGCCTTCATGATGCTGGCGGCCGTGCTGAACCGCTTTCTGCCCTTCATCGGTGTCTGGATCGCCAATGCGATCTCGACCGCGCTGATGGCCCGCCTGTCGCGGCGCGACGAATTCGAGGCGGATGCCTATGCCACCGCGCTGCTGATCAAGGCCGGAATCGGGGCCGGGCCGCAAAAAAGCCTGTTCCGCAAGCTGGACGCGCTGACGCAGAACCATGCCCAAGGCGTGCCCGCCTGGCTGCTGAGCCACCCGCGCACCTATGACCGCATCGCCGCCATCGAGGCGAATGAGGCGCGCTGGCTGGGGTAAAGGGCAAATTTCTTCGAACGAATTTGCTTCAGGCCCCCAGGGCCTTGCCCAGCCGGAACAGTTTTGCCCGCTTCATCAGCCCCTTCAGCGCCACCGGGCTGCCCGACAGCCGTTCCGCCTTGGCGCGCACCTCTTCCACGATCCGCGCCATCGCCTCGGGGTGGCGCGACTGCAATTCCCACAGGAACCCGTCCGGGTCGCGCCGGGCAATCCCCTCGCCCGCCAGAACATGGCCGGGAAAGTCCGCGGCGTTGAAGGTGACAATCGCATCGGCGCCGCTGGCGATGGCCACCGCCAGCACATGCCGGTCATTGTCGTCAGGCAGCACAAGCCGCGCCTCGATGCCCGGTTGTGCCGCCATCATGGCGCGCGGGAAACCGGCCCGCAGCAGCGCCGCCTCGCCCTCGGCCTGAACCTGCACCACCGGCCCCAGCTTGGCGGTGGCGCGTGTCCATTCGCCCAGGATACGTTCAGACCAGACAGGTTGATACAGCCCCGCCTGCGCGGCGCCCTGCAGGATTTCCCGCAAGACCGTGGGATACAGGACGCAGGCGTCGAGAACCGCCTTCATCCGTCCAGCCGGAAGGCCAGCGCCTTGAGATAGCTTGATTCCGCCAGTTGCGGCAGAACCGGGTGGTCGGGTCCGGCAAAGCCGGTCCAGAGGATCTGGCCCCGCCGCCCGCCGCGGCCGATGCCGCGCGCGCTGGCATTGCGGAAGGCGCTCAGGTCCGCCGCATGAGAACAGGAACACAAGACCAGATAGCCCCCCGGCGCCACCAGCGGCGCCGCCAGCCGGGCGATCCGCTCATAGGCGCGCAACCCCGCCTCAAGCGCCGGTTTCGCAGGCGCAAAGGCCGGCGGGTCGCAGATCACCAGATCGAAACGCGCGCCTTCGGCTCCAAGGGCTTCCAGCACGGCGAAGGCATCGCCCTGCCGCGTCTGGAAGCGGTCGCCAAAGCCCGAGGCCTTTGCCCCCGCCTCGGCCAGTGCCAGCGCCGGCGCGCTGGCATCCACGGCCAGTGCCTGCGCCGCGCCGCCCGCCAGCGCCGCCAGAGCGAAGCCCCCGACATGGGTGAACACATCCAGCACCCGCGCGCCCCGCGCCAGCCTTGCGGCAAGAGCGTGGTTTTCACGCTGGTCGAAGAAAAGGCCGGTCTTCTGCCCGCCCATCAGGTCGGCCATGTAGCTGGCGCCGTTCATCGGCACCACGACCGGCTCCGTCGGCGCCGGCCCGTGCACAACCGCCATCTCCTCGGCCAGCCCTTCCAGCCCCCGCGCGCGGCCCGATCCGTTCTTGATCACCGTGGCGACGCCCGTCACCGCGACCAGCGCCGCCACCAGCGCCGCCAGATGCGCCTCGGCCCAGGCCGCGTTGGGCTGCACCACCGCCACTTCGCCGAAGCGGTCGATCACCACGCCGGGCAGCCCGTCTGCCTCGGCATGGACCAGCCGGTAGAACGGCGCGGGGTAAAGCCGCGCCCGTAGCGCCAGCGCCCGGGCCAGCCGCGCCTCGAACCAGGCCTGATCCACCGCCGCCTCCGGGTCGCGGTCCAGCATCCGCGCCACGATCTTCGACGCCGGGTTCACCGTCACCAGCCCCAGCGCCCGCCGTTCGGCATCTTCCAGCACCGCAAGGGTGCCGGGCGCCATGCCGCTTGTGCGCCGGTCCAGCACCAGCTCGTCAGCATAGACCCAGGGGAAACCGTGCCGGATCGCCCGCGCCTCGGCCTTGGGCCGCAGACGGACGACAGGACGGGAATATGACGGCGCGGGCGTGGGGGACATGGGTTCCATCCGCCCCCCTTAGCGCGAAGCGGCGCGGGCGAAAAGACGCAGCGCAGCGATGCGGGGGCTGCAAAGCGCGCGCGGAAGGTCTATCCTTCCCCAAGGCCGCCGCCCCACCCTGGCAGCCCGTGATGTCGCAGGGGTATTGTTAGCGCTAACGCTACCTGCTAAAACCCACCTGACACCCATCGACCGAAAGGCAGGCCATGCCGCTGCATCCCACCATCGCCCGCGTCACCGACCGTATCCGCGCCCGGTCCGAAGCCAGCCGCGGCACCTATCTGTCCCGGGTTGCCGCCGCCGTTGCCCAAGGCCCCGCCCGCGCGCATCTGAGCTGCGGCAACCAGGCCCATGCCTATGCCGCGATGGCCGCCGACAAACCCGCCCTGTCGGAAACCCGCGCCCCGAACATCGGCATCGTCACCGCCTATAACGACATGCTCTCGGCCCACCAGCCGTTCGAGACCTACCCCGACCGCATCCGCGCCACCGCGCGCCGCGCCGGGGCCACCGCCCAGGTGGCGGGCGGCGTGCCCGCCATGTGCGATGGTGTGACCCAGGGGCAGCCTGGCATGGAACTGTCGCTCTTCTCGCGCGATGTGATCGCGCTTTCCGCCGGCGTGGCCCTGTCGCACAACTGTTTCGACGCCGCCCTCTTCCTTGGCGTCTGTGACAAGATCGTGCCCGGCCTGATCATGGCCGCCGCCACCTTCGGCCATATCCCCAGCGTCTTTGTCCCCGCCGGCCCGATGACCAGCGGGATTCCGAACGATGAAAAATCCCGCGTCCGCAACGCCTTTGCCGAAGGCAAGGCCACGCGGGCCGAGCTGATGGCGGCGGAAATGGCCAGCTACCATGGCCCCGGCACCTGCACCTTCTACGGCACCGCCAACACCAACCAGATGCTGATGGAGGTGATGGGCCTGCACCTGCCTGGCGCCAGCTTCGTGAACCCCGGCACCCCCTTGCGCGATGCGCTGACCGAGGCTGCGGTGACCCGCGCCACCGAGATTACCGCGCTTGGCAACGACTTCCGCCCGGTGGGCGAGATTCTGGACGAACGCGCCTATGTCAACGGCATTGTCGGGCTGATGGCGACGGGCGGCTCGACCAACCTTGTCCTTCACCTGCCCGCCATGGCCCGCGCCTCGGGCGTGCTGCTGGACCTGCAGGATTTCGACGACCTGTCGCAAGCCGTGCCGCTGATGGCCAAGGTCTATCCGAACGGGCTGGCCGACGTGAACCATTTCCATGCGGCGGGCGGCCTGCCCTTCCTGATCGGGCAGCTTCTGGATGCGGGCCTGCTGCACCCCGATGCCAAGACCGTGGCCGGCGACGGCCTTGCAGCCTACCGGCAGGAACCGAAACTGACCGGGGGCCGGCTGGGCTGGTCCGACGGCCCCGCCACCACGCTGAACGACAAGATCCTGCGCCCCGCCTCCGATCCGTTCCAGCCCACCGGCGGGCTGACGCAACTGTCCGGCAACCTTGGCCGCGGCGTGATCAAGGTTTCGGCCGTCGCGCCCGAGCGTCACATCATCGAGGCCCCCGCCCGCGTCTTCCACAGCCAGGAGGCGGTAAAGGCCGCCTTCAAGGCCGGGGAATTCACCTCCGACACCGTGGTCGTGGTTCGCTTCCAGGGACCGCAGGCCAATGGGATGCCCGAACTGCATTCGCTGACCCCGACGCTCAGCGTCTTGCAGGACCGTGGCCTGCGCGTGGCGCTTGTGACAGACGGCCGGATGTCGGGTGCCAGCGGCAAGGTGCCCGCCGCGATCCACGTCTCGCCCGAAGCCGCCGCCGGCGGCCCGCTGGCCCGGCTGCGCGACGGTGACCGGGTGCGGCTTGACGCAACAACCGGCACGCTGACCTGCCTTGAACCCGGCTTCGACAGCCGCGCACCCGTCACCGCCGACCTTTCCGCCAATGCCCATGGCATCGGGCGCGAGCTGTTCGAAGCCTTCCGCCGCACTGTCGGCCCGGCCGAAACCGGCGCCTCGGTGGTCGTCTAGGCCCCCCCCGCCTTCGCCTCCGGCGGGGGGCGTTGTACCAGGATGAAATCCCGCAGCTTCATCTTGGACAAAATACCCCCGCCGGAGGCACCCGCCCTTTCAACCACCCCGCCGTCCGGGGACAGGAGACGACGATGACCCCTGCCGAACAATCGCAGAAAGCCGCCGAAATCTGTGCGCTTGCCCCCGTGGTGCCGGTGCTGGTGATCGACGATGCCGCCCAGGCCCGCCCGCTGGCCGAAGCCTTGGTCGCAGGCGGCCTGCCCGCGCTTGAGGTAACCCTACGCACCCCCGCCGCGCTGGACGCGATCCGCGCCATGGCGCAGGTGCCGGGCGGCGTGGTCGGCGCGGGCACCCTGCTGACCCCCGCCGATGTGCGCGCGGCCAAGGCGGCTGGCGCGCGGTTCGGCGTCTCTCCCGGCGCCACCGACCGGCTGATCGCCGCCTGCGAGGATGAAGGGCTGCCGCTGCTGCCCGGCGCGGTTACCGCCTCGGAAATCATGGCGCTGCTGGAACGCGGCTATACGGTGCAGAAGTTCTTTCCCGCCGAACAATCCGGCGGCGCGGCCTTCCTCAAGTCGATCGGCGCGCCGATCCCGCAGGTGCGGTTCTGCCCCACGGGCGGCATCTCGCTGAAGAACGCCCGCGATTATCTGGCGCTGAAGACCATCGCCTGTGTCGGCGGAAGCTGGGTCGCCCCGAAAGAGGCGCTGGCCGCCGGCAACTGGGCCGAAGTCACCCGTCTGGCCGCCGAAGCCGCCGCCCTGCCGCGCGGCTAAGCCGGCTTGCCCGCGCCGAAGACAAAGCACTTGTCGCGGCGGATCATCAGCCAGAACGCGGTGCCCGGCCCCGGCAGGAACACGCCCGGCACGCTGGCCGTCAGCCGTGATCCGTCAAAATCCATGCGGAACTCGACCAGGCTTTCGCGGCCCAGATAGCGCGCCCGCACCACCTCGCCCCGGGCGGCCATGCCGTCCTGAGGGGTGGGCAGCGGCCCGCGCCCGCCGCGGTCAAAGTCGATCTTCAGGTGCTGCGGCCGGATCACGATTTCCACCGCCGCGCCATCCGCATGGCCCGGCGTCAGGAAGGCGCCGAAGGCGGTTTCGGTCAGCGCGCCCCGGGACATGCCACGGATCACGTTGACATCGCTGAAGAAAGCCGCCGCCGCCTTGTCCACCGGCGCGTTATAGACGTTGTAGGGCGCGCCCTTCTGCACGATGCGCCCGCCCCGCATCAGCGCGATTTCATCGGCCATCCGCATCGCCTCGTCCGGCTCATGCGTGACCAGCACCACGCCGGCGCCTTCTTCCTTGAGGATGTCCAGCGTCACATCGCGGATGCCGTCGCGCAGCCGGTTGTCCAGGCCCGAGAACGGTTCATCCATCAGCATCACGCCGGGCCGCGGGGCCAACGCCCGGGCCAGCGCCACGCGCTGCTGTTCGCCGCCCGACAACTGGTGCGGATGCTTGGGGCCGAAGCCGGTCAGGTTCACCCGCTCCAGCAATTCATCCACACGTCGCGCGCGGGCGGCCTTGTCGCCGCCCAGGCCGAAGGCCACGTTGCCCGCCACCGTCAGATGCGGGAACAGCGCGAAGTCCTGGAACATCAACCCGACGCCGCGCTTCTCGGGCGGCAGGTGCAGCCCCGGGCCGGCCATCGCCACGCCGTCGATGCGGACGGTGCCCGCCTCCAGCCGCTCGACCCCGGCAATCATCCGCAGCGTGGTGGATTTCCCACAGCCAGACGGGCCCAGCAGGCAGGTGACCTGCCCCGGCGCCACACTGAAACTGACGCCATCCACCACCGGGCGCCCGCCGAAGGCGCGGGTCAGGCCCTGAACCTCAAGACGGGGGGCGCGGGCGTCGGGCATGATTTCCTTCCTGAAACAGTCAGGAACGCGGATAGCAGCCGCGCCGCGCCCCCGCAACCCGGCGCTACATCGACAGGTTGGTCGCGCCGCCGTCCAGCAGGATGTTCTGCCCCACGATGAAACCGGCATGTTGCGAACACAGGAAGGCACAGGCCGCCCCGAATTCCTCGGGCGTGCCGTAGCGCCCGGCGGGAATGGTCGCCATACGTTCGGCCTGTGCGGCCTCGTAACTGATGCCCTTGGCCTTGACCACGCCCTGATCCAGCGCCACCGCGCGGTCGGTCGCATGGATGCCGGGCAGAAGGTTGTTGATCGTCACACCCTTGCCCGCCACCTGCCGCGCCGTTCCGGCGACAAAGCCGGTCAGCCCGGCCCGCGCCGAGTTTGACAGCCCCAGCACCCCGACCGGCGCCTTGACCGAGACCGAGGTGATATTGACCACCCGCCCCCAGCCGCGCGCCATCATGCCCGGCAGCACCGCCTGCATCAGCGCGATCGGCGTCAGCATGTTGGCATCCAGCGCCTTGATGAAATCCTCGCGATCCCAGTCCGACCACATTCCCGGCGGCGGGCCACCGGCATTGGTGACCAGAATGTCCACCTGCGGCCCGGCTGCCGCCAGCACCGCCGCGCGCCCGGCTTCCGTGGTGATGTCGGCCGCCACGGCGGTGACCGAAACCCCGGCCGCGCGCAGATCGGCCGCTGTCGCCTCCAGCGCCTCGGGGCCGCGGGCACAGATCACCAGATCAACCCCCGCCACCGCCAGCGCCTCGGCGCAGCCGCGCCCCAGGCCCCTGGACGCCGCACAGACGATTCCCTTCCGTCCGTTGATCCCGAGATCCATCTTCACCTCCTGCATGTATTTCGCCCGGCAACTTCGCGCGCAAGTTACCAATGTGGCCGGAATTGCCTTCCCCCGTCCACAGTCTGGCCGCATCTAGCCGATATCTTGTCCGGGTTCGCAAGCATCGGATAGACCTTCGTGCTACAACTGACGATAAGACATGATTACCAAGTGCAGCAGTGACATGACATCCGATCACAGTCTTCCCCTTCCAGGCCAGGCCTGCCAGATCTTTGCTGCGGATGATCTTTTCGTGTCATCCGGGGTGAATGGTGGCGATGCGCTTGGCTTGCCGGATGAAGTTCTGACGGGCGACATCTACGCGCTGGACGACATGGCCCGCCCGCTGCTTCTGCGCATCACCTCGCCGCAGCCCGGCGAAGAGGTGCAGGTTGCCGACGGATCGTCGGTCGGCACCCGCGGTGACACGGTCCGCCTGCTGGCCAGCTATACGATGATGTCCCCCGATGGCGACCGGACCGAACTTCTTCTGCTGTCCGTGTCCGGCGGGCTTTATGCCCTGCCGCTGTCGCCCGTCATCGCGCAAACCGATTATACGCTGATCAAGGTCGAAACCGCGCCCGAACAGACCCGGCTTGCCGATGTGATGGCGCTGTCCTTCGGCCGCGGAACCCGCATCACCCTGGCCAACGGCCATCAGGTCGCGGTTGAAAAGCTGCGGCCCGGCGCCATGATCCTGACGCGCGACCACGGCCCCCAACCCCTGCGCTATGTCGGGCGGGCCACGCTGCGCGCCACCGGCGTCTTTGCGCCGGTGATCATTCCCCAGGGCGTTCTGGGCAATTCCGGGGCGCTGGTCGTCAGCCAGCAGCACAGGATGTTCCTTTATCAGCGCCGCCGGTTGCCGGGGATTCCGATGTCGGAACTTCTGGTGCAGGCCCGTGACCTGGTTGATCAGGAAACCGTCTTCATCCGCGACGGCGGCTTTGTCGACTGGTTCAGCCTGATCTTCGACCGGCACGAGATCATTTACGCCGAGGGGATTCCCGCTGAAAGCCTGATGGTGAATGACGCCACCGTCAGCCGCCTGCCCCCCGCCGTTGCGCAAGAGGTGCGCCGGCAGTTCCCGGAACTGGCCCATGTGCAGCGGTTCGGCACCGAAGCGGGCCGGCAGTTTCTGGAAGCGATTGGCCCCGCCACCCTGTTCCGCAAGCCGCGCCAGCGCCGCGACCCGGCGGCAGCGGCCCCGTTGATGGGGCTGGACAAGACGGTTGCGGGAAATCCCCGGCCCGCGCCCATGACGCCCCCCGATGACCGGGACGGGAATTCGGCCGCAAGCTGAGGGGCGGCACCCGCCCCCTGCTGACGCCCCCTAGCCGATCAGCAACGATCCCAGCAGATGCAGGTTCAGGCCGATGATCGTCACCGCGATCAGCGCCGCAACCGCAGTCAGCCAGCGCGGCGCCACCATGTCGCCCATCTTGGCCTTGCTGGCGGTGAACATCACCAACGGCACGATGGCAAAGGGCAACTGGAAGCTGAGAACGACCTGGCTCAGGATCAGCAGCTTGCCCGTCTCGCTGGCGCCCCAGATCAGGATCACCACCAGCGCCGGCACGATGGCCACCGACCGGGTGATCAGCCGCCGCAGCGCCGGGCTGATGCGGAAGACGATGAACCCCTCCATCACGATCTGCCCGGCCATGGTGGCCGTCACCGTGGCGTTCAGCCCGCAGGCCAGCAGCGCCACCCCGAACAGCGTCGGGGCCAGCGATCCGCCCAACAGCGGCGACAACAGCGCATGGGCCTGGTCGATCTCGACAATCTCGTGGTTGCCGCTGGCATGGAAGGTTGCGGCGGCCAGGATCAGGATCGAGGCATTGATCAACAGCGCCAGCATCAGCGCGATGGTGCTGTCCCATGTCGCATGGCGCAGCGCCTCGTGCCGGCTGGCCGGGTCGGCGCCCCAGGCACGGGTCTGCACGATGCCGGAATGAAGATACAGGTTATGCGGCATCACCGTGGCGCCGATGATGCCAAGCGCGATATACAGCATGTCGGGGTTGCGCAGGATCTCGACCGAAGGGGCAAAGCCCCGGATCACCGCGTTCCAGTCCGGGTCGGCCATGGCGATCTGCACCAGGAAACAGGCCGCGATCACGCCCAGCAGGGCAATCACCACCGCCTCGACCTTGCGGAAACCACGGTTCTGCAACCACAGGATCAGGAACACATCGCCTGCCGTCAGGAAGATGCCGATCTCCAGCGGAATACCGAACAGCAGGTTCAGGCCGATGGCGGTGCCGATAACCTCGGCCAGATCGGTGGCGATGATCGCCGCCTCGGCAAACAGCCACAACGGCACCGAAATCCAGCGCGGATAGGCATCGCGGCAGGCCTGCGCCAGATCGCGGCCCGATCCGATGGCCAGCCGCGCGCACAGGGATTGCAGCAGGATCGCCATGATGTTCGACAAAAGCGCAACCGACAGCAGCGCGTAGCCGAACTTCGCCCCCCCTGCCAGCGAGGTGGCCCAGTTGCCGGGGTCCATGTACCCCACCGCAACAAGGTAGCCCGGCCCGACAAAGGCCATGAACCGCCGCAACCGCGATGTGCCCCTGGGCACGACGATCGAGCCGAACACTTCGGAGAGCGAGGGCGCGGTGCGCTCCTGGCGCCAGGCAGGCGGAGCTTCGGGATTGGACATGACGGCCTAGATGCAAATGATTTGCATTAGCAATAGACCTGCCCCCGTCCCCGGTCAAGCCTGATTGCGGGCCGCCGTGGGACGCGAACGGGGCCGAAAACTCAGGCCAAATCCCCCCCGTGGACGGAAGGCCCGCTTTGGGATATGAGCCGCGCCATGCCCAGCAATGCCGCCCCCCTTCCGCCCGAAATCGCCCGCCGCCGGACCTTTGCGATCATCTCGCACCCCGACGCCGGCAAGACCACGCTGACCGAAAAGTTCCTGCTGTTCGGCGGCGCCATCCAGATGGCCGGCCAAGTCCGCGCCAAGGGCGACGCCCGGCGCACCCGGTCTGACTTCATGAAGATGGAACAGGAACGTGGCATCTCGGTCTCGGCCTCGGCCATGAGCTTCGATTTCCGCCAGTTCCGCTTCAATCTGGTGGACACCCCCGGTCACAGCGACTTTTCCGAAGACACCTACCGCACGCTGACGGCGGTGGACGCGGCGGTCATGGTGATTGACGGCGCCAAGGGCGTGGAATCCCAGACCCGCAAGCTGTTCGAGGTCTGCCGCCTGCGCGACCTGCCGATCCTGACCTTCTGCAACAAGATGGACCGCGAAAGCCGCGACGTTTTCGAGATCATCGACGAGATTCAGGAAAACCTTGCCATCGACGTGACGCCGGCCTCCTGGCCCATCGGTCAAGGCCGCGATTTCATCGGGGCTTATGACATCCTGCATGACCGGCTGGAAATCATGGACCGCGCCGACCGCAACAAGGTGGCGGAATCGATCCAGATCACCGGACTGGACGACCCGAAACTGTCGGATCACGTCCCCGCCGACCTGCTGGCCAAGCTGCGCGAAGATCTGGAAATGGCCCGCGAACTGCTGCCCGCCTTTGACCGCGAGCAGTTCCTGCACGGCGCCATGACGCCAATCTGGTTCGGCAGCGCCATCAACAGCTTCGGCGTCAAGGAACTGATGGACGGCATCGGCGAATACGGCCCCGAGCCGCAGCCGCAAAAGGCCGCCGAACGCCAGATCAGCGCCGAGGAAGGCCCGGTCACCGGCTTCGTCTTCAAGGTGCAGGCCAACATGGACCCCAAGCACCGCGACCGGGTGGCCTTCGTCCGCCTTGCCTCGGGCCATTTCGAACGCGGAATGAAGCTGTTTCATGTCCGGTCGAAAAAGCCGATGGCGGTGTCGAACCCTGTCCTCTTTCTGGCCGCCGACCGCGAACTGGCGGAAGAGGCCTGGGCCGGCGACATCATCGGCATCCCGAACCATGGCCAGTTGCGCATCGGCGATGCGCTGACCGAAGGCGAGGCGCTGCGCTTCACCGGCATCCCCAGCTTTGCGCCGGAACTGCTGCAATCCATCCGCGCGCTGGACCCGATGAAGGCCAAGCATCTGGAAAAGGCCCTGACCCAGTTCGCCGAGGAAGGCGCGGCCAAGGTGTTCAAGCCGATGATCAGCTCTGGCTATATCGTCGGCGTCGTCGGCGCCCTGCAGTTCGAGGTGCTGGCCAGCCGGATCGAACAGGAATACGCCCTGCCCGTCCGTTTTGAAGGGTCGAACTTCACCTCCGCGCGCTGGATTTCCGGCGACAAGGCGGAAATCGAGAAACTGGTCAACGTCAACAAGCAGCACATCGCCACCGACAGCGACGGCGATCTGGTGTTTCTGACCCGCCTGCAATGGGACATCGACCGCGTGCTGCGCGATTACCCCGGGGTGCGGCTGACGGCGACCAAGGAAATGATGGTCTGATCCGCCCGAAGGCGGTTCAGCCCCCCGGCCGTTCTTGACCCATGGGCAGACCGGCCATACCTTTTTCAAAGGTCAGCCCCGGCTTGCGGCGCGTGACACGGCATCGTCAAGGAGGCGGTCCCATTCCCACCTATGCTGACGCCCCGGACGAATTGATCGCGATCTGGAACAAGCGGCGCGAACCGCTGAGGGCCGGACGGCACGAAGGCCTGCCGCCGCTGGATACCGATCTTCGCGCGCTGGCCATGGCCGTGGTGCCTGAAGGCGAAACCCTGCCGCTCCGCGCCTCGCCCCATGCGCGCAAACGGTTCGAGGTGCGGCGCGATCTGGTGGGCAAAAGCGAACTTGCCGCCCTGAACGCGCTGCTGATCGCCCATCTGCGCAAGCAAAGCTACCCCGACCACGCGCCGCAACTGTTCCGTCGAATCTGGATGGAAGAGGCCGATCACCTGTTGCAGGAACTGTCGTCGCGCTGGCTGATCTCATCGGCCATCACCTTTGGCGACCATGGCGAAACCGAAGCGCAACGGCGCATCGGTCTGGCGATGAATGTGCTGTTTTCGCAGATGAAACTGTATGAATTCGAGCGGGTTCATTCCGGCGTGCCCGCCGATCAGCCGTTTCGGCCACGGCCCGGCGTCAAGCAGATCCTGCCGATGGACCTGCCGGGGTTCGCGCTTCTGTCCGGCGGGCTGGACATCAACCTGCTGGCCCAGATCTGGTCGATGGCTCTGGAAGAACCGATTGCCGGGCGGCTGGCCTGTCACCTGCTGGACAAGCTGAACGACGACCCCCGCTCGCTGTTCCGCCGCATTTCCCTGATGCGGGCCGATCTGATCGCGCGCCGCGCTGCCAAGGCCGCCGGGCAGGCAGACTGACAGCCACTCGCCCCGGTCAAGGACACCCTGCCCCTCCGGCCACGCAACTTGACCGAAAGCCGGCTTTCCTGTATCGCCCGATCAGGCCCTTTACGGCCTGAATCCGCGGGGCGCCCGGAAGTTGCGTCCCATTACCCCCGTGCGGGGCCAGCCCCCGCATCTGACAGGACGCTGATGACCAAATTCTCCGACCTCGCGCTTGACCCGCGCGTGCTGCAAGCCGTCACGGAATCGGGCTATGAAACGCCGACTCCGATCCAGGCCCAGGCCATTCCCGAAGCTCTGAAGGGCCGTGACGTGCTGGGTATTGCCCAGACCGGCACCGGCAAGACCGCCAGCTTCACCCTGCCGATGATCACGCTGCTGGGCCAGGGCCGGGCGCGGGCGCGGATGCCGCGCAGCCTTGTGCTGGCGCCGACGCGCGAACTGGCGGCCCAGGTGGCCGAAAGTTTCGACACCTACGCCAAGCACACCAAGCTGACCAAGGCCCTGCTGATTGGCGGCGTTGCCTTCGGCGAACAGGACAAGCTGATCGACCGTGGCGTCGATGTGCTGATCGCCACCCCCGGCCGTCTGCTGGACCATTTCGAACGCGGCAAACTTCTGCTGACCGGCGTTCAGATCATGGTGGTCGATGAGGCCGACCGGATGCTGGACATGGGCTTCATCCCCGACATCGAGCGCATCTTCCAACTGACGCCCTTCACCCGTCAGACGATGTTCTACAGCGCCACCATGGCGCCCGAGATCGAGCGGATCACCAACACCTTCCTGACCAACCCCGCCCGCGTCGAGGTTGCCCGTCAGGCCACCACCAGCGAGACGATCGAACAGAAGCTGATCGCCTTTGCCCCCAGCCGCAAGGACCGCAGCTTTGCCGAAAAGCGCGCCGTTCTGCGCGCGCTGATCAAGGCCGAGGGCGAGGCCTGCACCAACGGCATCGTGTTCTGCAACCGCAAGATGGATGTGGACGTTGTGGCCAAATCGCTGAAGTCGCACGGCTTCAACGCCGCGCCGATCCATGGCGACCTTGACCAGTCGCAGCGCACCCGCACGCTGGATGCGTTCCGCGATGGCAGCCTGCATATTCTGGTGGCCTCGGATGTGGCTGCGCGCGGGCTGGACATTCCGGCGGTCAGCCATGTGTTCAACTTCGACGTGCCCTCGCACCCCGAGGATTACGTCCACCGCATCGGCCGCACCGGCCGGGCCGGCCGTCTGGGCAAGGCCTACACCATCTCGGTGCCGATGGATGACAAGTATCTCAAGGCCATCGAAAGCCTTGTGAAGATGGAAATCCCGCGCGGCGAACTGCCCGAAGGGCTGGATCTGGCCGAAGCCGGCACCGACCGACCGCGTGAGGAACGTAGCCCGCGCGGCCGTGGCGACCGTGACCGCAGCCGTGGCCGGGGTGAGCGGTCGGGTGAGCGTGAGCGGAGCGAGCGCAAGCCGCGCTTCGAGGCCGAAACCGTGGCCGCCGAACCCGCCGAGCCCGTCGCCGTCGTGGCCGAGGCCCCTGCCCGCCCCGAGCGCAACGAAGAGCCGCGCGCCGAACGCCGTGAACCGCGCGACCGGCGCGACCGCAAGGACGACCGGCGCGAGGATCGTCGGGACGACCGCCGCGACCGCCGGGATGAGGGCGGTTCGGTGCGCGGCATGGGCGACCATGTTCCCGAATTCATCCTGCGCAGCTTCAAGATTGCCGCACCGTCGCCGGAAACCGCCGAAGACGAAGCCCCGGCCGACGCCGAAAGCTGAGATCAGATTGCAGCACGAAATGAAACGGGGGCCTTTCGGCCCCCGTTTTTCATTCCTCGATCAGCCGGCTGACGACGACCGTCACCTCTGGCTTCTTGCCGATCTCCTCCATGGTGACCTGGCGAACGACCTTGCGGATTTCCTCATCCATCTTGCCGTCATCCTTGAGCGTCTTGCGCCCGGCACGGCCCATCCAGTCGGCCAGATCGGATTCAAGGGTTTCGTTCAGCAGCCGGTCGCCACGGCCGCGGTCGGTCAGGCCCATGATCTCGACCCAGGGTTCGCCCATCGGCTGATCCTTCTCGTCCAGGATCACCGTCACCAGCACATGCCCGTTCAGGGCCATGCGGATACGGTCGCGCACCACGCCATCCATGGCGCCGATCTGCACCGAGCCGTCCAGATAGACGCGCCCGGTCTCGATCCGCTCGGCCACCACCGGCACATCGCCGGTCAGGTTCAGCATCATGCCATTGGTGGCCACCATGCCGGCAATGCCGGCCTCGGTGGCGATGCGGACATGTTCCGTCAGGTGGCGGTGTTCGCCATGCACCGGGATCAGCATGTCGGGCAGCAACGTGCGGTGGACATGTTCCAGATCGGGCCGGTTGGCATGGCCCGAGACGTGGTAAAGCCCGTCGGTATCGTCATGCACCGTGACGCCCATCTCTGAAAACGCATTCCAGATGTGGATCACGCTGCGTTCGTTGCCCGGAATGGTGCGGCTGGAAAACAGGAAGCTGTCGCCCTGCCGCATCTCGAAGCCCAGATACTTGCCGCGCGACAGGGCCGCGCTGGCCGCACGGCGTTCGCCCTGGCTGCCGGTCACCAGCAGCATCAGGTTGCGGCGCGGAATTTCCAGCGCCTCTTCGGGCGTCACGATGCGGGGAAAGCCGTTCAGCACCCCCGCCTCTTCTGACGCCGCCAGCATCCGCTTCATCGACCGGCCCAACACGCAGATTGACCGATCGGCGGCGCGGCCAGCCTGCGCCAGCGTCTTCAGCCGTGCCACGTTCGACCCGAAGGTGGTGGCGACGAACATCCCCGGCGCTTCCGAAATCAGCTTGGCCAGCGGTTCGGCCAGCGTCGCCTCGGACCGGCCGGGGTGGTTCGAGAATACGTTGGTGCTGTCGCAGGTCAGCACCTTGACCGGCGCCTCGGCGGCGATGCCGGCCCACATCGCATCATCCCAGCCCTCGCCCACCACGGGGGTGCGGTCGATCTTGAAATCGCCGGAATGGACGATCCGCCCCGCGGGCGTGTCAATGATCAGACCCGAGCTTTCGGGAATGGAATGGCTGACCGGCACGAACTGCACCTTGAACGGCCCTGCGGTCACGGTTGCGGGCCGCGGTTCGACGGTGACCACCGCATCAACCGGCAACCCGGCCTCTTCCAGCTTCAGCCGGCCGATGGTGGCGGTGAAGCGGCGGGCATAGACCTTCTTCTTGCCAAGCTGCGGCCACATCAGTGCCAGCGCCCCGATATGGTCTTCGTGGGCATGGGTGATGAAGATCGCCTCCAGCCGGTCAACCCGTGCCGCCAGCCAGGAAATGTCGGGCAGGATCAGGTCAACCCCCGGTGCGCCGTCCATATCGGGGAAGGTCACGCCCATGTCGACCAGGATCAGCCGCTCCTTGCCGGGCGGACCATAGCCGAACACATAGGCGTTCATGCCGATCTCGCCGGCACCCCCGAGGGGAAGATAGATCAGCCGGTCCTTGCTCATGCCGTTTCCTTGTTGAAGTCGTTGATCAGGACCAGCCCGTGCATTGTCAGGTCGTCCTCGATGGAATGGAACAGGTCGGTGCCCTGCGCGAAAAGAGAGGCGAGGCCGCCGGTGGCGATCACCTTCGATGGCCGCGGGCGTTCCTTGCGGACCTCGCGCACGATGCCTTCGACAAGCCCCACATAGCCCCAATACACGCCGGATTGCATACAGGCCACCGTATTCGTGCCGATCACATGGCCGGGCTTGGCCACGTCGATATGCGGCAGGGCGGCGGCGGCCATGTGCAGCGCCTCAAGCGACAGGTTGACGCCGGGCGCGATCACCCCGCCGACATAGGCGCCGTCGTGATCCACCACGTCAAAGGTCGTGGCGGTGCCGAAGTCCACAACGATCAGGTCGCCGCCATGGCGGTCATGGCCGGCCACGGTATTGACCAGCCGGTCGGGGCCGACCGTGGTGCCCTGATCCACCCGGGGCGGCACCGGCAGCCGACATTCCGGCTTGCCCACCACCAGCGGGCGGCAGTCGAAATAGCGGTTGCACAGAACACGCAGATTGAACACCACCCGCGGCACGGTGCTGCTGATGATCGCCTCGGTGATTGTGGTTTCCAGCTTGGTCAGCATCATCAGCGACGACAGCCAGACGAAATATTCATCGGCGGTGCGCTTGTGGTCGGTGGCAATGCGCCAGGTCGCCAGAAAGCGCGTGCCGTCCCAGATGGAAAAGACGGTATTGGTATTGCCGCAGTCGATGGCCAGAAGCATCACGCTCTCTCCCTTGCCACGCTAGAAGAACACTTCGGCCGCGGGAATCGCAACCGGGCCTGCGGCCATGCGAAGGATCAGGTTGCCATCGGTGTCGATGGTCTCGAACAGGCCTTCGCGGGTTTCGTTGCCGGTGCGGGCGCGGATGGGTTCGCCCAGCCGGGCCGCATGGGCCAGAAAGGCCGTGCGCAGGGGGGCAAAGCCTTCGGCCGCGAACCGCGCCTCCCACCCGGCATAGGCGGCGGCCAGCGCGTCAAGGAAATGCTCTGGCGTGATCCGCAGCCCGGTTTCCGACAGAAGCGACACCGGCGTCACCGCCCCCGGTTCAACCGCACCCACCGGCGGCGCGCCGATCAGGTTGACGCCGATGCCGATGCACAGCACCGGACCTTGCGCTTCCAGCAGGATGCCGGCGACCTTGCCGCCGTTCAGCAGCACGTCGTTCGGCCATTTCAGCGAAAACACCTGCGGCAGCCCGGTCAGCGCGGCAAAGGCATCGCGCAGCGCCAGCGCGGCGGCAAAGCTGCGCAGCGCGGCGCGGGCGGGCGGGTCGGTGTGGCGCAACACCAGCGTGCCGTAGAAGTTGCCGGGCGGGCTGGCCCAGGGCCGTGCCCGCCGCCCCCGGCCCGCGCTTTGTTCGCGCGCCAGAATCCACAAGGGCCCCGTCAGATGCGGGGCCCTGCGGAAGCCTTCGGCGTTGGTGGAGTCGACCGTCTCCAGCAGCACCCGGCCGGCGGGGGCGTCAGCGGACAAGCGCTTCCGCCGCCACCTGGGCCACGGGCTCAAGCCCGAACAGGTTGACGATCCCGGCCAGCATGATGACCGCCACCGCAACCAGCATCGCCCATTGCACCGGCGCCATGCGGCTGTCGGCGGGTTCCTGATCGGCACCGAAATACATGAAGTAGACGATGCGCAGGTAGTAGAAGGCCCCGATCACCGAGGCCACGGCCCCGGCCAGCGCCAGCCAGACCATATCGGCATCGACCGCCGCCTTCAGCACATAGAACTTCCCGAAGAAGCCCACCATCGGCGGCACCCCCGCCAGGCTGAACAGCAGCACCAGCATGGCCAGCGCCTTCAGCGGTTCCTTCTTCGAGAACATGTTGAGGCTGGCAATGTCGGACACCGGGCGACCGTCGCGTTCCAGCGACAGGATGAAGGCAAAGGTGCCGACGTTCATGGTGACATAGATCACCATGTAGATCAGCATCGCCTGCACCCCTTCGACCGTGCCCACGGCAAGGCCGATCAGCGCATAGCCCATATGGGCGATCGAGGAATAGGCCATCAGGCGCTTGATATCCTTCTGCCCGATGGCGGCAATCGCGCCAAGGAACATCGAGGCCACGGCCAGACCGGCCAGCATCTGCCCCCAGTCGCCCGGAATGGCGCCGAAGGCATCGAACACAACCCGCGCGATTAGCGCCATGGCGGCAACCTTGGGCGCGGTGGCGAAGAAGGCGGTCACCGGGGTCGGGCTGCCCTCATAGACATCGGGCGTCCACATGTGGAAGGGCACGGCCGAGATCTTGAAGGCCAGACCGGCAATCACGAAGACCAGACCGAACAGCAGCCCCAGCGGTGCCGCCTCACCCTGAAGCGACGCCAGGATGCCGGCAAAGGCCGTGGTACCGGCAAAGCCATAGGCAAGCGACGCGCCATAAAGCAGCAGCCCCGATGACAGCGCCCCAAGGATGAAGTATTTCAGCCCCGCCTCGGTGGATTTCAGGCTGTCGCGGCGCAGCGCGGCCAACACATAAAGCGCCAGCGATTGCAGCTCCAGCGCCATATACAGCGACATCAGATCGCTGGCGCTGACCATCAGCAGCATACCCAGAACGGCCAGCGAGGCCAGAACCGGATATTCGAACCGAAGGATTCCGGTCCGGCTCATGTAGTCCTGCGCCATGATCAGCACGGCGGCGGCAGAGATGAGGATGGTCACCTTCGCGAAGCGGGCAAAGGCATCGTCGATGAACAGCGTGCCGAAGGCCGTGCGCTCGCCCTGCCCGGCCAGACCGATCCACAGCGCCAGCGCGGCCATCAGCCCCGCCGTCGCCCAGACCAGCGGCACCGCCACGCGGTCCTTGCCGGTATAGACCCCGAACATCAGCGCGGCGATGGCCCAAAGCGCAAGGACCACCTCGGGCAGGACGGTTTGAAAATCACTGGGTGTCATGCTCGGTCCTCAGTTCATCGCCACGGCGCCGGCCCCGGCCTCAGCCTGGACAGCTTCGTGGTAATCGGCAACCAGGGCAGCTACCGACGGGCCGATGACATCGGTCACCGCCGCCGGATAGACACCCAGGATCAGGGTCATGGCCACAAGCGGCGCAAAGATCGCCTTCTCGCGGCCGGTCATGTCGGTGATGCTCTTCAGGGCTTCCTTGATCAGCTCGCCAAAGACAACGCGGCGATACAGCCACAGCGCATAGGCCGCCGACAGGATCACGCCCGTGGTCGCCACGGCCGCCACCCAGGTATTGACCTGGAAGATGCCCACCAGCGTCAGGAATTCACCGATGAATCCGCTGGTGCCGGGCAGGCCCACGTTGGCCATGGTGAAGAACATGAAGATCAGCGCATAGGTCGGCATCCGGTTCACAAGGCCGCCATAGGCGTCGATCTCGCGGGTGTGCATCCGGTCGTAGATCACGCCGACACACAGGAACAGCGCGCCCGAGATGAAGCCGTGGCTCAGCATCTGGAAGATGGCGCCGTCAATGCCCTGCTGGTTGGCCGCGAAGATGCCCATGGTGACATAGCCCATGTGCGCGACCGACGAATAGGCGATCAGCTTCTTCATGTCCGACTGCGCCAGCGCGACAAGGCTGGTGTAGACGATGGCGATGGCGCTCATCCAGAACACCAGCCCCGACAGATGGTCGCTTGCCACCGGGAACATCGGCAGGCTGAAGCGCAGGAAGCCATAGCCGCCCATCTTCAGCATCACCGCCGCCAGCACCACCGACCCTGCGGTCGGGGCCTGAACGTGGGCGTCGGGCAACCAGGTGTGCACCGGCCACATCGGCATCTTCACCGCGAAGCTGGCGAAGAAGGCCAGCCACAGCAGCGTCTGCATCCCGCCGATGATCTGGAAGCCCGCCACCGAGATCGTTTCGGAAGCGAAGGTGTGATCCATCAGCTTCACGATGTCGGTGGTGCCGGCATCCATGTACATGGCGATCATCGCCACCAGCATCAGCACCGAGCCGAGGAAGGTGTAGAGGAAGAACTTGAACGCCGCATAGATGCGTTCCTTGCCGCCCCAGATACCGATGATCAGGAACATCGGGATCAGGCCCGCCTCGAAGAACAGGTAGAACAGCACCAGATCCAGCGCGCAGAACACGCCCAGCATCAGGCTTTCCAGCACAAGGAAGGCGATCATGTATTCCTTGACGCGCTTGTCCACCTCCCAGGCGGACCAGATCACCAGGGGCATCAGGAAGGTGGTCAGCATCACGAACAGGATCGAGATGCCGTCCACGCCCATCTTGTAGGTCAGACCCAGGATCCAGGTCCGTTCAACCACGAACTGGAAGCCGGTGTTCGAAGGATCGAACTCCAGCACCAGGAAGATCGAGGCGAGGAAGGTCGCCAGCGTGGCAAAAAGGGCCAGACGCTTGGCGCCCATCTGCGCGGCATGGTCATCGCCGCGCATGAACAGCGCCATTATGGCGGCCGCGACCAGCGGCAGGAAGGTGATGATCGAGAGAAGTTGCTGTGCCATTGATCCCGCGCCCTTACCTGGCGCCGCCGTAAAGGGTCATCCAGGTGACGAGGACAACGATCCCCAGCACCATCGCGAAGGCGTAGTGGAAGATGTATCCCGACTGCGCCCTCCCCGCGAGGCGGGTGAAGAAGGGAATGATCCCCATCGCCACCCCGTTGATCGTGCCGTCGATCAGATCGCCGTCGCCCCGCTTCCACAGGAACCGCCCGATGAACTTGGCTGGCTGCACGAAAAGACGGTCGTAAAGCTCGTCGAAGTACCACTTGTTCAGCAGGAATTCGTAGAGCGGACGCTGCGCCCGCGCCAGACGCGCCGGCAGGCCGGGGCTGGCGATGTAGAACAGCCAGGACAGGCCCAGACCGATCACCATCGCGACGAAGGGAGAGACCTTCACCCAGGTCGGCGCTTCATGCGCGGCATGGATCACATGGTTGTCCGGCCCGATGAAGATGGCGCCCTTGGGCGCGGCGCCCGCAACCGCAGCCACCGCCTCATGGCCGGCCTCGGCCTCGGTTGCCACGACTGCGCCTTCCGCCGGGGCGGTGGCATGATCCGCCGCCTCGCCTTCGGTCGCCGCATGGCCGGCATCCGTGCCTTCGGTCGTTGCGGCGGCGTGGTCGGTTCCGTGTTCGGTGCCATGAACGGCCGCAGCCTCCATGCCGAACCAGCCGCGCAACTTGGCTTCGTCGCCGAAGAACACGTTGTACCACAGCATCCCCGAGAACATCGCGCCAAGCGCCAGCACCCCCAGCGGGACCAGCATCACCGCCGGGCTTTCGTGCGGCTCGTGGCCGTGGTCGTCATGCCCGTGGTCGCCATGCCCCTGCGCGGCGCGACCATGGCCATGGTCATGGCCCTGCGCCCGGCTGGTGCCGAAGAAGGTCAGGAACATCAGCCGCCAGCTATAGAAGCTGGTGAAGCAGGCCGCCACAACCAGCAGCCAGAAGGCATACATGCTGCCGCCGCCCCAGGCGCTTTCGATCACGGCATCCTTCGACAGGAAGCCGGCAAAGCCCCAATGCGTCAGCGGGATGCCCACGCCGGTGATGGCCAGTGTGCCGATCAGCATCGCCCAGAAGGTCAGCGGGATCTTCTTCCGCAAGCCCCCGTAATTGCGCATGTCCTGTTCATGGTGCGTGGCATGGATCACCGAACCGGCCCCCAGGAACAGCATCGCCTTGAAGAAGGCGTGGGTGAACAGGTGGAACATCGCTACCGAATAGACGCCCGAGCCCGCCGCCACGAACATGTAGCCAAGCTGCGAACAGGTCGAATAAGCGATCACGCGCTTGATGTCGTTCTGCACCAGACCCACCGTCGCCGCGAAGAAGGCGGTGGTGGCGCCGACGATCACGATCATCGTCTTGGCATCCGGCGCGTATTCATAAAGCGGCGACATCCGGCAAACGAGGAAGACCCCCGCCGTCACCATGGTCGCGGCGTGGATCAGCGCCGACACCGGGGTCGGGCCTTCCATCGCGTCGGGCAGCCAGGTGTGCAGCCCAAGCTGCGCCGACTTGCCCATGGCCCCGATGAACAGCAGCACGCCAATCAGGTTGGCCGCGTTCCATTCCCGCCACAGGAAGGTAAGGTTGGTTTCCGCCAGCGCCGGCGCGGCGGCGAACACGTCGTCGAACCGGATCGAGTCGGTCAGGAAGAAGATCGCCATGATGCCAAGGGCAAAGCCGAAGTCGCCCACCCGGTTCACCACGAAGGCCTTGATCGCGGCCGCATTGGCCGAAGGCTTGCGGTAGTAGAACCCGATCAGCAGGTAGGACGCGACGCCCACCCCTTCCCAGCCGAAGAACATCTGCACCAGGTTGTCGCTGGTGACCAGCATCAGCATCGCGAAGGTGAAGAACGACAGATAGGCAAAGAAGCGGGCCTTGTAATGCTCGCCCTCGTGCCAGTTGTCGTCATGCGCCATGTAGCCGAAGCTGTAGAGGTGGACCAGCGCCGAGACCGAGTTCACCACGACCAGCATGATCGCGGTCAGCCGGTCCAGCCGGATCGCCCATTCGGTCTGCAGCGTGCCAGACTGGATCCAGTCCAGCAGCACGATATGCCGGGTTTCGCCGTCAAAGGTCAGGAAGATGACCCAGCTCAGGGCAGCGGCCAGGAAGACCAGCGAGGTGGTCAGCACCTGACCGGCCTTCTCGCCGATGATCCGCCAGCCGAAGCCGCAGAGGATGGCCCCGATCAGAGGCGCAAAAAGAATGATCGTGGCCATTACTCAGCCCTGCCTTGACTGGAGGCGCAGCGGTCGGACCCGCAGCGCGTCGATTGGAATTCCTGTGCCGCAACCGTGCCACGCTCGCCGCAGGTCTCGCATTCGAGATCGACCATCCGGCCCTGCACCGCCGTGACCCGCAGCCCGAAGGCGTTGCGGTCCCCTACCCTTGCGACCATGCCCTCAACCCTTCATCACGTTCACGTCTTCCACGTCGATCGTCCCGCGGTTGCGGTTGAACACGACAAGGATGGCCAGGCCGATGGCGGCCTCGGCCGCGGCGACCGTCAGCACGAACAGGGTGAAGACCTGCCCCACCATATCGCCCAGATGCACCGAGAAGGCGACGAGGTTCAGGTTGACCGACAGCAGCATCAGTTCGATCGACATCAGGATGACGATCACGTTCTTCCGGTTCAGGAAGATCCCGAAGATCCCGATCACGAACAGCGCCGCGGCGACTGTCAGGTAATGTTCAAGTCCCACCATCTCTCGTTCCCTCCGGGTCTTTTGCCCGTTGTCGTTCCTCTGGGCCGGTCGGCCCGAACCGTTGCGGCAGCCTTGCGGCGTGGGCTTACAGCCCCTGCCCCGGCTTCACGTCCTTCAGTTCCATCGCCTTGGCCGGGTCGCGCCACATCTGTTGCAGCACGTTCTGCCGCTTGATGTCCTTGCGGTGGCGCAGCGTCAGCAGGATCGCCCCGATCATGGCAACCAGCAGGATCAGCCCGGCGATCTGGAACAGGAAGCCGTATTTGTCATAAAGGATCAGCCCCAGCGCGCGGGCATTGTCCACGCCATGCGGCGCCGGCGCATCGCGCAGGCCAAGGGCCCCGTCCGCCTCGACCCAGGCGCCGATGCCAAGGCTGATCTGGATGATCAGCACCACACCGATCAGCAATGCAAGCGGCATGGCGCGGCTGATCTCGCCCTTCAGCGCGGCAAAGTCCACGTCCAGCATCATCACCACGAACAGGAACAGCACCGCGACCGCGCCGACATAGACGATCATCACCAGCATGGCGACGAATTCGGCCCCCATCAGCACCATCAGACCGGCGGCGCCCAGGAAGGACAGGATCATCCACAGCACCGAATGCACCGGGTTGCGGCTGATGGTCAGCATCAGCCCCGCCACCACCGTCACCACGGCAAAGGCGTAGAATGCGATATCGGCAACGCTCATGACGTTCCTTCCTTCTTTTCGGCAAAGACCGATTGGGCGGTCTCCAGCGCCTTCTGCATGGCGGGCAGGCCGCCGAACATGCTCATCTGCCAGATCACTTCCGCGATCTCGCGTTCCGTCGCCCCCGCTTCCAGCGCGTGGCGCACCGTCATGCGGATCTGCGGCTCGCCCTGCGCGCCCAGAACCGTCAGCGCCGCCAGCGTGACCAGAAGCCGGGTCTTGGCATCCAGCCCTTCGCGGTTGAAGGTCTTGCCGAACCACATTTCCAGCATGTCCTTCGACATGGTGGGAAACATCTTGTCCAGACCGCTGACGTTCATGTTCTCAAGCGCAGGATTGAAGGCGCGCAGCATTTCCTGCCCGCTTTCCATCATCTGCTGGAACATTCTGGTATAGGCGTCGGTCATCGGTAGGGCGCATCCAGTTCAAGGTTGCGGGCGATCTCGGCTTCCCAGCGGGCGCCGTTCTCCAGCAGCTTTTCCTTGGTGTAGAACAGCTCTTCGCGGGTCTCGGTCGAAAACTCGAAGTTCGGGCCTTCGACGATGGCGTCCACCGGGCAGGCTTCCTGACAGAAGCCGCAGTAGATGCACTTGGTCATGTCGATGTCATAGCGCGTGGTGCGGCGGCTGCCGTCCTCGCGCGGTTCGGCGTCGATGGTGATGGCCTGCGCCGGGCAGACCGCCTCGCACAGCTTGCAGGCGATGCAGCGTTCCTCGCCGTTGGGATAGCGGCGCAGCGCGTGTTCCCCGCGGAACCGGGGCGACAGCGGCCCCTTTTCATGCGGATAGTTCAGCGTGGTCTTCGGCGCGAAGAAGTATTTCATCCCCAGGGCAAAGCCCTTGATGAAATCCGTCATCAGGAAGTAGCGGGTGGCGCGGTTCCAGTCGATGTTGGCCATTGGATCAGCCCCCCAGGGTCCAGCGGGCCCAGAAGGTGCCCAGGATTTCGAACTTGGCCAGGAAGGCCACCAGCACGACCCAGCCCAGCGACAGCGGCAGGAACACCTTCCAGCCGATCCGCATGAGCTGGTCATAGCGGTAGCGCGGCACGATGGCCTTCACCATGGCGAAGAGGAAGAAGAAGAACCACATCTTCGCCACCATCCACCACCAGCCATCGGCGATGCCAGGGATGGGCGACAGCCAGCCGCCGAAGAACAGCAGCGAAATCAGTGCGCACATCAGGAAGATGGCAATGTATTCGCCGGCCATGAACAGCAGGTAGGGCGTGGAGGAATATTCCACCATGAACCCCGCCACCAGTTCGGATTCCGCTTCCGGCAGGTCGAAGGGCGGGCGGTTCGTTTCGGCCAGCGCGCTGATGAAGAACAGCACCACCATCGGCAGATGCGGCAGCCAGTACCAGTTGAACAGGCCCCAGTTGCCATCCTGAGCCGCCACGATATGGCTGAAGTTCATGCTGCCGGTCGAGATGATGATGCCGATGATGATCAGGCCAAGGCTGACCTCATAGGAAATCATCTGCGCCGCCGACCGCAGCGACCCCAGGAAGGCGTATTTCGAGTTCGACGCCCAACCGCCCATGATCACGCCATAGACTTCCAGCGACGACACCGCAAAGACAAACAGGATGGCGACGTTGATGTCGGCCAGAACCCAGCCGCTGTCGAACGGGATCACCGCCCAGGCCAGAATGGCCAGCACGAAGCTCAGCATCGGGGCCAGGAAGAACACCGGACGGTCCACGCCCGCCGGGATCACCATTTCCTTGACCACGAATTTCAGCGCGTCGGCCACCGATTGCAGCAGGCCGAACGGCCCCACCACGTTCGGCCCCCGGCGCATCTGCACCGCGGCCCAGACCTTGCGGTCGCCATAGACAAGGAACAAGAGGCTGATCATCACGAAAGCGACGATCAGCAGGCTCTGTGCTGCGATCAGCAGCGTCGTCCCGAGGCCTGTATCCAGAAATCCGTCCATTGTCCGTCCCTTACACCGTCGGAATGCCCTGCAGGCCGCAATCTTTCACCTGAACCTTGGCGTCGATCACCTTGCGCCCTGCGGGCAAGGCGGTCGAGATGAGATAGACCGCATCCCCCCGCCATGTCTTGCCTTCTTTGTCCACCTTGGTGCGGACATGCCGCACGAACCCGGCTTTCCGGGTCAGCGCGTATTGTGCGGCGGCGCAGCGGCCATAGGCCACGACCTCCGCCTCGTCCTTCACACCCGTCATTGTCAGGCGGAAGCTGATCATGTCCTCATCCATGGGCACCGCCTCGATGCCCAGATATTCCGCGTTCGACACCTTGGCCGCCGCGTCTTTCGGTTCGGCCCCGCTGGCCTTGTCCGCCCCATCCGCAGGCACGCAGCCGGCCAGCGCCGCCGAAGCGACGATCAGGCCAAGGCCGCAGCCCAGGGTCCGGGGGCCAAACATCCTCATTCCGCCGCCATCGGGGTTGCCGCCCGCGCCTTGGCCATCGCCGAAAGCTCGGCCATCACCGCCGACGCCCGCGCGATCGGGTTGGTCAGGTAGAAATCCCTGATCGCATTGCGGAAGGTGGCCTTGCCGGGCGCCCGCAGTTCAAGCGGTTGCCAGGCGTTCTCGGCCACCTCGTCGATCTCGGCCAGATGCGGATGCGCCTTGACCAGCGCGCCGCGCAGTTGCGCCAGGCTGTCCCACGGCAGCGCCGCCCCCAGTTCGGCCGACAGCGCCCGCAGGATCGCCCAGTTTTCCTTGGCCTCGCCCGGGGCGAACCCGGCACGGAAGGCCAGTTGCGGCCGGCCCTCGGTGTTGACGAACAGCCCGTTCTCTTCGGTATAGGCCGCCGCGGGCAGGATCACATCGGCGCGGGCCGCGCCACGGTCGCCATGGCTGCCCTGATAGATGACAAAGGGACCGGCGGCGATCTCCACCTCGTCCGCGCCCAGGTTGAAGATCACCTCGGCATGGTCGGTGGCGGCCGTCAGCCCGCCCTCGGTCACGGCGCCCACATCCATCGCCCCCACGCGCGACGCGGCCGTGTGCAGGACCAGCAGCTTGCAGTCGCCCAGTTCGCAGATGCGCATGGCATGGGCCAGAACCGCCTCGCCATCCGCCTCGTTCAGGGCGCCCTGCCCCACGATCACGATGCCCGGCGTACCGGCCTTGTTCGCCAGGTCTTGCGTCAGCATCCCGGCCAGCGTGGCGCGGTCATTGCCCAGATGGGCATAGTCATAGGTCAGGTCCGCCGCCTCGCCGATCAGCGCCACATCCGCGCCATTGGTCCAGGCCTTGCGGATACGGGCATTCAGCACCGGCGCCTCGATCCGCGGGTTCGACCCGATGATCAGGATACGGCGGGCGCTGTCGATGTCCTCGATCTTCGCGGTGCCGACATAGGCCGAACGGTTGCCCGCCGGCAGGCGCGCGCCATCGGTGCGACATTCGACGTGGCCGCCCAGACCTTCCACCAGCGCCTTCAGGCTGAAGGCCGCCTCGACCGGGGCCAGATCGCCCACCAGACCGGCAACCCGCTTGCCCTTCATCGCCTTGGCCGCGCGTTCCAGTGCCTCGGCCCAGCTTGCCTTGCGCAGGCGGCCGTTGTCGCGGACGTAAGGCACGTCCAGCCGCTGCCGGCGCAGACCATCCCAGATGAAGCGGGTCTTGTCGCTGATCCACTCCTCGTTCACGCCGTCATGGTTGCGCGGCAGGATGCGCATCACTTCGCGGCCCTTGGTATCGACGCGGATGTTCGACCCAAGCGCATCCATCACGTCGATGGATTCGGTCTTGGTCAGTTCCCACGGACGGGCGGTAAAGGCATAGGGCTTGCTGGTCAGCGCGCCGACCGGGCACAGGTCGATGATGTTGCCCTGAAGGTTCGAATCCAGCGTCACGTTCAGATAGCTGGTAATCTCGCTGTCTTCGCCGCGTCCGGTCTGGCCCATCTGGGTGATGCCCGCGACCTCGGTCGTGAAGCGCACGCAGCGGGTGCAGGAAATGCAGCGAGTCATCTCGGTCTTGACCAGCGGGCCAAGGTTCAGGTTCTCGCTGGCCCGCTTCGGCTCGCGGTAGCGGCTGAAGTCCACGCCATAGGCCATGGCCTGATCCTGCAGGTCACATTCGCCACCCTGGTCGCAGATCGGGCAGTCCAGCGGGTGGTTGATGAGCAGGAACTCCATCACCCCCTCGCGGGCCTTCTTGACCATGGGCGATTTGGTCTTGACGACCGGCGCCTCGCCATTCGGGCCGGGGCGCAGGTCGCGCACCTGCATCGCGCAGCTTGCGGCGGGCTTCGGCGGGCCGCCGACCACCTCGACCAGACACATCCGGCAATTGCCCGCGATGGTCAGCCGTTCGTGATAGCAGAAGCGCGGGATCTCGATCCCGGCAACTTCGGCTGCCTGAATGATCGTCATCGCGCCATCGACCTCGATCTCGATGCCGTCGATGTTGATTTTCTTCAGGTTCGACATGCCTACGCCCTTCCCGTCCTGACAAGACGCACGGCACCAACCCGGTGCCGCCCGCCGCCATCCTGTTGCGTGACCCGACGCCGGATCACGACCTGTCCCTCAGCAGGCTGCCGATCAGGCTGCCCTTCGCAATCTCGTCGCGGCCGACCTTGCAATAGGTCTCGGCCTTGCCTTCCACCGCGCCGGCCGCCTTGAGCCAGGCCGCAGCTTCCTTCTTGATCCGCGCCTTCTGCGTTTCATCCTTCAGAAAGGCACGGACCTCGTCTTCGGGATAGCCCTTCTGGCGGGCATAGCGCTTCAGCTCTTCCAGCTTCGACCAGACGGTGAACATGCGCGCGTCGATGGTCGGGCAGGTCTTGCGGATGACATCGCCGATGCGACCGGCGCGCAGGCTGTCGTTGATGAACTTCTCGGTCGCCAGCGGTTCCAGCGCGAAGGCCGGGCTGGCCATGACAAGCGACAGGGCAAGGGTCTTGAAAATCTTCATGGGGATCGCTCCACAGTCTGCTCTGCCCGCAGACGCCGGGGCTTTCCCCCGTGCGCCCGGACGCAAGCATCCTGTCAGTCCCCGGCCCGCAGCCCAAAGCACGCCTTCGTGGCCCTGCCGTGATCCGCCGATGCTGAAACCTTGCGTGATCATGCGCAGGCCCCCGCAAAGACCCAAGCCGCTCCGGACCGTTCATAGACGCCGATGGCCACCTCGTTGAACCGGCCGCCGGCCTTGCCGCAACCCTGGCGGGCCGCCTTCTTGGCAACCGCGCCCTCGTCCATTGCCAGGGGCGACGCGCTGGCCGCCACACGCACCAGCCGCCCTTCAACCGGGCGGGCGCCGTCTGCGGTCAGCCGAAGCCCGGTTCCCCGCCCTTCGACCTGAACCGAAAAGGCGCGGCCATCGACCACGACCTCCGCCAACGGAACCGCCTTCGCCGCGCCAACGCGGTCCAGCTCGTCCTGCGGTGCCACGCAGCCCGCCAGCGCCACGGCCATCAGCCCCGCGGCCGCCGAACGGCAGCGCAGGGGGCCGGTGCCCGCAGCGGTATGGAGGGCGGTGGCCATGCTTATTCCGCCGCCACGGCGCTGATGCGGCCGGTCTTGCGGGCCTTGATACGGTCTTCGATCTCGTCGCGGAAGGCGCGCACAAGGCCCTGGATCGGCCAGGCCGCCGCATCGCCAAGCGCGCAGATCGTGTGGCCTTCCACCTGTTTCGTCACCGAAATCAGCATGTCGATCTCTTCGATCTCGGCCTCGCCCCGGACCAGACGGTCCATGACCCGCATCATCCAGCCGGTGCCTTCGCGGCAGGGCGTGCACTGGCCGCAGCTTTCATGCTTGTAGAACTTGGACAGCCGCCAGATCGCCTTGATGACATCGGTGGACTGGTCCATCACGATCACCGCCGCCGTGCCCAGACCCGACCGCTGTTCGCGCAGCCAGTCGAAATCCATGATCGCATCGTCGCATTGCGCCGCGGTCAGCAGCGGCACCGAAGACCCGCCCGGAATCACCGCCTTCAGGTTCTTCCAGCCGCCGCGCACGCCGCCGCAATGGGTTTCCAGCAGCTCGCGCAGCGGGATCGACATCGATTCTTCCACGACGCAGGGGTGAACCACATGGCCCGAGATGCCGAACAGCTTGGTCCCGGTGTTGTTGGGCCGGCCAAAGCTGGCGAACCATTCCGCGCCCCGGCGCAGGATGGTGGGCACCACCGCGATGGATTCGACGTTGTTCACCGTGGTCGGACAGCCGTAAAGGCCCGCCCCCGCGGGGAACGGCGGCTTCATCCGCGGCATCCCCTTCTTGCCTTCCAGGCTTTCCAGCAGCGCGGTTTCCTCGCCGCAGATATAGGCGCCGGCGCCGTGGTGCAGATACAGGTCGAAGTCGAAGCCCGACTTGGCCGCGTTCTTGCCCAGAAGGCCCGCGTCATAACATTCGTCGATCGCCGCCTGCAGCGCCTCGCGCTCGCGGATGTATTCGCCGCGCAGGTAGATATAGCAGGTGTTCGCCCCCATGGCGAAAGACGCGATCAGCGCGCCCTCGATCAGCGTATGGGGATCATGGCGCATGATCTCCCGGTCCTTGCAGGTGCCGGGTTCGGATTCGTCTGCGTTGATCACCAGATAGGACGGGCGGCCGTCCGACACCTTGGGCATGAAGCTCCACTTCATGCCGGTGGGGAAGCCTGCCCCGCCCCGGCCACGCAGGCCGCTGGCCTTCACGATGTCGATCAGCTTGTCCCGGCCAAGCGCGATCAGCCCGGCGGTGCCATCCCAATGGCCGCGCTTCATCGCGCCCTTCAGGCTGCGGTCATGCATCCCGTAAAGGTTGGTGAAGATACGGTCCTGATCCTTCAGCATCCGTCTGGCTCCTTAACCCTGGCGTCCACGCCAGATCTGATACGTCACGACCAGCGCCCAGGTGAACGCGGCCAGGGCGGCAAGGTCGAAGAGAAAGACATAGCGGGCCGGCCAGCCCATCTGTCCCCCCAGCCATTGCGCGCCCATCCACAGAAGCATCGTGCCGGCAATCACCAGAGCAACTATCCGGGCCTGCCCGGCCCGGGGGTCGATCTTCGCACGCGGCTTCTGCAGATCAGTCATTCCAGTGCGGCCTCAGTAATCGTTGCGGCGGGCACGCTGGCGGAAGCTGGCCATGCCCTCGGTCACGATGATCTTCGCCTGAGCCACCCATTTGTCGCGAGTCACCCGGCCCTTGAAGCCGCGCAGGTTCGATTCCACCCAGGCCACATCGGCCTCGGTCCAGTTGGCAACCTGATCGAAATGCCAGAAGCCCAACTGGTTCAGCAACCGTTCGGTCACGGGGCCGACACCTTCGATGTCGCGCAGGGTATCGGCCTTGCCATTCAGCGGCGCGGCATGACGGGCCGGGCCACCTGCCGTTTCGACCGGGGTCGAGATCAGCGCAGCCGGCGTCGCATCCACTTCGGCCGGCGCGGCCGCAACCTTGGCAACCGGCGCAAGTTTCGCAACCGGGGCCTGGGCAGCGCGGGCCGCCGCGCGCGCTTCATCGGCCGCGGCGACACGGGCCGCGAAGGCGGCCGAGGATGCGGGCGAAACCGGCCCGCCGATCCACCACGGGAACCCCATCACGGCACCGGCAGCGCCAGCCACGACGACGCCGAAGAACGCCGCCGGCATAAGGGCGAACTCGCCCACGACAACAGACGCCGCAAAGGCGACCAACCCCATGGCAGCACCGATCACCCAGCCTTCAAGCAAGGGTGCACCTTCGAACCTGACATCAGCCATATCCGTCACTCCCAAGTTGGACCCCGAGGTCCGGGGTCATTGCTCAATCTTCGCCGCGCCCGATGCGCTCGGCCTCTTCGGCCGTGCCGCCGGCTGCCAGAACCCGGGCCTGCGCAACCCAGCGGTCGCGCGACACCCGGCCCTTGAAGCCTTCAAGATTCTCGTCAACCCAGGCAACCTCGTCCGCGGTCCAGGCCGCGATCTGGTCGAAATGGAAGAAGCCAAGCGTGTGGCACAGTTCCTCAAGTTTCGGGCCGACGCCCCAGATCAGCTTGAGGTCATCCGCCTTGCCCTTGCGCGCCGCCTTCAGCACCTTGGGCTTTTTCGCCGCCACCGGCGCATCGGCCAGCTTGACAGGCTCGGCCGCCTTCGACGCTGCCTTGGGCTTGGCCGCAGCCTTGGGCTTCTCGGCCGCAACCGCAGCCTTGCCCAGCCACGGGGTCGTCAGCGGCACCTCGGTGCCGTCGATCCGCTTCACCGTATCACCGATGTCCACCGCAAGCTGCGCGCTGGCATTGTACTGCCGGCGCCCGGATTCGAATTCCTTGAGCGAGGTCAGCCCCCCCGCCGGCTCTGCGGCATAGCGCCCGTTCTGCGGGCCGGGCACCGGAACCTCGCCCGACGAGAACCGCGTGATCAGCGCGCGCAGCTTGGCGGCGTCAAGGTCTTCGTAATAGTCCTTGCCGATCTGGGCCATCGGGGCATTGGCGCAAGCGCCCATGCACTCGACCTCTTCCCAACTGAACTTGCCATCGGCCGACAGCGTGTGCGGCGTGGGCGCGATCAGCTCCTTGCAGACGGCGATCAGGTCTTCGGCGCCGCAGATCAGGCAGCTTGTGGTGCCGCAGATCTGCACATGCGCCACGCTGCCCACGGGCTGCAACTGGAACATGAAGTAGAAGGTCGCCACTTCCAGCGCGCGGATATAGGCCATGCCCAGCATGTCGGCGACATGCTCGATGGCCGGGCGGGACAGCCAGCCTTCCTGTTCCTGCGCCCGCCACAGCAGCGGAATGATGGCGCTGGCCTGACGGCCCGCCGGATATTTCGAGATCTGGCCCTTGGCCCATTCCAGGTTCGCCGGGGTGAAGGCGAAGCTGTCAGGCTGGGTGTGGTAAAGGCGACGAAGCATTCAGAGACCCGACAGCAGAAGCGGAAGGAAAGGCGCCGCAGCAGGCACCAGGAAAAGGGCAAGGAACGTGGGAACCAGGCCGAAGGCGGTTGTCTCGATCATCGGTCGATCTCCCCGAACACCACGTCCATGGTGCCGATGATGGCCGACACGTCGGCCAGTTGGTGGCCCTTGCAGATGTAATCCATCGCCTGCAGGTGCAGGAACCCCGGTGCGCGGATCTTGGCGCGGTAGGGCTTGTTGGTGCCATCGGCCACCAGATAGACCCCGAATTCGCCCTTCGGCGCCTCGACCGCGGCATAGACCTCGCCCGCCGGAACGTGGAAGCCTTCGGTGTACAGCTTGAAGTGGTGGATGAGCGCCTCCATCGAGGTCTTCATCTCGGCCCGCTTCGGCGGCGACAGCTTGCCGCGCGCCATCACGTCGGTCTTGGCGGCCGGCTCGCGCAGCTTGGCCACGGCCTGCAGGATGATGCTGGTCGATTCCCGCATCTCGGCCATGCGGCACAGATAGCGGTCATAACAGTCACCGTTCTTGCCGACCGGGATCTTGAAGTCAAACTCGTCGTAACATTCGTAGGGCTGGCTGCGCCGCAGATCCCAGGCAAAGCCCGATCCGCGCACCATCACGCCGGAAAAGCCCCAGTCCTGAATGTCCTTCTCGCTGACCACGCCGATATCGGCATTGCGCTGCTTGAAGATGCGGTTTTCGGTCAGCAGGCTGTCGATGTCATCCAGCACCTTGGGGAAGGCCTGCGCCCAGGTCTCGATGTCGTCGATCAGCTCGGGCGTCAGGTCCTGATGTACCCCGCCCGGCCGGAAATAGGCCGCGTGCAGACGCGCACCGCAGGCGCGTTCGTAGAACACCATCAGCTTTTCGCGTTCCTCGAAGCCCCACAGCGGCGGCGTCAGCGCGCCCACGTCCATGGCCTGCGTGGTGACGTTCAGCAGGTGGTTCAGGATACGGCCGATCTCGGAATACAGCACCCGGATCAGGCTGGCCCGGCGCGGCACCACCACCCCGGTCAGCTTTTCGATCGCCAGACACCAGGCATGTTCCTGGTTCATCGGCGCCACATAATCCAGCCGGTCGAAATACGGCAGGTTCTGCAGATAGGTGCGGCTTTCCATCAGCTTCTCGGTGCCGCGATGCAGCAGGCCGATATGCGGGTCGCAGCGTTCGACGATCTCGCCGTCCAGCTCCAGCACCAGCCGCAGCACGCCATGCGCCGCCGGGTGCTGGGGGCCGAAGTTGATGTTGAAATTGCGGATGCGCTGCTCGTTGGTCAGCGTATCGACGGTGCCGTCGTCATAGGCGTTCTGCCGGATATCGCCGTCCATCATTTCGCACCTGCCTTCTGGTCGCCGGGAAGGATGTATTCGGCCCCTTCCCAGGGGGACATGAAGTCGAACTGGCGGTATTCCTGCACCAGTTTCACCGGCTCGTAGACCACGCGCTTGCGCGCCTCGTCATAACGCACCTCGACATAGCCGGTGGTCGGGAAATCCTTGCGCAGCGGATGGCCGCGGAAACCGTAGTCGGTCAGGATGCGCCGCAGGTCCGGGTGGCCCGAGAACAGGATGCCGAACATGTCGAACACCTCGCGCTCGAACCAGTTGGCGCTGGGGTGCAGGCCAATGATCGAGGGCACCATGTCCTCTTCGCGCACCGCCACCTTCAGGCGGATGCGGTGGTTCCGGTACATCGACAGGAAGTGATACACCACGTCGAACCGCGCCGGGCGTTCAGGGTGGTCGATGGCGGTGATGTCCACCAGCGACGAAAACCGGCAGGCCGGATCATCGCGCAGGAATTCGATCAGGCTTTCCAGATGCGGCAGCGCAACGGTCAGCGTCAGTTCGCCAAAGGCGACGGACGAGGCAAGCACGGCATCGGCCCGCTTCATCTCGATCGCGGCGGCCAGATCCTGAAGGGCGGTCTCGGGCATCGGGTTACCTCACCAGGGTGCCGGTGCGGCGGATCTTCCGCTGCAACTGCAGGATACCGTAAAGCAGCGCCTCGGCCGTGGGCGGACAGCCGGGAACGTAAACGTCGATCGGCACGATCCTGTCACAGCCGCGCACCACGGAATAGCTGTAGTGGTAATAGCCGCCGCCATTGGCGCAAGAGCCCATGCTGATCACATATCGCGGCTCGGGCATCTGGTCATAGACCTTGCGCAGCGCCGGGGCCATCTTGTTGGTCAGCGTGCCTGCCACGATCATCAGGTCCGACTGGCGCGGGCTGGCGCGCGGCGCGGTGCCGAAGCGTTCCAGATCATAGCGCGGCATCGAGGTGTGCATCATCTCGACCGCGCAGCAGGCCAGACCGAAGGTCATCCAGTGCAGGCTGCCGATACGCGCCCAGTTGATGATGTCCTCGGTCGAGGTCAGCAGGAAGCCCTTGTCCTGAAGCTCGCGGTTCAGCGCCTGAACCATGACCTCCTGGTCACCGCCGGCGGTGTTCGGTCCGGTGCTCACTCCCATTCCAGGGCCCCCTTCTTCCATTCATAGGCAAAGCCGATGGTCAGGACGGCCAGGAAGACCATCATCGACCAGAAGGCCGTCATGCTGAGGTCGCCGAAGGCCACCGCCCAGGGGAAGAGGAAGGCCACTTCCAGGTCGAAGATGATGAACAGGATCGACACCAGATAGAAGCGCACGTCGAACTTCATCCGCGCGTCGTCAAATGCGTTGAAACCACATTCATAGGCCGACACCTTTTCAGGGTCGGGGTTGCGAACCGCAAGCACGGCGGCGGCAAGGATCAGGATCAGGCCCAGCCCCGCTGCGACAGCAAGCAGAATGAGAATGGGCAGATACTCCCGGAGAAGCGCGTCCACGAGAAGCTCCTTCAGCTGGCGACAGCGAGCTGCGGGTATTCACACCCGCTTGAACTCTGCGCCCCGTTTACTCCGCGCCCCGGCTGGGGTCAACGCATGGGGGGCGGGATTCAGGTGTCTGAAACAAAGGATTTCGCGGCTTGTATGCAATGGTGTGCCGATTTTCCCGCTCTGGTCGAGCCGACCGAAGCCCCCCGCAAGCCGGGGGGTGCGTCCCTGCGGGCCACCCTGCGCGGATGAGTCGCGGATAACTTGCCCAGGATCGCGGCAAAGCCACGGCGGAAGGGCCGCTTTCCAGACCTTGACCGCAGCCAGACCAAGGACTTGTCTGCTGCAAGACACACTTGCCTGAAAGGTTCGCCATGCGCCTTCTGCCCGCCCTTTGCGCCCTGCTGGCGCCGCTGCCTCTGGCCGCCGCGCCGATTTGCCCCGTTGATGCCGCCGCGGTCGAGGCACGGATCGCCGATCTGGAACCGGCCTATTCCATGGTCCTGTCCGACATTTCCTGCGACGCGCCCACCCTGCCCGCACATGTGCTGCTGTGCGATGCGGTCGAGGCCCCCGACATGCTGCTGTGGCGCATGGGCCGACTGGACGATCTGGCCTGGGTCTACGCCGTGGAAAACGCGACAGGGCAAGAGGTTGATCTGACCAACCCGCCGCGTGACGACAGCTTCATCGCCGCCCGCGATGCCTGTACCGATACGGCCTGCCTGTGTGATGTGCTGATCCGGCACACCAACGACAGCCTTGGCGGCACCTCGCCCTATCCGCAGTAAACGGTCAGTCGCACCAGCCTTCGCGGGCGCCGCCGTCATAGGGGCGCCCGTGCCCGGCCTTCAGCATCACATCGGCGGCATCCGTGCCGTCCAGCACCAGATGCACCAGCGGCCGGTCATAGCGGTCGCGCCCCTCGATCCCGATCTCCACCCGCTTCGCCCGGCGCACCGCCGCGGTCAGCGCCGCCTTGGCGGCCCCGGCCGCCGCCGTCTCGGCCGCGCAGGCGCCTTTCAGTTCGGGCGTGTCCAGCCCGATCAGCCGGGCGGTCTCGGTCAGGTCAGGGCAGATCAGTTCAACCGAATCCCCGTCATAGACATAGCCCACCCGGCAGGCCCCGCCCGGCAGCGGTACCGGAGCGGCCCAGTCCGCGAAGCGCAGCAACGCAAAGACCGTCAGCCCGCAATAGGCGACAAGGGTGGCGTCCAGCCGCATCCGCCCGGACCGGGCGCCTATTGAACCTGCGGCGCAGCCACCGCCTCGACGGTCTCGGCCTGCCCGATCCGCAGCGCCTCGGCCCGCACGATCCGGGCGATCTGCGCCACATCGGCCTCGGAAAAGGTCAGCGGCAACCGCATGTCCACCAGCCCACGCAGCACCCGGTCGGTCTGCGGGCAGGACTGTTCGCCGGCATAGCGCCAATGCACATAACGGCTGGTGAACGCCACCGGATCACCGGCGCCAAACCATTTCAGCTCAACCCCACGCGCCACGCAGCCCGCAAGGAAGGCCACGATGCGCGGCTCCTCCCAATCAGGCAGCAGGAACTGGAAGGATGATCCCATATAGGCCTCTTCCTCGGGGCGCGGTATCAGCCGCAGCCCCGGCACCCCGGCCAGCCCCGCCTCCATTCCGCGATAAAGCGCGGCCCAGCGGGCGCGTCGGTCGGCCAGCATGGCGATCTGTGGCCGCAGGATCGCCGCGCGCAGATTGTCCATCCGGCCCGAGACATTGGGCACCTCCAGCCGGATCGCCTCGAACACCTCGGGCGGCGGCGCGGCGCGGTGGCGCGCATACAGCATGTAGCTGCCTGAAAGCAGGATCATCCGCGCCGCCATTTCGGCATCATCGGTGATGCAGAACCCGCCCTCGCCCGAATTCATGTGCTTGTAGGTCTGCGTCGAATAGCAGCCAATCAGCCCGTGCCGCCCGCTGGGCACGCCCCGCCATTCGGCCCCCATCGTATGGGCGCAATCCTCGATCACCGCCACGCCCAGCCGGGCGCACAGCGCCATCAGCGCGTCCATGTCGCAGACATGCCCCCGCATGTGCGACAGCAGCAGCACCCGCGATCCGGTGGCCCGCGCCTTCGCCTCAAGATCGGCAAAGTCCAGGATCAGGTCTTCGGTCACCTCGACAAAGACCGGCTGCCCGCCGACCGCCGCAATCGCGCCCGGCACCGGGGCCAGCGTGAAGGCATTGGTCAGCACCGGCACACCCTGCCCCACGCCCAAGGCCCGCAAGGCGCAGCCCATGGCATAGCCGCCCGAGGCCACGGCCAGGCAATAGCGCGCCCCGGTAAAGGCGGCGAATTCCTCTTCCAGAAGCGCGGCTTCCGCCACCTCGTCGCCCGCGGTGTTGTAGCGGTGCAGCCGCCCGTGCCGCAGCACCGCCAGCGCCGCCGCGATCCCGGCCTCGGGAATCGGCTCCTGCTGGGTGAAACTTCCCTCAAACCGTTCCAAGCCGGTCCTCCCGCCGTTTCAGCAGCACAAACAGCCCCAGCGTCAGCACCATGAACCCCGCCGCCACCCAATAGGCGATGTCCGGCGATTGCCAGGCCCGGCCCGGCGCCATGAAATGCCCGAATACCAAGGAATAGAACACCGTGCCCGCCAGCATCGCCACATTGGTGATCGCGGAAATCCCGCCCTGCAACTCGCCCTGCGCATCCTCGGGCACCCGGCGCGACATCATCGCGGTCAGCACCGGATGGGCAAAGCCCTCGGGCCCGTGCAGGATCATCAGTGCAAACACCATGACGACCCCGGTCGCCAGACCATAGCCCAGCACCGCCAGCATCGAACAGGCCAGCCCGAACATCGCCGTCCGCGCCTCGCCGAAGCGGGCCACCACCGGCCCGGTCAGCCCGGCCTGAAACGCCCCCGTCACCAGCCCGAACATGGCCAGCGTCAGGCCGACCATGCCTTCGCTCCAGCCGAACTTGGCAATGCCCCAGAACGACCAGATCGCCGGATAGACCGAGGTCGAGAAGAAATAGAGCCCCATCAGCAGGCACATCGGCAGGACGCCCCGATAGGTGGCGAACACCCGGAAGGCCGCAAAGGGGTTGGCGCGCGACCACTGGAACTCGCGGCGGTTCTGCGGTGCCAGCGTTTCGGGCAGCACGAACCAGCCATAGACGAAATTCAGCATCGACACCGCCGCCGCCACCCAGAACGGCACGCGCGGGCCGAATTCGCCCAGCATCCCCCCGATCGCCGGCCCGATCACGAAGCCCACGCTCAGGGCGGCGCCCATCATGGCAAAGGCCCGCGCCCGGCCTTCGGGCTGGGTCACATCCGCGATATAGGCATTGGCGATCACCCAGCTTGACCCGCAGATGCCGGCCAGAACCCGGCCAACGAACAGCCAGAACAGCGTGGGCGCCACCGCCGAAAAGGCGAAGTCCAGCCCCAGCCCGAACACCGCCAGCAACAGCAGCGGCCGGCGGCCATAGCGGTCCGACAGGTTGCCCATCAGCGGCGCAAAGGCAAATTGTGCCAGGCTGAAGGCGGCAAACATCCAGCCGCCAATGATCGCGGCCTGGTCGATGCCGGTATGGCCCACCTCCTCGATCAGCGCGGGCATCACGGGCATGATCAGCCCGAAACCCACCATGTCCAGAAACACGGTGAGCATGACAAAATTCGCGGCATGGCGCGAAGGCGGGCTGGACAGGGCGCGGCTCATGCCGGGCGGCTTAGGCCCTTGCGTTGCGCCTGTCAAACCTGAGCGGGAATGACAGGTTTTGTCACTGGCCCATCGCCCCCCGCCGCGCCATCATGGCCTCATCCGCGGCGAACATTCGCCACCAGCCCCTCAACCCGATGGAATTGCCATGAAGATCCGCTTCCTTGCCCCCGCCGCCCTTGCCCTTGGCCTGTCGGCCACCCTGCCCGCCCATGCCGATCTGGTGATCCAGGGCCGCGCCGCGCAGGCGCTGCAATGTTCGGCCCTGCTCTACATGGTCTCGGACGAGCTTTATTCCGCCGGCTACATCAGCAAGGGCGATCTTGACTGGGCGCAATCGGCCGCCGTGGTGATGCTGGACCATGTGCCCGGCACCGATGAACAGAAGGCACAGGCGATGGTGCAGCGGTTCCAGAAGATCTTTGCCACCCGCAGCCTGCCCGACCTGATGAAGGAATTCGACAAGACCGCGCCCTGGTGCAAGAAGAACTTCCTCTGACACAGCCCCCGCCGCCGCCCTGCCGGGCGGCGGCCCTCAGGCCAGAAGCCGCGCCGCCAGTGCCGGCAGATCGGCATAGGCGTGCAGCAATGCCTCGGGGCGCAGCCGGGCAATGCCCGGCCCTTCGGGGCCGAAGCTGACCAGCGCGCAAGGCACCCCCACGGCGCGCGCCGTCTTCAGGTCGGTCTCGGTGTCGCCCACCAGCATCGACCGCCCCACCACCCCGCCAGCCGTTTCCACCGCCAGACGGTAGGGCGCCGGATCGGGCTTGCGCACCGGCAGGGTGTCAGCCCCCACCATGGCGCCGAACAGATCCCGCACCCCCAGCCGCCGCAGCAGGTCTTCCGCCAGACCGGCGGGCTTGTTGGTGCAGATGGCCACCGCCAGCCCCGCCGCCCGCAGGGCCACAACCGCCTCGACCGCGCCAGGGTAAAGCCGGGTATGGGTGTCGATCCCCTCGGCATAGGCCTCCAGCAGCCGCGGATACCAGGCGTCAACCTCGGCCTCGTCCCCGGCCCGGCCGATCCGCGAAAACCCCAGCCGCAGCATGGCCCGCCCGCCGTGAAAGGCGGTCAGCGTATCGTCCGGCCCCAGCAGATCGCCGCGTCCCATGGCACGGAAACAGGCATTCGCCGCCGCCAGCAGGTCGGCGGATGTATCGGCCAGCGTGCCGTCCAGATCGAAGACCACACATTTTCCGCCTTGCAACATCCCGCAACCCTCTGTGAGAAGCCGCCCCTTGGCGGCCCGCCGCCTTCGCCGTAAAACCGGCGCCAAAGAAAAGGAAGGGGCAGAATGCAGGTCTCGCTCATCATCCTGGCCGCGGGCCAGGGCACGCGCATGAATTCCGACACGCCCAAGGTGCTGCACAAGGTGGCAGCCGCCCCCCTGCTGCATCACGCCATGGCCGCGGGCCGCGCGCTGGACCCCGTGCGCAGCGTCGTCGTGGTCGGCCATGGCGGCGAGGCGGTGGCCGCCGCCGCCCGCGCCTTTGACGAGACCGCCGAAGTCGTGGTGCAGGAAGAACAGAAGGGTACCGGCCATGCCGTTGCCCAGGCCGCGCCGCTTCTGGCCGATCTGCCGGGCGAGGCGATCGTGCTTTACGGCGACACCCCCTTCATCCGCCCCGAAACGCTGGAGGCGATGCTGGCCGCCCGCGCCAGCCATGCCGTTGTGGTGCTGGGCTTCCACGCTCGCGACCCCGGCCGCTATGGCCGGCTTCTGACGCAGGGCGACCAGCTTCTTGCCATCCGCGAATTCAAGGATGCCACGCCTGAAGAACGCGCCATAACGCTTTGCAATTCCGGCGTGATCTGCGCCGAGGCGCAAACGCTGTTCCGTCTTATCTCACAGATCGGCAATGCCAATGCGGCGGGCGAATACTATCTGACCGACGTGGTGGAACTGGCCCGCGCCGCCGGCCTGTCCGCCGGTGTCGTCACCTGTGACGAATCCGAGACGATGGGCGTGAACACCCGTGCCCAACTGGCCGAGGCAGAGGCCGCCTTCCAGGCCCGCGCCCGCGCCGAGGCACTGGAAAACGGCGTCACCCTGACCGCCCCGGAAACCGTGTTCTTCGCGCTGGATACCCATATCGGGCGCGATGCCATCATCGGCCCGAACGTGCTGTTCGGCCCCGGCGTGACCATTGAATCGGGGGCCGAGATCAAGGGATTCTGCCATCTTGAAGGCTGCCACGTCTCGCGCGGGGCCGATGTCGGACCCTTCGCCCGGCTGCGCCCCGGCGCCGAACTGGCCGAAGACGTGCATGTCGGCAATTTCGTGGAAATCAAGAACGCCATCCTTGATGAAGGCGTGAAGGTCGGCCACCTGACCTATATCGGCGATGCCGACATCGGCGAATACACCAACATCGGCGCCGGCACCGTAACCTGCAACTATGACGGCGTGATGAAGCACCGCACCCGCATCGGCAAACGCGCCTTCATCGGCTCGGACACCATGCTGGTCGCCCCCGTCACCGTGGGCGATGGCGCGCTGACCGCTTCGGGCAGCGTCATCACCGAAGATGTTCCGGCCGAGGCCATCGCCCTGGCCCGTGCCCGGCAGGTCAACAAGCCCGGCCTTGCCACCCGTCTGTTTGAAAAACTCCGCGCCCTCAAGGCCGCGAAGGTGAAAGGTTAAGTCCATGTGCGGTATTGTCGGCGTCCTTGGCCACCACGAAGTGGCCCCCCTTCTGGTCGAGGCGCTGAAGCGTCTGGAATACCGCGGCTATGACAGCGCCGGCATCGCCACCGTCAACGGCGGCAAACTCGACCGCCGCCGCGCCGTGGGCAAGCTGGTGAACCTCTCGGACCTGCTGGTCCACGATCCCCTGCCCGGCAAGGCCGGCATCGGCCACACCCGTTGGGCCACCCACGGCGGCCCGGTGATCAAGAACGCCCACCCCCACCGCGCCGGCCCGGTGGCCGTGGTCCATAATGGCATCATCGAGAACTTCCGCGAACTGCGCGAAGAACTGGCCGCGTCCGGCTATGTTCAGGAATCCGACACCGACACCGAAGCGGTTGCCCTTCTGGTGCGCCGCGCGATGGACGCCGGCGCCACCCCGGTCGAGGCCGCCCGCGAAACCCTGTCGCGGCTGCACGGCGCCTTCGCGCTGTGCTTCCTGTTCGACGGCGAAGAGGATCTGCTGATCGCCGCCCGCAAGGGCAGCCCGCTGGCCATCGGCCATGGCGAAGGGGAAATGTTCGTCGGCTCCGACGCCATCGCGCTGGCCCCGATGACCGACCGCATCACCTATCTGGAAGAAGGCGACTGGGCGGTCGTCACCCGCAAGGGCGCCGAGATCTTCGATGCCGCCGGCCGCCGGGCCAACCGCCCGGAAACCCGCATCCATCTGGACGCGACCCGGATCGAGAAAGCCGGCTACAAGCATTTCATGGCCAAGGAAATCGCCGAACAGCCGGTGGTTCTGGCCGATGCGCTGAAACATTACACTTCGGCCCGTGGCACGCTGGAACTGCCCGAGGCCCTGTCGTTCAAGGGCATCGACCGCGTGACGCTGGTCGCCTGCGGCACCGCCAGCTATGCCTGCCATGTTGCGAAATACTGGTTCGAACAGATCGCCGGCCTGCCGGCCGAGGTCGATGTCGCCTCGGAATTCCGCTACCGCGACCCGGTGCTGTCGCCTGCCTCGATGGCGGTCTTCGTCAGCCAGTCGGGCGAAACCGCCGATACGCTGGCCGCGCTGCGCCATGTGAAGGAAAAGGTGGCCCGCGTGGTTTCGGTGGTGAACGTCCCCACCTCCTCGATCGCCCGCGAATCCGATCTGGCACTGCCCATCCTGGCGGGCGTCGAGGTCGGCGTCGCCTCGACCAAGGCCTTCACCTGCCAGTTGACCGTTCTGGCGCTGATGGCGCTCAAGGCCGCGCAGGACCGGGGCACCATCGACGCCGCCACCCTTGCCCGACGGCTTGAGGATCTGCGCGCCTTGCCCGGCCTGATGAACGCCGCCCTTGGCCTGTCGGACCCCATCGCCCGCATCGCCAAGGATCTGGCCAAGGCGCAGGACATCCTGTTCCTTGGCCGCGGCCCGATGTTCCCGCTGGCCCTGGAAGGCGCGCTGAAACTCAAGGAAATCAGCTACATCCACGCCGAAGGTTACGCATCGGGCGAACTGAAGCACGGCCCCATCGCCCTGATCGACGCCGCCGTCCCGGTCATCGTCCTGGCCCCCAAGGATGCGCTCTTCGACAAGACCGTGTCGAACATGCAGGAAGTGATGGCCCGCAACGGCAAGGTGCTGCTCCTGTCCGATGCCGAAGGCGTGGAAACCGCCGCGCAGGGCACCTGGAAAACCCTGACCCTGCCGCCGGTGGCCCCGCTCTGGGCGCCCATCCTCTATGCCATCCCGGCGCAGTTGCTGGCTTATCATACCGCCATCGCAAAAGGCACCGATGTCGATCAGCCGCGCAATCTGGCAAAATCCGTCACGGTTGAGTGACGCGGGACGGGAAAGCCGCTCTGGCCTGCACGGGGGCGCTTGCCTGACGCCCCCGGCCGCTCTACCACAGCGCGCGAAAGCGGGTGCCTTGCAACCCGCCGCAACCCGAACCCCAAGCCCGAGCCATGCCCCCCCATCCCCACCGTCGCGACATCCTTCGCAGCGCCCTTGGCGCCGGCGCCTTTTTCCTGCTGCCCCGTCTGGCCCTGGCCCAGACCGGCAGCCCCGCCGCCGAACCCACGCCCTTCACCTTCGAGATCCTCAAGGAAATGGCCCGCACCCTGGCGGCCCATCCCTATGAACCCGCGAAGATCGAAGACGACGCGGTTCTGGAACAGGTCGACTATGACGCCCACAACCAGATCAGCTTCCGCAAGGACCGCACGCTCTGGCTGAACAGCGGCGACATGTCTCCGGTGCAGCCGTTCTTTCCCGGCCGCTACTTCCGCCAGCCGGTGCGCATCTTCACCCTTGAAGGCGGCATGGCGACCGAGTTTCCCTTCGCGCTTGACCTGTTCGACATTCCCGAAGGCAACCCCGCCCGCAATCTGACCCACACCCATGGCTTCGCCGGCTTCCGGGTACAGGATGCGAAATCGGGGCGCGACTGGATGGCCTTCCTCGGCGCCTCCTACTGGCGGACCGAAGGCTATTCCGGCCAGTTCGGCCTGTCGGTGCGCGGCCTGGCGATGGACACCGCCCTTGCCAACGGCCCCGAGGAATTTCCGCTGTTCACCCGCTTCTGGCTGGAACCCTCGCCCAATGGCGAGATGACCGCCTACGCCCTGCTGGAAAGCCCGCGCGCCACCGGCGCCTATCGCATTGCCTCGCGCCGCGACAAAGGCGTCATTCAGGATGTCGAGGCGACGATCTTCCTGCGCGGCACCGTCGAACGGCTTGGCATCGCGCCGCTGACCTCGATGTTCTGGTTCAACAAGACCAACCGCTTCGTCTCGGTGGACTGGCGCCCCGAGGTGCATGACTCGGACGGTCTCGAAATCCTGTCGGCCAGCGGCGAAACCATCTGGCGGCCGCTGAACGCCCCGCCCCGCAACATGGTCAACACCTTCTCGACACCGGGCGTCCGGGGCTTCGGCCTGATGCAGCGCGAACGCGACTTTGCCCAGTATCAGGATGACGGCGTGTTCTACGACCGCCGCGCCAGCGCCTGGGTCGAACCCAAGGGCGACTGGGGCAACGGCACCGTGACCCTGGTCGAACTGCACACCGAGGATGAGACGCATGACAACATCGTCGCCTTCTGGCAGCCCGCGACCCCGGCGGTAAAGGGCGCCACCTTCGACATGGCCTATCGCCTGTCCTGGGTCGAGGATTGCCCCGTCGCCCCCACCGCCGCCCGCTTCATCGCCACCCGCATCGGGGCGGCCGGGATGCCGGGCGAACCGCGGCCGGAAAACGCGGTCAAGCTGGTCTGCGATTTTGATGGTCGCGGGCTGGAAGGCCTTGGTCCGACCGATGGCGTCACGCTTGAAGTCACCGCCAGCCATGGCAAGGTGGACAAGACCGCCGCCTTCCCGGTGGTGGGCCAGTCCTATTGGCGCGGCATCTTCGATCTTGATTTCTCGATGGTGCCGCCGGGCGATGATACCCCCATGGACCTGCGGCTCTTCGTCAGCCACAAGGGGGCGGCGAAAAGCGAAACCATGCTGCTGCAGCTTTTCCCGTCGCAGATGCGCAAACTTCTCGACGCAGCCCCCTGACCGGAAAGGATACGGCATGGTCACGCTCGACACGGCCCTGACCGCGCTTGAAGCGGCGGCCGACCCGGCCAAGACGCCCGAGATGGCCGCCTATCACAAGGCGCCGCGCCGCTATCTGGGCGTGACCGTGCCGCAGATCACCGATCTGGCGAACGGCTGGCGGGCCGAAATGACGGTCGAAGACCGGGTCGCGCTGGCCGATGCGCTGTGGCAGACCGACATCCACGAGGCGCGGGTGGCGGCGGCGAAACTGCTGACGCAGGCCCGGCTGCGCCCCGATCAGGCGGCCTGGGATCTGATCGCCTCCTGGGTGCCGACCTTCGACGCCTGGGCCATTGCCGACCATGCCTGCGACGCCGGCGAACGCCGCCTTCTGGCCGATCCGTCCCGCCTTGATACGGTCGAAAGCTGGACCACCTCGCCCCATATGTGGACGCGCCGCGCCGCGTTGGTGATGACGCTGCCCTGGACCAAGCAGAATTTCCCGAAACCCGAAGACGCCGCCATCCGCGACCGGGTGCTTGGCTGGGCCGCCGGCTATGTGGCCGACCCGGACTGGTTCATCCAGAAAGCCGTGGCCTGGTGGCTGCGCGACCTGTCGAAACACGATGCCGACCGCACTCGCGCCTTCCTTGCCCGCCATGGCGAGGCGATGAAACCCTTTGCCCGCAAGGAAGCCGCGCGGCTGCTGGCCTGACGGCCGCACGCCCCGGGCATTTCATCTGTCCTTAAATATCCCGGGGGTGCGGGGGCAGCGCCCCCGCCTGCGTCCCGGCCCGCGCCCGGCCTGCGCTCGTCAGGGACCGTAGATCGTGATTTTCGGCAATTCGGTCAGCCCGATCCCCAACGCCTGATAGGCGCCCAGCGACATCAGCGCCCCGCCGCTGCCCGGCCGCAGGTCCACCGCCAGCGACTTTCCGTTCGGCGCCACGACCCGGCCCTTGGCCGCCGCCGTCACCAGTTCCGACTGCACCCAGAGGCCCTGTTCGGCCGGCGGCCCCAGGGCCACCACCGACTGGCCCAGCGTCCGCTCGCCCCCGGTCGGTTTCACCGCCAGCGCCGCCGATTTCTCTGCCGCGCTGGTCGTGTCCAGCGAGGCCGCCGATTGTCCGCTGCCCCCCAGCGGCGTGGTCTGTACCGCCGGCGCGAACTCGGTCGCCAGGGCGGGGTCTTTGGCGGCGGGCGGCTTGCCCGACAGGCGATCCATGGCGGCACAGCCCGACAGGGCCACGGCGAACGACAACAGGACAAGGGAATGTTTCATCATGCCTACGACGATAGTCTGCCGCCCGCCGCCCCGCAACTGCCGCTTTGGTGCTTGTGGCAAGGGTCCGCCGCGCCTACCTTCCGGCAATGACCGACGCGCCCCTCATCGACCCCTTCGCCCGCGCCATCAGCTATCTGCGGGTCTCGGTCACCGACCGCTGCGATTTCCGCTGCACCTATTGCATGGCGGAACATATGACCTTCCTGCCCAAGGCAGACCTTCTGACGCTGGAAGAGCTTGACCGCCTCTGTTCTGCCTTCGTCCGCATGGGCGTGCGCAAGCTGCGCGTCACCGGGGGCGAACCGCTGGTCCGTCGGGGCATCCTCACCTTTTTCGAGGCGATGTCGCGCCATCTGGCCACCGGCGCCCTGCAGGAACTGACGCTGACCACCAACGGCAGCCAGTTGGCCCGCTTTGCCCGGCCGCTGGCCGATCTGGGCGTGACCCGCGTCAATGTCAGCCTTGATACGCTGGACCCGGACCGTTTCGCCGCCATCACCCGCTGGGGCCGCCTGCCGCAGGTGCTGGACGGCATCGCCGCCGCCCGCGCCGCCGGGTTGCGCGTCAAGATCAACGCCGTCGCCCTGAAAGGCGTGAACGAGGACGAGCTGTTCTCGCTGACCGACTGGTGCGCCCGCGAAGGCCATGACCTGACCTTCATCGAGGTCATGCCGATGGGCGATGTCGAACACGCCCGTCTTGACCAGTATTGGAGCCTGCGCGACCTGCGCGCCCGTCTGGCCAGCCGGTTCACCCTGACCGATCTGCTGGAACGCAGCGGTGGCCCCGCCCGCTATGTGCGGATCGAGGAAACCGGCCAGAAGATCGGCTTCATCACGCCCCTGACCCATAACTTCTGCGAAAGCTGCAACCGGGTGCGGCTGACCTGCACGGGCGAACTTTACATGTGCCTGGGCCAGGAAGACCGTGCCGACCTGCGCGCGCCCCTGCGCGCCAGCCCTGACGATGCCGCCGTCGAACAGGCCATCCGCGCCGCAATAGCGCGCAAGCCCAAGGGCCATGATTTCGACTATTCGCGCAGCGGCGTCAGCGGCAAGGTCAGCCGCCACATGAGCCATACCGGAGGCTGAACCGACGGTGCCCGCCTCAGCGCGGCGCTTCCACCCGGTCCAGCAACGCCTCCAGCGCCATCAGCGGGAAGGCCCCCGCCAGCGCCTGCCGCAGCAGATCCGTCCAGTCCTGACGATCCAGCCCGTCCTTGCCCGTCATCGCGTGATCCCTTCCGTTGCGCGGTCCACCGGACTGGGCCCCTTTTCGGGGCATGGCTGGGTGCGGATCAATTCCTGACTGAATTACTATGTAATGTCAATCCAGCCTTATCCGGCCAGCAGTGGGAAGGTCACGCCCAGGGCCCAGGCAAAGGCCAGCGCCTGCATCAGCGCCCCGGCAAACGGGTGCCGCGTCGCGCCATAGGCCCGCGCCGACAGCCAGCCGAACAGCAGGAAAGCCAGCACCACCACCGGCAGGATGATCAGCAGGAACATCAGCCGCTCGAAATCCAGCGCCACGGCAATCAGCAGGCTGACCAGCAGCCCCGCCTTCAGCGCCACCCCCTCCAGCCGCCCCGCACCGGCGCCCCGCATCGCCCATTCCAGCGCCAGAAAGCAGGGCAGCGTGCCGGCCAGGATCGCGGCCATCACCACGGCCCGGCCCGGGCCGGGATAGAAATTCGTCAGATAGGCGTCGATCGGCCAGAAGATCAGCCCCGCCACCAGCGCAAAGCCGATCAGCCCGGCCAGCAGCGCCCGCAGCGGCCAGTCGGGCCGCGGCGCGCCCGCCCGCCACAGGCACAGCGCCAGCACCCCGCCGAAGGCCGCGAAATGTACCGCCAGATAATCGGCCACCAGAACCGGCAGGAACCCGGTCGGCACAAAGCGCAACCCCAGCGGCACCACGACAACCGGCACCAGCACCACCCACCACAGCCGCCGCCACGGCAGGCCCGCCCCCTGCGGTGCGGCCGCCACCTGCGGCAAAAGCCGCATCCCCTGCCCGGCCATCACCGCCCCGCACAACAGCAGCAGCGCGATCCAGCCGCCCCGGTCCGCCAACGCCCCCTGCGGCGCGGCGCCGAAGGTCTGGTCCAGCCAGCCCACCATCTCGGCCATGGTCGCGGTCGAGAACAGCACGCTGACATGTTCGACATGCGGCGCCACTGCCGCGCGCCGCCAGTTACCCTCGAACCCGACCGTCTCGCCTTCCTGAGCGGATGGGTCCAACAGCCCCGCCGCCCACAGCGCCTCCTGCCGCAGGCGCGGCTCCCATTCGCCGGTCACCACCAGCAGGTTGGGCGGCGTGGCGGGCGTCACCTCGCGCGAAAACATCGACACAAGGATGGTCGCATCCACCCCGCCTTGCGACCGCACCGCCCGCACCACGATGTCGGTCGCCATCGAATGGCCCAGCACCGCCAGCCGCCCGTCGCCATAGCCGCGCGCGGCCCGCATCACCGTTTCCAGCTCGCGCCGCAGCGTGACCGTCGCGCCGTCGATTTCGGTGATCGACCCGGACAGCGGCGCCGGATTGCGCCCGTGCCCCGCACTGTCATAGCTGACCGCCACATAGCCGGCCCGTGCCGCCGACAGGGCGAAACTGTCCATGATCCGGGCCGAACCGGCAAAGCCGTGCTCGATCACCAGCACCGGCCCCTTCGCCGGCCCCTCGGGGCGGAACACCTGCGCCGGCACCCCTTCAATATCCACCCGCTCGACCCGCACCCCGGCGGCCTGATCGTGCAGCTTCGCCAGCGCCAGCCACAGCCCGGCCACCGCCAGCCCCACGATCAGCGCCATCCGCAGCATCGCCAGCGATGCCACCCGTGCCTGTTCTATGCCCTGTCCCAGTCTCATGCGTCCCGCCCTTTGCGCCCTTATCTGGCGCGGCACGGCGGAAAGTCACCCCCGAAAATGCCGCGGGCCGGGCAGCTTGCCCAGGCCCGCGCCGGTTTCAGCCGTTCAGCGGCCGGTCGCGGTCTTTCGGCCCCCAGGGATCGTCGTCCTCGCCCTGCTCCGTGCCGCGCCCGCCGGTGCCGATGGCAATGATCACGAACCCCAGCCCGATCAGCCCGACAATGACGCCCGTCACCACCAGCACATCCGCCGTCCGGGTCGAGGCGGCGGCGTCGGCGCAGCGTTGCAACGCGGCAATCGCCATGCTGCCCGGCGCGATGCCGACCGAGGCCACGATCAGACCGGCCGTATAGCCCCCCATCGCCACCCCGCCCGCCACCGGCACCCCCGCCAGCACCATCGCGGCCACCCCGACAACGGCGGTTGCCGCCATGGTCGCGGTCAGCAGGTCAATCGCCGCCCGGGCCGAGGCCAGTTCGGCCCCGCAGGCCCCCGCCGCCGCGCAGGCCGGATTGGACAGCGCATCGCTGGCCATGGCCAGGCTGACCGCTGCGATGGCCGCACTGACCACCGCGCCGGCAAAGGGCGCAATCGCGCCCGGCGCCCCGAAAAAGGAAGCGTTCACCGCAATCGCCGTCACCGTCAGCGCAATGGCAAGCGCCAGTGCCACCTGCGCAGCCGCCAGCGCCGACAGAATCATCGTAAAGTCGCACATCAGAATGCTCCGTTCAAAAAGGTCCGGCGGAAAACAGGCCCGCCATGCAGCCAGTGCAGCACAGCCGCCCGCGGTGCGAAAGTCAGGTTATCCTACGGTCCGGCAGGCGCCGGCCTCTTCCGCCGCCTTCCCTCTGGCGCAAGGGCGCCGCCTGTGGTCATCTGGCGCCGACCCAAGGCCGATCCCATGCCCGACACCCAGACCCAAGACGCGCTCGGCGCCCTGCTGACCCTGCCGCCCCCGGAGCTTGCACCCGGGGCGCTTGCGCCCCTTTTGACGCGGCACTGGGGCCTTGCGGGGGATCTGTCGCCCCTCACCTCGGAACGCGACCTGAACCACCGGCTGACCACACCGCAGGGCCGCTTCATGGTCAAGCTGGCGAACCCGGCCGAGCCAGAGCCGATGACGGGCTTCCAGACCGGCGCGCTGCTGCATGTCGCCGCCCGCGATCCCGCCCTGCCGGTGCCGCGCCTGGTGCCCACCCGCGACGGCGCCCCCTGGGTGGCGCTGCCGCAGGGCCGGCTGCGGCTGCTGACCTGGCTGGAGGGCGCCCCGCTGCACGCGGCCCCGCACGGCCCTGCCCAACGCCGCGCCGTGGGCGACGCGCTGGCCCGCCTTACCGCCGCGCTGGCCGACTACGCCCACCCCGCCGATGACCACATCCTTCTGTGGGACATCAAGCAGGTGCCCCGCCTGGCCCCGCTGCTGCCCAGCCTGGCCGATTCTGACCTGCGCGCCGAGGCGGCCGCCTTCGTGGCCGATTTCGAAACCCGGATCTCGCCCGCGCTGTCGCGCCTGCCCGCGCAGGTCTGCCACGCCGATTTCAACCCGCATAACCTGCTGGTCGCGCCCGACGATCCGACCCGCGTCACCGGCATCCTCGATTTCGGCGACATGGTGCGCACCCCGCGCATCTGCGACCTGGCCACCGCCGCCGCCTACCAGATCGACCCCGACCAGGCGCTGGAAAGCCTTTCCGCCTTCCTGTCGGGCTATGCCGCCCGCCTGCCGCTGACCGGGCCTGAGGTGGCGCTGCTGTTCGACCTGATCACCGCCCGCATGGTCACCACCCTGACCATCGCCAACTGGCGGGCGGCGCGTTATCCCGAAAACGCCCCCTACATCCTGCGCAACGCCCCTTCGGCCCGCGCGGGCCTTGCCGCCTTTCGCCGGATCGACCGCGCCGCTGCCACCGCCGCCTTCGCCCGCGCCACCGGACTGGAGTGATCGCCATGCCCCCCTCGCCCCGCATCGGCCAGATGGTCAACGCCTATACCCCCGGCAAGGGCCGCCTGTCGCCCGCCGACGAGACGCTGGTCGCGCGGCGGACCCGCGCGCTGGGGCCGGCTTACCGGCTGTTCTACGAAACCCCGGTGCATCTGGTGCGCGGTCAGGGCGTCTGGCTGTATGATGCGCAGGGCAACCCCTGGCTTGATTGCTACAACAACGTCGCCTGTGTCGGCCATTGCCACCCCCGCGTGGTCGAGGCGATGGCGCGGCAGGCCGCCACGCTGGCCACCCATACCCGCTATCTGCACGACGGTATCCTCGACTATGCCGAACGGCTGCTGGAAACCTTCCCCGATCCGCTTGGCCATGTGATGTTCACCTGCACCGGGTCGGAAGCCAACGATCTGGCCTATCGCGTGGCCCGCGCGGCCACCGGCGGCACCGGCGTCATCGTCACCGACAACGCCTATCACGGCGTCACGCTGGCCACCGCGCAGATGTCCATGTCGATCGGCCCTGCCGTGGCCCCGGGGCCCGAGGTCATTGCCATCCCCGCCCCCAGTCCGGCCAATTACCCCGGCGGCATCGCCGCAGGCTTCGCCGCCGCCGTGCGCACCGCCTGTGCCGCCCTGCGCGACAAGGGCCTTCGCCCTGCGATGCTGATCGTGGACACGGTGTTTTCCTCCGACGGCCTCTGGCTGGACACGCCCGGTTTCCTTGCCCCGGCGGTAGAGGCCATCCGCGCCGAAGGCGGCCTCTTCCTGGCCGACGAGGTGCAGCCCGGTTTCGGCCGCACCGGCGGCTCGATGTGGGGCTTCCAGCGCCATGGCATCCTGCCCGACATGGTGTCGCTGGGCAAACCTATGGGCAACGGCTACCCGGTGGCGGGGCTGGTGCTGCGGCCCGATGTGATTGCCGAATTCGGCGCGCAGGCGCGGTATTTCAACACCTTCGGCGGCAATGCCGTGGCCGCCGCCGTGGCGATGGAGGTGCTGCGCGTCATCCAGGACGAAGGCCTTATGCACCACGCCGAAGTCACCGGCGCCGCCTTTGCCGAAGGCCTGCGCAAACTGGCCGCCCGCCACCCCGAAACCCTGGGGGACGTGCGCGGCGCGGGCCTGTTCCTGGCGGTGGACATCCTGCAGGACGGCGCCCCCGACCCGGCCGCCGCCGGCCGCATCGTCAACGGCCTGCGTGACCGGCGGGTGCTGATCTCGGCCACCGGCCCGCAGGGCAATATCCTGAAGATCCGCCCGCCGCTGCCGTTTTCAACCAGCAATGCCGAACAGTTCCTGTCGGCCCTTGGCGCGGTTCTGGCAGAGCATAACCCTGCATAGGCGTCGCAGGCGGGGGCGCTGCCCCCGCACCCCCGGGATATTTGAGGACAGAAAATGAACAGATGCGGCATTTTCTGTCCGGCAAATATCCCCGCCGGAGGCACGGTCCGAGCCGGTTGACGCGCGTCTTCGCGCGTCAGAGGCGAGACAGGAAACCTGCGGCCGCCCTTGCGGCCGCACCGCTGAAAAGGTCAGCCCAGCGCGTAGCCGGCGCCGCGCACCGTGCGCACCGGATCTTCACCGCCATGCTGCATCAGCGACTTGCGCAGCCGGCCCACATGCACGTCCACCGTGCGGGTATCGACATAGATGTCGCGCCCCCAGACCCGGTCCAGCAACTGTTCGCGGCTCCAGACCCGGCCGGGCTTTTCCATCAGCGTGGACAGCAGGCGGAACTCGGTCGGGCCCAGTTTAAGCGATCGGTCGGACCGGGTGACGCGGTGGGTTTCCGGGTCAAGGCGGATATCCTCGAACTCCAGCACCACGCCCACGGTCGAAGGACGCACACGGCGCAACTGGGCGCGGGTGCGCGCCATCAGCTCCAGCACCGAATAGGGCTTGATGACGTAATCATCGGCGCCGGTTTCCAGGCCGCGGATGCGGTCCACCTCCTCGGCGCGGGCGGACAGCATGATGATCGGGATCGATCGCGTCTCGGGCCGCATCTTCAGGCGGCGGCAGACCTCGATCCCCGACAGTTTCGGCATCATCCAGTCCAGGATGATGACATCGGGCGCCTCTTCCTCGACCAGGATCAGCGCATCCTCGCCATTGTCGGCCGCCGTCACCCGGAAGCCTTCGGCATCAAGGTTGTAGGACAGCACCTCGCGCTGCGCGGGTTCGTCCTCGACCAGAAGAACCGTGGGCCGCTTGTCCTGCGCCATCTCTGTCTCCTCAGCCTTCGGCCATCGGCACGCTGTCGACCTTGGGCCGCGCCGTTTCGGGCACCGCCCCTTCGACCAGATAGATCACCTGTTCGGCGATGGCGGTCGCGTGGTCGCCCACCCGTTCGATGTTCTTGGCGATGAAATGCAGGTGCATACAGGGGGTGATCGTGCGCGGATCTTCCAGCATGTAGGTCAGGAACTGCCGGAACAGCGCGGCATACATCTGGTCCACCTCGGCATCGCGCAGCCGCACCTCGGCCGCCTTGGCCGGGTCGCGCGCGATATAGGCGTCCAGCGCATCGCTGAGCAGCGCCACCACCGCCCGTGCCATCCGCCGGATCGCGCCGGGTGCGCCGTTGACCGGCGCCATGTGCATCAGCACCAGCGACCGCTTGGCCAGGTTCTTGGCATAATCGCCCGACCGTTCCAGCGCGGCGGCCAGCCGCATCACCGTCAGCACGGTGCGCAGGTCGGTCGCCGTGGGGGACCGCAGCGCAAGGATGCGGGCACATTCGGTCTGGATCTGCTCTTCCAGCGCGTCGATGGCGGCATCGCCGGCGCGCACCCGTTCGGCCAGCGCCTCGTCGCGCATTTCCAGCGCCTCGACGGCTTCGAGAAGCGCCTTCTCGACCAGCCCGCCCATGCGCATGACCATGGCCTGGACGCTTTCCAGATCCTTGTCGAAGGACGAAACGATATGGGGGTCGCGCATCATGCCCTGCTCATCCGATCCGGCCAGAGATGTAGCTTTCGGTCCGCGGGTCGCGCGGATTGGTGAAGATCTCGCCGGTGTCACCGAATTCGACCAGCACCCCCAGATGGAAGAAGGCGGTCTTCTGGCTGACGCGCGCGGCCTGCTGCATGGAATGGGTGACGATCACCACCGAGAATTCGCTGCGCAATTCGTCGATCAGCTCCTCGACCTGCGCGGTGGCGATCGGGTCCAGCGCCGAACAGGGCTCGTCCATCAGCAGCACTTCGGGGCTGGTGGCAATGGCGCGGGCAATGCACAGGCGCTGTTGCTGGCCGCCCGACAGGCCGGTTCCCGGGGAATCAAGCCGGTCCTTCACCTCGTCCCACAGCGCGGCACGGCGCAGGCTGGCCTCGACCAACGCGTCCAGTTCCGCCTTGCCCCGGGCCAGACCGTGGATGCGCGGGCCATAGGCCACATTGTCATAGATCGGCTTTGGAAACGGGTTCGGCTTCTGGAACACCATGCCGACCTTGGCGCGCAACTGCACCGGGTCCACCTCGCGGGCATAGATGTCCTCACCGTCCAGCGTGATCTTTCCGGTGACCCGGGCCGAAGCCACGGTGTCGTTCATCCGGTTCAGGCAGCGCAGGAAGGTGGATTTGCCACAGCCCGACGGGCCGATGAAGGCGGTGACGGTCCGTTCGCGGATGTCCACCGACACATCCTTGAGGGCATGGGTCGTGCCGTAATGCACGTTCACGGCCTCGGCCTTCATCTTGGTCGAATCGTTGGACACCGTCCGCTCCACCACTCGCATGTCGTTCATGTCTGCCTCCGGCCACCGTGCTTCGCGGGCCTCTGTGCGCCGGTTCTGCGGCGAAGCTGTAACGGCTGTATGACAGTTTTGCGAATTCCGGGCGACAGCGCCGTTTCGCCCCGCCCGGGCGCGGTCAGCCCTGCCGCGCCAGCAGCGCGTCGATCTCGGACCGCGCCGGCATGGCCGGGGCGGTGCCTGGCCGGGTGACGCTGATTCCCGCCGTGGCGCAGCCGAAGCGCACCGCCTCGATCACGTCGCGGCCCTCGCTCAGGGCCACGGCAAAGCCGCCGTTGAAGGCATCGCCCGCGCCGGTGGTTTCCACCACGGGGCCGGCGCTGATGACCGGCAGATGCAGGCTGCGGCTGGCGTCGCGGTACAGCGCGCCATTGCCGCCCAGCGTCACGATCACCGCCCCCACGCCGCGCGCCAGCAGCGCATCGGCGGCGCGTTCGGCATCGGCCACGGTGACGACCGGGATGCCGGTCAGCGCCTCGGCCTCGCTTTCGTTCGGGGTGATGAAATCGCACAGCGCCAGCATGGCATCGTCCAGCGTCGCCGCCGGTGCGGGGTTCAGGATCGTCCGCACCCCCGCCGCCCGCGCGATTTCCAGCCCGCGCCGCGCCGCCGCGACCGATTGTTCCAACTGGGCGACAAAGACCGAGGCGCCGCGGATCAGATCGGCCCGCGTCTCCAGATCCTCGGGCGTGATGCGGGCGGCAGCCCCCGGCGCCACGATGATGGCATTGTTGCCGGTGGCCGCCTCAAGAAAGACGAAGGCCGCCCCGGTATAGCTTTCGGCATCCTCGGTCACCTCGGGGTGGACCCCGGCCTTGGCCCAGGTCGTCCGCGCGATGGCGGCGAAATCGTCACGGCCGAGGCGGGTGATGAAATGCACCTTGCCCCCCGCCATGGCCGCCGCCACCGCCTGGTTCGACCCCTTGCCCCCCGGCCCCAGCGCGAAGCTATGGCCCAGCAGGGTTTCGCCCATCTTCGGCTGCCGGTCCGCGCGAAAGGCCGTATCGGCCACGAAGATGCCAAGGATGACGATGGGTTTCATGGGCACAGCACTCCGGTATCGGGCTTGGGTCTCGGGTATCAGGCGTCAGGCGGGATCACGCCCTTGCGGAACATGAAGCAGCCGTAGAACCGCCGCTCCCCGGTCTGGATCACGGCGAAGGACTGCCGGGCCAAGTCGTAAAAGGCAAAGCGTTCGACCGCAACCATAGGCCGTGGCCGGCCTTCGGCGCGGTCGATCTCGGCCTGCACCTCGCCCTGCACCGCAGGCACCTGATCGGGCGCCCCCACCACTTCCATCCGGCCGGCGAAATCCTCGACGAACGTGTCCAGCGGCAGCACCGACAGGATCGCCTTCGCCGCCTCGGCGGCGGTCAGGTTCTCCATCCGCAGCACCCGGCCCGTCACCGTGGCCCGGGCCACCGCCTCGGCCGGAAAGTTGGTATCGGCCAGGATCAGCACATCGCCATGCCCCATGGCGCGCAGGCAGCCCAGCACCTCGGCATTCAGCCGGTTGTCGATTCCCTTCAGCATGTCTCCTCCGCCCGTCGCTGCGACCATCGCCGCGCGGCCCCTGCCCGCAGGATGCACAGTTGCGCGCCGCCGCGCCAGTGGGCAGCCGCACCCGCGCGGGCCAAATGAAAACGGCCCCGAAGAAGGTTCTCCGGGGCCGCAAGTTCAAAGGTCAGGCAAGGGTCAGAGCTTGCCGGCCTGCTGTTGCGACATCATGAACACGTCGTAGTTGTATTCCGCGATCTGCGCATTCAGGTAGGCATCGCGACGGAAGGCATCCTGCGATTCCTTGATCTTCTTGAAGGTGGCGTTGCCGGCCGACACTTCGGCGTAGGTCTGGTTGGCCGCTTCGAAGGCCGCCAGCAGCACGTCTTGCGGCAGCGGGCGCAGTTGCGCGCCGTTGGCCACCAGCGACTTCAGCGCCGTGGGGTTCTTCCAGTCATAGCTGGCCAGCATGTCGGTGTTGGCCACCACGCAGCCCGCCTTGAGCGCCGCCTGATAGGCCGGCGGCAGTTCGGCCCATTTGGCCAGGTTGATCATGGTCGCGATGGCCGGGCCACCTTCCCACCAGCCGGGATAGTAGTAGTAGGGCGCGACCTTGTAGAAGCCGAGCTTTTCATCGTCATACGGCCCGACCCATTCGGTCGCGTCGATGGTGCCCTTTTCCAGCGACGGATAGATGTCGCCGCCGGCAATCTGCTGCGGAACCACACCCAGCTTCTCGATCACCTTGCCGGCGAAGCCGCCGATCCGCATCTTCAGACCCTTCAGGTCTTCGACCGAGTTGATCTCCTTGCGATACCAGCCCGCCATCTGCACGCCGGTATTGCCGGCCGGGAAGGCGATCAGGTTCTGCGTAGCGTAGAACTCGTTCATCATGTCGATGCCGCCGCCATAGTAGAACCAGGCGTTCATCATCCGGGCGTTCAGCCCGAAGGGCACGGCGGCGCCCAGCGCATAGGTCGGGTCTTTGCCCCAGAAGTAATAGGGAACGGTGTGGCAGGCTTCGACCGTGCCGGCAGAAACGGCATCGGCGGCCTCAAGGCCGGGCACCAGTTCGCCCGCCGGGAACACCTGCAGGGTGAAGTTGCCGTCGGTCATTTCCGAGACGTATTTCGACATGGTCTCGGCCGCGCCGAAGATGGTGTCGAGCGACTTCGGGAACGACGAGGTGACACGCCAGGTCACCTTGGGGGCGGTCTGCGCGATGGCCGGCGCGGCCAGGGCGGTGGCACCTGCCGCCATCGTGCCGCCAACGGCGGCCTTCGTCAGAAAGGAACGACGATCCATGAATTCTCCTCCACATGTGTCAGCGGCCCTGTGCTTTGCCGGCGCAGGTCGATGACGGAACCCTAGCCAGCAAGTCGCGGCTTGCAAACCGGTTTTTCATGTGGGGCGAAAAGCTTGCGCCGAATTGATCGCGGCGCAAGCGGCTGACCCTGCGTCAGGCGGCGCGGCCCGTGCCGCACCGCCCATCTGCAAGGCAGATGCCTGTCACTTGAGCAGACCTTCGGCCTTCATCGCCGCCTGCACCGAGGGGCGTTCCGCAATGCGGGCGCGCAGCGCCTCGATCCGCGGAAAGCGCGACAGATCATGCCCCATCGGGCGCGACCAGTTGGTCACGGTGAACAGATAGGCATCGGCGGGGGTGAACGCGGCCCCGGTCAGGAAGGCGCGGCCATCGGCCAGCCGGTCCTCGATCACCTTCAGCCGCGCATCCAGCAGCGCAAGCTGCGCCTCCTTCGCGGCCCCCTCAAGGCCACGGAACAGCGGCGAATAGGTCTTGTGAACCTCGGTCGCCACATAGTTCAGCGCCTCTTGCAGCCGGGCGCGGCCCAGCGTGCCGGCCGCCGGCAGCGCCCCCGGCTTCGCGCTGTCCATCACATATTGCATGATGGCAACGCCTTCGGTCAGCACCTCGCCGCCGTCCAGCGCCAGCGCGGGCACCGCCCCGCGCGGGGTGATCGCCAGATAGTCCGCGCCGCTTTCGGTCTGCTTTTCCCGCAGGTTCACCTTTTCGGCGCTGTAGGCGACACCGGCCTCCTCAAGCACGATATGCGATGCCAGCGAACAGGCCCCGGGCGAATAGTAAAGCTTCATCTGCAACCCCTCCTCGCCGCGACCACCGCGGCGGATGGTGACGTGATAGCGCAGATGCGGGCGCCGGCAGAAGGGGCAACCGCGACTCAGCCCCGCACAAAGGGGGCTGCGCTGCTGCACGAATTCCCGAAAGTTGCGCCGATGCGGCATCGAGACGCAAGATAAGTTCAATTTTCAGCGGCCCCGGGATATTTTCCATGCGCTTTTGCAGTTGACGCCCTTGCAGCCGCAGCCTAGTTTCCGCCGCGGAAAAGGCATGAGGGCGGCGATGACCGACATTCTCGTAGTTCTTGGGGACAGGCGCATGGGCCGGTAACGGCACACCATGATGGTGACCATGCGCCCTCGGGAAACCCACCCGGGGGCTTTTTCTTGGTTCGGACGGCAAGGGATGCAAGCGATGACAAGGTCGATGACCGGCGCGAAGATGGTGGTGCAGGCTCTCAAGGATCAGGGGGTCGAGGTTGTCTTCGGTTATCCCGGCGGCGCCGTCCTTCCGATCTATGACGAGATTTTCCTGCAAAACGACATCCGGCATGTTCTGGTCCGCCATGAACAGGGCGCGATCCACATGGCCGAGGGCTATGCCCGGTCCACCGGCAAGGTGGGCGTGGCGCTGGTGACCAGCGGCCCGGGGGCCACCAATGCGGTGACCGGCCTGACCGATGCGCTGATGGATTCGATCCCGATCGTGGTGCTGACCGGCCAGGTGCCGACCTTCATGATCGGCACCGACGGTTTCCAGGAAGCCGATACCGTGGGCATCACCCGCCCCTGCACCAAGATGAACTGGCTGGTGAAGGACAGCGCCAGGCTGCCCGAAACCATTCACCGCGCCTTCCATGTGGCCCGGTCGGGCCGGCCGGGGCCGGTGCTGATCGACATCCCCAAGGATGTGCAGTTCGCCCAGGCCGAATACACCGGGCCGGAACGGATGAAGCCCGACCATTACCAGCCGCGCGTCAAGGGCGACATCGACGCCATCACCCGGCTGGTCGAGATGCTGGAAACCGCCGAACGCCCGGTATTCTACACCGGCGGCGGGGTCATCAATTCCGGCAAGGGCGCCAGCCAGTTGCTGCGCGAACTGGTCGATGCGACGGGCATCCCGATCACCTCCACCCTGATGGGCCTGGGCGCCTATCCGGCCAGCGGCAAGTCGTGGCTGGGGATGCTGGGGATGCACGGCCTTTATGAAGCCAACCTCGCCATGCACGGCTGCGACCTGATGATCGCGGTCGGCGCGCGCTTCGACGACCGGATCACCGGCCGCGTCAAGGATTTCAGTCCGAACTCGACCAAGGTGCAGATCGACATCGACCCGTCCTCGGTGAACAAGGTGATCCGGGTTGACCTGCCGGTGATCGGCGATGTCGGCCATGTGCTGGAAGACGTGCTGAAGGTGTGGAAGGCGCGCGGCCGCAAGGTCAACAAGGACGGCATCGCCCGCTGGTGGGCGCAGATCAACGACTGGAAGAAGATCAACTGCCTGGCCTATGAGCCCAGCAAGACCACCATCAAGCCGCAATACGCCCTGCAGCGGCTTGAGGCGCTGACCAAGGGCATGGACCGCTACATCACCACCGAAGTGGGCCAGCACCAGATGTGGGCGGCGCAGTTCCTTGGCTTCGAAGACCCCAACCGCTGGATGACCTCGGGCGGCCTTGGCACCATGGGCTATGGCCTGCCCGCCAGCATCGGCGTGCAGATCGCCCACCCGCAGGCGCTGGTGATCAACGTCGCCGGCGAGGCGTCCTGGCTGATGAACATGCAGGAAATGGGCACGGCGATGCAGTTCCGCGCGCCGGTCAAGCAGTTCATCCTGAACAACGAACGCCTGGGCATGGTGCGCCAGTGGCAGGAACTCTTGCATGGCGAACGCTATTCGCAAAGCTGGAGCGAGAGCCTGCCCGATTTCGTCAAGCTGGCCGAGGCTTTCGGCTGCAAGGGCATCAAGTGCAGCGATCCCAAGGATCTGGACGACGCGATCCTGGAAATGATCCGCTATGACGGGCCGGTGATCTTTGATTGCCTGGTCGAGAAGCACGAGAACTGCTTCCCGATGATCCCGTCGGGCAAGCCGCATAACGAAATGCTGCTCTCGGCCGATGCCGAGGCCTTCAAGGCCGGCGCGGCTCTGGTCTGAGATGTCGGAACCGGGGGCGTCGCGCCCCCGGCCCCCCGTGGAATATTTGCAGAAGGGAAAGCCGCATGTCGGCCTTGAACATCAAGAAGGGCGCTTCCAGCCATTCCGCCTATGACCTACGCGACAGCCATGTCGAGGTCGAGGAAAGCCACACCCTGGCTGTGATCGTCGAAAACGAACCGGGCGTGCTGGCCCGCGTGATCGGCCTGTTCTCGGGCCGTGGCTACAACATCGACAGCCTGACCGTGGCCGAGGTCGACCACACCGGCCACCGCTCGCGCATCACCATCGTCACCCGCGGCACGCCGGCGGTGATCGACCAGATCGAGGCGCAGCTCAGCCGGATGGTTCCGGTTCACGCCGTGCACGACCTGACGGTCGAAGGCCCCAGCGTGCAGCGCGAACTGGCGCTGTTCAAGGTGGCCGGCAAGGGCGACGCCCGGATCGAGGCCCTGCGCCTGGCCGAGATCTTCCGCGCCAAGGTGGTGGATTCGACGCTGGAAAGCTTCATCTTCGAAATCACCGGCACCCCGGAAAAGATCGACGCCCTGGCCGAACTGCTGCGCCCGCTGGGCCTGCGCGAACTGGCCCGCACCGGCGTCGCCGCCCTCTCCCGCGGCGCCTGATCCGCAGACAATTCCCGCAACCGCCGGTCAGGCCGCAATGGCGGGCCGGCGGTTGCTGTGCGGGGCGGAGCGGAGGTTCGGCTACCGCGCTCGGCGAGCCATCCCGAGAGATCTGGGTGCAGTCTCGACGAAGCCGAACTTCTTGTAGAGCTGATTGGCCGGCACGTCTGCTATGAGACTGACATACGCTGATGCCGGAAGTTGGGTTGTGACGAACTCCATAAGCTCTCGCATGATCGTCTTGCCCAGCCCCAGCCCCTGATCCGAGGGGTTCACGGCAATATCAACGATCTGGAAAAAGCACCCACCATCTCCGATCAGCCTGCCCATCCCCACGACGCGATCCCCCTGCTCAAGCACTATGGCAAAGATCGTGCCTGCCAGGCCTTTCGCGGCAGCCTCTTCGGAAAATGGGCTCAAGCCCGCCGCGGCGCGAAGTTGCATATATTCCGCAACAGTGGGGGTTCGTTTGACGACTGTGTAAGTGTTTTCGGCCATGACCGGCTTTCTCAAAGGACAGGTTCGCACGCGCAGGCCAGTACCTTAGCGAGCCTTGTAAGTGACTGCTATGGGCTCAAAGCCGCCCACCGTTCCTGCCACACCGTCAGGCCTGCCCCCGACCGTGGGTAGGCGCTTCCAACGGCGCGACGCCGGCGCTTTATGGGCGGCCTCTCCTACGGGCTGTACGAAGAACCCACAGCGCAAAAGCGCCCGCCCGGGGGCGGTCGGGCGCTGGCCGGGGCCGCTTCGCGGCTGTTAACCCGGCCGGGACTTCTGTTCTGACGGGGGAGACAGGGCGCCTTATTGGCACCGTCCGTTCAGCGCCCCCTCCTCTTGCCACACCGTCAGGCCAGCCCCCGACCGCGGGTGGGCGTTTCCAACGGCGCGAGGCCGGCGCTTTATGGTGCGGCCTCTCCCACCAACCGAACGAAGAACCGACAGCGCAAAAGCGCCCGCCCATGGGGCGGTCGGGCGCTGGCCGGGGCGGCTGACGCCGCTCTCAACCCGGCCAGAGCATCTCCCTTCTGACAGCAGCACGGGGCCCCTCAGGCCCGGTCGGCCACCACCTGCGCGGCGGCCTCCAGCGCGCCCTTGCCATGCGGGATGCCCAGCGCCTTCAGCCCGGCCTCCATCACCGCCAGCACGCCCAGCGTCATATGGGCGTTCACATGGCCCATATGCGCCACGCGCAGCGCGCCATCGGCGTTGGGGTCTTCCGGCGTGCCGGCGCCAAGGCCGATGCCCAGCGTCACCCCGGCGCGGGTCTCGCACCAGCGGCGCAGCCGGGTGGCCGCATCGCCGCCGAACCGCGCCGCCGTGACCGAACGGCCGCGCCAGTCGGGCTGGCCCACGTTCAGCGCAATGGCAGGGTTGCCCGCGCCCCAGGCCTCGAACGCGGCCCAGACGGTGCGGGCCAGCGCATCGTGACGGGCCCAGACCTGCGCCAGCCCCTCTTCATGCAGCAGCATGGTCAGCGCCTCGCGCAGGCCAAACAGGTGATGCGTCGGCGCGGTGCCGTCCCAGTATTGCCAGAACTCGGCCGGTTCCGCCCGCGGCCCCCAGCGCCAGTAGGGCGACGCCATGTCGCCCTGCCCGCAGCGCTGTTTCGCCGCTTCCGAGAACCAGACGAAGGCTAGACCGGGCGGCGTCATCAGCCCCTTCTGGCTGGCCGCCACGGTGACATCGACGCCCCAGTCGTCCATCCGGTATTCATCGCAGCCCATCGAGGCGATGCAATCCACCGCGAACAGCGCCGGATGACCGGCGGCATCAATCGCGGCGCGCAGGGCGGGAATGTCGTTGCGCAGCGTGGTGGCGGTATCGACATGCGTCGTCAGCACCGCCTTGATGCGGTGCTCGCGGTCGGCGCGCAGGATCTGTTCCAGCCGGGCCGGATCGGCGGGCGACTGGCGCCCGAAATCCTCGACCTGCACCTCGATGCCCATGGCGCGGGCATGGGCCGCCCAGGATTGGCCGAACTGCCCGCAGGCCAGCACCAGCGCGGTTTCCCCGCGCGAGAACAGGTTGGAATTCGCCGCTTCCCACCCGGCATGACCATTGCCGATATAGGCCGCGACATGCTGGGTGGTGCCCGCAACGGCCCGCAGATCGGGCCAGATCCCGGCAACCATCTCGACCAGCGGCCCTTCATAGATGTTCGGGCTGCCCCGGTGCATTGCCCGCAGCACCCGGTCGGGCATGGTCGAGGGGCCGGGAATGGCCAGATAGGGGTGGCCGTGGGCAAGGCTCATTCGGGGAAACTCCTTGGGGGATCGCAGACGCGGCGTCGGGTCATGGCTAGCCCCCCGCCCCCGCATCGTCAACGGCCCGGCCACTGCCGCCGCCCCCGTGCCGCTTGAGCCAGGGCCCCGCATGGGCTACACGCGTCAGACAACCCAGACGGGACAATGCCTTGGCCGAACCGCCCCCTTCCCCGCAGCTTTTCCGCCGCTACTGGCGCAGCTTCCTGCGCAAGCGGCTGGGGCTTCTGCTGCTGGCAATGCTGCTGTCGGTGATCGAAGGGTCAACGCTGGGGCTCTTGTCCTGGCTCTTGCAACCGCTGTTCGACGATGTGTTCGCCGCCAAGTCCATGTCGGCGCTGACACTGGTCGGCGGCGGGATTCTGGCGCTGTTCGTCCTGCGGGCCGTCACCTCGATCCTGGGCCGCTGGCTGATCGCGCGGGTCAACAATGAAACGGCCGCCGAAATGCAGGTGGCGCTCCTGGGCCATCTGCTGACGCTGGATGGCGCGTTCTTCCAGAAGAACCCGCCCGGCACGCTGATCGACCGGGTGCAGGCCGATACCTCGGCCGCGCAGGGGGCGGCGCAGATGGTGCTTGTGGGCGTCGCGCGCGATGCGGTGTCGCTTCTGGGCCTGCTGGTGGTGGCCCTGCGGATTGATGTGGTCTGGACGCTGGCCGCGCTGGTCGGGGCGCCGCTCTTGTTGCTGCCGGCGCTGGTGCTGCAACGCTATGTCCGGCGCAAGACCCTGCACATGCGGGTGCAGTCCGGCCTGCGCTCTACCCGGCTGGACGAGGTGTTCCACGGCATCCAGCAGGTCAAGCTGAACCGGATGGAAAGCTACCAGACCGGGCGCTTCTCGCAGATCGTGGCGCGCATCGTCCGGGCCGAGGTGAAATCGGCCGTCGGACGCGCGGCGATGCCGGCGCTGGTGGATATCGTCACCGGCATCGGCTTTTTCGCGGTGCTGATGCTGGGCGGCTCGCAGGTGGTTGCGGGCGAACGCACCACCGGCGAGTTCATGGCCTTCTTCACCGCCATGGCGCTGACCTTCCAGCCGATCCGCCGCATCTCGGACCTTGCCGGAAGCTGGCAGATCGCCCGCGCCTCGCTGGAGCGGCTGTATGAACTGTTCGACACCCGGCCCGCCACCACGCGCCCGGCACAAAGCCGCGCCCTGCCGGCGCAGGTGCCGCCGGAAATCGTGTTCGATGACGTGCGCTTTGCCTATGACGACCAGCCGGTCCTGCAGGGCCTGACCTTCACCGCCGAAGCCGGCAAGGTGACGGCGCTGGTCGGCGCCTCGGGCGCGGGCAAGACGACCGTGTTCCATCTGCTGACCGGGCTGGCCGATCCGTCCTCGGGGCGCATCGTGATCGGCGGCGCCGATGCGGCGGGGATGACCCTGCCCGACCAGCGCCGCCTGTTTGCCGCCGTCACGCAGGAAGCCGCGCTCTTTGATGAAACCCTGCGCGAGAACCTTGTTCTGGGCCGCGACGGCATTGACGAGCCGCGTATGCGGCAGGCCCTGCGCGATGCCCATGCGATGGAATTCATCGCAGCCCTCCCCTCTGGCGTGGACAGCCCCGCCGGCCCGCGCGGATCGTCGCTCTCGGGCGGGCAGCGGCAGCGCATCGCCATTGCGCGGGCGCTTCTGGCCGATGCGCCGGTCCTGCTGCTGGACGAGGCGACCTCGGCCTTGGATGCGGCTTCGGAAACCGCCGTGACAGCGGCGCTGGCCCAGGCGCAGCAGGGCCGCACCACGCTGGTCATCGCCCACCGTCTGGCCACCGTGCGCGATGCCGACAAGATCGTGGTGCTGGACCGGGGCCGGGTGGTGGAACAAGGCACCCATGACCAGTTGATCGCCCGCAACGGCACCTACGCCAGCCTGCACGCGCTGCAATTCCGCGACTGACCCTTTCGCCCGCCGCCCCGCCCGCCCTATATCTGCGGGAAAGGAGTGTTCGGATGACAGGTCAAGACATGGCGGGCGAAGGCATCGCGGGGCGCACCCTCTGGCGGCTGACCGGCAAGGATGTGCTGACCTTCCTGCAAGGGCTGGTCACCAATGACGTGCTGCCGCTGGGGCGCGGGCCGGGGCTGGTCTGGACCGGGTTCCTCACGCCGCAAGGCAAGTATCTGGCCGATTTCTTCGTGATCCGCCGCGAAGGTGACGACGACAGCTTTCTGATCGACATTCCCGAACCGCTGGCGGCCAGCACACTGAAACGGCTGACGATGTATCGCCTGCGCGCCGATGTGCAGATCGCCCCGGCAGATGGTCTGCACGTCACCCGTGGCACCGGCCCCGCCCCGGCGGGCGCCCTGCCCGACCCGCGCGCCCCCTCACTGGGCTGGCGGGCCTATGGCCCCGACACGGGCGGCCCCGCCGTTACCGACTGGGCGGCGCTGCGGGTGGCGGCGGGCGTGCCGGAATACCCCGACGATCTGCTGCCAGATGACAGCTACATCCTGGAAATGGGGTTCGAGCGGCTGAACGGCGTGAACTTCCGCAAGGGCTGCTATGTCGGCCAGGAAGTCACCGCGCGGATGAAACACAAGACCGAACTGCGCAAGGGTCTGCGGCAGGTGCGGCTGGACGGCCCCTCCGCCCCCGGCACGCCGGTCATGGCGGGCGACCGGGTGGTCGGCCGTCTTGGCACCGTCGCCGGCGACCGGGCGCTGGCCTATCTGCGCCACGATCAGGCCGAAGGCCCCCTTCTGGCCGGCTCATCCGGGGTTTTCCCCGAATAACCCCGGAAAACCTGAAAAACCTTACCAAACGGTTGACAGACTCGACAGGTGTCCCATATCTGGTTTTCCCGCCCGCAAGGTGACGACTAGATGATGTGGCACCCCGGCAAGCCATGCACTTAGCACATGGCTGTCATTCCAAACTGGAAGCCCAGAATCGTAATCAAGTCGTTACAAGCGCAAGGCGCGGTAAAAGACAAGAACAAGACCGGAATTCAAGGAACCTGTGATGCTGGACTCCATCGACAGCACGGCTTTCAACTTCGAACAGGGTGCGCGGGCGCGCAAGCTTTTCGCTGCGGTCGTTCTGGCTGCCCTGGACGATGCGATTGCCGATGACAAGAAATACGGCAACGGCCCCGAGCAGATCGCCCGCTGGGCACGGTCGCGCGATGGCCGTGAAGTGCTGTCCTGTGCCGGGATTGACCCGAACGAGCGTGTGGTGAAAGGCCTGATGGAATTCGTGTCCAAGGGCATCCGGACCTCCGTCGCCCTCAGCCGTGAGGAATCGGAACGCCGGGCGGCGCTGGACGCCGACCACGCCGAAGCGGCCTGACCGCCGTCTGCCAGACAGACCCATGCAAGGCGCGCCCCGGGCGCGCCTTTTGCATTTCTGGCCTTTGATGGCGGTTATTCGAAGTCGCGCGACGCCAATGCGCGGCGCAGTTCGATGCGCACGAGCTTGCGCACGTTGCGGGTGATCCGCTCGCCCAGCGGGCCGGCCAGCTCATCGCGGATGATCTGGCGCACCATGTCACGCAAGCCCTCATCCATCGGCAACGCGGGGTCGGTCAGCACCAGCACATCCGGCGTGGCCCCCTGCCCCGACGGCGCCGCCGGATCTTCCGCGGCTTCCTCCAGCAATGCCTCGGCGGCAAGCTGGCGGATCATCTCAGCCTTGCCGGTGTCATCGGCCTGAGGCACCGGCGTTGCGGACACACGGCGATGCGCCACGAAGGCAAGCGGCTCGGACGGCTCCCACGGTTCTTCCCCGGCCAGCCAGGTCACCTCGGGCATGGTTTCCGCCGTCCAGTGGCCGCGCACCTCGGGTGCCGGCGCGGGCGGGGTCTCGATCTCTTCCACATAACCGGCATCGCCGCCCGAAGGCGGGCGCACCAGCGCCGCGCCGGTCAGCCGCAGCACGCCGGGCGATGCCACCGGCGCCTCGACCCGCAGCGCCGGGGTCAGCACCAGCCTGCCCGCAGGGCGCGTCAGCGGCCGGGGCGCCGGCCGCAGGTCTTCTGAAACCAGACGCCGGATCGAGGTCAGAACATCCTCAATTTCCTGCGTTTTCATGGAGTCGGCCATTCTGCTCTGCCTGTTGGTCTTCTGCGTTCCCGTGGCGGCCAGTCTAGCCAGAACCGGGCTCTGGCACAAGGAACCGTCGGGTTCCACGTTAACAAAGCAATACGGCCGCCCCAAGGGCGGCCGCAAAGACATGTCACAGGCTGCGGTGCGGGGCCGGATCAGCGCCCGACCTTCTCCATGATCGCATCCAGCTTCTTGCCGCGCGAAGACGTGGCCGGGGCCCGTTTCACCGCATCGTAATAGGCATCCGGGTCATAGGTCGGAATGCCCAGCTTCAGGTGATCAACGGTCAGCAGACCCATCGCCGCCAGCACCCGATAAACCGCCACATAGCGGTTCGCCTCGGCCTCCAGCCGCGAGGCGCGGGCGTCCAGCAGTTCCTGTTCGGCATCCAGCACGTCCAGCGTGGTGCGGGCGCCAAGGCTGGCTTCCTCGCGCACGCCGTCAAAGGCCGATTGCGCCGCTTCGATCTGCGCCGTCGTCGCCTTGATCGACGCGCCATAGACCGCAAGGTTGGCCCAGGCATTGCCAAGGTTCTGTTCGATTTGCACCACGGTCTGCTTCAGCGCCGACCGCGCGCCTTCCTTCTGCGCCAGCGACTTGCGATACAGCGCCGACAGCTTGCCGCCCGCATACAACGTCTGGCTCATCTGCAACCCGGCATCGGCGGAAAAGCGGTCCTGCACCGTGGTATTGCTGATCGAAACGCCAAGCCCGATCGACGGCTTCATCGACGCTTCGGCCAGTTCGACCGAGCGGTCGGCGATCGTCACCTGATGCTGCGCCTGCCGGATGGCGGGGTGCGTCTTCATCGCAACCGACCGCGCCTCGTCAATGGTCTTGCCAATCTTCGGGCTGGGCGGCAGCGCGGCCAGACGGCCCGGATAGGCCCCCGTCGCCGCCTTGTAGGATTCGCGTGCCACCATCAGCGTGCCTTCGGCCGCCGCCAGCGAGGCGCGCGAAGCCGCCAGCCGCGCTTCGGCGATGGAAACGTCGGTGCGGGTGATCTCGCCCACCTCGAACCTGTCCTGCGCGGCGCGCAATTCCTGCGTGATCAGCCGCACGTTCGATTGCCGCAGCGCGACAATCTCTTCGGCCAGCTTCACATCCACATAGGCCTGCACGGCGGCCAGCAGCACATCCTGCTCAACCCCCACCAGCGCCTGCCGCGTGGCCTTCACGCTTTCCTCGGCAATCGCGATCTGGGCCTTGGTGCGGCCAAAGTCGAACACCATCAGGTCCAGCGACAGCGAAACCGACGTGGCCAGCGTGTCGCCCGAAACATGCACCCCGGCGGTGGTGTAATTGGCATAGCTCTTGCCCCAGTTCACCACATAGCTGACCACCGGGCGCAGCGACGACACCGCCACCGCCACATCTTCATCGGCGGCCCGCAGCACGGCTTCGTTCTGGTCCAGCAGGTGCGAATTGCGATAGGCCGCCGTCAGCGCATCGGCCAGCGTTTCCGCCGCGGCCGGCAAGGTCATCGTCAGCGATGCCGATCCAAGAACAAGGGCCTTCAACCACATCCGCATCACGACTGTCCTTCCTGCGCGCCCCGCGCGGGGCCGGTCTTTCCGGGTCGGCGGGCCGGGACGGCCCGCGCCTTTATTACAGGGCAAAAGCCCGCTGCGCGGCAAAGCCGGGCAGCAGCGGGGCGGTGGCATTGAAGGCAAAACGCCAGGCAATCACGCCATCACGCTTGAAGCCGATCTTCACGGTGCCAAGCGCCCCTTCCAGGATGATGGCCGCGATCCGGCCCCCTTCCTTGAGCTGGGCCGCCAGCGCCTCGGGCAATTCCTCGATGCCGCCTTGCAGGGTGATCGCGTCATAGGGGCCGTGCTTCGCCGCGCCTGCGGCCAGCGGGCCGGCAAAGACCACGGCATTGTCCACGCCCTGCTCCGACAGGATGCGCTGCGCCTCGGCGGCCAGCGCCTCATCCTCCTCGACCGCGATCACGGTCTCGGCCAGCCGGGCGATCACCGCCGCCGAATAGCCCAGCCCGCAGCCCAGATCGAGAACCATCTCGTCGGGCTGAATATCCAGCGCGTCCAGGATCTTGGCCAGAACGCGCGGGTCCAGCACCACCCGGCCCGGCGCGATGTCCACATTGTCGCCGATATAGGCGGCCTCGCGCCGGTCAGCGGGCACATAAACCTCGCGCGGGACCGACAGCATGGCGTCGATGATCGGAAACTTGGTCACGTCCGAAGGGCGGACCTGGGTGTCCACCATCGTCACGCGCCGCTCAGCATAGTCGGTCATTCTGAACCCTTCGGTTTAGATTGCGCCTAATGAATATCTGCCACAACCCCAAGGGGGCGGCAACCGCCTTCGCGGCCTTTCTGACGCAGGGCAAGCAAATATGCCAGCCCCCCAGCCGCGATTTGCGCAAAGCTGTGATCCGCAAGGCGCGGCGGATCAGGCCGCCGGCGGCGCGGACCGGCGCCCCGTGACCCAACCGGCGGCCTTTTCGCCCATGCTGCGGAACTTGTCCGAAGCCTGCGACAGCCGGGCGGTCCAGTCCGGGTCGGGCTGCTGCCCTTCCGTCACCTTGAAATACACCTGCAACATGCAGGCCAGCGCGAAAGGTTCAATCAGCGCCGCCTTCACCGCCCAGGCGAACAGGATGGCAAAGACCATCATCCCGCCGGTCGCCGGGCCGGGGATCAGCCAGACCACCGCGGCCGCCGGCGCCAGCATGACCAGGAACACCAGCAGCGACAGCACCCAGACAATCAGCGTCAGCCAGGCCGCATTCACCAGAAGCGGCCGGGCGTTCTGGGCATACAGCACCAGCGCCTCCTGCCCGGTCTTCCACGGATTGTCCGACCGCGTGCGCAGGATCTGCGCCAGGATCACCTCGTCAATCAGCCCGGCGGCGATCTTCAGATAGGCGCGCAGCGCCGCGGCCAGCCGGTCCAGCCCCGGAATCGGCAGGAAGGACAGGATGCCCTGCAACAGCCCCGTCACCGCCCCCACCACGCCGCGGATCAGCACATCCAGCCCGAACAGCGCGCTGGCGGTGCCAAAGCGTTCGCGCACCACGCCCTGCGCCCAGGCCACCTGCCCCTGCCCGCCCGGCACCTCGCGGCCCTCCATCAGCTCGACCATCACCGCCAGATGCCCGGCCTTGACCAGATACAGCAGATAGTCGCGCAGGAAGAAGATCACGCCCGCCGTCAGGCCGAAGCCGCTGATGGCGCCGTAAACCGTGGCCGAGGTTCGGAAGTCCTCATCCCCGAACAGGCCCACGCCATAGCCGATGCCCGCCCCGGTGCCCGTCACCACCACGAAGGCGGCAGAGACCGCGAAATAGACCAGCACCCGGAACAGGACGAAAGGCGCGGTGCGCGCCATCAGGGCCAGAGCCTGGCCGATACTGAAATCCCACATCTGCGCCTCAAGAATCGGATCAAATCCCGAAAAGCCTGCGACGGCCCCGGTCTTTTGTCCAGAACTCCGGACGCTCCGGTCAGACGGCGCGTCAGACGGCGCGGGGGCGGCTTGGCATCCGCGCCACCTTGTCCCGCGCCAGCGCCCCCCGGACCGAGGCCGCGATGTCCGCCGCCGTCAGCCCGGCCCAGGCATACATCTGCGCCGGGCTGGCCTGGTCAATGAACTTGTCCGGCAGCATCAGCGTGCGCACCACCCGGCCCCGGTCCAGCCCGCCGGTCGCCGCCAGATGGTGCAGCACCTGCGCCCCGAACCCGCCCGAAGACCCCTGTTCCAGCGTGAACAGCCCGGCATGGCTGTCGATCAGCCGGTCGATCAGCGCCGTGTCCAGCGGCTTGGCAAAGCGCGCATCGGCCACGGTCAGCGAAATCCCCTCCGCCTCCAGCATCTCGGCGGCGGCCAGCGCCTCGGACAGATGCGCCCCGAAAGACAGGATCGCGGCATCGGTCCCCTCGCGCACCACCCGGCCCCGGCCAATCTCCAGCGGCGTGCCGCGTGACGGCATCTCGACCCCCGCCCCTTCGCCGCGCGGATAGCGGAAGGCGATGGGACCGGCGTCGAACTCCACCGCCGTGGCGACCATATGCACCAGCTCGGCCTCGTCTCCGCAGGCCATGACCACCATGTTCGGCAGGTTGGCCAGCATCGCGGTGTCAAACGCACCGGCATGGGTGGCGCCGTCCTGCCCCACCAGACCGGCCCGGTCGATGGCGAACCGCACCGGCAGGTTCTGCAAGGCCACGTCATGCACGATCTGGTCATAGCCACGTTGAAGGAAGCTGGAATAGATCGCGCAGAAGGGCCGCATCCCCGCCGCGGCCAGACCGGCGGCAAAGGTCACGCCATGCTGTTCGGCAATGCCCACATCGAACACCCGCGCCGGAAAGCGCCGCGCCATGATGTCCAGCCCGGTGCCGCCCGGCATGGCGGCGGTGATCGCCACGATGCGCGGATCGCGCGCGGCCTCTTCCGTCAGCGTATTGCCGAAGACCGAGGTATAGGACGGCGCGTTCGACTTCGATTTCACCTGCGCGCCGGTCGCAATGTCGAATTTCGCCACGCCATGATACTTGTCGTCGGCCCCCTCGGCCGGGGCATAGCCCTTGCCCTTGACCGTGACCGCATGAATCAGCACCGGCCCGCGCGCCCGTGCCCGCGCCGCCCGCAGCGTGCCCAGCAACTGCTCCATGTCATGGCCGTCAATCGGGCCGACATATTCAAAGCCCAGCTCTTCAAACAGCGTGCCGCCGCCGGGCATCCCCGTCACCATTTGCCGGGCGCGGCGGGCGCCTTCGCGCACCGGGCCGGGCAGATGCGCCTCGATCCCCTCGGCGGCGGCCTTCAGCATGGCAAAGGGGCCCTTGGCGGCAATATCGTTCAGATAGCGCGACAGCGCCCCCACCGGCGGGGCAATCGACATGTCATTGTCGTTCAGGATCACGAACATCCGGCTTTTCAGGTGGCCGGCGTGGTTCAGCGCCTCATAGGCCATGCCGGCGGTGATCGACCCGTCGCCGATGACCGCGATGGTATCGCCGACCGGCATCCCCAGCTCACGCCCCACGGCAAAGCCAAGCGCCGCGCTGATCGAGGTCGAGGAATGGGCGGCCCCGAACGGGTCATATTCCGATTCCGACCGTTTGGTGAACCCCGACAGCCCGTTCGCCTGCCGCAGCGTCAGCATCCGGTCGCGCCGCCCGGTCAGAATCTTGTGCGGATAGCACTGGTGGCCCACGTCCCAGACCAGCTTGTCGCGCGGCGTGTCGAACACGGCATGAATTGCCACCGTCAGTTCGACCACGCCCAGAGATGACCCCAGATGCCCGCCGGTCTGGCTGACCACCTCTATGGTCTCGCGCCGCAGCTCCTCGGCCAGGCGGCCAAGCTCGGCGTCGGTCAGCGATTTCATGTCGCTCGGGCTGGCAACCCGGTCAAGGATCGGTTTCGGGGTCGGTGTCGCGCTCATGGTTGCGTCCTCCAATGAGCCGCCCCTGTCAGGGGCATGAATGAAAAAAGTGCCGTGTGGAAGAACCACACGGCACCAGGTCCCTGTCGCCAACAGGAAGGGAACCGGGCTGTGGTTGCGCCCCGGATCCGGGCCGGCGAAATGGCCCGAACGGCGGAAGCGGGGGGCGGCGTCCCGGAACCGGAGCCGCCCACCCGCAGATTTCATCAGGCAACGTCGATGGTCTGAACGATCTCGAGCGCGCCATAAGGCGAAGGTGCCTGCTTGCTTTGCTCGGGCAACAGCAGACCAGCAAGATAGGTGCCGACCAGCAGGCAGATCACCACGACAACACCGACGGCGGCCAGGAAGGCCCCCCACACCATCTGACCAAGGGCCCAGACGCGCAGGTTGATCACCGCATTCGGCTCGTGAGAGTAGTTGTACTCAGCCATGATCCGCTCCTCAGTTGACCGGGGCGTAGCCGTGGACTTGCGCCCAGACATACCAGTTGTCCACAACCGTGCCGCTCAGCAGGATGCCGATACCGCCGGTCAGGGTGACCAGAACCCCGAACCACCACGCCCAACGGTGGATACCTTCCATCGTGGCGTTGAAGCCCATGGTCCAGCGCCAGAACAGCGCCGCACGTTCGGCCGCCGTCCCGCGGTCAACGATCTGTTCCAGCTCGCGGTCGCCGCCGAAGCGCGAGACCGCCAGAATGGTCGCCCCGTGCATGGCGAACAGCAGGGCCGATCCGTAGAGGAAGGCGATGCTCAGGCCGTGGAAGGGGTTGTAGAACAGGTTGCCGTAGGTCAGGCTGAAGTTGTTGGTCCAGTCGAGGTGGGTGAAGATGCCGTAAGGCACGGCTTCCGACCAGCTTCCCATCAGGATCGGGCGGATGAAGCCCAGCACCATCCAGAGCCAGATCGCCGACAGGAAGGCCCAGGCGGTGTGCTTGCCCATGCCCAGGGCCGCAGCCCGGGTATAGGTGCGGATCCACCAGGACCAGACCGCCACGAACATGAAGAACGAGGCGATGAACCACATGATGCCTTCCGCGTCCCTGGGCACACCCAGGCCGTATTTGGCATCCGGCGCGTCAAGCGACAGATAGAACAGATCGCGCATGAACACGGCCGGGTTGAAGCCCGCCTCGTACCAGAACCAGGCCCCGATGGTCATGAACCACAGCACGCCCGAGATGAGCGAGACAGTGCCCCAGCCGCCAAGATAGATCGGTCCGATCTGGGCGTTGCCGAACCAGCCAAGCAGCGTCCAGTTCGTGGTGCCCTTGGTCCGGTTTGACAGGTCCACGCCTTCGACCAGACCCATTTCGGGTGCGCCGCCGACTTGGACTTGCGTGAAGATGTTTTGATACTCAGCCATTTACGCCTCCCGGAATGTCGACCCACCAGGGCAGCTCAACCCACCAGTACCACCAGTTGCTCCACTGATCGAACCAGATCGTGCCCGTGATGATCATGCAGACCGCGGACCAGAACACCGCCATCAGCGCCAGAAGCAGGCCCAGACGGTGGATGCCCAGCGTCCCGATCGAATAGCCGACCAGATCGCGGAAGAACGTGTCCTCGTGGTCGGCCGTTTTCATTTCCTGGCCCTTTTCAGGGTTGGCGGCCGACAGAACCAGGGCACCGTGCAGCGCCAGAGCCAGCGCCGTGGTGAAGAAGAAGCTGATCCCCAGCATGTGCGCCGGGTTGTAGTGGAAGTTGCCGTAGGTGTAGCCGGTGTTCGAGACCCAATCGAGGTGCGTCCAGATCCCGTAGGGGAACGCATAGCCCCATGAGCCCATCAGCAGCGGCCGGAACACGACCAGAACCGCATAGGCCAGGATCGCGAAGCTGAAGGCGAAGGGGATGTGAAGCCCGATGCCAAGCTTGCGGCAGATCTCGACCTCGCGAAGCGCCCAACTGATGAAGGCCCCCAGCGCGCAGATCGTGATCAACTGCCAAAGGCCGCCTTCAGCAAGCGGCGCGAAGGCCAGGCCGTTCTCAACCGACGGCGGTTCGATCGAGATGAGCTGAGGGTTCCAGACCCCCTCCATCGCCGTTCCGTAAAGAATCAGAAGTGTGCCAAGCGCCGCGAAAAAGAATGTCGTGACGCCGAAGAAGCCGACGTAGAAAGGGCCGACCCAGAAGTCGAACAGATTCCCGCCGACCAGCGTGCCTCCCGGCACGCGGTATTTTCGTTCGAAGCTGAGCAGTGCCATGCTTCCCTCTCCGCTTTTGCCGGATATTCCTGCCTCCCTGGCGCATGGAAGCAGCTTCTCCGTGTGAAATCGCGCGTATCGTCGCGGGCGGCAGGCCCATCAGCTTGCCGCCCGCAACAGAGGCCGGTCCCTTACGGGGTGACGACCGCAGCGGCTTCGCCGCGGCCGTACTTGGCCGTACCGACGTCAAGCCAGTTGTAGTCGGGCTTGCTGAGCAGGATGAGGTGAATCATCACGGCCAGCAGGAAGAGGAAGACGCCCTGCGCCACGAAGACGCGACGGGGGTCGAACACTTGCCAGATCTTGTAGAATTTGGACATTGCTTGCTCCTCCTCAGAGCCACGGACGCCAGATGTACACGGCGATATGGGCGATGACGGCAATGGTCACGAAGAGCCAGAGCCCGCTCATATACACGGAGTGCAGTTCCTGCGCCTGCTCGTCAGAAAGACCTGTGAAGCTCAGGTCGGATTTATCAGCCATTCTATCCTCCGGATGGTCAGACTGACACCGCATCCCCTGCGGCTGGGTTCACGGTTCGGCAGGATGCCTCCCCGAGTTTCCCCGCACCCCGGATCATCCGGGATACGGCGAGCGATTGCCCCGGCCTTGGGCGCTTCGGCCGGGGAAGATCGAGCTTCTGTCCTGGCTTTCCGGGCCCGGGGCAGAAGGGTTCCGGCCGCTAGGGCCGGAAGATCGCCGGCGTGATCGACCCGGCCTCGCGCCAGGCACGGGCCAGGGGGCCCTGTGCCGGCAGGCGGCGGTCGGCAATCAGCCGGAACACCCAGTTCACGATGGCGATCGGGATCGCGACCACGAAGATCAGGGTGAAATAGATGTAGAACTCGGTTTTCGGCGTGCGTTGCGCATGATGCACGACGGTCTCGCCGGCGGTCTGGTCACTCATGCCGTCCCTCCTTGTCCCTTGCTGGGGCCCCTGCCCGCGGATTCTCCGCGCAGGGCCTCGACTACCTCCAACACCACCCGCTCGGCGCCCTGGTCGAGGGCGGCCTTCTCGGCCGCGTCCCGCAGGGATTTCGCCGCCGAGATGCGGGTCAGAACCGGGTGCTCGGCCACGATCCGGTCCAGCGCGGCCTGGGCGTCGATGTCCCAGGGCATGTCGCGCCGAAGCGTCGTGGGCGTGGCCGCCGCACTGTCCATCTCGGATGCCAGTGGCAGGATGTGGAACAGCGCATCGAACAGGCCGTTACACACTTCCTGCAACATGTACACGGCGCCAGCATATCCCATAACGGGTGTGCCTGTAGCGCGCCGGATAGCCGCACCCGGGAAGCTGGCCGGAATGAAACTGGGCGCAGGACCGTGCCCGCCCTTCATCTCGGCCATGTAGATCTTCTCGTTGATCGACCCCATCACGATCAGCGGCCGGTGCTGCCGCAAAAGCGCCCGAACCTCTTCGTTATTGGTCTTTTGCCCGGCCTTGCGGGCCACGGCAAAGGCGCAGGGGAAGCCAAGATCGTCTTCCAGATAGTGGCGGATGCCCCGGGTATAGGTCTCGTTCGCCACAATGCCGAAGCTGGCGGTGGCAAAGAAATCCTGCGTGACAGAACGCCACAGATCCCACAGCGGCTTCAGCGTCGAATGTTTTTCCCGCTCGATGAACGGTTCGGGGTCCAGCTCCAGCATCTCGCCCAGCTTGCGCAGGAACAGCGTGGTCGATTCCAGCCCGATCGGCGCCTGTAGGTAAGGCTTGCCCAGCACCTCGGCCAGGCCGCGGCCAAACTCGCGATACATCACGACATTGGCGTCGGCGTTCACCAGGTTGCGCATCTCGGCCAGATGGGCGCCCATGGGCATCACCATGTTGACCTCGGCGCCGATGCCTTCCACCAGGCGGCGGATCTCGTGCAGGTCGGACGCCATGTTGAAGGTGCCGTACATCGGCCCCAGGATGTTGACGCGGGGCTTTGCCCCGTCCGGCCGGTCGGCCTCGGGCGGCATCCGGCCCTTGGTCATGCCGAATTCGGTGAAGATCCAGGTCATCGCCCGGTCGGCGCATTGCCACTGGTCTTCGTCGATGGTGCGCGGCAGGAAGCGCTGGATGTTGGTGCCCTGCGGCGTGACGCCGCCGCCGATCATCTCGGCGATGCTGCCGGTGACGACCACCGCCGGCAGCGCCGGGTCCAGCACCTTCCAGGCGCGTTTCATCGCGCCTTCGGTGCCTTCGCGGCCCAGTTCTTCCTCGCCCAGGCCCGTCACCACGATGGGCAGCTCATGCGGCGGCAGCGCATCGGTGTAATGCAGCACGCTGGTCACCGGCAGGTTCTCGCAGCCCACCGGGCCGTCGATCACCACCTGCAATCCCTTGACGGCGCAGAAGGCATAGACTGCCCCCCAGTAGCCGCCGGCGCGATCATGATCCTGCAACAGCATCAGATCATCTCCTGCGCTTTGGCCGCCTTGGCGGCCTTGTCCAGCTTGCGCTGGTGGATCGCGCGGAAATCGGGGCGCAGGTTCGGCGCACCTTCCCAGATGCCGGTCGTATCGCCGGTGCCGACGCCTTCGAAAAAGGCTTTCATTCCGGCCATGCGGGCCTTGCCGGCCATGGCGGCATTCACCACCTGCGCCAGACTGCCGGCCCCGGCCGGCCCCATCAGCGGGCGGGCCGAGATCAGGTTGGTGAAATACAGCGCCGGAATGGCCTTTTCCTTGGCCTTCTGGACCACCGGCGTCGTGCCGATGGCAAGATCGGGCTTGAAGGCCTCCATCGCGGTCAGGTCGTCTTCCAGGCTGGCGCGGTACTTGACCACCACGCCGCGCGCTTCCAGCCAGTCGCGATCCGCCGCGCTCCATTCGGTGCGGCCGCAGGCGGTGCCGACATAGGGCACATCCGCGCCGCTTTCGATCAGCAGCCGGGCCACCAGCAGTTCGCTGCCCTCATACCCCGACAGGGTGATGCGGCCCTTGATCGGCGCATTGGCCAGCGCGGCCTTGATGGCGGCGCCAAAGGCGTTCTGCGCCGCGCCTACCTTTGCTGCATCTACATCATACGCAGCGCCGACGTTTGCCAGCCACTCCATCGTGCCGTCATGGCCCACGGGGGCGCTGCCCACGATGGCACGGCCCGCCGCCTGAAACTCGCGGATCGAGGCGCTGTAGAACGGGTGAATCGCGGCAATCACCTTGCTGTCCAGCGCGGCATAAAGCTCGCGCCAGTCGCGGCAGGGCACCGTCGGCCCCACGGCCAGCCCCATGGGCGCCAGCATCGCGCCGATCATCATCGGATCGGCCGGGAACATCTCGCCCAGCAGGGTGACGGTCGGCCGGTCGCTGCGCCCCGACACAGGCGCCGGCACCGGGCCGGCCATGATTTCATGCCGGGCATATTTCAGCATGGCGCCGGCCAGCACGTCCTTGGCCTCGGCATGGGTGGGCACACCGAACCCCGGCACGTCAATGCCAACGATGCGTACCCCGTTGATTTCATTCGGCAACAGCCGCAGCGGCACGCCGCTGGCGGTCGGCACGCACAGGTTGGTCACCACCACCGCATCATAGCGGTCGGGGTCGGCCAGTTCATGCACCGCGTCGCGGATGTCCTCGAACAGCTTGCCGGTCACCAGCGTTTCGCTGCTGAACGGCACATAGCCGACAGACCGGCGGGCACCGTAGAAATGGCTGATGAAGGACAGGCCGTAAACGCAGCAGGCGCTGCCCGACAGCACCGTCGCCACCCGCCGCATCCGCAGCCCCACCCGCAGGCTCCCGAACGCCGGGCACATGCTTTGCGGCTTGTCATGCGGGCCGGCCGGATAATCCTTGGCGAACTGGTCCAGCAATTCCGAATTGCCCGCCGCACGGGCCGCAGCCTCCAGCGCCGATGCGCCCGCGTGGCAACCCAGGCCATCCGTGCCAAGGGCCGCGTCAGACGCCCCCCCGGTCAGGACGGGGCCTTCGGCCATCACGTCGGTGCGCAGGTCGGTCACTTCCGTACCCCCCGCGTTCCCAGCAGTTTCAGGGCTTCTTCCAGACGTGTCAGGGCGTCGAGATCAAGCATTGTCATACACCACTTCCAGCGAGACCTTCTGGCCCGCGTATTTGCCGCGCATGTCTTCGTCGGTGGCCGGTTCCAGAACGAAATCGGCGCCGGTCGTCTCGGCCGAGAACAGGCCCAGAAGGCCGTCCTGGCTCAACGGGCGGGGGCGCAGCGGCGGGGCGTCGGCTACATTGATCGCCAGCTCCTCGAACAGCGGCCCCCATTGGGTGGCATGGCTGCCGACAATCAGGTAATTCGCCGATTTCCGCCGCAGATCGTCATCGGCGGGAATGCTGGCAAGGATCGGAATCCCCACCGCTTCGGCAAAGGCCTTGGCCTCGCCCGTGCCGTCATCCTTGTTGATCACAAGGCCCGCCACGCCGACATTGCCGCCCAGCTTGCGGAAGTACTCCACCGCCGAGCAGACGTTGTTCGCCACATACAGCGATTGCAGGTCGTTCGAGCCGACCACGATCACCTTCTGCGCCATGTCGCGGGCGATCGGCAGGCCGAAGCCGCCGCAAACCACGTCGCCCAGAAAGTCGAGCAGCACATAGTCGAAATCCCAGTCGTGGAAGCCCAGCTTCTCCAGCGTTTCAAACCCGTGGATAATGCCGCGCCCGCCGCAACCGCGGCCCACTTCCGGCCCGCCAAGCTCCATCGCGTAGACACCGCCGCGCTTGAAGCAGACATCGCCCACCTTCACCTCTTCCCCGGCCAGCTTCTTGCGGGTCGAGGTTTCGATGATCGTCGGGCAGGCCTTGCCGCCGAACAGCAGGCTGGTGGTGTCGGACTTCGGGTCGCAGCCGATCAGCAGCACCCGCTTGCCCATCTCGGCCATCATGTGGCTGAGGTTGGCCAGCGTGAACGACTTGCCGATCCCGCCCTTGCCATAGATCGCAATGATCTGCGTCTTCTTCGACGGCGGGTCTTGCGGGATTTCCAGCGTCGGTTCTTCTGCGGCCTCGGCGCGCAGACGGGCGTCGAAATCCTTGAGGTTCGGTACGTCCAGGGTCATGCGGTGCCACTCCAGTCGAGAATCATCTTCAGGCAGGCCGGGTCGCCAAAGGCGGTCTCATAGGCCTCGGCCGCCTGCGCGGCAGGACGGGTGTGCGTGATCAGCCCCTTGAGCGACAGCGCACCGGATTCGATCAGCGCCCGCGTCGCCACCAAGTCGTCAGGCTGCCATTCGCTGGCAATGCGGATGCGGGCTTCCTTCATGAAGGCCGGCGGGAAGGCAAAGGCCACGGGTTCGGTATAGAACCCGGCCAGCACCACCTCGCCGCCCTTGGCCAGCCGCATGACCAACTGGTCCAGCAGGCCCTTGGCGCCCGAAGCATCATAGATCGCCTTGTAATCGCGGCGCGGATCGTCTTCCGGCGCGATGCAGGCATAGCCCTGCGCGCCCTCGCGGCGGGCGGGGTTCGTGTCCCAGACCGTCGGCGCCGGCGCACCGGCGGCAAGGGTCAGGCGGGCCAGCAAACGGCCCAGCGTGCCATGGCCGACAATCAGGTCGGGCAGCGCGGTGTTGAAGCCGGCCAGCGCATGACGGGCCGTGGCCGCCAGTGCCAGCAGCGCCCCTTCGGCGCCAAGACCGGCGTCGATCCGGGCCACGCGGGATGCCTTGGTCACCAGCCGGCGGCTCGCGCCCCCGAACAGGCCCTTCACATTGTCGGTAAAGCAGTTGGCGCCCGGCACGAACACCCGTTCGCCCACGCGAAAGCCGGTATCGGCGCCGGCTTCCACCACCTCGCCCGCGGCTTCATAGCCGGGAACCAGCGGATAGCCCATGCCCGGGAAGGGCGGCATCGTGCCGGTGTAGAACAGCTTTTCGGTGCCGGTCGAAATGCCGGAATGGGACACCTCGACCACCAGGTCGTCCGGTCCGGGCGTCACCAGCCCAAGGCTTTCAAGCCCCAGCTTGCGCGGTCCCTCAAGGATGACGGCAGTCGTTCTCACGGTGGTTCCCTCTTGGCCCGGGCGGCCCCAAGACTCGGGGAGGCGTCCGGTTTTTGCTTAGGTGTAAGTCTAGCCTTACATTCGTCAGTGTCAAACGGATTGGACATTTTTCTTCACAAACGCGTCAGACGCGCCGCGCCTCGACCACCGAAGTCACAAATGCCCGAAATCCCTTGTGAATTTTCACATCGACATAGCCAAGAGAGGCCAGAATCCCGGCAATTTCCTCGGCCGAGCGGGTGCGACCTGTTTGCATGGCCAGGGTGTAAACCGCCATGTACACATCGGTATGCCGATCCGGGGCCTTCCCCCCGCCCATTGCTTCGGACACGATCAGCCGCCCGCCGGGGGGCAAGGCAACGTGAACGGCACGCAGAAGGCTGGCCACCGTATCGTCGGAATGGTCGAACAGCACGCGGACCAGACTGATCGCATCGGCCCCGCGCGGCAGCGGATCATCGCGGAACGATCCGGGCAGCAAACGCACCCGGTCGGCCATCCCGGCGTCGCGGAACCGCGCCTCGGCGGCGGGCACCACGGCGGGCAGGTCGAACAGCGCCAGCTTCAACTGCGGATAGGCCGCCCCCACCGCGGCCAGAAAGGCCCCGCTGCCGCCGCCCACATCCATCAGCTCGGTGATGCCACGGAAATCAACCAGTTGCAGGGTGTCTTCCGCCACCGGACCCATGCTGTCGGTCATCAGTTGCGAATAGCGTTCGGCCAGACCGGGGTCGGCGGCGGCCCCGGCCCCAAAGACATAGGGCCAGAACTTCGCCAGTTCCGTTTCGGTTTCACCCCGGAAAAAGGCCACCGGATCGGCCAGATCGCGATAGAGCGCCGTATGATGGCGCACCATCGCCTCAAGCCCCGGAACGGCCAGGAACGCCGCCCCGCGCGGTGTCAACTGCCAGCACCCCGCCCGGCGGCGGATCAGCTTCAGCCCGGCGGCGGCGCGGAACAGCACCTCGGCACGGTCGGGCGGCAGGCCGGTCAGCCGTGCCAGCCGCGGGCTGTCGGCCGGGCCCTCGGCCAGGGCCGTCAGCGCGCCGGTGCCCACCAGCGCCATCAGCACCTGGCTTTGCACGAATCCCTGAATCAGGTCGAACAGAGCCCGGCCCTCGGCGCGGGCGACATGCTTCAGCCCCGGCACCTTGACGCTCAGCTTGTGGAACTGTGGCGACAGGGCAAGGCGCACGTCCAGCGGCTGCGCGGTGGCAGGCCCCTGATTCGGCGCCGCGCCCTGGCCCGCCGGCAGCGCGCCCTCGCTCACCTTGCGGCCGTCCGGTGGTGAACGGGCGTCATGCGTTCGGCATAGGCGCGCACCATGCCGGCCAGCATCGCCTCGCCCGGACAGGCCGGGATCGAGGCGATGGCCCCGGACAGAATGTCCTTCAGATGGGCAATCGCCCCGGCCACGCCCATTTCCGTCACAGCATTGGGGCGGCCATGGGCCACGTCCTGCCCGGCGGGCTTGCCGATGGATTCGGGGCTTTCCAGCGCATCCTTCAGATCGTCGGCCACCTGAAAGGCGGCACCGATCCGGTCACCCAGCTCTTCCCAGGCCTCGGGGTCTTGTCCTGCCGCCAGCGCGCCCATGCGCGTGGCCGCGATGAACAGCGCGCCGGTCTTGGCGCGGTGATAGGCGGCCAGATCGACCTTCGGTTCCGATTCCCAGCCCTGTCCGGCACAGATCCCGCCCGGCATTCCGGTGCGCTGCGCCAGTTCCGTCACCAGCCGCAACGCGCGGTCGGGGGCGACACCCCCCGCGCGGGCCAGCACTTCGAAGGCCAGCGTGATCAGGCTGTCGCCCGCCAGAACGGCCAGCGGCTCGCTGTAGGCGCGGTGCAGCGTCGCTTTGCCGCGGCGGATGTCGGCGTCGTCAAAGCAGGGCAGATCGTCGTGAACTAGACTGCCGCAATGGATCAGTTCCAGTGCCACCGCGGCCGCATCCGACAGCGCGGGGCGGTCGTCTCCGCAGGCCAGCGCGACCGACAGGCAGATGGTCGGACGGATGCGCGCACCGCCAGGAGTTACAGCATAATCCAAGGCTTGCGCCAATCTGGCGGGGGCCTCGCCCTGCCCCTGACCCAGCCGGATGGCCGCTGCCATCGCCGCTTCGATCCGCTCGGAAATCCCCATGACCACCTCTCTCAGGCCGCCTCGGCCGAATGGCGCTCACTGTGCACCTGAAGGCCGGAAGTGTAAATCAAAACTTACACACACATGTAATTCGCTATAGACAACACAGCCCCCTTGCCTAGACTCGGGGCCATGGAAAACATCCCTCGCGTCATCATCATCGGCGCCGGATTTGGTGGCCTCGCCGCTGCCCTTTCCGCGCGCTCAAGGGGCTGGAACGTGACCGTCGTCGAGGCGGCCGATGCCCCCGGCGGCAAAGCCCGCACCCTGCGCACCGTGGCAGGCCCGGTTGACACCGGACCCACCGTCCTGACCTTCCGCAACGAATTCGACGAACTGTTCGAACGCTTCGGCGAAAAGCTGGACGATCACGTCCGGCTGGTGCCGCAAACCGTTCTGGCGCGGCATTTCTGGCCCGACGGATCGACGCTCGACCTGTTCGCCGACCCGGACATGACCGAGAAAGCCATCAAGAAGTTCGCCGGTGAGGACGAGGCTTCGGGCTTCCGCAAGTTCTATCAACTCACCTCGGGGCTTTACAAAACCTTCCGCGCCCCCGTCATGCAGTCGTCCAGCCCCGAGATCCCCTCGGTCGCCAAGGCGGCGCTCAAGTCGCCCAAGCTGTGGTCGGCACTGGTGCCCGGCCGCTCGCTTCCCTCGCTGCTGAAGGCGCATTTCAAGGACCCGCGCCTGATCCAGCTTTTCGGACGCTACGCCACCTATGTCGGCGGCCGTCCGCAGAAGACGCCGGCCGTCATGTCGCTGATCTGGCAGGCCGAGGCGAATGGCGTCTGGGGAATCGACGGCGGCATGTCGGCGCTGGCCAAGGCGGTAGCCAAACTGGCCCAACGCAACGGCGTGACGTTCCGCTATGGCACCAAGGCCAGCAAGATCGAACGCGACCCGACCGACAACACCATGTCGGTGACCCTGGAAACGGGCGAGACGCTGACCGGAAAGGCCGTGATCTTCAACGGCGACCCGGCCGCGCTGGCCGAAGGCTACCTTGGCCCGCAGGTCAAGAACGCTGTGCCGCCCAAGGCGGTGGGGCCGCGCAGCCTGTCGGCGCAGGTCTGGGCCTTTGCGGCCACCCCCAAGGGGCCGCTGGCCGCGAAGCTGGGGCATCACAACCTGTTCTTCTCGAAACGCCCCGAGGCCGAGTTCGACCCGCTGCTGTCGGGCAAGCCGCAGGACGACCCGACGCTTTACGTCTGCGCCGAGGATCGCGCCATCGGCAAGCCGCCACGCGCGCTGGAACGGTTCGAAATCATCGTCAACGCCCCGGCTGGGCACGTCGAACCTGATGAGGCCAAGGCATGTGCGCTGAGAACCTTCCCGAAACTGGCCGAGATGGGTCTGACCTTCGACCCGCCGCCGGGCGCGAACATGCTGACCACGCCGACCACGCTGGAAGAGCTGTTCCCGGCCAGCCAGGGGGCGATCTACGGCCGCAGTCCGGAAGGGACATTGGCGGCCTTCGCCAAGCCGCAGGCCCGCAGCCAGTTGAAGGGCCTGTATCTGGCGGGCGGCGGGGCGCATCCGGGGGCGGGGGTGCCGATGGCAACCCGCTCCGGGAAGTTCGCGGCCGACGCGATGGTCTCGGACCTTGGTTCCGTCCGTACGTCGCGCCCGACGGCTACGCCTGGTGGTACCTCGACGGCGTCTCCGACGACGGGCAGCGCGCCGTCTCGGTAATCGCCTTCATCGGCTCGGTGTTCTCGCCCTGGTACGCCTGGGCGGGACGCACCTCGCCGCAGAACCACGTCTGCCTGAACGTGGCAACCTATGGCCCCTCCGGCCGGTTCACCATGACCGACCGGGGGCGTGCCGCGTTGCGGCAGGAAGACCACCGCCTGACCATCGGCCCTTCGTCCATGACCTGGACAGGGCGCGAACTGGTGGTCGAGGTGAACGAGATCGGCGCCTTGCCTAAGGTGGGGCCGGTGCGCGGCACCATCACGTTGACGCCGCAGGCGGTGACCTCGACCGAGGTGCTGCTGACACCGGACGGCCGCCACACCTGGCGGCCCTTCGCCCCGACGGCGCGGATCAAGGTGGACATCTCGCCCGGCCACCGCTGGGAAGGGCACGGCTATTTCGACGCCAATGCCGGCCAGGCCGCGCTGGAGGCCGATTTCAGCTTCTGGACCTGGGGCCGCTTCCCGATGAAGGACCGGGCGCTGTGCTTCTACGACGCCACCCGCCGCGACGGCAGCACGCTGGCGCTGGGGGTCGAGGTTCTGGCCGATGGCACGGTGAACCAGATCGACCCGCCGCCGCTGACCCCGTTCAAACCCTCGGGCTGGCGGGTGCATCGCGAGACCCGCGCCGATCCGGGCTTCACGCCCCGACAGGCCGCCCCGATGCTGGATGCGCCGTTCTATTCCCGCTCACAGGTGACAACGCGGCTGTTCGGCGAGGAAACCACCGGCGTGCATGAGGCGCTGGACCTTGACCGTTTCCGCTCACCCTGGCTGAAACCGATGATCGCCGTGCGCGTGCCCCGCCGGGCGGGGTGGAAACAGGCGGTGTGACCGGAGGAATTGGCGGCGACCATTGTCGCCGCCACCTCGAAACGCCTCCGCTTCGGGCCGGGTGCCCAAAGCACCCGGCCAGCGCCCGCCCCGCCCATGGCGGGCGCTTCTCGCCCGCCGGGACGGGCGCTGGCCTCTGTCACGTCTTGCGGAACCGGTCTTGCCGCGCCGCTGTGCTGCGGGCGGGGAAACGCAATGCGTTTCCTGATCCGCCCGGCCAGATGTGCGCCCCTACCCCTCCAGCGCCGCCGCCATGGCCTCCCACAGCACCTCGACCGGCTCGATCCCGACCGACAGGCGCACGAAGCCTTCGGCCACCGCATCGCCCCAGCGGGCCCGGCGTTCGCCGGCCGTATGGGTGCCGCCAAAGCTGGTGGTCTGCGCGATCAGCGGGCAGCGCGACAGGAACCCCTCGGCCGCCGCCGCATCGGCCAGCTCGAAGCTGATCAGGAACCCGCCATTCACCATCTGCCGCCGCGCCACCGCATAAGAGGCATCGCCCGGCAGGCCCGGGAACCGCAGCCCGGTTACCGCCGGATGCGCGGCCAGCCGTTCGGCAATCACCTGCGCCGAGGCACACATCCGCGACAGCCGCAGTTCCAGCGTCTCAAGCCCGCGATGCACCAGGAACGCCTCGAACGGCCCCGGAATCGCCCCCGCCATCCGCCGCCAGTCGCGCACCCGCGCCATCAGCGCCGCGTCCCGGCCCGCCACATGGCCGAACAGCACGTCCGAATGTCCGGCCGGTGCCTTGGTATCCGCCGCCACCACCAGATCGCAGCCCAGATACAGCGGCCGCTGCAACAGTGGCGTCATCGTGGTGTTGTCGGCAATCACCACGGCCCCCGCCGCCCGCGCCCGCGCGGCCACGGCAGCGATGTCCACCACATCAAGCCCCGGATTGGACGGTGTTTCCAGATAGACCACCGCAACGCCGGTGAAATCCGCCGTCGCATAATCGCGTGTCGGCAACGGGCTGACCGTCACCCCCAGCGGCTTGAGAAACCCCTCTGACAGCACGCGGGTGACGTAATAGCCATCCGAAGGGATCACCAGCCGGTCGCCGGCCTTGAGCGTGGCAAACAGCGCCGCCGCAATGGCCGCCATGCCGCTGGGAAAGCTGACCGTCTCTGCGTCTTCAAGGATCGCAAGCTGCGCCTCGACCGCATCCCAGGTCGGCGTGCCGTTGCGGCCGTAGAAATGCCCGCCCGCCTGAACATGCGGCAGGTGAAAGGTGGCCGATGCCGTGATCGGCGGCACCACCGGATCACCCTGCCGCAAGCCGGCCTTGCGGTGGTGCAGCAGCCGCGCAATCCGCTGATCGGGGGAATCGGTCATGGGCAAACCTCGTTCACAGGCCGAATGTCGCCCGACTGTTCCCCGCCGGGCGCGCGGGCGCAACCCTTAACGGATGCCCCACCCGCCCGCGCAACCTTTTGATTTTGCTCCGCCGATGCCCGCCCTGCCGCGCAACGCTCACTCCAGCCGCGCCGGGAACCCCTCGGCCCGCAGGTCGGTGCCCAGGGCATCTTCCAAAAGCTTGACGATCTGGGTCGATTGCGCGGCCCCGCCATAGACCGCCTTGCCCTTCAGAAAGGTCTGGCTGGTGATCGAGGCCAGATCCAGCGGCACCCCGAATTCGCGGCCAAATCCCATGGCAAAGCCCAGATCCTTCAGCGCCAGATCCATGGTGAAGGCGATGTCGTAGCTGCCGTTCAGGATCAACTGGCCTTCGGTTTCATGCACGAAGCTGGTGCCGGACGAGGCCGCAATCGCCTCCCACGCGGTCTTGAGGTCCAGCCCGCCGCGCTTGGCCAGCATCAGCGCCTCGCCATCGGCAACCAGATGGATGAAGGCCAGCATGTTGGTGATGACCTTGATCACCGCCGCGCTGCCCAAAGGCCCCATGTGGAAGATGCGGCTGCCGATCGCCTGCAAGGCCGGGCGGTGCAGGTCGTAAAGCTCCTGCTCGCCCCCCACCAGCACGGTGATCTCGCCCCGCGCCGCCAGATGCACGCCGCCGGTCACCGGCGCCTCCAGCATCCGCACGCCGCAGGTCCGCGCCAGCCCCGCCAGCCGCAGCACATCGTCACGGCCAAGGGTCGAATTCTCGATCCAGGTCGCGCCGGGTTTCAGGCCGGTCATCAACTCGGCCAGCACCGCCTCGGAAGCTGCCGGGTGCGGCAGACAGGTAAACACATGGTCCACCTGCCCCGCCAGTTCGGCCACCGACCCCGCCACCCCGGCCCCCAGATCGCGGTGCCGGGCGGCCAGCGCCGGGTCGCGGTCATAGACGGTCACGGAATGGCCGGCCCGGATCAGGCTGGCGGCCAGATGCCCGCCCAGATTGCCAAGGCCGACATAGCCGTATCTCACGCCCCCCATCCGACAATGCCCTTCACTTCGCAGAAATCATGGATGCCCCAGTCGGCATATTCGCGGCCATTGCCCGACTGCTTGTAGCCGCCGAAGGGGGCGAAGGTGTCCCAGGCCGGGTAATTCAGGTTCACCGTGCCCGCCCGCAGCCGCCGCGCCACGGCGCGCGCCTCCTCGACCGGGCCGGCGATATAGGCCGCCAGCCCATAGGGCGTGTCATTCGCCATGGTGATCGCCTCATCCAGCGAATCATAGGGCAGGATCGACAGCACCGGCCCGAAGATTTCCTCGCGCGAGATGGTCATGTCATTGGTGACGCCGCCAAAGATGGTGGGCTTCACGAACCAGCCCCGGTTCAGCCCCGCCGGGCGGCCCACGCCGCCCGCAACCAGAACCGCCCCTTCGTCGATGCCGGCCTGGATCAGCCGCTGCACCTTGTCGAACTGCAACCGGCTGATCAGCGGCCCCATCGTGGTGCCTTCGTCCTGCGGATCGCCCACCACCACCGCCTCGGCCGTGGCCCGCGCGATGTCCAGCGCCGCGTCATGCTGGCTGCGGTGCACGAACATCCGGGTCGGCGCGTCGCAGCTTTGGCCCGTATTGCCAAAGCAGCCCTCGACACCACCCCGCACCGCCGCCTCAAGGTCGGCCGTGGGCAGGATGATATTGGCCGACTTGCCACCCAGTTCCTGCGCCACCCGCTTGACCGTGGGTGCCGCCGCCGCCGCCACCGCCGTGCCGGCGCGGGTTGATCCGGTGAAGCTGACCATATCCACCTGCGGATGCGCAGAGAGATGCGCCCCCACCCCCGGGCCGGTGCCGTTCACCAGGTTGAACACCCCCTTCGGCACCCCGGCCTCATGGCAGACTTCCGCGAACAGAACGCCCGACAGTGGCGCAATCTCGCTGGGCTTCAGCACCATGGTGCAGCCCGCGATCAGCGCCGGGGCCACCTTGCAGGCGATCTGGTTCATCGGCCAGTTCCAAGGCGTGATCAGCGCGCAGACGCCGATGCCTTCATGCACGATGCGGGTATCGCCGCGCATGTATTCCCAGGTCATCTCTTCCGCGGCCTTGATGGTGCTTTCGATATGCACCTGGCCCGCCCAGACCTGCGCCTCGCGCGCCCAAGTGATGGGGGCGCCCATCTCGGTGGACATGGCCTGCGCAAAGTCTTCGGCCCGGGCGTTGTAAACCTCGAGAATCCGCTTCACCAGGGCGATCCGTTCGGCCAGCGGCGTGACCGTCCAGCCGTCAAAGGCGGCGCGGGCGGCGGCAATGGCGCGGTCGGCATCGGCCGTATTGCCAAGCGCCACCTCGCAGACAATCTCTTCGGTCGCGGGGTTCTCGACACCGACGCGCTCTTTCGACAAAGGTTCGACCCAGGCGCCGTCGATGTAGAATTTTGTCATGTTCTTCGGGATCATGGCCGCCTCACTTGAAGTAGATGTTGAACCGTTCGCGGATCGCGCGATCTATCTCAGCGTCCACCATGCACCCGGCCTTGGCAAGAATTTCGTTCTTGCGGGCAATGGCCTTGTCCAGAAGCTGCGGCTTGCCCGCCTCGACCCATTCCTTCGGGCTCATCCGGTTGCCAAGGGCGGGATAGACATATTCCGTCTGCATCAGGCGCAGGGTCTGGTCGCTGCCCAGATAATGCCCCGGGCCGCCCAGGCAGACCTCTTTCATCGCCTCGATGCTGGTGGAATCCTCGGTCACGTCAATGCCGCGCACCAGGCGCAGCACCTGCCCCAGAATGTCATCCCCCAGCACAAGGCTTTCCAGGCTGAACCCCAGAAGCGAGGCGTGCATCCCGACCGCCTCATAGCACATGTTCAGCCCGGCAAGGCCGGCCAGCGAATTGGTGATCGCCTGTTCCCAGCCGGCCTGCATGTCGGGCAGCTTGCTGTCGGAAATGCCGCTCGCCGCGCCCCCCGGCAGGTCATAGAAACGGTGCATCTGGGCGCAACCGGCGGTCAGAAGGGCCTGTTCCGCGCTGCCGCCCGACATGGCGCCGGTCCGCAGGTCGCTGACGAAGGGCCAGGTGCCGAAGATGGCCGGGGCGCCGGGGCGGATCGCATTGACATAGACCACGCCCGCCAGACATTCCGCCACCGCCTGCACGATGGCCAGCGCAATCGGCGCGGGCGCGGTGGCCCCCGCCTGCCCGGCTGACAAGAGCAGCATCGGCATCCCGCGGCGGATGCAATCCTCCATCACCTTGCAGGATTCCTCGGCGAACTTCATCGGCGGCACGACAAAGCAGTTCGAGTTGCTGACGAAGGGCCGTTCGCGCCACTTGTCCTCGCCCCCGGCCACCATGTGCAGCATCTCGAAACAGTCGGCCACATGGGCCGGATCGAAGATGCTGGTGCCGACATGTTTCGATGTGCCGGCAAGACAGGCATAAAGGGTGTTGAGATCCATCTCCTTGTTGTCCACCACATCGCGGCAGACCATGGTCCGCTGGTAGAAGTGAACATTGTCAAGGTTCTGCACGATGCGGGCCGCGTCATACAGGTCTTGCGCGGTGCTGTCGCGGTATTCGTTCCGCTCAAGGTCCACCACATGCACCGCCGCCCCGGCGGTGCCGAAATGCACGTTGCTGCCCGACAGGTGCAGGTCGTGCTTGGGGTCGCGGGCGTGCAGGGTGATGTTGCGCCCGGCCTTGGCCAGCATGTCCTCGACCAGCGCGCGGGGAAACCGGATGCGGCCATCGTCGCCCAGAACCGCCCCGGCGCCGGTCAGGATTTCCACCCCGCTCGCGGGCGCGTTCGACAGGCCGATCACCTCAAGCGCCTCCAGCGCCGAGGCGTGGATCTTCGCCACCCCGGCATCATCCAGCGGCTTGTAGCGCCCGCCCGGCATTCCGCCCCGGATCGGCCGCACGTCCTCGGCCAGCGGGGCCGCCCGCATGGCCACCCGTGCCGACCTGCCGCCAGACCGCCGGGACCGTGCCGGTTCGCAGACTTCGCCGATGTCGCTCATCTTGTCCTCTTTCATCTGTCTGCAAAGGTCTCGGGGTTCCGGGGTCAGTGACCCCGGTGCCCCGTCACTGCCGCACCCGTTCGGATTTCGGATCATACATCGGCACAAGGCTGGCCTCGGCCGCATGGCGCCGGCCCGCCACCTCGATCTCATAGGTCGAGGCCAGAACCTCGGCCTCGGACTGCCCCTCGCAGGGCACATAGCCCATGCCGATGGCGCCCCCCAGGAAATGACCATAATTCGCGCTGGTCACCGGCCCGACGATGCGGCCATCGCGCACCACCGCCTCGTTGTGGAACAGCAGCGGCTGCGGGTCTTTCAGCCGGAACTGCAACAGGCGGCGCGTCAGCCCGGCATCCTGCTTGTGCAGCACCGCATCGCGGCCCAGGAAAGCGGGTTTCTTCCGGCTGACGGCAAAGCCAAGCCCCGCCTCCAGCACATGATCCTCATCGGTGATGTCATGGCCCCAGTGGCGATAGGCCTTTTCGATCCGGCAGGAATCCAGCGCGTGCAGGCCGCAAAGTTTCAGCCCCAGCCCCGCCCCCGCCTCGACCAGCGTCTCGAACACATGCGCGGCCTGATCGGCGCTCGGGTAGATCTCCCACCCCAGCTCGCCGACATAGGTCACCCGCTGCGCGCGGGCGATGCCATAGCCGATCTCGATCTCGCGCGCGGTGCCGAAGGGATGCGCAGCGTTGGAAAAATCGTCCGGGCTGACCGCCTGCATCAGTTCGCGCGCCTTGGGGCCCATCACGCACAGCACCGCCTCGGCGGCCGTCACATCGGTGATGGTGGCGAAATCCTCGCCGACATGGGCGCGCAGCCAGGCAAGGTTGCGCTGCAGCGTCGCCCCCGGCACCACCAGCATGTAGGCGCGTTCCGACAGGCGGGTGACGGTCAGGTCAGCCTCGATCCCGCCACGGTCGTTCAGCAGCATGGTATAGACAACGCGACCCTCGGCCACGTCCATCTCGGCCGAACAGACCCGGTTCAGGAAGGCCGTCGCATCGCGCCCCTCAACCCGGATCTTGCCAAAGCTGGTCATGTCGAACAGGCCCACGCCGGTGCGCACCGCCAGATGCTCGGCCTTCTGGTTGTCAAACCAGTTCTGCCGGCCCCAGGAATAACGGTATTCCCGCTCCTGCCCCTCATTGGCAAACCAGTTGGCGCGCTCCCAGCCCGCCACCTCGCCAAAGACCGCGCCGCGCGCCTTCAGATGGTCATGCAGCGGCGACCGCCGCACTCCCCGGCTGGTTTCCACCTGCCGATAGGGGAAATGGTCGGCGTAAAGCAGCCCCAGCGTCTCGGTCACGCGGTCCTTCAGGTAGCGGCGGTTCTTCTGGAACGGCTGGGCGCGGCGGATGTCCACATCCCACAAATCAAAGGGCGGCTCGCCGGTGGTGATCCATTCGGCCAGCGCCATCCCGGCCCCGCCGGACGAGATGATCCCGATCGAGTTGTAGCCCGCCGCCACCCAGTAACCGCCCAGTTCCGGCGCCGGCCCCAGATAATAGCGGTCGTCGGGGGTAAAGCTCTCCGGCCCGTTGAAGAAGGTGTGGATGCCGGTGGTCTGGAACAGCGGCATCCGGTTCATCGCCATTTCCAGGATGGGCGAGAAATGCTCCCAGTCCTCTGGCAGCGTGTCGAACTCGAAATCCTCGCGGATGCCGCCCATGCCCCAGGGTTTCGCCTTGGGTTCGAAGGCGCCGATCATCATCTTGCCGGCGTCCGACTTGTAATAGGCACATTCGTCCACCAGCCGCAGCACCGGCATGTCGCCCAGGCCCGGCACGGGCTCGGTCACCAGATAGAAATGCTCGGCCGCGTGCAGAGGCACCGTCACCCCGTTCTGCGCCGCCAGATCGCGGCCCCACATGCCGCCGCAGTTCACCACCACATCGGCCTCAATATGGCCCGGCCCGTCGGGACCGATGTAATCGACGCCCGTCACCCGGCGGTTGCCGCCCGGCGCGGCGCCTTCGGTGACGCGCGTCACCTTCACCCCTTCGGCAATGGTCGCCCCCGCCATCCGCGCGCCCTTGGCCAGCGCCATGGCGATATTGGCCGGGTCGCATTGCCCGTCATTCGGCAGATGCACGCCCCCCACCACGCCATCGGTGTTCAGCAGCGGATACAGCGCCTTCACCTCCTCTGGGGTGATGCGGTGCACCTCGACCCCGAAGATGCCGGCGATGGTAGCCTGACGCTGGATTTCCTCCATCCGCGCCTCGGTCAGCGCGACCGTCATCGACCCCACCCGCTTCATGCCGGTCGAGACGCCGGTTTCCGCCTCCAGCCGATAGTAAAGCTCGGCCGAGTACTTCGCCAGCCGCGTCATGTTCTGGTTGGCCCGCAACTGCCCGATCAGGCCCGCCGCGTGCCAGGTGGTGCCGCAGGTCAGCCGCTTGCGTTCCAGCAGCACCACATCGGTCCAGCCCGCCTTGGCCAGATGATAGGCCACAGAACAGCCGGACACGCCCCCGCCGATCACCACCGCCCGCGCCTTGTTGGGAATCCCGACCATCATCCTGCCCATTTCATCTGTCTGAAAATATCCCGGGGGTCCGGGGGCTGGCCCCCGGCCCTCGACCCGTCACGCGCGGATGCGCTCGTTCTTCGCGTCCCACAGCGCGCCGTCGCCAGTCACCACCGCCGCCACGCGCTCGCCGAAGATCTCGACCTCCAGCGCCGTGCCGGGCACCGCGGCCTCGGTCGCCACGCAGCCAAGCCCGATGCAGGCCCCGACCCGGTGGCCCCAGCCGGCCGAGGTCAGCTCGCCGACGATCCGGTCGCCCTGCCAGACGGTCGCCATATAGGTCGGGTCATAGGCCCCGGCCTCGATCCGCAGCACGGCAAACTGCTTCTTCGACCCGGCCTGTTTCTCGGCCGCCAGCGCCGCGCGGCCCCGGAACTCGGGCTTTGCCCAGTCGACAAAGCGGCCCAGCCCGCCGGTCAGCACGGTGTAATCGGTGGACAGATCGCCCTTCCACGCCCGATAACCCTTTTCCAGCCGCAGGCTGTCCAGCGCATACATGCCAAAGGGTTTCAGCCCGTGGCCCTGCCCCGCCGCCATCACCGCATCCCAGACCTTGGCGGTGTCGGCCACCTGCGAATGGATTTCCCAGCCCAATTCGCCCGCGAACGACACGCGCATCAGCATGACCTTCGCCCCGGCGATGGTGGCCCATTGCCAGGTCAGCCAGGGCAGCGACAGATCGGCCTCTGCCACCCCGGCCAGCACATCGCGCGCTTTCGGCCCGGTCAGGATCTGGGTGGACCAGCCCTCGGTCTCGTCCCCCAGCGTCAGGCCCGGCTCCAGATGCCGCAACAGCCATTCCCTGTCATGGCTTTGCGCCGTGGCCGCGGTGATCAGCCAGAACTCATCCCCGGCCAGCCGCGCCGCCGACATCTCGGTCACGATGCGGCCCTTGTCATCGGCGAAATAACACAGGCCCAGCCGGCCCACGCCCGGCACCTTGCCGGTGATCTGGCGCGACAGCCAGTCCGCAGCCCCCGGCCCCGCCAGCCGATAGCGCGAAAATCCCGGCAGATCGAGGATTCCCGCCGCATCGCGCACCGCCGCACATTCCTCGGCAATCGCCCCGGCCCAGGGCCCCTGCCGCGCCCAGGTGTGGCTGGCCTTTTCCGACGTGTCGTCGCCCGGCCGCGCATACCACAACGCCCGCTCCCAGCCGTTATAGGCGCCATATTGCGCCCCCAGCGCGGCGGTGCGGTCATGCACTGGCGACAGTTTCTTCATCCGGCCATCGGGCCAGACCCGCCTGGGGTAAAGGATGTCATATTCATGGGCATAGACCTCGATGCCCTTGGTGATGGCATAGTCGCGGTCCTCGAACCCGGTGAACCGGCGCGGGTCGCAGGACCACATGTCCCATTCGGTCGCGCCCTCGGTCACCCATTCGGCCAGCACCTTGCCCGCCCCCCCGGCCTGACAGATGCCGAAGGTGAACACGCAGGCCTCAAAGGCATTGGGCACACCGGGCATCGGCCCGATCAGCGGGTTGCCATCGGGGGTATAGGGGATCGGGCCGTTGATGGTCTTGACCAGCGCCGCCTTTTCCAGCAGCGGCACCCGCCCCATCGCCTCGCCAATCTCGAAGCTCAGCCGGTCCAGATCGTCGGGATAAAGCTGGAAGCTGAAATCCTCGGGGAACGGGTCATCCGGGGTGATCCAATGCGCCTTGGGCTGGCGCTCGTAAGGCCCCAGGTTGAAGCCGCCCTTTTCCTGCCGCAGGTAATAGCTGCTGTCCACATCGCGCAAGAGAGGCAGCTTGTGGCCCACCTCGGCCGACCAGGCGGCCACTTCCGGCACCGTGTCGAACAGCATGTATTGATGGCTCATCGACACCATCGGAATGTCGCGGCCGAACATCCGCCCCACCTCGCGGGCATAATAGCCCGAGGCGTTCACCACATATTCCGCCCGCACCTCGCCCTTCGGCGTCGAGAGGATCCATTCCGCCCCCGTCCAGCGCACCGCCGTCACCGGGCAGAACCGTTCGATCCGCGCGCCCATCTGGCGCGCGCCCTTGGCCAGCGCCTGCGTCAGTTGCGCGGGGTCGATGTCGCCGTCATAGGGATCATACAGCGCGCCGGTCAGGTCATGCGTTTCAAGGAAGGGATAGACCTTCCTCATCTCATCCGGGCCCATGATCGCCAGATCCATGCCCTGATAGCGCCCCATCCCGACGACGCGCTTGAATTCCAGCAGCCGGTCGGCGGTATGGCCGATCCGCAGCGATCCGGTGACATGGTAGTTCATCGGATAATCCACCGCCGCGCCCAGGCCACGGTAAAGCTGGGCCGAATAGCGCTGCATGTTCATGATCGACCAGCTTGCCGAAAACGTCGGCACATTGCCCGCCGCGTGCCATGTGGACCCGGCGGTCAGCTCGTTCTTTTCCAGAAGGATCGCATCCTGCCAGCCCGCCTTGGCCAGATGATACAGCGCCGAGACGCCGACCGCCCCGCCGCCAATGATCGCCACCCGCGCGCTTGCAAATTCCGCCATGCGGTCCTCCCTTGCTCAAATGAACAATAGCGATGAAATCTTCCCGCTTTCAATTCGGCTGAAGCCCACCTATTGATCGGATAATCCGATCAGGGCTTCATCTTGGTCCAAATACCCCGGGGTCCGGGGCAGCGCCCCGGCCCGCCCCCCAATCGCAACGGTAACCGGATGCAGATCGACCTTATCGACACCTTCCTCGACCTGATCGAAACCAAGAGCTTCAACCGCACCGCCGACCGCATGGGGGTGACGCAATCCACCGTCTCGGCGCGGGTCAAGGCGCTGGAACAGGCGCTGGAAGCCCGGTTGTTCCAGCGGTCGCGCTCGGGCACCGACCTGACGACCGAAGGGCTGCGGTTCGAAACCCATGCGCGGATGCTGCGGCAGGAATGGACCGCCGCCCGCCGCGCCGTTTCCCCCTCGGGCGAGGCGGCGCTGACCCTGCGGATGGGCATCCAGAACGACCTGACCTCGGCCCATCTCGGCCCGCTGGTGGCCGAATTTCGCCGCACCCTGCCGCAGACCGCCTTCTACATCGAGCCGGATTATTCGGCGCAGATGTGTCTGGATCTGGTCTCGGGCGCGCTGGATTTCGCGCTGCTCTACACGCCGAAACCGCACCCGGACCTGTATTTCCAGACCGTGGGCGAACTGGCCTACCGCATGGTCAGTTCCGACACCGCCCATCTGGCCGGCGTCACACCCGACCGGACGGTCTTTGCCCATTTCTCGCCCGCCTTCGAACGCGCGCATCGCGAAGCCCTGCCGCACCTGTCCGAGGCGCCGCTGTCGGTCGGCCAGACTGCCGCCGTCGTGTCGCTGCTCGAAGCCATGGGCGGCGCGGGCTATGTGCTGGACCCGGCCGCGCGCGCCATGGTGGCCGGCGGGCGCTTCCGGCTGGTGGAAGATGCGCCTGTGCTGGCCCAGCCGGTGTATGCCGCGATGCACCTGCGCAACCGCACCGCCCGGCTGCACCGCCGCCTGACGCGGATCGTCTCGCGCCAGTTGGGCTTCAAAGGCTGAGCACGACACGATGCCCCGGCGGGTGGCACAGCCGGACAAAGGTGATCGGGCCGGACAACCCTTGGGTCAACCGTTCGATCACCATCAGCGGCGTGCCTTCGGCGATCTCCAGCGCCCTCGCCTCGGCCGGCCCTGCGGCCTCGGCGGCAAAGCTCATGTCGCCAGAAACGAAGGGCAGGTTCGCCACCAGCCATTCATTGGCCGACACCGTGCCGAAATCGGGCACCGGGTCTGGCAGCGCGGCAAGGTTCAGCCAGCGCGTTTCATGGGCGAAGGGCTGCCCGTCCGCCCGATGCAGCGTTTCCAGCCAGACGGCGGGGCTGCCCGCGGCCAGCCCCATCCGCGCCGCAGCGCCCGCCGGCAACGCCACAACCTGCTGCGCCAGCACGACATGCGAATAGACCTGTCCCCGCGCCTCGACCTCGCGCCGGATCACCGGAATGTCGAGACGCGCCTTGCGCACCGGCAGGGCGGCCACCCGCGTGCCCGCGCGCTTGCGCCGCTCGACCACCCCCGCCTCGGCCAGCGCCTGAAGCGCGCGGTTCACGGTGGCCCGGGCCACGCCATAGTCATGGGCCAGTTGTTCCTCGCCGGGAACAAGGCCGCCGGGCGGCCATTCCCGCGCCCGGATGCGGGCCAGAAGGTCGGCCCGCAGCTCTTCCCAGCCGCGAATCATGCCCGCGCCTTCAGCGCGGCCAGCGTGCTGCGGAAACGGCGGGTAACACCGTCGCGCGACACATGCCGCCCGTCGCGCACCAGCGGCCGCCCCGCCGACCACAGCCGGTTCACCAGCCCCGCTGTTCCGCAGAAGGCAAAGGCATCCAGCACCTCATCGCCCTGCCGGCCGTAAAGCACGGTCGCCTCCATGTCGGGCGCCAGAAGGTCGGCCCAGGCCCCCACGGCAATCGCCCCGGCCCCGCGCCCTGCCGCCTGCGCGCCCCCCCGCGCCGCCTCTTGCCACAAGACGCGCCCGACAGACAGTCCGGGCTCGGCCAGAACCGCCCGCGCCCGGTCGCGCAGACGTTGCGAATACTCCAGCACCCGCAATTCCTCGGCCAGCGAAATCAGGACGTTGCTGTCCGATCCCACCCCCCAAGCCCCGCCCGCCGCCCGCCAGCCGGTGGCCGGGAAGATGCCGTCGCCAAGGTTTGCCTCGGTGATCGGACACAGGCCAGCCACGGCGCCACTGGTCGCAAGGCGGGTGGTCTCGCCCTCGGTCATCTGGGTGCAGTGGATCAGGCACCAGCGCCCGTCCAGCGGCAGGTTTGCCAGCGCCCATTCCACCGGCCGCGCACCCGTTGCCGCCAGCACCTCGTCCACCTCGGCCTGCTGTTCGGCCAGATGCATGTGCAGCGGGCCGGCGGTCATGCCGGGCACCCGCGCCAGCGTCTCGGGGGTGACGGCCCGCAGCGAATGGGGGGCCACGCCCAGAACCGTATCGCCGGGCAGCACCTTCAACAGCCCCTCGGCCGCCGCCATCAGCGCCGCGAATCCGTCAGGATCATTGCCGAACCGCCGCTGTCCCGGCCCCAGCGCACGCCCGTCACAGCCGCCGCGCTCATAGATCACCGGCAGAAGCGTCAGCCCCAGCCCGGTCTCGGCCGCCGCCGCCGCAATGCGCCCGGCCATCTCGGCCCGGTCGGCATAGGGCGTGCCGTCCGGCGCGTGGTGCAGGTAGTGGAACTCGGCCACCGAGGCGAAGCCCGCCTCCGCCATCTCGACCATCACCTGCGCGGCAATCGCCTGCACGTCTTCGGGCGTCAGCCGATCCAGAAAGCGATACATCAGCGCGCGCCAGGTCCAGAAACTGTCCTGCCCGGCGCTGCGCGCCTCGGTCATGCCGGCCATGGCACGCTGGAACGTGTGGGAATGAAGGTTTGCCGGCGCAGGCAGCAGGCAGGCCACACGTTCGCCCTGCGGCGCGGCGCCGGGCAGCACCTCGGCAATCCGCCCGCCCTCGACCCGCACCCGCACATCGCGCGCCCAGCCTTCGGGAAGCAACGCCTGATCGGCATGAAGCAGCATTCGGTTCCTCGCTTGACACGGTAATTATGTATATACATATTAACCCGAGAGCACGAGGAAAGGCAAGCCGGGAATGACGATTCTTCTGACCGATGCCGTGATCGCCACCATGCAGGGCGGCTATGGGCTGATCGCCCCCGGCGCGGTCGCCATCCATCAGGGCCGCATCGCATGGGTCGGCCCGCAAGACGCCATTCCGACAGAGTTTCAGGGGTTCCCCCGCCACCCCTGCGGCGGCCGCCTGCTGACCCCCGGCCTGATCGACTGTCACAGCCATGCGATCTGGGCCGGCACACGCGCCGGCGAATTCGAGGCGCGGTTGAACGGGGCCAGCTATGAACAGATCGCCCGCGCCGGCGGCGGCATCCTTTCAACCGTCGCGGCCACCCGCGCGGCGACCGAGGACGATCTTGTCGCCGCCGCCCTGCCGCGGCTGGACCAGATGATCGCCGGCGGCGCGACCACGATCGAGGTGAAATCCGGCTACGGGCTGACGGTTGAAGACGAACTGAAGATGCTGCGCGCCGCCCGGGCCTTGCCACGGCACCGGCCCGTGCAGGTTGTCACCACCCATCTGGCCGCCCACGCGACCCCGCCTGAATATCGCGGCCGCAACGCCGCCTATATTGCCGATGTGGCCCTGCCCTCGCTGCGCGCCGCCCGGGCCGAGGGGCTGGTCGATCAGGTTGACGCCTTCTGTGAAGGCATCGCCTTTTCCACCACCGACCTTGCCCCGCTGTTTGCCGAGGCACAGGCGCTTGGCCTGCCGGTCAAGTTGCACGCCGAACAACTGACCGACCAGCATGGCGCGGCCTTTGCCGCGGCCCATGGCGCGCTGTCCTGCGATCATGTCGAATATGTCGGCCCCGACGGGGTGGCCGCCATGGCCGCAGCCGGCACCGTGGCCGTGCTGCTGCCCGGCGCCTTCTACACCCTACATGAAACTCAGATTCCGCCGGTCGCGGCCTTCCGCAGCGCCGGGGTGGCCATGGCGGTGGCCACCGACCTGAACCCCGGCACCTCGCCTATGGCCAGCCTGCCGCTGGCCATGAACATGGCCTGCACCCTGTTCCGGCTGACCCCGGAAGAGGCGCTTCTGGGGGCCACCGTCCACGCCGCCCGCGCGCTCGGGCTGTCCGACCGCGGGCAGATCGTGGCGGGCCAGCGCGCCGATCTTTGCCTGTGGGACGCCAGCCATCCCGCGGAACTGTCCTATCGCATCGGCGGGCCGAAGCTCGCCACCCGCATCTTCGGAGGCCGCCTTGATGTCTGAAACCCTGACCCTGATCCCCGGCCAGACCCCGCTGGACCATCTGGAACGCCTGTGGCGCGAGGGTCTGCCCGCCCGGCTGGACCCGGCCGCGCGCCCGCGCATCGAAGCCGCCGCCGCCCATATCGCCGCCGCCGCCGCCGGGTCCACGCCGGTCTATGGCGTCAACACGGGCTTCGGCAAGCTGGCAAGCCTGAAGATCGCACCGCAAGACACCGCAAAACTTCAGGAAAACCTGATCCTCAGTCATTGCTGCGGCGTGGGTGACCCGATGCCGCGCGACACGGCCCGGCTGATGATGGCGCTGAAACTGCTGTCGCTGGGCCGCGGGGCCTCGGGTGTGCGTCTGGCGGTGGTCGATCTGATCGAAGGGATGCTTGCCCGCGACGTGACCCCCGTGATCCCCGACCAGGGGTCTGTCGGCGCCAGCGGCGATCTTGCCCCGCTGGCCCATATGACCGCCGTGATGATCGGCCATGGCGAGGCCTGGCACGCCGGAACGCGCCTTCCCGGTGCCGAAGCCCTGCGCGCCGCCGGTCTGACCCCGGTCATCCTTGGCCCGAAAGAGGGCCTCGCGCTGATCAACGGTACCCAGTTCTCCACCGCCTATGCGCTGGCCGGCCTGTTCCAGGCCTGGACCGCCGCACGCGAGGCGCTGGTCACCTCGGCCCTTTCGACCGATGCGATCATGGGCTCCACCGCCCCGCTGGAAGCCGAGATCCACGCCCTGCGGGGCCAGCCCGGCCAGATCGCCACCGCCGCCGCCATGCGCGCCCTGCTGGACGGGTCGGAAATCCGCGAAAGCCACCGCGACGGCGATACCCGCGTGCAGGACCCCTATTGCATCCGCTGCCAGCCGCAGGTGACCGGCGCCGCGATGGACGTGCTGCGCATGGCCGCCCGCACGCTGGAAACCGAAGCGAATGCCGCCACCGACAATCCGCTGGTGCTGTCGGATGGCCAGATCGTCTCGGGCGGGAACTTCCATGCCGAGCCGGTGGGATTTGCCGCCGACATGATCGCCATGGCCGTGGCCGAGATCGGCGCCATCGCGCAGCGCCGGGTGGCGCTGATGGTGGACCCGACGCTCAGCTTCGACCTGCCCGCCTTCCTGACGCCGAAACCCGGCCTGAATTCGGGCCTGATGATCGCCGAGGTCACCACCGCCGCCCTGATGAGCGAGAACAAGCACCTCGCCCATCCGACGGTGATCGACAGCACCCCCACCAGCGCCAATCAGGAGGACCATGTGTCGATGGCCGCCCATGGCGCGCGCCGGCTGGGCCGGATGGTGCAGAACCTGAACGTCATCCTCGGGGTCGAGGCGCTCTGTGCGGCGCAGGGCGTCGAATTCCGCGCGCCACTGAAAACCTCGGCCCCGTTGCAGGCCGCCCTTGCCGCGCTGCGGACGGAAATCGCGCCGCTGGGCGATGACCGCTATCTCGCCCCCGATCTTGCCGCCGCCGCGCGCCTTGTGGCCGGCGGCGCCCTGTCCCGCGCCAGCACCCTGAACCTGCCCACCCTCTGACCTTCATCTTGGCCCAAATACCCTGCGGGGGTCCGGGGGTGCAAAACCCCCGGCGCCGCAGCCCGAACAAGGAGCCCCGCCATGACCGACCCGCGCCACAACAGCCGCGACATCTTCCCCCCCACCGGCCCCGAGATCACCGCCAAAAGCTGGCTGACCGAGGCCGCGATGCGGATGCTGATGAACAACCTGCATCCCGACGTGGCCGAAAACCCGCATGAACTGGTGGTTTATGGCGGCATCGGCCGCGCCGCCCGGACCTGGCAGGATTTCGACCGCATCGTCGCCGCGCTCAAGGATCTTGAGGCCGACGAGACGCTGATGGTGCAATCGGGCAAGCCGGTCGGCATCTTCCGCACCCACAAGGACGCGCCCCGCGTGCTGATCGCCAACTCGAACCTCGTGCCGCACTGGGCCACCTGGGCGCATTTCAACGAGTTGGACCGCAAGGGCCTGATGATGTACGGCCAGATGACCGCCGGAAGCTGGATCTACATCGGCACCCAGGGCATCGTGCAGGGCACCTACGAGACCTTCGCCGAAGCCGGCCGCCAGCACTACGGCGGCGATCTCAAGGGGCGCTGGATTCTGACCGGGGGCCTGGGCGGCATGGGGGGCGCGCAGCCGCTCGCGGCCGTGATGGCGGGCGCCTGCTGCCTGGCGGTCGAGGTGGACGAGACCCGGATCGACTTCCGCATCCGCACCCGCTACCTCGACGCCAAGGCCCGCACCCTGGGCGAAGCCCTTGCCCTGATCGCCGACTGGACCGCGAAGGGCGAGGCGAAATCGGTCGGGCTTCTGGGCAACGCGGCCGAGGTGTTTCCCGAACTGCTGGCCCGGATGAAGGCCGGCGGCCCGCGCCCCGACATCGTGACCGACCAGACCTCGGCGCATGACCCGCTCAACGGCTATGTGCCGGCGGGCTGGACCGTGGCAGAACACCGCGCAAGGCGCGAAACCGATCCGCAAGCGGTGGAAACCGCCGCCAAGGCCTCGATGCGGGCGCAGGTCGAGGCGATGGTCGGCTTCTGGAACGCCGGCGTTCCGACGCTGGATTACGGCAACAACATCCGGCAGGTGGCGCAGGACGAAGGCTTCGACAATGCCTTCGCCTTCCCGGGCTTCGTGCCGGCCTATATCCGCCCGCTGTTCTGCAAGGGGATCGGCCCGTTCCGCTGGTGTGCGCTGTCGGGTGACCCCGAAGACATCTACAAGACCGACGCCGCGATGAAGCGGCTGTTCCCGGACAACGCCCACCTGCACCGCTGGCTGGACATGGCGCGCGAGCGGATCGCCTTCCAGGGCCTGCCCGCCCGCATCTGCTGGATCGGCCTTGGCGACCGGCACCGTGCCGGGCTGATGTTCAACGAGATGGTGGCCAGCGGAGAGTTGAAGGCGCCCATCGTGATCGGGCGCGACCATCTCGATTCAGGTTCGGTCGCCAGCCCCAACCGGGAAACCGAGGCGATGCAGGACGGATCGGATGCGGTCAGCGACTGGCCGCTGCTGAACGCGCTGCTGAACACCGCCTCGGGGGCAACCTGGGTCAGCCTGCATCACGGCGGCGGCGTGGGCATGGGGTTCAGCCAACATTCGGGCATGGTCATCGTCGCGGACGGCACCGAAGATGCCGCCCGCCGGCTGGAGCGCGTGCTGTGGAACGACCCGGCGACCGGCGTCATGCGCCACGCCGACGCGGGCTATCCCATCGCCCGCGACCACGCCCGGGCCATGGACCTGCGGCTGCCCGGCATCCTGGGCGGCTGACGCCGGCCGCAGCGGCCGGGGCCGGCACCGCCGCGGTGCTCAGGCCTCGGCCAGCCGATGCGAAGTGCGGATGACCCGCTCGCAGTATTGCGACAGTTCCTTGCGCCCGGGAAAGCCGTCCACCGGCACCGGGGCGTGATAGATCACCTCGACCGCGCCCTGACGGGGCGCGGCCAGGATTTCCAGCAGATGCGGGGCAAAGCCCATGTCGCCCCACCAGCCATAGAAGCGCGGATCTTCGCCCGGCGGGGCGTGATAGATCACCGTGACCGGCTGGATGTGCATCACCCGTTCCAGCCCGTGGGTGTAGAAGGCCTGGAACAGGGTGGACTTGAAGGGCAGCACCCGCACGGCATCGGTGCTGGTGCCTTCGGGAAAGAACAGCAACTGGTGGCCCGCGCGCAGCCGGTCCTCGAACACCTCCTGCTGCCGCTTCGCCTCGGCCCCCTTGCGGGTGATGAAGACCGTGCCGGTGGCCCGGGCCAGCCAGCCGATGGCAGGCCAGTCTGACACCTCGGCCTTCGAGACGAAATAGATGCGCTGCCCTGCATTCAGGCTGAAGATGTCAAGCCAGGACGAATGGTTGGCCACCACGGCGCCCAGGTCGTGCATCGGTGTCCCGACCCGCCGGTAGCGCAGCCCGATGATCGCCAGCGCCGACCGGCAGACGAACTGGGTGATGACGGGCGTCCAGGGCCGCGACGGGCGGTGAAGCGGCGCCTCGACCAGCCGGACCAGCAGAAAGACGGCAAAACAGCCAAAGGTCACCAGCGCCAGCAGCCCGCCCTTCGCGGCAATGCGCAGCCAGCCCATCGCGCCGATGGGGCGGTGCAGCGCGGGCGCGGTCATCCAGTCGTCGGTCACGCCGGGCCTTTCTTGCGCAGGTAGAAATCACGGTGCTTGGCCGACATGCGCCCGGTGTCCATCACCAGACAGACATCGGTGGTGTTGAAGGGCCGGTCCAGATAGGCCCCGTCGCCGACGCAGCCGCCAAGGCGGAGATAGGCCTTAATCAGCGCCGGCATCCCGGCCATCGCCGCCTTGCGGTCCAGCCGGTTGACCGGGATCAGGTTCATGTCCACCCGCCCCGGCGGGCGGGCGGTCACGCGCATGTCGGGCGGGGCCAGATGGTTGTGGTGCAGCCAGGCAAGCTGCGGCGCCAGCGCGGGCACGTCGGTGCCGTGGAAGGACGCGACGCCGAACAGGATCTCGATCCCGCGCTCCAGCACATATTCGGCCAGACCGTTCCAAAGGTGGAACATGCCGGTGCCGCCCCGGTGGTCGGGGTCCACGCAGGACCGCCCCAGTTCCACCAGCCGCCGCCCCGAGGCGCGCAGGCGCGTCAGGTCATATTCGGCCTCGGAATAGAACCGCCCGTCCGGGCCAAGCCGGGTTGACGGCAACAGACGGTAGGCCCCGACGACATGGTTGCCCCCGGCCGGGTCAAGACGCTGGTCCACAAGGATGAGATGATCGAACAGCGGATCGAATTCGTCGCGCTCAAGCCCCTGCGCATGATCGACCAGCGGGCCATCGGCCCCCAGTTCCTGCACGAAGACACGATAGCGCAGGCGCTGCGCGGCCCGCAGGTCATTGGCGTCGGTGGCCAGGCGCAGGGCATAGATCGGGTCTTCGTCCAGCATCTTCTTTCCGGGCGCACAATCGGGCGGCGGCAGCAAGGCGTGCGGCCGACGGTCAGGACTTAGACAGACTGCGACCGCAATGCAACGGTTGCAACCGGACCCGTTGCACGCGCGATGCAGCTTGCGGTTGCATTTCTCGAAGCGATACCCACTATGCGTGTCAGGCGCCGAAGTCAGGCTGAAGCGTGATGTGTCTGCTGTCGATCACAACCTTGCCGGCATGTTCGAAGTTCACCGTCACACGGCCGCCGATGTTCGATTGCACCTGCCCAAGGCCCCAGTCCGGCCTGTCCGGATGGCGCACGAACATGCCGGGTTCCAAGAGCGAGTTCATCGAAACGTCCCCTGACAAAGGCCCCAAAGACATGCAGGAAAAACCCGACCTTGCCGCCCTGATCGGCTCGCGCATCTGCCACGACCTTATCAGCCCGATCGGCGCCATCGGCAATGGGGTCGAACTGATGATGATGGAGCGCAGCGCGGCGGCAAGCCCGGAACTGGCGCTGATCGCCGAAAGCGTGGCCCATGCCAATGCCCGCATCCGCTATTTCCGGGTGGCCTTCGGGGCCGCCGGCGGCGACCAGCGGATCGCGCGCGGCGAGGTGGTTTCCATCCTGAATGACATGACGCGCGGCGGGCGGCTGGTGATCGACTGGCAAAGCCCCGGCGAAATGGCGCGGCGCGAGGTCAAGCTGGTGTTCCTGCTGCTGCAATGCCTGGAAACCGCCATGCCCTATGGCGGCAAGGTGCGGATCGAACGGGGCGACAGCGGCTGGCGGATGCAGGCCGAAGCCGCGCGGCTGAAGATCGACCCCGCCCTGTGGGAGATGCTGAGTGAACGCCACCCCCCGGCTGAAATCGGGGCCGCCCAGGTGCATTTCGCCCTGGTGCCCGAGGAATTGCGCGCGCAGGGCCGCCGGCTGGTGGCCGAACTTCAGGACACCACGATCCGCCTGACCGTCTGACCGCCCTCGCCCCCCGCGCGTCCCCAAACCTGGCCCCGAACTTGGCCCCAAGACTTGGCCCCGGTCTGTTCCGGGGCTTTTTCGTGGCGCCGTCCCCCCCCGCCGGAAACGCCGGCTTGCCCGAATCGCCGCCCCTGCTACTATACGGTCGTTCAGCAAGGAGCGACCATGCCCCGCGATCCCCGCTATGACATCCTGTTCCAGCCGGTGCAGATCGGGCCGAAGACCGCCCGCAACCGCTTCTTCCAGGTTCCGCACGCCTCGGGCATGACCAATGCCGCGCCGCATGTGCGGGCCGCCTTCCGCGAAACCAAGGCCGAGGGCGGCTGGGCGGTGGTGTCCACCGGGGCCTGTTCGGTGCACCCGTCCTCGGATGACAGCCCCTTCCCCTGCGCAACGCTGTGGGACACGGCGGATGTGCGGGCGCACGCGCTGATGACCGAAGCCGCGCACCGCCACGGCGCGCTGGCCGCGGTCGAACTGTGGCACGGCGGCGCGGTCACGGTGAACCGCACCACCCGCCACGCCCCCCTGTCGCCATCGGGCGTGGCCTGGATGCCGGGCCATCCGGGCTTCATGTCCTCGGCCCGGCCCAAGGTGATGGATGCGGGCGACATCCGCGACCTGATCCGCTGGCACGCCGAGGCGGCGGTGCGGGCCGAACAGGCGGGGTTCGACATCCTCTATGTCTATTCCGGCATGGGCTACCTGCCGCATCAGTTCCTGCTGTCCGAGACCAACCGCCGCACCGATGCCTATGGCGGATCGGTGCGCAACCGGGTGCGGCTGACCGAGGAACTGATCGACGCTGTGCGCGAGGCGACCGGCGGGCGCTGCGCGGTGGCGCTGCGGATCTCGTTGCAGGAATTGCGGGCGAAACTGTCCGACGTGGCCCCGTCCGAGGCGCATGAGGTGATCAGCCTGCTGCGCGATGCACCAGACCTGTTCGATGTGAAGATGGACACCTCGGCCAGCGACTGCGCCGCCAGCCGCTACACGCCCGAAGGCAGCCATGAGCCGGTGGTGGATTTCGTGAAATCCCTGACCGACAAGCCCGTGGTCGGCGTGGGCCGCTTCACCAGCCCCGACACGATGGTGTCAATGATCCGGCGCGGCGTGCTGGACCTGATCGGCGGCGCGCGCCCCTCGATCGCCGATCCCTTCCTGCCGCGAAAGATCGAGGAAGGCCGGGTCGAGGACATCCGCGAATGTATCGGCTGCAACCTGTGCATCTCAAGCTGGCATGATGGCGTCTGGGTGCGCTGCACGCAGAACCCCACCGCGGGCGAGGAATGGCGGCGCGGCTGGCACCCCGAGGTGCTGCGCAAGGACGGAACCGGCCGCGTGCTGGTGGTGGGCGGCGGGCCGGCGGGGCTGGAGGCGGCGCTGACGCTGGCCCGGCGCGGGCATGAGGTGGCGCTGGCCGACCGCGCGCGTGATTTTGGCGGGCGGCTGCGGTGGGAATCTGCCCTGCCGGGGCTGAACCAGTGGTTCCGCGTGGTGGATTACCGGCTGGGCCAGTTGCGCAAGCTGCCGAATGTGGCGCTTTACCCGGAAAGCGACCTGTCGGCGGCGGATGTGCGCGATTTCGGCGCCGATCATGTGGTGGTGGCGACCGGCGCGCGCTGGCTGCCGCATCTGCTGGGCGCCGGCGAACTGCCGACCGGGCCGCTGCTGGCGCCGCGGGTCTACACCCCGCAGGACATTGCGGCGGGCGTGCTGCCCGAAGGGCCGGTCGCGGTGTTCGACTATGACAGCTACTATCTGGGATCGGCGATTGCAGAACATCTGGCGCTGAAGGGGCTGGCCGTGACCTATGTCACCCCGGCCGGCGCGGCGGCAGGATGGGGGATCATGACCAACGAACAGCCGCTGGTGCACCAGTCCTTCGCCGCCAAGGGCATTGCCCTGCGCACGCTGGAACGTGTGACCGGCTTCGACGGGGCCGAATTGCGGCTGGCGCAGGTGTTTTCCGGGGAAGAACGCCGGATCGAGGCGCGGTCGGTGGTGATCGTCGGCGCCCGCGAAAGCGGCAGCGCCCTGTTCGAGGCGCTGAGGGAGGACATGCCCCCCGACCGGCTGCACCTGACCGGCGATGCTCTGGCCCCGGGGGCGATTGTCCATGCCGTCTACAGCGGCCACCGCACCGCGCGCGAACTGGGCGGGCAGGCCGCCCTGCCCCGCCGCGACGCCCCCTTTGCCCCGCCGGGCCTTGAGGCCGCGGAATGAGCCGGCCGGGCGGGCGGCGGCGGGGCGCCGCGCAGGGCGTGCCGCAGCGCCCCTTTGGCCAGGTCGAACGGACCTTCGCCCCGGCGCGGGTGATCTCCGACGATCAGGTCGCGGCCATCCACGACGCGGCGCTGACGCTGCTGGCAACGCAAGGGATGCGTGTCCTGTCGCCCGAAGCGCAGGCGCTTTATGCCGCTGCCGGGGCACGGGTCGAGGATCAGACGGTTCGGCTGGACCCCGGCCTTGTGGCCGAACGTCTGGCCACCGTGCCCGCCCGCTTCACGCTGGAGGCGCGCAATCCCGCGAAATCGCTGAAACTGGGCGGCGGTTTCTGCATCTATGCCTCGGTCGGCGGGCCGGCCTATGTGATGGACAATGACCGTGGCCGCCGGGACGGCACCTTTGCCGAGATGGTCGATTTCCTGCGTCTGGTGCAATCGCTGAACGTGATCCATCAGGAAGGCGGCTGCCCCTTCGAACCGATGGACCTGCCCGCCCATACCCGGCATCTGGACATCTTCCACGCCCAGATCCGCCATCTGGACAAAAGCTGGCAGACCCAGACGCTGGGCCGCGCCCGCACGCTGGACGGCATCGCCATGGCGGCGATCATGCTGGACACCACGCCCGACGCGCTGGCCGGGCGGCCGGTGCTGCTGGGCATCATCAACACCAACTCGCCCCTGCAACTGGATGTGCCCATGGCCGAAGGGCTGATCACCATGGCGGCGCATGGGCAGGTGAACGTCATCACCCCCTTCACGCTGGCCGGGGCCATGGCGCCGGTCACGCTGGCGGGCGCGCTGGTGCTGCAACATGCCGAGGCGCTGGCCGGTATCGTGCTGACCCAGATCGTGCGGCCGGGGGTGCCGGTGATGTATGGCGGCTTCACCTCGAACGTCGACATGCGCTCGGGCAGCCCTGCCTTCGGCACGCCGGAATATACCCGCGCGGCGCAGGTCTCGGGCCAACTGGCCCGCCATATCGGGGTGCCGTTCCGGTCATCGAACGTGACCGCGGCGAATGAGGTGGATGCGCAGGCGGCCTGGGAATCGCAGATGGCGCTCTGGGGCGCGCTGACCGGCGGCGCGCATCTTCTGGAACATGCGGCGGGCTGGCTGCACGGCGGGCTGACCGCCAGTTTCGAAAAGCTGATCCTCGATGCCGAGATGCTGCAGATGATGGAAGCCTATTTCGAACCCTTCCCCACCGGGCCGGACGATCTGGCGCTTGAGGCCATTGCCGAAGCCGGCGCGGGCGGGCATTTCTTCGGAACGGCGCATACCATGGCGCGTTATGAAAAGGCTTTCCACAATCCGATGGTCGCAAATTGGGACAATCACACCTCCTGGCTGGACAAGGGCGGCATCACCGCGCGGGAACGGGCCAATGCGGTCTGGAAGCAGATGCTGGCCGAGGCCGAAGACCCCGCCCTTGACCCGGCGGTGGATGAGGCGCTGTCGGATTATGTCGCCCGCCGCAAGGCCGAAGGCGGGGCTCCGATGAACTGATGACACGCGACCCCTCCGACAAGACACGGGTGCGTCTGACACCCGACGCCCGGCGCGCGGCGCTGGAAGAGGCGGCCTGTGCCTGCATCGCGCGCGGCGGCATCCGCGCCTTCACCGTGGACAAGGTCATGGCCGAGGCCGGCGTGTCGCGCGGGCTGATCCTGCATCACTTCGGCTCGATGGATGGGCTGCTGGTCGCCGTCTACACGCGGATGTATCGCGACTCGATCGCCGCGCTGGCGGTGCCCCGCCCCGGCCTGTCACCGCTGGAGGCGCTGATTGAGGCGCTGCTGACCCCGCCGCAGTTCGATCGCGCGGTGCAAGGCATCTGGCTGACGCTCTGGGGCGAGGTGGCGACCAATCCGGTGCTGACCGCCGCGCATCGGGCGCTTTACGGCGAATACCGCGCCACGGTGGCGGCGGCCCTGCGGGATGAAGCCGCGCGCAACGGGCGAACCATTGATGCCGAGGCGCTGGCGGCCGCCTTCATCTGCCTGATGGACGGCATCGGGGTGCAGCTTTGCGTCGAGCCGCAACTGATGACCGCCGCGATGGCACGCGCAGCCTGCCGGGCGCTGCTGTCCCCGCATCTCGGCCCCGTGAACGCGGCGGGCTGAGGCGGGGCTTTACACCCGACAAAAACTGTCGGATTACAGGGGCAACCGGCCCCTGCGGGCCGCATCGCCCTGCACGGCGGAAGAAATGACCGGACCTGCCAAGCCCATCCGCCGCTGTTCACCGCGCCCGCTGCTGCTGGCCACCCTTGTGCTGGGTGGCAGCGCGGTGCTGGCCGGCGGACCGGACGCCCCCGCCCGCAGCCCGGAAGATGCGGCCAAGGTGGCGGCGGTGCTGGCGCCGGTAACCGATTTCACCAGACCCGAACCGTTCGAGGCCCGCCCCGCCGGCGCGGCCACGGTGCCCGCCCTTCCCGGTGCCGATGCCTTCGGCCTGCCCTCGGCCACGCTGGGCTTTGAAGACCGGATGCGCTTCGAACTGGGCGACGCGCTGTTCGGCAAGCTCTGGGTCGCCGCGCCGTCATCAACCCGCGCCTCTGACGGGCTGGGTCCGCTTTACAACGCCCGCGCCTGCCGCGACTGCCACATCCGCGACGGGCGCGGCCACCCGCCCGAAGCGCCGGACGATGGCCGCGTGTCGATGGTTCTGCGCCTGTCGCTGCCGGGCGGCGCCGGGCCGGAAGGAATTGCCGACTGGCTGGCCACCCGGCCCGACCCGGCCTATGGCCGCCAGTTGCAGGATCTGGCCGCACCGGGGCACCCGGCCGAAGGGCGGCTGGAGATTGCCTATGACGAGGTGCCGGTGACACTGGCCGACGGCACCGGGATCTCGCTGCGCAAACCTTCCTATGCCATCGGCGCCCCCGCCTACGGGCCGCTGTCGCCCGGCCTGATGCTCTCAGCGCGGGTGGCGCCGCAGATGATCGGGCTGGGCCTGCTGGAAGCCATCCCCGAGGCCGACATCCTGGCCGGGGCCGACCCCGACGATGCCGATGGCGACGGCATTTCGGGGCGCGCGCAGATCGTGCCTTCGGCGGAAACCGGGGCGCCCATGCTGGGCCGCTTCGGCTGGAAGGCCGCGATGCCGACCTTGCGCGAACAGGCGGCTGATGCCTTCGGAAACGATCTGGGCCTGTCAAACCCCCTGCGCCCCGCCCCCTGGGGCGATTGCACCCCGGCGCAGGCGCAGTGCCGCGCCGCGCCGCACGGGCAAGACCCGGGCCTGCGCGACGGGCTTGAGGTGGATGCCGAAAGCCTAGATCTGGTCACCTATTACACCCGCAGCCTTGGCGTGCCCGAACGGCGCGATCCGGCGGCACCGCCGGTTCTGCGCGGCAAGGCGCTGTTCCACGATCTTGGCTGCGCGGGCTGCCACCGGCCCAAAT
>NZ_PZKE01000005.1 GCF_003034965.1 Fuscovulum blasticum DSM 2131 | reverse complement strand
GGAGGGGGGCGGTGGCCGCGAAAGGCCGGGTCAGGCGGCAGGTGATCGAGGCCTTTCTCGACCATTCCTATTTCCTGAAGATGCCGCCCAAGTCGCTGGACCGAAACGATTTCAACAGCCTGCTGGAATCCGTTCGCAAGCTGGACACTCCGGCCGCCGCCGCCACGCTGACCGCCGCCGCCGCCGCCGCCGTGGTGAAGGGGGCCGAGCATTTTCCGGCCCCGGCCAGCCGCTTGCTGGTCACCGGCGGCGGCCGGCTGAACCCGGTGATGATGCGCCACTTGTCGCGCGGCTTCCCCTGCAAGGTTGAGCCGGTTGAGACAGCCGGCCTGAATGGGGATATGCTGGAAGCCCAGGCTTTTGCCTTCCTTGCCGTCCGCGTGTTGCGCGGCCTGCCAACGTCCTGCCCCGCGACCACCGGCGTGGCCGCCAATGTCGGCGGTGGACAGATCAGCCGGCCCGACGCCTGATCCCGGCGCCGTTCAGACAAAGGAGCGTTGCCATGACCATCGCCCGAAACACGATCTGCCTCTGGTATGACAATGACGCCGAAGGGGCGGCGCGGTTCTACGCCGAAACCTTCCCCGACAGTGCGGTGCAGTCCATCCTGCGCGCCCCGACCGATTTCCCGTCAGGCAAGGCGGGCGATGTGCTGACTGTGCAATTCACCGTTCTTGGCATCCCCTGCCTTGGGCTGAACGGCGGACCTGCCTTCCGCCAGTCCGAAGCCTTTTCGTTCCAGATCGCCACCAAGGATCAGGCCGAGACAGACCGTTACTGGAACGCCATCGTCGGCAATGGCGGGCAGGAAAGCGCTTGCGGCTGGTGCAAGGATCGCTGGGGCCTGTCGTGGCAGATCACCCCGCAAACCCTGACCGAGGCGCTGGCCGCAGGCGGCGGCGAAGCAGCGCGTGCCTTCGCCGCGATGATGGAGATGACCAGGATCGACGTGGCCCGGATCGACGCCGCCCGTCGCGGCTGACCCGGCGACGCCCGGCCGTCAGGCCTTGCGGCGGGCCGCACCAAAGGCGGCGCCAAGCGCCCCGATTCCGGCCCCGATCAGGGCGCAGTTGATCAGCGTCCCCACGATGTCCGATCGGTTCGCCGCCGCGACCGAGGCGGCAGCCTCTGACGCGCCGTCGCCGGCCTTGCGCGCATCCATCATCGCCACCATTCCGGCATCGCCGCAGCTTGCGGCCATCGTCGCAATGGTCTCGGGGCTGCCTTGGTAAAGCTCGGCCACAATGGCCTCGCACCGCGCCCTGTCCGCCGCCGGCACGGCAGGGGTGCCGAATTGACGCAAGGCGCCAAAGCCGATCAGGCCGGCGGCGATCAGCAGAAATGCCAGTCTTTTTGCCATGATGACAACCCTTTACAACAGGCGCCCGCCCAGACCGGCAGGGGCCGTGAACACAGCCAAAGGCCGGGACCGTTTCGTTGAAAAGACCGGCCCGGAGCGTTTGAACGCTCCGGGCTCTGGTCTCAGAGCAGCGCCTTCGCCTTGGCGACGGCCGCTTCGGCGGTGATGCCGAATTCCTTGTAAAGCCGCTCGTAGGGGGCCGAGGCGCCGAAGGACGACATGCCCACGAAATCGGCCTTGCCGTCACGCCCGCGCTCACCCAGCAGCCAGCGATCCCAGCCCTGCCGCACGCCGGCTTCTATGGCCACGCGCACCGGGCCTGCGGGAAGCACCTTCTTGCGATAGGCTTCGTCCTGCGCGGCGAACAGTTCCATCGACGGCATCGAGACGACGCGCGTGCCGATCCCTTCCGCCTCCAGCGCCTCGCGGGCTTTCAGCGCGATCTCCACCTCCGACCCGGTGGCGATCAGGATCACCCGGCGCTTGCCGGTGGCTTCGGCCAGCACATAGGCGCCCTTTGCGGAAAGGTTCTGGTTGGTGTGCGCCGTCCGCACGGCCGCCAGGTTCTGCCGACTCAGTGCCAGAACCGACGGGGTGCCGGTCTGGCTCAGCGCCAGTTCCCAGCATTCCGCCACTTCCACCAGATCGGCGGGCCGGAACACCAGCGTGTTCGGCGTGGCGCGGCTGATCGCCAGATGTTCGACCGGCTGGTGGGTCGGGCCGTCTTCGCCCAGACCGATGCTGTCATGCGTCATCACATAGACGACCGGCAGCCCCATCAGCGCCGAAAGCCGCATCGACGGGCGGGCATAATCGGTGAAGGCCATGAACGTGCCCGAATAGGGCCGCACGCCGCCATGCAGCGCCATGCCGTTCATCGCCGCCGCCATGCCGTGTTCGCGGATGCCCCAGTACATGTAACGTCCGCCTCTGGAGCTTACGTCAAACATACCCAGATCAGACGTTTTGGTGTTGTTCGATCCGGTCAGATCGGCCGATCCGGCAAAGGTCTCGGTCATCACCGGATTGACCGCCGCCAGCACCTTTTCGCTGGCCGACCGGGTGGCCAGCTTGGCCGGCGCCTCGACCGCGGCCTTCTTTACCGCGCGAATGGCCGCGCCCAGCTTCGGAGCCGGCTCGCCCGCGAAGATGCGCGCAAACTCGGCCTGCTTGGCCGCCGACAGCGTGGCCAGCCGGATTTCCCAGTCCGCACGGGCCTTTGCGCCCTTGGCGCCCAGCGATTCCCACCAGGCTTTCACGTCCTTCGGCACCTCGAACGCGGCGCCGGGCCAGCCGTAGGCATCCTTGGCGGCCTGCAGTTGCGTCTTGTCGGTCAGCGCGCCATGGCCCTTCGAAGTGTCCTGCGCGGCATGGCCGATGGCGATATGCGTCTTGCAGGCGATCATGGCCGGGCCGGCGCTGGCCTTGGCGGCGGTGATGGCACGGTCGATGTCATCCGGGTCATGCCCGTCACATTCGAACACGTCCCAGCCGCTGGCCGCGAAGCGGGCCTTCTGGTCGGTCACGTCCGACAGCGACACCTTGCCGTCGATGGTGATGTCGTTGTTGTCCCACAGCACGATCAGCCGGCTCAACTTGTGACGACCGGCAATGCCGATGGCTTCCTGGCTGACGCCTTCCATCAGGCAGCCGTCACCGGCGATGACATAGGTGTAATGGTCCTGCACCTTGGCCCCCCAGCGGGCGCGCAGGTGTTCTTCGGCCATGGCAAAGCCCACGGCGTTGGAAATGCCCTGGCCCAGCGGGCCGGTGGTGGTTTCCACGCCGGCCACATGGCCGTATTCCGGGTGGCCCGCGGTGATGGCCCCCCACTGGCGGAAGTTCTTGATCTGATCCAGCGTCACATCCTGATAGCCGGTCAGGTACAACAGGCTGTAGATCAGCATAGAGCCATGGCCCGCCGACAGGATGAAACGGTCGCGGTCCGGCCAGCGGGGCGCCTTGGGATCGAACTTCAGGTGTTTCGAGAACAGCACCGTCGCCACATCGGCCATGCCCATCGGCATACCGGAATGGCCCGAATTGGCCGCGGCCACGGCATCCAGCGTCAGCGCGCGGATCGCGGTTGCCCGCATCCAGTGGTCGGGGTGGCGGGCGCGAAGGGCGGCGATTTCCACGATGGCGGTCCTTTCGGGGCTGCAACAGGGTTGCTCCCGCGATACCGGCCCGCCTTGGCAAGATCAAGCTTGCTCGCCAAGGCCTTGGGAAGAAAGGCTGGCCGCTTTCCCCCGGTTTCGCGATAAGATTGCCCAAGCAGGTTTGCGGGGCGATTCGCAGGCCGTGTCCGAAGGGGCGGAACAGCCCCGCAGCGACGGATTCGGGAAGGGGCAGCGGATGCAGGATATCATCGAACTTGAACGCCGGATCAGCACCGCGCTGGACCGTATCGGTCGGGGGCTGGACAGCCCCCCGCCCGCCGTCGCCCCGCCGCCCGCCGTTCCCGTGGCCGCGCTTGCGCTGGAGCTTGACCAGATCCGCACCGAGCTTGCGGCCGAGCGGGCCACATCGGCCCAGTTGCGTGAGCGCCTGCGCGCGATCCGCGACCGCGAAGCTGCGGGCCGCAGCCCGCAGGATGAGCGGATCGAAAAGATGACCCGCCAGCTTGATGTGCAGGGTCTGGAATTGCAGCGTATGCGCAAGACGGCCGTGCTGTTGCGCGAGGAACTGCGCCGCCTGCGCGAAGCGCAGGACGCCGGCAGCGTGGATGCGGCGCAGATCAACCGCGCCATGCTGGCCGAACTTGACGCGCTGCGCGCCACGCGCCTTTCGGAACTGGCCGAGCTGGATGAGCTTACGGCCGCCCTCGACGAACATCTGACGGAGGCGGAAAATGCCTGAGATCGAAGTCCTTATCGGTGGCCGGCCCTTTGTGGTGTCCTGCCAGCCGGGCGAAGAGCATTTCCTGCGCGCGGCGGCCCAGATGCTGGATGCCGAAGCGCAACCGCTGATCGCGGCGATGGGGCGGGTGCCGGAACCCAAGATGCTGCTGATGGCGGGGCTGATGCTGGCTGACAAGACCGCCGCCGGCGAAGACGAGCTGCGCCAGTTACGCGCCCGCGTGGCCGAACTGGAAGCCCGCCCCGCGCCGCCCGCGCAGCGGGTTGAGGTGCCGGTGGTACCGCCGCAGATTTTCGAGACGCTGGCCGAAATCGCCGCCCGTGCCGAGGCGCTGGCCGACCGCACCGAAGAAAGGGCTCGCGCATGAAACGGATCTCGCTGATGCTTCTGGCGGCCCTGGTTGCCGCCCCTGCGGTTGCCGATGAGACCCAGGTTCTGACCACGCGCTACACCTGCGACCGCGGGGTTATGGTGCCGGCCACCTATGTCAACGCCGTCGACCTGTCGCTGGCGGTGATCCATGTCGAGGGCACCCAGATCACCCTTTACAATGAACCTGCGGCCTCGGGGGCCCGCTACGGCTGGCCTTCGGACGGTGCAAACTACGTCTGGTGGACCAAGGGCGACGAGGCGGCGCTGTACTGGAAGGAAGCCGGGGAAGAGACACCCGTGCTGCAGAACTGCAAGGAATCCGGCTGAACCGGAAAAGGAAACGCCCGGCGGGGACCGCCGGGCGCAAAAATCGCCGAAGATTTTTTGCAAATTCCTTCGAAGGAATTTGCCGCCTTACTCAGGCGTTTGCTTCGCGGATCTTGTTCGCCGCGTCCTTGTCATAGGCCACGCCCTTGGCTTCGAACAGCGCGTCCAGCTCGCCCGACAGCGTCATCTCGGTAACGATGTCGCAGCCGCCGACGAATTCGCCCTTCACATAAAGCTGCGGAATGGTGGGCCAGTTGGAGAAATCCTTGATGCCCTGCCGCACGTCGGCATCGGCCAGCACGTTCACGTCAACATAGTCGACGCCCATATAGTTCAGCACCCCGGCGACGCGGGACGAGAACCCGCATTGCGGCATCATCTTGGTGCCCTTCATGTAAAGCACCACATCGTTCTTGGTGATCGTCTCGCGGATCTGATCCTGCGCGCTCATGCCTTGTCCTTTCAGTCCGGAGCTTTGGTGGTCAACGCCAGCGCATGTAGTTCACCATGCGCGCCGTCCATCTTGCCTTTCAGGCTGGCATAGACCGCGCGCTGCTGTTGCACACGGTTCATGCCGCGGAAGGATTCGTCGATCACTTCCGCCGCCCAGTGGTTGCCGTCGCCCGCCGTGTCGATCACGGTGATCTTTGCTTTGGGAAAGGAAGCGCGGATCAGCGCCTCGATGTCTTCGGCTTCCATCGCCATTGCGGGCCTCATTCATTGACTGGCATAAGATGTATGTCCAAGGGGCAGGGCCTGCAAGTGCGGCATCAGGGCGGGGGCGGTCAGGCCTGCCATTCGTCCCGCATCATTCCGAACAGATGCAGATCCACCGCCCGGCCAAGGCAGGGCCGCCACCATTGCGCCCGCTGCACCCCTTCGCGGCGGAACCCGGCCCGTTCGTAGATTTTCATTGCACGCGGGTTCTCCCCGCTGGCATCCAGCCAGAGCCGCGCCGCGCCAAGTGTGGCAAAGCCATAGTCCACCAGCGCGGCGAAGAAGGCATCGCCCCGCCCGCCACCGGCCTGCGCCAGCGCGATGCGGAACAGTTCCACCCGCCCCGACGGATCACCGATCTCGCGGAAGATGGCAAAGCCCGCCGGGCCTTTGCCTTCGTCCCAGATCAGCACCCGCGCCTCGGGGCTGTCGATCCAGCCCTGCAAGGTGGCCTCGTCGCTGTCCCCAATGAAGGGCGCATAGTCGGGCCGCGTCGTGAGGCTGCGGATGAAGCCGATGTCGGCCGGAGTCGCGCTCCGAAGGGTCATGTCAGGGCCTTCCATTCCCGGGCCAGCATCGAATAGGCGTGGCAATCCACCCAGCCATCGGCCCGCAGCCAACATTCGCGCATCGTGCCTTCGCGCACCAGTCCGGCCCGGGCAAAGGCGGCCAGACCAGCGGCATTGTCAAAGGCGATGTCGCAGAACAGACGATGCGCCCGCATGTCGGTGAAAGCCAGCTCCAACGCTGCCCGGATCAGCGCGCCCCCGTCGCCCCGACCCGGCTGCGTCAGTGCAAGGTTGGTCAGGAACACCACCTGCGGATAAAGCGCTTCGATGGTGGCGAATCCGGCAAAACCTTCGCCCCGGTCCCACACCAGAACCCGGCTTTTCGGGTCTGCCGCAAGCGCCTGCACGTCGGCTTCGGTCTGTTGCAGCAAGGTCCGGGGATGCGCCGCGATCAGCGCCGCAATACGGGGCAGGTCCGGGCTGTCAGGCCCGATCCGGCGCAGCATCAGACGCCCAGAGCTGCCGCGAAGGCCGAGCGATACAGCTTCGACAGTTCGGCCATCGGGGCGGATTCGCTGCCAAGCGTCACCGTCTCGCCACCGAACTGGCCAACCAGGGCAAGCGGCACGCCGGCCGCCTTGGCCGCGGCCTGCAACCCGGCCAGATCGGCCTGCGCCACCGCCACCAGATAGCGGGCCTGATCCTCGCCGAACAGGAAGGGGATGTCGTTGGCGTCGATCCAGACACCCAGACCCGCGGCTTCCGCCAGTTCAAAGGCCGCCAGCGCCAGCCCGCCATCGCCAAGGTCGGTACAGGCGCGCAGCGCCTTGCGGTTGGCGCGGATGAACTCGCCGTTACGGCGCTCGGCCGCCAGATCCACCGGCGGGGCATCGCCCGATTCAATGCCGAAGGCTTCCGCCAGCAGCGCAGACTGGCCCAGATGGCCCTTGGTTGCGCCCACCAGCACCGCCAGATCGCCGGTTTCGGGCTTGCCCGCAATCAGCTCATCCAGAGATTTCAGCAGCCCCACGGCGCCGATGGTCGGCGTGGGCAGGATCGGCTGGCCATCGGTTTCGTTGTAAAGGCTGACGTTGCCCGAGACGATCGGCATGTCCAGCGCGATACAGGCTTCACCGATGCCTTTCAGCGCCCCGACGAATTGTCCCATGATTTCGGGCTTTTCGGGGTTGCCGAAGTTCAGATTGTCGGTGGTTGCCAGTGGCAGCGCGCCCACGGCGGTCAGGTTGCGATAGGCTTCCGCCACGGCCTGCCGGCCGCCCTGCACAGGGTTCGCCCTGACGTAGCGCGGGGTCACGTCGCTGGTGAAGGCCAGCGCCTTGCCGGTGCCATGCACACGCACCACGCCGGCGGGCAGACCGGGCGTCACCAGCGTGTCGGCGCCGACCTGGGCATCGTATTGTTCATAGACCCATCCCTTGTGGGCGTGGTTCGGGCTGCCGATCAGCGCCTGTAGCCCATCCAGCAGGCCGATCTCGGGCACGGGAACCAGGGCGGGGGCGGGGGGCGTCTCGACCCAGGGCCGGTCGTACTCCGGTGCGCTGGACGCCAGCTTCGACAACGGCAGGTCGGCTTTCACCTCATTGCCGTGCAGGATCAGGAAGCGGTCCTCGGGGATGGTTTCCCCGACGATGGCGAAGTCCAGATCCCATTTCCTGAAGATCGCCCGCGCTTCCGCCTCCATCTCGGGCTTCAGCACCATGAGCATCCGCTCCTGGCTTTCGGACAGCATCATCTCATAGGCGGTCATGTTGGTTTCGCGCTGGGGCACGTCATCCAGTTGCAGCCGGATGCCAAGGCCGCCCTTGTCGCCCATTTCCACGGCGGAACAGGTCAGCCCCGCCGCGCCCATGTCCTGAATCGAGATGACCGCGCCGCTGGCCATCAGCTCAAGGCAGGCTTCCAGCAGGCATTTCTCGGTGAAGGGGTCGCCGACCTGCACCGTGGGGCGCTTTTCCTCGATGGTTTCGTCAAATTCGGCGCTGGCCATGGTGGCGCCGCCCACGCCATCGCGGCCGGTCTTGGCGCCCAGATAGACCACCGGCATCCCCACGCCGCTGGCGGCGGAATAGAAGATCGCATTGGTGCGGGCCAGCCCGGCGGCAAAGGCGTTCACCAGACAGTTGCCGTTATAGGATTTGTGGAACCGCACTTCGCCGCCCACCGTCGGCACGCCAAAGGCGTTGCCATAGCCGCCCACGCCTTCCACCACGCCCTTGACCAGATGCGCCGTCTTCGGATGGCTGGGCAGGCCGAAGGACAGCGCGTTCATGGCCGCGATCGGCCGCGCGCCCATGGTGAAGACATCGCGCAGGATGCCGCCCACGCCGGTTGCCGCGCCTTGATGCGGTTCGATGTAGGAGGGGTGGTTGTGGCTCTCCATCTTGAAGATCACCGCATCGCCATCGCCGATGTCCACGACGCCGGCGTTTTCACCCGGTCCGCAGATCACCTGCGGGCCGGTGGTCGGCAGCTTGCGCAGGTGGATCTTCGACGACTTGTAGGAACAGTGCTCGTTCCACATCGCGCTGAAGATGCCCAGTTCGGTGAAGGTCGGTTCGCGCCCGATGATCTGCAGGATGCGCTGATATTCGTCCGGCTTCAGCCCATGCGCCGCCACAAGGTCGGGGGTGATCTGGGGTTCGCTCATCACGGGGCCTCCGGTCGCGGCAAGGGGATGCGCGCGTCCTATCCGATGCCGCCTCGGCGCGAAAGCCCCTGCAAGGGGGACGGCGCCTGATGTGCCCGCATTTTCACAGGTGTCAGGGGTGGCCCTGACCTTGCACCGGCAGCAAACCGTGGCTGCGCCAAACAGGGGCCGGAAAAAAGAGAGGCCGAGCAAAAGCCCGGCCTAAGTCCAACAGGGAGGTATGAGACGACAGGAGTTGCCTCGAACATCGTCTCGCCGCCCGATTTATGGGCTGTTTGTGAATCGTGCAAGGTCAGGAATGCCGCAGGTGCAGCATGTCCGCCATGCGTTCGGTGCATGGCTGGGCGATGGGCTGACCCTAACCCTGCTGACGTTTGCGATAATCTTGGATTTCATCCATCACAAAGTCCCGAAAAGCCGAGACCCGCTTGGAATGCCGCAGCTCTTCGGGGTAGGCCAGAAACACCGGCACTTCTCCGCTTTCCACATCCGGCAGCACCCGCACCAGATGCGGGAAACCTTCGGTAATGTAATCGGGCAGCACCCCGATCCCCAGATTGTTCAGCACCGCCTGCAACACGCCGAAGTAGTTGTTGACGTGCAGGGTCGAGGGAATTTCATGGCTCATCAGTTCAGCCACGAGCATGGCGCCCGAGGCCACCTGCGGCGTGCCCGGATGCTGGCAGATCAGCCGGTGCTGCGTCATGTCTTCCATCTTGTCCGGCGTGCCATGCGCGGCCAGGTATTCCGGCGTTGCATAAAGGCGCATACGGATCTGCATGAGCCGTTTGCGGATCAGGTCGGCTTGGCTGGGTTCCTTCATGCGGATCGCGACGTCCGCCTCGCGCATGGGCAGGTCAAGGACGCGCTCTTCCAGCATCAGGTCGATCTTCAGGGCCGGGTAATGTTCATAAAGCCGCGCCAGCCGCGGGGCCAGCCAGAGCGTGCCGAAGCCGGTGGTCGTTGTCACCCGCAACTCGCCGAACACTTCGTCTTCGCTGTCGCGAATCCGCGCCGCCGCTGCATCCAGACGCTTGACCATCTGCGTGGTGGCATCGAACAGCAATTCGCCCTGTTCCGTCAGGATCAGCCCCCGCGCGTGGCGATGGAACAGGGTGACGTTCAGGCTTTCTTCCAGGGCACGGATTTGCCGGCTGACGGCCGATTGAGAAAGGTGCAACACCTCGCCCGCGTGGGTCAGGCTGCCCTTGTCAGCCACCGCATGGAAAATCCTCAGCTTGTCCCAGTCCATCAGCCCATCCTTCAAAACGGCGCAACCGTAACACAAGCCATGCGATTTAGGAAAACCTGATCCATCATAAAAGCCCTGACTGAGGGGAAAATTTGCAGATGCAGCACCCGTGGCGTCACGGGACTTTCAGCGCGGGCCGCTTCGGCCTATGATCGGCGCAAGACGGGCATGAACCCGCAGGCAGGAAAGGGGCAGCGATGGCAGTCGGCGTTTTCGATTCGGGTCTGGGGGGGCTGACGGTTCTGGATGCCGTTGCGCGACGCCTGCCGCAGGTGCCCTTCGTCTATTTCGGCGACAATGCCCACGCGCCCTATGGCGTCCGCACCTCTGACGACATCTTTGCCCTGACCTGTGCGGCAACCGAACGGCTATGGGACGAGGGGTGCGATCTGGTCATCCTCGCCTGCAATACCGCCAGCGCCGCTGCGCTGAAGCGGATGCAGGAAACCTGGGTTCCGAAGGACAAGCGCGTTCTGGGGGTCTTCGTGCCTTTGATCGAGGCGCTGACCGAACGGCAATGGGGCGACAACAGCCCCCCGCGCGAGGTGGCGGTTAAACACGTCGCGCTGTTCGCCACGCCGGCCACCGTGGCCTCCCGCGCCTTCCAGCGCGAACTGGCCTTCCGTGCCATCGGTGTGGATGTCGAGGCGCAGCCCTGCGGCGGCGTCGTCGATGCCATCGAGCAGGGCGACGAGATCTTGGCCGAGGCGCTGGTGCGCAGCCATGTCGAGGCGCTGAAGCGCCGGATGCCGCGCCCCGAGGCGGCGATCCTGGGATGCACGCATTACCCGCTGATGCAGCAGGCGTTCCAGGATGCGCTTGGCCCCGAGGTGAAGGTCTATTCCCAGGCCAATCTGGTGGCCGAGTCGCTGGCCGATTACCTGACCCGTCGCCCGGAGTTCCTCGGGCAGGGGACCGAGACAAAGTTCCTGACGACAGGCGACCCCGCCAGCGTTTCGAACAAGGCAACCCTGTTCCTGCGCCACCGGATTGTGTTCGAAGCGGCCTGAGGGCCCATACTCCCACATTGCCAGGGCAAACCAAACGCCATGATCCCGCTGCAAGACTACCGCGCCGCCCGGCTTGCCGCGCTGACTGCCCCCGATGGCTGGCTGAACCTTGTCGCCCGAATCGATCTGACGCCCGGCAGCCATGCGGTTGGGGCCGCACAGGACATACGCCTTCCCTCCGGCCCCGATATGCTTGGCACGCTGACAGTCAGCGAGACCGGCGCCAGTTTTGCCCGGCCGGGGCAGGGGCCACAGCCGTTCCTTTCGGTGCCCGATGCCTTTCCGCAATTGCGGGTCGATCCGTTCCTGCTGGAGCTTCATACCGTTGACGGGGTTCCGGCGTTGCGGGTGCGGGATCTGAGCTTGCGGCCACAGGTGACCTTGCGCCATTTCCCCGACGTGCCCGGTTGGGTGATCCGCGCCCGCTGGCAGGAACTGCCGCCGCAGACCGCCAGCGTGGCCATGAAGGATGGCAGCCGGGCCGAAGTCACGCTGACCCATCGCGCCAGCTTTGACCATCAGGGACGTGAGGTCAGCCTGACACCGACGCATTGGAAGGCCGGCAAGCCGATGTTCGTCTTCCGCGATGCCACGGCGGGCGAAACCTACGGGGCAGGGCGGTTCCTGTTCGGGGAAGACATTGGCGACGGCGAGATCACCCTTGATTTCAACCGCGCCTTCACGCCCCCCTGTGGATTCACCGATTATGCGATCTGCCCGTTGCCGCCGCCCGGAAATGTGCTGCCTTTCCGCATTGAGGCAGGCGAGAAGGCCCCGGATTGAAAAGGGGCAGACCCTGCGGTCTGCCCCTTTTGCACAGAATGCTCTGACGCAGGACTCAGTCCTTGGCTCGTTCCACATAGCTGTCATCGTCGGTGTTGATGACGATCCGCGTGCCCGGCCCGATATGCGGCGGCACCATCACGCGCAGCCCGTTCGAGGTCATCGCCGGCTTGTAGGACGAGCTGGCGGTCTGGCCCTTCACCACCGGCTCGGTCTCGGTGATCTCGACGGTGATCTTCTGCGGCATTTCGATGGCGATCGGAATGTTCTCGAAGGTCTTGACGAAGCAGCGCATACCTTCCTGCAGATAGACCTTGTTGTCGCCCATGACATCGGCAGTGACCACGACCTGATCGTAGCTTTCCGGCTCCATGAAGTGGAAGCCTTCGCCGTCTTCATACAGGAAGTCATAACCGCGCTCGTCCACGGTGGCCTTCTCGACGCCGTCCGTGGTCTTCCACCGTTCGCTGACCTTCACCCCGTCCGAAATCCGGCGCATGTCGACGCTGGTCGTCGGCGTGCCTTTGCCGGGGTGGAAGTTGACGGCATTGAGGACGACATAGAGCTTGCCGTCCATCTCGACGACATTGCCCTTGCGGAGCGAGGAGGCGATGACTTTCACGTGGCGTGATCCTTGTGGTATGGGGCGCGCGGCGCGCGGATTGACGCGCCCTCTAGCGCACCTTGCCCCAGATTTCCAGCCGGAACCGCCGCAATGACCCAGACCCCCTGGTGGCACCCCTCGCGCCACGCTGACCGCCGCCCGCTGCTGCTGGCCCGCAACCGCATTCAGGCGGCCATCCGGGGCTGGCTGGCCGCCGAGGGTTTTGTCGAGGTGGACCCTGCCGCGTTGCAGATCAGCCCGGGGAATGAGGCGCATCTGCACGCCTTCCGCACCACCGCCATCGGCAATGACGGGGTAGGGATGGACCGCTACCTGCACACCTCGCCCGAGTTTGCGATGAAACGGCTGCTGGCGGCAGGAGAGACCCGCATCCACAGTTTTGGCCATGTCTGGCGCAACCGCGAACGCGGGCCGCTGCACAGCCCGGAATTCACCATGCTGGAATGGTACCGGACGGGCGAACCTTATGAGCGGTTGATGCAGGACATCGCCGCCTGGGTGCAGCTTGCCGCCGAGGGGCCGCTGCGCTTTCGCGACCGGACCTGTGATCCGGCGGCGCCCTATGAACGGGTCTCGGTGGCCGAGGCTTTCGCGGCCCATGCCGGCATCGACCTTCTGGCCACGCTGGCGGCCGATGGGGCGCCCGATGCGGATGCCCTGGCGGCGCAGATGGACCGCGCAGGGATTGCGCGGGGGCCGGGCGAAAGCTGGTCTGACCTGTTTTCCCGCATCCTGTCGGAAAAGGTTGAGCCGCGGCTGGGCATGGGGCGGCTGACGGTGCTGGACCGCTATCCCGCGGCCGAGGCGGCGCTGGCGCGGCGCTGCCCCGACGATCCGCGGGTGGCCGAGCGGTTCGAGGTCTATGCCTGCGGGGTGGAGCTGGCCAACGGGTTTGGCGAATTGACTGATCCGGTAGAACAGCGGGCGCGGTTCGAAGAGGAAATGGCCATCAAGGCGCGGGTCTATGGCGAGACCTATCCGATTGATGAAGACTTCCTTGCCGCGCTGGCGCTGATGCCGCCCGCGGCGGGTTGTGCGCTGGGGTTCGACCGGCTGGTGATGCTGACCACCGGCGCGCCGTCGGTCGAGGCGGTCATGTGGGTGCCCGCCGGGTGACATGTGCTGTTCCGAAACGGGACAGCGGCCGCATACTGGAAATCAACGCTTGCAGGCCCGCCTGACGGGTTCGTCACGGCCTTGTGCGGGCGCTTGCATTGCGGGTGCAATGGCCGCAAAAGAACCGCGCATCTTTTGCCTGCAAGGGACACCTGCCATGACCTACCGGATCGCCATCCTTGGAGCCTCGGGCTACACGGGGGCCGAGCTTGTCCGACTGATCGCAACGCATCCGCAGATGCGGATCACGGCGCTGTCGGCGGATCGCAAGGCCGGCATGACCATGGCCGAGGTCTTTCCCTTCCTGCGCCACCTTGATCTGCCGCGGCTGGTGAAGATCGACGAGATCGACTTCTCGCAAGTCGATCTGTGTTTCTGCGCGCTTCCTCATGCGACGACGCAGGAAGTCATCGCAAGGCTGCCGAAAGATTTGAAAATCGTTGATCTGAGCGCCGACTTCCGGCTGCGTGATCCGGCCGAATACGAGAAGTGGTATGGCCAGCCGCATACCGCCGTCGAACTGCAGAAAGAGGCGGTTTACGGCCTGACCGAATTCTACCGCGACGACATTCGCAAGGGGCGGCTGATTGCCGGCACCGGCTGCAATGCGGCGACGGGGCAGTTTGCGCTGCGGCCGCTGATCGCGGCGGGGGTGATTGATCTGGATGACATCCTGATCGACCTGAAGGCGGGCGTGTCGGGTGCGGGGCGCAGCCTGAAGGAAAACCTGCTGCACGCTGAACTGTCGGGCGGCACGCATACCTATTCGGCGGGCGGCAAGCACCGGCATCTGGGCGAGTTCGACCAGGAGTTTTCCAAGGTTGCCGGCCGCCCGGTGCGGGTACAGTTCACCCCGCACCTGCTGCCGATGAACCGGGGCATCCTGGCAACGGTCTATGTGAAAGGTGATGCGAAGATCGTGCATCAGACGCTTGAAAAGGCGTATGAAAATGAACCGTTCCTGCGCGTTCTGCCCTTTGGCGGCCTGCCGTCCACGCGCGATATCGCGGGCAGTAACTTCTGCCATATCGGCGTGATCGGCGACCGGATCGCCGGCCGTGCCATGGTGGTGGCGGTGCTGGACAACCTGACCAAGGGCAGCTCTGGCCAGGCGATCCAGAACGCGAACCTGGTGCTTGGGATCGAAGAGACGACCGGGCTGATGCTGGCGCCGATGTTCCCGTAAGGGGCACGGCTGCGACCGTTTGGTCACGCGGTCTTGACCAAGGTCAAAGCCGTTCCGATTTAGAACGTGTCAAAACGGCCGGCGTTCGGAAGGAAGAAAGCGCACCATGAACGGTACGAAGCAGGAATTCCGCGGTCTCAAGGGCCTGAAGAAGCAGCGCCGGATTCAGGTGATCCTGCTGGCGTTTCTGGCCATGGCCGTGGCAACGGGCCTGATCGGCTATGCCATGCGCGACGGTATCAATTTCTTCCGCAGCCCGACGCAGGTGGCCGAGGAACAGCCCGGTGAAAGCGAAGTGTTCCGCCTGGGCGGGCTGGTCAAGCAGGGCAGCCGCACCCCGCCCGAAGGTATGCAGTTCGGCTTCGTGGTGACGGACACCAAGACGGATGTTCCGGTGCGCTATGTCGGCAACTCGCCGCCGCCCGACCTGTTCACCGAAGGGCAGGGCACCATCGTGACGGGCACCATGAAGGATGGCGTGTTCTTGGCGACCGAGATCATGGCCAAGCATGACGAGACCTATCAGCCCAAGGAAGTGGTCAAGGCGCTGAAAGAACAGGGTGTCGATATTGACCCTGCCGTGATGCACGGCGGAAGCTGACGCAACCGCCGTGCGGTGGCACGAGGCGGCGTTAACGCTTTGCTGACAGCCTTCTTCCCCAGCCAAGGACAGCCGGGGGAAGGCCTGCATGACCAGCGTCAAGGACATTGCCGAAGAGATTGTCGCCCGCGAGGGCGGCTTCGTGAACGATGCCGATGATCCGGGCGGGCCAACCAAACATGGGGTAACGCTGGCCACGCTGCGGCGGCTTGGGATTGACGTGAACCGCGACAGCCGGATTGATCTGGCCGATGTGCGGGCCCTGAGCCGGACCCAGGCGGTGGATATCTATGTCGAGCATTACTTCCGCCGCCCCGGTCTGGGCGCCTTGCCCGAGGCGCTGCAGCCGTCTGTGTTCGACATGTATGTCAATGCGGGTTCGGCGGCGGTGAAGATCCTGCAAAAGCTGGTGACGCAGATGGGGTATGCCTGCGATGCCGATGGCGAGATCGGGCCGCAGACCATTCGCCAGACGCAACTGGCCTGGGAGGCGGCGCCGGACCATCTGGTCGATGCCTACGGGATTGCGCGGCGCAACCATTATTATTCCTTGGCCGATGCGCGCCCCGCCAGCCGCAAGTTTGCCCGCCGGGCCGATGGCGGCAAGGGCGGCTGGATTCTGCGGGCCGAGGCGTTCATTTCGCCGAAATATCATCTGACCGAGGCGCAGCACCGGGCGCGGGTGGCGAAATGGGGGTGATTGATCGCGTATTGGGCAGCCCGGGCGCGGTCTCGGCGCTGGGGCAGGCGGCACAGGGCGTGGCCGAGGTGTTCGTGCCTTCAGCTACCAGACGAATGGAACTGTCAGCCGAAGCGCAGATGTCGGCGCTGCGGCAGTTGGGCGAGGAATACCAGCACCCCGCGTTGAGCGGCTTTGACCGGGTGATCAACGGCCTGAACCGGCTGCCAAGGCCGTTCCTGGCGTTCGGCACGCTGGGGCTGTTCGTCTATGCCATGGTCGATCCGGTGGGCTTTGCCGCGCGGATGGTGGGGCTGAACGCGGTGCCCGAACCGTTGTGGTGGCTTCTGGGGGCGATCGTGGCCTTCTATTTCGGCGCACGCGAGACGCATTACTTTCGCAGCAGGCCGGTGATGGCGCCACTTGCGCCGGGGGCGGCCGCAATGGAAGAGAACGCGGCCCTTGACGACTGGCGCGCGGGCGGGCTGGGCGCTTGACCTCCTGTCGCGGCTCTGGCAAGGCCAGAGCATCAGACGGGATTTGATCAGATGAACCTCTTCGCGGACATCCGCAGTGCGGTGGTTGATGCCCTTGGCCGGATGACGGCCGAGGGCCTTTTGCCTTCGGGGCTGAACCTTTCGAATGTGGCGGTGGAACCGCCGCGCGATGCGGCGCATGGCGACATGGCGACCAACGCCGCCATGGTGCTGGCCAAGCCCGCGGGTAAGCCGCCGCGCGAGATAGCCGAAGGGCTGGCGGCGCGGCTCATGGACGACCCGCGGATCGAGGGGGCCGATGTGGCGGGGCCGGGGTTCCTGAACCTGCGGCTGGCGCCGGCGGTCTGGCAGGGCGTGCTGCGGCAGGTGCTTGAGGCGGGCACCGGCTATGGCCGGTCCGACATCGGCGCCGGGCAGAAGGTGAACGTCGAATTCGTCAGCGCCAACCCGACCGGCCCGATGCATGTGGGCCATGTGCGGGGTGCGGTGGTGGGCGATGCCCTGTCGAACCTGCTGGCCTTTGCCGGCTGGAACGTGACGCGCGAGTATTACATCAACGATGGCGGCGCGCAGGTCGATGTGCTGGCCCGCAGCGCCTATGAACGCTACCGCGAGGCGCATGGGCTGGAGCCGGAAATCCGTGAGGGATTGTATCCGGGTGACTACCTGATCCCGGTGGGTGAGGCGCTGAAGGCCAAATACGGTGACAGCCTGCTGGACAAGGGCGAACAGGTCTGGCTGGCCGATGTGCGCGACTTTGCCAGCGCCATGATGATGCAGATGATCCGTGAGGATCTTGCGGCGCTTGGCGTGCGGATGGATGTCTATTCCAGCGAAAAGGCGCTGTATGGCACCGGCGAGATCGAGGCCGCGATCGAGGAGCTGCGCGAGAAGGGCCTGATTTACGAAGGCACGCTGGAACCGCCGAAGGGCAAGGAGCCCGAGGATTGGGAACCGCGGGTTCAGACCCTGTTCCGCAGCACCGCGCATGGCGATGATGTGGATCGCCCGGTGAAGAAATCGGACGGGAGCTGGACCTATTTCGCCCCCGACATTGCCTATCACTACAACAAGGTGAAGCGTGGCTTCGACCAGTTGATCGACATTTTCGGCGCCGACCATGGCGGCTATGTCAAGCGGATGAAGGCGGCCGTTTCCGCGCTTTCCAACAGCACCGTTCCGCTGGACATCAAGCTGATCCAGTTGGTCAAGCTGTGGAAGAACGGCGAGCCGTTCAAGATGTCCAAGCGCGCGGGCACTTTTGTCACCCTGCGCGATGTGGTGGAAATGGCGGGGGCCGATGTCACCCGCTTCATCATGCTGACGCGCAAGAACGACGTGGCGCTGGACTTCGACTTCGACAAGGTGCTGGAACAGTCGAAGGACAATCCGGTTTTCTACGTCCAGTATGCCAATGCCCGCATCAACAGCGTTCTGCGCAAGGCGCGGGATGCGGGTATCGTGGTGGACGATGCCACGCTGCTGGCTGCAGACCACAGCGGGCTGGCGCATCCGGCCGAGCAGGCTTTGCTGAAGAAGATCGCCGAATGGCCCCGTCTGGTGGAAATCGCCGCCCGCAACAACGAACCGCACCGCGTTGCCTTCTACTTGTATGAACTGGCCTCGGACCTGCATGGGTTGTGGAATCGGGGCAATGACGAGCTGCAACTGCGCTTCATTCAAGAGGATGTCGCGGTTTCACAGGCGAAAATCGCCCTTGCGCGGAGCGTGGGCGTTGTCATTTGTACAGGTTTGGGTATCTTGGGTGTGACGCCGGTCGAAGAAATGCGCTGATCTGACAAGCGCCTCGGCCGGATACGAGCAGGCGTGACAGGGCGGGATCAACCCGCCCGGGGCAGAGGCGAACATGGCGGACGCGGAATACGGCGCAGCATATGCGGCCTATCCGGCCCAAGGCCGGGGGCAACGGATGATCAATATCGTGGGGGCAGTGGGATCACTGGCTCTGGTTGTCGGGCTTGGCTGGTGGGGCTATGCGCTGGCCGTGCGCGATGTGAATGGCGTGCCGATCATCCGGGCCATGGGGGGCGCCATGCGGATCGCGCCGGAAGACCCCGGCGGTCAGGTGGTCGATTATCAGGGTCTGGCGGTGAATACCGTGGTGGCCGAAGGATCGGCCGCATCGCCCTCTGACCGGGTGGTGCTGGCGCCGTCGCCGGTGGAACTGTCGCTGGATGATACCGCGGGTCTGGCCGGCGCGCCGCCGCCGCTGGAGGACGATGTTGCGCCGGCGCGGCTGGACAGCAGTTCGCCAGGGCTGATGCCGGTGACGCCACTGGCGGCCGCCGAAGAAGCACCCTCCACCGGGGCGGCCGTCGCTGCCGCGCTGGCCGAGGCGCTTGGCACCGATGAGGGACAGCCGGAAGAGGCGGTCGAGACCGTGGCACTGGATGCACAGGGCCTGCCGCCCCCGCCGGGCGCGATCACGCGCTCGCCCCGCCCGATGGCGCGGCCTGACCGCGGCGGTGGTGTGGCCGCGCCCAACACATCCGTTGCGGCCTCGGTTGCGCCGCCCAAGACGGTGGACCCGGCCACTCTGAAACCGGGCACCAGGCTGGTGCAGTTCGGCGCTTATGAAAGCGAGGACGATGCCCGCGCGGAATGGGCCCGCATCGCGGGGCGCTTTGCGGCCTTGATGGGCGACAAGTCGATGGTCATCCAGGCGGCCGAGAGCGGCGGCAATACCTTCTTCCGGCTGCGCGCCGTCGGGTTTCAGGATGAGGCCGACGCCCGCCGCTTCTGCGCGGCGCTGACGGCCGAGGGCACCAACTGTATTCCGGTTGCGAATAGATGAATATCGGCACGGGTGCGGCGATCTTCGGGGTCGCGGGGCTGACGCTGACCGCGGCTGAACGGGCATTCTTTCGGGATGCCGATCCCTTCGGGTTCATAATCTTTGCCCGTAACGTTGATACACCCGACCAGTTGCGCCGCCTGACCGGCGAATTGCGCGCGACGGTGGGGCGTGACGCGCCCGTCCTGGTGGATCAGGAAGGTGGCCGGGTGCAGCGGTTGCGCGCACCGCACTGGCGCGAATGGCAGCCCCCGTTCGACACCGTGGCCGCCTGCGGCAGCGTGGAAGAGGCTGAGGCGGTGATGGGCGCGCGGGCGCGGATCATGGCGGCCGAACTGCGCGCGGTGGGGATCGACGCGAACTGCGCCCCGGTGGCCGATGTGGCGCAGCCGGACACGCATCCATTCCTGTTGAACCGCTGCTATGGCCGCGACCCTGCGCTGGTGGCGCGGATCGGCCGTGCTGTGGCGGATGGCTTTCTGGCCGGCGGCGTGCTGCCGGTCATCAAGCACATGCCGGGGCATGGCCGGTCATCGCTGGATACGCATCTGGAACTGCCGGTGGTGCGCGCCAGCGCCGAAGAGGTGCGCGCGGTGGACTTCGCGCCGTTCCGGGCGCTGAACGATCTGCCGATGGCCATGACGGCCCATATCGTCTTTGAGGCCTTCGACCGTCGTCCGGCGACCCAGTCGCCCGAGATGATCCGGCTGATCCGGCAGGAAATCGGCTTTGCCGGCCTGTTGATGACCGATGATCTGAACATGGAGGCGCTGAAGGGATCGCTGACCTCGCGCACGGCGGCCTCGATCGCGGCAGGCTGCGATCTGGCGCTGCATTGCAAGGGCGATCTGGCGCAGATGATCGAAGTGGCGGCGGCTGCGGGCACGATGGGGCCGGCCACCCAGGCCCGGGCGCGGGCCGCCCTGGCCGCGCGGTTGCCCCCCGATGCGGTTGACATTGCGGCCATGGAGGCGGACCTTCGGGGTCTGATCCACAGGACCGCCTGATGCCCGATCCCATCGCCGAGGACTGGACCACGCCCGAACGGCTGCTGCCCGAGGTTTCGGCGGCTGAACGGCTGGCCGCCGAGGCGCTGATCGTCGATGTCGAGGGGTTCGAAGGCCCTCTGGACCTGCTGCTGACCCTGAGCCGGACGCAGAAGGTGGACCTGCGGCGGATTTCGGTGCTGCAACTGGCCGAGCAGTATCTGGGCTTTGTCGAAAAGGCACGGACGCTGCGGATCGAACTGGCGGCGGATTATCTGGTGATGGCGGCCTGGCTGGCTTTCCTGAAGTCACGCCTTCTGCTGCCGCCCGACCCAAGCGACGAAGGCCCCAGCGCCGAGGATCTGGCGGCGCATCTGGCCTTCCAGCTTGAACGGCTGGCAGCGATGCGCGAGGCGGCGGCGCAACTGATGGCGCGTGACCGGCTGGGCCGTGATTTCTTTGCCCGCGGCTTGCCCGAAGGCGTGAGCCTGAACCGCAAGATCGTTTATGACGCCACCCTGCTGGACCTGATGCGCGGGTATGCCCGGCTGCGCACCAAGGATGAGTTCCGTCCCTTCGTGATGGATCGCGAACATGTCTTCACCATGGAGCAGGCGCTGGACCGGATGCGGGGGCTGATCGGCTATGCCGGAGAGTGGGCCGAACTGACGACCTTCCTTCCCGAAGGCTGGAACGTCACCCCCATGGCGCGGCGCAGCGCGACGGCGGCGCATTTCGCGGCGGTGCTGGAGATGGCCAAGCGCGGGCAGTTGACGATCCGGCAGGGGGAAACCTTCGCGCCGATCCAGATTCGGAGACGTGACGGGTGAGCGAGACCGACGCCGGAACCGACGAGCGCAGCCTGTTCGAAGCGCCGCCCATGGGCGATCAGGAACGAATGGTCGAGGCCATTCTGTTCGCCAGCGCCGAACCCGTAACGGTGGCCGAACTGGTGGGGCGGATGCCGCATGGATCGGACCCGGCCGAGGCCCTGGCTTATCTGCGCAAACGCTATGAGGGGCGCGGCGTCAATCTGGTGAAGGTGGGCGATGCCTACGCTTTCCGTACGTCGGCGGACCTGGGTTTCCTGATGCGGCGCGAGACGGTCGAGACCCGCAAGCTGAGCCGGGCCGCCATCGAGACGCTGGCGATCATTGCCTATCACCAGCCGGTGACGCGGGCCGAGATCGAGGAAATCCGTGGTGTGGCGGTCAGCCGGGGCACCATCGACCAGTTGATGGAAATGGAATGGATCCGGTTTGGCCGGCGGCGGATGACACCGGGGCGGCCGGTGACATTTGTGGTGACCGAGGCGTTCTTGGATCACTTCGGTCTGGAATCGGCGCGCGATCTGCCGGGAATCAAGGAACTGCGGGCCGCCGGGTTGCTGGACAGCCGGCCGGTGCCCGGCTTCGGCAGCCCTGCCGACGGGGCCGGAGACGAGGACGAGGCGACGACCGGCCAAAGCGAACTGTTCGAGGATTGAGGGTGATGGATTTCAACCGGCTTCTGACGCAACTGGTAAACATGTTTCTTCGCCAGATCATGAACCGCGGCATCAAGACCGGCATCGACTATGCCAGTCGGCGGGGCAAACCCGCCGCGCAGATGACCCCAGAGGAACGCCAGAAGGCGCGGCAATCAAGGACGCTGGCGGAACAGGCACGTCGCGCCGCCCAGATGCTGCGGCGCTTCGGGCGTTAATCGGTCCGAAACTGCTTGGCCAGCTTCAGGCCCTGTCCCTGATAGTTCGACGCGATTCCCGCGCCGTAAAGGCGGGCAGGGCGCGCCGACATCTTTTCATACACCAGCCGGCCCACCACCTGACCGTGCTCCAGCACGAAGGGGGCTTCGTGGCAGCGCACTTCCAGCACACCCCGGCTGCCGATCCCGCCCGCTGCGGCATGGCCGAAGCCGGGGTCGAAGAAGCCGGCGTAATGAACGCGGAATTCGCCCACCATCGCCAGATAGGGCGCCATTTCGGCGGCATAGTCGGGGGGGATCGTCACCGCCTCGCGCGAGACGAGGATGTAGAACGCGCCGGGGTCCAGGATGATGCGGCCATCCTCGGCATGTACCTCTTCCCAGAATTCACGAGCGGGATAGTGGCCGATGCGGTCCAGATCGACCACACCGGTATGCGGCTTGGCGCGATAGCCGACCAATGTGCCACTTTTGGGCAGAAGATCGACCGAGAAGCCAAGGCCTTCGGAAATGACGGGCGTGCCGTCCACCAGCGGTTCGGCGGCGTGCAGCGCCGTCAGTTCGGCATCGGACAGCGCCGCCTGGCCCGAGCGGAACCGGATCTGGTTCAGCCGCTGGCCCTCGCGCACCAGCACCGAGAAGGATCGCGGGCAGACCTCGGCATAAAGCGGGCCGGTATAGCCTTCGGGGATACGGTCGAATTCGGTGCCGCCATCGGTGATCGTGCGGGTCAGCAGGTCCAGCCGCCCGGTTGACGACTTCGCATTGGCGACCGCAGTCACGCCGGCGGGCAGCGACAGCCGCTCGGCCAGCGGCACCACATAGACGCAGCCCTTTTCCAGCACCGCCCCGTCACGCAGATTCACGCGGTGCATCTCGAATTCTTGCAGCCGGTCGGCCACCCGGCGCCCGGCCCCCGCCAGGAACGAGGCGCGGACCCGGTAGGCGACTTGGCCAAGACGCAGATCAAGACTGGCAGGCTGCACCTGCGCATCCAGCACGGCAGGTTGGGCGGCAATCGCACCGCTGGCAATCAGGTCGCGGATGGAATGGTCGGGCAGAACGCCGGGATGTGTCACGCGGAGGCCCCCTGTTCTTGGCGGGAATGAAAAACCGCCCGCACTGCAGGGCAGGCGGGCGGCTTTACAGTGGTCGGGCCGGAGAGATTCGAACTCTCGACCTCCCGCCCCCCAGACGGACGCGCTAACCAGGCTGCGCTACGGCCCGACACGGCGTTGTCATAGCGGTTTTCCGGGCAGGGGCAAGCGGGAAAACGCATCACGGCGTTCCGGTGTGAAGACCGCAAGTCCGCGACGGTGCAGATCATTTCAGGAAGCGTGCGGCGGCCCAAGACGGGCACGCAGGGCCGCCGCCCGCGCGGCAATCTCGGCCAGAGCCTTGGCCTTGGGGTTAAGGCTGCCAAGCGGCAGCGCCCGTAGGCGGGCGGCCAGAGTCGCCGTCGGCTCCTCCAGCTCCAGCGTCGATTCGGCCATGCGGCGCACACGGGCGGCGATGGCCGGACGGTCGGCGGCGGGTTCGTCCCGGTCAGCCACGGCCGGTGGCGCTGCAAAGACGGGGGCCGCGTCGGGCAGGCCAAAATCTTTGGGGTCTGCGGCATCTTCACCGGAAACGGTGACACCCTCGAACGGGGCCTCGGATGGCAGATCGGCCGCAAAATCGTCAACCGATGCGGATGCCCAATCGTCCACCTCGGTAAAGGGGGCTTCCTCAACATCCTCGACGGCGGGCAGGCCTTCAGCAACCGGCGGCTCTGCGCGTATGGGGGCGGCGGGCGGCGCTGAGGCATCAGGCCCGGTCGCGGCCGGAAAGGCGGGCTTGGCGGCGGGCAGATCCTCGCCCTCATCGCCGAACAGCGAGAATTGCACGCTGGTATCGCTTTCTTCTTCGGGAAACAGATTTACGACTTCGGCCGTCGACGGCACCGCGTCCACGTCCTGAAGAACGTCGGGGCTGGCCTGACCCGCGTCCGTAGCGTCTTCCATATCCGCAAAAGCGCCCTCATCGTCCGGGCCTTCGGTTGTCAGCGTTTCGGGAAATGCGGTGTTCAAGCCATCCTGGTCGGCAGGTTCGGACGCTGCCGGATCAATCTCGGCCGTTGCACTGCCATCGCGCAGGGGGCCGGGGAAGGGGATGGGCTCATTCCCCCGCTCTTCCTGTGCGGCGTCGTCAACCAGACCCGAATCCTCGACCGGACCCAGTTCCTCGACCAGGCCAGAGACATGGCGGATACCCTGTTCACGCAGGATCTTCTGCACGCCGCGGATCGTCATCCCTTCGTCATGCAGAAGCCGCTTGATGCCAGCCAGCAGCGCAATATCGGAAGGGCGGTAATAGCGCCGACCGCCGGCCCGCTTGACGGGTCTGATCTGCGGAAAACGGCTTTCCCAGAACCGCAGGACATGGGCCGGCGTTTCGAGAGCCTCGGCCACCTCGGATATGGTGCGGAAGGCCTCGGGCGACTTGTCCATTCGGGATGGTCCTTATTTCTTCTTCTTGCCCGCTGCGACGCGGTCCTTCATCAGATGTGAAGGCCGGAACGACAGTACGCGGCGCGGCGAAATCGGCACCTCGTCGCCGGTTTTCGGGTTCCGCCCGACGCGGGCCGACTTGGCGCGCACCGAGAAGGTTCCGAAGGACGAGATCTTGACCGTCTCGCCCGACGCCAGCGCATCGGACATGTGTTGCAGAACGGATTCCACCAGATTGGCAGATTCGTTGCGGCTGAGGCCAACCTCGCGGAACACCGCTTCGGTCAGGTCCATCCGTGTCAGGGTCTTCTCGCTCATGCCCAAAATCCCCCCGGGTTTCACGGAAGGATGCGGCTGTTGGAATTGCCTTGTCAATATCAAAGGCTTGGCGCGGGGCCTTGAAGCAGCCTGACAAGCCGGATTTCGCGCCTACCAGCGCAGGACGACCGAGCCCCAGGCCAGACCGCCACCAATCGCCTCGGTCACCAGCAAGTCGCCGGGCTTGATCTGGCCGCGCGCCTTGCCAACCGACAGGGCAAGGGGAATCGAGGCGGCCGAGGTATTTCCGTGGTCCTGCACGGTGACCACCACATGATCCATCGGCACCTGCATCCGTTTCGCGGTGCCTTCGATGATGCGGATATTGGCCTGATGCGGCACGATCCAGTCAACATCGGCGCTGGACAGGCCGGCTTTTTCCAGCGCGGCATGGGCGGTTTCTGCCAGTTTCTCGACCGCGTGGCGGAAAACTTCCTTGCCTTCCATCCGCAGATGCCCGGTGGTGCCGGTCGAGGCGCCGCCGTCCACATAGAGCAGATCCTTGTAGCGGCCGTCCGAATTCAGGTCGGTGGACAGGATGCCACGATCCGCCGACGTGCCCGCCCCTTCGGCGCGTTCCAGAATCAGTGCGCCGGCGCCGTCACCGAACAGCACACAGGTGCCGCGATCCGTCCAGTCCATCAGGCGCGAGAAGGTTTCGGCGCCGATCACCAGCACCCGCGACGCCTGACCCGACAGGATCAGCGCATTGGCATTGGCCAGCGCGAAGACAAAACCGGCGCAGACGGCCTGCACGTCGAAGGCAAAGCCCTTGGTCATGCCAAGGTTGGCCTGCACCATTGTGGCGGCGGAGGGGAAGGTCAGGTCGGCGGTCGAGGTGGCCAGAACGATGGCGTCAATCTCGTCGGCCTGCATCCCGGCATCTTCCAGCGCGGCCCGGGCGGCGCGGGTGGCCAGGTCCGAGGTGGTCTGGCCTTCGGCTGCGAAATGCCGCCGCTCGATGCCCGACCGGGACCGGATCCATTCGTCGGAGGTATCGACGATCTTTTCGAATTCTGCGTTGGGAACAACCCGGTCGGGCAGATAATGCCCGACGCCCCTGACCACGGCGCGTATCGTCATTCTTCTGGATTGCTCCCTGCCGGCTTGGCGGCTCCGGTCTCCACTGGGGAGGCATCCTGCCCCGCGGCTTCGGCGGATGCAACCCGTGCGGCAAGCCGTTCAAGAAAGCCGGCGCGGGCAAGACGATAGGCAAGCCCGACCGCAGCGGAAACGCCGGTGGCATCGGCGCCGCCATGCGACTTCACCACCGTACCGTTGAGACCCAGGAAAACACCGCCATTCACACGGCGGGGATCAATGCGTTTTTGAAGCCGCTTCAAAGAGTTGAGCGCCAGAAGGGCCGCGAACTTCGACAGAAGGCCCGCACCGAAGGCTTCGCGCAGCAGTTCGGAAATCAGCTTGGCAGTGCCTTCGCCGGTTTTCAGCGCCACGTTGCCGGTGAAGCCATCGGTGACGATCACATCAACACGATCTGACGGAATATCGAGGCCTTCGACGAAACCGACGCTTTCATAGCCGCCAGCTTCGGCATTGCGGGCCAGCAGTTCCAGCGCTTCCTTCAGCTCGGCGCGGCCCTTGTGTTCCTCGGTCCCGACATTCAGCAGACCGACACGCGGCCGTTCCAGCGACAGGCCGTTGCGGGCGTAGGAAGCCCCCATGATGGCATATTGCAGCAGATCGGACGCCTCGGCCTTCACGTCGGCGCCAACGTCAAGCATGACGTTGAAGCCGCCGGGGCTGCGGCTGGGCCAAAGGCAGGCGATGGCAGGGCGGTTGACGCCGGGCAGCTTGCGCAGACGCAGCATCGACACCGCCATCAGCGCGCCGGTGTTGCCACAGGATACGGCGGCCCCGGCCTCACCGTCGCGCACGGCGTCGATGGTGGCCCACATCGAGGTTCCCTGACCATGGCGCATCACCTGGCTGGGCTTGTCGTCCATCGTGACCACGCGGTCCGCATGGCGCAATGTGACACGGCCTGTCAGCGCGGGTTCACGCGCGAGAAGGGGCGCAAGCTGCGCCTCGTCCCCATGCAGAAGGACATGCAGGTCTGGATTGCGCGCGAGCGAATCGACAAGGCCGGCGACCACGGCCACCGGCCCCTTGTCACCACCCATCGCATCGACGGAAATGACGGTGCGCTCGGGACCCGAGGTTTCCGGCGTGAGACGCTCGTTGGCCATGGGACTGCGCGCGGGAAGAGGCAGGCTTACGCCGCGTCTTCGTCGATATCCACTTCCTTGGCCGCCGCCACGACTTCGCGGGCGTCATAATGGCCACAAGCGCCGCAAACGTGGTGCGGGCGCTTCAGCTCGCCACAGTTCGGGCATTCGTTGGGGTTCGCGGCAACCAGCGCGTCATGAGCGCGGCGCATGTTCCGGCGGGAACGGGTGGTGCGGTTCTGCGGGACAGCCATGTCTCGACCTTTGGGCTTGGAAGGGGACAGGCCCCTGATTTTGCTGCAAGAAACAGACCTTTAGGCAATAGCCTACAGATGCTGTGCCACAGCCTGAATGAGGCGGGGAACATACTCGGATTCGGCCGGGGCGCAAGTCCTTTTTCTGCCTGCACTTGTGGCCTGCGGCGGGGTGCCGGCCGAACGGTCAGCCGGCATCGTCGGCCGACTTGATCTTCAGCCCGGCAAGGGCCGCGAAGGGGCGCAGATCCGTGTCACGCAGCGGCGATACGCCGGGTTCCGCAAAGACCGCCTCGCCCAGTTCGGCGCCCGGGGCGCGCGGATAGGGCGGCAGCGCCAGCGCCAGCGCCTCGGTCAGAACTTCGGCAAGGTCGATCTGGGCCGGCAGCGGATCGGCGCTGTCGTCCTCGGGCATCTCGACCTCTTCCCCTTCGGGATGGGCATAGTCTGCCAGATAGCGGCGCAGGACGGCTTCGTCGATCCGGGCCGGCACCGGCGCAAGCGTCACCACACAGGATTGGGTCACGGCGGCCGTGAGCCGGCCTTCCAGCCGGAAATCGGCGCGGCCTTCGGGTTGCAGCGTGCCCTCGAAGGACAGCGACGCGATTCCCTGCAGGTCAAGTGCCTGTGCCATGGCGGCACGCGCGTCCGGGCCGGCGGTCCAGCGCAGCGCGGTGGGGCGGCGGTGTGACAGCGCCGCGCTGCGGAACACCGGCGCCGGGGTTTCGGGGCCGGGGTTGACGGGCTGTGAGGCGGGTTTCTTGGTCATGGCGGGGTCCGATGTCGGGAATTCCGCAGGGACAGGCACGCAGATGCCCTTCCTTGCGTTCTTGAACATAGGGCGTGGCATCTGTTATCCCAAGGTGCAAGGCAAAATCGGGTGCTCCGGGGTTCCGGAGAAAAGGGGCAGGGATGGCAGGCAGTTCCAGAGAGGCGCGGCGCTCAGGCGGCGGTGCCTTTGGCATTGGGCGGCTTGTTCCGCATATGCGGCTGGCGGCGTTGGCACTGGTGCTGGTCGCGGCGGCCTGCACGGCGGTCTATCGCAACCATGGCTATGTGCCGGTCGATCAGGATCTGGCGCAGATCAAGGTGGGCGTGGATACGCGTGAAACGGTGGCTGAAAAGATCGGCCGTCCTTCGGCGCAAGGCCTGCTGAACGATGTCGGCTGGTTCTATGTGCAAAGCCGATTCAAGCACCTTGGCCCCAAGGAACCGGAAGAGATTGACCGTCAGGTGGTTGCCATCACCTTCACCGAAGCGGGCGTTGTGGAAAACATCGGCCGCTACGGGCTTGAGGATGGCCGCGTGGTGGAAATCTCGCGCCGCGTCACGGCAAGCAACATCAAGGGTGTCAGCTTCATCGGGCAGCTTCTGTCGAACTTCGGCCGGATGAGCCTGGACCAGATGGGCGTAAACTGACGCAGATCAAGCGTGAAATCCGGGGCCGGTTGCCAGCGCAACCGGCCCCGTTTCGTTATTCGCCCTTGGGATCGAAGCGCAGCGCCACGCCATTGATGCAGTAGCGCAGGCCGGTGGGGGCCGGGCCGTCAGGGAATACATGGCCCAGATGCGCCTCGCAGCGGGCGCAATGCACCTCGGTTCGCCGCATGAAGAAGCTGCGGTCGGTCTTTTCCCCGACATTCTCGGCGCTGACAGGTTGCCAGAACGACGGCCAGCCGGTGCCCGAATCGAACTTGGTCGCGGCATCGAACAGGGGCTCACCGCAGCAGACGCAGGAAAAGATTCCCGGCTGCTTGGGGAAGTCGTCGTGGCTGAAGGCCCGTTCGGTTGCGTGCTTGCGGGTGACCTTGTAGGCCAGCTCGGGCAGTTGGGCCCGCCATTCGGCATCGGTCTTGACGATCTTGTCCATCCTTGGGAACTCCTTCTGACGGGGAATCTAGGGCACGGGAGCGCGGATTAAAGATGGAGCCGCTGATCCGGGGCAGATATGTGGCGCGGCTGGCTGCGGGGCCCGAGGATCTGTCGCGCGCGCTGGCGCTGCGGGGGGCGGTGTTCCGCAACGGGGCGGACGATCATGACGATCTGGACGAACGCTGCCAGCATGTTCTGGTGGAATCGGGTGATGCGGTCTGCGCCACGTTCCGGGTTGCCCTGCTGCCCTCTGGCGCGGCGCTGGGGCAGGGCTATGCGGCGCGGTTCTATGATCTGTCGCCACTTGCCGCCGATCCGCGCCCCTTTGCCGAAATGGGCCGGTTCTGTCTGGCCCCCGGAACCGCTGATCCTGATGTGCTGCGTCTGGCCTGGGCGGCCATGACGCGGCTGGTTGATGCGGCGGGGGCGGGGCGTCTGATCGGCTGTACCTCGTTTGCCGGGGCGGATTGGACCCTGCATCGCGCCGCGCTGGCGCTGCTGGCCGAACGGCATCTGGGGCCGGTTGGGCTGCGGCCGGGCCGGCGGGCGGCGGAGGTGGTCGATTATCCCGCGTTGGCAGGGCCGGTCACGGACCGGCGAACGGCGCTGGCGGGGCTGCCGCCGCTGTTGCGCAGCTATCTGGGCATGGGGGGCTGGGTCAGCGACCATGCGGTTGTCGACCGCGATCTGGACACACTGCACGTCTTTACCTGCGTCGAGGTGGCAGGTGTCCCCCAGGCCCGCGCGGCAAGCCTGAGGGGGATCTGAGGACGTCAGGTGTCAGCCGCGCCCGCGGCGGCCGCCACGCCGGCCCCCGGCGGCGGATTGCGCCGCGGCCGAGGCTTCGGCAAAGCTCAGGCCGCCTTCGACGGCCTCCAGCACCTTGGCGAAGCGAATCCATTCGCCGCCGTTCGGATCGTGGTTCATCAGGAAGTTGGCGGCGCGGATCGCCTCCATCTCCTGCTGGCGGACCGGGTTCATGATTGCGCTGGTCATGCCGGCGCCAATCGCCATCGGCAGGAAGGCCCCGTTGATGCCATGCCGGTGCGGCAGGCCGAACGAGATGTTCGAGGCGCCACAGGTGGTGTTCACGCCCAACTCGTCGCGCAGGCGGCGCACCAGGGTAAAGACCTGCTGTCCGGCGCTGGCCATGGCGCCAACCGGCATCACCAGCGGGTCAACCACGATGTCATGCGCCGGGATGCCAAAGTCGGCGGCCCGCTCGACGATCTTCTTCGCCACGGCAAACCGCACCTCGGGGTCGGGTGAGATGCCGGTGTCGTCGTTCGAGATCGCCACCACGGGCACATTGTATTTCTTGACCAGCGGCAGCACCAGCTCCAGCCGCTCTTCTTCGCCCGTCACCGAATTCAGCAGCGGGCGGCCTTCGCAGGCGGCAAGGCCGGCCTCCAGCGCAGCGGGAACCGAGCTGTCGATGCACAGGGGCACGTCAACCGTTTGCTGCACGATCTCGATCAGCGCCCGCATCAGCGGCGGTTCAACGAAGTTGTTGTCGGCATAGCGCGGATCTTCGGCCATCTTGTTGGTGAAGACCGCGCCAGAGTTCACATCCAGAACCGTTGCGCCGCAGGCGACCTGCTCCAGCGCGTCCTTTATCACCGTCTCGAAATTGCCGGCCTCAAGCTCGGCCGCCAGCTTCTTGCGGCCGGTCGGGTTGATCCGCTCACCAATGACGCAGAAGGGTTCGTCAAAGCCGATGACGACGGTTTTCGTTTTCGATTCAAGGACGGTGCGGGTCATCTCTCAACCTTTGGTCTTGTGTTGCGTCAGGCCGCGCAGGCCGGTTTTCCCGAGGCGCCACCATTTGCGGTCACCCATTCGGCGTTGGTCTTGATGCCCCCCAGCGGGAAGAAATGCACCTGTTCGATGCCGAAGTCGGGATTCGCGGCCTTGTGGGCGGCCAGTTCTGCCAGGAATTCGGTCGGCTCATAGGGGGTCAGCAGCTTGGACACGTCAAGCGCGCGCTTTTGCAGCACCTTGAGCGAGGGGCCCACGCCGCAGGCAATGGCGAACTTGATCAGCGTCTGCAGCTTGGCCGGGCCTGCCACACCGATATGAACCGGCAGCTTGATGCCTTCGCGGTCCAGCCGCTTGACCCAGTCGATCACCGGCCGGGCGTCAAAGCAGAACTGCGTTGCCATGGCCATCTGCGCATCGGTGCGTTCGGCAAAGGCGGATTTCCACCGCGCGGCCTCCATCACCATGCGGTCCGATCCGTCGGCGTCGATGTCCTTGTTGCCTTCGGGGTGCCCTGCCACATGCAGCCGGTCAAACCCGTCAAAGGCGCCAGACTCCAGAAGCTGCATCGAGGTCGAGAAATCGCCCACCGGCTGTGGCACCCCACCGGCCAGGATCAGCCCCTGACGGACACCGACGTCCTTGTACCGGGCAACCCAGTCGACCAGCGTGGCCTTGTCCTTGATGATCCGCGCCGGGAAATGCGGCATCACGGCAAAGCCTTCGTCGACGATGCGTTTCGCGGTGGCCACCATGTCCTCGATCGGCGTGCCCTCGATATGGGCGACATAGACGCGGGTGCCGCTGGGCAGGATGGCGCGGAAGTCGGAAACCTTCTCGGCGGTGCGGGGCATCACCTCGATCGAATAACCCTTGAGAAAGGCTTCAAGCTGGGCGGCCTGTCCGACGGGCGCGGCAGCAGGGGCGGCTTTCTTGCGGAAGGGGAACAGGGCCATCAGGCGCTCCTTCAGGGTGGGGGCTGACAAGGGGGGGACGGGGGACGGCATGATCAGGTGGCGGCCCAGCCATCGCTGTCGATCAGCGTCTTCAGGCGGGCGGTGTCGTACTCGCCCTCCAGCCGGGCGGCGGTGTCGCGGGCAATCTCGTCCTGATCGCCGTCCACCTCATATGGGGCGGCCTTGCGCCATTCGGCCAGATAGGCATCGGCGTCGCGGGCGCCGATCTTCATGGCGCAGCGGTCGATGGCCTGTTCGAACCTCTCGGACAGTTGCACCTTGGCCCCGCGTCGGCCCTTGCCGACAATGACCTGGGCGGGGATGTCTCTCCAGTAGACGATGGTCACTTCGGGCATTTCGGGGCGATTCCTGTGCGGATGTTCCCCTGTTGATAGACGCCGTTTCGCGACAGGCGAAGTCGGATTTCGACATGGCGCCCCTCTGATGCGACCAGCGGCCGGTGCGTGGCCCTGTCGGGGGCAAAACATGGTCAGACCGGGTTCAATGCGGACGGATGTCGCATCACCGTCATGCAAAGGCTTGCCAGCTCCCGGTCGCGCGACTACCTTTGGGGCAACCAGAGTTGGAGGGCGATCATGACGCCCGTGCGTCCCCCAGGGGCGGACGCATCCTCTTCGTTGGTCGAGCCGCTCTTCGCGCGCTCCCACGAGGGCGATCCGTCATCCCCTGATCAAATCGGTCCTGCGCTTTATGCGGCCCTGGACCTTGGCACGAACAGTTGCCGTATGCTGATTGCCCAGCCGAAGGGCAGTCAGTTTCTTGTCATGGACAGCTTTTCCAAGACCGTTCAACTGGGGGCGGGGCTGGAAGCCTCGGGCCGGCTGAGCCGGGCATCCATGGCCCGCACGATTCAGGCGCTGCGGATCTGTGGCAAGAAGATCGAGCGGCATGGCGTCACCCGGATGCGACTGGTGGCGACAGAAGCCTGCCGCCGCGCCCGCAATGCCCGCGATTTCATCCGTCAGGTGCGGCGGGAAACCGGACTGGCGCTGGAAATCATCGGCCCCGAGGAAGAGGCGCGGCTGGCGGTGATCAGTTGCGCGCCGCTGGTCAAGCCCGAGACCGAGCAGCTTCTGGTGGTGGACATCGGCGGCGGGTCGACGGAACTTGTCTGGATCGACCTGTCGGCGGTGCCGCCCGATGACCGCGCCAAGGCGATCATGCGGCTGCATATGGGGTTTTCGGCCCAGGGCGAGGGGCCGGTGGCGCGTGTGGTGGACTGGATCAGCGTCAAGCTGGGGGTGGCCACCCTGAAGGATCAGTTCGCCGATGTCGAGGATGACGCGGCGCGCTTTGCCCTGATGAGCTGGTTCTTCGAGGAAAACCTTGCCAGCTTCAGCCCCTATCATGCACAGGCCAAGCGCGAAGGGTTCCAGATCATCGGCACCAGCGGCACGGTGACCACGGTTGCTGCGTCCTTCCTGGGCCTGCGCCGCTATGACCGCGCCAAGGTGGACGGGTTGCAGATGACAAGCACCCAGATAGATACGGTGATCCGCGACTATCTTCAGCTTGGCCCGGAAGGGCGGCGCACCGACCCGCGTATCGGTCGGGACCGGCACACGCTGATCATGTCGGGTGCGGCCATCTTGCAGGCGCTGATGCGGATCTGGCCGACCGACCGGCTTTCGGTGGCGGACCGCGGCCTGCGCGAGGGGCTGCTTTACGCGCAGATGAGCGCGGATGGAGTTTTGGAGGACGGGCCTTACCTATGACCGAGAAACCGGGATCTGGCGGAACTTCGGGCCGCGGGCAGCGCGACCTGCGGGTGCGGGTGAAAACGGCGAAGGGGCGCAAGCTCTCGTCCACGCTCTGGCTTGAGCGGCAGTTGAACGACCCTTACGTCCAGCGGGCCAAGCGCGACGGCTATCGCGGCCGCGCGGCCTACAAGATCATGGAACTGGACGACAAGTATGGCTTCCTGAAGCCCGGCGCCCGGGTCGTTGATCTGGGCTGCGCGCCAGGCGGCTGGTGCCAGGTGGCGGTGCCACGCGTGAATGCCCTGGGCGAGAATACGAAAAAGCCGGTGGGGCGGATTCTGGGCGTCGACCTGCAGGAGGTTGAGCCGATTCCCGGCGTGGAACTGCACCAGCTTGATTTCCTGTCCGACGATGCGGACGAACTGGTCAAGGGCTGGCTGGGCGGTCGGGCCGATGTGGTTCTCAGCGACATGGCGGCGGCCTCAAGCGGGCACAAGCCGACCGACCACCTGCGCATCGTGGCACTGGTCGAGGCGGCGCTGTCCTTTGCCTTTGACGTGCTGGAAGACGGCGGCACCTTTGTCGCCAAGGTTCTGGCGGGCGGGGCCGAAAACACCATGCAGCAGATGCTGAAGCAGAACTTCCGCAAGGTGGCGAACGTCAAGCCGCCGTCCAGCCGCGCCGACAGTTCCGAGAAGTTCGTGGTGGCCATGGGGTTCCGCGGCCGCGAAAAGGGTGGTGTGGCCGAAGAGACGGTCGAGGAATGAGGCGCGGCGGATGAAATGAAAAAGGCGCCCCGAGGGGCGCCCGTTTTTCCGGCCAGGGAAGCGGTCAGCCGCCCCAGGAGCGGACTGCGCCGCAATCCATATGCACGAAGTTCGACCGCGAATAGCGCCCGACGCCACCCGCCGCACAGGCCGCAGCGGCCTTGGCCATCTGGCCGACCGAACGCGAGTTCAGCCGCAGATCGGCGGCCATGCCCTTCATGTGCAGGGAATTCCGGGCCACGCCACCCGACCGCGACCGCAGCATCGCGTTGGTCTTGGGGCTGCGATAGCCCGAGAGCAGCATGTAGGGTTCGTTCACATCCATCAGCCGATGCGCCGCGGCCATGATGTCGAAATTGCGCGGGTCCATCTTGACCACATCGTCGGTCCGCCAGTCGCGCATGAAGTGATTGATCTCCTTCACGACCTCGGGGATGTACTTCCCTTCGATCCAGTAGATCGTATCCATGCTTTCGCCGGTGCGCCCGGAATACATCCGAAGGCGGCGAATGTCGCCTGCGCCGCGGGCGTAGGCCGGCGCGTTGCTGAAGAAAGGTGCCGCAGTTACCACTGTCGCGGCGAACACACCAAGAAGTCCACGCCGCGTCATGCCGTTGGAGCTGAAGTCCGCCATTGTGTCGCCTGTCCCGTGCAAGTCTTCGACTGCTTGAAGCAGTGCTTGACTGTTCTTCCAGTGCCGGCACCTTACGGCAGATGCGGCCCGAAATGAAACTGCCAAAAACCCTTCTCTCGGTAGCCAACACGAAATCGGCAAAAATTCGCTGAATCGGCAGAACCTGACTGGCGCGTGGCGCCGGCGCAACGGTTGCGGGCAAATCTGTCGCATTGTCAGCAAGCGCCTGTCCGGCAAGCCCGATTGGACGGGAATGTGAATGGACAGCCGCGGCAAATTGGCTGATCTTTGCCGAACCGATAAAATCCTTAGTATTTTCAGGGGCTGGAATGGTGGTGCGCGACGGGGCCCGGGGCCGGGCAAGGCAGATGATGGGTTCGGTCGCTCTGGTGTTGTCGCTGGCGCTGTCAGCGCCTTTGGCGGCGGAAACCACCAGTGCCTTTGCGCGCTCGCTGGCTACGGCGGCTTCGGCCGAGGCGCCGGTGGCGGAATGGTATCGCCAGACCGGCTATGACACGCTCTGGACCGGCCCTGAGGATGCCGCGCGCCGAGCCGCCCTGTTCGCGGCCCTTGAAACCGCGCATGACCACGGCTTGCCGCCAGCCCGCTATGATCTGGCCGGATTGCGGGCGGCCTTTGCTGCCGCGCAGACCGAAGGGGATCTTGGCCGTCTGGAAGTGGCGATGACCCGGTCCTATCTGGCCTGGGCCGGTGATCTGACCTCGGGTCTGCTGGTCCCCCGTCAGATCGACCCGACCATCGTACGCGAGATTCCTTTGCGCGATCCGCAAGAGCTGCTGCGCGCGATTGCCGGCGATGACCCGGCCGCGGTGTTGCACGGGCTGATCCCGTCCTCGACTGTCTATGCTCAGTTGATGAAGGCCAAGATCGGGCTTGAGGACCGCATGGCGCGGGGGGGCTGGGGGCCGCCGGTGCCCGGCGGGGCACTGGCACCCGGCGACAGTGGCGGCCGTGTGGTGGCGCTGCGCGACCGGCTGATCGCCATGGGCTATCTGGCCCGTACGCCGACACGGGACTATGACCGCAGCATCCAGCGCGCGGTGCAGTCATTCCAGTTGGCCCATGGCCTGCCCGCCGACGGCGTGGCGGGCGAGGCGACGATCGCAGAGATCAACATCGGCCCGGACGCGCGCCTCAAGTCGGTGATCGTCGCGATGGAGCGCGAACGCTGGCTGCACATCGACCGCACGGTGCGCCACATCTGGGTGAACCAGCCCGATTTCACCGCCCGGATCGTGGACCATGGCCGCACGGTGTTCCGCACCCGCGTGGTGATCGGCAAGGACGTGCCCGATCAGCGCAGCCCCGAATTTTCCGACGAGATGGAGCATATCGTGGTGAACCCCAGTTGGGGGGTGCCGCGGTCGATCACCGTCAAGGAATACCTGCCGCTTCTGCAACGAAATCCCAACGCGGTTGGGCATCTTCAGGTGGTCGACAGAAGCGGGCGGGTTGTGTCGCGTGGCGCGGTCAACTTTGCCGCCTACAACGCGCGCAACTTCCCCTTTGCACTGCGCCAGCCGCCCTCGGACGGGAACGCGCTGGGGAAGGTGAAGTTCATGTTCCCCAACCAGTACAACATCTATCTGCATGATACGCCGTCGAAATCCCTTTTCGACAATGACGTTCGCGCCTACAGCCATGGCTGCATCCGCGTGGCGGACCCGTTCGATCTGGCACATGCCTTGTTGTCGGTGCAATCCGACGCGGTTGAGGAAGAGTTCAACGCCTATCTCAAGTCTGGACGGGAAACGACTGTAAAGTTTGAAAAAACCGTCCCTGTTCATCTTGTCTACTACACCGCTTACCCCGAGGCGAAGGGCCGCATGGGCTATCGCCGCGATGTTTACGGACGTGACGCAAAGCTGTGGCAGGCCTTGGCAGATGCCGGGGTGGAGTTGGGCGCGGATTCGCAGTAGACCATCCCCCGGACTGCGCCGGAGGGGTTGATGCCGCATACGATCCGCGAAATTGCCACCGCTCTGGGGGCCAAGGCCGAAGGGGCGCTGGATCTGGCCGTAACGGCCGCGTCCGAACCGCAGGCGGCTGGCCCTGATGATCTGGCGCTGGCGATGGACCCGAAATACGCCGATGGCATTGCCAAGGGGCAGGCCCGTGCCGCGCTGTTGTGGCCGGGTGCAGACTGGCAGGCGATGGGGTTGCAGGCGGCGATCTTCGCACCGCGCGGGCGGCTGGCCATGGCCGGGCTGACACGCCTTCTGGACGCGGGCCCCGACATTGCGCCCGGTGTGCATCCCATGGCCATCGTCGATCCCTCGGCCCGGATCGGGGCGGGCGCGGCGATCGGGCCTTTCGTGGTGATCGGCCGCGATGTGGTGATCGGTGCAAACGCCCGGATCGCCAGCCACGTCTCCATCGCAGAAGGCGCCCGCATTGGAGAGGATGCGCTGATCCTGCAAGGCGCCCGGATCTGCGCCCGCGTTACCATCGGTAACCGCTTCATCTGCCAGCCGGGCGCGGTGATCGGCTCGGACGGGTTCAGTTTCGTCACGCCCGAGAAATCCGGCGTCGAGGAGATCCGCGAAACCCTGGGCACACGCGACGCGATCACCGCGCAAAGCTGGACCCGGATCCATTCTCTGGGGGCGGTGACCATCGGCGATGATGTCGAGATCGGGGCCAATGTCTGCATCGACCGCGGCACCATCCGCGACACACGCATCGGCAGCGGCACCAAGCTGGATAACCTTGTTCACATCGGCCACAATGTTCAGATCGGGCGCGACTGTCTGCTGTGCGGGCAGGTCGGCATTGCCGGATCGTCGCGGATCGGCGACCGCGTGGTGATGGGCGGCCAGTGCGGCGTTAATGATAATATCTTTGTCGGCGATGACGTGATCTGTGGCGGGGCCACCAAGATCTTCACCAATGCCCCGGCTGGCCGGGTGCTGCTGGGCTATCCGGCGGTGAAGATGGAAACCCATGTCGAGATGCAGAAGGCACTGCGCCGGCTGCCACGGCTGGCGGCACGGGTGGCCGAAATCGAAAAGGCGCTGCCCAGGCCGCCGTCCGAGGACTGAAGGTTTCCCAGATGCAGGACATTGCCCCCCGCGTGATCGAGATCCTGGCAACACAGGCACTGCTCGACCCGTCCGAGATCGGGCCCGAGGCCACCATCGAAAGCCTTGGACTGGACAGTCTGGGTCTGGTCGAGGCGATCTTCGCCATTGAAGAGGCTTTTGACATCCAGGTGCCCTTCAATCCCAATGAACCCGGTCAGGGCGGGTTCGACACCACCTCGGTCGCCAGCATCGTGGCGGCGGTGCAGGGGCTGGTGGCTGGCAAGGCCGCATGACGAAGCGGGTTGTCATCACCGGGGCGGGCACGGTCAACGCGCTGGCGGGTGATGTGCCCGGCACGCTGGAGGCCATGGCGGCGGGGCGGTCGGGGATCGGGCCGCTGGCCTTTCGCGACGTGGACCGGCTGTCGGTGCGGATTGGCGCGCAGGTGCAGGGCTGGGATGAAGCGGCGCGTTTTTCGCGCAACGAGATTGCGGTTTATGACCGCTTCACCCAGTTCGCGGTGACCGCCGCCGCCGAGGCGCTGGCCATGGCCGGTGAAGGTGCAGGGCAGGGCGCCGGCGCCATCATCGGCAGCGCGGCGGGCGGGATCGGCACCTGGGAAGACAATTACCGGGCGGTGTTTGCCGAAGGAAAGAACCGGGTGCCGCCGCTGGTGGTGCCGCGGCTGATGGTCAATGCGGCGGCGTCGCATGTGGCCATGCGGCACGGGCTGACCGGGCCGTCCTTCGCTGTCTCCTCGGCCTGCGCCAGTTCCAATCATGCGCTGGGGCTGGCCTTCCGTATGGTGCGTGACGGGCAGGCACCCGCAATGCTGGCGGGCGGGGCCGAGGCGATGCTGTGCTTCGGCGGCATCAAGGCCTGGGAATCGCTGCGCGTCCTGTCACCGGACGGCTGCCGCCCCTTCGATGCCCGCCGCAACGGTCTGGTGATGGGCGAAGGCGCAGCGGTCTTCGTTTTGGAAGATGCCGACCGGGCCGCCGCCCGTGGTGCCATGCCGCTGGCCGAGATTTCCGGCTTCGGCATGACGGCGGATGCGGGCGATATCGTAGTGCCGTCGGTCGATGGGGCGGCGGCGGCGATCCGGGCGGCGCTGGACGAAGCCCGGATCGACGCCTCCGAGGTGGGTTATGTCAATGCCCACGGCACCGGCACCCAGGTCAATGACCGCAGCGAGGTGGCCGCCATCCGCAGGGCCTTTGGTTCCGCGGCTGAGGGTCTGATGGTCAGTTCGACCAAGGCGCTGCATGGCCATGCCATCGGGGCAACCGGCGCGATCGAGTTGCTTGCCGTGATCATGGCGTTGCGCGACGGGATCATCGCCCCGACGCTGGGGCTGGACCAGCCTGATCCGGCCTGTGATCTGGACCATGTTCCAAACGAAGCGCGCCGCGCCCGGGTGGGCGCGGCGCTGTCGAATGCCTTTGCCTTTGGCGGATTGAACGCGGTGCTTGCGCTCCGCGCTCTCTGATCGCCTCAGGGGGTGGCGGGCTTGGCCTTGGCGGCGGCCTCAGCCGCGGCATCGGCCGCGTTGTTGGCCTTGGTCACCGCTTCCATACCGGCCGTGAAGCCCTTGAGCGAGATTTCGAGACCGACCTTCTGGTCGGGCGCGACGAAGGGGGTGATGCTGGCCGAGGCCTTGGCGCCCTTCTTGAACTGGTCGATCTCTTCGGTGGTGAAGCCGATACGGGCGACGCAGCCGATCTGGGTGCAGAAAGTGAACGGATAGGCGCGCGGCTTCGAGCCGTCGACCTCGATCCGCAGGCCTTCGGTCAGCAGGGTTTCCAGCGGTGCGATGAAGGTCGCCCCGGCCACTGCCGGGCCATTGGTGCCGGCCGGCAGGTTGAAGACCGAGAATTCGGCGACGTTGTTGCCGTCCTTGTCCTTCAGCAGTTGGTAAAGCTGGCAGGGATCGGTGCCGGTTTCCGTCTTGACGCAGCGCTGTTGCCAGGCGTCGAAGGTTGCGGCGGTGTAGCTGTCGCCCACCTTGGGCGTGCCACCGACCTCAACCCCCAGGGCAAGGTCGTCCGCGGCCGAGGTGTTCGGCGTGGTGCCTTCCGCCGCCGGAGCAGCACCTTCGGCAGGAGCGGCGCCTTCGGCGGGGGCGGTGGTTTCCTGCGCGGCCAGAGGCAGCGGCGCTGCCAGAGCCAGAAGCAGGGCAAGGCGGGAGATCGGTTTGATCATCATGAAACGTTGGTCCTTCGGGTTTGGCGCGGCAGGCCGCGCAGGCCGGATTTTCGCCCGGCGTTGCGCGCGTCCTTAACATGCGCGGATCGAAGTGTCAGTTGAGAAAAGCGAGAGCGGCGGGGCCGTGCCGGGCGGGAAGTGCTGAAATGGACAAAGGGCCGGAAGTCCGGCCCTTTGATGGCGCCTGAGGCGCGATTTCTTTGCTCCCTGTCGGACTGGCCGACTTCGTGGCCTGAACGCTATTGCGGTTTCACGAAGGCGTCAACGAGATTCTTTTGACCGGATGTTCCAGAAAAAGATGTTTGAAAACGGCACCTTTTGGCGGGCAGCCGGGGTATGCGCCGGGCCGGTTCGCGGGTTCCGTAACGGGACTTCGCCGTTCTTCCGACAAGGGTTCCAGACTGGCACGATGCGCAATAGGCTGTATGGTGGCGCGGCATCGGCGGCCATCGGGGGCTGCGGACGGGAGTGACACAGTGACGACGGACGGAACGATCTTTGTGGGCGGCGGCGGCGAGGGCTATGCGGCACCGCAGAACCTGCTGCTCAAATTTGGCAACCGCCACGGGCTGATCGCCGGGGCGACCGGCACCGGCAAGACCGTGACACTTCAGGTTCTGGCGGAAGGTTTTTCCGCAGCGGGCGTGCCGGTCTTCCTGTCCGATGTGAAGGGCGATCTTTCAGGTCTCTGCCAGGCGGGGTCCGAGACGCACAAGCTGCATGAAGGCTTCCTCAAACGGGCCGCCACCATCGGGCTGGATCTCAGCTACCGCGCCTTTCCGGTGTTGTTCTGGGATCTGTTCGGCGAAAAGGGCCATCCGATCCGCACCACCGTGGCCGAGATGGGGCCGCTTCTGCTGTCGCGGCTTCTGGAGTTGAGCGATCCGCAGGAAGGCGTGCTGAACGTCGCCTTCCGGCTGGCCGATGAAGAGGGGCTGCCGCTGCTGGACCTGAAGGATCTGCAGGCGCTGCTGACCTTTGTCGCGCAGAATGGCGATGCGATTTCGGCCCGTTACGGGCTGGTGTCGAAGGAATCCGTCGGCGCCATCCAGCGCCGGCTGCTGGTGCTGGAAAACGAAGGTGGCGCCAAGCTGTTCGGTGAACCGGCGCTGGATCTGGCCGACCTGATGCTGACCGATGCACAGGGGTCGGGCCGCATCTCGATCCTTGCCTCGGACCGGCTGATGAACAGCCCCCGGCTTTATGCCACCTTCCTGCTGTGGCTTCTGTCGGAACTGTTCGAGACGCTACCCGAAGTGGGCGATCCCGAAAAGCCCAGGCTCGTCTTCTTCTTCGACGAGGCGCATCTTCTGTTTGACGGGGCGCCCCGCGCGCTGGTGGCCAAGGTGGAACAGGTGGCGCGGCTGATCCGGTCGAAGGGGGTGGGGGTTTATTTCATCACCCAGAACCCCGCCGACGTGCCCGAGAACATTCTTGGCCAGCTTGGCAACCGCGTGCAGCACGCGCTGCGCGCCTTTACCGCCAAGGACCAGAAAGACCTGCGCCTTGCCGCCCAGACCTATCGCCCGAACCCGCGGTTCCAGATCGAGGATGCGATCCGCGATGTCGGCACGGGCGAGGCGGTGACCTCGTTCCTGGAACTGAAGGGGATTCCGGGCATCGCCGAGCGCACGCTGGTGCGCCCGCCGTCCAGCCGGCTTGGCCCCTGCGATGATGCGGCGCGCGGGCAGGTGATCGCGGGTTCGCCCGTGGCGGGCAAGTATGACACCGTGATCGACCGCGACAGCGCCTATGAGATGCTGGCGCGCAAGGCCGAGGAACGCGCCCGCGCGGCCGAAGCGGAAGAGGCACAGGCCAGCAAAGGCAGCACCGGCGGCGGGTTGTCGCTGGATCTGGACGAATTCAAGCGTGCCCGGCGCTATGACGGCAAGGGGTACGACACGCCGAAGCCGCGCAGCACGTCAAGCCGGTCGGATTCGATCACCGAGACCTTCGCCAAGAGCTTTGCCCGCCAGTTGGGCACAAAAAGCGGGCAGGCCATCGTGCGCGGCGTTCTGGGCACGCTCTTCGGTCGGCGCTGAGGCGCGATCAGAGCCGGCGCAGTTTCAGGCGGGTCAGGCGGTTTTCCCGCCTGGCCACCACCTCGAAGCGGAAGCCGTGGAAGGCGAAGACCTGGCCTTCGTTCGGAATCATCCGCGCCTCGTGGATGACCAGCCCGGCGATGGTGTTCGCCTCGTCATCGGGCAGCGACCAGTCCATCGCACGGTTCAGGTCGCGGATCGTCATGGCGCCATCGACCAGCCAGCCGCCATCCTCGGTTGCCTTGAGGTGGCCTTCCTTGGCCACGATGTCGAATTCGTCGGTGATCTCGCCAACGATTTCCTCAAGGATGTCTTCCAACGTGATCAGCCCCTGCAACCCGCCGTATTCGTCCACCACCAGCGCGAAATGGGTGCGCCGTTTCAGGAACTGGCGCATCTGTTCGTCAAGCGGCGTGGTTTCGGGAATGAAGTAGGGCTTCATCGCCACCTTGGCGATGTCCAGCGCGGCCAGCCCGTCGGCGGGGCGTTCGGCGCCACGGATCAGCCGGTCCACCTCGCGCAGCAGATCCTTGGCGTGGATGATGCCCAGGATGTTCTCCTCTGACTCTCGAAACACCGGCAGGCGGGTATGCGGTGATGACAGCACCTGCGTCAGGATCGCATCGGGCGACTGGTCGGCGTCGATCATCTCGATCTGGCGGCGGTGGCGCATGATCTCGTCCACCGTGCGGTCGGCCAGATCCAGGGCGCCCAGCAGGCGGTCACGGTCTTCCCGATGCACCGCACCCTCGGAATGACCCAGGGCGATGGCTCCGGCAATTTCCTCGCGCAGCGCCAGCATGTTGCCATCGGGATTGCCCTTCACCCCCAGCAACCGCAGCAATCCGCGCACCACCACCCGCACCACCCCGACCAGCGGCGAGAATATCAGGATCAGCACCCGGATCGGGGGCGCCACCCGCACGGCCACCGCTTCGGGGAAGGTGATGGCCAGCGTCTTCGGCATCACCTCGCCGAAGATCAGCACCAGCACCGTCATGCCCATGGTTGCCAAAGCCACGCCACTGTCCCCGAAAATGCGGGTCAGCAGCGCGGTCGCCAGCGAGGCGGCAAGGATGTTCACCACATTGTTGCCCAGCAGCAGCGCGCCGATCATCCGCTCGCGGTCTTCGGTAATGCGCAGGGCGGCACTTGCCCCACGCGACCCTTTCTCGGACTGTGACGTCAGCTTCGCGCGCGAAGCGGCGGTCAGCGCGGTTTCCGAGCCCGAGAAAAAGGCCGAGGCGGCGATCAGCGCCAGAACGATGGCGGAGGTGATCCAGAAAGCGGTGTCCATCGGGTATCCGGGTTGCGAAAAGGGAAAGGCGACTATGCCTGTGGCTTGCGGGGTTTCGCAAGCGGATGGCGGGTCAGCACCAGATCCTTGAGGTGATCATCCAGCACATGGGTGTAGATTTCGGTCGTTGCCACGTCGGCGTGGCCCAGAAGTGTCTGGATCACCCGCAGGTCGGCGCCGCCAGCCAGAAGATGGGTGGCAAAGGCATGGCGCAGGACGTGGGGAGTCACCTTGGCGGGTGAAACGCCGGCCCGCACGGCCATGGCCTTGAGCAGGGCAAAGCAGTTCTGCCGGGTCAGGTGGCCATCGACTCCGGGGCCGGGGAACAGGTGTTTCGGCACCGGCTTGCCGGCCTTGCGCAGGGCCTCGGCTTCGGCATCCAGATGCGCCAGCCAGTCGGCAATTGCCGTCCGGGCCTGCGACGAAAGCGGCACCATGCGTTCCTTGCCACCCTTGCCGCGCACAAGGATCATCCGCGGATCGCCGCGCACCGCGGCCTGCGGCAGCGACACCAGTTCCGTCACCCGCAGGCCGGTGGCGTAAAGCAACTCCATCAGGGCGGTGTTTCGCAGCCGGTCGGCGGCGGTGCGGCCATGGGCGCGGGCGGCGTCCAGCAGGCGGCCCACTTCGGCCTGATCCAGCGTTTGCGGCAGGCGCTGCACCTTGCCGGGGCCGCCGATGCGCAGGGCAGGGTTGTCGCTGCGCCAGCCTTCGTCAAAGGCAAAGCGAAACAACTGCCGCACGGACGACAGCCGCCGTGCGCGGGTGGCCTGCGACAGCCCCTGCGCGTCACAGTAAACCAGATAGGATTCCACCGTTTCGCGGTCGAGCGTTGCCAGATCGTGGCCGTGCCCGCTGCACCAGTCGGCAAAATCCTTGAGGTCGCGCCCATAGGCCAGCCTGGTATTGCGCGCGGCATCCTGTTCGGCGGCTATGGCGTCGAGAAAGGTTGAAATCCATTGCAGCGGGTTGGCGGGGGGCATGGGCCTTAGCCCCGCCGTTCCAGGATCATCAGTTCCAGCGCGGTGCGCCGTGCCACGCCCTCAAGCCCGACGCTGCGCAACAGCGACAGGCCACGGGTCACGCTGGCAAGGTCGCCCTCCACCCCGCGCGCGATTTCCTCGATCGCCAGAAGGATTGCCTCGCCGGTCCGGTTGCCATCGACCAGCGCCCGCGTCTCGGTCGAAGGCATCGGGTTCAGGAAGGCGGGGGCAATCGCGCGGCCCATGCTGTCGGGCGCGGTCACCCCCTTCAGATCACCGCGGGTCAGCGCGATCAGGAACCGCTCGGTCGTGTCGGTCGTCTCGCGTGCCGCGGCGGCGGTTTCGGCCACCGGCGACAACAGTTCCACGCGGAAGGCAATCGTTGCGGCTTCGCCCGTCAGCGGTATCGCCGTCAGATCGCGGCCGTAGAGCATGGCGAAGGGAACCTCGAGTTCGACCTCCTGCATCCGGGCCCAGACTACCGGCAGCGTCTGTGCCACCCGCTGCGGATCGCGCGATTGCATCGCGGCGTCGAAATCCTGGAACGCGGCGACCCGATCCCATACCCCACCCGAAGCGGCGGGGTCGCGGTCTGTGTAAAGCCCGAGGATGACATTGGGGGCAATGGTGCCCGCACGGGTCAGTCGCTCGGCCGCCTCGATCTGGGCTTTCCAGCCGGCTTCCTGCCCGATCTCGGCATAGGAAAACGCCACGGGCAGCGATGCCGTGGGAAGAGATTCCCCGATGGCCGAGTAGATCTTCCAGTCCAGCGGTGTGACCGGGTTCGGGGGCGGCGGCATCAGCTCGCCATCGAACAGATCGGGGTCCAAGAACCGCGCCAGAAGCTCGGCCCCCGCGCTGCTGATCTGTTTCAGTGCCGCCGCCGTTTGCAGGGTCAGTGCCGCTGCATCCCATTGCCCGTCGCGCGCCAGACAGAAGACCCGCGCCTGAATGGTGGGGGCAAGGCCGGGGCTTTCCTGCATCTTGGCGCAGGCGCGATCCTCGTTGCCGGTCAGCAGTGCCACGTCGAAGGCCCTGCGGAACAGGTCAGGCGTCTCGGCGCCGGAAATCTCGATCAGGGCTGCGGCCTGTTCCAGCGCGCCGATCTGCATCAGCTTGTCAACGCGGGCCTGCAACAGCCGGCCCTTGCCTTCGGAATCGGCGGGCGGGGTGGCTTCGGCCAGCAGCATGGTCAGGAACAGTTGCCGCAACGCGGGCAGGCTGGACATGCGGTCCCGGATGATCGCCTGCGCGATCTCATCCGTCCGCCCGGCGCCCCACAGGTTGCGCGGCAGACCCGAGACTGCCGGCGCGATCAGACCCACGCCATCGGGCGAGGGGGCATCCAGCGCCGTTGTCGCCACATCCACCGGCAGCGCGCCGTTTGCGCTGACGGGCGGCTCTCCCGGGCGGGCAACGGTGGGGGGCGTCCCTGACGGCTGCACCGCGGAAACCTGCGTGGTCACCGATTGCGACAGCCAGTCGATTGCTGACAGCGGATCATCGCCGGCCGCAAGGGCCGCCGTGGTGATCGCGTACAGGGCTGTGGCAAGGCCGGTTGCGGCGACAAACCTAGTTCGCATCCAGAACCACGGGTTTCGTGACCTCCTGCTGCGCGGGGGCCAGGTCGCCAAGATAGGCAAAGACCGTCAGCCCCGCGAAGCCCAGAATTGCCAGCACCACCAGTGCTTTCAGAATCCGCCCCATCTGCAAAGTCCTTGTCCTGCCCGTTCTGCGTGACGCCCCGTCCCGTTGACCGGGTATGATGTCGGGTCGCGACTGTCGATTATATATATGGCTTTCCGATCAAGATCACGCCATTGAGGCAAGGAATACACCTGATCGGCAAGGCTGTGCCCCGCCGATCACGAGATGGTGAAAGGTTATGCCGCAACTGAACAAGACCGTGGTCATGGTCGGGATGATGGGGGCAGGAAAGACCGCGGTCGGAACGGCAGTCGCGCGGCTTCTGAAGGTGCCCTTCGTTGATTCGGATGATGAAATCGTCAAGGCCGCCAGCCGCAGCATCGCCGAGATTTTCGAACGCGATGGGGAACCCTTTTTCCGTGACCGCGAATTCGAGGTGATCGGCCGGTTGTTGCGCGGCACGCCTTGCGTGCTGTCAACCGGCGGCGGCGCTTTTCTGAGCGAGCGGAACCGTGCCCAGATCCGCGCCTCGGGCATCTCGGTCTGGCTGCGCGCCGATCTGGAGCTTTTGTGGCAAAGGGTGCGGCACAAGACGACGCGGCCACTGTTGCGCACGGCAAATCCGCACGAAACCCTGCGCACATTGTATGAAGCAAGGTTGCCAGCCTATGAAATGGCCGATCTTGCCGTAGATGCCTCGCCTGACTACTCGATCGAACAGATGGCGGTTCGTGTGGTCGAGGCGCTGAAGACCCGGCCCGATGTGCTGGCTGAAACTGCAAAGGATGACGACGCATGAACGTGGTGCCGGTGGATCTGGGCGAACGGTCCTATGAGGTGCGGATCGGGCCCGGCCTGATTGACCGCGCCGGTGCCGAAATCGCACCGTTGTTGCGCCGCAAGCGGGTGGCGGTGGTGACCGACGAAACGGTGGCCGGTCTGCATCTGGCCCGCCTGACCGCCGCGCTGGAAGCGCAGGGGATCGAGGTTTCCGCGCTGGCGCTGCCTCCGGGCGAGGGAACCAAGGGCTGGCCGCAGTTCGCGCGATGCGTCGAATGGCTGCTGGAGCAGAAGGTGGAACGCCGCGATGTGGTGGTGGCTTTCGGCGGCGGTGTGATCGGCGATCTGGTCGGCTTTGCCGCCGCCGTGCTGCGCCGGGGCGTGCGTTTCGTGCAGCTTCCCACCACGCTGCTGTCCCAGGTTGATTCCAGCGTTGGTGGCAAGACCGGGATCAACACCGCGCAAGGCAAGAACCTGGTAGGTGCTTTCCACCAGCCCAGCCTGGTGCTGGCCGATATTTCCGTGCTGGACAGCCTGCCGCCGCGCGATTTCCTGGCCGGCTATGGCGAGGTGGTGAAATACGGCCTTCTGGGCGATTCCGCCTTCTTCGACTGGCTGGAAGTTGCGGCCCCTGGCATGGCGGCGGGGGATGCCTCGGCCCGGTTGCGCGCGGTGACGCGCAGCGTCGAGATGAAAGCGGGGATCGTTTCGCGCGACGAAACCGAGGAGGGCGAGCGTGCGCTGCTGAACCTTGGGCATACCTTCTGTCACGCGCTGGAAAAGGCCACCGGCTATTCCGACCGCCTGCTGCACGGAGAAGGCGTGGCCATCGGCTGCGCGCTGGCGTTCGAACTGTCGCAACGGCTTGGCCTGTGCAGCCAGGAATCGCCCAGCCGTGTGCGCGCCCATCTGCAGGCCATGGGCATGAAGGTGGACATCCGCGACATCCCCGGCAACCTGCCCGGCCCCGAAGCGTTGCTCGCGCTGATGGGGCAGGACAAGAAGGTGATCGACGGCCGGCTGCGCTTCGTTCTGGCGCGTGGTATCGGTCAGGCCTTCGTGGCTGAGGACGTGCCGTCCGATGCCGTGCTGGCGGTACTGCGGGACGCAATGGCGTGATGGCGCGGAAATGAAAACGGGCCCCAGAAGGGGCCCGGATTTCTTCCGTCATTTCTTCCGTCAAAGGAAGGATTTGGCTGGGGCGCCAGGATTCGAACCTGGGAATGGCGGTACCAAAAACCGCTGCCTTACCACTTGGCGACGCCCCAACCGTGCGGCGGTGTTTAGCGAAGCGCTTTCCGGGCCGCAAGGGGGAAGACGCGATTTTTCGGCGGCTCTTGGAGGATGAATTGGACTGGGATGTAATGGTGCTGGGGGCCGGCGCGGCAGGGCTTTTTGCCGGGATCGAGGCTGCACGGCGCGGGCGGCGGGTGCTGGTCGTGGACCATGCCGCCAAGCCGGCCGAGAAGATCCGAATCTCTGGCGGCGGTCGGTGCAACTTCACGAATCTAGAGATTTCGGCCGACCGCTACCTTGGCCGTAACCCGCGCTTCGCGCTGTCGGCGCTGAAGCGGTTTACTCAGTGGGATTTCATCGCGCGCATGGATGCGGCGGGAATCGCCTGGCATGAAAAAACGCTGGGGCAGCTTTTCTGTGATGGTCCGGCGACGCAGGTGGTGGACTGGCTGACGGGTGATCTGGCGGCGGTCGGCGGCACGCTCTGGACCGGGTGCTCGCTGGGGGCGGTTGCGCGCCAAGGCAATGGATTCGCGGTGGAAACGGATCGCGGCGTGCAGGAGGCTGCGGCGGTGATCGTCGCCACGGGCGGCAAGTCGATTCCGAAGATGGGGGCCTCGGGCTACGGCTATCGTGTCGCGGAAAGCTTCAGCCTTGCCGTGACCGAGACCCGCCCCGCGCTGGTGCCGCTGACCTTTGCCGAGCAGGAACTGGTCTGGCTGAAGCCGCTGGCCGGGGTGGCGGTGCAGGGCAGGGTTTCCTGCGGCAAGACCGGCTTTGACGAAGCGGTCTTGTTCACCCATCGCGGCCTGTCCGGCCCGGCGATCCTGCAGATCTCGTCCTACTGGCGCGAGGGGCAGGCGATCTCGGTCAATCTTTGCCCGGGCCAGGACGGCGCGGCGGTGTTGCGGGCGGCCAAGGCCAGCGGCGGCAAGGGTCATCTTGCCGGCGCGCTGGCGCGGCTGGTGCCGGAACGGCTTGCCCGCCATCTGGCCGAGGCCTCGGGCCTCTCCGGCCCCCTGGCAGAAATGCCGGGGGCGGTGCTGGACCGGGTGGCAGCGGGGCTGGCCGACTGGCGGCTGATGCCGGTGGGCAGCGAAGGCTACCGCACGGCCGAGGTGACGCTGGGCGGCGTCGATACCGACGGTCTTGACGCCCGCACGATGGAGGCGAAGGCCGTGCCGGGCCTGTATTTCGTGGGCGAGGTGGTCGATGTGACCGGCTGGTTGGGTGGCTACAACTTCCAATGGGCCTGGTCCAGCGGCTGGGCCGCGGGGCAGGTGGCGTGATGAAGACCATCGGTATTCTGGGCGGCATGTCCGCCGCCTCGACCCAGCTTTACTATCGTGAACTGTGTCGCCTGACGCGCGAACGGCTGGGTGGGCTTCATTCGCCCGAACTGCTGATCCGGTCGCTGGATTTCGCCCCGATCGCGGCGCTGCAGGCCGCCGGCGACTGGGCGGCGGCAGGCCGTATCCTGAACGCCGAGGCGCGGGCGTTGGAACGTGGCGGTGCCGGGATTCTGGTGCTGGCGACCAACACCATGCACAAGCTGGCCGATGAGATGATGTCGGGCGTCTCGATCCCGCTGCTGCATATCGCCGATGCCACGGCCGCGGCGATCCGGGCGGCGGGGTTGCGTCGGCCCTGCCTGATGGCGACGGCTTTTACCATGGAGCAGGGCTTCTACACCGACCGCTTGCGCGCGGCCGGGGTGATGCCGGTGTTGCCCGATGCGGCAGACCGGGCCGAGACGCATCGGATCATCTATGAAGAGCTTTGCCGCGACATCATTCGCGACGACAGCCGCAGCGTCTATGTGGGCATCGCAGAGCGGCTGGTGCAGTCGGGGGCCGACAGCCTGATCCTGGGCTGCACCGAGGTTGGGATGCTGTTGACAGCGGGCAACGTGCCGGTGCCGGTCTTCGACACAACGCTGATCCATTGCGCAGCCGCCATAGACCTTGCGCTGGCCCGGTGACGAGTCCCAATGGGGGGCGGCTGTTCGGGTGACACGCACCCTGACAGCACCAATCAGACGTGCAGCGGGTTGGCCTTTGCAAGGCGGTCGAAGGCCATCAGGCTTTCGATCAGCGCCGGCATGTCCGACAGCCGGATCATGTTCGGCCCGTCCGAAGGCGCCCGGTCGGGGTCTTCGTGGGTTTCCAGAAAGACGCCGGCGATGCCCAGCGACACGGCCGCCCGGGCTAGAACCGGCGCGAATTCCCGCTGGCCGCCGGAACTGTCGCCCAGCCCGCCGGGGAAAGCGACGGCATGGGTGGCGTCCATGATCACGGGGTATCCCGTGCGGCCCATGATCGGCAGGGCGCGCATGTCGGCGACAAGGCCATTGTAGCCGAAGGTCGTGCCCCGTTCGGTCAGCAGGATGCGGTCATTCCCGGTCGAGGCGATCTTGGCGGCCACATTGGCCATGCCATAAGGGTCAAGGAACTGGCCCTTCTTGACGTTCACGGCGGCCCCGGTGGCCCCCGCCGCCAAGAGCAGATCGGTCTGCCGGCACAAGAGCGCGGGGATCTGCAACACGTCAACGACCGAGGCCACCTCGGCCGCCTGCGCAGGTTCGTGGAAATCGGTCAGCACCGGCAGGCCCATCGCCTTGATGGCCTGCAGCACCTTCAGCCCGGCCTCCATTCCCAGCCCGCGCTTGCCTGAAAGCGAGGTGCGGTTGGCCTTGTCATAGCTGCCCTTGAACACGAACTGCGCCCCTGCGGCCGCGCAGGCCTCGGACAGGGTGCCGGCAATCATCTGGGCGTGGTCCAGACTTTCAAGCTGGCAGGGGCCGGCGATGACCGTCAACCCCTGCGTATTTCCGACGGTCACGCCGCCGATCTGGACCGTTTTCATGATCACACCCCTTACGCTGAAACCTGTTCGCGCAGGATCGCGGCGGTCATCGAGATCATCAGATAGATGCCCAGCAGGATCAGCATGGTAACCAGCGTGTTCTCGAAGACGCGCGGATAGGTCGGTTCATCCGGCGGGACCGGCGAGACAGAGAGCGACAGGTAGCGCACCTGACGATTGGCCTCGATCCGGGAGTTTTCCATGGATTGCAGCGCCTGAGCCAGGACCAGTTGGCGGGTCTCGACATCGGCCTTGGCGACCAGCAACTCACCCTGAATCCGGGCCAGCGACTGGCTTTCCTCGCCATTGACCGTCATCTTGGCGCGCAGGTTGGCGATCTGCTCTTCCAGCGTTGCGATCCGGCGCTTGACGGGCTCCATCCGGGCCTGGTTCGGGTTCGCGTTCGCCTCCATCTGCGCCAGATTCAACTGTTCGGTCGTCAGTTGCGATTCAAGCTGGCTGATCTGCGTGGCAATCAGTTGAACCTCGGTTTCAGACGAAAGAACGTTGAACTTCTCCTGCAGTGCGACCAGCCGCTGCTGGGCATCAATCACGGCGGTTTCGGCCTCGGTATACTGTTCCTTCGCGCCCTTCATCGAATCCTCGCGCAGACGCAGGGACATCTTGTCGACCTGTTCTTCCGCATAGGAAATCAACTGCTTGGACCAGTCTGCCGAAACCTTCGGATCGGCTGCCATCACCTCCATCCGCACCAGACCTTCGGTCGGGTCGTAGGAAATGAGGATATACTTGCTGTAAAGTTTGTAAGCGTCTTCCAGCGAGGCATCCGGCGGCAGGCGCGTCAGCGCGTCGATGTTGCTGCCCTGGAAATATTCCTTGAAACCATGGTCGGCCTCAAGTCGCTGCAACGCCTCACGGCTTTGCAGATAGCCCTGCACGGCAATGGAATCCTGCGCATGGGCCATGGGTGTGCCCGAAAGAAGCCCCCCCATACCCGAGGCCTGCGGCGGATCGGCCGCCTGGATCACGAACTCCGACTTGGTTGCATAAAGCGGCGTGGCAATCTGCGAGAAATACCAGAAGGCAACAATCGTGGGCAGCAGCACGAAGGCGAACAGCCGTCCACCCAGCATCATCAGCTTGCGCCGGCGCCGGCGCGCGATTTCCTGCTGCATCTTCAGGATTTCGGCCGCGTGGTTCACTTCGACACGCTCGGTCGACGGCGGTTGTGGCGGCCGTGTCCGTTGCGGCAGCTTCACGCCATCGCCGGGCAGCGGTGTCAGGGCGCGCCCTTCAGAGGCCGGCGGCTGGCCGCCACCTCCGCCAGTGGCCGCCTCGGTTGCGGGTTCCGTGCCGACAAGTTCCAGCATGGCCCGCCGTTGGAACGGGTCGATGCCCGCAGCGCGCAGCAGGCGGACGGCGTCGTAATCCGATGTTGCCGCGATGTTGCGCCGTTGGGCCAGCCGGCGGGCAACCCGCAACTGACGGCCCGTCAGGCCTTCGGCGCGGATCGCGGCCAGTTCTGCGGCAACCTCCGGCGATACGTTGGCGTCATCCTCGGCCGCATCCGCTGGCCCGGGCTGTGGGGCCGTTGCGCCGGCCGCAGCCGCACGTTCGGCCGCGGCAGATCCCGGAAAGACCTGATCGCCGAACCCGTCATCAAACGTATCGAAGGACATGTCGCTGTCCTTCGATGTCGAAGCCGGAGAGGCTGCAGAAGCGGCGGGCCGCGGCGCGGGATCTGCCGCGGCATCCGGGTCGGGGCGGTTCAGGTTGAAACGGGGAACCTTAAGCGTAGTCATAAAGGCTTCTCGCTTCTTCCAGGGTGTCGAACTGATAAAGACGGCCATTCTTCAACACGGCCGCCTGCTTGCAAAACTTTTCGATCGTCTGCGGCGAGTGTGAAACGATCACCACGGTCGCCTTCTGCAGCCGTTCGCGCAGGATCGCGCCGGCCTTGCGGTTGAAGGCAACATCCGCCGTCGAGGGCATACCCTCGTCGATCAGGTAGATGTCGAATTCCAGCGCCAGCATCAGCGAGAAGGTGAACCGCGCCTTCATCCCCGAAGAATAGACCGACATCGGCATCTCGAAATATTCGCCCAGGTCGCAGACCCAGCGGCAGAAACTTTCGACATAGTCGGGGTCAAGCCCGTAAAGACGGGCGATGTAGCGGCTGTTCTCGTGTGCGGAATGTCGGCGCGACACGCCCCCCATGAAGCCAAGGGGAAAAGACACCCGGCAGGTGCGCGTGATCGTGCCTTCGTCGGGCTTTTCCAGCCCGGCCATCATCTGGATGAGGGTGGTTTTTCCGGTGCCGTTCTGGGCCAGAATTCCCAGCGACCGGCCCATTTCAACGCGAAAGGAAGCACGGTCGAGAATGACCTTGCGCTGGACGCCGGTCCAGAAGGATTTTGAGACGTTATTGAACTCGATCATGTCACTGTCTTGCACCGCGGGGCGGCATTGAACGCCTTGTCATTCTGGCTGGATTTACGCCTGATTTCGCGATGACCTTGTTCCCTCAAGAAAGCCGGATCAAAGCCACTGCCCGGCTTGTCCGGGCAACTCCTGTGACCGGATATTTGGGCAACAGTATGTCTTGAAACGGGCGTTACGGCAATGGCCGGTCAGGATAATGTGAACAGGGACCGCAGCGTCACCGTCCGCCGCTGCGCGCCAGAAGCAGGGCCAGCGGGCCTGCCAGCAGGCTGAGAGCCAGGCCCATGCGCGCCGCTTCCTGCATCGCGCCGCCAGGCAGGGCGGCGGCCAAGGCGATGGCCGGCACGGTGAAGCCGCAGCCAAGGATCACAAGGATCAGCCCCAGATGGCGCAGCCGGACCTGCGGCGGCAGGCGCAGGCCGAAGACCAGCGCAAGACCAAGTGCCCCAAGCGCCATGCCCAGCGGGCGGCCGACCCACAGGCTGCCCAGAGTGACAAGTGTGGTCGGGGCAAAGGCCAGCAGGTCCACGCCGCCGCGCACCAGCCCGAACAGGAACAGCACCACCGCGACAGGCCGGATCAGAAGATGCGCCAGCCGGTTCAGCGGATCGTGCAGGAAGGTTTCGGCCTCGGCGAACAGGCCGAAACTGCGGTCGGCATGGGCGATGGCCGGAATCACCGGCAACAGGCCCAGTGTGGCGGGCAGGCCCGAGGCGGCGACGCCGAACCAACTGGCCGCGCCGGCCAGCATATAGGGCCACAGGGCCATGCCGGCCCGGCGGCGCAATTCGCTGGTGCCGGGGGGCGGACGGCGCCCGTAAAGCGCCCAGACCGCCCCCGAGGCCGCCACGGGCAGCACCAGCCAGAGCAGACGGAACGACAGATGCGGGCTGGACAGGCCCAGAACCAGCAACGCTAGAATATCGGTGCCGATGGCCAGCAGCAGCAACAGGTGCAGCGCCGGATGACCCGGCCCGAAGGCCAGGCGGCCGAACAGGTAGGCCAACACCACATCAGACCCCAGCGGCACCTGCCAGCCGGTCGCGAAGCCGGCCTCCTCGGCGGTTTCGATCAGGGCCGACAGCACGATCCACATCAGCGCGGCCCCGATCATGCCCGAAACCACCAGTCCTGCCGGCAGCAGCGCCCGCCCGCCCGACAGCGCGCCGCGCTCCAGGATCAGCGCTTCCCAAAGTTCCTTGCCGATGAAGAAGAAGAACAGCGCCATCAGGATGTCTGTCACCACCATGAAGGGCGTCAGCGTCACCGTGCCCGCCCAGATCCAGCCCGGCAGGGACAGTTCGGCCATGTGCCATTCGACAAAGTCGTAATAGCTGCCCGGCGACAGGTTGACCCAAAGCGTGGCAATCCCGGCGCCCCCCAGCAGGGCCAGGGCGAAATGACGGACAAAGGGCGAGATTCGATACATGGGCCGCGGGTCTCCTGACCTTCTCGCTAGCTTCTGTGCCCCCACCTCGCAAGCGGGCGGGGCGGGATCGTCGGGTGCTGTGGCCGGGCTGCACAGGGGGGCAAAACCGGGGTTTTGCGCTGGCGCGGTGGCAGCGCTATCCTGCGCGGCATGGACCTTGCCAAGGACATTCGCGCCTGCCGGCTTTGTGCCGCGCGCTTTGCCGCCACCGCCACGGCGCATGAGCCGCGCCCTGTCGTCTGGTTCGCACCCACGGCGCGGCTGCTGATCGCGGGGCAGGCGCCGGGAGCGCGGGTTCAGGCCAGCGGACGGCCCTTCACAGACGCTTCCGGCGACCGCCTGCGCGACTGGACGGGGCTGTTGGCCCCCGAGTTCTATGACCGGACGCGGGTCGCGATTGTGCCGATGGCGTTCTGCTTTCCCGGGTACAATGCACGCGGCGCTGATCTGCCGCCGCCGCCGCTGTGCGCGGCTACCTGGCGGGCGCGCGTGATGGATGTGCTGCCTCAGGTCCGGTTGCGTCTGCTGGTGGGTGGCCATGCGATCCGCTGGCATCTGGGTCTGCGCGACGTGACGGCGGCGGTGGCGGACTGGCGCAGACATTCGGAAAACGGCATCTTTCCCTTGCCGCATCCGTCCTGGCGGAATACCGGGTGGCTGACGCGCAATCCCTGGTTCGCGGCCGACCTTCTGCCCGTGTTGCGGGCCCGGGTGCGCGCCGTGTTGGAGGCCCCATGACCGTTGTGACCCTGCTGGACGCCGCACATGCCGCGGTTTCGGCCCATCCCGAGGACGAGACCGCGCTGCTGCGCTTCTATGAACGGCTGGCGGATGGCGAGCTGTTCCTTCTGCTTGAACGCGAAGCCGAGGCCGAGGTGCTGGACCCCCGCGTGTTCGAACTTGAGTCCGGCCCGGTCGTGCTGGTTTTCGACCGCGAAGAACGGATGGCCGAGTTCTCGGGCGGGATCGCCCCCTATGCGGTGCTGCCGGGGCGGGTGATCGCCGGGCTGTTGAAAGGGCAGGGGATCGGGCTGGGGGTCAACCTTGGCGTGGCCCCGTCGGAAATGCTGCTGCCACCCGAGGCGCTGGATTGGCTGGCCGAGGCGCTGGAGCCAGAGCCGGAAGAGGCCGAGTTGCGGGCGGAGTCCTTCGTGGCGCCCTCGCTGCCCGAAGGCTTCGTTCTGGGGCTGGATGCCAAGCTGGCACGGGCCGGCGGGTTGGCAACGGCGGCGCTGCTGGCCGGGGTGCGCCATTCCGGCGGGCGGCTGGGGCATATGCTGGCCTTTCTGGACGCGGTGCCGGGGGCCGAGCCGGCGCTGGCGCGGGCGGTGCAGGAAACGCTGGTTTTCTCGGGGCTGGAAGCGGGGCAGGTGGACGTGGCCTTCCTGTCCGCTGGCGATCCCGCCGCCCAGGCCATGGCCGACTGTGCCTTGCGCTTCGACCTGCCGGAACCCGAGGCGCCCGATGTTCGGCGCGAGACGGTTCCTCTTCCGCCCGGCATGGACCCCGACAGCCCGCCCAAGCTGCGCTGACCTGTTCCCCGCGCAGGGAAAGCGGAATTTGTGAGGAAAACAGTGGGCTGTGCGTGGGGTATAATGATACCGCTTACGCAAAGGTATTGAATTTGCTTGATATTATGTTCCGTGCCGCGCTTGACGGGGGCGGCGGGTTCAGCGATAAGCCCGCATCCGAATTCGCGGGGGGTGCTCCCTCGCCTCAACCCTTATGGGACCACCGATGAAGACCTATACCGCAACACCTGCGGACATCGAGAAGAAGTGGATCCTGATCGACGCCGAGGGCGTCGTTCTGGGCCGCCTTGCCACGATCGTCGCAAACATCCTGCGCGGCAAGAACAAGCCGACGTTCACCCCCCACATGGACATGGGCGACAATGTCATCGTCATCAACGCCGACAAGGTGCAGATGACCGGCAACAAGCGCAATGACAAGGTCTACTACTGGCACACCGGCCACCCGGGCGGCATCAAGAGCCGTACCGCCAAGGCCGTGCTGGAAGGCCCGCACCCCGAGCGTGTGGTCGAAAAGGCCGTCGAGCGGATGATCACCCGCAACCGTCTGGGTCGTCAGCAGATGTCGAACCTGCGCGTCTACGCCGGCGCCGCCCATCCCCATGAAGCCCAGCAGCCCACCGTCCTGGACGTGAAGGCGCTGAACCCGAAGAACACCCGGAGCGCGTAAACCATGGCCGACATCAAGTCTCTCGACGATCTGAAGGCCGCCGTCGGTGCCGCCGCCCCGGTCGAGGCCGAGGCCGCCGCGCCGCGCGCCCCGGTGCGCGACAAGTTCGGCCGCAGCTATGCCACCGGCAAGCGCAAGGACGCCATCGCCCGCGTCTGGGTCAAGCCCGGTTCGGGCAAGGTCACCGTCAACGGCAAGGACATGGCGGCCTATTTCGCCCGTCCGGTGCTGCAGATGATCCTCAAGCAGCCGTTCACGGTTGCCAATGTGGAGGGCCAGTTCGACGTGATGGCCACCGTGACCGGCGGCGGTCTGTCGGGCCAGGCCGGTGCTGTTAAGCACGGCATCTCGAAGGCGCTTCAGGTCTATGAACCGTCCCTGCGCGCTGCGCTCAAGGCGGCCGGCTTCCTGACCCGTGACAGCCGCGTCGTGGAACGCAAGAAGTACGGCAAACCGAAAGCTCGCCGCAGCTTCCAGTTCTCGAAGCGCTGATCTTCCCCGATCCGACATACGAAAGGCCCGCCGTAAGGCGGGCCTTTTGTTTTGTGCGGCCAAGGCGGGCCAAAAAAAACGGGCCGGTTTCCCGGCCCGAAGTCGCTCAGGGGAGCGTAAGGAATTTCAGGCGGCCCAGGCCGGCTTGCGGCATTCGGCCTGCCGGGCGGCGTCGGTCAGCCCGATGTCGCGCAGCATGTGGGTGTCCAGCCTCGAAAGGGCGCGGCGGCTGCGGACGCGGTCGTCCCAGCGGGCAAGGATCAGGGCAAGGCCGACCAACAGACGCGAAGCCGGCGGCAGGGCCATGGGCGCGATCAGGGCAGGGGCGAGGCTTGAACTGCGGGGCACGGTGGCCTCCATCCTTTTTGTATTGATACAATCTTGTTTCTCTGCTGCAAATTTTATAACAAAGTCCGTGAATGAGTCGCCAGAGATACTTTGTGATGGATACAAATTGGAAACCTGACCTGGCGGCTTTTCCGGGGCCCAAATACCAGGGCCTGAGCCGCGCCCTGCGCGAAGCGATCCGGGCCGGGCATCTGCCCGCGGGCACACAGCTTCCAACCGTGCGCGATCTGGCCTGGCGGCTGAACATGACGCCGGGCACCGTGGCGCGGGCCTATGCGCTGGCCACGCAGGAAGGTCTGCTTGAGGCAACCGTTGGCAGGGGCACCTTTGTCGCCTCGACCTCGCCCCGGCTGGGGCCGACGCAGCCGCTTTACACCGAGCGGGTCTCGGGCGGCACGACCGGGCTGGTGGACCTGCGCCCGCCGCAAGTGCCCGAGGTGGGGCAGACCGAAGCGTTCCGCACCGCCTTGCGCGCCATGGCGGAAACCACCGGGCAGGGCTGGCTGGACTACACCTCGCAACGCGCCGAATTGCCGTTGCGGACGGAAATCGTGCGCTGGCTGGGCGACCGGATCCTTGGCCCCATCGGCCCCGACGATGTGGCGCTGACCCATGGTGGGCAGAATGCCATCGGGTTGATCTTCGATTGCTGTCTGCGCGGCGACCGGCCTGTCGTGCTGATCGAGGAACTGGCCTATCCCGGCTTCCGTTCGGCGGCGCGGGCGGCACGGGCCGAGGTGGTGGGAGTCGAGATCGACCGCCACGGCGTCGTGCCCGAGGCGCTGGAGGCCGCCTGCCGCCGCCACGGTCCGCAGGTGTTGTGCCTGACGACCGAGGCGCAGAACCCGACCACAGGGCGGATGCCGCTGGAACGGCGGGCCGATCTGGCCCGGATCGCCCGCGCCTTCGACCTGCAGATCCTTGAGGACGATTGCTATTCGGTGGCGGAAAGCAACATTCCCAGCCTTCGCGCCCTGGCGCCGGAACGGGTGTGGCATGTCGGCGGCCTGTCCAAGACCATTTCGGCCGCGCTGCGGTTCGGCTATGTGGTCTGCCCCGCCGGCATGGGTGAGGCGGGGCGTCTTGCGGCGCAACATGGCTATTTTGCGCTGTCGCGTCCGGTCTCCGACCTGTGCCTGCATCTGTTCCGCACCGGCGCTGCCGAAACGATCCGTGCCCGCGCGCAGGCCGAATTCGCGCAGCGCCTGCAAGCCCTGGTGAACCGGCTGGGCGCCTTTGATCTGGCCTGGCAACCCGGTGTTCCCTTCGTCTGGCTGGGATTGCCGCGCGGCTGGCGGGCGTCGGCCTTCACACGGGCCGCCGAGGCTGCGGGCGTATTGGTGCGCCCGGCCGATGAATATGCGCTGGTCGGGGGCCGCGCGCCCAATGCGGTGCGAATCGCGGTCGCCGGAAACCTGCCGGAAGAGGTTTATGCCGATGCCATCGACCGTCTTGTGAAGCTTCTGGCAAATCCGCCCGGCGATCTGGCTGTCTAGGCCGACACCGCCCGACTGTTGCGCCAAGGACTCGCTCACGCCGAATTGCGCCCTTGACCGTTGACCGGCACGGTCGGGCACCCGCATGATCAACCAAACAACAGTCCGAACGGGCGATGAGCAGTAAAGTGAGTGATCATGGGACAACAGGCGTCTTTCCACGCCCCGCATGGCGGTGCAGATTTTCTTGGCTGGCGCAAGACACGCGCCGGAGCCACCGAAATTGTCTATGATGACGGCGTGACCCGCCGCATGGTCTGGCGCGTGGCCGGGCTTGAGGCCAGCGAAGCCCGCCTGTCCGATGCGCTGCGGGTGGCGGTGGGCAGCCATCGCATCGTGCCGACGCTTTATGACGAGCTGAAAAAACGGGCGATCGCCATCGAAAAAATCGCAGGCTGATCGTCATTCAAGCGGTTATACAGGGGGCGGCCTGAGCCGCCCCTTTGCTATTGCACGGTCTGTCCGCAAAACACCGTTGCAAAGTCGAATTTCCGGCGTCAGGATTTGATCAAACCAAGGGCCGCAAGGGCCAGTACAGTAGGGGGGGTAATGGCGAACTCGATCGAGGCCGAGAAGCGGGCAGGCTGGGCGCTTGTTTCTCCGCCATTCCTTTACACCTTGCTTGCCCTTGCGGTGCCGTTCATCGTCATCGTCGGGCTGTCCTTCGCCGGGCTTGAAGGCGGCCGTGCGCGGGTGCCGCTGGCGCCGGGCGATGCCGAGAAGCTCTACTTTACCTTCGAAAATTTTGCCCGTGTGCTGTCCGAGCCGATCTATCGGGTCGTTCTGCTGCGCTCGCTGATCATCGCGGTCTGCGTCACGCTGGCAACCGTGCTGATGGCCTATCCCATTGCCTATTTCGTCAGCTTCTATGTGGCACCTTCGAAAAAGGCGCTGTGGATCTTCCTGATCACCATCCCGTTCTGGACCAGCTACATCATCCGTCTTGCCCTGTGGCGCACGATTCTTGGCTACAACGGTATCTTCGACAACTTCGTCGGCATCTTCGGAATCGAACCGATGAACCTGCTGTCGAACGGGGCGCTGGCCATCACCATCACCCTGAGCCATGCCTTTGCCCCCTTTGCCGTGTTGCCGATCTTTGTCGCGCTGGAAAAGGTTGACCGCTCGCTGCTCGAGGCGGGGCAGGATCTGGGCGAAACGCGCTGGACCACCTTCCTGCGGGTGACGCTGCCGCTGTCGATGCCCGGCGTGATGGCGGCGGTGCTGATCGTGTTCATCCCGGTGGTCGGCGACTATGTGACCGCCAAGCTGATGGGCGGTTCGACCACCCCGATGATCGCCAACCTTGTCGAGGTCGAGATGCTGAAGAAGCGCGACCATGCCATGGGTTCGGCGGTTGCCGTAACGGCCATGGCGACGGTCGCTGTGATCAGCATCCTGTTTGTCCTGCTCAACCGCCGCTTCATCGGGAGCAAGAAATGAAATCAGCTCCCGGTCTGCGCAGCTATGCGATCCTGTATCTGGTGTTCCTCTACGGCCCGATCCTGATCCTGCCGCTGTTTGCCTTCAACAACGCCACCGTCGTGTCGTTCCCGCTGTCGGGCTTCACCACCAAGTGGTTCTCGGAAATGATGGCCGATCAGGCGCTGTGGCGCGCGTTGCGCACCAGCCTTCAGATCTCGCTTTCGACGGCGGTGATCGCCACCGCGCTTGGTGTCATGGCGGCACGGGCGGCGGTGCGCTACCGCTGGCCGGGCAAGCCCGGCGTGATGGGGCTGATCCTGCTGCCGCTGGTGCTGCCCGAGATCATCATCGCGATGTCGATGCTGATCGTGCTGATCTGGCTGGGCGCGCCGCAGATGTGGTTCACCGTGATCCTGGGCCATGTGCTGATCACGCTGCCCTTCTCGGTCACCATCATGACGGCCGCGTTCCAGAGCATCGACGTGTCCTTCGAGGAGGCGGCGCTGGACCTGGGCGAAACCCCGATCTCGTCGTTCCGGCTGATCACGCTGCCGCTGGTGATGCCGGGGATCATCTCGTCCTTCCTGATTTCGTTCACCATCTCGATCGACGAATACATCATCGCCAACTTCCTTGGCGGCAACGACACCGCGCTGTCGGTCTATATCTACGGCCAGTTCCGGTTCCCGGCGAAGGTGCCGATGGTTCTGGCCCTGGGGACATGCCTTGTCGCCATGTCGATCCTGCTTCTGACAATCGCTGAATATTTCCGCCGCCGGGGCGTTGCCCGCGTGGGTGGCAAGGACTCCGGAGGTTTCCTGTGACGTTTTCCGCCGACAAACCCACGATGATCGAGTTCAAGGACGTCCATAAATACTATGGCGACTACCATGCGCTGCGGGGCATCAATGGCACCATCAAGGCGGGCGAGTTCTTCTCGCTGCTGGGGCCGTCCGGCTGTGGCAAGACCACGCTTCTGCGCACCATCGCAGGCTTCGAGGACATCTCGTCCGGCGTGGTGATGATCGACGGCAAGAGCATGGCCGATGTGCCTGCCAACGTCCGGCCGACCAACATGGTGTTCCAGAGCTACGCCATCTTCCCGCATATGAGCGTGGAAGAGAACGTCGGCTTCGGCCTGCGCCGCGACCCGCGATCCAAGGCCGAAAAGGCCAAGGCCGTGGACGAGGCGCTGGAGATGGTCGGCCTCAAGGGCTATGGCAAGCGGGCGGCACATGCGCTGTCGGGCGGGCAGCGGCAGCGGGTTGCGCTGGCGCGGGCGCTGATCCTGAAGCCCAAGGTGCTGCTGCTGGATGAACCGCTCAGCGCGCTGGACAAGAAGATGCGCGAACATATGCAGGTTGAGTTGATCAAGCTGCAACGTCAGGTCGGCATCACCTTCATTCTGGTCACCCATGACCAGGAAGAGGCGCTGGTCATGTCGGACCGGATCGCGGTGATGTTCGAGGGTGAGATTGCGCAACTGGCCGATCCCGAGACGCTGTATCGCCGGCCCAATTCCAAGAAGGTGGCGGATTTCATCGGCACGATGAACTTCATCCCCTGCACGATCCTGTCGGAATCGGGCGACAAGGTCGAGGTTGATGCCAAGGGGCTGGGCAAGGTCGCGCTGGACATCCATCAGGCCCCGCCGGCGAAGGGGGAAACCCCGGTCGTCGGCCTGCGGCCCGAGACGCTGACGCTGCTTTATCCCGGCCAGTCCGCGAATGATCGCGAGACCGACGGTGTGATCGACGAGGTGATCTACTTCGGCGACATGACCTATTACGATGTCTATCTCGGCGGCACCGATGTCGAGGTGCGGCTGTCGATGCGAAACGTGCCGGGCCGCCCGGTTCTGGACGTGGGCACGAAAGTGCGCGTCGCCTGGAGCCCCGAGGCGCTGGTCCTGTTCCGCTGAGGAAAATCGTGCGGCCGCAAGATGCGGCCGCGCGATTGTCTCTCGCCTCTGTCGCGCGCAAGGCGCGCGACAACCTGCTCGGGGGGCGTGCCTCCGGCGGGGATATTTGCCGACGATGAAACGTGTTCAACGATCCGCAGGCAGGACGCCAAGGCCACGCAGGTAGATGCCAATGGCGGATTCCAGCAGGTCTTCTGGCGGCCAGGGTTGCGGGCCGCCGTTGCCGCGCAGGAACAGTTCGACAACACCGTGGCTTGCCGCCCAGACATGCGCCGCCACCATGCGGGCGGGGGGCCGGCGGTCGGCGGGCAGGGTGGTCAGCAGGGTTTCGGCGGCGCGTTCCATGATGGCGCGGGCCTTGGAGGAAACCACTGCCAGATCGGGATGATTGCCCGGCTGCAGGCCGCTTTCGAACATCGCCTGATAATGACCGGGATACTTGCGGGCAAATGCCAGATAGGCGCGGCCGGTGGATTCGAAGGCGGCCATCGGGGTGGGGCGGCCGTCGTCATGGGCGTATTCCAGCAGGGCGGCGAAGATATCGAACCCCTGCCGGGCCACCTCGGCCAGCAGCTCGTCACGGCCTGTGAAGTGGCGATAGACGGCGGCCGGCGTGACATCCGCCGCCTTGGCCGCCTCGGACAGGGTAAAGCCCTGCGGCCCCTTTTCCGCGATCAGCGCCAATGCCGCCTCGACCAGCGCCTGACGCAGGTTGCCGTGGTGATAGCCGCGTTTCACCGTCAGTCCTTGGGCCGCAGGTCCGGGCCACCGCAGATCTTGCCGTCGATCTTGCCGATGGCGTCCTTGTCCTTGCCCTTGTAATCGACGGCGCCAAGAATGGTCTGGATCGCCGCGATACGGGCGCGCTTCTTGTCGTCAGACAGGATCACCGTCCAGGGCGTGTGCTTGAAGCTGGTCTTGTCCATCGTCTCGTCGATGGCCTTGCAATAGTCATCCCATTTGGCCAGCCCGTCCACGTCGATCTGGCTGAGCTTCCATTGCTTGAGCAGGTCGCCCTCGCGGTCAAGGAAGCGCTTGAGCTGCTCGGCCCGCCCGACCTCCAGCCAGATCTTCAGCAGGATGATGCCTTCATCGACGATCATCTGTTCGAACTCGGGCAATTGCCGGAAGAAGCGGGCGCGGTCCTCGGCTTTGCAGAAGCCGAAGACATGTTCGATCATGGCGCGGTTGTACCAGCTACGGTCATAAAGTGCGATTTCACCCTTGGCGGGGAACCAGTCGACATAGCGCTGGAAATACCATTGCTGGGATTCGCGTTCGGTCGGCTTGGGAAGGGCCACGACATAGGCCGAGCGCGGGTTCAGGTTTTCTGTTACCGCCTTGATCGTGCCGCCCTTTCCGGCGGCATCGCGGCCCTCGAAGACCACCATCAGACGCTGGCCGCTGATCTTGAGCCCGTTCTGCATCTTGGCAAGTTCGATCTGCAGCCGGTCCATCTGGGCGATGTAATCCTTGCCCTTGAGGTCGGTCTTGTAGGGGTAGGACTTGGTCAGGATGTCGTCCTTGCCGGCCTTTTCAATGGTCTTGCGCACCTCTTTCGGGGCGCCTTCCTTGAAGTAGCGGCTGATTGCACCGTCGAACGGCAGGTCCATGGCATGTCTCCCTTTTCCGGCAGTATGGCGGGGGCGCGTGCCTATCGCAATCCGGCGCGGGTGGCGGCGCGGGCGATGGCATCCAGCACCACCTGCGGGTGGGTGTGGTGCGGCATGTGGCCGGCGCCCTCAATCACCGTCAGCCTGGCCGATGGCAGGCGCGGGGCCAGCGGGCCGGAGTGGATGGAGAGCGGCACGATGGTATCGGCGGTGCCGTGAACCATCTCGATCGGCAGGGTCAGGCCGGGATAGCGCGGCTCCATCGCGACGATCTGGTCGCGCAGCGCATTGATCTGGGCCACATTGGCCGCAAGCTGGCTGTGGCGCAGCGTCAGGTCGGTGCCAAGGTGGTCAAGATAACCTGCCGGAGCATGGGCCGGGGCAAAGACGGCGTCGATCTGGCGCTGGACATAGCCGTCCGGCACCCAGGCCGAGGCGAGCGGGACCAGCAGCGCACGCGGCACCGGCCGGGCGGTCAGGCGATACCAGACATCCAGATGCCCGGGCCAGGGCAGCGAAGGCGCGGCCAGCGTGACCAGCGCGGCGGCCGGATGCTGCAACGCCCAGGCGGTTGCCACGGTGCCGCCATAGCTTTGGCCCACCAGCACAGGGTTGGTCACACCCAACTGGTCAGCTGCGGCTTTCAGCACCGCGATCTGGCCTGCGATGCTGGCGTCGCCGCCCGGCAGCGGGTCGGAATGGCCAAGGCCGGGCCGGTCAAACGCGATGACGCGGAAATCCTGCGCCAGGCGGTCCAGCAGCGAGAAGGTGAAATCACGCGATGAGCCGGAGGCGCCATGGATCAGCAGCAGATCGGGGCCACGCCCGCGTTCCACCGCATGAACCTGCAACCCGTTGACCGTCAGCAGCCGGCCCTCCGGCGGGTGGGCCAGCAGGGCGCGCTGGTCGCGGGCGCGGAGGCGGAGGGTGGTAGCGGCGGTCAGGACGCCCGCCCCAACCGCGCCAATGGCGCCGCTAAAGGCCAATCTTGTCAATGTCATAGGGCGTTGTCTGATAGATTTCGTTGATCCAGTTTCCATACAGCAGATGTGCATGTGACCGCCATCTGTTCAGGGGGCGGCGCGTAGGATCATCGTCGGGATAGTAGTTCAGCGGCACGTTGATCGGCGTGGCATTGGCCACGTCGCGATCATATTCCTGTTTCAGCGTGTCGCTGTCATATTCGAAGTGGTTGAAGATATACAGCGCGCGATGCCCGGTATCGTCCACCAGGCAGGGCCCGGTCTCGGCGCTGCCCAGAAGGGTGCGCAGACCGGGGGCGGCGTCGATTTCCGACTGGCGCATCTCGGTCCAACGGCTGACCGGAATCACGAAATCATCCGAAAACCCGCGCAGCAGCGGCGAGGTGGGGGCAAGATTCTGGTGGCGGAAGCAGCCGAAGGCCTTGGCGGGCAGCATGTGTTTCTGCACGCCATGGAAGTGGTAGATCATTGCCATGCCGCCCCAGCAGACGCCGAAGGTGGAATGGACATGGGTCTGGGTCCAGTCCATCACCTCGCGCAGTTCGTCCCAATAGGTGACCTGCTCGAAGGGCAGATGCTCGATCGGGGCGCCGGTAATGATCAGGCCGTCGAACTTCTCGTGCTTCACCTCCTGAAACGGGCGGTAGAAGGTCGCCATATGCTCTGCGGCGGTGTTCCTGGTCTGATGTTCGGTCATGCGGATCAGTTGCAGGTCGATCTGCAACGGCGTGGCGCCGATCAGCCGGGCAAACTGGTTCTCGGTCTGGATCTTCTTCGGCATCAGGTTCAGCAGGCCGATGCGCAGCGGGCGGATGTCCTGCCGGGCCGCGCGTTCGGGCGACATGACGCTGACGCCTTCCTTTCGGAGAACGTCGAACGCAGGCAGGGTTTCGGGCAGGGTGATGGGCATTTCGGGATCTGGTCCTTGATGCGGGTCAGATATGCACCGGCAGGCGCCGGTCAATGGCACGGGCGATCAAGGCATCGAAATCGCCGGGGCTGCGCACCTCGGCCACTTCTTCGGCAGTAACCGTGACACCCCATTTCGCCATGGCTGCATAGCGCGGCTGGCGGTGCGCCAGAGCGCGGGCATAGGTCCAGCGCACGAAGTGATCGGGATCGCAGGTTTCTTCGGTTTTTCCGAAGGCTGACCGATATTCCTCCCACATTTCATGAAGAAAGGCGGGCTGGTAATACATCGGCTTCGGCGCACGGTCGAACCGGCGGACCAGCTCTGCCGTATGGGCATCAGAGCCGCGAATCCAGACCATCAGCAATGTGCTGGCAAGCTGCGTCATCACCGGATCATGCGCGTCATGCGGGTTCACCACCTCGCAGATCGAGCCCGAGGTATCGCAGACGAAATTCCTGTAACCATAGATGTCTTCGGCCCGCGCGATGAAACGGGCGCTGTCCAGCGTGGCTGCCACCTCGGCCTCACGGTGCTGGTCCTGCCGCTTCATGTATTCGGCAAAGGGCAGGCCGCCCTTGGCCGGATCGCCGGGTTTGCCCAGATAGGTGGAAAGCGGCGCCAGGTTGTTGAAGGTGATGTTGGAGGCGATGAAGACGCTGTCGGTCATCATCAGCTCGCGCAGAAGTGGCACCTTCATCGCTTCGCGCTTGAACATGTCGGCGATGAATTCGCCCATGTAATGCGTGCCGATGCGGTAATCGACCGAGTAATGGAACCAGCCGCCGCCCTTGGACAAGGGTTCGTCGCGCAGCATGTTCGACAGATAGGTCTTGCCCAGGCCAGACATGCCGAACAGCATGATCCGTTTGTGCGATGCCGAAAGATAATCCTGCCCCGAGCTGTAGATCATGGCACCGTCCTAGCCTGCCTGTCCGGGGTCTTGCTACTGCCGCCGGCCGGGGGGTGCAACGAAAAACCCGCCCCCGAAGGGGCGGGTTGGGTCTGCGTCAGGCGCAGAGCGATCAGAAGCTGAAGCCGACACGCACACCGACGGCGACGGCGTCATTGTCGGTCATGTTGGCGCGGGCCACGTCCGGGGTGCCGGTTTCCGGCTGGGCATCGCCCAGTTTCAGATAGCGCACGCCCATGGTGACCTTCATGTTGTCCTGCGTGTAAACCGCAGCAACGCCAATGCCCTTGTAGCCATTGGTCGGCGCCAGCGGCGACACCAGCGGATCGCCACCGGCTTCGTAGGTGGCAAAGACCGAGCCTGACCAGTTGTCGCTGAACTTGCGGCCGACACCCAGGGTGTAGGTGGTCGAATCTTCAAGGCTGACAAGGCCGCCGCCAGTTGCCGCAGTGAATGTGGCAGGGTCGATCAGGAAGTTTGACCAGTCCACCCAACGGATCGTACCGAAGACCAGTGTGTCTTTTGCCACCCCCGACTGGAAGTCGAGGTTCACAGCCTGCGGCGTATCGACCGACAATACGCTGGCGAGAGGCACGCCGGCCGGAATAGGCCCCAATGGCGATGCAAATGTCTCGACCGTATCGAGATCATGGGTCACCTTGGAGAAATAAGTCAAAGCGACGCGCAGGGCGATGTCAGGCCGTTCATAGGCCGCGCCAACCAGATAGCCGGTGCCCCAAGCCGGGTCGAATGAGACGTTGTAGCCCGACAGGTTCGCCGGACCCTGCGGGTCGTAGGCGAGGCCAGACAGGGTTACTTCACCCGAAGCCTTGGAAGCGCGTATACCGCCATGGACTGACCAGTTCTCGTCGAACTTGTAGCGCAGGATCCCGGTGATAACTTCAGAGTCGAGCACTGCCGACGTGCCGCCCAACAAGATTGATTGACCCATTGGATAGTTGATGTCGGCGCCATAAGCGTGTTCGTAGATCAGCGCGGCCGAGAAGTTGTCGTTGAACTTGTAATTCAGCGCCAGTCCCGGAAGGGTGTGCTTGTCGGCCACGCTGCCGGTGGGGCGAGACGCCACATCAGTGCCGCTCACATTGGGATTGATCACGCCGTAGCTCAGTTCGACGTAATTGCCCTTTTCGAAGATGATGCCGATGGACTGGCCCGAACGGTCCACCCCGCCTGCTTCTGCCATCCCCGCCGCTGCCGCCAGTGCGGCGACGCTTGTCATCAGTTTTTTCATTGTCCTCATCCCTGGAAAGGATTTCCCCTGATGCTGACGCTAGGGGGCACGACAAAACGGGTCAATCAATGACGCAACGTCACGGGTTTGTGAGATTATAGCTGTGGCTTGGGTGCACGGGATTCCGCCCGGAGAGAGATATAGTTCGCCGTCAGGATAAGGGCCGCGCCCAGGGCCAGCGTCCAGGCCAGCGGCTCATCATAAAAGGCGGCGCCGATCAGGGCGATGACCGGCAGGCGGGCGAAATCCACCGGGCCCACAAAACTGGCCGGGGCCAGCGACAGCGCCGTGGTCAGGCACAGATGCGCCACGATCCCGGCAAGGCCGATCAGCAAAAGCCAGGGCAGGGTGGCACTGTCGGGCAGGGTGATGGCGCCATCGCGGAAGGACAGCGCCAGGCCGAAGATCGCCTGCAGCAGTGTCAGCCAGAACAGGATGGACAGGATATCCTCGCCCCGGGTCAGTTTCTTGGTCATCAGCATGGTGGCGGCAAAGAACACCGCGCAGCCGGCGGCGGCCATCACGCCCGGTTCGATGTGGCCAAAGTCGGGGCGGGCGACGATCAGGATGCCTGCAAAGCCAAGCCCCGCCGCCAGAAGCCGGGGCCGCGTCAGCCGTTCGCCCAGCACCAGCGGCGACAGCAGGATGACCCAGAGCGGCGAGGTGAATTCCAGCGCGAAGACCTGGGCCAGCGGGATTTGCGTCACCGCCCAGAACCACAGGGCCTGCCCGGTGAAATGGAACCCGTTGCGCAGAACGTGGCTGGGAAAGCGCCTGGCGCTGATGCGGTTCAGCCGGCCCAGCAGGGTGGCCGCCAGCAGCACGATCATCAGCCCCAGGATCGAGCGGTAGGCAAGAATCTCGAAGGTTTCATGCCGGACCTTCACCGCCCGCGTCGCGACTGCCATGGCCGAGAACGAGGCGATGGAGCCTGTCATCCAAAGGGCGGCGGCAAGGGGGCGGTGCGGGTCGGACATGGCGGGAAGATGTGCCCGCCACGCAGCCATTTGTCGAGTCGCGACGGATCAGATGTCCTTCATCAGCCGCAGGGCATCATAGATCGCGGCATGGGTGTTGCGCGCTTCGACCGCATCGCCGATACGGTAGAGGCGAAACCCTTTCGGTCCCCTGCCGGCGGGCTGCGGACGGCCGTCGATCAGGGCGGAATAATCAACCGCACCAAGGTTTTCCGACCGGGGCTTGAGATCGAAGTAGAGCCCCGCATTGGGTTCCGTGCCGTGGTTCACGACGATCTGGTCGAAATGACGTTCCTGCGCCAGATCACGTAGGTAGTCCGAGCCGATCACCGCCTTCAGCCGGTTGCCGTCGCGTGTCACCGATTGCAGGCGGTAGGTCACGGTGAAGGTGACAGATTTTCCTTGCAGGGCGCGCATATAGGGCACGAGGTTCATGCCCATCACCTCGGGCGAGAAGGTGCGGTCTGGCGTCATCACCTCGACCGTGGCACCGGCTTCGGCCAGCACTTCGGCGGCCTGCAAGGCGGCGTGGTCGCCGGCATCATCATAGACCAGCACGGAATTGCCCGGCTTCACGTCGCCCGACAGGATGTCCCAGGCGGTCACGGTCAGGTCATCGCCCGCTGTCAGCGTGGGTTTTTGCGGCAGGCCGCCGGTCGCAACGATGACAACATCCGGGGAAAGAGACAGAACATCATCGGCTTCCGCCCATGTATTGAAGTTGAACTTTACCCCCTTCGCCTCGCATTGCTCCATCCGCCAGTCGATGATGCCAATCATTTCGAACCGTCGTTTGGTCTGCGCGGTCAGGCGGACCTGGCCACCGGCGCGGTCGGCCACTTCGAACACGGTCACGTCATGGCCGCGCTCGGCGGCGACACGGGCGGCTTCCAGCCCCCCGGGGCCGGCCCCGACGACGACAACCTTCTTGCGGACCGCCGCAGGGGTTGCCTCATGGGGCATCCCCTCGACCTCGCGTCCGGTGGCGGGGTTGTGGATGCACAGCGCCATGCCACCCTGATAGATGCGGTCCAGGCAATAGGTGGCCCCGACGCAGGGGCGGATGTCATGTTCGCGCCCTTCGGCGATCTTCCGCACGATATGCGGGTCGGCGATATGGGCGCGGGTCATGCCGACCATATCCAGCAGACCATTCGCCACCGCATGGCGGGCCGTGGCCACATCGGGAATCCGCGAGGCATGGAAGGTGGGCAGCCCCACTTCGGCCCGGATACGGCCGGCGAAATCCAGATGCGGGGCGCTGCGCATACCCTGCACCGGGATCACCCCGGTCAGGGCGGCATCGGTATGGATACGCCCCCGTATGACGTTCACGAAGTCGATCAGCCCGGCGTCCCGGAACCGCCGCGCCAGTTCCACGCCATCTTCGGTGGTGATGCCACCAGAATGATCTTCGTCCGCCACATAGCGGATTCCCAACAGGAAATCCGGTCCCACACGGCGGCGGCAGGCGTCCAGAACCTGGGTTGCAAAGCGCAGGCGGTTGTCGAAGCTGCCGCCATAGTCACCCTCCAGCGCATTGGTCAGCGGGCTGAACATCTGGTCCATCAGATGGCCGTAGACCTCGAACTCCACCCCGTCCAGACCGGCGGCCTGCATCCGTTCCACGCCATCGGCGTAGTCGGTGATGATGCGGTCGATGTCCCAATCCTCGATCACCTTGGGAAAGGCGCGGTGCGCGGGTTCGCGGGCCGGGCCTGCCCCCAGAACCGGCAGCCAGTCGCCCTTGTCCCAGCGGGTGCGATAGCCAAGGTGCGTTACCTGGATCATCACCGCCGCGCCGGCCTCGTGGCAGTCGTCTGCCAGCCGTTTCATCCACGGCACCACCTCATCCTTCCAGACCAGCACATTGCCGAAGGCGGGCGGGCTGTCGCGGCTGACACTGGCAGAACCGGCCGTCATCACCATGGCAACCCCGGCCTTTGCCCGTTCCAGATGATACAGCCGGTAGCGATCCTTGGGCATACCGTCCTCGGTATAGGCCGGCTCGTGGCTGGTGGTCAGAATCCGGTTGCGCAGGCGCAGGTGGCGCAGTTGGAAGGGTTGCAGAAGTGGATCGTTCGACATTGGACCCCCCGGGTCTGTGCGTGCGGTCTGGTGTTGCCGGGTCAGGTTAGACGCGGCGGGCGCCCCGGCTCATGGCGGAATGCGACCGATGAGCGTCGGATTTCGCGCTGCGCTGCGGCGGCTGTCAGGCCAGACGTGCCAGAAGGGCGGAAAGCGTCGCGCGTTCTTCGGTGGTCAGCGGGGCCAGCGTGGCCTCGGTCACCGCAAGCGCGGCCGGAACAAGTGAGGTAACCAGCGTGGCGCCAGTCTCTGTCAGGCTGACCGTCAGGCGGCGGCGGTCGTCAGGATCTGGCGTGGTAACCACAAGCCCCTGCCGGATCAGCCGGTCGACGACGCCCTTGATGGTGGCGGCATCCATCGACGCCTCGCGCCCCAGATGGTTTTGCGACAGGGGGCCCAGTTCGGCCAGACGTGCCAGCACGGCGAATTGCATCGTGGTCAGTTCTGGAATGGCTTGGCCGAACAGCGCCAGATGCCGCTGCGTGACCCGCCGCAGCAGGTAGCCGATCTGTGCATCAAGGTCATATCCGGGCAGGGCCATTGCATCAGAAATACCCATGCCTTCCCCGTTTGCGCAAGACTGTTGACAGCGTGCCGCCGGATCGTGAAGCCTGTTGGTGTGCGAACAATCCAGCCGGTGGCAAGATGGGCTATCTCCGTCCCGCAACCCTGAGCGAGGTGTTCCCCGCAGTGGCCTCCGGTGCGCGGGTGCTGGCGGGCGGCACAGACCTGTATCCGGGGCAGGGTTCGCGTCTGGTCGGGCCGGTGGTTGATCTGACTTCGGTGGCCGCGCTGCGCGGGATCAGCCTTTCGGGCGGCCTGCGCCTTGGGGCCTGCACAAGCTGGAGCGAGATCGCAGAGGCTGGCCTTCCTCCCGCCTGCGCCGCGCTGCAACAGGCGGCGCGTCAGGTGGGGGGGCGGCAGATCCAGAATGTCGGCACTATCGGCGGCAATCTTTGCAATGCCTCGCCCGCGGCCGATGGGGTGCCGCCGCTTCTGGCGCTGGACGCCGAGGTTGAACTGCTGTCGGCGGCCGGGGCTCGACGCCTGCCGCTGGCGCGGTTCCTGCTGGGGCCGCGCAAGGTGGACCTGCGCGCCGGAGAAATTCTTGCCGCCGTGCTGATCCCCGAAACGGCCCTGACCGGGCGGTCGGCCTTTCAAAAGCTGGGCGCGCGGGCCTATCTGGTGATTTCGATCGCCATGGCGGCAGTTCGCCTGACCGTGGACGGCGACCGTATCACCCGGGCGGCAGTGGCGGTTGGCGCTTGCGGGCCGGTTGCCAGCCGGTTGCCTGCGGTCGAGGCGGCGCTGCTTGGCCCGGTGGCCGGGGCGGCGGACCGGGCCCGACAGGCGGATTACGCGGCGCTGTCGCCCATTGACGATGTGCGCGCCACGGCGGCCTATCGCCGGCGGGCGGCGCGGGAGCTGGTGGCCCGGGCGGTGGAGAGCTGCGCATGATCGGCTTTCGCCTGAATGGGCGTGCAGTGCAGGTCGCGGCCCCCCCCGGCGAACGGTTGTCCGAAGTGCTGCGCGAACGGCTGGGGGCGCGGGGCACAAAGGTAGGGTGCGACGCCGGTGATTGCGGCGCCTGTTCGGTGCTGCTGAACGGCCGCTCGGTCTGTTCCTGTCTGGTGCCGGCGGGGCAGGCCGACGGGGCCGAGATCGTGACGGTGGAAGGGGAAACGCCGGAACTGACCCGGCTGCGCGCGGCCTTCCTGCGCCATGGCGCGGCGCAATGCGGCATCTGCACGCCGGGGATGCTGATTGCGGGGGCAGAGCTGCTGGCCCGCAACCCGACCCCGACCGAGGCCGAGGCGATGGACGCGCTTGGCGGTGTGCTGTGCCGCTGCACCGGATACCGCAAGATCCTTGCTGCCGTCTGCGATGCGGCGCCCGCGGTTGCCGCCGATGCGCCGCCGGCCGGGCAGGCGGTGGGGGCGGCGCTGGTCCGGCTGGATGGTGCGGCCAAGGTCGCGGGCGACAGTTTCGGCGCCGACCATGCGCCAGAGGGGGCGCTGACCGTCAAGGCGGTGCGGTCGCCCCATCCCCATGCGGCGTTCCGCTTCGGCGATCTGGCCGGGTTCGCGGCCCGGCCCGGCGTGGCCGGTGTCTTTACGGCTGCCGACATTCCCGGCCGCAACGCCTTTTCCGTCATCCCGCCCTTTGCCGACCAGCCCGCCATTGCCCGTTCCCCCGCGCGGTTCCGGGGCGAATGTGTGGCGCTGGTGGCCTTTGAACCGGGTGCCGAGGCCAGCCTTGACGGCTTTCCCGTGGACTGGGCGCCGCTGCCGCCTGTGTTGACACCCGCCGAGGCTGAATCCGAAGGTGCGCACCTGCTGCACCCCGACCGCAAGGCGAACCTGCTGATCGAGGGGCGGGTGCAGAAGGGCAATGCCGAGGCGGCGCTGGCCGCCAGCGCGCATGTGGTCGAGGGCAGTTTCACCACGTCTTACGTCGAACACGCCTATATCGAACCCGAGGCCGGTGTTGCCTGGATCGAGGGCGATACGCTGGTGATCCGGGCCTGCACCCAGGCGCCGGGGATGGACCGCGAGGATACCGCGCTGGTCCTGGGCCTGCCGGCCGAGCGGGTGCGCATCATCCCCTCTGCCGTGGGGGGCGGCTTCGGTTCGAAGCTTGATCTGTCGGTGCAGCCGCTGATCGGGCTGGTGGCGCTGCGCACTGGACGGCCGGCGCGGATGATCTATTCCCGCGCCGAAAGCATGGCCTCGACCACCAAGCGCCACCCGGCCGAGATGACGGGGCGGATCGGCTGCGATGCCAGGGGCCGCATCACCGGCATCGTGTTCGAGGGGCGCTTCAACACCGGGGCCTATTCCAGTTGGGGGCCGACTGTGGCGAACCGGGTGCCGGTTCATGTGTCCGGCCCCTATCTGACGCCGAACATCACCGCCCGCGCCCGCGCCGTGCATACGCATGGCCCGGTCTCGGGCGCGTTTCGCGGCTTCGGCGTGCCGCAGGGCGCGCTGTGGCAGGAAACGCTGTATGACCGGCTGGCGGAAAAGGCCGGGCTGGACCGGCTGGAGTTCCGCATCCTGAACGCGCTGCGCGACGGTCAGTGCAGCGCCACGGGCCAGATCCTGCAGGCGGTCGGCATCGGCCCCTGTCTTGAGGCATTGCGTCCGCGCTGGCGCGCCGCGCTGGACTGGGCCGCGCAGGGGCCGGGGCGCGGGGTGGGGGTCGCCTCGTGCTGGTATGGCTGCGGCAACACCGCCTTGCCCAACCCGTCAACCATCCGCATCGGTATGACGCCGGGCGGTGAGGTGGTGTTGCATCAGGGCGCAACCGACATCGGGCAGGGCTCGAACACCGTGATTGCGCAGATCGCTGCCGATGCGCTGGGGCTGCCGGTTGCCGCGCTGCGCCTGCTGGGCGGCGATACCGCGATCACGCCGGACGCCGGCAAGACCAGCGCCTCGCGTCAGACCTTCGTTTCGGGGCGGGCGGCGGAAAAGGCGGGCCGCGCCTTGCGCCATGCGACCCTGCGGCTGGCCAATGCGGGGCAGGGTGCCCGTCTAGACCTTGCGCCGGGGTGCATCACCGTTACCGATGGCCCGGTCCGGCGCCGCATCGACCTTACCGCTCTGCCGGTTGACGCCCGCGGCTATGCCCTGTCTGCCGAAGAAACCTATGACCCGCCCACAACGGGGCTGGATGCGAATGGCCAGGGCACGCCCTATGCCGTTTACGGCTATGGCGCCCAACTGGTTGAGCTTTCGGTGGACCGCGCGCTTGGCACGGTCACCCTGTATCACATCACCGCCGCGCATGATCTGGGCCGCGCGATCAACCCGCAACTGGTGACCGGCCAGATCGAGGGAGGTATCGCGCAGGGCATCGGCCTTGCGCTGATGGAGGAATATCTTTCAGGCCGGACCGAGAATCTGCACGACTACCTGATCCCGACCGCGGGCGATGTGCCGCCTATCGACAGCATCCTGCTGGAAATCCCCGATCCCGAAGGTCCGTTCGGCGCCAAAGGTCTGGGGGAACACGTCCTGATCCCCACCGCCCCGGCCATCCTGAACGCCATTCGCCACGCCACCGGCGCCGTCCTGACCCGCACGCCCGCGTTGCCGCACCGCATCCTTGCCGCGATGGAGGGGCAGGAATGACGCCCCCTTCATCTGTCTTCAAATATCCCACTGGGGTCCGGGGGTGTGAAACCCCCGGCTTCCGGCCCCACCCGGAGCCGCGCCATGACCGATGCGCCACTGTCTGAGGCCGCCGAGAAGATCCGCTGCGACGCCTGCCCGGTGATGTGCTACATCGCGCCCGGGCAGACCGGCGCCTGCGACCGCTATGCCAATCACGCAGGCCGGATCGTGCGTAGCGATCCGGTGGTGATGCTGAGCCACGCGCTGGACGCGGGCAGCCGCATCGTGCCCTTTGCCGTGCGTGACTGGGATGGCAGCCCCGTGCCCGCCGATGCCTTCGTGACCGGCATCGGATCAGGGACCACCTACCCGGATTACAAGCCCGCGCCTTTCATCGTTTCTTCCATCATCGACGGGGCCGATATGGTGACCGTGGTCACCGAGGCGATCTTTTCCTATTGCGGGGTCAAGGTGAAGATCGACACCGACCGTTTCCTTGGCCCCGAAGGCGCGACCGTGCGGGTGGGCGGCGAGGCGGTTGGCCATGTCACCACCGCCGAATACGGCAGCCAGATGCTGTCGCTGGGCGGTGTGCACCATCTGACGGGCGGCACCAAGGCGGAAGGCCGTGTCACCTGTGATGCACTGTTGCGGCTGTGCAATGGCGAAGCGGTCGAGATGCGGATTGACCACGGTTCCATCGTGGTGGTGCAGGCAGGCCAGCCGCCGGTGGTGGACGGCACGCCCGAACGGCGGATGCGGGTTGGCTGCGGCTCGGCCACCATCGGGATGTTCGCGGCGCAATGGAAGGGGCTGGTCGATGAGGTGGTGGTGGTCGATGACCACATTACCGGGGTGGTCAGTGAACATCAGGCCGGCAGGGTGCTGGGCTGGCAACCGACCGGCATCCGCATCAAGGGCCAGCGGTCAACGCCGGGGCGCTATTTCAGGGTCTCGGAACCGGGCCTTGGCTGGGGGGGCACCCGCCTGACCGATCCGCTGGAGATTCTGGGCGAGTGGAACCCGAAAAAAGGCGCACGTCCGGGGCTGACGTTGCTGATGGTCTCGACCACCGGCGAAGAGTTTGCCTATTACGAACTGGATGCCGACCTGCATCCGCAGCCGCGTGACCTGCCGGATAGCCTGCGCCGCACGGTGGATCTGATCGACGAGAATTGCGAACCGTCGCTTTGCACCGTGCTGTTCATGGGGGGCGCGGGGGGGCAGTCTGCGCGCCGGGGTGACGAAGAACCCGGTGCGGCTGACCCGATCAGTGCAGGGCGGCATCACCCGGCTGACCAGCGGCGGCGCCGAAACCTATGTCTGGCCGGGCGGCGGGATCACCTTCATGGTCGATGTGACGCGCCTGCCCAAAGGCGCCTTCGGCTATGTGCCGACGCCGGCGCTGGTGGCCCCGCTGGAATTCACCCTGCCTCGAGCCGATTACATTGCCATGGGCGGGCATGAGGGCAGCATCCGCAGCCTCTCTGAAACCATGGCCGAAGGCGGCGAATATCCGACCGAGGCCCATCTGCAACCCTGGCCCCGGCAATGAGCGGGGCGATTGTCGCGCGTCTGCCCGACGGGCGGCTGCATTTGCAGCACGGGCCGATCGACATCGTGGCGGCCGCCTTCGGGTCGGCGGCGGCGGTGCAGGCCGCCCATGCCCGCGCTGCCGCACGCTTCGCAACCGTGCTTGAGGAACTGGTGTCAGAGCTTGCCGCTCTGCGGTCGCCCGAAGCGGCCGTGTCGGGCCGCATCGCCCGGTGCATGGCGGCGGCTGTGGCGCCGTTCCGCCCGGCCTTCATCACCCCGATGGCCGCGGTTGCGGGCGCGGTGGCGGATGAGGTCGTCGCGGCGCTGGCCGGGCCGGGCGTGTTGCGGGCCTATGCCAACAATGGTGGCGACATTGCGTTTTGGCTGGCCCCCGATCAGGCGCTGACCTGCGCGCTGGCGGTGACCGGGGGAATGGACCGGGTGACGGTGCGCGCGGCAGACCCGGTGCGCGGCATCGCCACCTCGGGCTGGCGCGGGCGCAGCCTGTCGCTGGGGATTGCCGATGCGGTCACGGTGGTGGCGCGCAGCGCGGCGGCGGCGGATGCGGCGGCGACGATGATCGCCAATGCGGTTGATCTGCCGGGGCATCCGGGCATCGGGCGGCGCCCGGCCTGCAGGGTGCAGGCCGACAGCGATCTTGGTGCGCGGGCCGTGACGACCGCGGTGCCTTCCCTGCCGCCGGATGACCGGGGCAGGGCGCTGGATGCCGGCCTTCGCGCGGCGCAGGGCTTTGCCGCGCGCGGGCTGATTGAAGGGGCGGCTCTTTTCCTTCAGGGTGAGTGCAGGATGACCGGCGCGCTGGCGCTGCCGGAAAGGGAGGCGACAGGTGTCTGAGTTCAAGCTGCGCAAGATCGTGGTGCAGGTGGAGGAAATCCTCCACGAAGGCGGGCCTGTGGCCGACCCGGCCCCGGTCAAGGGGGCGGTCTATGCCATCTGTTCCAACCCCTTCGCCGGCCGTTTCGAGCCCGACCTTCAGCCGGCGATGGAATGGCTGAAGCCGCTGGCGCTGCGCCTGACCGACCGGCTGGTCGCGGCGCTTGGCGGGCGCGAGGGCATTGATGCCTATGGCAAGGGCGCCATCGTGGGCGAAGCCGGCGAACATGAGCACGGCGCGATCTGGCATGTCTCGGGCGGCTACGGGATGCGCGACCGGCTGGGCGAATGTCGCGCCATCGTGCCAAGCGCCATGAAGGTGGGCGGCCTTGGCAGCACGCTGGACATTCCGCTGGGCCATCTGAACGCGGCTTATGTCCGGTCACGCTTCGACGTGATCACCATCGCCTGCGAGGATGGGCCGCGCGCGAACGAGGTGCTTTTCGCGCTGGCCATGGCGCGCGGCGGCCGGGTCCATTCCCGCATGGGCGGGCTGGAGGTGGATCAGGTCAAGGGGGAGGACGGGTTGCGATGATCCAGAGGGGCCTGCTGACCCCGACACTGATCCTTGCGCTTGTTCCCGGCGTGGCCTTTGCCTGCGCCCTGCCGCCTTCGGTCATCCTGACGCTGCCGACCGGGCATTACATCACCGCCGCCGCGCTGACCGTGGCGCTGACCGCGCTTCTGGCGGCGGTGGCGCCGCGCCTGCCGGCGTTTCGGCCGCATCTGATGTGGGACCGGCCGGTGCTGGTGCCGGAAACCCTGTCTTCCTATCTGGGGTTCCTGGGCTTTCTGGCCTTGCTGTTCATCGGCTGGACCGGCAGCCGCGACCCGATGCACAACCTGATGACGCTGGTGTTCTGGACCGGGGTCTGGATCGTGGTGCCGCTGGGGTCGATGGGTTTCGGCAATCTCTGGCGGCCGATCAACCCCTGGACCGGGCCGGTGCGGATTGCGCGGCTGCTGCTGGGGCGGACCGGCCGTGTCGGACTGGCCCGGCTGGGGTATGTTCCGGCGGTGCTGGGCTATGCGGGGTTTGCCTGGTTCCAGATGATCTCGCTTTACCCGGACGATCCGGCGGTGCTGGCGACGGTGGCCGCCTGCTATTACGGCGTGATCTTCCTTCTTGCCGTGGCCGAAGGCGAGGACTGGTTGCAGAAGGGCGAGTTCCTGACCGTGCTGTTCGGCTTCATCGCCCGCATCGCGCCGCTGTGGCTTGAGGTCGAAGGAAACTGCGCCCGGCTGATGGCCGGCCCGCCCGGCGCGCAGGTGCTGCGCATGGTGCCCCTGGCGCCTTCGGCGGTGATGTTCCTGTGCCTTGCCCTTGCGGCGCTGACCTTCGACGGGCTGAACGAAACCTTCTGGTGGCAGGCCCTGATCGGGGAAAACCCGCTGGAACCGACGGGGCGGTCGGCGGTGGTCTGGGTCAACACGCTGGGGCTTCTGGCGGTCTGGGCCATCACGCTGCTGGCCGTGCCGGGCATGGTCTGGCTGGGCCGCGTCCTTGGCGGGCCGGGTTTTGCGCTGGGGCCGCTGATGCTGTCCTTTCTGGCCATCGCGGCGGGCTATCATGCCGCGCATTATCTGGTGATGCTGCTGACCGCCGGCCAATACACGCTGGCCGCGCTGAATGATCCGTTCTTCACCGGCGACAGCTTCCTTGGTCTGCCACCGTTCTATGTGTCCTTCGGCTTCCTGACCGATCCGCGCATCATGCCCCTTATCTATGGCGCGCAGTTCACGGCCATCCTGGGCGCGCATCTTCTGGCCGTAGTGCTGTCGTGCAAGCTGGCGGGGCCGGGCACGCGGGCGCTGGCGCATGTGCCGATGACCGGATTGATGGTCGGGTATACAGTTCTTGGCCTGTGGCTGCTGTCCACGGCAAGGGTCGGGTGATTTTTGTGGACAGGACGTTTGCGCACCTACAATCTTGACCGCGAGGCCACCCGGAAAGAGGGGCCCGCCCAACACGAGGAGAGACGAGATGACGAATTTCCTGATGCCGTCGCGGCGGGCGCTGCTGAAAGGGGCGGGGGCGGGGCTTCTGGCTTTGGCACTGCCGGCCGTGGTGGGCGCGCAGGCCGCGCCGATCAAGATCGGGTTCCAGTTACACCGCACCGGCATCGGCGCCAGCTATGGCCGCTGGTATGAACGCACCGCGACCGCCGCGCTGAAGCTGATCAATGACGCGGGCGGCATCGCCGGCCGTCCGGTCGAGATCGTGTTCGAGGATGACGCGACCGATCCCAAGCGCGGCGCCGAGGTGGTGGACAAGCTGACCCAGCAGGCCGGTTGCGATCTGGTCATGGGCACGCTGTTTTCCCATGTCGTCATGGGGTCGGCCCCGCGCGCGGGCGAGCTGAAGGTGCCTTATCTGGTCTGTTCCGAAGGTTACCACGTCGCCAGCGGCGCGCTGAACCGCTGGACGCTGCAACCCGGCATCACCGATGTGCGGGCGCAGATTTCCACCATGGCGCCCTGGGTGGCGGCGAACCTGGGCAAGAAGGTGACAATGGTGTTCCCCGACTATGCCTTCGGCCACGATCACCGCGATTTCTTTACCAAGGCCATGGCCGAACAGGGCGGCGAAGTGATCGCCCAGATCGCCATTCCGCCGACCGAAACCAGCTTCACCCGCTATTTCCCGCAGATCCCGGCCGAGACCGAGGTGCTGTATCACGTCATGGTCGGGCCGGCCGTTCTGACCTTTGTCAAGGAGCTGGGCGAATTCTACGGCACCGGCGCGAAACCGGCGCTGTTCGGCTTCGTTGACAGCCTTGAGGCGGTGGATACCGCCACGCCGGGGCTGGAGTTCCTGGAGGGCAGCCATTTCTGGGAAGGTCATCCGCGGGTGAAACCGGCCGATGCCGGCGAACACGAGGCCGCCTATCGCGCCGCCGTGGGGGTGGACGACAACGGCGCCAGCGTCAGCGATGCCAAGGATGTCTCAACCTACGCCCATATGTTCAGCACCTGGGAGACGCTCTATTTCATCAAGAACGCGATGGAGGCCGCGGGCTATACCGGCCCGGCCGACCGGCAGAAACTGGTTGAGGCGATGGAGGCGATCACCGATCTGCCCTATGGGCTGGAACACCCGCAGGGCGCCAAGCGGTTCAACGGCAAGACGCACCAAGTTTTCGGCAGCCAGTACATCAGCCAGATCCAGTCAGGCAAACTGATCAAGGTGCACGCGACCACCATCGACGAGGGGCTTTACCCCGATGCGGTGGATTACACCGCGATGTCGTTCTGATCCCGCCGGGCGGGGCGGCGGGGGTCATGGCCCCTTCCGCCTTTGCCCATGCCGCTTCTCCGGTCAACGGTTTGTCCTGATCCATGGCCTTCGGACCTTTCCTGCTGCTCGCCCTGATGGAAGGGCTGGTGACCGCCGCCGTGCTGGCGCTGGCGGCTTCCGGCCTGTCGCTGGTGTTCGGCGTCATGCGGGTGGTGAACGTCGCCCATGGCGAGTTCTTCATGCTGGGCGCGGTGATCGCCTGGTTCGTGACCGGGATGGTGCCGGGGCCGGCCTGGCTGGCCTTTGCCGTGGCCGTGGTGGTGGCACCGCTTGCCGTGGCGGCGCTGGCGGCACTGGCCGATGCGCTGGTGCTGAAACGGCTGAACTACGACCCCGAGGCGACCATCGTCGCCACCATCGGCCTGCTTTACATGCTGCAACAGGCGGCGCTGACCTTCTATGGCCCCGATGCCCGGCCCGTGGCGGCGCCGTTCGATCTGCGGCTGCAGACGCCGTGGTTCGGCTATTCCGGCTACAAGCTGTTCGTCGTGCTGGCCGCCGGGGTGGTGCTGGCCGGCATCTGGGCGCTGATGACCCGGACAAAGGCTGGTCTGGTGATGCGGGCAACGCAGGTTGACCGCGACGTGGCCCGTGCCTTCGGCATCAACGTGGATCGCGTCTATATGGGCACCTTCGCGCTTGGCGCCGGGCTGGCGGCGCTGGCGGGCGTGCTGATCGTACCGATCACCCAGGCGCATTACCTGATGGGGGGCGATCCGCTGCTCTTGTCCTTCATCGTGGTCATCATCGGCGGCCTTGGCAGCTTGCGCGGCACGCTGGTTGCGGCGCTGGTGATCGGGCTGTCGGATGGTGTGATCAGCATGTTCTTTTCACCGACACTGGCCAAGATCCTGGCCACGCTGCTGGTGGCAATGGTGCTGGTCTTTCGCCCGCAGGGCCTGTTCGGGACGCGCAGCCCATGAAGGTCTGGGCGTCCCATCTGGCTGTTGTTGCGCTGCTGCTGGCGCTTGGCTTCCTGCTGCCGCCCTATCACGCCACCAACATGGCGCGGATCATGGTGCTGGCGGTGTTCGCCATGGGCTACAATCTGGCCTTCGGCTACACCGGCCTTCTGTCGCTGGGCCATGCGCTGTTCTTCGCCGCCGGCATTTATGCCGCCGGGCTGCCGATCTGGCATTGGGGCCTTGGGGCCGCGCCAGCGCTGATCCTTGGCCTTCTGGGCGGCGGTATCGTCGCCGGGGTCACGGGGCTGCTGGCGTTGCGCACCGCAGGTGTCAGCTTCATGATCGTGACGCTGATGTTCGCGCAGGCAGGGTACCTGACGCTGCTTTACTTCAACGGCGTGACCGGCGGGGACGAAGGCTTTGCGCTGCCCGCCTCGGGCCGGATGCTGTTCGGCGCCGATCTTTCCACCGACCTGCCGCGCTATCTGACGGCCTGGGCGCTGTTCTCGGCCACCTTCCTTGCCACGCTGGCGCTGGTGCGGTCGCGCTTTGGCCGCGTGATGGTGGCGCTGCGCGAGAATGAGGAACGCGCGCGGATGCTGGGCATCAACCCGTTCACCGCCAAGCTGGCGGTTCTAGTGCTGTCCGGGGCGGCCTCGGGTCTGGCGGGGGCGGCTTATGGCGTGTTGTTCGGTTATGCCGGGGCCAGCTTTGCCACTATCCAGTATTCCATCCTGCCGATGCTTTACGTTCTGCTGGGCGGCGCGGGCACTGTGGCCGGGCCGCTGCTGGGGGCCGTCCTGATGTTCGCCCTGATCGAGGTGGCGAACGACCTGACCTCGGCCTGGCTGTTCATTGTCGGCGCGGTGCTGGTGATTGTCGTCCTGTTCGCGCCCAAGGGGATTCTTGGCGCGCTGCGCGACCGTTTCTTCCGGGGGCTGCCATGAGCCTTCTGGAAGCCCGCGGCCTGACCCGGCATTTCGGCGGTCTGCGCGCCGTGGACGGGGTGGATTTCGACCTTGCGGCGGGTGAGATTCACGCCCTGATCGGCCCCAATGGCGCCGGCAAGACCACCTTTGTCTCGCTCCTGTCCGGCCGGGTGCCGGTGCAGGCGGGCAGTATCCGGCTGGTGGGCGAGGACATCACCCGCCTGCCGGCCCATGCCCGGGTGCGCAAGGGCATTGCCTATACCTTCCAGATCACCTCGGTCTTTCCGGGGCTGTCGGTCTTTGACAATGTGGCGTTGGCGGTGCAGGGCGGGCGCGGATCGGCGCGTGACCTGCGCGGCGCGGTGGCGGCGGCGCTGTCCCGCGTCGGGCTTGAGGCGATGGCAAGCGACATCGCTGGAACCCTGTCATACGGCCACCAGAGGTTGCTTGAACTGGCCATGGGGCTGGCGCTGCAACCGCGCGTGCTGATCCTGGATGAACCGACACAGGGGCTGGCCGCGGGCGAGATCGGCAATTTCAAGGATCTGGTCCGCAGCCTGGTGCCCGAGGTGGCCGTCCTGCTGATCGAGCACAACATGGAGGTGGTGATGGACCTGGCCCACCGGATCACCGTGCTGAACTTCGGTCAGGTGCTGGCCCGCGGCACGCCCGCCGAGGTGCGCGCCAGCCCCGCCGTGCAGGAGGCCTATCTTGGCGCTTGAGGTGAAGGGGCTGACTGCGGGCTATGGCCCGGTGACCGTGTTGCGCGGTGTCGATTTCGAGGCGCGGGCCGGGCAGGTGACCTGTCTCATGGGCCGCAATGGCGCTGGAAAGACCACGCTTCTGAAGGCGATCATGGGGCTGGTCGAGCTGGCCGAGGGCAGCGTCCGGCTTGGCGGCGTTGATCTGCAAGGGCTGCCGGCACATCGGATTCCGTGCCATGGGCTGGCCTGGGTGCCGCAGGGCCGCCGCCTGTTCGGCCCGCTGACCGTGGCCGAAAACCTTGAGGTCGGGGGCCTGACCCGTGGCAACCGGGCCGAGGTGCGCGAGCATGTTCTGACGCTGTTTCCCCGGTTGCGCGAACGTCTGGCCCAACCTGCCGCCACGCTGTCAGGCGGCGAACAGCAGATGCTGGCGATCGGCCGGGCGCTGTGTCTTGAACCGAAGGTGCTGCTGCTGGACGAACCGACCGAGGGGCTGCAGCCCAGCATGATCGCGCTGATCCGCGATGCCGTATTGCGCCTGCGTGCCGAAGGGGTGGCGGTGGTGCTTGTCGAACAGCGGGTCGAGGCGGTGCTGAAGATGGCCGACCGCGTGGCCTTCATGGCGCATGGCCGTGTGGAAGAGATGGTCGAGGCGCGCCGTCTGGAACCGGGCGCGCGGCAGTTTCTTGATTATGTGGGGGTCTGAATGACAGCCGGTGCGCGCAAGCCCGGAGTTTTCGAAAACTCCGGCACGGACGCCTTGAAGGGGCCGGCCCGATTTCCCGGAGGAAATCGTCGCCGGTCGGATTGCCGCGCGCACCGATCAGGAGAGACCCGATGACCGGCCTGGTTGCCGGCGTCGATGTCGGCGGAACCTTTACCGATCTGGTGATTTTCGATCCGGCCTCGGGTGGGGTGAAACTGGCCAAGGTGCCCACCAGCCTGCCCAATCAGGCCCCCGGTGTGCTGGCTGCGTTTGACGCGGCCGGGGCGCGGCTTGCCGATCTTGACCTGATCGTCCATGGCACCACCACCACCACCAATGCCGTGCTGGAACGGCGACTGGCAAAAACCGGGCTGATCACCACCGCCGGGTTCCGTGACGTGCTGGAACTGGGGCGCCGCACCCGGCCGAACGCCTATGGCATGTCGGGCAGCTTCGTTCCCATCATTCCGCGCAACCTGCGGCTGGAGGTGCCCGAACGGATGGATGCCCGTGGCCGCGTGGTCACGACGCTGGATGAGGATGCGCTGCAAGCCGCCGTCGTGCAGTTGCGCGATCAGGGCTGCGAGGCGCTGGTGATCCATTTCCTTCATGCCTATGCCAACCCTGCGCATGAACTGCGGGCGGGTGAACTTGCCGCAAGTCTTTGGCCGAATGGCTATATCACCCTGGGCCACGCCCTGCTGTCCGAGGCGCGGGAATATGAGCGCGGCGTGACCGCTGCGGTGAACGCCAGCGTTCAGCCCATTCTTGAGCGGTATATCGCGCGTCTGGCGGGGGAGTTGAAGGCGCGCGGCTATGCCCGCGATCTGCTGGTGATGAACGGCAACGGCGGCATGGTCAGCGCGGCCCATGTCGCGCGCGAGGCGGTGAAGACCGTGATGTCGGGCCCGGCCTCGGGCGTGATGGCGGCGGTTGCCACCGGGCGGCGGGCCGGTGTGGCGAACCTGCTGACCTATGACATGGGCGGCACCAGCACCGATGTTGCCATGATCCGCAACGGGGTGGCCCCGGTCTCGAACGAGATCGAGGTGGAATATGCCATGCCGATCCATGTGCCGATGGTGGATGTGCGGACGGTGGGCGCCGGGGGCGGGTCGATCGCGCGGGTCGATGAAAGCGGCATGTTGCGGGTGGGGCCGGAAAGCGCGGGGTCCACGCCCGGACCCATCTGCTATGGCCGGGGTGGCACGCGCGTCACCATCTCGGACGCGAACCTGATCCTTGGCCGCTTGCCCGCCGCCCGCTTCGGCCAGGCGGCCGAGGCCGCGCGGCAGGCCATGTCCGACCAGATCGGGCGGCCCCTGGGCCTGTCAATCGAAGCGGCAGCCGAGGCGGTGGTGCGCATCGCCAATACCCATATGGCGGGTGCGGTGCGGATGGTGTCGATTTCGCTTGGCGCCGATCCGCGCGATTTCGCGCTGTTCGCCTTCGGCGGTGCGGGGCCGCTGCACGCGGTGGCGCTGGCCCGCGAGTTGTCGGTGCCGAAGGTTCTGGTGCCGGCCCGACCGGGCATCACCAATGCGCTTGGCTGCGTGGTGGCCGACCTGCGGCACGATTTCGTTCGCACGCTGAACCGGCCGCTGGATGCGCTGGAGATGGACGAGGTTCACGCCGTTCTGGCCGCGCAAGAGGCCGAGGGGCGGCGGTTGATCGGTGAAGAACGGATCGAGGTCCGCGACATCCGCGCCGAATATTCGGCCGACATGCAGTTCGTTGGCCAGACCCATCTGCTGCGGGTGGCGTTACCCACCGCCCGGCCCACGCGGCAAGACCTGCAACGCCTCTTCGAGGCGGCCTATCACGCCCGGTTCAAGGTGGATCTGACGGAAATCCGCGCAAGTGTGATGAACCTGAACGTCAGTGTGACCGGACGGCGGACCGAGTTGGACCTGTCGCGGCTGATCGACCCGGTCGGGCGCAAGCCAAAGGCCGAACCGGCGGGCAGCCGCCCTGTCTGGTTCGCCGGCGGTTGGGTGGAAACCCCGGTCTACTGGCGCGATCACCTGCCGCTGGACCTGTCACTGACCGGACCGGCGATCATCGAGCAGATGGATACGACGCTGGTGGTCGAACCGGGCTGTCATGTCACCTCGGATGCCGATGGCAACCTGATCGTGGAGGTGGGCGCATGATCGACCCCGTCACTCTGGCCGTGATCCAAGCCGGCTTGCAGCAGGTCTGCGACGAGATGGACCTGACCTTTTCGCGCGCTGCATTTTCGCCGGTGATTGCCGAGGCCGACGACCGTTCGGACGGGATCTATTCGGCGGAAGACGGCAGTCTGATCGCGCAAGGATCGAAGGGTCTGCCGGTCTTTGTCGGGGTGATGCAGTTTTCAACGCGCACGCTGGTGGAACGCATCAGGGCAGGTATCACAGCCGCGCCCGAGCCCGGCGACATCTATATCGTCAACGATCCCTATCTGGGCGGCACGCATCTGATGGATGTGCGTTTCGCCATGCCGGTCTGGCGGCAGGGGCGCATCTGGTGCTGGTTGTCGAACACCGGGCACTGGCCCGATACCGGCGGCATGGTGCCGGGCGGGTTTTCGGCCAGCGCCATCAGTGCCGAGCAGGAAGGGCTGCGACTGCCGCCGGTCAAGCTGTTCAAGAAGGGACAACTGGACGCGGAAATCTGGGCCATCATCCAGTCGAACATCCGCGTGGCCGACCAGCGCATCGGCGATGTGAAGGCGCAGGCCAGCGCGCTGATGGTGGGCGCCGAACGGCTGGGCCAGTTGCTGGACCGCTATGGCGACGACACCGTGACCGAGGCCGTGGCGCGGATGCGCGATCTGGCGGCGCGGCAGATGCGGGCGATGATCGGGCTGATCCCCGTTGGCAGCTACCAGGCCACGGCGTTTATCGACAGCGATGGCGTGGTGAATGAACCGCTGACCATTGCGCTGACCGTCACCCGGCGGGGGGACGGGCTGACGTTCGATTTCGCCGGATCGTCGCCGCCCTGCATGGGCCCGATGAACTCGGTCCGGGCGACCACGCTGTCGTCGGTCTATCTGGCGATGCGCCATATCTTCCCCGATGTGCCGATCAGCGCCGGTGCCTTTGAACCGCTGAACGTGACCGGCATCGAGGGCACCTTTCTGGATGCGCAATATCCGCGCCCGGTGTCGGGCTGCGCGGCCGAGGTCAGCCAGCGCATTGCCGAGGCGGTGTTCGCGGCGCTGGTGCAGGCGATCCCGGACCGGGTGACGGCGGCGCCCGCCGGCACCAGCGGCAATTTCGGCCTTGGTGGCAACGACCCGGAAACCGGATCGGGCTATGTGATGTATCAGATCTCGGGCGGTGGCTATGGCGGCTTTGCCGGGGGCGACGGCATTGCGAACGGATGTTCGACAATCGGCATTTCCAAGGCGCCGCCGGTCGAGATCATGGAACAGAAATACCCGGTGCTTTACCGCCGCTACGCGCTGCACGAAGGCAGTGGCGGGGCGGGGCAATTCCGGGGCGGCATGGGGCTGGATTACGAGATCGAGCTTCTGCGCGGCACCGCACGGGCGTCCTTTGTGATGGACCATGGCCGCACCGGGCCGCAGGGGGCGCTTGGCGGGCAGGATGGTGCGGTGAACCGGGTGGAAATCCATCAGGGCGGCAGGGTGGTCATTCCAGAACACCTGTCCAAGGCGCAGGACATCGTGCTGCAACCCGGTGACCGGGTGCGGGTGCGCACGCCCGGCGGCGGTGGCTATGGTGATCCGGCGGCGCGTGATCCGGCCCGGGTTGCCGAAGATGTGGCCTTGGGCCGCTACACGGCGGATGAGGCCGCGCACCTTTGGCCGCGATGACGTAACCACCAAGGTTTCAGCCCCAAGCCCGATTTCTTGCAAGAAATCGGGCCGGAGCCTTCAAAGGCTCCTCACCGGAGTTTTTGAAAACTCCGGGCGAAGTCTGGGCTTTTGGCCGCGTCTATTCCGCGACATGCAGGGTGGTGCCGGAGCGGGGGGCGCCGCCAAGGCGATCCTCGACCGCCGCCAGCCGGTTGCCCAGCCGGTCCATCTCTTCACGGTTGCGGGCGATGCGGTCGGCCAGAACGTCGGGGGCAGGCGAGTCCGGTTCTTCTTCCTTGCTGCTGACAAGGCGGCGGAAGACCAGAGCCAGCACCCGGCTGATGTCATCCATCACCAGATAGAACGCCGGCACGATGACAAGGCTGAGCACCGTTGAGACGATGATGCCGCCGATCACCGCCGTGGCCATCGGTGCGCGGAAGGCGCCGCCTTCGCCCACGCCAAGGGCCGAGGGCAGCATCCCCGCCGACATTGCGATCGAGGTCATCACCACGGGCTGTGCCCGCTTGTGCCCGGCCTCGACCACGGCCTGATAGCGGTCAAACCCGCGGCGGCGCATTTCGATGGCGAAGTCGATGATCAGGATGGCGTTCTTCGACACGATCCCCATCAGCATCAGCAGCCCGATCAGCACCGGCATCGACAGCGCTGATCCGGTGGACAGCAGCGCGATGGCCACCCCGCCGATGGCCAGCGGCAGCGAGAACAGGATGGTGAAGGGCTGGATGACAGATCCGAACAGCAGGATCAGCACGGTCAGCATCAGCATCATGCCCAGGACCATGGCCTTGACGAAACTGGAGTTCAGTTCCTGCTGGATTTCGGCATCGCCGGATTCCTTGAGCCGTGCGGTCGGGGGCAGTCTGGTTGCATCGGCGATTTCCTTGAACCGGGCCGAGGCTTCCCCCAGGGCCACACCCACGGGAAGGTTCGCGCCCAGGGTGGCGCGGCGTTCCTTGTTCAGCCGTTCAATGGTGCTAGGCCCTTCGGCGATGCGGATGTCGGCCACCGCCGACAGCGGCACCTGCGCCCCGGTCGCGGTGGTGACCTTCAGGCTGGAAATCCTCGTCAGATCCTCGCGCGAGGAATCCGCCAGCCGCACCCGCACCGGGATCAGCCGATTGTCGATGGAGATCTTCGGCAGCGCCGCATCCACATCGCCAATGGTGGCGACCCGCACCACGGCGGCAATGTCCGAGGTGGTGACACCCAGCCGCGCGGCTTCGTCCTTGCGGGGCGTGATCTGGATTTCCGGGCGGGGCAGGGCGCCTTCACTGGCGACATTAGCCAGTTTCGGATCGCCGCGCAGCGCCTCTTCCAGCGCCTTGACGGCGCCGTTCAGGTCGGCCTCGTTGGCGGCCAGTACGGAATAGGAAATGTCACGTTCGCCGCGGTCATTCAGCTTGACCACGCGCACATCGGGCACGGCGGCCAGACGGCGGAAGATTTCGGCCTCGATCACGTTCTGCGGCACGCTGCGGCCCTTGTTTTCCACCTCGGGCACCAGGGCCCCCAGCACGGGGATCTTTCGGCCCAGTTGCGACAGTTTCAGCAGAAGGGAATGGTCGATCTTGACCAGGGTCACCGTGATCGAGGCGCGGCGGATGTCGCGGTCGCCTTTGGGCGAGGCGCCGCCAAGGACAAAGATGTTCTCGATGCCCTCCATATCCCTGATGCTGTCCACCATGGCCTGGGTGGTTCGGTCGGTCTCGTCCAGGGTCGATCCGGGCGGCAGTTCGACCGAGATCGAGACGCGGCTCACGTCTTCCGGCGGCATGAAGCTGCCGGGCACCCGCATCATCGCCATGACCGAGATCACCACCACGACCAGCGCGCCCAGCAGCGTGAGATAATAGCGCCCGAAGGAAACCTTGCGCGAAATCCGCCAGGTGCCGGTCGCGGCCCGCACGGCGCGCAGATAGCCACGCATGAAAGGCCCGTCACGGTGGGCATGTTCGGTGCCGGCATCCTTGGCCCGCATCAGATAGGCCGCCATCATCGGCGTGATCAGCCGCGCCACCAACAGCGAGAACATCACCGAAATGGCGACCGTCAGGCCGAACTGCCGGAAATACTGCCCCGGAATCCCGGCCATGAAGCTGACCGGCACGAAAACCGCGATGATGGTCGAGGTGGTGGCGATCACCGCCAGCCCGATTTCATCCGCCGCATCTATGGCCGCGCGATAGGGCGTTTTTCCCATGCGGATGTGCCGGGTGATGTTTTCGATTTCCACGATGGCATCATCGACCAGAATCCCTGTCGCCAGCGTCAGCGCCAGGAAGGACACCAGGTTCAGCGAGAACCCGATCAAGTCCATCACCCAGAAGGTGGGAATGGCCGACAGCGGCAGCGCAATGGCGGAAATCAGCGTGGCCCGCCAGTTGCGCAGGAAGGCCAGCACCACCAGAACCGCCAGAAGCGACCCTTCGACCAGCGTGTTCAGCGCGCTTTCATAATTGCCGTAGGTGTAGAAGACCGTCTCGTCCACAAGTTTGAAGCCCACGCCGGGGCTTTGCGCCTTCAGCTCGTCAATTGTCTTGTTGACCGTTTCCGCAACCGACACTTCCGAGGCGCCCTTGGCGCGATAGACCGCGAAGACCACCACCTGTTCGCCGTTCACCTTGGCGAAGGACCGCAGTTCTTCATAGGTATCGACGATCCGGCCAAGGTCCGACAGTTTGACATGGCGGCCCGAGGGCGTGGCGATGGTGGTGGCCGACAGCCGGTCCACATCCTGCGCATCGCCCAGCAGGCGGATCGCCTGTTCGCCTTCGCCCAGTTCGGCACGGCCCGCGCCAAGGTTGGTGTTGGTGGCACGCAACTGCCCCGACACGGCCTGCGCCGTCAGACCGAAACTACCCAGCTTCACCGGGTCAAGCAGAACCTGCACCTCGCGGTCGGCACCGCCATAGCGGCTGATGCGGCCGATGCCCTGTTTCGATTGCAGGGCGCGGGTGACGGTGTCATCGACATACCAGCTCAGTTCTTCGAAGGTCATCGCGGGTGCGGTGACGGCGAAGGTCATGATCGCCTGGCCTTCCACGTCGATCTTGGTCACGATCGGCGTATCGGCATCGGCGGGCAGGTCGCCAAGGATCTGGTCGATGGCGTCCTTGGTGTCCTGAACCGCCTCATCCGTCGGCTTTTCCATGCGGAATTCGATCAGCGTGGTCGAAACCCCGTCCGAGATGTTCGAAACCACGTTCTTGACCCCGGTGATGCCGGAGACCGCATCTTCGACCTCTTTCGTCACCTGGGTTTCCAGTTCGGCCGGGGCGGCACCAGACTGGGTGATGGTGACCGAGACAAGCGGGAAGTCGATGTTCGGGAAACGGGTGATCGGCAGCGCCTGAAACGATTGCAGGCCCAGGATCAGCAGCATGAAGAAGGCCAGCAGCGGCGCGACCGGATTTCGGATCGCCCAGGCGGAGAAGTTCATCGCGGGACGCTCCTCAGTTGGTTGCCGGGGCGTCGACCGGGGTGATCCGGTCGCCGCTGCGCACGAAAGACCCCGCCTTGGTGACAACCGTGTCACCGTCGCTTAGACCCGAGAGGATTTCCACGAAGCCGCCGTCGCGGATGCCGGTCTCGACGATCACCCGCTCGACGATGCCGTCCTTGACCCGCATCACGGTCGAGGCGCCGTCTTCCGACCCGACGGCGGTGACCGGCACCGCCAGCGCGTCATGTTCGGCGACAAGGATCTCGGCCTCAAGGAACATTCCGGCGCGCAGGTTGGCCGGGGCATCGACAGCCAGTCGTGCCCGGCCCAGCCGGGTGGTGGCGTCAATCGACGGCTCGACCAGCCGGACCGTGCCGCTGAGCGGCGCGGACAGGCCGGCCGCGCGCAGGTTGGCGCGCTGGCCCGGCTTCAGCCGCAGCAGATCGGCCTCGGCCACATCGACGCGCAATTCCAGTGCGCCGTCGCGTTCCAGCACGAACATCGGCAGGCCCGCGGCCGTGGCGATAGCGCCGATGGTGGCGTTGCGGGCGGTGACGCGGCCCGCGTAGGGGGCCTTCACATCGGTGCGCGTCAGTTGCAGTTCCACATTGGCAAGCTGCGCCTCGGTCAGCGCCAGTTGCGCGCGGGCGGCTTCCAGCGATTGCCGCGCCACGGTGACCCGGGCGGTGGCCGAAACCGCTGTCGCATTGGCAGTGTCCAGCGCGGCCTGGCTGGCAGAGCCCTGTTCATGCAGCTTGCGCGTCCGGTCGGCCACCCGCTGCGCCTCGGCGGCGGAGGATTCCGCATCCAGAAGCTGCGCTTCGGCCTGCGCGATGGTGGCCCTGGCCGAAGCCGCCCCGGCGATTGCCTGCGCGCGTTGCAGTTCCAGCGTCGAGGTTGAAAGCTGCGCCAGAACCTGGCCGGCGGCCACATCATCGCCGACATCGGCCAGAAGCGACTGGATCGGCTGGCCTTCGATCAACGGCTGGACATTCACTTCCTCGATGGGGGCGACCAGACCGGATGCGATGATCCTGTCCGACATCCGGCGCGATGCCGCGGTCGAAACGGTGATGGCTGGCAGGCTGATTTCGGTGGCGGCCTCGGCGGCCGGGTCTGCGGGGCCGGTCTCGGCCCGAACCTGCAAGGGCAAGGCCAGCGCAGCGGCGGCAAGGGCGGCAACAAAGGCGTGGGGGCGAAGGCGCATGGCGTTCAGGGTCCGGTGCTTGCGGTGATTTCGTTCAGCGTGGCGTCAATGCTGCGCAGGATCAGGGCATCAAGGTCGGGGTCTTTTGCGGAAGGATTCCGCGTTTCCGCAGCCTTCACCATCATCACCACGAAACGGGCATGGGCGCCAAAGCGCGCCCGGGTGGTTTCGGGGGCAAGGCCGGTCACGCGGGCAAAGATCTTCAACAGGTTCTCGGCCACCATGTCTTCCAACCCGCCGCAGATCTGGGCGATTTCGCCCTTGCGCTGTGCGGCGGCGCTGATTTCGGCCCAGAGGTGCCCATTCTCGGACGGGCAACCTTCCCCCAGCTTGGTCACGATCTTGGCGCGGATGGCCGCCATCGGTGCCGGAGAGCGGTGAATCTCGTCAAGCTCGCGGCGCATCTCTTCCATGTCGAAGGCCACCATTGCGGCGACGATGGCGTCCTTGGACGGGAAGTAGCGATAGAAGTTGCCAACGCTCATCCCGGCCGCGCGGGCCAGATCCTGCATCGAGGCGCCGTCAAAACCCTTTTCGGCAAAGGCACCACGGATGCGCGCCAGAATCTCGGCGCTGCGGGCATCATTGGCCTGGGGCAGGGTGGCAAGCGTATTCATGGATGGGGAAGGTATCCGGCAAGGGAATGAACGTTCATTCATTGACATATCGGAGCCAATCAAAACGTCAAGTGTCCTGCCGGGCCAAAAGGCGCGCAAGCGACGCGCCCTTGGCAAATGCCGCATTTTCGCGCATGACCCTGCCGGTCCAGCAGGGGAAGATGATGACGGAACGGTTCGGCTTCACGGTCAACGCGCGCGATGGCCGGGCGCGCAGCGGCGTGATCTCGACCCCGCGGGGCGACGTGCGCACCCCGGCCTTCATGCCGGTCGGCACCGCCGGCACCGTCAAGGCGATGCTGCCCGAAAGCGTGCGCGCCACCGGTGCCGACATCCTGCTGGGCAACACCTATCACCTGATGTTGCGGCCCACCGCCGAACGCATCGCCCGGCTTGGCGGCTTGCACCGTTTCATGAACTGGGATCGCCCAATCCTGACCGACAGCGGCGGCTTTCAGGTGATGAGCCTGGCCGACCTGCGCAAGCTGACCGAGGACGGCGTGACCTTCCGCAGCCATGTGGATGGATCGAAACATCACCTGTCGCCCGAACGCAGCATGGAAATCCAGCGGCTGCTGGGCAGCGACATCGTCATGTGTTTCGACGAATGCCCCGCGCTGCCGGCCACCGATGAGGCGGTGGCGAAATCCATGCGGCTGTCGATGCGGTGGGCACAGCGGTCGCGCGATGCCTTTGGCGACCGGCCCGGCCATGCGCTGTTCGGCATCATGCAGGGCGGCGTCAACCGCGACCTACGCGAGGAATCGGCGACGGCGCTGAAAGCCATCGACTTTGACGGTTACGCTGTGGGCGGCCTTGCCGTGGGCGAAGGGCAGGAGGCGATGTTCGGCGTTCTGGATTATGCCCCGGACTTTCTGCCCGAGGACAAGCCCCGCTATCTGATGGGCGTGGGCAAGCCCGATGACATCGTGGGGGCCGTCGAACGCGGCATCGACATGATGGATTGTGTGCTGCCCTCGCGCTCGGGGCGGACCGGGCAGGCCTGGACGCCGCGCGGCCAGGTCAACATCAAGAATGCCCGCCACCAGGACGATCCCCGCCCGCTGGACGAAGGTTGCACCTGTCCGGCCTGCCGCAGCTATTCGCGCGCCTATCTGCACCATGTGTTCAAGGCGCAGGAGATCATCGCCTCGATGCTGCTGACCTGGCACAACCTGCATTATTACCAGCAGTTGATGCAGGGCCTGCGCGATGCCATCGACGCCGGGCAGCTGGCCGCCTTCGTTGCGGAATTCCATGCCCGCCGGGCCGAGGGCGACATTCCCCCGCTGTAGTCCGCCGCCCGTTTCTGCCCCCCGAAGGCAGGCATCTCCGGCGCTTTCCAAGCCGTTTCAAAAACTTCGCCGGCAACTCTGGAAATCCCTTTTCCCCGTTCTACCCTTTCTCGGAAAACAGCCCGGCCATACCGGGTTTCGTCCGAGGGTGGCCGCTATCGTCAAGTTTCAACAAGTATTTTATGTGCTCGACAGCGCGTATCGCCTGCTGTGGGTCGGCGGCGACTGGGATGATTTTGCCGCAGAAAACCTTGGCGGACCGGCACGGGCGTCGCGGGTTCTTGGCAGTAATCTGATGGACCATGTCGCCGGCGCCGAAGCGCAAGAAGTGATGGCGGACATCCTGAACGATGTGCAGGAAACCAAGCGCAGCTTTCGCATGGAATACCGCTGCGACAGCCCCGAGCAGCGGCGGGACATGCGGATGACCGTCACCCCCATGCGGCATGACCGGCTGATGGTGACGCATGATCTGCGCGATGCGCGGTCGCTTCCGGCGGTGGGGCCCGGCTGGCGGTGGGAAAAGGGCGCCTGGGACTGCAAGTGCAGCTTCTGCGGCTTCCTTCGCCGCACCGACGGCTGGGTGGACCCGTTCGAAACCGGGTTGCGGCATCCCGAAGTTGTTGACTACGGCGTGTGTCCGACCTGCCGGCAGGTGATCGAGAAAGAGCTGGAGCGCATCCGCAAAGCCGGCCGCGCCGGTTGAGATGTGGGGAGAGGCGGTCTGCCGAAAGTCAGGCCCGCCCAAAGGGATCGCGCAAAAGCGATGAATAAACGCATTGCGCACACCATGCTGGCCCTTGAACTCTTGGGCCGGTAGGAACAAGTTTGTGGACCAGATCCGTTGGAGAATGTGTGGCTGCCGATGATCGGGGCCGGGCATTTCTGCCGCAAGCGAAGGATAGATAATGAACGAATCCCTGTCTTCCAGCTACCCCGTGCTGCCGCTGCGTGACATCGTGGTGTTTCCCCACATGATCGTTCCGCTGTTTGTCGGCCGCGAGAAATCGGTGCGCGCGTTGGAAGAGGTCATGCAGGACGACAAGCAGATCCTGCTGTCCAGCCAGATCGACCCGACGATCGACGATCCGTCCTCGGACGGTATCTATCGCACCGGGGTTCTGGCCAATGTGCTGCAACTGCTGAAACTGCCCGATGGCACGGTGAAAGTGCTGGTCGAGGGCAAGGCGCGCGTGCGCATCACCGAATTCATCGACAACCCGGCCTATTTCGAAGCCAGCGCCGAGCGTCTTGAAGAAACCGCCGGCGACAAGACCAGCGTCGAGGCGCTGCTGCGCGCCGTGGGCGAGGAATTCGAACGCTACGCCAAGGTCAAGAAGAACATCCCCGAAGAGGCGCTTGCCGCGGTTGCTGAAACCCGCGAACCCGCACGGCTGGCCGACCTTGTGGCCGGTCACCTGGGCATCGACGTGGCGCTGAAGCAGGAAATCCTGGAAACGCTGAACGTCGCCGAGCGTCTGGAAAAGGTTTTCGGCCAGATGCAGGGCGAACTGTCCGTCCTGCAGGTCGAGAAGAAGATCAAGAGCCGCGTCAAGACCCAGATGGAGAAGACGCAGCGCGAATACTATCTGAACGAGCAGATGAAGGCGATCCAGCGCGAGCTGGGTGATGGCGAGGACGGCCAGAATGAAGTGGCCGAGCTGGAAGAGCGGATTCGCAAGACCGCGCTTTCCAAGGAAGCCCGCGAGAAGGCCGAGGCCGAGGTCAAGAAGCTGAAGTCGATGTCGCCGATGTCGGCCGAGGCGACCGTGGTTCGCAACTATCTTGACTGGCTTCTGGGCGTGCCCTGGGGCGTCAAGAGCCGCATGAAGAAAGACCTGACCGCCGCGCAGGCGGTGCTGGATACCGATCACTACGGTCTTGAAAAGGTCAAGGAACGCATCGTCGAATATCTGGCCGTGCAGGCCCGTTCGACCAAGCTCAAGGGACCGATCCTGTGCCTTGTCGGCCCTCCCGGCGTGGGGAAAACCTCGCTTGGCCGGTCTGTTGCCAAGGCCACGGGGCGCGAATTCATCCGCATCTCCTTGGGCGGTGTGCGGGACGAATCCGAAATCCGCGGCCACCGGCGGACCTACATCGGTTCGATGCCCGGCAAGATCATTCAGTCGCTGAAGAAGGCCAAGACCAACAACCCGCTGATCCTGCTCGATGAAATCGACAAGATGGGGCAGGATTTCCGTGGTGATCCGGCCAGTGCCCTGCTTGAGGTGCTGGACCCGGAACAGAACAACACCTTCGTCGACCACTATCTTGAGGTGGAATACGACCTGTCGAACGTGATGTTCATCACCACGGCCAACAGCTACAACATGCCGGGCCCGCTTCTGGACCGGATGGAGATCATCCCGCTTGCCGGCTACACCGAAGACGAAAAGCGCGAGATCGCCCGCCAGCACCTGCTGACCAAGCAGATCAAGGCCAACGGGTTGAAGAAGGGCGAGTTCTCGGTCACGGACGAGGCGCTGACCCATGTCATCCGCTATTACACCCGCGAGGCGGGGGTGCGGAACCTGGAGCGTGAAATCGCCAAGCTTGCCCGCAAGGCGGTGACCGAGATCCTGAAAGGCAAGGAAAAGACCGTCACGGTGACGCCCGAGAAGGCCGAGGAATACCTTGGCGTCCAGCGCTATCGCTATGGTCTTGCCGAGAAGGAGGACCAGATCGGTGTGGTCACCGGGCTGGCCTGGACCAGCGTCGGCGGCGATCTTCTGCAGATCGAGGCGTTGAAGCTGCCGGGCAAGGGCCGGATGAAGACCACCGGCAAGCTGGGCGACGTGATGAAGGAATCGATCGAGGCGGCTTCCAGCTATGTCCGCTCGGTCAGCCCGCAGCTTGGCGTCAAGCCGCCCAAGTTCGAGACGATGGACATTCACGTCCACGTTCCCGATGGCGCGACGCCCAAGGATGGCCCGTCGGCCGGTCTGGCCATGGTAACGTCGATCGTTTCGGTGATCACCGGCATCCCGGTGCGCAAGGACATTGCCATGACGGGCGAAGTGTCGCTGCGGGGCAATGCCATGGCCATCGGTGGGTTGAAGGAAAAGCTGCTGGCAGCGCTGCGCGGCGGGATCAAGACCGTGTTCATTCCAGAAGAGAACGAGAAGGATCTGGCCGAGATTCCCGCAAACGTGAAGGAAGGGCTCAAGATCATTCCCGTCAGCCATGTGCGCGAAGTGCTGGCCCAGGTTCTGGTCCGTCAGCCCGAGCCGGTGGAGTGGGATGAGGTGGCCGAAGAGGCTGCGGCTGCGGCGCGCCTGAAGGCCGCCGAGGGGGCGGCAGGGCAGACCGCGCATTAGCGCAAGCCGATCTTACTGTAAGGTGAAGATGTGCCGGGGAAACCGGCACATCTTTTCATTTTTCCCAAGGCCCGCGGATGCCGCCTTAAACTGGTGGCGTCGCCTGCACGACAGAGGTAGTCTGCGTGGCATCTGTATGTGCAAAGGATTCCTGAAGTATGGCTCCGACCACCAAGAAACCAGCCGCTGCCAAGGCTGCGGCCAAGCCGGTGCGTGCCAAGCCCGCAGCCAAGCCTGCTGCAACCGCGGCTGCGGCGAAAAAGGTCGATGATACGCCTGTCGTCCGTGTGCGCGGCCCCAGCCTTCGCATCAAGGGTCTGGTTGACCAGGTGACAGAGGCAACCGGCGTCAAGAAAAAGGACGTGAAGGCCGTTGTCGAGGCAACGCTTGCCGCGCTTGGCGATGCCCTTGGCCGCAGCGAAGAGCTGAACCTGCCCGGATTCGGCCGTTCGCGCGTGGCGCGCACGGTTGAAAAGGACGGTGCGTCGCATCTGACGCTGAAGATCCGTCGCGGACCGCACAAGAAGCGCGAAAACAATGACAATGATGCTCTTGCGGACGACGGCGAGGATAGCTAAAAGCCGCCCCATCGGGCGATTAGCTCAGCGGTAGAGCGCTTCGTTCACATCGAAGATGTCAGCGGTTCAAATCCGTTATCGCCCACCATTATTTTCAAAGGCGCCTCCTGTCCGGGGGCGCCTTTGTCTTTGTGCCACTCTGTCATGCCGGCTTCGGTCAGTCCGATATGGGCGGCGCCGCGCTTTCAGGGCAGGGCGTCGTCTGGCTTGCGCCGCAGGCTTTGGCTGGTGCCGGCGTCCTTGCGGGCTTTTCGCCATAGGGCGGGTAGATCGGCAGATGCACGATGATGAAGATCGCGGCCACCACAAGGGTTTCCACGATGATCCGCGTTCTGCTTGGCCTTCGCGCCATGTCGGGCAGCATGACACCGCCGTAGCCGGCCCGTCCATTCGTCCTGACGCCGCACACGCAATGTTTCGGCGCCATGCTTGCGTCCGGCGCCGCGCCCCGATAAACGGACCGTCGCGGGTGGTTAGCTCAGTTGGTAGAGCGTCTCGTTTACACCGAGAATGTCGGGGGTTCGAGTCCCTCACCACCCACCATTTCGCGGCACGCAATGACGCGCCGCTGTCACGCCTCGGCGCGCATCCATCCGAAAAACCTGTCGCAGCTTTCGCCGGTGTGCCTTTCGGCCTTCAGAACCACCAGGGCTGCGGCGCGCGCATCTTCGCCGGCGTCATGATGGTCGAAACACAGATCAAGCCGCTGTTTCAGATGCGCCAGCCCATGGCCGCCATTGCCCGTAAATTCAGGCCAGGCGCGGCGGGCGATCCGCACACTGTCGCCCCATTGCCAAGGCGGGGCCTCGCGGCCCAGCAGGGCACAGGCGCCCTGAATCGCCCGGCGGTCAAAACTGCTGTGCTGGATCACCGGCTGCCGCGCCAGCAATGGGGCCAGCCAGCCGATCACCGTGGCAAAGTCCGGCGCATTGCGCACATGGTCCGGGCCGATGCCGTGAAGCTGGGTGTTGAACGAGGAAAAGGGCGCACGGGGGTTCACATAGGTGCACCAGCCATCAATCCGGTCGTCCCCGGTGACGCAGGCGATGCCGATCTGGCAGATGCTTGCGGCATCGCCGTTTGCGGTTTCGACATCCAGCGCGACAAAACGATAAGGGCCCTGGGGCAGCGACGGCTGGGCGTCTGAAACGGGGGGCATCGGCGGCCTTTCTGCGATGGCGCACCCTAGACACCGCCCGTTCCGGGATCAAGCCCGGCCCCTTCGGCGCTTGCGTCGCCGGGGCGGCTGGATTACGCGGGGCGCTTTCCGCGCACAGGGGCTTGGGATGCACAGGCTGGCAATCGACTTCGGCACCTCGAATTCCGCGGTGGCGCTGCCCTATCCCGGCGGGATCTATCGGATCCCGCTGGAACAGGGGGCCGACACGCTGCCCACGGCCGTGTTCTTTCCGGCGGAAGGCGGGCCGATGCGCATTGGCGCGGCAGCGGCCGAGGCCCTGATCGCCGGAGACGAGGGGCGCTACATGCGGGCGCTGAAAAGCGTGCTTGGGCTGCCGTTGCTACACGAATCGCGGCTGATTGCCGGGCGCCGGCGCACGCTGGCCGATGTCATCACCGCCTTTCTGACCGAGATCCGCGACCGCGCCGAGACAGCCACGGGCTTGCGGCTGCGGCGGGCCCTGTCCGGGCGCCCGGTTCACTTCCACACCGCCGATCCCGCCAAGGACGCCCAGGCCGAGGCCGATCTGCGGGCCTGTTATCACGCCGCCGGGTTCGAGGAGGTTGCCTTTCTGGCCGAACCCGAAGCCGCCGCTCTGGCCAGCCACCGGCCCGGTGCAGGGCTGGGGCTGATCGTCGATATCGGTGGCGGCACCTCGGATTTCTCGGTGTTCCGCAGCCGCGATGGTCAGCCCGAGATTATGGCCAGCCATGGCATCCGTCTGGGAGGGACCGATTTCGATCAGGCGGTCTCGCTGGCCCATGCCATGCCGCTCTTGGGGCTTGAGGGGCAGTTGCGGCGGCAGATGGGGGCGGGCCTGCTGCCGGTGCCGCGCGCGCCCTATGTGGATCTTGCGACCTGGGCCAAGATCCCGTTCCTGTATACGCCGGAAACCCGCAGGATGGCCGCCGATCTGGTCAGGATGGCGGTCGAGCCGGCCGTGATGGCGCGGTTTCGCGATGTGCTGGAGCGGGAGTTGGGCCATGGGCTGGCCTTCGCGGTTGAGCGCGGCAAGATCGCGGCGAACCGCGACGATGGGCCGGGCCGGATCGACATGGCGGAGATAGAGCCAGGCCTTTTCGCGCTGGTGACGCCCGACAGTCTGGACGCCGCCCTGGCACGCCATCGCAGCGCGCTGCGCGCGGCCGCGGCCGAAACGCTGGTCTTGGCCGGGGCCGATCCTGCGGCGGTAGGCGAAGTGATCCTTGTCGGAGGTTCAAGCCTGATGCGGCTGGTCCGGCAAGAGATGCAGGTGCTGTTCCCCGCCGCCACGATCCGCACCGCCGAGGCTTTCACCGCCGTGGTCGATGGCCTTGCGCTGGCGGCGCGGGAGCCGGGCCTGGCGAGCTGAGGCCGCACGGCTTAGCGTGAATTGCGCCAGAACATGCCGGAGGGCGGAAAACCGCCCCCCGGTCAGGATATGCGCTTTGTGCCGGCGCAGGGCGGCGCCGGCTCAGGCCTTCAGTGCCTCGGCCCGCGCTGCGATCACCTGGTCGGCCTCGCGGCCGGCAAGCTGTTCCAGATGGTCGAAGCCGGCGGTGTAGAAGCCCACGCCCAGCGTCTGCGACCGGATCTCGGTGATCATCCCGTCAAGTTCGCCTTGCGGGATCAGCGCCGAAACCTCGTCCCAACCTTTCCAGCCGGCCTTGGCGTCAAAGCCAAGCAACTGGCCGCGCCGCGCGGTGACAATGCGCTGCGCGCGCGGCGTGAACTCGGACGGGATCGACAGGATCACCTCCATCACCGGCTCAAGCAGGACCGGGCCGCAGCCGGGCAGGGCCTCTTGCAGCGCCTTGGCCCCTGCCTTCTGGAACGCGAAGTCCGAACTGTCGACGGCATGGTAGCTGCCATCGGTCAGCACCACCGAGACATCGACGACCGGAAAGCCCAGCGTTCCGCGCTGCAATGCCGCCTCGGCGCCCTTCTGGACGGCGGGGATATAGTTCTTCGGCACCACGCCGCCGGTGATCCGGTCCGAGAAGGCAAAACCTTCGCCCCGCGCCCGGGGCGCGATTTCGACCACGATGTCGGCGAACTCGCCATGGCCGCCCGACTGTTTCTTGTGCCGCGAATGTTGGGTGACAGCCTTGCTGATAGTTTCCCTGTAGGAAACCGTTGGCTTGGCGGTCTTCACCGAAAGACCCGCCTCGGACTTCAGTCGCGACAGGGCGATCTGAAGATGGATGTCACCCTGGCCCTGCAACAGTGTTTCCCCTGTATCGGCGGCCCAGGTGGTGGACAGGGCCGGGTCTTCGTCCAGCAGCCGCGCCAGCGCGGTTGACAGCTTCGCCTCGTCCGAAGGGTGTTCGGCGCGGATGGCAAGGGCGGCCAGCGGGGCGGGCGGTTCGGGCCAGTCCACCGCTTGCGACGCGCCTTCGGTCAGCACTTCGCCGGCGCGGGCCTGTGCCATGCGGCCCAGCACCACCACCTCGCCGGGGCCGGCGCTGCCCTTCGGTGTGCTCTTGCGGCCCAGCACCGACGACACGGACCCGACCCGGTCCTGCCCAAGGGTCTGGCCATCCTTCACCTCGCCGCGCCAGATGCGCGCCAGGGCAGACCGGCCTGCCTGACCGGACTGGAAGGTCTTGAACACCTGCAACATCGGGCCGCTGCCTTCGGGCAGGCCCAGCCGGGCGGCGGTGGTGGCGGGCAAGGGGGCGTCATGCCGCAGCGCCTTCCACAGCCGGCGCACACCGTTTTCAAATTCGGCCGCGCCAAAGAACACCGGCACCACCAGATCCTGCTCCAGATCGCGCGCAAGCGAGCCGTAAATCTCTTGCGGGGCCGGGGTCATGTCGTCCAGCACCTGTTCCATGATGCTGTCATCGAAATCGGCCAGGGCCTCCAGCAAGCCGCCGCGTTCCCGGCTTTCATCGGCGCGGATGGCTTCGGGCAGGGGAATCAGGTCGGACGGCCTGTTCGGGTTCCAGCGCCAGGCGCGTTCGGACACCAGGTCGATCAGCCCCGTGACCTGACCGTGTTCGTCGCGGATCGGGATCTCGCGCAGCGCAAGCGGGCGGTCGGACAGTGCCTGCAGGGCATGGAACGTGGCGCGGACATGCGCCTCGGGCGCGTCAAGCCGGTTGATGAAAACCATATGCGGGATGCGCCGGTCATCCAGAAAGCGCAACAGCGGTGAAACCGCCACCGCGCGGTCAGGAAAGGGATCGGCAACGACGACAACGATGTCGGCCACGCACATCGCAGCCCGGGTGTCGGACAGCAGTTCGACCGAGCCGGGGCAGTCGATCAGCGTCCAGTCCTCATCCATGAAGCGGCAGTTGGCGACGGTCATCTCCGTGGAAATCCCGCGGGCGCGCGCTTCGGGCGCGGCATCGCCCACGGTGGTTCGTTCCTTGACGGTTCCGCGCCGGTCGGTGGTTCCGGCGGCATGTAACAGCGATTCGAACAATGTCGTCTTGCCGCTGCCATGCGCGCCGACCAGCGCGGCGCATCGGGTGCCGTGGCTATCGTGGCTCATTTGGTCCCTCCCTTGAGCCGGGGGCGGCGCGAGGGCAGGGCGCGGGATCCAGAGCATCTCTGGCGGCCCGTTGCCCGGCCGCCGGTTCGGGGGCCGCCGTTCTTGCGGTCCCATGGATGTATCTTTGCATCCGCCAGACGGCGGTGTCGCGTGAAATCGGCACGCCGTGTCGCAAGGTCGCGGGTGGCGGGTGTGGTTGTGTTTGCCGATGGCGCGGCTAGGGTGCCGTCATGCAAGACGAACCTGTTTTCCAGTCCCGCCTGCCGTTCCTGCCCTGGATGGACCCGCGCACCGCCCGTCTGCCGGGGATTCTGCCGGTCGAGGTTGATGACTGGCTGGCGGTGGACGATGCCTTCGCCGGCCAGATGGCACTGCGCGACCGGCTGATTGACCAAGCCGAACCGCGCGTTCACGCGCTGCTGCCCGAAGGGCGGCCGGCGGCGGATGAGCTGTATGCGCGGGTGCTGGACCGGCTGACGCGGACGCCGGGCTATGCGGTCGGCCCAACTGCGGTGCTGCGGCCGGATGGCGTTGAGGTGCCGCTGGGCCCGGCGATGCCGCTGCGCACGCTGGGGCGGCTGGTGCAGGAAGACCTGTGTCTGCTGGAGGCGGGTGAAGGGGGCGAACACCGGCTGACCGGGGCGATCCTGTGCTTCCCGGCAAGCTGGACGCTGGCGCAGAAGCTGGGGCGCGGCCTGCTGGGCATCCATGAGCCGGTGCCGCCCTATGACGAAGGTTTGGCCCGCCGGGTGCAGCGGCTGTTCGATGCCATCCGCCCCGAACAGCCGCTGTGGCGGATGAACTATCTGACCTATGACGATTGGGCATTGCACCAGCCCCGGCGCGAGGGCGAGAAACGGCCGCGCCCCGAGGGGCATTTCTTTGTGCGCTGCGAACGGCAATGCCTGCTGCGGCTGCCGGAAACGCGGGCGGTCGTGTTCAGCATCCATACCTATGTGGTCAAGGCCGACACCCTGAGCCCGGCCGAGCAGGCCGCCTTGCGCGAGGCGGTGCATTGAGCGGGCGCCGCTGCCTGCTGGTGCTGGCCCATCCGCAAGACGCCAGCCTTTGCGCGCATCTGGCGGCCGAAGCCGAGGCGGCGGCGCTGTCTGCTGGATGGCAGGTCCGTCGCTGCGATCTTTACGCGCGCGACTTCGATCCGCGTCTTAGAAGGGGCGAAAGGGAAAGCTATTACAGCGGCTTCCGTGGCGAGGCTTCCTGGGAACTTGAAGATCTGGCCTGGGCCGAGGTAGTGATCCTGGTGTTCCCGACCTGGTGGTTCGGCTTTCCCGCGATCCTGAAAGGCTGGTTCGACCGGGTCTGGGCGCCCGGCCTGGCCTATGACCATGCGCCGGTGTTCGGGCCGATGATCCCGCGGCTGACCGTCCTGCAGGCGGTGCTGGCGATCACCACCATGGGTGCTCCCGGCTGGGTCGACTGGCTGGTGATGCGGCGTCCGCTGCGGCGGGTGCTGCGGCTGGGGATCGTCGCACCCTGTGCCCCCAAGGCGCGGCTGGTCTGGCGGGCGCTGTACCGGGCCGAGGCGGTTGCCCCGGCCCGTCTGATCCGGTTCAAGGCGGACATGCGCCGGCAGATCGCGGCGCTGGCGGCCCGGCTGGGCTGACGAATATGAAAAAGGCCGCCCGGTCGGGCGGCCTTTCGGTCACGGCAGGGCCAGACTCGCGATCAGAGTTCGTCCAGCGCCTCGATGGCCTTCTGGAGCTTCTCCTTCGAGACTTCCTTCTCGGTCACCTTGGCCTGACCGACGATCAGGTCCACGACCTTGTCTTCGAAGATCGGCGCGCGCAGTTGCTGTTGCACCTGCTGGTTCTTCTGCACGAATTCGAAGTACTGGCGTTCCTGACCCGGATACTGACGGGCAGCGGCCAGCACGGCCTGGGTCATTTCGGCGTCGGTGACGGTGACTTCGGCCTTGCGACCGACTTCGGCCAGCAACAGGCCAAGGCGAACCCGGCGTTCGGCCAGCGACTTGTGCTCATCCGTGGTCTCGATCGAACCATGGTTGTGGCCATGCTCTTCGGGATGCTCTTCATGCCACAGTTGGTGCGCAATCTGGGCGGCTTCCGCTTCGACCAGCTTCGAGGGCAGTTCGAACTTGACCAGTTCGTCCAGCTTGTCGAGCAGGGCCCGCTTCAGCACGGCGCGCGAGGCTCCGGTGTATTCGGCTTCAAGACGCTGGGTGATCTGCGTCTTCAGCGCGGCCAGATCCTCGGCACCGAACTTCTTGGCCAGTTCGTCGTCGATCTCGGCGGCTTTCGGTTCCTTCACCGCCTTGACGGTGCAGGCAAAGACCGCGTCCTTGCCGGCCAGATGCTTGGCACCGTATTCGGCCGGGAAGGTGACCTTGACCGAAACCTCGTCGCCGACCTTGGCGCCGACAAGCTGGTCTTCGAAGCCGGGGATGAACGACTTGGAGCCGAGCACCAGCGGGTAATCCTCGGCGCTGCCGCCCTGGAATTCCTCACCGTCGACCGAACCCTTGAAGTCGATCACGATCTGGTCGCCGTCCTTGGCCTTGGCGCCCTTCTTGCGGTCGTCGAAGGATTGCGCGCTTTCGGCCAGATTCTTCAGCGCCTCTTCAACGGCGGCGTCATCGGCTTTCACGATCAGCTTTTCCAGCTTGATCTTGGAGGCGTCGAATTCCGGCACCTCGGGCAGGGCTTCGTAGCTGAGTTCAACCACGACATCCTGACCTTCGGCCCAGGTTTCGCCGCCAACCATCTTGACTTCGGGTTGCAGGGCCGGACGGTCGCCGGTGGCCTCGAAGTGGCCCTTCATGGCGCCGTCGATCGTATCCTGCATGGCGTCGCCCATCAGGCGGGCGCCGAACTGCTTCTTCAGGATCGCGAGCGGCACCTTGCCCTTGCGGAAGCCCTTGATTTCAATGTCGGGCTGGGCTTCGACCAGCTTCTCCTGAACCTTGGCCTCCAGCTCGGCCGCCGGCACCGTGATGGTGTAGCCGCGCTTCAGGCCGTCTTTCAGGGTCTCGGTGACCTGCATTCGTGTCGTCCTTCCTGTCCAAACCTGGTGCGGGTGAAGGGACTTGAACCCCCACGCCTTGCGGCGCTGGAACCTAAATCCAGTGCGTCTGCCAATTCCGCCACACCCGCATGTCTTGCCCTTCCGAAACGCGCAAAGCCACCTTGCCCCCTTTGCGTCAGGAGGCACGGTCCACGCGGCCCGGAAAATCCGGCGCCCTTCTAACAAAGGCGGGGGGCGGATGCGAGAGGAAAAGTTTGCAGCTTTTTCGCCGCAACCGCCGCGGTTCGGCATGAAATGGCCTGCGTTTCGGACCGACCGTGGCCCAGTGCTGCCACCATCCGGGGGAAGGGTGGCAAAAAGGGCAATCCCGCCCGCAACGGACCGGCATCATGGGCCAGCGCATCCCGTCTTCTGACAGCAGTTCTGCCACCTGGCCCGGCATCCTGTCCGGCACCCCGGTTCTGACGCTGGACGGCGAATTGCCGGTGCAGTTCCTGTGCCCTGGCGACCGGATCATCACCCGGTCGGGCGCGCGGGTCTTGCGCGGGGTTGAAATGCGGATCGAGGCCGCGCCTGTATTGCCTTTCCTGCCCAAGGTCGCGCCCATGCGGCGGGTCTATGCCCTGCATTTCGACGGCGCAGAAACCGTCTATGCCGGCGGAAGGGAATTGGGCTGCCGTCCCGAAAGCCGGGGCTAGTGCAGTCAGACGCCCAAAGCGCGGAAGACCTTTGGCAGCTCCTCGGGCAGGTCTTCGGCAATCAGGCCGGGGCCGAAGCTGCGTGCGGCTTCCACATGCAGCCAGGCCGCCGTACAGGCGGCGTCGAACGGGGGAAAGCCGCGCGCCATCAACCCGCACAGGAACCCCGCCAGCACGTCGCCAGATCCGGCCGTGGCCAGCCAGGGCGCGGCGCGGTCATAGGCCGCCGCGTTGAGGGCGCACCGGCCCGACGGCGCGGCGATCACCGTATCTGCCCCCTTGAACAGCACCACACAGCCAGCCCGCGCGGCTGCCTCGCGCGTGGCATCGACCTTCGAGAAGGCCGGTCCGCCGGTCATCGGCGCGGCCAGCCTTTCTGAAATGTCGGGGAACAGACGGGCGAACTCTCCGGCGTGCGGGGTCAGGACGCAGCCACCGTGCAGGGCGGAGAAAAGGTCGGGGCGCTGTGACAGAAGGGTCAGCGCATCGGCATCCAGCACCAGCGGTCGCGCCGCCTGCAGCGCGGTGGCCACCAGCGCGGCTTCACGCGCGGTGGTTCCCAGCCCCGGCCCAAGGCAAAGCGCGTTGATCCGCCGGTCCTCCAGCACCCTTGCCAAAGCATCGGCATCGGCAATCGGGCGCAGCATCACCGCGTCCAGCCGCGCGGCAGTCTCGGGCAGGGCATCGGGCGGGCAGCCCAGCGTCACCAGCCCCGCCCCGATCCGCAGGCTGCCACGGGCGGAAAGTCGCGCCGCGCCGCCATGGCCGGGCGGACCGGACAGGATCAGGGCGTGGCCATGGGTGAACTTGTGCCCGGCGCCTTTGGCCAGCGCGCCGGGATCGACGGCTGTTTCCTCGATCGGGGACCAGGCGGCCTCATCGCGCGACAGGTGGTCTGCGGTGGTCTCAAGCCCGATCGGGGCCACCACAAGCCGGCCACAGCGCGCCGACCCTTCGGCCAGCAGATGGCCGGGCTTACGGCTGTGAAACGTTACCGTCAGGTCGGCGGGGTGATCTGGGCCAATCCCTTCGACCAGCATCCGCCCTGACCAGGCACACAGGCCCGAGGGCAGGTCGATGGCCACCAGCCGGGTGCCGGCCTCTTTTGCCATTTCCAGCGCGCCCCAAAGACCCGCCGCCAGCGGGCGTTGCAGGCCGATGCCGAACAGCGCGTCAATGGTGATGTCGGTTCGGCGCAGCAGTGGCCAGTCCAGCGTGTCAAGCGGGGCCACCGCGCCAATCGCCCGCCAGCGGTCGTAATTCGCCCGCGCATCGGGTGGCAGACGGTCGGGGGTGCCGTGCAGGAACACAGCCACATCCCAACCCCATTCCCGCAGCAGGCGGGCCACGACAAAGCCGTCGCCGCCATTGTTGCCGGGGCCGCACAGCACCACCGCGCGGTGTGAGGTGGCGCGCAACGCGGGCCATTCCTGAAAGATCGCCTCGACCACGCCGCGGCCCGCGCGCTCCATCAGCTCAAGGCCGGTCACCCGGCCGCTGGCGATGGCAGCCTGTTCAAGTGCACGCATCTGGGCCGCAGTCAGAAGATCGGTCATCGGCTTTTCCGAGCTGTTCGCATCTTGCTCATTTCCGCGCCGCATTGCCTAAAAAACGGGCAGTCACCAAGGATTTCCAAGGTGGGGCGACCTTGCTGCCACCCTAGTCAATTGTCGGCCTGCAAGGGAAGTGCTGTGAGGGACAGAGCGAGAAACGGGGGAGTCGGCGCATGAAGAAGATTGAGGCGATCATCAAGCCGTTCAAGCTTGATGAAGTTAAGGAGGCGCTTCAGGAAGCCGGCATCCAGGGTCTTTCCGTCACCGAGGTCAAGGGCTTCGGTCGCCAGAAGGGCCATACCGAACTTTATCGCGGCGCCGAATATGTGGTCGATTTCCTGCCCAAGGTGAAGATCGAGGTCGTGCTGACCGACGACATGGTTGATGCCGCCGTGCAGGCCATCGTCTCGGCCGCGCGCACCGACAAGATCGGCGATGGCAAGATCTTCGTCACCCCTGTCGAACAAGCCATCCGCATCCGCACCGGCGAAACCGGCGATGATGCCGTCTGAGCGCAGCACGACGCGCGAAAGATGATCCCTGAACTGGCCTTCGCGGCCTGAACCTGTAACCCAAGCACCGAAAGGCAGTCAGATGAGCGCAGTTGCGAAAGCTCTGAAACTGATCAAGGACGAGGAAGTCGAATACGTCGACATCCGTTTCACCGACCCCAAGGGCAAGCTGCAGCACGTCACGCTGGTGGCTGATCTTGTGGATGAAGACTTCTTCGAGGAAGGCTTCATGTTCGACGGCTCGTCGATCGCCGGCTGGAAGTCGATCGACCAGTCCGACATGAAGCTGATCCCCGATCCGACCAGCGTCTATATCGACCCGTTCTATGCCGAGAAAACCCTCTGCGTGCATTGCAACGTGGTCGAACCCGACACCGGCGAAGCCTATTCGCGCTGCCCGCGTCAGACCGCGGTCAAGGCGGAAGCCTATCTCAAGTCTTCGGGCGTGGGCGACGCGGCCTATTTCGGGCCGGAAGCCGAATTCTTCATCTTCGACGACGTGCGCTATTCGGTGACGCCGCAGAAGGTGTCGTTCCAGATCGACTCGGAAGATGCCGCCTGGAACACCGACGCGGCCTTTGAAGGCGGCAACCTTGCGCATCGTGCCGGCCACAAGGGCGGCTACTTCCCGGTGAACCCGGTCGATGCGGCGCAAGACCTGCGCAGCGAGATGCTGTCCACCATGAAGCGCATGGGTATGCGCGTGGACAAGCACCACCACGAAGTGGCGACCGCCCAGCATGAGCTGGGGATGATCTTTGGCGGACTGGTCGAGCAGGCCGACAACATCCAGAAGTACAAGTATGTGATCCACAACGTGGCTCATGCCTACGGCAAGACCGTGACCTTCATGCCCAAACCCATGAAGGGTGACAACGGCAGCGGGATGCACGTCAACATGTCGATCTGGAAGAACGGCAAGCCGCTGTTCGCCGGCGACAAGTATGCCGACCTGAGCCAGGAAGCCCTGTGGTTCATCGGCGGCATCCTGAAGCACGCCAAGGCGCTGAACGCGCTGACCAACCCGGCGACCAACAGCTACAAGCGCCTGATCCCCGGCTTCGAGGCCCCGGTTCTGCGCGCCTATTCGGCCCGCAACCGCAGTGGCTGCGTCCGTATTCCGTGGACCGAATCGCCCAAGGCCAAGCGTGTGGAAGCCCGCTTCCCCGATCCGGCGGCCAACCCCTATCTGGCCTTCGCCGCCCTGCTGATGGCCGGTCTGGATGGCATCAAGAACAAGATCGACCCGGGTCCGGCTTCGGACAAGGATCTGTATGATCTGCCGCCGGAAGAACTGGCCGAAATCCCGACCGTCTGCGGCAGCCTGCGCGAGGCGCTGGAAGAGCTGGAGAAGGATCACGACTTCCTGCTGGCCGGCGACGTGTTCACCAAGGACCAGCTCGAAGGCTATATCGCGCTGAAGTGGGAAGAGGTTTACGCCTTCGAACACACCCCGCATCCGGTGGAATACCAGATGTATTATTCCTGCTGAGACGGGATTTCCCCGGACCGGCAGCAAGGGCCGTCCCGCAAAGGGCGGCCCTTCGCATTTCCGGCCGCCGCACGGGTCGGGGTATGATTTTCCGCCTGCCTTTTGTAGACCATCCGTGGCAGTCTGGCGTCGTCACATGCTTGCGGTTGATCCGATGAGCCGAAAATCACCCGATGAAAGGCCCCGAATCTGGGCCGAAGGCAGCCAGCACCCACCCTTGCAACCCCGGGCTTTCGCGCTGGCGTCCGTGCTGTTCGCGCGTGAAGGCTTGGGCCGGCTGCTGCGGCGCTGCTCGGTCTGGAGCCATGGCTTTTCGGAAACGGTGGCAAGCGGGCGCTGGCAGATCCCCGAGGCGCGGCTTGGCCGCATCGGGCGGGTTCTGCCAACGTATCAGCAGGTCAGCCGGGCCATCACGGCGGGGGCGGCGCTACTGGAGACGGCCGCGCAGACTGTCCGCCCGCAGACCGCCACACCCGCCGAACCCTTGTTGTCCGTTCCCGACAGGACTGCCGCCGCGCCATCGGGGGCCGATCCGCTGGCTGATCCCGATCTTGCCGCGATCCGGGCCTTGATGACGGCCCCGGCAGAGGCCGCGGCGGACGCCTCCGGTGTTCCCCAGGAATTTTCGGTCGAAGGGGGCGCCTTTACTGACAGCCCCGGCCTGCCGCACCGGATTGCAGCGGCGGGTCTGGGATACGGCCTTCTGGTGCTGGCCGTGCCCTATGGCGCCGTGCGCGCGGGTCTGGCGCATCTGAACGGCGAAGATCTGCGCAAGCTGGTTGAAGAAGGTTAGGCCGGGTCGCCCCCGGGCACCGGCGGGGCCGCGGTCTCGGGGGCAGGCTGGCGGATGACGTAGATCCCGGCGGCGATGATTACCGCGATGCCAACCCAGGCCAGCGCATCGGGCAGGTCGCCCCAGAACTTCCAGCCCCAGAGCAGCCCCCAGAACATGAAGCTGTATTCAAAGGGCGCAATCGCTGCCGAAGGTGCAATCCGGTAGGCATGGGTCAGCAGGGTCAGCCCCACCGCCGCGATCACGCCGCAGGACACCATCAGCGCCAGATCGCGCAGCGGCGGCATGATCCAGCCCCGTGTCAGGAAGGCCAGCGAAGGGTCGGCTGTCCCGGCCATGGTGCCGCTGCCAAAGACCGCCGATAGCACCAGCGCGCAGATCAGAAAGCAGCTATTGCCCCAGAAGGCCATGGCCGCGGCTGATTCCGTGCGCCCCATCGGGCGGGCAACCACCATTGACAGTGCATAGCCAAGCGCCCCCAGGATCGGCAGCAGCGCGGTCCAGCCAAGGCCCGATGCACCCGGCCGCACGATCAGCAGCACGCCGGCAAACCCCAGCACCACTGCAAGGCCCGAGGCGAAGGGCACCTTTTCGCGGAAGAACAGCGCCGTGGACAGGGTGATGAACAGCGGCGCGGTGAAGAACAGCGCCACGGTCGTGGCAATCGGCAGGGCGGCAAGGCCCAGGTAATAGGCCGTATAGGCGGTGAAATTCAGCAGACCGCGCGCCAGCATCTTCCACCAGCCAGGGGTGGTGATGGTGGACAGCCGCCCGTCGAACCACCAGACGATCGCCAGATGAAAGGGCAGGGCGGTCAGGCTGCGCAGGACCATGGCCTGATGCAGCGGATAATCGCCCGACAGCCGTTTCAGGATCAGATCCTGAACCGAGAAGATGGCAATCCCGGCGCACAGGGCCAGGATGCCTTGGGTGATGACCGAGGCGCGCATTCAGGCAGGCTAGCCGCGCCGGCGGCCGATTCTGTCCTGCCGCCGACACCGGCAGTCAAAGCGCGGCGAGACGGGCGGCGGTTTCCGGCATCCGCGCCAGACTGCGGGCGATGTGGTCGCGCCAATGCGGGCCACGCGACAGCGCGTCCTCATGGGCTTCGCGCAGTTCATCGGGCCGGTCCTCGGCCAGAACCTCGACCAGCAGCGCCGCCTGCGCTCGGTCCTTCCGCGACTTGATCTGGTCCGGCCCGCCCCGGCGGCGGTCGGCGACGATCAGCTTGTGAATGGCAAAAGCCTCGGGGCGGGGGATCTGCACCAGAACCCCCGAGCGATACAGCGCCGCCGCCTTGATCGGCTGCGCGATCAGGTAGTTCAGGAAATGCAGCGACTGCGCCGAAACACCAAGCGCCGGCAGGTCGCGGATGTCCTCCTCGGACCGGAACGACGGGGTAAGAAATTCGACCATCACGTCCGAACGTGTCTGGCGCCATTTCCACACGGCCGCCCGCTCAAGACCTGGGACGGGTTCAAAGGACAAGGCCTTGAAGGTTTCCGAGATACTGCCAGTAACCTGATCATCCAGTGCAAGCGAAAGGCGTTCGAACTGAGCAAAATCAATGTCGCCAGTCTGGGCAAGTTCAGAACTGGGAATTCGTAGCCCAAGTTCGCCCTCATACAGCCGGAAGGCCTGTGTGCCTACCAGGGTTCCACCAAGCCGGAAGACCCCCAGCTTTTCTGCCGCCGCGAACAATGCGCCGACAGAGCCATCGGTTGACAGCATTCCTTCGGCCCGCAGAAGCCGGACCAGCCTTGTTCTTGTCTGGCGGCGTTGGGCAACTTCGGCGGCAAGACCCGCCTGCCGTTCAAGACGGTCACGCAGTTCGGCGGTATCTTCGCCGATATAGCTGCGCCGAACCGAAGTGCCGATGCGGTATTGGTCATACCAGTAGGTCCGACCGTTTCTTGTTTCTTTGACGGGGGTGCCGCGCAGGTCGGATACGGCATCATCTTTCAGGCCGCGCAGCAGATCATGATAAGCAGACTGCGCATTCAGGGAATGTCGGGCAATGACCATGTGCTACACTTTCTATTTTTGTATACCATGGCATTATGTGATACAAAAGTAAATTATGTAACCCACGCGCCCCGCCCAAACGAAAACCGCGCCCCGGTTGCCCGGGGCGCGGCTTCAATCCGGCAGGCCGGAAAGGATTATTCGTCCGAAGCGGCCGAACCCATGTCGTCGAACAGTTCGGCGATCTCGAAGTCGGCCGCCGCATCGGCTTCGGCCGCCGCATCGCGGATCGACTTGCCCGAGGCTTGCAGTTCGGCTTCTTCCGGCGAACGGGCAACGTTCACGCTGACCTTGACCGAGACTTCGGGGTGCAGAACCACGGTCACCGGGTGGATGCCCAGGTCCTTGATCGGCTTGTCCATCTCGACCTGGCCACGCTCGACGGTGAAACCGGCGGCGGTCGCAGCTTCGGAAATGTCACGGGCCGAAACCGAACCGTAAAGCGCACCGGATTCCGATGCCGAACGGATGACGATGAACGTCTGGCCGTCCAGCTTGGCGGCAACGCCTTCGGCTTCCTTGCGGGTTTCCAGGTTGTTTGCTTCAAGCTGGGCTTTCTTCGCCTCGAACGCCTTCACGTTCGATTCGTTGGCGCGCAGCGCCTTGCCCTGCGGCAGCAGGTAGTTGCGGGCATAGCCGTCCTTGACGTTGACGACTTCGCCCATCTGGCCAAGTTTGGCCACGCGCTGAAGAAGGATCACTTGCATCGGTCGTGCTCCTTATTTCACGGCATAGGGCAGCAGGGCCAGGAAGCGGGCGCGCTTGATGGCCTGAGCCAGTTCACGCTGCTTCTTCGCCGAGACTGCGGTGATGCGGGACGGCACGATCTTGCCGCGCTCGGAGATGTAGCGCTGCAGAAGACGGGTGTCCTTGTAGTCGATCGCCGGAGCATTGTCGCCCGAGAAGGGGCAAACCTTGCGGCGGCGGAAAAACGGTTTGTTCGCCATGGGTGTGGTCCTTTCTCAGATCAACGACGCGGAGCGCCGAACGACGGGCGTTCGCCACGGTCGGGGCGGTCGCCAAAGCTGCGCTCGCGGCGTTCGCCGCCAAAGCTGCCACGGTCGCCATCGCGGTCGCCACGGCCTTCACGCTCATCGCGCTTCTGCATCTGGACCGACGGACCTTCGGCGTGCTTGTCGACCTTGATGGTCAGCACGCGCATCACGTCGTCATGAAGGCGCATCAGGCGTTCCATTTCCTGCACAGCCGCCGCCGGAGCGTCGGACCGGAGCAGGGCATAGTGGCCCTTGCGGTTCTTGTTGATCTTGTAGGCCATGGTCTTCACGCCCCAGTATTCGGATTCGACGACCTTGCCGCCGTTGTCCGAAAGGACCGTGGAGAAATGTTCGACAAGGCCTTCGGCCTGCGTGTTGGACAAGTCCTGACGCGCAATGAAGACATGCTCGTAAAGCGGCATGCGGTCTTCCTTCGTCTCGGGGCGGCTTCAAAGAACGGGCCAACCTTCCTGCGGCCCGTCCACGAGAGGCATCGCCGGTTCATGGGAATGCAGGAAGGATGGGGCCTTATACAGATCGGCGGCCGGGATGCAAGGGCTGCGGGGGCGGCACCCTGTCCAGCGCATCTGACGCCAAGGTGATGTTCACCACCGCGCAAGTCCTGTTCGGGTGTGCCGGATTGCCCGATGCCGCCTGTGCGGGCAGGTATGCTGCATGTGCATCATCCAGCAGGAGTTTCTGATGATCCGTTTCGCCCCCCTTGCGCTGGCCGCCGCGCTGGTTTCGGCCCCGGCCTTTGCCGAGGCTGAAAAGTATGTGCTGGACCCCAGCCACAGCCAGATCGTGTTTTCCTACAACCACCTCGGCTTTTCCACCGGTTACGGCATGTTCTCGGGCTTTGAAGGCGAGATCCAGTTCGATCAGGCCAATCCGGCGGCGTCCTCGGTGAAGGTCAGCTTCCCGGTGACCACCATGCTGACCGGCTGGCAGGCCCGCTTCGATCACCTGATGTCGCCCGATTTCTTCGGCGCGACCGAGGACAAGACCGTCAGCTTCACCTCGACCGGCATTGAAGTGACCGGCGAGAAGACCGCCAAGATCACCGGCGACCTGACGCTGAACGGCGTGACCAAGCCGGTCGTGCTGGAGGCGGTGCTGAACCAGGCGGGTGAACACCCGATGGAGAAAAAGCCCTGGGCCGGGTTCTCGGCCACCACCACCGTGCTGCGGTCGGACTACAATCTGGGCATGTTCGCACCCTATGTCAGCGACGAAGTGCAGATCCAGATCTCGGTCGAGGCGATGAAGGCCGAGTGACGGCCTGACTTGCCCTCGGCAAGACACCGGAACAACAGGGGCCACCGGAGCGATCCGGTGGCCTTTTCCCTGTGAAATCCGCCCGTGTGGCCGTGCAAGCCGGTTGATTGCGAGCCCGTGCTGGCGTTAAATGATGTAACGGCGCCGTGTGTTTGGTGCCCTTGGCTTCGTGTTGGTGAAGGTGATGCAAATGGCGCGTTTTGCCATAGGGGTCGGGTTGCTGGCTGTTGGTGCCTCTGCGGCAATCACTTATGCCGTGGCCGACTGGTATCGGTTCACCACCACAAGCGAAATCAGCCCGACCGACGGGGTTCGCGGCAACAGCCATCTTCTGGTCTGGGAAAATCTCAACGCCCTGATGCCTGCGGTGGCGCAGGCCTGGGGGTGCAAGACGCTGATTGACCGACAGGGCCAGGCCATGGCGGGTGCGCACGCCGCGCCGCCGCCCACTTGCCAGTTGCACTATGACTTCGAGACACCGCAGGCCGATGTGGCCTTTATCGAAGCACAGGCCAATGCGGCCGTGCTGCTGGCCGGGCGGCAATTCTCGGCAAGTGACGGACAGTTGCGGCAGTTGCAGCGCTGCATGGTCGAGACCTTGCCCATGGCCCTGACCCGGAACCAGCGCGAAGAGCTGCGGCTGAGCCCGTCGAGCGATGCCCTCAGATCGGCCAATGTCGCCGCTGCCAGCGTGGCCAGCGAATGTCAGGCCAAGGCCGGCATCACGGGGTGACGGCAGGCACCCGGGGGGCGCCTGCCCGCCGTTTGGTCAGGGCGCCTTGCGCGCGGTCAGCTTGACCGAGACGATGACGGAAAAGCCGACCTGGCTTTCGTCCTTGTAGCCTGCGCCCATGCCGAAATCGCGCCGGTCCAGCGTGGTCTCGCCCGACATGGTGGCCGTGTCGCCGTCCAGCGTCAGGGTGAAGGGCAGGGTGACGGGGTGTTCCACCCCCCGCAGGGTCAGGGTGCCGGTCGCCGTGTGCCCGTTCTCCGTTTGCCCGTCAGCCGTCCGCGCGATGTCGGCGGTGAAGGTGGCGGTCGGGTGCTGGGCCACGTCGAAGAAATCGGCCCCCTTGGCCTGATCGGTCACGGAGCCCAGCGTCATCTGCGTGGTGTCGATGCCGACTCTGACGCGGCCGGTGCCGGTTGCGTCATCATAGGTGATGTCGGCGGTCCAGGCGGGCAGGGTGCCGCTGACGGCGCTGCCCATCTGCTTGACCGCAAAGCTCAGGCTGCCCGACTCCACCATCCAGTTGCCGGCCGGCGCCGGCGCGGCGGCTGCCTGCGGGGCCGGGGGGACGGGCGGCGCGGCGGGCGGCTCGGATGCGGCCCAGGCCAGCCCAAGACCGGCGGCAAAGATCGCCAGCGCGGCCAGCATCGGCGCGCGGCCATGCCGGGCCGCGGTCGTTGCGGTTGAGGCCGTGCCGCGGGTCATCCGGGCAAGGGTGTCGTCGCGGTCGATCAGCACATGTTTCAGCGCGCCCAGAACGTGCAGCGCGACCGAGGCCAGCAGCACCTTGGTAAAGATGCCATGCACGGTCGAGGCGCCATGCGAGATCACCTCGGACTTGGGCACAAAGGGCAGGCCCTGGCCCAGCGGCCACAGGATCGGGGCGAAACCGTCCACGGCGGCATGGTGAATCCAACCCGACAGCGGCACCACGACCAGCGACAGGTAAAGCGCCCAATGCACCAGTTCGGCCAGGAAGGTTTCCAGCCGGCGCTCGGGGTGCAGCGGCGCGGGGCGCGGCTGGGTCAGGGCCCAGAGGATGCGCGCCGAGGCGACCAGGAAGACCGCCACGCCCACCGTCTTGTGGATTGAAAACAGTTGCGCCTTGCGCGCCAGCGCCTCGACCGTGTCATAGGGCATGTCGCTGGCGATCATGCCCAGCGGAAAGGCCGCGATGATCAGAAGGGCGGTCAGCCAGTGAAAGGTGCGGGCAACGCTGCCGTAGCTGTGCGGCGTATTCGGTACGGGCATGGGGTGCAGGTCCTTGGCAATCGGTTTCGGCGCAAGGTAGCAGGCTTTGCGGAACTGGCCATGCGCGGCGGGGCACAGTCCCTGTGCGCGGCTTTGCACGATTGCGGGACCGGCGGCCGCAGGTTATGCCGGGGAAAACAGGTTTCAAGAGGTCAAGCATGAGCCGTGCATTCGTTTTCCCCGGTCAGGGCGCCCAGACCATCGGCATGGGCCGCGCGCTGGCTGACGCCTATCCCGCCGCAAAAGCGGTGTTCGACGAGGTGGATGCGGCGCTTGGCGAAAAGCTGTCGGCGCTTATCTGGGAAGGCGACATCGCCGAACTGACGCTGACACAGAACGCCCAGCCGGCGCTGATGGCCACCTCGATCGCGGCGCTGCGGGCGCTGGAGGCGGAAGGCATCTCGGTTGCAAGCCATGCCGATTTCGTGGCCGGGCACAGCTTGGGTGAGTATTCCGCGCTCTGTGCCGCTGGGGCCCTGTCGCTGAGCGACACTGCCCGCCTTCTGCGTCTGCGCGGCGAGGCGATGCAGGAAGCCGTGCCGGTGGGCGTGGGCGCGATGGCCGCGCTTCTGGGGCTGGACTTCGCCACTGCGCAGGCGGTGGCGGAAGAGGCCGCGCAGGGCGAGGTGTGCCAAGCGGCGAATGACAATGACCCCGCACAGGTGGTGGTTTCCGGCCACAAGGGCGCGGTCGAGCGGGCGATCGAGATTGCCAAGGCCAAAGGCGCAAAGCGCGCGCTTCTGTTGCCGGTCAGCGCCCCCTTCCATTGCGCCTTGATGCAGCCGGCCGCGCATCGCATGGCCGAGGCGCTGTCGGCGGTGGTGATCTCCAAACCCAGCGTGCCGGTCGTTGTGAACGTCCGTGCCGAGGCGGTGACCGAGCCGGACCGTTTCTTCGACCTGCTGGTCGCGCAGGTGACCGGATCGGTCCGCTGGCGGGAATCGGTGCTGTGGATGGAAACCGCAGGCGTCACCGAATATTGGGAAATCGGTGCCGGCAAGGCGCTGTCGGGAATGATCAAGCGCATCACCTCGGGCGAGGTGGTGCTGAAGGCCATCGGCACGCCCGAGGATGTGGCGGCGGTCAGGGGCTGACGCCGGCGCGCAGGCCGGGGGCTTTGCCCCCGGACCCCCAGGGTATTTGAGCCAATTGGAAGGCAGGAGATTCGGACATGTTCGATCTGACGGGAAAATCTGCGCTGGTGACCGGCGCTTCGGGCGGGATCGGCGCGGACATCGCGCGCGCCCTTCATGCGGCGGGGGCGACGGTCGGCCTGTCGGGCACAAGGGTCGAGCCGCTGGAGGCGCTGGCGGCGGAACTGGGGGGGCGGGCGCATGTGCTGCCCTGCAACCTGTCGGATGCCGAGGCGGTGGAAGGCCTGGTCAAGCGCGCGGCCGAGGCGATGGGGGCGGTCGACATTCTGGTGAACAATGCCGGCATCACCCGTGATGGGCTGGTCATGCGGATGTCGGATGCCGACTGGCAGGCGGTGATCGACGTGAACCTGACCGCGACCTTCCGGCTGTGCCGCGCCGCCATCCGCGGCATGATGAAGGCGCGCTGGGGCCGGATCGTGAACATCTCGTCGGTCGTGGGCCAGACCGGCAACGCGGGGCAGGTGAACTATGCCGCCTCGAAGGCCGGCATGGTGGGGATGTCGAAGTCGCTGGCGGCCGAGGTGGCCAGCCGTGGCATCACGGTGAATTGCGTCGCGCCGGGGTTTATCGAGACCGCGATGACCGACAAGCTGAACGAGGCGCAGCGGGCCGGCATCCTGGGCGCGGTGCCGGCGGGCCGCATGGGCACCCCGCAGGAGATTGCCGCCGCGGTGCTGTATCTGGCATCGCCGGAGGCCGGATATGTGACCGGGGCCACGCTGCATGTGAACGGCGGCATGGCCATGGTGTGACGGCAGACCGAAAGGGTTTGCCATGGCGCGGCGCTGTTGTTATAGCGCGCGCCAGATTCCCGGGCGGTTGCCCGGAACTGCGCCTCCCATAGCGGGGCAATAGGACGGCCCGCTTCGGGCAGGATAATCAGCCGGGGTCTCCCCGAGAACGAAAGCAGAGGAAGACATGAGCGATATCGCCGAGCGCGTGAAGAAGATCGTGGTCGAGCACCTGGGCGTGGAAGAGGACAAGGTCGTCGAGAACGCCTCGTTCATCGACGACCTCGGCGCGGACTCGCTGGACACCGTCGAACTGGTGATGGCCTTCGAGGAAGAGTTCGGGATCGAGATCCCGGATGACGCCGCCGAAACCATCCAGACCTTCGGCGACGCCGTCGGCTTCATCTCGAAGGCCGTGTGATTCAAGGCCCCTCGGGCCTGATCGGGGCACCCGTATCGGGTGCCCCTTTTCATTTGTGCAGTCGTCAGAACCGCGCCAGACGGTCTGAAAGCAGGCGGTAGAAACCGTCCCGGTCGACCGAGCCCACGAACAGCGCATTTGCCGGCCGGTCGGTGACGCGCCACCAGTCGGCCACCGTCATGCCCAGCGTCAGCGCGGACCGGGTTTCGATCTCGACATTGATATGACGCCCCGCGAACAGGCCGGGGTCGATCAGATAGGCGATCACGCAAGGATCATGCAGCGGGGCGCCTTCGCTGCCATATTTCGCGGTGTCGAAGCGTTCGAAGAAATCGGTCCAGCTTGCCACCGCCTGACCGACGCGGGTGCCAAGGCCACGCATCTCCTCGACCCAGGCGCGCGAGGTCAGCGCCTTGTGGGTGACATCCAGCGGCATCACCACAATAGGAACGCCGGATTTGAACACGATTTCAGCGGCTTTCGGGTCAACGTAAATGTTGAATTCGGCTGCGGGGGTGATGTTGCCCACCTCGAAATAGGCGCCGCCCATCAGCACGATCTCGGCCACGCGCGGCACGATGTCGGGCGCGCGCGCGAAGGCGGTGGCGATATTGGTCAGCGGCCCCAGCGGGCACAGCGTCACGCTGCCGGGGGCTTCGCGGCGCAGGGTCTCGATCAGGAAATCGACGGCGTGCTGGTCCTGCAACGGCATCTGCGGATCGGGCAGCGGGATGCCGTCAAGCCCGGTCTTGCCATGCACATGTTCCGCCGTCACCAGCTTGCGCTGAATCGGCGCGTCGCAGCCGGCAAAGACCGGCACCTCGGTCCGGCCGGCCAGTTCGCAGATCACGCGGGCGTTCTTCTGCGTCAGCGCCAGCGGCACGTTGCCGGCCACCGCCGTGATGCCCAGCACCTGCACCTCCTCGGGCGAGGCGAGGGCGAGCAGAATCGCCACGGCGTCATCCTGGCCGGGGTCGGTGTCGATGATGATCTTGCGGGGGTGTTTCATGGACGCGTCCTTCCTCAGGCCGCCCAAGAAAGCCGAAGGGCCGCGGCTTGTCCAGCCTGCGGCCCCCGGTGGTTGCGTTCAGGCGGATCGCGTGGCGTCAGCCGTCGAAATCAACCGTTTCGACCAGTTTCAGCGCGGCGGGCCGCAATGAGGCGATTTCGGCAAGCGTCTTGCTGTCGGGCGTGAAATCGCCCCAGCTTGCGACCAGCGCCGACCGTTCGACCCCCGGTTTGACCGGGTATTCATTGTTGGTCTCGGCATAGATCTTCTGCGCCGTGTCAGTGGTCAGCCATTCCATGAACTTCAGCGCCGCCTCGCGGTTCGGGGCGGCTTTGGTCATGGCCATGCCCGAAATGTTCACATGGGTGCCGTCGCCCTCGAACACCGGGAACAGCACGTTCACCGCTTCGGCAGCCGGGGCCTGTTCGGGGTCGGCCAGCATCTGGCCGATATAGTAGGTATTGCCGATGGCGATGTCGCACAGGCCGGCGGCGATGGCCTTCACCTGATCCCGGTCGCCGCCTTCCGGCTTGCGCGCCAGATTGGCCTTCAGGCCTTCCAGCCAGCCTTTGGTGTAATCCTCGCCGTGATGGGCGATCATCGCCGAGGTCAGGGCAACGTTATAGTCTGACAGACCCGAACGGGTGCAGATGCGCCCCTTCCACTTGGGATCGGCCAGGTCTTCATAGGTGGTCACGTCGCCGGGCTGCACGCGGTCCTTGGCGGCATAGACGATACGCGCGCGCGTCGTCAGGCCGAACCAGCGGTTTTCCGGGTCGCGCAGCGTGGCCGGAATATCGGCCTCCAGCACGGCCGAGGTGACGGGCTGCGTCACGCCCGCCTCGACGATCTGCATCAGCCGTGCGATGTCCACGGTCAGCACCACATCCGCCGGCGAACGGTCGCCCTCGGCCACCAGACGTTCGGCCATCCCCTTGTCGATGAAGGCCACATTCACCGTGATGCCGGTTTCGGCGGTGAAGGCATCGACCAGAGGCTGAATCAGTTCCGGCTGGCGGTGGGAATAGACATTGATCTCATCGGCAAGGGCAGGCAGGGCCGAGGAAAGAAGCAGCGCAAGCGCCGGCAGGCGGAAAGACATGGTTGACTCCTTTGGTCGGTTATTCGCGCCCGATAAACATGACTTTCCGCCATGGGTCAATGCCTGAGTGTATTGGTCGGATATTTTGCCGCCCTAGCGCGCGGCCTTTTCCTCGGCCTTGGCGCGGTTCCACAGTGCATCCATTTCGGCCAGATCCGATTGGTCGGGCGTCTTGCCGGCCTCGGTCAGCCAGTCCTCGATGCGGGCAAAGCGGCGGGTGAACTTCTGGTTGGCCGCGCGCAGGGCGGCTTCGGGGTCCACCTTCAGGTGCCGGGCCAGATTGGCCATCACGAACAGAAGATCGCCGATTTCCTCGCTGACCTCGTCCTGCGTCAGGGTTTCGCGGGCTTCGACCACCTCGCGCGCCTCTTCGGTCAGCTTGTCCAGCACCTCTTCGGTCGAGGGCCAGTCGAACCCCACCCGCGCCGCGCGGTTCTGCAGCTTGACCGCGCGGGTCAGGGCGGGCAGGGCCAGCGCCACGCCGTCCAGAACCCGGGCGCGCGCGCCGCGTTCGCGGGCCTTCAGCGCCTCCCAGTCCACGGTCTGCTGCTCGGCTGTCTTGTCGCGGCTTTCGTCGCCGAACACATGCGGATGGCGGGCGACCATCTTGTCGCTGATCGCCGCCACAACATCGGAAAAGCCGAACAGCCCGGCCTCTTCGGCCATTCGGGCGTGGAACACCGTCTGTAGCAGCAGATCACCCAGCTCGCCGCGCAACTCGGCCCAATCCTCGCGCTCGATGGCATCCACCACCTCATGCGCCTCTTCCAGCGTATAGCGGGCGATGCTGGCAAAGGTCTGCTCCACATCCCAGGGACAGCCGGTGTCCGGGTCGCGCAGACGCGCCATGATTTCCAGAAGGCGGCGGATGTCGCCGCCGGGTGTCTGCACCAGAGCGTCGCTTTTGGCACGGTCAAGGGGGGGAAGTGACATTGCAGGCAACCCTGTTTTCCGATTTGATCAAAGCCTGACACGACGACCCCAAGAAGGAATCCCGACCATGCCCGTTCTCAACCGTATCGCCTCTTATGCCGAGGAAATGAAGGGCTGGCGGCGGTATCTGCACCAGCACCCCGAACTGGCCTTCGACTGCCACAATACGGCGGCCTGGATCGCGGCCCGGCTGCGTGAGATCGGCGTGGACGAAATTCACGAGGGAATCGCCAAGACCGGCATCGTTGCCATCATCAACGGCAAGGGGCCCGGCCCGGTGATCGGGCTTCGCGCCGACATGGACGCGCTGCCGATCGAGGAAACCACTGGCGCGCCCCATGCCAGCACGGTGCCGGGCAAGATGCACGCCTGCGGCCATGACGGGCATGTCACCATGTTGCTGGGGGCTGCCAAGTATCTGGCAGAGACGCGGAATTTCGCCGGCAAGGTGGCGCTGATCTTCCAGCCGGCCGAAGAAGACGGCGGCGGTGGTCAGGTCATGGTGCAGGAAGGCATGATGGACCGCTTCGGCATCTCGCAGGTCTACGGCATCCACAATTCGCCCAACGTGCCCTTCGGCCATTTCCAGACCACGCCCGGCCCGCTGATGGCCAGCGTGGACACCGCCTTCGTCTATCTCACCGGCAAGGGCGGCCATGGTGCCACGCCGCATGAATGTGTCGATCCGGTGGTGGCCGTGGTCGGCATGGTGCAGGCGATCCAGACCATCATCCCGCGCAACGTCTATGCATTGGATGAGGCGGTGATCTCGGTCACCCAGATCCACACCGGCACGGCCTCGAACATCATCCCCGAAGAGGCGATGTTCTGCGCCACCATCCGCTGCTTCAAGCCCGATGTGCGCGCGCTGCTGAAAAAACGGTTTTACGAGATCGTCGAAGGCCATGCTGCCGCCTATGGCGTGACGGCCCGGATCGACTATGACTGGGGCTATCCCGCCACCATCAACCATGAGGACCAGGCCGAATTCGCCGCCGAAGTCGCGCGCGAGATTTCGGGGGCCGAGGCCGTCAACGCCCGGTCCAACCGCGAGATGGGCAGCGAGGATTTCTCCTACATGCTTGAGGCGTGCCCCGGCGCCTATCTGTTCCTTGGCACCGGGCCGGGGGCAGGGCTGCACCATTCGGCCTTCGACTTCAACGATGAAGCCTCGCCTGTTGGCGCCAGCTTCTTCGTGCGTCTGGTCGAACGGGCTCAGCCGCTGGCCTGACCGCGCAAGGCGGGAATCACGGCGAAACCGATCTGCCCGGCAAGGCCAAGCGCCCCTGCCGGGCTTTTCATATTGGTGATGACCTCTCGGGTTGATTGTCCGAACAGGCGGGCCAGGGCCATTTCGGCCAGCATCAGCAGGCCAAAGGCCAGGGCGCCCATCGCCAACCGGCCGCCCAACGGCAACGGATCGCGATGCAGGATGCGGCCCGCAACAGCCCATGACAGGCACAGGACAAGCGGCACTTCCAGCGCCACCGCCGGAAATTCGCCAAGCTGCGGCGCGACAAACGCCACCCGGATCGCGCCCAGCACGAAGGCTGCGGCGAACACCCCGGCAAAATAGACGATGGCGCATCTGGCAAACAAAGGCATGGGGACGTCCGCGATGTTGAAACTGGCCGGAACCACGCAATCCCTGTAGTCTGGCGAAACAGGCCCTTCCTCGCAACGTTCAGGAGTTTTCCGTGAAAGCCATTGCTGTTCTTCTTGTTCTGGCTGGTCCCGCCGCCGCCGATGATTTCCTTGGCTTCCGCACGCCGACCGGCAATATCCATTGCGCCATGTATAGCTGGAATGGCGGCGCAGAGGCGCGCTGTGACGTGATCGAACTGACGCCCACCTACCGCAAGGCGCCCGCCGGATGCGATCTGGACTGGGGCCATTCCTTCGCGGTGGACAACACCGGCAAGGGCGTTCTGGCCTGTGTGGGTGACACGGTTCAAGACCCCCGCAATCCGGTTCTGCCCTATGGCCAGGCGCTGTCGCTGGGCGGCATCAGTTGTGTCTCGGCCAAGACGGGCATCACCTGCACCAATGCCGCCGGCCACGGCTTCTCGGTCGCCAAGGCGAAGCAGAAACTGTTCTGACGCCGCCGGAACGGGCGCTTGACCTTGCCCCGCCAAGGCGGCAAGCCTTGTTCCCGTGCCGGATCCGCGACGTCTCCGCCTGACCCAATGACGACGCCTGCCAAGCGGAGACACCGACCATGGCCCTTGAAGATGCCAAGACCGAAGTGGACAGCGCCTTCACCCGCAAGGGGCTGCGCGGCTATGCCTTTGAAAACGCCTTCGGCGGCGCGACCAGCTTTCTGCGCCGGACCTATACCAAGGATCTGACCGGCGTTGATCTGGCGATCACCGGCGTGCCCTTCGATCAGGCGGTGACGCATCGCACCGGCACCCGCTTCGGGCCCCGCGCGATCCGCGAGGCCTCCAGCCTGCAACCCTATGACCCGCCGCACGGCTGGCCGACCAACCCGCTGGAAGACATGGCAGTGATCGACTACGGCGATCTGGCCTTCGACTATGCCAAGACTGCAGACTTTCCCGAAACCCTGACGGCCCATATCCGCACCATCCTGGCCGCCGGGGCGGGCACGGTCACCTTGGGCGGCGACCATTACATCACCTTTCCCATCCTCAAGGCCTATGCTGAAAAGTTCGGCCCCTTGGGCGTGATCCATTTCGACGCCCATTCCGACCTTTGGCCCGATGACGACCTGACCCGCATCGACCATGGCACGATGATGTACAAGGCGGTGAAACAGGGCTACGTTGACCCCAGGCGCAGCGTGCAGATCGGTATCCGCACCACGACCGAGGATTACCTTGGCGTCAATGTCATCACATCCCGCGAGGCGCATGAATGGGGTGTCGAACGGGTGGTGGCCACCGCCAAGGACATCGTGGGCGACGCGCCCACCTATGTCACCTTCGACATCGACGCGCTTGACCCGGCCTTCGCTCCCGGCACCGGCACGCCCGTGTGGGGCGGTCTGGCCAGTTGGCAGGCGGCGGCGATGCTGCGCGATCTGGCCGGGATCAACATGGTTGGTGGCGACATCGTTGAAGTCTCGCCCCCTTATGACACGACTGGCGCGACCGCCATCGCCGGCGCCCATGTCGCCTATGAACTGATCTGCCTTTATCACTGGGCAAGGACGCAACGATGAAACGGCTGGTGCGCACCATGGGACTGACGCTTGCTTTCCTGATCATCGCCTTTCTGGGGCTTACGGCCTATGTCCGGCTGGCGCCCAGCGATCCCGCGCAATGGAACGTCTCGCCCCCCGCCGCGCTGTGGGCAGAAGGCGTCCCCTGGGATCAGGTGGTTCCCGCCGAAGGCGCGGCCACGCTGCGGCTTTCGGCCACCAAAGGCGTGCCCGCCGATCTGCTGGCAAAGCTGGATGCCGTGTCGATGGCCAGCCCGCGCACCGAACGGCTGGCCGGCAGCGTGTCCGAGGGACGCATCACCTGGATCACCCGCAGCCTGCTTTGGGGGTTCCCCGACTATACCACCGCCGAGGTTCGCCCCGACGGTCTTTACATCCACGCCCGTCTGCGCTTCGGCCGATCGGACATGGGGGTCAACGCGGCGCGGCTGACCGACTGGCTGTCGCGGCTCTGACGCTTTCGCCGGGGCCTTGGGGCGCGGCGCCCCTGCCGCCCCTTGACCGGCGGGGGCTTCCGGGCCAAACCCCCGGCCTATGGTTCCGCTAGACAAACTTGCCCAGATCACCCAGCGTTTCGAGTTTCTCGAAGCGCAGCTCAACGCCGGGGCCGCCCCGGCCGAGATCGCCCGGATCAGCCGCGAATATTCCGACCTGAAACCTGTGGTGGACGAGATCAGCGCCTATCGGCAGGCGCTGACCGATCTGGCCGAGGCCGAGGCCATGCTGGCCGATCCCGAGATGAAGGCGCTGGCCGAGGAGGAAATCCCCCGGCTCAAGGCCCGCATCCCCGAAATGGAACAGGCACTGCGCATCGCGCTCTTGCCGAAAGACGCCGCCGACGCCCGCCCGGCCATCCTGGAAATCCGCCCCGGCACCGGCGGCGAAGAGGCCAGCCTGTTCGCCGGCGATCTGGCCCGCATGTATCAGCGCTATGCCGAACGCATGGGCTGGCGGTTCGAAGTGCTGGAAAGCGCCGCCTCGGATCTGGGGGGCATCAAGGAGTTCACCGCCCATGTGCAGGGCGAAGGGGTCTATGCCCGGCTGAAATACGAATCCGGTGTTCACCGCGTTCAGCGGGTGCCCGAAACCGAAGCCGGCGGCCGCATCCACACCAGCGCGGCCACCGTCGCCGTTCTGCCCGAAGCCGAGGAAGTGGACATCGACATTCCCGCCTCGGACATCCGCATCGACACGATGCGGTCCTCGGGGGCGGGTGGACAGCACGTCAACACGACCGACTCGGCGGTGCGGATCACCCATATTCCCAGCGGCATCGTCGTCACCTCGTCCGAGAAATCGCAGCACCAGAACCGCGCCATCGCCATGCAGGTGCTGCGCGCCCGGCTGTATGAGGCGGAACGCGAACGGCTGGCCCAGAGCCGCGCCGCCGACCGCAAGGCGCAGGTCGGTTCGGGCGACCGCAGCGAACGCATCCGCACCTACAATTTCCCGCAAGGCCGGATGACCGATCACCGCATCAACCTGACGCTTTACGCCCTGCCGCAGATCATGGCTGGCGACCTGTCCGAAGTGATCGAGGCGCTGATCTCGCATGATCAGGCCGCGAAACTGGCGGAGATGGACTCGTGATCACGGCGGCCGAGGCGCTGCGCGCCGCGATCCCCCGGCTGCGGGCCGCCGGAATTGACGATGCCTCCGGCGATGCCCGCCGTCTGCTGGCTCATGCCCTGACCCTGCCGCCCGAACGGCTGACGCTGGCCTTGCCCGACCCTATGACCCCGCCGCAGGTGGCGGCCTATGATGCGGCGCTTGCGGCGCGGCTGACCCGAAAGCCCGTGGCCCAGATTACGGGCGCGCGTCTGTTCTGGGGCCGCAGCTTCCGCGTCACCCCCGATACACTGGACCCACGCCCCGAAACCGAAATCCTTGTGTCCGAGGCGCTGGCGCAGCCCTTCGACCGGCTGCTGGATCTGGGCACCGGCACCGGCTGCATCCTGCTGTCCTGTCTGGCCGACCGGCCCGGCGCGACGGGCCTTGGCGTCGATGCCTCGGCCGCAGCGCTGAAGGTGGCGGCCGACAATGCCCGTCGTCTGGGGCTGGAAGACCGCGCCGCCTTCGGGCTGTCCGACTGGTTTTCCGCGATCGAGGGCCGGTTTGACCTGATCGTATCGAACCCGCCCTATATCGCCGAGGCTGAAATGCCCGGTCTGGCGCCCGAAGTGCGCGACCACGAACCCCGCATGGCGCTGACACCCGGCGGCGACGGGCTGGCGGCCTACCGCGTTCTTGCGGCCGGGGCGGCGGCGCATCTGGCAGCCGGCGGGCGGCTGCTGCTGGAAATCGGCCCGACGCAGGGCGCGGCGGTGGCGGCATTGCTGGCCGGGCAGGGGCTGCGGCAGATCCGCATCCTGCCCGATTTCGACGGGCGCGACCGGGTGGTCCTGGCCACGGCGGGCCTCTGACCTGCGAAATCCTGCGACAAATCGCAGAATCCTGTCAAAAAACCGCCGATCTGGCACCGGAGAGGCAGAATCACCTTGCCACTGCGCCAGCCGCGCGTTTATGCAGGCTTCATGCAAGGACGGCTCGGCACGATTGGCCCGGCCCCTGCATCAACCCGATCCTGCCGGAATTTCCAAGGGCCCCTGCGGCCCATAGAACGGGCCAAGGCAGATCACTGGACCAAAGGCAAAGATGCGCTCTTCGAAGAAACGCTCGCGTTCCAACCAGAACCGCCCGCGCACCCTTGGCAATATCATCAACCGAGTGTTCGACAGCTCCGGGCCGGAAGGCAAGGTGCGCGGCACGCCGCAGCAGATCATCGAGAAGTACCAGATGCTCGCCCGCGATGCGCAGCTCTCGAATGACCGTGTGGCTGCCGAGAATTTCTCGCAACATGCCGAGCATTACACCCGGCTTCTGGCCGAGGCGCAGCGGGAAATGGCCGCCGAGCAGGAGGCGCGTCAGGCGCAGTTCCAGCAGAACGGCAACGGCGGCAACCAGAACCGTGACCGCGAGTTCCGGGATCGTGACCGCGACTATCGCGACCGGCCCGATTTCCGCGATCCGGCGGCCGAGGAACAGCCCGCCGTCGAAGTGGTCGAGTTCGGCACGACCGATGAGGCGGGTCTGGTCGAGACCCCCGAAACCGCCCGCCGCGACCGCCGCGAGGACAACCGTCCGCGCGAGGATCGCCCGCGCGAAGACCGTCCGCAGCAGGGCAACCGCGTCCGCGACGATCGCCCCCGCGAAAACCGCCCGCAAGGCGACCGGCCGCCCTATGAACGGCGCGAACGCGACAATCGCCGCCCCGAGGCCGAGACCGCCGTCGCCGCCCCCGCATTGCCCGAGTTCATCACCGGCGGGCCCGCCCCGGCGTCCGCACCCGTCACCGACCCGGCCCCCGAGGCCGAACCGGCCGCGGCAGCCAAGACGCGGCGCCCGCGCAAGCCCAAGGCCGAAGCGGCAGAATGACACCAAAGGTGGCGCGCGCCTGAATGGTGCGCGCGCCATTCTTGCAGGAAATCAGCGGCTTGTGGCGAAATCTTCGGGTTTCCGCTGAAGACAGCGCCTCAGTCGAAGCTGCGCGCCAGCGTGCAGAACGCTTCCAGAGAAATCTCTTCCGCCCGCGCCGTGGGCGGGATTCCGGCCGCCAGAAGCCGGTCCTCGATGTCGGGTGACAGCCCCTTGAGCGAGGATCGCAGCATCTTGCGGCGCTGGTTGAAGGCCATGGCGGTGATCCGCATCAGCACCTTTTCCGTCGCCGGATAGCGCGGTGCGGGCAGGGCCGTCAGGTGCACCACCGCCGAATGAACCTTTGGTGCGGGAACAAAGGCTTCTGGCGGCAGGCTCATCACGATCTTCGCTTCGGCCCGCCACTGGGCCAGCAAGGCCAGCCGTCCGTAATGGTCGCCCCGGGGCCGGGCCACGATGCGCTCGGCCACTTCCTTCTGGAACATCAGCGTCAGCGACGACCAGAACGGCGGCCAGACAGCCGGCGTCAGCCACCGCACCAGAAGTTCGGTTCCCACGTTATAGGGCAGGTTGGCCACCACCTTGACCGGCGGCCTCAGATGGGCCGACAGGTCCAGGTCCAGCGCATCGCCGTGCAGCACGGTCAGCCGGCCCGGATAGGCCGCGGCAATCTCGGCCAGGGCGGGCAGGGCGCGCGCGTCCTTTTCCACCGCCACCACATGCCGCGCGCCTTCGGCCAGCAGGCCACGGGTCAGCCCGCCGGGGCCCGGCCCCACCTCCAGCACATCGCAGCCGGTCAGATCGCCCGCACAGCGCGCGATCTTGGCCGTCAGGTTCAGGTCCAGCAGGAAGTTCTGGCCAAGCTGCTTCTTCGCCACCAGATCATGCGCCGCGATCACCTCGCGCAGGGGCGGCAGCCCGTCGATCGTCGCCATCTGTCCGCCTCCTTCCAGTTGGTCCAAATACCCCGGGGGCCGGGGCGCAGCGCCCCGGCGGTTATCGCCCGCGGGCCGTGGCCATGTCTTGCGCCAAACGCAGCGCCGCGATCAGGCTGGACGGATCGGCCACCCCCTTGCCCGCAATGTCATAGGCCGTGCCATGGTCGGGCGAGGTGCGGACGAACGGCAGACCCAGCGTCACATTCACCCCACCGGCAAAGTCGATGGTCTTGATCGGGATCAGCGCCTGATCGTGATAGGCGCAGATCGCCGCGTCATAGCCGGCGCGTGCGGCGGCATGAAACATCGTGTCCGCCGGTAGCGGGCCACGGATCGCCATGCCTTCGGCCGCCAGACGGGCGACCAACGGGCGGATCATCCGCTCGTCTTCCCACCCCATGGCGCCGCCTTCGCCGGCATGAGGGTTCAGCCCCGCCACCGCCAGACGCGGCGCGGCAAGGCCGAAATCGGCCTTCAGCGCGGCATGGGTGATGCGGATCGTGTCTTCCAGCAGAGCTTCGGTCAGCGCCGTCGGAACCTCGGACAGCGCGATATGGATGGTGGTCGGCACCACGCGCAGGCCGGGGCAGGCCAGCATCATCACCACGCGCCCGACGCCCGCCAGATGGGCCAGATATTCGGTATGGCCGGGAAAGGCGAAGCCGGCGCCATCCTTCAGCGCCTTCTTGTGGATCGGGGCCGTGCACAACGCCCGCGCCGCGCCCGAATGCACCAGGTCCACCGCGCGGGCGATGACCTCGATCACGCCCGAGGCATTGGCCGGGTCGGGCTGGCCGGGCAGGGCCGGGGCGGCAAAACGGTGTGGCAGCACCGGCAACGCCCCCGGCGGCACATCCGCCGCCGCAGCCGGGCTGGTCACTTCGTGAAACGCGGTTCCGGCCGGCAGGTGGCGCGGATCGCCCAGCCAGACAAAGGGAAGACTGTCGCCCAGAACGGCGCGCGCCTTGACGGCCAGTTCAGGGCCAATCCCGGACGGATCGCCCGAGGTCAGGACAACGGGGGCGCGGCTCACGGTTCGCGGATGAAGGCCGCGGCGCGCAATTCGGCCAGATACCCTTCGGCCAGACCGGACAGCTTCTGGTTCATCACCTGATCGCGGACCTGATCGCGCGTGGGTTCGGGGTCCATCACCTGCTGGCGGCCGCACAGCATGATCAGCCGGCGATAGCCAGAACGGGTCAGCGCGCTGGACATCTCGCCCAGATCCAGCTTGCCCAGTTCAAGCGCCACATCCTTCGGCACCTCGGACATCGGGGCCTTGGTGATGGTCAGCCGGTCCGCGGGCAGGCCGCGCGCTTCGCGGTTCAGCTCGTTGCAGGTGCGGATCGTGCCCTTCAGGCGGGCCACTTCGGCCGCATCGTCGGGGATCAGGTATTCCGCCCATTCGACCGAGACCTTCACAGGTTCGGCGGTGGTGTCGCGCGCCACGTCGCGAAGCTGGAACAGCACCACGGCACCGGGCACTTCGACCGGGGCCGAGGTGTCGCCCGGCCCAAGGCCAAGGATCTGCCCGGCAATCGACGGCGGCAGGTTCGACAGCGACAGCCAGTCCAGCCGGCCGCCGTTGGCGGCGGTCGGCGCTGCGGAATAGCTGCGCGCGGCGGCGGCAAAGGCGCCCTCGGTCTTGATCTCGCCACTCAGACGGGTGGCCAGCGCCAGGGCGGCGTCTTCCTTGCCGGGTTCTGCCGGGATCACCAGTTCGGACATCAGCACCCGCAGGGCGCGGGGCCGGGCGGTGGCCTCCAGCGCCTTGTCGATGTCGGCCTCGGACACCGAAACCTGGCCGCGGAAGCGGTCCCGCACGATCTTGCGCCAGACCACGCCCGCCGTGACGAAATCGCGGAAGGTTTCCGGCGCGATGCCCACCTTCTGCAATTCGGCAACCAACTGCTCGGCAGTCAGGTTGGCCCGGCCGGCAAATTCGGTCATCCCGGCAGTCACTTCTTCTGCCGTGGCCTTCACGCCCAGACGCTTGGCTTCGGACATCCGAAGACGGTCGGAAATCAGTTCCTTGACGGCTTCTTCCTGCAGGTTGCCGGGTGCGCGCAGCACCTTCATGAACATCACGCGCTGCTGGATCTCGTATTCCGAGATGGCCTGATCGTTCACATAAAGCCGGGGCGCGAACAGGTTCCGCGCCAGGGCGGCCCCCGTGCTGCCGGTTCCGACCGGAGCGCCCATCCCAAGGCCGGCCATGACTCCGGCCAGCGCGGCGGCCATTGCCACCCGTTTCGTCTGCTTCACCCGTGCCGCCTTGCGTTGCATCCTGATCGATCGCCCGCCGTTCAACCTGTTCGCCCGCCTGAACCGCGGGTCTTTGCCCTAATAGCAGCGCCGCGACGGGCCTGCCGTCTTGCCGCCGCCAAAGCCGATAAGATCGACCGAAAGGTCGAAGCTCGTCGTCGGCGTTACACTAGTCGAGGTCGTGAACCGACGCGAGAGGGAAAGATCGACCGCCACACATTCGTTGCGGAATTCCAAACCCAGGCCCGCCAGCGTGCCGCGCTCGGCCTCGAAGTCGTAGCTGCCCGAGGTGGTCAGCGTCCAGGCATCGGTCATCCGCCAGCGCGCGTCATACCGGAATTCGCGCGTCCGGTCGGGGCGGTTCTCGGTCAGGTCGGCTTCGGCCCACAGGGCCGAGGTCGACACCCCCAGCCGTTCCCGGCCCAGGGTCAGCCGCACCTCGCCCTTGGACAGGCTGAAGCTGTCGTCAAAGACCATGCGCCCAGTCACCACCAGCCCGGATTGCCATTCGGCCGTTGCGGCCAGAAGCCAGTCCGAATTCCGGCCATCCAGACCCGAGGCGGTGCCGAACTGCCCGTAATCCCTTTCCCGCAGCACCCGGCCCAGAGTAACCGCCGTGGACCAGCCGTCGGGGTCATATCGCGTCCAGGTCACGCCCAGATTCAGCCGCGCACCCTTTTCAACCGCATCGGCCCCCGGGAAGCGGTCCAGCGAGAACAGGCTGTTTTCGTCGAATTCGACCAGGGTGCTGTCTTCGTTCGGGATGTTGGCGCGGCTGCGCGAGGACCAGACCAGTTGCACCACCGGCTCGATCACATGGGTGGCACCGGCCGTGGTGGTCTTGACCAGCGGCCAGCGCAGCTCGATCCCCGCTGTTGTATGGCCGCGCGTGTATTCGCCGGCATAGATGGCATCCTGCCCGATGGTATAGGCATCAGCCTGCGCCTCGCCCAGAAGCGAGGCTTCGATTCCGGCTGGCAGGATGAAGCTGCGACGCCAGTCGATCCGGGCCGACAGCCGGCTCACATCGCGCCCGTCGGCGATGCCGTCTCCATTGCCATCCAGCGGATCGGACGAACTGCGCAGGTGGCTGTGGCTTTGCAGGCGAAGCCCGCCTTCGCCGCCCAGAGGGCCCAGAGAAAAGCGCCGATGGAAGGTGACATCCGTCATCAGCGACGGCAGGGTTGCCGCCGTTTCCGTGTCCCGCAGGGTCTGGAAGCTGATGATCCGGGCCGAGAAGAACCCGTTGCGGCGGGTGCGGCTCAACTCGATCCGGCTGTCCAGACGGTCGGCATCGGTGATGCCGTAATCCAGAAGATAGGCCGGGTCGGTGGTGGTGATGCCCGAAAAGCTCAGGATGAAACTGTCCGGCAGATTGAAATAGCCGATGGCCTTCAGATAGCCGCGGGTGTCGCCCGGCATCAGGTCATCGCGCGACAGCGCACCGTTCAGTTCGATCCAGCCGCTGCTGAACGCCTGACGATAGCGCAGGTCAACAGACCGCGCGCCCTTCGACGTGATATAGGGCGCAAGCGTCAGGTCGCGGCTGGTTCCGATCGGGATGAAATAGGGAACCTTGATCCCGAAGCCCAGGTCGGACGTGGTGCGGATTGTCGGCGACAGGAAACCCCGTGCCCGTTCAAGCGTCGGGTCGGGCATCCGCAGGCGCGGGATGTAGAACACAGGAACGCCCGCGACGCGGAACTGGGCGTGATCGAAGTAAAGCTGACGCTCCACCTCGTCATGCACCACCCGGCGGGCGCGGATTTCCCACAGCGGCACCGGGCTTGACGCGCAGACCTTGCAGGAAGAGGCGACAACCCGGTCCAGCGCGGTATAGCGCCCGGCGACCCGCATCATCCGGCTGGAGGCCAGTTGCAACTGCTGGTTCAGAACCAGACGGGCACTGTCGAGGATGCCTTCGGTCATGTCGGCCGACAGATCGGCCGCCGAGGCAAGGATCAGCGTGTCGCCGCTGGCATCGGTCATGGTGATCGGGCCGTCGATCACCAGCCGGTCGCCGGTCTGGTCATAGACCACCCGGCTGGCCCGCAGCCGGTAGCCCTGGTAAAACACCTCGACATTGCCGGTTGCGATCAACTGGCTGTCGCCGGCAATTTCCAACTGGTCAGAGACAAGGGTGGCGCGGTCCGCATCCTGCGCCGTTGCGGCAAACGGCAGGACGGCGGCCAGAGCGGCCGAGAGAAGGCGGGTTCGAAGGAATCGGATCAGTCCCATACCCATGCTCTAGCCGTCCTCCAGATGGAGGAGAAGTCCAAGCGCCAGCATGACCGCCGCCGCAGGCGGGCCCCAGGCCGCCAACGCCAGCGGGATCTGGCCGCTTTCCCCCAGAGCCTGCGCAAAGTTGCGCAAAAAGAACAGGGCAAACCCTGCCAGCATGGCCAGAAGCACCATTTTTCCAGTGCCGCCAAAGCGGGTCGGGCGCATGGTGAACCCTGCGGCCACCAGCACCATCGCGGTCAGCAGCAGCGGCTGTGCCAGTTCCATCTGGAACCACAGCTTGTAAGAGCGCGAGGAAAACCCCGCCCGTTCAAGCCCGCTGATATAGCCGGGAAGCTGCCAGATCGGCACGGTCGACGGCGTGCCGAAACTGTCGCGGATTCGCTCTGGTGTCAGGTCTGACGGAAGTTTGGTCCCGTCCGGCCAGCTTTCGGCGGAAAGTTCGGGGTTCGGCGCGTCAAGATCCCAGTGTTTGGCCCCGTCCAGCCGCCAGGCGCCGGTTTCCAGCCGGGCCTCGCGCGCCTCGATCCGGGCGACGGGGGTGCCGGCAGGGCCGAAGGTCAGGAAGCTGACGTTGTAAAGTTCCGTCCCGTCCAGGTTGGACCGCGCCGCCTGGATGACGGTCTGGCCATAGTCACCGCCCTGCCGCAGCCAAAGCCCGGTGTCCGACACCGACAATACCGCCCCCCCCGACAGATAGCGCGAGCGGAGGTCTTCGTAGGTTTTCGACGTGGCCGCGACCAGCGGGTTCAGAACGGCCACGGTCAACATGCCCAATGCCGTTGCCACGATGACCGGCGTGGCCAGAAAGCGCAGCCCGGACCGGCCCGCCGCGCGCACCACCACCAGTTCGGACGACCGTGCCAGCGCAAGGAACAGCGTGATGGCGGCGATGATCAGGATCAGCGGCAGGATGCGATACAGCGTTTCGGGCACATTCAGAAGCGACAGATGCGCCGCTTCGCCCAGACCGATGTTCTGCCCCGAGAACTTGCGCAACTGCTCGATCATGTCGATCAGCATCAGGATGCCGAAGAAGATCAGGAACACCTGGGCCACGACCATCAGGAAGCGCCGCGCGATATAAAGCGAAAGCGTCATGCCGCCGCCCCTTCGCTGGCAGGGCCCGGGCGCGGGCGCCGCCGGGGCTGTTGCGACAGCCACAGCAGGGCATAGGCCACCACGCCGCCCGCCAGCGGGGCTGCATACATCACCGGCCAGGCCGCGGCGTTGCGCAGCACCACGCCAGAGGCCGCGGTGTTCACCAGTTGCAGCCCGATGATCAGCAGCACGGCGAACCCGATCTGCCGCCACAGGCCAAAGCGGGAAAAGCCGCCCAGCATCAGTGCCGCAAACCCGACAAGCGGCGCGACAAGGCCCAGCATCGGGGTGGAAATGCGGCTATGCGCCTCTTCCAGAAAGGCGGCGCGGCTGGTCGCCATCGCCTCGATCTGCGCGGGATCGGCGGCCAGAAGGTCGGCGGTGGACAGCTCGTCCACCACCTTGCGGCGGTCCGCCCCGGTCTGGACGATGCCCGACAGATCCAGCGTGAAGGTCGTGAACCGGGTGATCGACACCCGGGGCGGCGTCTCGCGCGTCAGTTGCTGGATCGACCCGTCCAGCATCACCAGTTGCGGCGCGCTCACCCCCCGCACGATCAGCGCCCGGCGGGCGGTGTAGATCGACCGCACGGGCGGCGTTGCGCCTTCGGCCATGTCTTCGGCCATGTCTTCGGGAATGCGTTCGTCCGACAGGAACAGGTCGTTCAGCTCGCCCAAGGGGGTGATTTCACGGATATACAGCGTCACGCCATTGGACGGGTGCATGAAGCGCCCTTCGTTCAGGAACCGCGCGGTGATGTCCTGGTTGATCTCGGCGCTGCGTTCCTGAAGCCGTGTCTGGGCCATCGGCACCAGCACGTTGGACAGCACAAGCTGCATTGCCATGACGCAAAGGCCGAAGAACAGCACCGGCCGCGCCAGCCGCATCGAGGAAAAGCCGGTGGCCTGCATCACCACAAGCTCGGATTCCTGGGCCAGCCGGTTCACCGCGTAAAGGCAGGCGGCAAAAGCGGAAATCGGCAACACCAGCCGAATGACATTGGGCAGCGACAACAGAGAGAACTCGACAAAGACCAGCGCCGATTGTCCGTCACCGATCAATTGGTCGAACAGGCCGACGGCACGGTTGACCCAATAGACAGCCACCAGCACCAGGCTGAAAAAGCCGAAGAGCTGCAGCAGGTTGGACAACAAGTAACGGTCGAATCTGGACAAGGCCGCCCGCGGTTCCACAAGATGTTGCGGTTGAGGTGGCCGGACCCTAGCCGAATTGCCGGCAAGGGAAAACTCCTATCTGGTCATTGCCGGGCCGCTTGGTTAGCGTTGCGGCAATGGCCCGCCGACCCCGACCCGACCCGGTGTCAGGATCGCTGCAAAGCCATCCATGATCCTTCAGCCGCAAGGTACACCCGATATGTCCCATCCCATTGCCATCCCGTTCCGTGAGGTTGATGCCGAGGCCCTGTTGACGGCCGAAGGGCGCATCGCCCTGCTGGCCGAACCGGGCACGGCTCTGGGGGCGGCGGCGCGGCGGCTGGACCGGGCCAGCCGGGGCGCGGTGGCACGGGCGCTGGCCTCTGATGCCTTCGGCAAGCTCAAGCCCGGCGATGCGCTGGAACTGGCCTTTCCCGCCGGCCTGGCCTGCGAGGCGCTGCAACTGGTGCGCCTGCCCAAGCGCACCGATACCGCCAGCGCCCGCCGTGCCGGCGGCAGCATCGGCCGCACCCTGGGCGAAGCCCCGCTGACCGTGCTGGCCGACACACATCCGCGCGCCGCCGAAGTGGCCTTTGCCCTGGCGCTGCGGGCCTATGATTTCACCGCGCACAAAAGCGGCGAGCAGAAGCCGGCTGGACCGGTGCAGATGATGGTTTCCTCGCCCGAGGTGGTCGCTGCCGAGGCCGCGCCGCTGTTCGCGGTGGCCGAAGGCATCTGTTTCACCCGCGATCTGGTGAACGAGCCGGCCAATGTGCTTACCACCTTCGAATTTGCCGAACGGCTGTCGGCCCTGACCGCGCTTGGGGTCGAGGTCGAGGTGCTTGAGGAAGAAGACCTTTCCCGTCTGGGCATGGGCGCGCTTCTTGGGGTGGGGCAGGGGTCGGAAAGCCCCTCCAAGGTGGTGGTCATGCAGTGGAAGGGCGCCGATGCTTCGGTCGCGCCGCTGGCGCTGGTGGGCAAGGGCGTGGTCTTCGACACCGGCGGCATCTCGATCAAGCCGGCGGGCGGCATGGAAGAGATGACCATGGACATGGGCGGCGCGGGCGTGGTGGCCGGCGTCATGCGGGCGCTGGCGCTGCGCAAGGCCAAGGCCAATGTCGTGGGTCTGGTCGGGCTGGTCGAGAACATGCCCGATGGCCGCGCCCAACGGCCGGGCGATGTGGTGCGCAGCATGAAGGGCGACACGATCGAAGTCATCAACACCGATGCCGAGGGGCGTTTGGTGCTGGCCGATGTGCTATGGTACGCGCAGGAACGCTTCCAGCCGCAGGCGGTGATCGACCTGGCCACGCTGACCGGCGCCATCGTCGTGGCGCTTGGCGGCGAAAATGCCGGCGTCTTTTCGAACGATGATACGCTCTGCGGGGCCTTCCTCAAGGCCGCCATGGCCGAGGGCGAGGGCGCCTGGCGGATGCCGATGGGCGAAGGCTATGACGCGCGGCTGAAAAGCCGCATCGCCGACATGATGAACGTGGGCGGCCGCGAAGGCGGCGCGATCACCGCCGCGCAGTTCCTGGCGCGCTTCGTCAAGCCGGATGTGCCCTGGATTCACCTCGACATTGCCGGGGTGACGCTGGCGAAATCCGATCAGACCCTGTCGCGCAAGGGGGCCACCGGCTGGGGCGTTCTGGCGCTGAACCGGCTGATCCGCGACCGCTATGAACGCTGACCCGGCCTGACCCGGACACCGCGCCATGGGCATCGTGAACTTCTACCACCTGACGCGCTTTTCGCTGGACGAGGTTGTCACCATGCTGTGCGACCGCGCCTTGCAACAGGGCTGGCGGGTGATGGTGCGCGACGCCGACCGCGCGGCGCTGGAACGTCTGGACGGCCGGCTGTGGCTGGAACCCGAAGACGGCTTCCTGCCGCACGGTCTGGCGGGCGGGCCGCAGGATGCCGATCAGCCGGTGCTGCTGGGGCAGGGCGCGGCGGTGAATGGCGCCTGTGCGGTGCTTCTGCTGCGTGCCCTGCCGGTGGATCTGGCCGAAGCGCAGGCGATGGAACGGGTCTGGTTGCTGTTCGAAGGCGCCGACGAAGCCCAGGTCGCGGCGGCGCGGGTTCAATGGAAGGCCGTTACCGCCGCGGGCCTGCCGGCGCAATACTGGGCCGATGCCAGCGGCAAGTGGGAAAAGAAGGCCGAAAGCCCGGCCCCATCGGGCGCCTAGCGCGACAGGATCATCTTGCCGCCGTCGATCTCGACCCGGAAGCGGCGCAGGTAATCCATGCCCAGCAGCGAGACATCCATCTCGCCATCGGTCACATAGGCGGCAAAGTCACTGTCCCGGAACGGGCCAAGCACCACCTCGGGCAGGGTGACCCGCGCCGTGCGCACCGTGCCATTCGCGGTTGAGGCCTGGCCGGCAAAGACCAGCGACTCGGTCTTGATGCCCAGCCGGTCGGCATCGCGGCGCGACAGGACCATGTTGCTGGCCCCGGTATCGGCCAGGAACAGCACGCCGGTGCCGTTGATGTCGACCTGGGCGTAATAATGCCCATCAAGGGCGCGCGGCAGTTCGACCGTGCCGCCTTCGGTCACCATCTGGCGCGGCAGCACGTCCTGGCGGATGTCGTTCCACAGCCCGTAGCCCGCCATCACGCCCAGAAAGATCAGGCCCCAGGCCATTGCCGTGCGCAGCGCCATGCCAAGGCGCTTGCGGTATTCCACCATGACCCAACCGCCGACGGCGACCAGAAGCAGCACAAGATAGGCCATCCGGCCAAGGGTATCACCATCCATCGGGGTCTCCTTGCCGAAGCAATATGGGCCGAAGCGATATGGGGAAGGCCGGCGGCAAAGGGAAGATCAGCCGACAAGCCCGGTCTGGCGGATGCCGTCGATCACGAACTGCACCGACAGCGCGGCCAGCAGCATCCCCAGCAGCCGGGTGATCACGATGGTGCCGGTCCGGCCCAGCAGCCGCTCCATCGGCGGCGAGGCAAGGAGGAAGGCGAAGGTGACGGCCATCATCACCATCATCAGCGCAATCACCGTGGCCGCACCGCGCCAGTCGGGGCCAGATTGCGTTTCGGCCTGACCCACCAGCAGGATCATGGTGGCAATCGCCCCCGGCCCGGCGATCAGCGGCGTGGCCAGCGGGAACACCGAAGGGTCGTGGTCGGGTTCTGCCGTCTGGCCCTCGCGCCGCTGGGTGCGGCGTTCGAACAGCATGTCCAGCGCGGTCAGGAACAAAAGGATGCCGCCCGCGATGCGGAAGGCCGACATCGAGATGCCGACGAAGTTCAGGATCGATTCGCCGGCCAGCCCGAAAATCGTCAGCAGGAAGGCCGCGATCAGGCAGGCGCGGCGGGCCATCGTCCGCCGCTGCGCCGGGGATTTGCCCCGTGTCAGGGCAATGAACATGGGCACAAGTCCCGGCGGGTCGATCACCACGAACAGCGTGGCAAAGGCGGTGATGAGGAAGGCACTGTCCAGCATGACCAAAGGCTAGCCTGCGGCAGGGCGATTTGGAAAGCGGAACCTTGGGGCGCTCAGGTCTTGGCGGCGTCCAGCCGTTCCTGCGCGGCCAGCCACAGCGCCTCGGCCTTGACCTCGGCCTCTTCCAGCTCGGCGAACTTGGCGGTCCACTGGTCCAGCTCGGCCTTGCGGGCATCGTCGTAAAGATCGGGCTCGGCCATCTTCTTGGTCAGCTTGGCGCGCATCTCGGCCAGCCGTTCCAGCCGTTCCTCGCATTTGCGCAGGTCGGCCCGCAGGGCAAGCAGATCGTCGCGCGAGATTTTCTTTGTCTTTTCAGCAGGTTTAGCGGCGGATTTCACACCGTCTTCGCCCGCCAGAAGCTGCGCGCGATAGGTTTCCAGATCTTCGGAATAGGGCGTGACCGTGCCATCCTTGACCAGCCACAGCCGGTCGGCCACCAGGTTCAGCAGGTGCATGTCATGGCTGACCAGCACGACCGCGCCGGTATAGTCGGTCAGCGCCTCGACCAGGGCTTCGCGGCTTTCGATGTCCAGGTGGTTGGTCGGTTCGTCAAGGATCAGCAGATGCGGCGCGTCGATGGTGGCCAGCAGCAGCGACAGCCGCGCCTTCTGCCCGCCCGACAACCGCCCGACCTTGGTATCGGCCTGATCCGCCCGCAGGCCGAACCCGGCCAGACGGGCACGGTGGCGGGGGCCGTTCTCGGCCGGACGCAGCCGCGCAATGTGCTGAAGCGGCGTTTCGTCGATGTACAACTCATCCACCTGATGCTGGGCGAAATAGCCGATCCGCAGCTTGGAAGATTTGGTCAGTCGGCCGCTGGCCGTCTGAAGTTTGCCCGCCAACAGCTTGGAAAGGGTTGATTTTCCTTCCCCGTTACGGCCCAGAAGGGCGATGCGGTCATCCTGGTCGATGCGCAGCGAAAGCTGGCGCAGCACCGGCGGCCCGCCATAACCGACCGAGGCGCCGTCCAGCGTCACGATGGGGGGCGACAGCTCTTCGGGTTCGGGGAAGGTGAACTTGGCCAGCGCCGCCTCTTGCGGCGAGGTGGCGAATTTCAGCCGTTCGATCATCTTCAGCCGCGACTGCGCCTGCCGCGCCTTCGAGGCGGTATAGCGGAAGCGGTCCACGAACCCTTGCAGATGGGCGCGCCGGGCTTCGGCCTTGCGGTTCTCGGCCTCGATCACGGCCAGCCGGGCGGCGCGGGTTTCCGCGAACGTATCGTAAGACCCGGAGTAATAGGTCAGTTTGCGGTCTTCCAGATGCAGGATGCCGGTCACGGCGCGGTTCAGCAGGCCGCGGTCATGGCTGATGACGATGACCGTATGGGGGTATTTCGTCAGATAGCTTTCCAGCCACAGCGCCCCTTCCAGATCAAGGTAGTTCGTCGGTTCGTCCAGCAGCAGATAGTCGGGCTGGGCAAACAGCACGCCCGCCAGCGCCACCCGCATCCGCCAGCCGCCAGAGAAGGCAGAACAGGGCATAAGTTGTTGTTCCGGCTCGAATCCAAGGCCGCGCAGGATTGAGGCGGCGCGCGCCTCGCCCGACCAGGCGTCGATGTCATGCAGCCGGGTCTGGATGTCGGAAATGCGGTGGGCATCCGTGGCGGTTTCGGATTCCGCCAGCAGCGCCGCGCGTTCGGTATCGGCCGCCAGAACCGTATCCAGCAGCGACACTTCGGAGGACGGCACCTCTTGCGCCACACCACCGATGCGGGCGCGGGCGGGCAACTGGATTGCGCCGCCTTCCAGCGACAGCTCGCCCCGGATCAGCCGGAACAGCGTGGTCTTGCCGGTGCCGTTGCGGCCGACAAGACCAACCTTGTGGCCGGTGGGAATGGTGGCAGAGGCGCCCTCGAACAGGGGGCGGCCTTCAACGGAATAGGTGATGTCTTCGATGCGCAGCATGGCGCCTGCCTTGCCGCAGGCGGCGGGCAAGGTCAATCGAAGCCGGTGGTGACAGGGGCAAAAAGGCCGTCTTTCCTGCGTCTTCCTTTTGTCTTCCTGGCGTCTTCCGGCGGCGGCAGGTCTTTTTCGGCTGTCTTTCCTTTGTCGGAAACCCGTGATAGCAGCTGCGCCATCCGAACGGGCCACAGCGGCCCCCAGATCATGGAGAGCCAGATGGCCACCGAACGCACCCTGTCGATCATCAAGCCCGATGCGACCAAGCGCAACCTGACCGGCAAGATCGTTGCCAAGTTCGAAGACGCCGGCCTGCGCGTCATCGCTTCGAAGCGCATCCACCTGACCGCCGCGCAAGCCGGCGAATTCTATGCCGAGCACAAGGAGCGCGGCTTCTATGGCGAGCTGGTGGCCTATATGGCCAGCGAGCCGGTCGTGGTGCAGGTGCTGGAAGGCGAAGGCGCCATTGCCAAGAACCGCGAAGTGATGGGCGCGACCGATCCGGCCCAGGCCGATGCCGGCACCATCCGCAAGGAATTCGCGCTGTCCAAGGCCGAAAACTCGGTCCACGGGTCGGACAGCCCGGCTTCGGCCGCGCGCGAAATCGCCTTCTTCTTCTCGGGCCTTGAACTGGTGGGCTGACCGGGATCGCCGGGCAAATTCTTTCGAAAGAATTTGGCCCTAGCCCCGGCGCTCCACCACACCGAAATAGGACAGGGCCGCCTCCAGATCGGAGCGGCCCTTTTCCTTGGTTCCGGCCATGCTGGCCTTGATCGCATCGAAGCGCTGCCGCAGCGCCTTCTTCTCGTCGCCCTGGCAATCGTTCCAAGGCCGGCCCTGCAAGCCCATCACCAGAACATAATAGCCAATGAAATGCGGCGCCGCGCCTGAAAGCAGCAGGCGGCGATAGGCTTCGTCCGCACCCAGCGCGCGGATCTCGTCGGCGGAATGGATGCCGGCGCGGGCAAAGGCCGCTTCCGACGCGGGGCCAAGGTTCGGGATCGAGGAAACGGGATCGGCCATGGTCGGGTGCCCTGAAATGCAACAGGGCCAGCCTTGCGGCTGGCCCCGGTTCCGTCAAGGACGGGATGTCAGATCGACGCCCAGTCGGTATAGACGGGCTTGCCGGCCTGCGGCTGCGGCATCGGGGTGCCCTGCTGCTGCGGCTGCGAAGGGGCCGGGGTGGACCCTTGCTGAATCTGTTTCGAGGCCATGTGACTGCTCCGCGCTGGCTCTTGCTTCAACGTGTCGCATTGCATGAATCCTTCGCGGCGGCCCGGTCAAGTGGGCAATACTACGGATACCGCCCGGACCGGCCATTCCTCGCCGGAAATTGATGGGAATCTAGCCCAGCGCGGTGGCCGGAAAGCCGATTTCGGCCAGGGCCTGAACCAGCCTCTCGGCCGGGGCGCCTTCGGCGGTGACCTGGCGGGTGGTCAGGTCCACCGTGACGGCGGTGGTGATCGGGGCGAGGGCGGCTTCGACGCTGGCCTTGCAATGGCCGCAGGACATGTCGGGAACGGAAAGTGTGGTCATGGGCAGGCTCCTTCTTGCCGGTCATATGGGGGTTCCTGCTGCTGGAAGGTCAAGCACCAGTTTTGTGGCCCGGCGGGCCTTGACCTTCCCGTGACTGGAACCCCCATATGGGCTGGGCAAGGAGACATTCCATGACCGCGCCCGGCCCGATTTCGCACCCGCCCTCAGACACCGCCCGGCTGACGCTGGAGGGGATGACCTGCGCCTCTTGCGTGGCGCGGGTCGAACGGGTGTTGCAGGCGCAGCCCGGTGTGGAAAAGGCCGACGCCAATTTCGGCACGGGCGAAACGCTGGTGCGCTTCCACGCCCCCGCCACCCGCGAGGGCATGGCGGCGGCGCTGGCGAAGGCCGGCTATCCGGTGCGCCCGGTGGTGGTGGACCTGTCGGTTGACGGCATGACCTGTGCCGCCTGCACCGGCCGGGTGGAGCGGGTGCTGAAGGCGCAGCCCGGTGTGGCGGCGGCGGTGGCGAACCTTGCCACCCGCCGCGCGCAGGTGACGCTGTGGGAACCCGTCGCGCCAGAGGCGCTGGCGGCGGCGGTGCGCAAGGCGGGCTTTGCCGCCACGCCGCTGGCCGAAGCCGCGCCCGCCGATCCGCGGGCCGAAGAACGGCGGCTGTGGGCAGCGGCGGCGCTGGCGGGGGTGCTGGCGGCCCCGGTCTTCGTCACGGAAATGGGCGGGCATCTGATCCCGGCCTTTCATATGTGGCTGCACGCGCAGATCGGGATGCAGACGCTTTGGCTGATGCAGTTCGTGCTGGCGACGCTGGTGCTGATCGGGCCGGGGCGGCGGTTCTATCTGAAAGGCGTGCCGGCGCTTTTGCGCGCGGCCCCCGACATGAACAGCCTTGTCGCGGTGGGCACCGGCGCGGCCTGGGCCTATTCCACGGTGGTGCTGTTCGCGCCGGCGCTGGTGCCGGCGGCCTCTCGTGCCGTCTATTTCGAGGCGGCGGCGGTGATCGTGGTGCTGATCCTGATCGGCCGCGCGATGGAGGCGCGGGCGCGCGGGCAGGCGGGGGCGGCCATTGCGAGGCTGGTGGGCCTGCAGCCCAAGGTCGCGCGGCTGGAGGACGGCTCCGAGGTGCCGGTGGCCAGCCTGATGCCGGGGATGCGCATTGCCCTGCGGCCGGGGGAACGGGTGCCGGTCGATGGCGTCGTGGTCTCGGGCGGGTCGGCGGTGGACGAATCCATGCTGACCGGCGAGCCGGTTCCGGTGGCCAAGACCCCGGGCGACGCGGTCAGCGCGGGCACGGTCAACGGCACCGGCGCGCTGGTGGCCGAGGTGCGGGCGGTGGGCGCGGGCACGGTGCTGGCGCGGATCGTGGCGCTGGTGGAAGAAGCGCAGGGGTCGAAACTGCCGGTGCAGGCGCTGGTGGACCGGGTGACGCTGTGGTTCGTGCCGGTGGTGATGGCGGTGGCGCTGCTGACGGCGGCGGTCTGGCTGGCCGTGACCGGCGACATGGCGCGGGCGCTGGTTTCGGGCGTGTCGGTGCTGATCATTGCCTGCCCCTGTGCCATGGGGCTGGCGGTGCCGGTGTCGATCCTGGTGGGATCGGGCCGGGCGGCGGAACTGGGCGTGCTGTTCCGCCGGGGCGAGGCCTTGCAGCGGCTGGCGGGCGTGACGCGGGTGTCCTTCGACAAGACCGGCACGCTGACCGAAGGGCGGCCAAGGGTGACGGCGGTGCACGGGCCGGGCTGGGTGCTGCCCGGCGCGGCGGCGGTGGAACAGCACAGCGAACATCCGTTGGCGGCGGCGGTGCTGGCCGCGGCGGGCGAGGTGCCCGAGGCCAGCGATTTCCGCGCGCTGCCGGGGCTGGGGGCCGAGGCCAGGGTGGCGGGGGCGCGGCTGTCGGTGGGCGCGGCGCGGATGTTCCCCGCCATTCCCGCGCGGTTGCAGGTGCTGGCTGATGCGGCGGCGGGGCAGGGGGAAAGCCTGCTGTTCGTCGCCCGCGAGGGCGAGGTGCAGGGGCTGATCACCGTGGCCGACGCGCCGCGCGCATCCGCCGCCCGCGCCGTGGCGGCCTTGCAGGAGCTGGGCGTGACCCCGGCCATGATCAGCGGTGACACGCCGGCCGCCGCCCGCGCGGTGGCCGCCCGGCTGGGCATTGCCGAGGTTGAGGCGGGCGTGCTGCCCGAAGGCAAGCTGGATCTGATCCGCCGCGGGGGCGGGGCCTTTGTCGGGGATGGCATCAACGATGCCCCGGCGCTGGCGGCGGCCGAAGTGGGCATCGCCATGGGCACCGGCACCGATGTCGCCATCGAGGCGGGCGAGGTGGTGCTGATGCGGGGCGATCCGCTGGCGGTGGCCACCGCGATCCGCCTCAGCCGCGCGGTGATGCACAACATCCGGCAGAACCTGTTCTGGGCCTTTGGCTACAATGTGGCGCTGATTCCGGTGGCCGCCGGGGTGCTGGTGCCCTTTGGCGGGCCGCAGCTTTCGCCGATGCTGGCGGCGGGGGCCATGGCGCTGTCTTCGGTTCTGGTGCTGACCAATGCCTTGCGTCTGCGCTTTGTCAGGGGGGTGGAATGAACATCACGGAAGTGGCGCGGCAGTCTGGCCTGCCGGCCAAGACCATCCGCTATTACGAGGAAATCGGGCTGATCCGGCCGCTGCGGTCTTCGAACGGCTACCGCGCCTTCCGCGACAGCGACCTGCACAAGCTGGCCTTCATCGGCCGCGCGCGGTCGCTGGGGTTTTCCATCGAGGACTGCCGGTCGCTGCTGGCGCTGTACGAGGACAAGGATCGCGCCAGCGCCGATGTGAAGGCACTGGCCGGCCGGCATCTGGAGCGGATCGAAGCCAAGCTGGCCGAATTGCAGGCGATGCAGGCCACGCTGACGCAGCTTGTTCATGCCTGCGCCGGCGATGCCCGGCCCGATTGCCCGATCCTGACAGGTCTGGCCACAGGGCCGGCCTGCTGCGCCTGACGGGTCAGGCGACGCGCAGGATGCGGTCCAGCGTGGCGTTTTCGGTGATCAGGTCGGCGACCGTGGTCTTGTCCAGACGGGCGTAGAACGCATCGAGCGCCTCGGCCATCACGCAGTTCAGGCGGCAGCCTTCCGCGAGCGGGCAATCCGGCGGCCCCCCCTTGAAACATTCGGCAAAGGGGATGACCTTTTCGAAGGCGCGGAACACCTCGCCCACGGTGATCATCGAGGCGGGGCGGGCCAGCGTCAGCCCGCCGGTGCGGCCCCGCACCGTATGCAGGAATTTCTTCTGGGCCAGCAGGTGGATCACCTGCGCCAGATGGTTTTCCGAGGCGCCGGTGGCCTCGGCCACTTCCTGACGGCGCACGGTTCGGCCGTCGTTCACGGCACAGAACATCAGTGCGCGCATCGCAAGACTGGTTCGGATGGTCAGGCGCATGGGCCTCTCCTAGGGTTTCTTGGCAAGCATGTAAAACAGCCTGCGCGGGAACAATGATGCAGATCAGTTACCTCACTAATGACGGAAGATTCCTGAGCAGGGGATGCGTCATATTGCGCTAACACGCAGCAATTTAAGGGCATTGCGGCCAGATGCCGCGCCTGTTTGCGCGTCCCCGGCTGGGCGGCGTCGGCCCGGAGCCGGCAGCGGATGCATTCGCGACTCGCCACGTCTTGCGCCGTGATGCTTACGGATCGGGCAGGGCACCGCATCCCTGCGGCCGGGGGTCAAACCGTTTTGATCGCTGGCCTGCCTTGAAACAACATGGATAATTGTTGATGCGTTGCGGAAAGTCCTGCGCTAGGATCAAACCGCTTTGGGCTGCCACGGTCCGGCAGACGGCGCGGGATGCCTTGTTGTGCTTGACCGGCCTTCTGTCCGTCCTAGGCTGCGGCCTGACCCGTACCCTTCGCAGGAAACCAAGTGAACGATCTCAGCTTTTCCCCCGAACGCCTGCAAGCCTCTGTTCTTCATCACCTGACCTTCACGCTGGGCAAGGACGCCCCGAACGCCAGCCGCTATGACTGGCGGATGGCGCTGTCCTATGCGATCCGCGACCGGATCGTCGAACCCTGGTTCGCCAGCACGCGCCGCACCTGGGCCGAGGACCACAAGCGCGTTTACTACCTGTCGATGGAATATCTGATCGGCCGGTTGCTGGAAGACGCCACGATCAACCTGGGTCTTTACGAGGCGGCCGAACAGACCATGGTCGGCTTCGGCCAGGATCTGAAATCGCTGATCGAGGATGAGCCCGACGCCGCGCTTGGGAACGGTGGCCTGGGCCGGCTGGCGGCCTGCTTCATGGAAAGCATGGCCACGGTGGGCTGCCCGGCCTATGGCTATGGCATCCGCTATGAACACGGCCTGTTCCGCCAGCGGTTCGAGGGCGGGCGTCAGGTGGAAACGCCGGAAGACTGGCTGAAACAGGCCCACCCCTGGGAATTCCCGCGCCCCGAAAGCGCGTATACCGTGGGCTTCAAGGGCCAGATCGAAACCCGCGACGGCAAGGACATCTGGGTGCCCGGCGAAACGGTGATCGCCGAGGCGCATGACACGCCGGTCATCGGCTGGGGCGGCAAATGGGCCAATACGCTGCGGCTTTGGGCGGCAAAACCCACGACAATGTTCAATCTTGAACGGTTCAACCGGGGCGACTATGCCGCTGCGGCCGAACCCGAGACGCTGGCGCGCACCCTGAGCCGGGTGCTGTACCCCGACGACACCACCTATCAGGGCAAGGAACTGCGGCTGAAGCAGGAATTCTTCCTGACCTCGGCTGCGCTGCAAGACATCCTGCGCCGCTATCTTTACCGGCACAGCGACCTGACGGCGCTGCCGAAGCATGTCGCCATCCAGATGAACGACACCCACCCGGCGATTGCCGGGCCGGAACTGATCCGGCTTCTGTCCGATGACCACGGGATGCCGTTCGAGGATGCGCTGAACACCGCGCGGGCCTGTCTTGGCTATACCAACCACACGCTGCTGCCCGAGGCGCTGGAGAAATGGGCGACCTTCACCTTCGGCACGGTGCTGCCGCGCCACATGCAGATTGTCGAACGGATCGACAGTTGGCACCGCCGCACCTATCCGTCGCGGCCGCATTATGTGGGCATCGTCAAGCACCATGAGGTGCGGATGGGCGAACTTGCCTTCATCATGAGCCACAAGGTGAACGGCGTGTCGGCGCTGCATTCGGAGCTGGTGAAGAAGAACCTTTTTCCCGAACTGGACCGGCTGCATCCGGGGCGGATCATCAACGAAACCAATGGCGTGACCCCGCGCCGCTGGCTGCGGATGTCGAACCCCGGTCTGGCGCGGCTGATCACTGACACCATCGGCGAGGGTTGGGAAGATGACCTTGACCGGCTGGACGGGCTGAAGACCCATGTCGATGACGCCAGCTTCCGCGACGCCTTTGCCGCAGCCAAGCGCGCCAACAAGGTTGAGGTCGGCAACTGGATCGGCCGCGAATTCGGCGTCAAGGTCAGCCCGGACGCGCTGTTCGACGTTCAGGTCAAACGCATCCACGAATACAAGCGTCAACTGCTGAACATCCTGGAATGCATCGCCCACTGGCACGCCATCCGCAACGGCGCGGTCAGCAACCCGGTGCCGCGCGTCCGCATCTTCGGCGGCAAGGCCGCGCCGGGCTATGCGGTGGCGAAAGAGATCATCCGCCTGATCAACGACGTGGCGCAGGTGGTGAACAACGACCCCAAGACCGGCGATCTGCTGAAGATCGTCTATCCGCCGAACTACAACGTCAGCATGGCGGAAAACCTGATCCCGGCCTCGGATCTGTCGGAACAGATCTCGACCGCGGGGAAAGAGGCGTCGGGCACCGGCAACATGAAGTTCATGATGAACGGCGCGCCCACCATCGGCACGCTGGACGGGGCCAATGTGGAGATATTGCAGGAGGTGGGGCACGAGAACTTCTTCCTGTTCGGCCTGACGGCGGAAGAGGTCTCGAAACGGCGCGAAGACCCCGATCATTCCCGCAAGGCGATCGAGGCGAGCCAGCCGTTGCAGGACGTGTTGCAGATGATTGCCGAGGGGCGCTTCAGCCCCGATGAGCCCGAGCGGTATCACGGGCTGGTGCATGGCATGTGGCACAGCGACTATTTCCTCGTCGCCTCGGACTTCGACGCCTATCACGCGGCGCAAGCCCGGGTTTCGGCCGCCTATGCCGACCCGCAGCGCTGGTATCACATGGCGGCGATGAATACGGCCCGGTCGGGATTCTTCTCGTCGGACCGGACCATTCGCGGCTACATGAAGGATGTGTGGGATGTGACGCCTGCCCTGTGACAGGGGCATACGCACGGGCTGGGGGGACGGCGGATGACGGGCGAAGAGTATGTGGACAGTGATGCCGCCTGGGCGATTGCCGAAGGGCGCCATGGCGACCCCTTCTCGGTGCTGGGGCCGCACAAGCGGGGCAGCGCCTGGGTCATCACCGCCTTCGTGCCGGGGGCAGAGCGCCTTTGGGTGCTGAGCGGCAAGAAGGTTGAGGAAGCCACGCCCTATCCGGGCATCGCCGGGTTGTTCACCCACCGTCTGCCCCGCAAGGCGGCCTATCGGCTGCGGGCAGAAGGCCATGGCACGGAATGGGAGTTTGAAGACCCGTTCCGCTTTGGCCCGGTGCTGGGCGAGATGGACGAATACCTGCTGGGCGAGGGGACGCACAAACGTCTCTGGCAGGTGCTGGGCGCGCATTGCATCACGCATGAGGGCGTCGAGGGCGTGCATTTCGCCGTCTGGGCCCCGAATGCCGAGCGCGTCAGCGTTGTTGGCAACTTCAACATCTGGGACGGCCGTCGCCACCCGATGCGGCGGCGCGGGCCGACGGGCGTGTGGGAAATCTTCGTTCCCGGCCTGACCGAAGGCGAGGCCTACAAATACGAAATCCGCGGCCCCGGCGGGGTGCTGCTGCCGCTCAAGGCCGATCCGGCGGGTTTCGGGTCGGAACATCCGCCGGCCACGGCCTCGGTCGTGCGGCGGATCGGCGGTGCCTTCCACGATGCCGACTGGATGGCGGCGCGGCACAGCCACAACAGCATTGACGCGCCAATTTCGGTCTATGAGGTGCATCTGGGCTCATGGCGCCGCGCGCCGGGCAACCGGATGCTCAGCTATACCGAACTGGCCGAGCAACTGGTGGATTATGTGGCGGACATGGGGTTCACCCATATCGAATGTCTGCCGGTTTCCGAATTCCCGTTCGACGGAAGCTGGGGCTATCAGCCGGTCGGCCTGTTCGCGCCCACCATCCGGCACGGCACGCCGTCCGAATTCCGCGCCTTTGTCGATGCGGCGCATCGCAAGGGGCTGGGCGTGCTGCTGGACTGGGTTCCGGGGCATTTCCCTTCGGACGCGCATGGTCTGGCACAGTTCGACGGCACCGCGCTTTATGAACATCAAGACCCGCGCGAAGGGTTCCATCAGGACTGGAACACCCTGATCTACAATTATGGCCGGGTCGAGGTGAAGAACTTCCTGGTCTCGAACGCCCTGTATTGGCTGGAAGAATACCACGTTGACGGGCTGCGCGTCGATGCGGTGGCCTCGATGCTGTATCGCGATTACAGCCGCAAGGCGGGGGAATGGATCCCCAACCGCGACGGCGGGCGCGAGAATTACGAAGCCATCGACGTGCTGCGCGCGATGAACATCACCGCCTATGGCGAATGTCCGGGCGTGATGACGGTGGCCGAGGAATCCACCGCCTTTCCGGGCGTGTCGCGGCCGGCTGACTGGGGAGGGCTGGGCTTCGGCTTCAAGTGGAACATGGGCTGGATGAACGACACCCTGTCCTACATGCAGAAAGACCCGCTGTTCCGCAAATACCACCACCACAAGATGACCTTCGGGCTGGTCTATGCCTGGTCCGAGAACTTCATCCTGCCGATCAGCCATGATGAGGTGGTTCACGGCAAGGGCAGCATGTTGGCCAAGATGCCCGGCGACGGCGATCAGAAATTCGCCAACCTGCGGGCGTTCTACGGCTACATGTGGGGCCATCCGGGCAAGAAGCTGTTGTTCATGGGCCAGGAATTCGCCCAGGGCGCCGAGTGGAACCACAATCAAAGCCTGGACTGGCACCAGCTTGACCTGCCGCCCCATGCCGGGGTGCAGGCGCTGGTGCGTGATCTGAACAACCTCTACCGCAAGACCCCGGCGCTGCATGTGAACGACTGCCGCCCCGAGGGGTTCGAGTGGATCGAGGCCAATGACGCCGAAGCGTCGGTCTATGCCTGGCTGCGCAAGGGCAGGGCGGGCGACCCGATGGTCGCGGTGGCGGTGAACATGACGCCGGTCGAGCGCAGCTACTGGCTGGGCCTGCCCGCCGCGGGCAAATGGGTCGAGGTGATGAACACCGATTCCGCCGTCTATGGCGGGGGCAACCGGGGCAACATGGGCGGCGTGAAGGCCGAGGCGGTTCCGTCGCAGGGGCGGCCCCATTCGGCGCTTGTCACGCTTCCGCCTTTGTCGGCAGTGTATTTCATGCAGGGTTGACGGGTATCTGTCAGGGGGAGTGAGCAGATGAAGGCAAGATCGAACCAGAGACTGTCGTCGCAGGCCATGGCCTTTGTGCTGGCCGGTGGGCGCGGTTCGCGGCTCAAGGAACTGACAGACCGTCGCGCCAAGCCGGCGGTGTATTTCGGCGGCAAGACCCGCATCATCGACTTTGCCCTGTCGAATGCGCTGAACAGCGGCATCCGCAAGATGGCCATTGCCACGCAATACAAGGCGCACAGCCTGATCCGGCACATCCAGCGCGGCTGGGGCTTTTTCCGGGCCGAGCGGAACGAATATCTGGACATCCTGCCCGCATCGCAGCGCATGGACGAGGTGAACTGGTATCGCGGCACGGCGGACGCGCTGGCGCAGAACATCGACATCATCGACAGCTACGGGATCAAGTATGTCGTCGTGCTGGCCGGCGACCACATCTACAAGATGGATTACGAAATCATGCTGCGCGAGCATGTCGAGACCGGCGCAGACGTGACCATCGGCTGCCTGACCGTGCCGCGGATGGAAGCGACCGCCTTCGGCGTGATGCACGTCGACCGGGACATGCGCATCACGCAGTTTCTGGAAAAGCCGAAAGATCCGCCCGGTATTCCCGGCGATCCCGATCACGCGCTGGCCTCGATGGGGATCTATGTCTTCGACTGGGCCTTCCTGCGCGACCTGCTGATCCGCGACATGGTGGATGAAAACTCAAGCCACGATTTCGGCAATGACCTGATCCCCGACATCGTCAAGAACGGCAAGGCGATGGCGCACAAGTTCGCCGACAGTTGCGTGACCAGCGGGCTTGAGGATGAACCCTACTGGCGCGATGTGGGCACGATTGATGCCTTCTGGCAGGCCAACATCGACCTGACCGATTTCGTGCCGAAGCTGGACATCTATGACAATAGCTGGCCGATCTGGACCTATTCGGAAATCGTGCCGCCCGCGAAGTTCATCCACAACGAGGATGGCCGCCGCGGACAGGCGATTTCATCGCTGGTGTCGGGTGACTGCATCGTGTCCGGCTCGGAAATCCGCAATTCGCTGCTGTTCACCGGAGTGCGGACGCACAGCTTCTCAAGCCTGGAATATGTGGTGGCGCTGCCGCGCGTGATCGTCAACCGCAAGGCGGAACTGTCGAACTGCGTCATCGATTCCGGGGTGATCGTGCCCGAAGGCCTGGTCGTGGGGCAAGACCCCAAGGAAGATGCCAGGTGGTTCCGCCGCACCGACACTGGTATCGTGCTGATCACGCAGGATATGCTGGACGCGCGCGCCCGGGCCCTGGGGTAAGGGCCGGGCAGGCGGCGTGAAACGGGCAAGGGGGCCAAGGCAGATGGGCGGGCGGGTGCTTTCGGTCGCATCGGAATGTGTGCCGTTGATCAAGACCGGCGGTCTGGCCGATGTCGTGGGCGCCTTGCCTGCCGCGCTGGCCGGGGCGGGCTGGGACATGCGGGTGCTGATCCCGGCCTACCGCCCCTTGCGCGGCATGGCGGCCGACTGGCCCGAGGTGATGCGCGACGAAACCCTGTGGGGCGGCCCCGGCCGGGTGCTTGAGGGCAAGGTGGCCGGTGTGCCGCTGCTGCTGCTGGACGCGCCCCATCTGTATGACCGCGAAGGTGGCCCCTACAGCGGGCCGGGTGGCGATTACTGGGACAATCCCCAGCGCTTTGCCGCGCTGAGCTGGATCGGCGCGCGCATCGCCCGCGAAGGGATCGAGGGCTGGAGGCCCGACATCCTGCACGCGCATGACTGGCAGGCGGCGCTGGCGCCCGCCTATCTGACCTATCACGGCAGCGGCGGGTGCAGTTCGGTGATCACTGTCCACAACATCGCCTTTCAGGGCCAGTGCCCGGCGGCGCTGCTGGGCGATCTGCGGTTGCCCTTCGGCGCCTTCCACCCCGGCGCGCTGGAATATTACGGCGGGCTGTCCAGCCTGAAGGCGGGCCTTGTGACCGCCGACCGGATCACCACCGTCTCGCCCACCTATGCGGCCGAACTGATGCGGCCGGAATTCGGCATGGGCCTGCAAGGGGTGATCGCCCAGCGGGCGGGCGTGGTTTCGGGCATCCTGAACGGCGTCGATCTGGAGGTGTGGTCGCCTGAGATCGAACCCGTGAACCCCTATTCCCCGAAAGCCATGGCCGGCAAGGCCGCCGCCCGTGCCGCCCTTTGCGCCGAATTCGGGCTTGAGGTGCCGGGGCCACTGGCGATTGTCGTGTCGCGGCTGACCGACCAGAAGGGCATTGACCTGCTGCCCGCCGTGCTGCCCGATTTCGTGGCCGCCGGCGGCGGGCTGGCGGTGATCGGCACCGGCGATCCGGGGCTTGAGGCCGCGATGCGCGGGCTGGCCGCGCGCTTTGCCGGGCGGGTGGGCGTCCGCATCGGCTATGATGAGGCCTTGAGCCACCGCATGTTCCAGGGGGCCGATGCCGTGCTGGTGCCCAGCCGGTTCGAGCCCTGCGGCCTGACGCAGATGTACGGGCTGCGCTATGGCGCGCTGCCGGTCGTCTCGGCGGTGGGCGGGCTGGCCGATACGGTCATCAACGCCTCGCCCGCCGCGCTGGCCACGGGTGTGGCCACCGGCATCACCTTCTGGCCAACCGATGCGCTGGCCCTGGGCCAGGCCTTGCGCCGTCTGGTGGCGCTGCATGGCGACCGCAAGGCCTGGGGCCGCGTGCAGCAGAATGCCATGGCCGCGCCGGTGGGCTGGCAGACCAGCGCCGCCGCCTATGCGGCCCTCTACGAAGGGCTGCAAGGGTGACAACCGCCCCCCGCATCCGGGCGAACGGACATTCCGTTTCGCCCGGCAGGCCTTGGCCCATGGGCGCCACGCTGACGGGTGACGGCGTGAATTTCGCCGTGTTCTCGGCCCATGCCGAACTGATTGAACTGTGCCTGTTCTCGCCCGATGGTCGCAAGGAGCTGGCCCGCCTGCCGATCCGCGACCGCGACGGCGACATCTGGCACATCCATGTCGGCGGGCTGACGGCGGGGGCGGTCTACGGCTTCCGCGCCTTTGGCCCCTATGACCCCGAACGCGGCCACCGTTTCAACCCGCACAAGCTGTTGCTGGACCCCTATGCCCGCGCGCTGGAAGGGCGGTTGAAATGGTCGGATGCGCTGATGGGCTACAAGATCGGCACGGCGCGCGGCGATCTGAGCTATGACACCCGCGACAGCGCCTTTGCGGTGCCCAAGGCGGTGGTGACAGACCCGTCCTTCGGCTGGGGCAACGACGACCACCCCCGCCACCGCCCGCACCGATTCCTTGATCTACGAGGCGCATGTGCGCGGCCTGACCATGCGCCATCCGGGCGTGCCGCAGGGCCTGCGCGGCACCTATCTGGGCCTCGCCTCGGATGCGGTGATCGACCACATGCTGAAACTGGGCGTGACGGCGGTGGAACTGCTGCCGGTGCAGGCCTTCATCGACGAACGCTTCGTGGTGACGCGGGGCCTGCGCAATTACTGGGGCTACAACACCATCGGCTTCTTCGCGCCCGAACCGCGCTACATGGGCAAGGGCGGGCTGTGGGAATTCCAGACCATGGTGCGCCGGCTTCATTCCGCCGGGATCGAGGTGATCCTTGATGTGGTCTACAACCACACGGGCGAGGGCGACCAGTGGGGCCCGACCCTCAGCTTCCGCGGGCTTGATAACGCCAGCTATTACCGGCTGGCCGATGGCGGGCGGAACTATGTCAACGACACCGGCACCGGCAACACGCTGAACCTGACGCACCCCATGGTGCTGCGGATGGTGATGGATTCGCTGCGCTACTGGGTCGAGGTGGCGCATGTCGACGGCTTCCGCTTCGATCTGGCCACCGTGCTGGGCCGCGAGGCGCAGGGGTTTGACCCGAACGGCGGCTTTTTCGATGCGATCCGGCAAGACCCGGTGCTGAGCCGGGTGAAGCTGATCGCCGAACCCTGGGACATCGGTCCCGGCGGCTATCAGCTTGGGGCCTATCCGCATCCGTTTCAGGAATGGAACGACCGTTTCCGCGATGGCGTGCGCCGGTTCTGGCGCGGCGATGTGGCGATGACCCGCGATCTGGCGGCGCGGCTTCTGGGTTCGGCCGAACGGTTTGACCATTCGGGCCGGTCCGCCGGATCGTCCATCAACTTCCTGACCAGCCATGACGGGTTCACCTTGCAGGATCTGGTCAGTTTCACCGTCAAGCGCAACTGGGACAACGGCGAAGACAACCGCGACGGCCATTCCGAAAACCATTCCGACAATCTGGGGGTGGAAGGGCCGACCAATGTTCCGGCGGTGCTGGCCGCGCGGGCGCTGCGCAAGCGCAACCTGCTGGCAACCCTGATGCTGAGCCAGGGCGTGCCCATGCTGCTGGCGGGGGATGAGATCGGCCAGACCCAGGGCGGCAACAACAACGCCTATGCGCAGGACAACGAGATTTCCTGGATCGACTGGGCCAATGCCGATCAGGCGCTGGCGGGGTTCGTGGCGCGGCTGGCCGCTTTGCGCAAGGCGCATCCGGTTCTGCACCAGCGCCGGTTCCTGCACGCCCGCGCCCGGCCTTCGGACGGGCTGCGCGATGTGATCTGGCGCCGCCCCGATGGCAGCGAACCGTCGCCGCAGGACTGGCACGATCCGGCCTTCCGCTGCCTGTGCGTGGAATTGCGCATGGCGGCCGAAGGCGGCGATCCCGGGTCGGGCGCCGTGCTGGCGGTGTTCAACTGTGGCGGGGCCACCGCGCTGCGCCTGCCGGACACCGCGCCGCGCTGGGAGCTGATCCTTGATACCACCCGGCCCGAGCTGACCGAAGGCCCGGCCCCGCAAGAGGTGCCGGCGCAATCCGTGCTGTTGCTGCGTTCGCGCCCCGATGTTCCCGAGGGAGAGACCCCATGACCACCACCGTCAAGACCACCCCCATCGCCGGGCAGAAGCCCGGCACCAGCGGCCTGCGCAAGAAGACCCCGGTCTTCATGGCGCGGCATTATCTGGAAAACTTCGTCCAGTCGGTCTTTGACGTCGTGGGATGCGCCGGCAAGACCTTCGTGCTGGGCGGCGACGGGCGCTATTTCAACGACCGCGCGGCGCAGGTGATCCTGCGGATGGCGGCGGCCAATGGTGCTGCGCGGGTGATCGTGGGGCAGGGCGCGTTTCTGTCCACCCCGGCGGCCAGCCATCTGATCCGCCTGAACAAGACCGATGGCGGCATCATCATGTCGGCCAGCCACAACCCAGGCGGCCCGACCGAGGATTTCGGCGTCAAGTTCAACATGCCGAACGGCGGCCCCGCACCCGAAGCGGTGACCGAGGCGATCTACCGCCGCACCACCGAGATCACCGAATACCACATGGTCGAGGCGCAGGATCTGGACCTGGCCCGCATTGGCCGGCACGATCTGGCCGGGATGGTGGTCGATGTGGTCGATCCGGTGGCCGATTATGCCGCGCTGATGGAAACCCTTTTCGATTTTCCGGCAATCCGCAGCATGTTCGCCGGCGGCTTCCGTATGCGGATGGACAGCATGTGCGCCATCACCGGGCCCTATGCGGTGGAAATCCTGGAAAACCGGCTGGGCGCCGCACAGGGAACCGTGGTCAACGCCGCGCCGCTGCCCGATTTCGGCGGGATGCACCCTGACCCGAACCCCACCTGGGCCAAGGCCCTGATGGACGAGATGTTCGGTCAGGACGCTCCCGATTTCGGCGCTGCCAGCGATGGCGACGGCGACCGCAACATGGTGGTGGGGCGTGGCATCTATGTCTCGCCTTCGGATTCACTGGCGGTGCTGGCGGCCAATGCCCATCTGGCGCCGGGCTACAAGGCCGGGCTGAAGGGCATCGCGCGGTCTATGCCCACCAGCGCCGCCGCCGACCGGGTGGCCGCCGCGCTGGGGATCGGGGCCTATGAAACGCCGACCGGATGGAAGTTCTTCGGCAACCTGCTGGATGCCGGCCGTGCCACGCTGTGCGGTGAGGAAAGTTTCGGCACTGGCAGCGACCATGTGCGCGAGAAGGACGGTCTCTGGGCCATCCTCTTGTGGCTGAACATTCTGGCCGTGCGCAAGCAATCGGTGGCCCAGATCCTGCAGGAACACTGGGCGAAGTTCGGTCGCAACTACTATAGCCGCCACGATTTCGAGGCGATCCCCACCGACAAGGCCGATGCGATGATGGCCGCCTTGCGCGAAAAGCTGGCCAGCCTGCCCGGCACCGCGCTGGAGGGGCTGGTGGTCGAGGCGGCGGATGATTTCGCCTATACCGACCCGGTTGACGGCTCGGTCAGCCTGAAACAGGGCGTGCGGGTGCTGTTTGCCGGCGGCAGCCGCGCCGTGTTCCGCCTGTCGGGCACCGGCACCGAAGGCGCAACCCTGCGGCTGTATCTGGAACGCTATGTGCCCGGCCCCGATGGTCTGGCCGAAGACCCGCAGGCGGCGCTGGCCCCGATCATCCGCGCGGCCCATGCCATTGCCGGGATTGAAACCCACACCGGCCGCACCGCGCCCGATGTGGTGACCTGACGCAAGGCGCGGGCAGGGGCAGGGGCGTCGGATCGCCCCTGTCTGCCTCTGCCGGCCAAGGATTGTTTGACCCAAGGGAAAGCTGGCGTTTTTGCGCCGCCGCCTTGTCGTTTTCGGGCAATTCCCCGGCCACGGACTGTCGTCAGATCAGGGGCGGCAGCAGGGGGCAACCATGAACGAACAGCGGCGCAGCGGACGGCAGGCACGGGCGGCGGAGCGCAGCCGCAAAGGCGGCGGCATCGGCCGGCCCTATATCCAGCGCGGCATCCCGACCTATGACGTGCTGTCCGAAGAAAACCTGATCCGCATCGAACGCGCCGCCGACCGGATTCTGGCCGAAACCGGGATCGAGTTCCGCGACGATCCGGTCGCGCTGGACCACTGGCGCCGCGCCGGCGCGCAGGTCGATGATCTGCGGGTGCGGTTCGAGCCGGGGATGCTGCGCGAAATCCTCAGAACGGCCCCGGCCGAATTTACCCAGCACGCCCGCAACCCGGCCAAATCGGTGCAGATCGGCGGCCGCAACGTGGTGTTTGCGCCGGCCTATGGCAGCCCCTTTGTGATGGATCTGGATCAGGGCCGCCGCTTCGGCACGATGGAGGATTTCCGCAATTTCATCAAACTGGCGCAGTCCAGCCCCAACCTGCACCATTCCGGCGGCACGATCTGCGAACCCACCGACGTGCCGGTGAACAAGCGCCACCTTGATATGGTGATGGCGCATATCGAACTGTCCGACCGGCCCTTCATGGGGTCTGTCACCGCAGAAGAGCGCAGCGAAGACAGTATCGAGATGTGCCGCCTGCTGTTCGGGACAGAGTTCGTGGACCGCAATTGCGTGATCCTTGGCAATGTGAACGTGAATTCACCTTTGGTCTGGGATGGCACCATGACCCGCAGCCTGCGTGCCTATGCGCGGGCCAATCAGGCGGCGGTGGTGGTGCCCTTCATCCTGGGCGGTGCGATGGGGCCGGTCACCAATGCCGGCGGCATTGCCCAAAGCCTGGCCGAGACCATGGCCGGCTGCGCGCTGACCCAGTTGGAACGCCCCGGCGCGCCGGTGATCTTCGGCAACTTCCTGTCGTCCATGGCCATGCGGTCGGGCAGCCCCACCTTCGGCACGCCGGAACCGGCCATCGGCAGCATGGTGATCGGCCAGCTTGCGCGCCGGCTGAACCTGCCGCTGCGCTGTTCGGGCAATTTCACCACCTCGAAACTGCCCGATGCGCAGGCCATGACCGAAGGCACCATGTCCATGCTGGCCGCCGTGCATTGCGGCGCGAACTTCATCCTTCACGCGGCGGGCTTTCTGGACGGGCTACTCAGCATGTCCTACGAGAAATTCATGCTGGATGACGATCTTTGCGGCGCGCTGCACGCCTATCTGGACGGGGTGAAGATCGACGATGACCAGTTGGCGGTCGATGCCTTTGCCGAGGTTGGCCCCGGCAACCACTTCTTCGGCTGTTCGCACACTATGGCGCATTACGAAACCGCCTTCTGGGACAGCGGGCTGGCCGACAACGAACCCTTCGAGAAATGGGAAGCCGCCGGCAGCGAAGACGCCGCGACGCGGGCAAACCGCGCGTGGAAGCTGCGGCTGGCGGAATATGAAGCCCCGCCGCTGGACGAAGGTCTGCGCGACGGGCTTCGCGATTTCGTCGCGCGCCGCAAGGCCGAGGTGGCCGACGCCTGGTATTAGGGGGCAGGGGGCGCGGCAGGCACCGGCACGGCGCCATCGGTCTGCCATTCCCCCGTCTCTTTGCGGAAGTGTTCGGCCGGGCCTTCGGCAAAGCCTTGCCCCGGCAGCGCCAGCCAACTGCGCCGCGTCACCCGGCCGGGGTGCAGCTCGATCAGGCTGAAATCATTGGCCCCGGTCTTGCGCCGGGTCGAGATGGCGGTGCCCACCTGCAAAAACAGCGTGCCCGCCGCCGTTTCGGCGAAACCGGAATGGGGCATGTGGGTGTGGCCTGACAGAACGATGTCGGTGCCCGCTGCCGCAAGCGCGGCCAGTGCATCGGCCGGGCGGGCCATGTCGGCAGGCGTTCCGTCGCTGGCGGGCACCGGCGCGTGGTGCAGCACCGCGATGCGCCAGCTTTCGGAGGCCGCTTCGGCAAAGCTGCGGGCAAGACGCCGGCGCGAGGTATTGCGCATCCTGCCCGCCTTCCACACCAGCGGATCGGCGGTATTCACCCCCTGGATCACCGCGCCGGGCAGGGCAAGCTGCGGCTCAAGCTCTGGCCCGAAGGCGCGGGAATAGCGCCGGAACGGCGCCAGCAGGCGCAGGGCAAGGTTGTAAAGCGGCATGTCGTGATTGCCCGGCACCACAAGCACCGGCGCGGGCAGTTGCGCCACGAAGGCGCGCGCCGCCGCGAACTGGTCAGGCCGGGCGCGCTGTGTCAGGTCGCCCGAGATCACCACGGCATCCGGGGCCAGATCCCGCGCCAGCGCCAGCACCGGCGCCAGCAAGCGATCCTCCACCGCGCCGAAATGCAGGTCGGACAGATGCAGCAGCCGCGTCATGCGCCGCGCCCCTGCGGCGGTGCCTTGGCGGGCAGCGGCTTTTCCGGCGGCACGATCACATGAAGCTGGTCATTCGACAGCGCGATGGTCAGCGGCAGGTCCATCCGCAGCTTTTCGCCATCCAGCGCCACAGAAATGCGCTGCCGCCCCAGCACGGTGATGCCAATCCGTTCGGGCGTCAGCACCTGCACGTCGCGGTCATGGTCCACCCGCCGCCGCACCAGCCGCCAGGCCAGCCGCAGGAACCCCAGCCGCGTCTGTTTCTGCGCCAGGAACAGCGCGAAACGGTCGGCCGAAATCGCTTCGCCGCCTTTCAGTCCGAACTGGTCAAGCTGATAGGCCGAGCGGGCGATGAACACCATCGGCGTCCGCACCAGCCGCCGGGTCTCGTCCAGTTCCAGCAACATGCGATAGGGGCGCTGGAACCGCAGGATCGTGCGCAAGGACGCAAGATGCGCCAGAATCCGATAGCGGCCGAAGCGGGCATAGGTCGCCTCGCGCTCCTCAAGGATCGCGGGGTAAAGCCCGATCGAGACATTGTTCAGGAACAGCCGGCCGTTCAGCGTGGCCACCGCGATGGAATGGTCCTGTCCGCTCAGGATCGCCCGGGCGGCGGCCTCGGGGTCTTCGGGCATCTGCAGGCCGCGGGCAAAATAGTTGAACGTGCCCAGCGGCAGAACGGCCAGCGCGCTGTCGGTGCCGGCAAGGGCATGGGCCACGCCCGCCACCGTGCCATCGCCCCCGGCGGCCACGATGATGCGAAACCCGTCCCGCACCGCCTGTTCGGCCTGCGGGGCCGGGTCGCCGCTGAACTTGCGCAGCACGGCGCGCGGACCAAAGACCGCCATCGCCGCATCCAGCGCGCCGGGGTTGCGCTGTGCGGCGCCCGATTTCGGGTTGGCGATCACGCAGATGTCCGCGGTGCGCGCCGCCATGATGCCTTGCCTTTCCGCAGGGCCTCAGCCCTTCAACCCGGTTTCCCTCAGCAGCCCCATCCGCTTGGCCTCGTAATAGTATCCTTTCGAATACCACATGACCGCACGGTCTTCGCTGCCGCGCGACACCAGCCAAGCGCCGCGCAGATACTTGCCCGCATACATGAGGTTGGTCTCGGCATCGAGCAAGCCCTCGGGCGAACCTTTGTAGCCCATGGTCCTGGCGGTGCCCGGATGGATCTGCATCAGCCCGTAATAGGGCCCGTTGCGGGCGCGCGGGTTATAGCCGCTTTCGCGGCGGATCACCCGGTGCAGCAGGCTTTCGGGAATGCCGTGGATGCCGGCATATTTGCGCACCAGCGCGTGCATCTCGGGCGTGTCGCCGGCGGCGCGCGAAGGTTCGGGGCGGCGGGCCGCGCAGGCGGCCAGCGCCAGCGGCAAAAGCATCAGGGTCGCGCGGCGGGTCAGGGGCATCGGGCCAGTCCTCTTACATTGGCGGCAGGCATAGAAAATGCGCGCTTCCCGCGCAAGCCACTGGCCGGATCGCCGGCGCGCATGTCCGACTTTCCGCCTGTGGCCACAACCGGCAAGGGGCGCTAGTCTGACCCCCAGCACGCAAGGGACCGCTTTCCGATGACCCCGACGCCAGCCCGTATCGCCCCGCGCCCCATGGCCACGGCCCTGATCGTGGACGACCATCCGTTGTTCTGTGACGCGCTGTCGATGACGCTGAAGGCGGTGGCGGGACTGGGCGCGGTGGAAACTGCCGACCGGCTGGAAACCGCGCTGGCCCGGCTGGACCGCGCGCCCTTGCCCGATCTGGTGGTGCTGGACCTGAACCTGCCCGATGTGACCGGCATCGACGGGCTGATCCGCCTGCGGCAGGCGGCGGGCGAGGTGCCGGTTCTGGTGGTGTCCTCGATGGCCGATCCGCGCGTGATCGGCGCCTGTCTGGCGGCGGGGGCGGCGGGATTTGTGCCCAAACACGCCCGGCGCGACGTGTTCCGCGCGGCGGTGGACGCGCTGCGCGGCGGCGGGCGCTACCTTCCCGAAGGATATGAGGCGGAACCACCCGGCGGCGCCCGCCCCTCGACCCGGCAAGAGGCGATTTCGCGGCTGGCGCTGTTGACACGGCAGCAATCGCGCATCCTGCAACTGATCTGCGAAGGCAAGCTGAACAAGCAGATCGCCTGGGATCTGACCATCGCGGAAACCACGGTCAAGGCGCATGTCACCGCGATCATGCGCAAGCTGGGGGTGCAAAGCCGGACGCAGGCGGTGCTGATGGCCAAGGCCACCGATTTCACCAGCCTGATGCCGGAAGACGGCTGAGCGCGGTCAGTCGCACGCGGCCCTTTACGCAGCGGGATGCTGCGGCTTAGGCTTCATGTTCGGCGGGGAGGCCGAAGATGGACGGACGGGGGGAAAGCCTTGGCACCAGCCCGGGCGCGGCGGTCTTGCCGCGCGCGCAGGCCGATGCGCGCGATCCGGCAGTTCTGTCGCGGCTTGCCGTCGGTCTGGGGCAGGGGCCCTTTGCGCTGATCCTGCTGTTCGTCTCGCCCGAGGCGGACCGCGCGGCGCTGGAAACCGCGCTGGACGGCGGCGCTTTCGACACGGCGCCGGTGATCGGCTGCACCACCGCCGGCGAAATCGCGGGGGCGGGCTATGGCGAAGGCACGGTCGTCGCCGTGGGGCTGCCCGCCAGCACCTTCGCGGCCGAGGTTCTGCCCATCGACCTGGACCGGATCGACGGTCAGGAAGCGATCGGCCGCATGATCCGCGCCCGCGCCGCCACCGCCGACCGCCACCCCGGTTGGGAGGGCGAGTTCGCCTTTCTCATGGTCGATGGCCTGTCGATCCGCGAGGACGCGCTGACCGCCGCCCTTGGCCCCGGCCTTGGCCCGGTGCCGCTGTTCGGCGGCTCGGCCGGCGACGGGCTGCGCTTTGGCGAAACCTTCGTGCTGTGGGCTGGGCGGTTCCGCCGCAATGCCGCCGTGCTGGCGATGGTGCGCACCGCCTGCCGGGTCAGGGTGTTCAGCCTTGACCATCTGGTTCCGACCGACCGGCGCATGGTGGTGACCGGGGCCGACCCAAGCCGCCGCATCGTTCACCGCATCAACGCCGAACCCGCCGCCCGCGAATATGCCCGGCTGCTGGGGAAAGACCCCGCGCAACTGACCGCCTTCACCTTTGCCGCGCATCCGGTGGTGGTGCGCATCGGTGGACGCCACCATGTTCGCGCCATCCAGCGCATGGCCCCGAACGGCGATCTGGTGTTCTTTTCGGCCATAGACGAGGGGCTGGTGCTGACGCTGGCCGAACCCGTGGATATGGCCGACCATCTGGACGCCGCCCTGACCGCGCTGGGGCAGGACCGGCCGCCGGCGGCGATCCTGGCCTGCGATTGCCTGCTGCGCCGGATGGAGGCGCAGGAAAAGCAGCGCTACGGCGCGGTGTCGCGCATATTGGCGGCGCATGGGGTGGCGGGCTTCTCGACCTATGGCGAGCAGTGGAATTCCATCCACGTCAACCAGACCATGACCGGCGTCGCGCTTTGGCCGCCAGAGGGGGGCGGCGGGCCATGATCGAGACGCTGATCGACCCCGCCGATGGCCCCGAACGCCGGGCCGAAAAGCTGCTGACCATCGCCACCGCCCTGATGCGCCGGATGGAGCGGGTTACCGACGATTCCGGCGCGGCCTATGCCCAGTTCCAGCGCGCGGCCCTGCTGGAAGAACAGGTGCGCGACCGCACCCGCGATCTGGAACGCGCGCTGTCGCTGCTGAACGCCAGCAACGCCCGCCTTGCCGAAGCCAAGGCCGAGGCCGAGACGGCCCGCCAGAACCTGGCCAATGCGATCGAGACCATTCAGGAAGGCTTTGCCCTGTTCGACCGCGAGGACCGGCTGGTCATGTGCAACTCGCGCTTCGGGATGCACATGCTGGACCTGCGCGGCAAGCTGACGCCCGGCCTGCCCTTTGCCGATTATGTCGAACGGGTCAGCCGGTCCGCCTTCCTTGCGCTGCCCGAAACCGAAACGCCCGAGGCCTGGGTGGTGCGGCGGATGCAGCGGCATCAGGACCGGCACGTCATCTTCAACGTCCGCATGATCCGCGACCATTGGGTGCAGGTCAGCGAACACCGCACGGCGGACGGTGGCACGGTGATCCTGCAAACCGATGTGACCGACATCATCCGCGCCGAACGGCACGAACGCGGCAAGCTGCTGGATGATCAGGCGCGGGTGATCCGCGCCACGCTGGACCATATCAATCAGGGCGTCGCGATCTTTGATCGCGGGGGGCGGCTGATCGGCTGGAACCAGCGCCTGTCCGACCTGCTGTCGCTGCCGGCCGGGCGGCTGCGGATGGGCGCGTCCTTCGACCAGTTGCTGAACCGCATCCGCGCGGCGCTGGCCTTTGGCGCCGGCATGACAGAAGCGCGGCTGATGGACTGGGTGGCGGCGGGCGGCCGGCAGGGGGCGCTGTCCTTCTCGGTCCGGCAAGGGGGCGGGCCGATCCTGGATGTCTTTGCCCAGGCCATGCCCGACGGCGGCTTCGTGATGAGCTTCACCGATGTCACCGCCGAGCGCGAGGCGCTGGAGGCGCTGAGCCGCGCCAAGGAAACGCTTGAGGCCCGCGTGACCGAACGCACGCTGGAATTGCAGGATGCGCTGGCCCATGCCGAACGCGCCAACGCCAGCCGGTCGCGCTTTGTCGCCGCCGCCAGCCATGACCTGCTGCAACCGCTGTCGGCGGCCAAGCTGTTCCTGTCGGCCATCGAACCCGCCGGGCTGGCGGACCCGGCCCGCGTGGCGCTGGAAAAGGCGCAGAACGCGCTGATCTCGGTCGAGGGGATTCTGGACGCGCTGCTGGACATCTCGAAGCTGGAATCCGGCAAGGCGGCGGTCAGCGTCGGCCCGGTGCGGCTGGGCCGTCTGCTGGCGCAACTGCATGAGGAGTTCGCCCCCATGGCGGCGGCCAAGGGGCTGCGGCTGCGCGTGCTGCCTTGCGGTGCGGTGGTCGAAAGCGATCCGGTCTATCTGCGCCGCATTCTGCAGAACCTGATCGGCAACGCCATCCGCTACACCGATGCCGGGCGCGTGCTGGTCGGGGCGCGGCGGCAGGGCGCGCAGGTGGTGGTCGAGGTGCGCGACACCGGCCCCGGCATCCCCGCCGAGGCGCAGGACGACATCTTCAAGGAATTCCACCGCCTGAACGCCCGCGCCTCTGCCAGCGAAGGCATGGGGTTGGGGCTGGCCATCGTGCAACGGGCCTGTGTGTTGCTGGATCATCCGCTGGGCCTGACCTCGCATCTGGGCCGGGGCACCACCTTCCGGGTGCATCTGCCGCTGGCCGGCCCGCTGGCGGCCGAACTGCCGCCCGCGCCCCGGACCGCGCCGCCCGAGCACGCGCCCGGATTTGAAAGCCGGATCGTGTTTCTGGTGGAAAACGACGCCGACCTGCGCCGCGCCATGGGGCTGACGCTGGAACGCTGGGGCCTGGGGGTGCTTGAAGCCGCCTCGGGCGAAGAAGCCTTTGCCCTGATTGAAGAAATCGGCATCCTGCCCGACCTGTTCCTGGTGGATCAGCAACTGGGGCAGGGGATGGACGGGCTGGCCTTCCTGACCGCGCTGCACACCCGCCACGGCGCCTTGCCCGCGCGGCTGATCACCGCCGACCGCGCGCCCGAACTGGCCGGGGCGGCGCGGGCTGCCGGGATCGGGCTGATCCAGAAACCCATTGACGCCGACAGCCTGCGCAAGGCGCTTGCGGCGCTGTGACCGCCCGCCTTGGCCCGGAAAATGCGACGGCCGGGATACGACTATCGGAGAATGGCGCGGCGGCGATCCGGCCCTTAGGCTTTCTCGCAGAGGGAGAGAGCAACATGAAGCTGAGCGACAGCCGCGACATTGCGGCCGCCCCCGAAATGGTATGGGCGGCGATCCTGGACCCCGAAGTCCTGCACCAGTGCATTCCCGGCTGCCAGTCGATGACCGGCAGCGTGGCCGAGGGGTTCGAGGCCGTGGTGAAACAGAAGGTTGGCCCGGTCAGCGCCACCTTCACCGGCCATGTCAGCTTTTCCGACGTGGTGGAAGGCAGGTCGCTGACCATCACCGGCGAAGGCAAGGGCGGTGTTGCCGGCTTTGCCAAGGGTGGGGCGGCGGTCACGCTGGAGCCGATCCTCGAAGGCACCCGGCTGACCTATGACGTGGATGCCAGCGTCGGCGGCAAGATCGCGCAACTGGGCAGCCGCATCGTGGACAGCTTCGCCAAGAAGATGGCCGACGAATTCTTTGCCCGGTTTCAGGATGCGGTGGAACCGCCGACCGAGGAAGAACTTGCCGCCGCCGCCGAAGTGGAGGCTGCCGCCGCCGAGGCGGCAGAAGAGGCCGAGGCCACCGGCGACGGCGCAGATCACAAGAAGGGCTGGTTCCGCCGCATGATCGGCGTCTGACCCGCACCAAAGGACGATACCAAGGCATACCCAGGGAGGAGCTTATGACGAAGGTCTCGATGACCGTGAACGGCAAGTCCGTCTCGGGCGAGGTGGAGGGGCGGACGCTGCTGTCCAGCTTCCTGCGCGACGGGCTGGGGCTGACCGGCACCCATATCGGTTGTGACACCAGCCAATGCGGCGCCTGCGTGGTGCATGTCGATGGCCGCGCGGTGAAATCCTGCACGGTCTTCGCGCTGGATGTGGCCGGCGCCCAGGTGAAGACCATCGAAGGCATGGCCAACCCCGACGGATCGCTTTCAGTGCTGCAACAGGCCTTTCAGGACAATCACGGCCTGCAATGCGGCTTCTGCACCCCCGGCATGGTGATGTCGGCGGCGGCGCTCCTGGCCGACAACCCGTCGCCCACCGAGGCCGAGGTGCGCCACGGGCTGGAAGGCAACATCTGCCGCTGCACCGGTTACCACAACATCGTCAAGGCGGTGTTGCAGGCCTCGGGGCAGGACGTTTCGAAGATCGCCGCGGAATAACCGGGCAGGGAACAACGGGGCAGGGCGCGCATCCGCGCACCCGCCACAGGCACACTCAGGGAGGATACCATGCCCAAAGATGGTGGCATCGGCGCCAGCGTGAAGCGGCGCGAAGACGTGCGGTTCCTGACCGGCAAGGGACGCTATACCGACGACATCAACATCCGCGGCCAGCTTTACGCCTTCTTCCTGCGCAGCGACGTGGCGCATGGGCGGCTGAAGTCGGTTGATACCGCGGCGGCATCAGACATGCCGGGCGTGGTGCGGATCTTCACCGCGGCCGATTTCGCCGGCGTCGGCGGTATTCCCTGCGGCTGGCAGGTGACAGACCGCTTCGGCAAGGTGATGCAGGAACCGAAACACCCGGTTCTGGCCGATGGCAAGGTGCGCCATGTCGGAGATCCCATCGCCATGGTGGTGGCCGAAACGCTGGATCAGGCCCGCGACGCCGCCGAGGCGATCAGGGTCGAGATCGAGGAACTGCCGCCCGTCCTGAACATGAAGGACGCGCTCAAGCCCGATGCGCCCAAGGTGCATGACGAGCTGACCTCGAACCTGTGCTACGACTGGGGTTTCGTCGAGGAAAACCGCGAGGCCGTGGCCAAGGCCTTTGAAGGCGCCGCGCATCACATCACGCTGGATCTGGTGAACAACCGCCTTGTCGCCAACCCGATGGAACCCCGCGTCGCCGTGGGCGATTACGAAGACCATTCGGGGATGCACACGCTTTATACCACCAGCCAGAACCCGCATGTCATCCGGCTGCTGATGGGCGCCTTCGTGCTGGGCATCCCGGAATCCAAGCTGCGCGTGGTGGCGCCCGATGTGGGCGGCGGCTTCGGGTCGAAGATCTATCACTATGCCGAAGAGGCGGCGGTGACCTTTGCCGCCAAGCAGGTGAAACGCCCGGTGAAATGGACCGCCTCGCGCAGCGAAGCCTTCATTTCCGATGCACAGGGCCGCGACCACCTGACCCGGATCGAACTGGCGCTGGACAAGGACCACAACTTCCTGGCGCTGCGCACCGAAACCCATGCCAACATGGGCGCCTATCTCAGCACCTTCGCGCCCTCGATTCCCACCTGGCTGCACGGCACGCTGATGGCCGGCAACTACAAGACGCCGCTGGTCTATGTGAACGTGAAAGCCGTTTTCACCAACACCGTGCCGGTCGATGCCTATCGCGGCGCAGGCCGCCCCGAGGCGACCTATCAACTGGAACGGATCATCGACAAGGCGGCGCGCGAACTGGGGGTGGACCCGGTCGAACTGCGGCGCAAGAACTTCATCCAGCCCGACCAGTTTCCCTATCAGACGCCGGTCGCCGTGGTCTATGACACCGGCAATTATCAGGCCACGATGGACAAGCTGCTGGAACTGTCCGACCACGCCGGCTTTGCCGCGCGGGCCGAAGAGTCGAAGAAACGCGGGCGTTTGCGCGGCTTCGGCATTGCCCATTACATCGAGGCCTGCGGCATTGCGCCGTCAAACCTTGTCGGGCAACTGGGCGCGCGGGCCGGGCTTTACGAAAGCGCCACGGTGCGGGTGAACGCCACCGGCTCGATCACCATCTTCACCGGCAGCCACAGCCACGGGCAGGGGCATGAGACCACCTTCGCCCAGGTCGTGGCCGAGATGATCGGCATCGACGCCAGTCAGGTGGAGATCGTCCACGGCGACACGTCGAACAGCCCGATGGGGATGGGCACCTACGGGTCACGCAGCCTGGCGGTGGGCGGCTCTGCCATGGTCAAGGCCACCAACAAGATCATCAACAAGGCGAAGAAGATCGCCTCGCATCTGCTGGAGGCCAGCGAACAGGACATCGAGTTCAAGGACGGCAAGTTCACCGTGGCGGGCACCGACAGGTCAAAGACCTGGGTGGACATCACGCTGGCCGCCTATGTGCCGCACAACTACCCGCTGGAAAGCCTTGAGCCGGGGCTGGAAGAGACCGCCTTCTACGACCCGTCAAACTTCACCTATCCCGCCGGCGCCTATGGCTGCGAGCTGGAGATCGACCCCGACACCGGCAAGGTGACGATCCTGGCCTTCACCGCCGCCGATGACTTCGGCAATGTGGTGAACCCGATGATCGTGGAAGGGCAGGTGCATGGCGGTCTGGCGCAAGGCATTGGCCAGGCCATGCTGGAAAACTGCGTCTTCGACGAGAACGGACAGCTTCTGTCGGGCTCGTTCATGGATTACGCCATGCCGCGCGCCGATGATCTGCCGTTCTTCAAGGTGGATCATAGCTGCATCACGCCCTGCACCCACAACCCGCTGGGCGTGAAGGGCTGCGGCGAGGCGGGGGCCATCGGCAGCCCACCCGCCGTGGTGAATGCCGTGATCGACGCCCTGCAACGCGGCGGCTACAGCCACATCGACCATATCGACATGCCCGTCTCTCCGGCCCGCGTCTGGGCCGCGATGCACCAGCGCTGAGGGAGGTTCAGATGCACAACTTCGACTTCGTCAAACCGGCAACCCTGGCCGATGCGCTGGCCGCCCTGAAATCCGACGGCGCGCAGGCGCTGTCGGGCGGGCAGACGCTGATTGCCAGCATGAAGCAGCGCCTTGCCGCCCCGGCGACGCTGGTCAGCCTGACCGGCATCCCCGAGCTGAAGGGCGTCTGCATCGGGGAAGGGGGCCTGCATGTCGGCGCCGCCACCCCCCATGCCGAAGTGGCGCGCGAGGCCGCGAAACACTATCCGGCGCTGGCCGCGCTGGCCGGTGGCATCGGCGACCCGCAGGTGCGCAACCGCGGCACCATCGGCGGCTCGATCGCCAACAACGACCCTTCGGCCTGCTATCCGGCCGGCGTGCTGGCATCGGGCGCCACGATCGTCACCAACCGCCGTCGCATCGCCGCGGATGATTACTTCCAGGGCCTGTTCACCACGGCGCTGCACGAAGGTGAAATTGTCACCTCGGTGGTCTTTCCGATCCCGCAGAAGGCCGCCTATGTGAAGTTCGACCAGCCCGCCAGCCGCTTTGCGCTGACCGGCGTCTTCGTCGCGAAAACGGCCGATGGCGTGCGGGTGGCGGTCACGGGGGCAGGGGGCGACGGTGTCTTCCGCTGGACCGAGGCCGAGGCGGCGCTGTCGGCCAATTTCGCGGCTTCGGCCATCGCGGGGCTGACGGTTTCGCCCGACGGCATGATCCACGACCTGCATGGAACGCCCGCCTATCGCGCGCATCTGGTCAAGGTGCTGACCGGCCACGCGGTTCAGGCGGCCGCCTGACCACATCGCCCGCTTTCCGGGCAGGCAGACTGTCAAACGCCTGTCATGTGCGCCTGCCAGAAAGCGGGCGCACATTGACAATATCTCGGGGTTGCCAGCACAATCCTTCCAGATATAGTCGGTGCCGTCGGGGCGGGGTGCCCGTCCTGATGCCAGTGGCAGTCAGGCGAAGCGGGAGTCATCTACGGATGGACGGCGACTTCAGGACCCATTTCGTACGCGATCCCGGTGCGTTGAAGCATTTTCCGGCTTTGGTGCTCAATGCCGATTTCCGGCCGCTCAGTTATTACCCGCTCAGCCTCTGGCCCTGGCAAGAGGCGATCAAGGCGGTCTTTCTGGACCGGGTGCAGATCCTGGCCGAATATGACGAGGTTGTCCGAAGCCAGAGGCAGGAAGTCCGCATCCCGTCGGTCGTCGTCCTGAAAGAATTCGTCAAACCCCAGAAGCGCGTGGCCTTCACGCGCTTCAATCTTTTTCTGCGCGACGAATTCTGTTGCCAGTATTGCGGATCGAAGGGCGACCTGACCTTCGATCACGTCATCCCGCGGTCGCGGGGCGGGCTGACCAGTTGGGAAAACGTCGTCGCAGCCTGTTCGCCGTGCAACCTGCGCAAGGGCAGTAAGACGCTGCGCCAGTCCGGGCTGACCTTGCGCCGGCCGCCCGTGGCACCGTCCGCCGAAGAGATGCAGACCCACGGCCGCAAGTTCCCGCCAAACCACCTGCACGAAAGCTGGCTCGACTTCCTGTATTGGGACGCCGAGCTGGAGGCGTGATCCGGGGGCCGCACAGAGCCAGAACAAGGGGCCAGAACAGGATGAGGCAGGTGCTTTAACTGCCTCATCCATTTTTCGCATAATCAGTATTATGTAAAATAACTGCCTGTCCGTCAGACCACGGCCCGTTCCAGCAGCGGTTCGCCCCGCAGCACGCGGTCAATCGAAAGCTCTGATAGATCAAGGCTTTGCCATCCACCGTTCAGAACATATTCAGCCGTGCCACGCCCAATGGCCGGCGATTGCTGCAAGCCGTGGCCTGAAAAGCCGCTCATCAGGAACAGGTTCGGCACCGCCGGATGCGGGCCAAGGATCGCGTTCTGGTCCAGCGTGTTGTAATCGTAATGGCCAACCCAGTGCCGAACGACCTTGACCGCGTCGAACCCCGGTGCGCGGTGATACAGCGGTTCCCAGATGGCCTCTTCAAACAAGTGAAGATCCGGCTCGAAGTCATTGACGTCGCAAGGCCCGTCATCCTGCGGAACCGTCGCCACGATCCAGCGACCTTGAACTTCGGGACGCAGGTAATAATCGCGGTCGATCATCAGCGGCGCATCGGGATGGCGCGCATTGGGCGCGTCGATCACAAAGACCGTGCGCTTGCGCGGTTCAACCGGATGGTCAAGCCCGGCCCAGGCCATGACGCGCGACGCGCGGGTGCCGGCGGCGTTGATCGCCACGCCGCAGGGCACCAGACCCCTGCCCTCGATCTCGACTCCGGTCACGCGGCCGGCGGTCATTTGCAGGCCCGTCGCCTCGGCCTTGATGAATTTCGCGCCTTGCGCGCGGGCCGCGTTGCGGAAGCCATGCAACAGGCCCATGTTGTCGAACCAGCCCTCATCGCGCGGGCCGAAGCTGGCGGCGGCGATGTCTTCGGTGTTCAACCAGGGGTAATGCCGGCCCAGTTCGGCGGCATCCCAGACCTCGGTCGCGGCGCCTTCGGCGCGCTGCATCTCGGCCAGTTCCTGCATCACCGCCACCTGCTCGGGCCGCGTGGTCAGGAAAAGATAGCCGTTTTCCTTAAGCCCCAGTGACGGAATTTCCGCAGCAGGACCAATGCGTTCCGCGAAGTTCCTGATGAAGTCGATGCCGAAGCGCGAGATCCTTACATTGACGGCCGACGAAAACTGCTGCCGGACCGATGCCACCGACAGCGCGGTTGCGGCACGCTCATATCCGGGGTCGCGCTCAACCACCAGAACGCGCAAACCGGGCGAAAACCGCGTCAGCCAGTAAGCCGCCGAGGCCCCCATGACCCCGCCGCCAATGATGATGACATCTTCCGTCATGATTCCATCCTGATAGCCCTGAGTCTCGACAGGGCGCCGGTGTCTGCATATGACAGGAGAAGGGACAAGGACAACCTGCCCCGTTCCAGACGCGACATCTGTGGCGTGAAGGAGACTGAGATGAGCGGCAGCACCTTGCTGAAACTGCTGATCGGCGTGGCCGAGGCGACCAGCATAGACGACGCCTGGACACTGGCCACCGGGCATTTCGCGACCTTGGGCTTTTCGCGCGTGAACTATGGCTTCACCCGGTTCCGCCACCTGCGCACCATCGGTGACCCGGACGATGCGCTGTTCCTGACCACCTGCGACGCCGATTATGCCAAGCGGTATTTTCGCGGCGGCTTCTACGCCCGGACCCCGGTCTTCCGCTGGGCCGAACACAATTCCGGCGCCTGCACCTGGAAATGGGTGAAAGACGCCTATGAAGCCGGCCGCCTGACCGTCGAAGAAGCCGAGTCTGTGCGGCAGAACGTGGCGATGGGCGTCAACGCCGGCATCACCGTCAGCTTTCCCGAAGCCTCGGCCCGCGCCAAGGGGGCCATGGGCCTGCTGGCCGATCCGGGGCTGGATCATGACGCCGTGGAACGGATCTGGGCCACGCATCAGGACGAAATCCTGGCGCTGGCGCATGTGATGCACCTGCGTATTGTCCAACTACCGCATCTGGCCCGTGCGCGCGCCCTGTCCCCCCGCCAGCGCGAGGCGCTGGAATGGGTGGCCGATGGCAAGACCACGCAGGACGTGGCCCTGCTGATGGGTGTCAGCCCGGCCATGGTGGAAAAGCACCTTCGCCTTGCGCGCGAGGCGCTTGCGGTCGAGACAACCGCGCAGGCGGTGGCCAAGGGCGCCCTGCTGAACATGATCTTCCAGCGCCCGACACAACCGCAGGCCCAGGCGGCCGGATAGGACAAAACCGCGCAGGTGGGGAATCCCCCACTCGCCGCCAGTCAGGGCATGACGCAAGGTCAGGCCGTTCCGTGGAAGGTGGCCTTGGGCCAGGGAACAGGGGCGGCCGACCCACCGCATTACGGAGTTACGGTCGACCGCTCTCTGCCTGTCTCTCCGTGCCGGATTTTGCGGTCGGCGGGACGCCGCTGGTCATGAGTTCCCCATGGCCGGCCTATGCGCGACCTGCCCTCCTTGTCCTCATCCCCAGCGTCATCGGGGGCAGGTCCGCGCCCCCTTCCCCGTTCGGCACAGATGCGAAGGCCCGCACCGGGTTTCCCCGGCACGGGCCTTGCCGCCAGACCCTACGGTCTGATCAGCCTTGCGCCATCTTGGCGACTTCGGCGGCGAAGTCTTCCGCCTTCTTCTCGACGCCTTCGCCCACGGCCACGCGGGCATAGCCGGTGATCTCGACCCCGGCTTCCTTGGCCGCCTGTTCGACGGTCAGGTCGGGGTTCACCACGAAGGCCTGGCCCAGCAGCGTGTTTTCCGCAAGGAAGCGCTTCATCCGGCCCGGGATGATGTTGTTGTGGATCACCGCATCGGGCTTCGGCTTGGCCGAGGACGCGTTTTCTTCCAGCGCCTTGGCGGTTTGCACGGCCAGTTCCCGCTCCAGCACCACCGGGTCGAGGTGGCCTTCCGACAGCGCCAGCGGCGAGGTCGCGGCGATGTGCATCGCGAACTGCTTGCCGATTTCTTTCGCCTTGTCGGCCGGGCCCTTCAGCGCGACCAGCACGCCGATCTTGCCCATGCCGTCGGTCGCGGCGTTGTGGACATAGGACACCACGGTGTCGCCTTCCAGAACGTGCAGGCGGCGCAGGGTCATGTTCTCGCCGATGCGGGCGATCGATTCCTGGATCACCTCATCCACGGTCTTGCCGTTCAGGTCGGCCGCGCGCACCACTTCGACCGAATCGCCGGTCTGCAGGGCAACCTTGGTCACCTCGCGCACCAGCGACTGGAAGTCGGCGTTCTTGGCCACGAAGTCGGTTTCCGAGTTGATCTCGACGGCAACGCCCCGGCCATCGGCCACGGCCACGCCCACCAGACCTTCGGCGGCCACGCGGTCGGCCTTCTTGGCGGCCTTGGCAAGGCCCTTGGTGCGCAGCCAGTCCACCGCGGCATCCATGTCGCCGTTGGTTTCGGTCAGCGCCTTCTTGGCGTCCATCATGCCTGCGCCGGTCGAATCGCGCAGTTCTTTCACCATCTGTGCGGTGACGGTCATGTCAGTCTCCTGGAATCGGAATGAGGTCCGGCGGGGGTATCCCCCCGCCGCATGTCAGATGGGTGACAAAAGCTCACGCCTCGGCGGCGGCGGCCTCTTCCACCGGCGCGGCTTCCAGCGCGCCGAGATCGACGCCGGCGGCGCCAAGTTGGGCCGACATGCCGTCAAGCGCGGCGCGGGCGATCAGGTCGCAATAGAGCGCAATCGCGCGGGCGGCGTCGTCGTTGCCCGGGATGACATGGCTCACGCCCTTGGGCGAGCAGTTGGTGTCGACCACGGCCACCACCGGGATGCCCAGCTTGTTGGCTTCCAGGATGGCCAGGTCTTCCTTGCCCACGTCGATGATGAACAGCAGGTCCGGCACGCCGCCCATTTCACGGATGCCGCCCAGCGAAGCCTGCAGCTTCGCCTGGTCGCGTTCCATGTTCAGGCGTTCCTTCTTGGTCAGACCTTCGGCGCCGGCAGCCAGCACTTCGTCGATCTGCTTCAGGCGCTGGATCGAGGCCGAGATGGTCTTCCAGTTGGTCAGGGTGCCGCCCAGCCAGCGGTGGTTCATGTAGTATTGCGCGCATTTTTCGGCGGCTTCGGCGACGGGCTTCTGTGCCTGGCGCTTGGTGCCGACGAACAGGATGCGGCCGCCCTTGGCGACGGTGTCGCGCACAACCTTCAGCGCCTGGTCCAGCAGCGGAACGGTCTGCGTCAGGTCGATGATGTGAATGCCGTTGCGGTCACCATAGATGTACTCGCCCATGCGGGGGTTCCAGCGGGCGGTCTGGTGGCCGTAGTGAACGCCAGCTTCCAAGAGCTGACGCATGGAGAACTCGGGAAGAGCCATGCCTTGTCCTTTTCCGGTTTGATCCTCGGTGAAGCCGTCTTCAGGGCTTGCGCCCCAACCGGCGGACCCTGCGGGATTTCTCCCCGCAAAAGCCCAAGCTCCACCTGTGAAGTGGCGCGCATATAGCCGCCCCCTGCCCCCGGCGCAACCCCCTTGCCCGTCCACTTGGGCCAAATACCCGCGCCGCAGGCCCCGGCCCGGTGCTTGCGCAAAGGCTGGTGCGGCGCTTGCGGGCGGTCCTTGCGCGCGGGCGGGCCTTGGGCGATGAAGGCGGCATGACGAAACCCGACATCCTTTGCATAGGTTCGGTCCTGTGGGACATCATCGGTCGCTCGCCCTCGGCGATGCGGCTGGGGTCCGACGTGCCGGGCCGCATCACCCGCCTGCCCGGCGGCGTGGCCATGAACATCGCGATGACGCTGGCGCGTTTCGGGTTGCAACCCGCCGCCCTGACCGCCATCGGCCGCGATGCCGAAGGCGACGAACTGGTTGCCGCCTGTCAGCGAATGGGGGTGGACACCTCCTTCGCCTATCGCTCGGACGATCTGCCGACCGACCGCTACATGGCGGTCGAAGGCGCGAACGGGCTGATTGCGGCGGTGGCGGATGCCCATTCGCTGGAAACCGCGGGCGACCGCATCCTGCGCCCGCTGGCCGATGGCCGGCTTGGCTCGGCCACGGCGCCCTGGGCCGGACAGGTGGCGCTGGACGGCAACCTGACCGAGGCGCTCTTGTCCGACATTGCCGCCTCGCCGCTGTTTGCCGCCGCCGATCTGCGTGTGGCCCCCGCCAGCCCCGGCAAGGCCGAACGGCTGCGCCCGCTGCTGGCCCACCCCGGCACCACGCTTTATGTGAACCTTGAAGAGGCCAATCTTCTGTCGCGCGCCGGCGCGGCCACCGCCGCCGAAGCGGCCGAGGCGCTGCTGGCGCGCGGCGCGCAGCGGGTTCTGGTCACCGACGGCGGCCGCCCCGCCGCCGAGGGCACGCAGGGCAAGGGCGTCATCATCGGCAAGCCGCCCGAGGTTCTGGTCACCCGCGTGACCGGCGCGGGCGATACCTTCATGGCCGCCCATCTGGTGGCCGAACGGCGCGGCGCCCCGCGTGAGGCGGCCTTGCAGGCCGCCCTTCAGGCCGCCGCCACCTATGTTTCAGGAGATGTTGGAACATGACGACCCTGCCCCTCACCTGCTCGGCCGAAGTGCTGCGCGCCCGGGAAACCGGCGCGCCGCTGGTGGCGCTGGAATCCACCATCATCACCCATGGGATGCCCTGGCCGCAGAACGTGGAAACCGCCCGCGCGGTTGAGGCCGAGGTGCGCGCCGCCGGGGCGGTGCCGGCCACCATGGCGGTGATCGGCGGCCGCATACATGCCGGGCTGGACGATGCCACGCTGGACCAGTTGGGTCAGGCGCAGAATGTGGCCAAGCTCAGCCGCGCCGACATTGCCGCCTGCCTGGCCAGCGGCGCCACCGGCGCAACCACGGTGGCCGCCACCATGATCTGCGCCCGGCTGGCGGGGATTTCGGTCTTTGCCACCGGCGGCATCGGCGGGGTGCATCGCGGTGCCGAAGACAGTTTCGACATTTCCGCCGACCTTCTGGAACTGGCGCAGACGCCGGTCACGGTGGTTGCCGCCGGGGCCAAGGCCATTCTCGATCTGCCAAAGACGCTTGAGGTGCTGGAAACCCATGGCGTGCCGGTCATCGCTTTCGGGCAGGATGACTTTCCCGCCTTCTGGTCGCGCGTCTCGGGTCTGAAGGCGCCCCTTCGGATGGACAGCGCCGCCGAGATCGCCGCCGCACACCGCCTGCGCTGTGTTCTGGGCCTGCCGGGCGGCCAACTGGTTGCCAACCCCATTCCGGTTGAAGCCGAAATCCCCCGCGCAGAAATCATGCCCCATGTCGAGGCCGCGCTGGCCGAGGCCGCCGCGCAGGGCATCGCCGCCAAGGCCGTCACACCCTTCCTGTTACAGCGGATTTTCGAGCGGACCGAAGGCCGGTCGCTGAAGGCGAACATCGCGCTGGTGCTGTCGAATGCCCGGCTGGCCGCCGCGATTGCCGCGGAATTGGCCAAAGCGTCGTGAACGGCCAGATTTTCGGCAGCGCGGCATTGCGCGGACCGGGGCCTGCGGCCTATTTAGGGCCCATGCAGGTGCCCCAATGACCGAACCCCATCCCCCCCGCCGCGGCCTTCTGGCCGGGCTTCGCGCCAGTTTCCTGACCGGGCTTGTGGTGGTCTTGCCCATCGGCCTGACGATCTACATCGTCTGGGCGTTCATCGGTTGGTTAGACGGCTGGATCCTGCCGCTCATCCCCGCCGCCTATCAGCCCGATGCCCTGATCGGGCGCTGGTTCGGCCCGGAATACGAATTCCCGGTGCGCGGTGTCGGCGTGCTGGTGTTCCTGTTCGCCACGGTGATCATCGGCTGGATGGCCAAGGGCCTGATCGGCCGGTCGATCATCCGCACCGGCGAGAATCTGGTGGACCGCACGCCGATCGTGCGTTCGGTCTATGGCGCGATCAAGCAGGTGGCCGAGACCTTCTTCAACAAGAAGGAACAAAGTTTCGACAAGGTCTGCCTGGTCGAATTTCCCCGCCCCGGAAGCTGGGCGCTGGGGTTCATCTCGACCCGGCCCAAGGGCGAACTGGCCGACCGGCTGGCCGACAATGGCGAAGAGATGTCCTCGGTCTTCGTCGGCCTGACCCCCTTCACCAGCGGGATGCTGCTGTTCGTTCCCACCAGCAAGCTGGTCATCCTCGACATGAAGGTCGAGGATGCCGCCAAGCTGATCGTGTCGGGCGGGCTGGTCTATCCGCTGCCCAAGGAACCGCGCTGACCCGTCAGCTATAGACCTTCGCCAGATCGACCGGCACCGCCTTTTCAAGATCGCCGTCGCAGGTGGCCAGGAACGCCTCTGCCGCGCTGCGCCCGGCCTCGAACAGCCGCGTCACGATATGTTCGGACGGTTGCAGCTTGGTCGTGGCCGAAAGGTCGTTCATCAGCGGATCGTCGGCAATGATATGGACCCGCAAGTCCTTCATCTGGCCTTTCGCAATATGCCCCTGCGCGATCAGCCGCTTGACGAACCCCACCGCCCGCAGCTCTGACATGAGCGAGGCGTTGAAGCTGATCTCGTTCATCCGGTTCTGGATTTCCAGCGGCGTGTCCGGCACCGCGTCGCGCCGCATCGGGTTGACCTGTACGATCAGCAGATCGTCCGGCAGATGGCGATCATACAGCGGCCAGAGCGAGGGGTTTCCGGCGAATCCGCCATCCCAATAGGCCTCGCCGTCGATCTCGACCGCCTGGAACACCGTCGGAATACAGGCCGAAGCCATCAGCGCCTCGGGCGAGATGTCCTGGCCGGCGAACACCCGCGCCTTGCCGGTGCGAAGATTGGTGGCACCGATGAACAGACGCGGCTCGGTCTCGGCGCAGATGTGGGTGAAATCCAGATCGCGCACGATCGGTTCCAGCGGGTTCGACCAGGCCCCGCCCCAGGCGTAGGGCGAATAGAACTGCGCCGCGATGCCCTGCGGGCTGACCGGCAACAGGGCTTCGGCCATGTCCTGCCAGTATTGCATCACCGGCGCAAAGGGTTGCAGCCAGGGGATCATCCGCAGATCGCCCACGTCGGCAACATCCTCCCACAGCTTGCGCAGCCGCTTGCGGGCGGCTTCACGCCCGCCCGCCACCAGCCCGGCCTTCAGCGCGGCACCGTTCAGCGCCCCGGCCGAGGTGCCCGAGACCGCCGCGATCTCAAGGCTGTCTTCCTCAAGCAGGCGGTCCAGCACGCCCCAGGTAAAGGCCCCATGCGCCCCGCCGCCCTGCAGCGCCAGACTTACACGCGCCATTCCGCCCCCCGCGTCGCCAGACCCCGCCTCACAGCGCCGTCCAGCCGCCATCGACCGAAATCGTGGTGCCCGTCACCTGATCGGCATAGGGCGAGGACAGCCAGACCGCCGTGCCGCCGATCTGTTCGGTGGTGGCAAACTGGCGCGACGGCTGGCGCAGCAGCATGACCTCGCGGATCACCGTCTCACGGTCCATGTTGTATTGTTTCATCGTGTCGGGGATCTGCGCCTCGACCAGCGGGGTCAGCACATAGCCCGGACAGATCGCGTTGCAGGTGATGCCCTGCCCCGCGGTTTCCAGCGCCACCGTCTTGGTCAGCCCGACCACGCCATGCTTGGCCGCCACATAGGCCGATTTGAACGGGCTGGCGGTCAGCCCATGCGCCGAGGCGATGTTGATGATCCGGCCCCATCCCCTGGCCCGCATCCCCGGCAGCGCGACGGCCGAGGTGTGGAAGGCCGAGGACAGGTTGATCGCAAGGATGCGGTTCCATTGCTCGACCGGGAAGTCCTCGACCGGGGCGACATGCTGGATGCCGGCATTGTTCACCAGGATGTCGCAGCCGCCGGCCTGTTCGACCAGCGCGCGCGCGTCTTCGGCCTTGGACAGGTCGGCGCGGATGTAGCGGACCGTCACCCCGAATCGGGCCGACATGTCGCTCGCAAGGGCGTGATCGGCGTCGTTGTCGGTGAAGCTGTTCAGCACCACATCGGCCCCGGCGCGGGCCAGTTCCTCGGCCACGCCCAGCCCGATACCCGAGTTCGACCCGGTGACGATGGCACGCTTTCCCTTAAGGTCCATGACCCTTCTCCCATGCTGCAACTGCGGCAAACTTACACCCGGGGTTCGGGAATGACAGCACAAAGCGCAGGGGGACCGGGCCAAAAAAAACGCCGGCGCTAGGCCGGCGTTCAGTCGTTGAGGCAGGTTTCATACAGGCAAGAAACCTATCGAGCAGTAAGTTCTATATAGTCCCCCCGCCGCCGATGGCCAAGCTAAAAGTTTGAAAAGGCACGGGACGCCGCTTAGGGTGGCCGCAAATCGAAGCCAAGCCGAAGGGATACCGTCGAAGATGGTCCGTCACATCTACGCGAGGTTGCAGACCCTTGCCGCCGCCCTGATGCTGTCGCTTGCGGCAAGCGCCGTGCAGGCCGAACCCAGACACGCCATCGCTATGTATGGCGAACCCGCGCTGCCCCCGGATTTTGTGTCCCTGCCCCAGGTGAACCCCGATGCCCCCAAGGGTGGCCGCATCGTCTTCGGCCAGTCCGGCACCTTCGACACGCTCAACCCGTTCATCACCGCAGGCCAGCCCGCGACCGGCGTTTCGACCTATGTGGTCGAGACGCTGATGGGCCGGAACTATGACGAGCCGTTCTCGCTTTATGGCCTGCTGGCCGAATCGGTCAGCACGGACGAGGCCCGCAGTTACGCAGAATTTACCCTTCGTGAAGAAGCCCGATTCTCGGACGGCAGCCCGGTCACGGTCGAGGATGTCATCTGGTCGATGGAGACGCTGGGCACCTTCGGAAACCCGCGCTACCACGCCGCCTGGAAAAAGGTCGCCTCGGTCGAACAGACCGGGCCGCGCAGCGTCAGGTTCACCTTCAACACCGAAGACCGCGAACTGCCGCTGATCCTGGGCCTGCGCCCGATCCTGAAAAAGGCCCAGTGGCAGGGCAAGGATTTCGAGGCCACCACCTTCGAGGCCCCCATTGGTTCAGGCCCCTATGTGGTGGACAAGATGGAACCCGGCGTCTTCATCAGCTTCCGCCGCAACCCAGACTGGTGGGGCAAGGATCTGCCCTTCAACCGGGGCCAATGGAACTTTGACGAGATCCGCCACGAATACTTCGCCAATTCGCAGGCGATCTTCGAGGCGTTCAAGGCCGGTGCGCTCAGCACTTACCGCGAAGGCAATGCCGCGAAATGGCTGTCGAACTACAGCTTCCCGGCGGTGCAGTCGGGTGATGTGGTGAAATCGGAAATCCCGCACAAGCGGCCCTCGGGCATCGAGGGGCTGGTGTTCAACACCCGGCGCCCCATCTTTGCCGACTGGCGCGTGCGCGAGGCGCTGATCCTGGCCTTCAACTTCGAATTCATCAACCAGACCATCACCGGCGGCACCGAACCGCGCATCCAGAGCTACTTCTCGAACAGCACGCTGGCGATGGAGCCCGGCAAACCCGCCGAAGGCCGCGTGGCGGACCTGCTGGCGCCGTTCAGGGACCAGCTTCTTCCCGGCGCGCTGGACGGCTATGCCCTGCCGGTGGCCACTGACCGTTCCAACCGCCGCAACATCCGCAAGGCCACCGCCCTTCTGGAAGAGGCGGGCTGGGCCGTGGGCGACGATGGCATCCTGCGCAACGCCGCAGGCCAGCCCTTCGCCTTCGACATCGTGCTGACCGTCGGACAGGACGAAATGGCCTCGATCGCGGCGATCTATATCGAGTCGCTCAAGGCGCTTGGCATCAGTGCGACCGTCACCATGCTGGACAGCGCGCAGATGAAGGAACGTATGACGAAGTATGACTTCGACATGACGCATTACATACGCTCGCTGTCTCTCAGCCCCGGCAACGAACAGACGCTGTACTGGGGGTCGGCCGGGGTGACGGAACCGGGCACCCGCAACTGGATGGGGATGAACAGCCCCGCCGCCGAGGCGATGATCGCCGATATGGTCAAGGCCTCGGACCCGGCCGAATTTGCAGCGGCGACACAGGCGCTGGATCGTGTGTTGACAACGGGTAGATACGTGATTCCGATCTGGTATGCTGACAAGGCTCGGATCGCGCATCGGAAGGAACTCAGATTCCCCGACCGCATCCCGCTCTATGGCGACTGGATCGGATTCCAGCCCGACATCTGGTGGTATCAGGACTGAAAACAACAAACGGCAGGCAAGAGCATGAAAAAGATCATACTTCTGGGGGCGCTTCTGGCCGCCCTTCAAGGCTGCAACACCATCGCCGGCGTCGGGGATGACGTGTCGGGCGGCGCCCGCACCGTGCAGGGCTGGTTCGGCTGAACCCGCCTCCGGCGCGTGACAAAGGGGCTGTGCCAGCCATGGCGCAGCCCCTTTTCCTTGAGCCCGGCGCTATTCCGCCGCCTTGCTTGCCCCTTCGGCCTCGGCCGGCGCACGGTCCTCGCGCCGCTCGGGCAGCCGGATCACCGTGACCGAACAATGCGCCTCGGCCACCACATGCGCCGACACCGACCCCAGATAGCGCCGCGTCGTGGAATGGCCCCGCGCCCCCATCATGATGTGGTCCACATGGTTCGCGGTGGCATAATCCAGGATCGCCTGCCCCGGATCGCTGCCTTCCAGAATGGTGAAGGTCAGCCGGTCGTCGGGCAGTTCGATCTCTTCCGCCCAGTGTTTCAACTGCACCAGCCGCATCACATGGATGTTGTTGCCCTGATCGTCGGTGCCCTGATCAATGCCGATCCGCGCCGTCTTGATGACGTTGACGCAGGCGATGCGGGCGTCCGGTTCGATCAGCAGCATCCGCTTCACCGCCGACCGCAGCACGGATGACAGCTTTTCGCCCTCGGGCGACAGGTCCACGGCCACCGCGATGATCGGCACCGAGGCCAGTTGCGAGGCCACCGAATCCGGCGCCTTGAACTGGCGGATCTTGCGCATCACCCGCCAGCGGTCGAACACCGTCAGCAGGCTGTCCTGCTTCAGCTTGTGCGCCCGCGCGGTCAGCTTCACCTGCTGGGGATGCGTCAGGTCAAAGGCCATCTGCGCCGCCGTCTGGGTGCGGCGCATCGGATCAACCACCAGCGCGCGCATGATGATTTCCTGCAGCCATTCGGGAATTTCCGGCCGGATCGCACGGGGCGGCACCGGATCGCGCCACAGCCGCTTGCGCACGCCGCGCAGGGTTTCCGGCGTGCCCCAGGGGTTCTTGCCGGTGGCCAGCGCGTAAAGCATGGCCCCCAGCGCGAACAGGTCTGACCGCGGGTCGTCGCGGCAGCGCAGGTATTGTTCCGGCGCGATATAGGGATAGGTGCCCATCGGAATGGTGAATTCCTCGGCCAGAAGGTCGGGCAACTGGTCGTGCCGCGACAGGCCGTAATCGACGATCACCATCTCGCCGGTCGGGCGTTGCAGGAAATTCTCGGGCTTCAGGTCCAGATGGATGACATGCTGGCGGTGCAGGTCGGCCACCGCATCCACCATGCGGGCGGCAATCTCCAGCACATCGGACAGCGGCAGCGGTGCCTTCTGGAACACCTTGAGGAAGCTTTCGCCTTCGATCCGCTCGGTCACGATATAGGGCATCACCTCGAAATCGCCGATCCCCATCACGCGGGGCACATGCGGGCCGGTCAGGCGCGGCATGATCATCTGCTCGATCTCGAAGCCCACGATGGTTGGCCCGTCATAACCGTCCATGATGGTTGGCACCTTCATCACCATGGGCGTGCGATACTTGGCGTGGGTTGCTTCCCAGATCGTTGCAAAGCCGCCGGTGTGCAGCTTTTCACCCAGGGTGAAGCCGTCGATCTCAAGGCCGGGATGGGGGCGCACGGGCATGGGCTACTGTCCTTTGAGCAGACGGATGGCAAGTTCCTCGGGCAGGCCCGCCGCCCGCACCTTCTGCGCGGCGGCGGCGGTGTTGTAGGGAACGCGGCGGAAGGTCAGGTCGTTGATCGCGGTGTCCAGCAACGCCCAGGATGCCTGCGCCACCCCGTCACGCGGCTGCCCCACCGATCCGACCACCGCCAGCCAGCGCCGGCTGCGCAGCAGCGGGATCGGGAAGCCCACGCGAAACGTCTGCTGGCGCACCATGCCGCCCATGTCGCAACTGGCCAGCAGCGGCACATGCACATGGCCGCAGAAGATCAGCCGCGCCTTGCTGGCCCGGAACGAGGGCGTCGCCTTGGTGTCCGAGGTGACATAGGTCCAGTCCTCGGGCGCATTGGCCGAGGCGTGGACGAAGAGGATACCTTCCTCCTCGGCCGTCATCGGCAGGCCCGCCAGAAACCGGCGATGCGCGTCGGTCACGCGGGTCTTGGTCCAGTCCATCGCGCGCTTGGCATAGGTCGACATCATCTCGGGCGCCCCGGCGGCGGCATTGTCATGGTTGCCGCGCACGCAGATGGCGCCCTTGGCTACCAGATCGGCGGCTTTCTCGGTGCACCATTCGGGATCGGCCCCATAGCCGACCAGATCGCCCAGCAGGACGATCCGGTCCACCCCGCGCCCCCCGACATCCGCTAGCACGGCTTCGAACGCCTCTCGGTTGGCATGGATGTCCGTCAGGATGGCATATTTCATCCGGCCCCTCCCAAGGCGTTCCCCTCAGCCCCGACGCTGGAAGGCATTTTCCGCCCGCGCCATGCGACAGATCAAAGGCCGTGGAATCATCTTTGCGCAAGGGGCGCGTGGCCAGAGCTGCGCCAGCCCTACACCAGCGAGGTGACCCAAAGCACCGTCGCGTCCTCTTCCGACAGGCTGATGACATTGTGCCCCATCGAGGCATCGTAATAGGCGCTGTCGCCCCGGCGCAGGTCCACCGGCTCATAGAACTCGGTGTAAAGCCGCACGATGCCGGTCAGGACATAGAGGAACTCTTCCCCGTCATGCCGCACCCAGCCGTCGAATTCGCCAAATTCGCGGGCCCGGATACGGGCGCGGTAGGGCAGCATCTGCTTCTTGCGCAAGCCGCTGGCCAGCAGTTCGTGTTCATAGGTGGCGGTTGCGCTGGCCTGACCCTCGCCCGATTTCGTCACCGCCATGCGGCCGTTGACCTGCGTCCGCGATGGCGGGGTGAACAGTTGCGGCACGCTGATCGCCAGCCCCTCGGCCAGTTTCTTCAGCGCCTCGTAGGTGGGCGACATCTGGCTGTTCTCGATCTTGGACAGCGTTGACCGCGCCAGCCCCGCCTTGCCGGCGGCCTGTTCCAGCGTCCAGCCGCGTTCCTTGCGCAGGGCGCGCACCCGGGCGCCCAGATCCAGCGGCTCGACATGCGCCTCGCCCCCGTCCTCGCGGGCGATGCGGATCAAGCTCTTGGGATCGGGATGCGTCATGCTCCATGCGGATACGCCAGCGCCTCGGGGCCTTGCAAGCCTGTGCAAGCATGTTAATGCCGGGCTTATGACCACACCCGATCTTTCCCGCTTCAACCTGGCCGCCCATGTGCTGGCGGCAGGGGCGGAAACGCCCGACAAGGTGGCGCTGGCCATCCTGACGCTGACCGGCGCCGAACGCTGGAGCTATGCCCGGCTGATCCGCGCCGTGCGGGGCTGCGGCGGCTGGCTGCGCGCGCAGGGCCTGCGCCCCGGCGACCGCGTGCTGATCCGGCTGGGCAACCGCCCGGCCTATCCGGTGCTGTATCTGGGCGCGATTGCCGCCGGGATGGTGCCGGTGGCCACCTCGCCGCTGCTGACCGCGCCCGAGATCACCAAAATGGCCGCCGTGGTGCGCCCCAGGCTTACCGTGGCGGATGAGGCGGTGGCGGTGCCCGAAGGCGTGCCCGCCCTGCGCGCCGATCTGGCGGAATGGGAAGCGGCGGCACCCTGTGACTGGCACCTCGGCCCGGCCGAGCGGGAAGGCTACATCGTCTTCACCTCGGGCACCTCTGGCACGCCGCTGGCGGTGCGCCACGCCCACCGGGCGATTCTGGCGCGCGGCTACATGTATCAGGGCTGGGAAGGGCTGGGTCCGAACGACCGGCTGCTACATGCGGGCGCCTTCAACTGGACCTATACCATGGGCACCGGGCTGATGGACCCCTGGACGGTGGGGGCCACCGCCCTGATCGCGGCGCCCTCGGTCAGCCTTGACCACCTGTCGCTGGTGCTGCGCCGGCATGATGCCACGATCCTTGCCGCCGTGCCCACCGTGCTGCGCCGCCTGCTGCGGGCCGGTCTGCCGGCCCTACCCCGGCTGCGCCACGCGCTGTCCGCCGGCGAACCGCTGCCGCGCGACCTGCGCGCGGACTGGCAGGCCACGACCGGCACCGACATTCACGAGGCGTTGGGGATGAGCGAGGTTTCCACCTTCATCTCCGGCGCGCCTGACCGGCCGGCGCCGATGGGCGCCACCGGCTTTCCGCAAACCGGCCGCCGCGTTGCGGTGCTGGGCGACGATGGCCGCCCGCTGCCGCCGGGTGAAATCGGCGTGCTGGCGATCTCGACCGCCGATCCGGGGCTGATGCTGTCTTACGAAGGCGCCGATCCGCCGCAAGGCCCGTGGTTCGCGACCGGCGATCTGGTGCATCAGGACCATGGCGGCGCGATCCATTACCACGGACGCGCCGATGAGATGATGAACCCGGGCGGCGTGCGGGTTTCCCCGCGCGAGGTGGAACAGGCCCTGCTGGGCCTGCCCGGTGTCACCGATCTGGCCGTGGCCGAGGTCGAGGTGGCGCCCGGCACCCGCGTGGCCCTGTGCTTCTACGCAGGCCAGCCTCTGCCGGAAGGCACGGCTCAGGCCTTTGCGGCCGAACGCCTGGCCCGCTACAAATGCCCCCGAGGCTATGTCCATGTGTCCGAGATTCCGCGCGGACCCACCGGCAAGGTCAACCGCCGGGCGCTGGCCGCCCTTTATGGAAACGGCACGAATGATCCGGCTTGATATCTTTTCCGATCCCGTCTGCCCCTGGTGCTTCATCGGCAAGGCCAACCTTGACCGGGCGCTGGCGGCGGCCCCCGACCACCCTTTCGCCATCCAGTGGCATCCGTTCCAGTTGAACCCGGACATGCCGCCCGAAGGCATGGACAAGCGCGCCTATCTTGAGGCCAAGATGGGCGGCAAGGACCGGCTGGCCGCCGTCCATGAACGGCTGCGCGAAGTGGCCCGCACCGCCGGCGTGGCGCTGGACCCCGACAAGCCGAAGCGGATTCCCAACACGCTGGATGCCCACCGGCTGATCCATTGGGCCGGGATCGAGGGGCGGCAGATGGCCGTTGTCTCGGCCCTGTTCAGCGCCTACTGGACCGGCGGCCGCGACATCGGCCAGCATGAGGTTCTGGCCGACATCGCCGATGCCTGCGGCATGGACCGCGCCGCCACCCTGCGCCTGCTGGCCAGCGACGCCGATGCCGACGACCTGCGCGCCCGCGATGCCGATGCGCGGGAAAAGGGCGTGAACGCGGTGCCCACCTTCCTGATCGCCCAGCAATATGTCGTCTCGGGCGCGCAACCGCCCGAGGTCTGGGCGCAGGTGATTGACGAGTTGAAGGCCCAGGAATGACCCGTCCGATCCCGGCGCCCGAACGCCTGAGCCAGGGCGAATTCATCGCGCTGATCGCGATGCTGTTCGCCACCATCGCGCTGTCGATCGACGCGATGCTGCCCGCGCTGCCCGAAATCGCCCAGACGCTGACCCCCGACGCGCCGAACCGCGCGCAACTGGTGCTCACCAGCTTTGTCTTCGGCATGGGGCTGGGCACGCTGGTCGCAGGCCCGCTGTCCGATGCCTTTGGCCGCAAGCCGGTGATCCTGTTCGGATCGGCGCTGTACTGCGCGGCGGCGCTGGCCTGCTACTTCGCGTCCTCGCTGGAGCTGCTGCTGGTGGCCCGCGTGGTGCAGGGTATCGGCTCGGCCGGGCCGCGCACCGTGTCGATGGCGCTGATGCGCGATCTGTTCCAGGGCCGCGAAATGGCGCGGATCATGTCCTTTGCCATGATGGTCTTCACCATGGTGCCCGCGCTGGCGCCGCTGATGGGACAGGGCGTGATCGCGCTTTCGGACTGGCAGACCATCTTTCTGGTCTACATCGTCTTTGCCGCGATCACGATGGTCTGGCTGGGCCTGCGCCAGCCCGAGACGCTGCCGCCCCCGGCACGCCGCCCGCTGTCGGTGCGCGCGCTGGCCGCCGCCACGCGGGAACTGTTCAGCCACCGCGTCGTGCTGATCTCGATCCTGTGCCAGTCGCTGACGCTGGGCGCGCTGTTTTCGATGCTGTCGTCGATTCAGGGCATCTTCGACCTGCGCTTTGACCGCGCCGACCAGTTTCCGCTGTGGTTCGGGGTGATCGCGGTGCTGTCCGCCTTCGGCTCGATCCTCAACGCGAAGGTGGTGGTCAAGGTCGGGATGCGCCGCATGGTGACGGCAAGCTATGCCGCCGTGCTGGCACTGACGCTGCTGCATCTGGCGCTGGTGGCGACGGGCCTGATGCCCGAAACGCTGGCTTTTGCGGCCTTCGTGGCCTGGGGCGTTGCGATGTTCGGCATGATGGGGCTGACCATCGGCAACCTGAACGCCCTGGCGATGGAGCCGGTGGGCCATATCGCCGGGCTGGCGGCCAGCGTGATTTCGGCGATTGCCACCGTCGCCTCGGTCCTGCTGGCCATTCCGGTGGGTCAGGCCTTCGACGGCACGGCGCTGCCGCTGCTGGCCGGGGTTTCCGTCTTTATCGCGGCTTCGCTGCTGCTGATGCGGCGGGCGTAGCGGCCCGCGCCTGTTCGGCCAGATCGCGGGCAATGGCGAAGGCGCCCTTGATGCGGTCCGCTTCGGACTTCATCTCGCCCTGAAGCACGATCCTGTTGCCCTGCACCTTGGCCGCCGCGCCTTGCGCCTTGAGGAATTCGACCAGCCCGGCCGGATTGGCGAACTTGTCGTTGTGGAACTGCACCGTCGCGCCTTTCGGTCCGGCATCCAGCCGGCTGATGCCCGCCCGCTTGCACATCGCCTTGATGCGCACGATCAGCATCAGCGTGTTCACCTCTTTCGGCAGCGGACCGAAACGGTCGATCAGCTCGGCGGCAAAGCCTTCCAGTTCCACCTTGGTGGTCAGGCTGCTGAGGCGGCGGTACAGACCCAGCCGGATGTCGAGGTCGGGGATATAGTCCTCGGGGATCATCACCGGAACGCCCAGGTTCAACTGCGGGCTCCAGTCGTCTGAAATCGTGGACAGACCCTGCAACTCACCGGCCTTGATCCGGGCGATCGTCTCTTCCAGCATGTGCTGGTACAGTTCATACCCGACCTCGCGGATATGGCCCGACTGTTCCTCGCCCAGCAGGTTGCCGGCACCGCGCAGGTCAAGGTCATGGCTGGCCAGGTTGAAACCGGCGCCAAGGCTGTCAAGGCTGCCAAGCAGTTTCAGCCGCTTCTGCGCCTGCGGCGTCAGCGGGCTGCGTGGTTTGGTCGTCAGATAGCAATAGGCGCGAGTCTTGGACCGCCCCACCCGGCCACGGATCTGATACAGTTGCGACAGGCCGAACATGTCGGCCCGATGCACGATCATCGTGTTCGCCGTCGGAATATCCAGCCCGGATTCCACGATGGTCGTGGCCAGCAGCACGTCATACTTGCCGTCGTAGAACTGGTTCATCCGGTCATCCAGATCGCCCGCCGCCAGTTGCCCATGTGCGATGACATAGGACACTTCGGGAACATGGGTTTTCAGGAAATCCTCGATCTCGGGAATATCCGCCACCCGCGGCACCACATAGAAGGTCTGCCCGCCGCGATACCGTTCGCGCAGCAGCGCCTCGCGGATGGTGATGCTGTCGAATTCGGAAATGTAGGTGCGGATCGCCAGCCGGTCCACCGGCGGGGTGGCGATGATCGACAGGTCGCGCACCCCCGTCAGCGACAGTTGCAGCGTGCGCGGAATGGGCGTCGCGGTCAGCGTCAGGACGTGAACCTCGCTGCGCATTTCCTTCAGGCGTTCCTTGTGGGTCACGCCGAAATGCTGCTCTTCGTCGATGATCAGCAGGCCAAGGTTCTTGAAGCTGATCGACTTGGCCAGCAACGCATGGGTGCCCACCACGATGTCCACCGTGCCATCGGTCAGCCCGGCCCGCGTGGCATTGGCCTCTTTCGTGCCGACAAAGCGCGACAGCGGGCGCACCGTGATGGGGAAGCCGCGGAAGCGTTCGGCGAAACTGCGGTAATGCTGGCGGGCCAGAAGCGTGGTCGGGCAGATCACCGCCACCTGCATCCCCGACAGCGCGGCGACAAAGGCCGCGCGCATGGCAACCTCGGTCTTGCCGAAGCCCACGTCGCCGACGATCAGCCGGTCCATCGGGCTGCCCTTTTCCAGATCGGCCACAACATCGGCGATGGCGGCAAGCTGGTCGTCGGTTTCCTGATAGGGGAAACGGGCGGCAAAGGCCTCCCAGATGGAATGAGGGGCTTCCAGGATCGGCGCATGGCGCAGCGCCCGTTCCGCCGCGACCCGCATCAGCCGGTCGGCGATTTCCTTGATGCGTTCCTTGAGCTTGGCCTTCTTGGCCTGCCAGGCCCCGCCGCCCAGCCGGTCAAGCAGCCCTTCGTCATGACCATAGCGCGACAGAAGTTCGATGTTCTCGACCGGCAGATAGAGCTTGGCATTGTCGGCATATTCCAGCGCCACGCAGGCATGGGGCGCGCCAAGGGCGGTAATCGTCTCGATCCCCAGATAGCGCCCGACGCCATGTTCGACATGCACCACCAGATCGCCCGGCGACAACGTATCAACTTCGCGCAGGAAGTTATCGGCCTTGCGGCGTTTTTTCGGCTTTCCTGTCAGCCTGTCGCCCAGAACGTCCTGTTCCGAGATCACCGTCAGGCCCGGCGCGGTAAAGCCCGCTTCCAGCGCCCAGACCACCAGATGCACACCACCCTTGGCGGGGGGCAGCGCCCGCAGGTCGGGCAGGTCTTCGGTGGCCAGGCCCTGATCGGACAGCAGCCCTTTCAGCCGGTCCCGCGCGCCTTCGGACCAACTGGCGATCACGACCGGAGATTGTTCGCGTAAACTGCGAACATGGTCGGCCAAAGCTGCAAAAAGACTGATCTTCTCTTGCTGCCGTTCCGGCGCGAAATTGCGTCCGATCCGGCCGCCGGCATCCAACACACCCGGCCCCGGCGCCTGCGGCAGCGGCGAAAGCTGGATCACCCGGCGGTCGGCCAGCGTTTCCTCCCAGCCGGCATCGTCCAGATACAGCAGCCCCGGCGCGACCGGCTTGTAGACCGTGTCGATGCGGCCCTTGGCCGACAGGGCCTCGGCGCGGGCGTCATAGGCGTCGTCGATGGCCTCCCACCGGGCCAGCCGCATGGGCGTGACCTGATCATCCAGCATCACCACCGCCTGCGGCAGATAATCGAACAGTGTCTCAAGCCGGTCATGGAAGAACGGCAGCCAGTGCTCCATCCCCTGATGCTTGCGGCCGGCGCTGACGGCTTCATACAGCGGATCTTCCGATCCGCCGGCCCCGAATTCGGCACGGTAGTTCTGGCGGAACCGGGTGATCGCCGCCGGGTCCAGGATCACCTCGGACACCGGCGCGAATTCGACGCGGGCCAGCTTTTCCACCGTCCGTTGCGTGGCCGCATCGAAGCGGCGCGCGCCGTCCAGCACATCGCCGAAGAAATCCAGCCGGATCGGCCCGCCGGGCCCCGGCGGGTAAATATCGACGATACCGCCGCGAATGGCGAAATCGCCGGGCTCCGCCACGGTCGAGGCCGGGGTGAAGCCCATGCGCGCCAGAAATCCCTTGAGCCGCGCCTCATCCACCCGGTCGCCCACCGTGGCGCGGAAGGAGGAGGCCTGCACCACCTCACGCGCGGGCAACCGCTGGGTGGCGGCGCCCAGCGTGGTGAGCAGCACGAACGGCCCCGGCAGACCATCGGCCAGCAACGCCAGCGTGGCCATGCGACGGGCGGCAATCTCGGGGTTGGGGGACACACGGTCGAAGGGAAGGCAATCCCAGGCCGGAAAATCGACCACCACCAGCCCCGGCGCCGCCACCGCCAGCGCGGCCCGCATCGCCTCGGCCCGCTTGTCGTCGCGCGCGACATGGATCACAGGGCGGCCCTTGGCCACTTCCCGCGCCAGAAGGAAGGCGTCCCAGCCCTCGGGCGCGCCGCCCAGGATGATGCGTTCGCCTGCCATGCTGCGGATCAATGCAGGAACGTGACGTGCATGATCTGGTAGGAACCGAACATGCCGGTGAAGAAGATCGCCAGCATCCCGACCACCTGAACCGACCGGCGGTGATACATCAGCCGGTGGTACAGGGCGCGGCCGGTATTCTCGCCCGCCTCGATCTTCAGCGCGGTGCGCAGCGACAGCCAGCCGATGGGCACCATCGGCAGCGCAAGGCAGAACAGCGCCTGCGCCAACTGGATGCCATACCAGAACCCAAGCACCACAAGGCTGGTCAGCAGGAAGGACACCAGCGCGAACAGCGGCACCGCCGCCTGACGCGACAGGTCCAGCAGGCGCCGGGCGTGAATTTCGGCCAGGGTTTCGACATCGGTCTGGGCCTGTCCGCCATGGCGGCGGGCCTTTTGCAGCATGTCATAGGGCACGCCCATGACCCAGTAGCTGCTGACCGACCACAGGACCGCCACGACGATCCAGTACCAGATGCTCGAGAAGGATCTGGTGTCGATCACTCCGATGATGGTCTGATACCAGTCCACGGCCCGGCCCCTGCGTTTTTTGCCGCGCCCGACATCCCTTGAGGCGCGCGCCTTTCCATGGCAGGCAAGTGACAAGGCCGCAAGCCCCCAAGCCCGCCAAGATGGACAGATGATGCGCCCGATCTCAGCCCCTACCCCCGCCCTTCGCTTCCGCCGCCTGCGGCGCACCGCCGCGCTGCGCGCCCTGACGCAGGAAAACGTGCTCAGCACCGGCGATCTGATCTGGCCGCTGTTCGTGCGCGATGGCGTGGGTGTGGAAGAGCCCATCGCCTCGATGCCGGGGGTCAGCCGGCTGTCGATCGACAAGGTGGTGCAGGCGGCGGAACTGGCGGCCGGGCTTGGAATTCCGGCGATCTGCCTGTTCCCCTATACCGACCCGTCGAAAAAGACCGAGCTGTGCGAAGAGGCCTGGAACCCCGACAATCTGGCCAACCGCGCCATCCGCGCCATCAAGCAGGCTGTGCCGGAGATCGCGGTGATGACCGATGTCGCGCTGGACCCCTACAATTCCAACGGCCATGACGGGATCGTCCGCGATGGCATCATCGTAAACGATGAAACCGTCGAGGCGCTGGTCAGGATGTCGCTGGCGCAGGCCGAGTCGGGGGCTGATATTCTTGGCCCGTCCGACATGATGGATGGCCGGATCGGCGCCATGCGCAGCGCGCTGGAAGCCGCCGGCCACAAGGATGTGTCGATCATGTCCTATTCCGCGAAATACGCCTCGGCCTTCTATGGCCCGTTCCGCGATGCGGTGGGGGCCAGCGGGGCGCTGAAGGGCGACAAGAAGACCTATCAGATGAACCCCGCCAACAGCGACGAGGCGCTGCGCCTGATCGAGCGCGACCTGCGCGAAGGCGCCGACATGGTGATGGTCAAACCGGGGATGCCCTATCTCGACATCTGCCGCCGCGTGAAGGATGCCTTCGGCGCACCGACCTTCGCCTATCAGGTGTCGGGCGAATACGCGATGCTCAAAGGCGCGGCGCTGAACGGCTGGGTCGATGGCGAGAAGGTGATGATGGAAAGCCTGATGGCGTTCAAACGCGCCGGCTGTGACGGCATCCTGACCTATTTCGCCCCCGAAGCGGCGCGCCTTCTGCGCGGCTGAACCGGCGAAAGCACCGCCCGATGGTCTTTGCGTGATCCCGCCGATGCGGGCCCTGTCTGTGCGAAACGCATGACAACTGCGCCGGAACACGCTAGATTTTGCGTCAATGGGGCCTCAGACCCCCGGATCAGGCAAAAGGGCAGAGCGATGGACAGGATCACACGACGTGGACTTCTGGCAGGGGCCGGCGCGACGGCCTTTCTGACTGCGGCTTGCGGCAACGGGGTTGGCTCGAACGGGTCGGCGCAGATCGACGCCCGTGTCGATGCCACGAAGAACTATCTTTTCAGCCGCTATCCCGGCACCAGCGATCTGGCCGCGCGCGCCTCGGGCGTGCTGTACATGCCGCTGATCACCGAGGCGGGGCTGATCTGGGGCGGTTCCTACGGGCGCGGCGCGCTGCAGATTCAAGGCGCCACGGTGGATTACTACTCGGCCACCAAGGCCAGCATCGGCCTGCAGGTCGGCGCCCAGCAATACGCCCACGCGCTGTTCTTCATGACGCCCGAGGCGCTGTCCGACTTCCGCCGCTCGCAGGGCTGGGCGGCCTCGGCCGACCTGCGCTATGCCACGCCGGAAGAAGGCGGCAGCATCGGCAAGGCCACGACCGAGATCGACCCGGTGATCGCGCTGGTGTTCGGCCAGCAGGGGCTGATCGCAGGCGCCTCGCTGGCGGGCGTGAAATACACCCGCATCATCCCCTGACCGACGCGCGCCGCCGGCGATGTCGATCGAATCCCTGATTCAGGCCTATGGCCCGGCGGCGGTTTTTCTGGGCTGCTTTTTCGAAGGCGAGACGGCGGCCCTGCTGGGCGGCGTCTTTGCCCATCGCGGGCTGGACGGCGGCACCGCCGCCCTGATGCCCGATCCGGTTGGATCTGCGCGCGGGTTCGGTATCGGGGCCTGGGCGGGCATGGCGGCCGTCGCCGGGCTGGGCGCCTTTCTGGCCGATCAGATGTGGTTCCTGCTGTCGCGCCATGCGCCCGATGTCGGGCCGCTGCGCCGGCTGAGGCAGGCCGCCGCCGCCAGCCCGCTGCGAAGCCGGCTGGAAGGCAGCCGCCACCTGATGGCCATTCTGTTCCGCTTCATCCCCGGCACCCGCATCGCCGGCCCGATCCTGCTGGCGCAGACCGCGCTGTCCTGGCCCGCCTTCGCGGCGCTGAACGGGGCGTCGGTATGTGTCTGGGCGCTGCTGTTCACCGGGCTTGGCTACCATTTCGGCCTTGCCGCCGAGGCGCTTCTGGGCCGGCTGGCCGCGCATCACTGGCTGTGGCTGGTGGCCGGGCTGGCGCTGGCCGGGCTGGCGGCGCACCGTCTGGTGTTCCGCCGCTCGCCGAAGGGCTGAGGTCTAGCGAAGCCGGCGGATCAGGCTTGAGGTATCGTTGCGGCCGCCGCCCATCAGTTGCACATCCTTGTAGAACTGATCGACCAGCGCCGTCACCGGCAGCCGCGCGCCGATCTCGTCGGCGGTGGCAAGGCAGATGCCCAGATCCTTGCGCATCCAGTCCACCGCGAAGCCGAAATCGAACTGGTCGGCCAGCATGGTCTTGTGCCGGTTCGCCATCTGCCAGCTTCCCGCGGCGCCCTGGCTGATGACTTCCACCACCGCCTCGCCGTCCAGGCCGGCCTTCTGGCCAAAGGCCAGCGCCTCGCTCAGCCCCTGCATCAGCCCGGCGATGCAGATCTGGTTCATCATCTTGGCCAGTTGTCCCGCGCCGCTGTCGCCCAGACGGCGGCAGATGCGGGCATAGGCGGCGATCACCGGCTCGGCGGCGGCGTAATCGTCCTCGCGGCCGCCGCACATAATGGAAAGCTGGCCGTTTTCAGCCCCCGCCTGCCCGCCCGACACCGGCGCATCGACAAAGCCCCGCCCCTTTTCGGCGGCCACCTCGGCCAGCTCTCGGGTCACACGCGCCGAAACCGTGGTGTGATCGACGAAGATCGCGCCGGGGTCCATGCCGGCAAAGGCCCCGTCCGGGCCAAGGCAGACCATGCGCAGGTCGTCGTCATTGCCCACGCAGGCCATCACGAATTCGGCACCAAGGGCAGCCTCGCGCGCGGTGGGCGCTGCGGTGCCTTCATGCTGTTCCAGCCAGCGTTCCGCCTTGCCGGACGAGCGATTCCAGACCGTCACGCGATGTCCGGCCCGGGCCAGATGCCCGGCCATCGGAAAGCCCATCACGCCCAGACCCAGAAATGCCACCTTTGCCATGCGCTTGCCTCCGCCTGTGATTTGCCCTTGAACCGAAGATGGACTAGGACGCCAAGGCGCCGCCGCCGTCAAGAAGGGCCCCGATGTACACGCTGTTCCGCTGGCTTGTCCGCCTGTTGACCGCCGCCGCCGTTCTGGGCGGCGTGGGCCTTCTGCTGCTTTACTGGTTCCTGTCGCGGTCACTGGTCGATTACGACGAGGATTTTACCGTCAAAGGCATCACCGCCCCGGTCGAAGTGGTGCGCAACAACGACAGCGTGCCGCATATCTTCGGCAAGAGTGACGAGGATGTCTATTTCGCGCTTGGCTTCGTTCATGCGCAGGACAGGCTTTGGCAGATGACGATGCTGCGCCGCACCGCGCAGGGGCGGCTTTCGGAACTGTTCGGCTCTGCCACGCTGGGCGTGGATGAACTGATGCGTCGGCTGGACCTCTACACCCTGTCGCTGGACAGCGTGGCGGCGCAAGATCCCAAGACTCTGGCCGCGCTTCAGGCCTATTCGGCCGGCGTCAATGCCTGGATCGAACAGGTGAACTCGGGCGCCCGTGGCCGGGGGGCGCCTGAATTCTGGATGTTCGAACCCGAGATTTCCGCCTGGGCCCCGGCCGATTCCATTGCCATCCTGAAGCTGATGGCGCTGCAACTGTCCGGCCATGCCGAGGCCGAGGTGCTGCGTGCGCGCCTGTCGATGATCCTGTCGGCGGACCGGCTGGCCGACATCCTGCCGGAAGACCCGGGCAAGGGCGTGGCCGCCCTGCCCGACTATGCCGCGCTTGTGCCCGGCGCCCTGCCCGACAGCAAGCCGCTGGATTTCGCGCTTGGCCCGTTCTCGCCCCTGCCGCCGCTGGGCATGGCGGGCGCCTCGAACGCCTGGGCCGCCGCGCCGTCGCGCTCGGCCGCGGGGGCCGCCCTTCTGGCCAGCGATCCGCACCTTGGCTTTACCGCGCCGACGATCTGGTATCTGGCGCGGCTGGAACTGACCACCGGCGGCGTGATCGGCGGCACCATTCCCGGCGTTCCCGCCGTGCTGGTCGGGCGCAGCGACCAGATGGGCTGGGGCCTGACCACGGCCTATCTCGACGATCAGGATCTGGTGATCGAGAAGCTGAACCCCGACAACCCCGAGGAATACCTGCGCCCCGATGGCAGCTATGCCCGTTTCGACAGCCGGCAAAGCATTGTCACCGTCAAGGACGGCACACCACTGACCCTGACGCTGCGCTGGTCCGACCACGGCCCGATCCTGTCCGGCAAGCAGTTCGAGGTGGGCACCGTCACGCCCCCCGGCCATGTCGCGGCGCTGTCCTGGACGGCACTGTCGGGCGCGGACACGACCATGACCGCCGCGCTGCGGCTGATGTCATCGCAAAACGTGGCCGAGGCCATCGAGGCGGGCCGGCTGCAGATCGCGCCGGCGCAGAACCTGATGCTGGCCGGCCCCGATGGCATTGCCCTTCAGGTGATCGGCCAGATGCCGGCCCGCGATGCCGCCCACCCGACGCAGGGCCGGATGCCCGCGCCGGGCTGGCTGCCGGCCACCGGCTTCAAGGGCAGCTTCCCCTATGAAGACAACCCGCGCTTCTTGAACCCGCCCTCGGGCCTGCTGGGCAATACCAACAACAAGACGGTGGACCGCCCGTTCCCCGACCATCTCAGCTTCCTCTGGGGCGATACGCAGCGCATCCAGCGCTGGCTGACGCTGATGAAATCGCGCGAGGTGCATACCCGCGAAAGTTTCATCGAGGCGCAGCTTGATACGGTCGATCCCACCTCGCGCGCCCTGCTGCCGCTGATCGGCGCCGATCTGTGGTTCACGGGCGACCCCGCCCCCGAAGGCACGCCGGAACGGTTCCGCCAGCGCGCGCTGATGCTGCTGGCCGAATGGAACGGCGAGATGAACGAGCATCTGCCCGAACCGCTGATCGCGGATGCCTGGATTCGCGCCCTGATGGACCGGCTGATCCGCGATGAGCTTGGCCCGATGGCCGACAGTTTCACCCACCCCGACCCGGTGTTCATCGAACGGGTGTTCCGCAATGTGAACGGCGCCTCGGTCTGGTGCGACGTGATCCAGTCTGCGGCGGTCGAGACCTGCACCGATCTGGCCCGCATCGCGCTGGATGAGGCGCTGTTGCGGTTGCAGGAAAAATGGGGGCCGAACCTGGAAAGCTGGCGCTGGGGCGATGCCCACCAGGCCACGCATGACCACCCGGTTCTGGGTCAGGTGCCCCTGCTGCGGCATTTCGTGAACATCCGCCAATCCACCAGCGGCGGCGACGATACGCTGATGCGCGGCCGCACCGCCGGCACCGGCGACAACCCGTTCCTGAACGTGCATGGCGCGGGCTATCGCGGCGTCTATGATTTCGCCGACCCGGATTCTTCGGTCTTCATCACCGCGACCGGCCAGTCGGGCCATCCCCTCAGCCGCCATTACGACGATCTGGGAGAGTTGTGGCGGCGTGGCGAGTATATCCCCATGAGCCTTGACCCCGCGCTGGCGCGGGCGGCGGCCCTTGGGGTGATGGTGCTGACCCCCGCCCCGGCGGCTGACTGATCAGGCCTCGCGCCAGCGCTTCTGCTGGCGCGCGGTCCAGCGCACGGTCACATCCCATCCGGTTTCGGTATCGGCTTCCGACACCACCACCGCCTGATCGTGCAGCCAGGCCCGACGGCGGCCGTCGGCAAAGCCAAGGTGAAGCGTCACCTCGGTCTTTTCCTCTTCGAACGACTGCGAGATGCGGTCCAGGAGCGCGTCGATCCCTTCGCCCGTCAGCGCCGAAACCGGCAGCACATCGGACCGCTGGGCCGATTGCGCCACCAGCGCCTCGCGGTCCGAGGGACCGACCAGATCCAGCTTGTTCCAGACCTCGATCTGCGGGGTGGCCGAGGTCACGCCAAGGCTGGCCAGAATATCGGCCACATCGGCGGCCTGTTCGGCGGTTTCGGGGTGGCTGATGTCGCGGACATGGCAGATCAGATCGGCCGACAGCACCTCTTCCAGCGTGGCGCGGAAGGCGGCCACCAGTTGCGTCGGCAAGTCGCTGATGAACCCCACCGTATCGGACAGGATGATCTTGCGGCCAGAGGGCAGCACCACGCCGCGCATCGTGGGGTCAAGCGTGGCGAACAGCATGTCCTTGGCCATGACCGAGGCGCCGGTGATCCGGTTGAACAGCGTCGATTTGCCGGCATTGGTATAGCCGACCAGCGCGACAATCGGGAACGGCACCTTGGCCCGCGCGGCCCGGTGCAACTCGCGTGTCTTGACCACCCGTTCCAACTGGCGCTTCAGCCGCACCACCTGATCGTCAATGGCGCGGCGGTCGGATTCGATCTGGGTTTCCCCCGGACCGCCGACAAAGCCAAAGCCGCCCCGCTGACGTTCAAGGTGGGTCCAGGCCCGCACAAGGCGGGACCGCTGATAGGACAGCGCCGCCAGTTCCACCTGCAACACACCTTCGCGGGTGCGGGCGCGGTCGGCAAAGATTTCAAGGATCAGGCTGGTCCGGTCCAGAAGTTTGACGCCCCAGTCCTTTTCCAGATTGCGCTGCTGCACCGGCGTCACCGGCCCGTCTACCAGCACCAGCTCAATGCCTTCGGCCTTGAAACGGGTCTTCAGCTCTTCCAGCTTGCCGGTCCCGAACAGCGTGCCCGGCGCCACCTTGGACAGCCGCACGACTTCGGACCCGACCACCTCGATCGCGGGCAGCGCCATGGCCAGAGACACCGCTTCCGCCAGCCCGTGTTCGGGCAGGCGGCGGGTGTTGCGGGCCTTCAGGTCGGGGTGCAGCACCCAGGCACGGGTGGGCCGCGCCGCCGTTTCATAGGCGTCGATTCCGCCGTCTTCGAACAGCGGATCGTCGTCGTCATCTTCGGGAAGGTCGGAAATCAGTCTTCACCTTCATAAAGGCTGATCGGCGCACCCGGCATGATGGTGGAGATCGCGTGCTTGTAGACAAGCTGGGATTGACCGTCACGGCGCAACAGCACGCAGAAATTGTCAAACCAGGTAATCACGCCCTGCAACTTGACGCCGTTGATCAGGAAGATCGTTACCGGAACCTTGGCCTTGCGGACGTGATTGAGAAACGCGTCCTGCAGGTTTTGCTTGTCGCCAGCCATTGTTGTTTTGCCTTGCGCGATGGCCGCGTTTTGTCGCGGCACGGTTGAAGTTTCTGGCCGGAAAGGCCGCGGTATCCGCAGGCCCTGCGAATGAAAGCAGTATTAGCTGCGAATCGCGCAGATTCCAGCCCGAAAATCAGGCCGTTACATGTGGAATTGCGCCTTGCCCCGCCAGCCCCCCGGTGCAACCAGCGCGATAAGCGCCAAAGTCTCCAGCCGGCCCACGACCATGGTCACGCCCAGCACGATCTTTTCGGCATTGCTCAGCACCGCATAGGACAGCGGCTCGGCCGTGGCGACCTGGATCAGCGGGCCGGTTGTGGTCAGCGCCGAAATGCCCAGGACCAGCGCCGGCTGAAAGGCCTGGCCGGTCAGCGTCAGCACCGCGGTCACAAGGCCGATGGACAGCGCGAACAGCATGAAGAAGACCCAGGCCATATAGGCGCCTTCCCCGCGCAGCCGCCGCCCTTCGGCGCCCTGCCCGCCCACCGAATTGGGGTGGATGATCCGCTCCAGCTCGCGCTCGCCCTGCCGCAGCAGCGCATAGACCCGCAAGAGCTTGACCCCGCCCGCCGTGGTGGCGACCCCGCCGCCGACAATTGCCAGCCCCAGCAGCATCAGACCCGGCGCCCCCAGCCCGGCCCAGTCGCGCGCCGATGACCAGTAGGCGGATTCGTAGCCGGTGGTTGTCAGGAACGACAAGGCGGTGAACATCGCCCCCCACAGCGCACGGGCAATGCCGGTGGCCGTGGCCATTTCGCGCGGCGCCTCGACCTCGGACATCAGGTGCCGTGTCATCAGGACCAGCACCACGACCGCCGTCAGGAAGGCCGCCAGCCGAAGCTCGGGGTCGTGCCAGATCTTGCGGTCCGACAGCCCCACCCCCGGCACCGGCATCAGCCGCCGGCTGAGGGCAAAGACCAGAAATCCAAGGATCAGCACCTCGCCCGCCAGCCCCGACCCGGTGACCGACAGCCCGATCCCCGCCGAGACGCCCGAGGTGGACAGCGTGCCCATGGCATGGGTCAGCGCCAGCAGGCCATCCTCACCCGCGATCAGCAGCGCCACCCACAGCGCCAGCGTCAGCCCGGCATAGACCGGCAGGATCGCCATCGCATAGCGGCTGAGACGCAGCGCCGGGTCGGCAACGCGGGTGATCTGCGTCGCGCCATGCGCGCCGCGCCCCGGCACCCGGCCGGAAATCACCTCGGCCCCGCCCAGATTCAGCGGCGCCAGAATCGCATAGGCCGCCAGCAGGATGAAATAGCCGCCCAGCCAGGACACCAGCGCCCGCCACAGATGCACCGAAGGTGGCAGCCGGCCCGGTTCATAGACCGATGACCCGGTGGTGGTGAAACAGGTCATCATCTCGAACCAGGCGTTGATCAGGCTGGTGTCGCGCACCGCCCAGACCACGGGCAACGCCATCGCCACCGGCAGCACGACATAGGCCCCGACCAGCGCCGCCAGTTGCGCCCGCGCCGCATTGCGCGGCCGCCAATGCGCGGTGGCCAGCCCCAGCATCACCGTCAGCACGGCCAGCATCAGCGCGGCATAGAAGAACGCCCGCGCCGTTCGCATGTCACCCAGAATCAGCGCATGGCCCGACGGCAGCAACGCCACCAGCGCCGTGCCGCCCAGCAGGACGACCAGCAACGGCAATGCGGTCAGCCGGGCCAGCATCGCGTCAGAAGAAGTCGATCGAGACCAGCAACAGCCGCTCGACCTCGGTCACGTCCTTGGCCATCGCGAACAGCGCGATCACGTCGCCCGCCTCGATCCGCAGATCGCCGGTCGGCTTCAGCACCTTGTCGCCGGATTTCATCACCGCGCCGACCAGCACACCTTCGGGAAATTCGACATCGCGGATCAGCTTGCCCGCCAGCGGCGAGGTGGACATCACCTGCGCCTCGATCAGCTCGGCCTCGGCATCGCCGATGGCATAGACATGCCGCACCCGCCCGTGCCGGATGTGCCGCAGGATCGACGACACCGTGGTCGCGCGGGGGTTGATGTAGGCGTCAATGTCCAGCGGCGCCATCAGCGGCGCCAGCGTCGGATCGTTCACCAGCGCAATCGCCATCGGGCAGCCTGCCTGCTTGGCCCGGACCGAGACCAGAAGGTTGGTCTTGTCATCATCCGTCACCGCCAGCACCGCGTCGGCGCGGTCAATGGCGGCTTCCATCAGCAGGTCCATGTCCATGCCGTCGCCGTTCAGCACGATGGTCCGCTCCAGCGCATCGGCGGCGCGTTCGGCGGTGGGGCGGTCCTTCTCGATGATCTTGGTCCGCACGCGGGCACTGCGCTTTTCCAGCGCGATGGCCACGCCAAGGCCCACATTGCCCGCCCCGATGATAACCAGGCGTTCCTGCTTCTTGTTCTTCTTGCCAAAGATTTCCAGGCAGCGGTTCACGTCTTCGGAATGGGTGAAGACATAGATCTGGTCCTCGGCCAGCAACTGGTCGCCCGGTTCGGGTGCGAAAAGCCGCCCCTCGCGCCGCACGCCCACGACAATGGCCCGCAGGGTGGAAAACAGTTCGTTCAACTGCCGCAGGGGCGTGTTCAGCACCGGGCAATCTTCGGTCAACTGGATGCCCAGAAGCTGCGCCCGCCCGCCCATGAACACTTCGGTGTCAAAGGTCGCCGGGGCCGCCAGCCGTTGCAGCGCGGCCTCGGCCACCTCATGCTCGGGGCTGATCACCACGTCGATCGCCAGCCGGTCCTGCGTGTAAAGGTCGCTGTAGGCGTCCGACAGATAGCTTTGCGCCCGCACCCGCGCGATCTTGCGGGTGACGTTGAACACCGCCTGCGCGATCTGGCAGGTCACCATGTTCACTTCGTCGGAATGGGTCGCGGCGATGATCATGTCGGCATCGCGCGCCCCGGCCTTTTCCAGCACATCCGGGTGGCTGGCAAACCCCACAACACCCTGAACGTCCAGCGTTTCCGTCGCCCGGCGCACCAGATCGGCGTTCACGTCAACCACGGTGACATCGTTCTTTTCGCCCGAAAGCTGGCGCGCGATCTGCCAGCCCACCTGTCCCGCGCCGCAGATGATCACCTTCATCAGATACCCCGGTCGGTTCCACGTCGGGCCTGAATGTCACGTCCATGCCAGCGGGTCAATCGGCGCAGCCTGCCGTCACTCATCGCCGCCAAGGTCATCGTCGCCCTCGCCCGTCTCGCCGCGATAGCCGCGGGACGAGGTGACAACCCCCAGCGATTTCAGCTTGCGGTGCAGCGCGCTGCGCTCCATCCCGACAAAGCCCGCGGTGCGGCTGATGTTGCCGCCGAAGCGGTTGATCTGGGTCAGCAGGTATTCGCGTTCGAACAGCTCGCGCGCCTCGCGCAGGGGCAGCGTGGCGATCTGCCCGCCCAGAACCATGCCCTCGCCCGAACCGCTGTGCTGCTCTGGCCCGGGCAATTCGCGCGCCTCGATGGCGCCGCCGCTTTCGCCCAGGATCAGCACCCGCTCGATCACATTGCGCAACTGGCGGATGTTGCCGGGCCAGGCCATGGTCTGCAGGGTCGCCTCGGCTTCCTGGCTGAGGGCGCGCGCCGGCAGGCCCTGGCTGCGGTGGAACCAGTCGATGAAATGCCGCGCCAGTTCGGGAATGTCCTCGCGGCGCTCTGACAGCGACGGCACCGCAATCGGCACCACGTTCAGTCGGTCGTACAGCTCCTGCCGGAAGCGCCCGGCCCGGATTTCCCCCGGCAGATCGCGCGTGGTGGACGAGATCACCCGCAGATCGACCCGCACCTTGTCAGCCCCGCCCGCGCGGGTGAACTGCTGTTCGGTCAGCACCCGCAGGATCTTGGACTGGGTGCCCAGCGGCATGTCGCCCACTTCGTCGAAATAGACCACGCCGCCATGCGCCTGTTCCAGCAGGCCCGGTTCCACCCCGCGATCCGGGGTTTCGCGCCCGAACAGCACCTCTTCCATCCGCTCCGGCTCGATCGTGGCCGACGAGACGCTGATGAACGGGGCCGCGGCCCGGTTCGAATTGGAATGAATGAAGCGGGCCGCCATTTCCTTGCCCGATCCGGGCTGCCCGGTCAGCATGACCCGGCCGTTCGACTTGGTGACCTTTTCCAGTTGCGATTTCAGCCCCTTGAAGGCGGCAGAGCTGCCGACCATCTCGGCCGAGCTGACATCGCGGCGGCGCAGTTCGTGGTTTTCCCGGCGCAGGCGGCTGGTTTCCATCGCCCGCGTCACCACCACGATCAACTGGTCGATGTTGAACGGTTTTTCGATGAAGTCATAGGCGCCCTGCTTGATGGCGGCGACAGCGATTTCAATATTGCCATGCCCCGAGATGATGATGACGGGAATGTCCGGGTTGTCGCGCTTGACGGTCTTGAGAATGTCGATCCCGTCCATCCGGCTGTCCTTGAGCCAGATGTCCAGGATCATCAGCGCCGGCGGGTCGGCGTTGATCTCGGTCATGCAGTCATCGGAATTGCCGGCAAGACGGACGAGATAGCCTTCGTCGCGAAGGATGTCGCCGATCAGTTCACGGATGTCCTTTTCATCGTCGACGATAAGGATGCTCATGCTGCGGTTCCCCCTTGGGCCGGCGATTGCGGCCCGATGTTGCGGCCCATGCGGCGCTTGGCAAGGCGCGGAAGCCGGATCTCGGCCAGCGCGCCGGCATGGGCATTGCCTTCGAACAGGGGCGCGTCCAGCAACGCCAGCGTGCCGCCATGTTCTTCGATGATCTTCTTGACGATGGGCAGGCCAAGGCCGGTGCCCTTGGCGCGCGTGGTGACATAGGGTTCGAACAGCCGCGCCCGGTCGGGCGGCAGGCCGATGCCGTTGTCGGCGATGCGGATCACGCTTTCGATGTCATCCGAGGTCAGGCTGATCCTGATTTCGGGCGCGATGTCCTGCAATGAATTCTTTTCCTTAAAGGAGTCAATCGCCTCCCCAGCGTTCTTGATCAGGTTTGTCAGCGCCTGCCCGATCATGGCGGCATCCAGATCCATCGTCACCGGCCCCTCGGGGATCTCGGTCACGAAGCGCACATCCGGCTGGCCGGCCACTTGCAGGGTGACGGCATCGCGCAGGATCTGCACCAGATTGCTTTCGCGCCGGTCCGGTTCGGGCATCCGGGCGAATTTGGAGAATTCATCAACTATGCGGCGCAAGTCATTGGTCTGGCGAACGATAACGTCGGTCAACTGTTCCAGGTCTTCGGGGTCGCGCACCTGGGTCAGGAACTTGCGCTTCAGCCGTTCGGCCGACAGGGCAATCGGCGTCAGCGGGTTCTTGATCTCATGCGCGATGCGCCGCGCCACATCGCCCCAGGCCGCCATGCGCTGCGCGGTGACCAGATCGGTCACATCGTCAAAGGCCACCACATAGCCTTCCAGCCGGCCGCTGTCGCTGCGCCGCACGCTCATCCGCACCAGCAGGCTTTCCAGCTTGCCCCGACGCGTCAGCTTCACCTCTTCCTGCACCCCCGCGCCGCCCTCGTCCTTGAGCCGCGCGAACAGCGGTTCAAACTCGGGCACGGCACTGGCCATGGTCACGCCATGCAATTCGCCCGTGATGTCCAGCAGGCCTTCGGCGGCGCGGTTGATGAAATCGACCTGCCCGTTGGCATCCAGACCAATCACCCCGGCCGTCACGTTCGACAGCACCGAATCGAACAGCCGCCGCCGCCGTTCGGTCTGGCGGTTGCTTTCCATCAGCGCCTCGCGCTGGCCCTTCAACTGCCGCGTCATCTGGTTGAACAGCCGGCCCAGCATGGCGATTTCGTCATCGCCTTCTTCCTCGCGGACCTGCACATCCAGATCGCCCGCCCCAACCTGCTGCGCCGCCCCCGCCAGCCGCCCCACCGGGCGCGACAGCCGTTCCGCGAACCACAGGCCCAGCCAGATTGCCGCCAGGATCAGGATCAGCGCGAAGCCCAGATAGATCAGCCCGAAATTCAGCAGCAGCTTGCCCCGGTCGCTTTCAAGCTGGCTGTAAAGCCGCACCGTTTCCTTGGTTTCATCCAGCAGCGACAGGATTGACCCGTCCACATCGCGGCTGACGTAAAGATAGCGGTCGGGATAGGCCTCCAGATGCACCAGCGCCCGGAATTCGTTGTTCGGCCAGTCCTCGATCATCACCGTCTCGCCGGTGCGGGCGCGGGCCAGTTGTTCGGGCGTCACGGTTTCAAAGCCGAACAGGTAAGACCGATCGCCGCGCGTCTTCAGCGTGCCGGTTCCGTCAATCAGATAGGCCTCTTTCAGCCCGCGCTGAATGGCATCCTGCCCCTGGCTCAGCAGCGGACGCAACTGATCGTCCCGCAGGAAAAAGGTCTTCTGCTTGGCAAGGTTCAGATAGGATGCCAGCGCATGCGCATCCTGCATCAGGTCTTCGCGCTGTTCGCCCTCATAGGCTTCGGCGGCGGCCAGTGACGACCCGACGACCGAGCGCACCCGGTCGGAAAACCAGCCCTCAAGCCCCAGGTTGACCGACAAGACCGCAAAGACCGCGACCAGCACGGTGGGCACCAGCGCCACCCCGGCAAACACGCCCGACAGCCGCAGGTGCAGCCGCGATCCGGCCGACTGGCTGCGCCGGTCGGCCACTAGCCGCGCCACGCGGTACAGCACCAGCGCCGCCACCAGCAGAACATAGACCAGATCGGCCAGCAGAATCAGCCGCAGTTGCGGCGTTGTCGCGCCCTGATTGAACGGCCCCAGCGCCAGGAAGGTGGCCACCACCAGCACGGGGCCAAGAAACACCAGGCCCAGAGTCGTTGCCGTCTGCACACGCTTCTGGCGCCGCAGCCTTGACAATCTGGACCAGACATCCCGGTGAAGGGCGCGTTCTGAAGGGCTCATGACCTGCAACATCTTGTGGCGTTCGGGCATTGCGACCCGTGTGCCACGCTTGATGTTGCGGTTTTACATCAGCTTGCGCCGCCGTGTCACGCGGATATCGAGGTCGGTGATCTTCTTGCGCAAGGTATTGCGATTGATCCCCAGCAGATCGGCGCATTTCGCCTGATTTCCGCCCGTGGCATCCAGCGCAATCTCGATCAGCGGCGTCTCCACTTCCTTCAGGATGCGCTGATAGACGCCCGGAGGCGGCAGTTGCCCGCCGTGCAGATCGAAGTAGCGTTTCAGGTGCCGCGCCACGCTGGCCGACAGCTTTTCCCCCTCCAGCGCCGATTTCACAGGCTCGGCCGGCGGCAACTGGCCCAGAACCTGCGCCACCTCGGCCTTGGTGATTTCGGCGTCGCTGGCCGTCACCGCCAGCCGGCGCAGGGCATTTTCCAATTGCCGCACATTGCCGGGCCAAGCATGGGCGCGCACCATCTCGCGCGCCTCGGCCGAAAGCCGCCGCCCGGTGCCCAGGTCGCGTTCGGCCCGGCCAAGGAAATGGTCGGCCAAAAGCGGAATATCCTCGACCCGTTCACGCAAGCTGGGCATGTGCAGCGTCACGCCGGCCAGCCGGAAATACAGATCCTGCCGGAAGCTGCCCGCCTCGATCTTCTGGCTCAGGTCGGCCTGGCTGGTGGCGATCACCCGCGGCGCGCTGTCGCCCGGCAGATCCAGCAGCCGCACGGCGCGGGCCTGCGTATCGTCGTCGTAATCGGCCACCTCGTCAAAGACCAGCGTGCCGCCGCGTGCCCGCGCGATCAGGTTCGACGGGCCTTCCATCCCTTGCAGGTCAGCCGCCTGCACCACCACGAAAGGCATGTTGCGGCGGTCGCTGAAATCATGGATCGCGCGGGCCAGCAGGCTTTTGCCGGTGCCGGATTCGCCGGTGATCAGCACCGGCAGGTCGGTGTTCATCACCCGCGCCACCAGCCGGTACAGCGCCTGCATCCCCGGGGCCCGGCCCACCAGCGGCAGGTCTTCCGACGGCTCGCGCAGCGGCTGCACCGCCACTTGCGGCGCGCGGCGGCGCTGGTCCAGCGCGCGGGCCGACCGTTTCATCAGGTCGGGCAGGTCAAAGGGTTTTGGCAGATAGTCGAAGGCTTCCGCCTCGGCCGCCTGAATGGCCGTCATGATGGTGTTCTGCGCCGAAATCACGATCACCGGCAGGCCGGGCCGCATCCGGCCGATCCGCGGCAGCGCGTCCAGTCCGTTGCCATCGGGCATGATCACGTCGGATATGACCAGATCACCCTTCCCTTCCTCGACCCACCGCATCAGCGTCATCAGGCTGCCGGTCGCGTGCACCTTGCAGCCGGCGCGCGTCAGCGCCTGGGTCAGCACCGTGCGGATGGTGCGGTCATCGTCGGCGACAAGGATGGTGCCGTCCATGGCTTACAGGTCCTTCCGTTTGTCTTTCGGGGCGAGCGGCAGGGAAATGCGGAACGCGGTGCGTCCGGGCACAGATTCCACGCTGATCCAGCCGTCGTGGTCAGAGATGATCTTGGACACCAGCGCCAGCCCCAGGCCGGTGCCGTTCTCGCGGCCCGAAACGAAGGGCTCGAACACATCGCCGGCAATGTCGGGCGGCAGGCCGGGGCCATCGTCGATGATCTCGACATTCAGCGGCAGCGCGGCGGGCACGCCATCCTTGCGCCGCATCCGCAGGCTGATGTCATAGAAGGTGCGCAGCCGGATGGTGCCGCCCTTGCGCCCCGCCGCCTCGGCCGCGTTCTTGATCAGGTTCAGGAACACCTGCATCAACTGGTCGGGGTCGGCCCAGGTGGGCGGCAGCGAGGGATCGAAATCCTCGATGATCGTCATATGCGCGGCAAACCCCACCAGCGCCGAGCGGCGGGCGCGGTCCAGCGCGTCATGCACATTCACCGCGCGACGGTCCGGTGGCCGCAGGTTGCCGAACTGTTCGACCTGTTCCAGCAGTTTCACGATGCGCCGTGTTTCCTCGACGATCAGGTCGGTCATCTCGCGGTCTTCGGGCGTCAGCGACATCGACAGAAGCTGCGCCGCGCCCGCAATGCCCGCGAGCGGGTTCTTGATCTCATGCGCCAGCATCTCGGCCATGCCGATGGCCGATTTCGCCGCCGTCTTCGCCCCCATCGACCGGCCCAGCCTGTCGGCCAGTTCGCGGGGCGACAGGATCAGCAGCAGGATGCCGGGGTTGTCGTGCATCGGGGCCAGATGGATGGTGCATTGCACCGGGGCGCGTTCGCCGCTGGTCACGTCCACATCGTTGATGTTCAGCGCCGCCTGGTTCGACCGCGCCCGCGCCATCGCCTCTTCCATCGGGGCGTCGATCGCCAGCCGGTCCAGCACGGGCTGGCCCGCCAGAGCCCGCGCCGAGGTGTTCAGAAAGGCCTCGGCCGCCGGGTTGACCTCAAGCACCCGCCCCGCCTCGTTCACCAGCAGCGCCGGCAAGGGCAGCGAGGCCCAGACCACCCCCGGCACCGGATAGGGCGAGCGATAGGCGCTCATGCCGCCACCTCCATGTCATCGAAGGCCGCAAGGACCAGCCGGATCACCTCGGCCGGGTCGGTGGCGGTCAGGATCGCCTCGCGCGCCTGCGGCAGACCCGCTTCGTCCAGATACCAGCCCAGATGCTTGCGCGCGCAGCGCAGGCCCAGATCGCGGCCGTAAAAACCCAGCATGTCTTCGTAATGCGCCACGATCAGCGCGGCGCGGTCCGCCCCTTCGGGAATCGCCGGGGCCGGGGTGCCGTGCAGCGCATGGGCAATCTCTGCCAGCCGCCAGGGCGCGCCTTGCGCCCCGCGCCCCACCATCACGCCATCCGCACCGCTGGCCGCCAGCGCCTGCCGCGCGGTGTCCGCATCCACGATGTCGCCATTGGCGACAACCGGGATCGACACCGCGTCCTTCACCGCGCCAATCGCCGCCCAGTCGGCCCGGCCCTTGTAGAACTGGCAACGGGTGCGGCCGTGGATCACCACCATCCGCACACCCGCCGCTTCCGCCCGTTTCGCCAGTGCCGGCGCGTTCAGATCGCTGTCGTCCCAGCCCAGCCGGGTTTTCAGCGTGACCGGCACCTGCACCGCCGTCGCCACCGCCTCGATCAGCCGCAGCGCCAGATCCAGATCGCGCAGCAAGGCGCTGCCGCACAGGCCCGTGGTCACCCGCTTGGACGGGCATCCCATGTTGATGTCGATCACCTGCGCGCCCTGCCCTTCGCACCAGCGCGCGGCTTCCGCCATCAGCGCCGGTTCCCGGCCCGCAAGCTGCACGCTGGTCGCCACCTCGCCGAAGCCCAGTTCGGCCCGGGCCCGCGCTTCGGGCCGGGCGCGCAGCACCTCGTCGCTGGCGACCATCTCGCTGACCACCAGCCCGGCCCCGAACCGCCCCACCAGCCGGCGGAACGGCAGGTCGGTGATGCCGGCCAGCGGCGCCAGCAGCACCGGAGGGGAAACCGAAATCGGGCCAAGGGTCAGGGTCACGGGTGTTCTGTCCTGCAAGGGATGGGCCAAGCCTTAGCGCCCCGGGCGGCAAAGGTCCAAAGCGCGCGGAACAACCTTTGACTGAAAAACGTGCATTGCACAATAACTAGGCAGATATGCCTGCTTTCCCGCCACATTGTCAGCGCCGCGGGGCTGGCCTAGACAGGATGGGCACAACCGGGAAGCCTGCCGCCATGACCACCGCCGTACTTATCGTTGCCGCTGGCCGGGGAACTCGGGCCGGAGGCGAAATTCCGAAGCAGTGGCAACTGCTTCGCGGCAAGCCGGTGCTGGCCCATACGCTGGCCGCCTTTGCCGGGATGCGGATCGTGCTGGCCATCCACCCCGACGACCGCGCCCGCGCCGCAGCCCTTGCGCCGGACATCCCTCTGGTTGAAGGCGGCGCCACGCGGGCGCAATCGGTGAAAAACGCGCTTGAGGCGCTGGAAGGAACCGGCGTGACCAAGGTTCTGATCCATGACGGCGCCCGCCCGCTGGTCAGCCGCGCGCTGATCGCCCGGCTGGAGGCGGCGCTGGATGCCCACCCCGGCGCCGCCCCCGCGCTGGCGGTGACCGATGCGCTGTGGCGCGGCGAAGCGGGCCTTGTCTCGGGCACGCAGTCGCGCGATGGCCTTTACCGCGCGCAAACGCCGCAGGCCTTCCGTTTTGCCGAAATCCTTGCGGCGCACCGCGCCCATCCGGGCAATGCCGCCGATGATGTCGAAGTAGCGCGGGCCGCAGGACTTGACGTTGCCATCGTCGAGGGCGACGAGGACAATCTGAAACTCACCTTCCCCGGCGACTTTGCGCGCGCCGGGCGGCTTCTGGAGGGGCGGACCATGGATGTGCGGATGGGCAACGGCTATGACGTTCATGCCTTCACGGCGGGCGATCACGTCTGGCTTTGCGGCGTGAAGGTGCCGCATGACAAGGCGCTGCTGGGCCATTCCGACGCCGATGTCGGGATGCACGCCCTGACCGATGCGATCTATGGCGCCATGGCGATGGGCGACATCGGCCGCCACTTCCCCCCCAGCGACCCGCAATGGAAGGGCGCGGCCAGCCACATCTTCCTGGCCCATGCCGCGAACATGGTCCGCGAAAAGGGCTATGTGATTTCCAACTGCGACGTGACGCTGGTCTGCGAACGCCCGAAGATCGGCCCCCATGCCCATGCAATGCAACAGGAACTTGCCCGCATCATGGGGGTTGAGCCGGGCCGCGTCAGCGTCAAGGCCACCACCTCGGAACGGCTTGGCTTCACCGGCCGGGAAGAAGGCATCGCCTCCATCGCCACCTGCGTTCTGGTGCGCGCATGATGCGCACCATCGCCACCGTCTTCGGCATCGGCCGCCTGCGCCCGGCCCCGGGGACATGGGGCTCGGCCGCGGCCATTGTCGCGGGCGTGGCCATTGACCGGCTGTTCACCGTCTGGGGCCTGCTGGCCGCTTTCGTGATCGTCACCGCCCTTGGCTTCCGCGCCTGCGCCGCCGTCTGCGGCCCCGGCGAAGACCCCGCCGAGGTGGTGATTGATGAAGTGGCCGGTCAATGGCTGGCGCTGTTGTTCCCCGCCTTCGCCTTCTGGAACCGCGGCCTGACCGACTGGGCGCTGGACGCCTGGCCCGGCTGGGTGGCCGCTTTCCTGTTCTTCCGGCTGTTCGACATCTGGAAGCCCTGGCTGGTTGGCCGTGCCGACCGGCGGGGGGATGCGACAGGCGTGATGCTTGACGATCTCTGGGCGGGGCTGTTTGCTGGGTTGATGATCATGGTGACGGCAGGGATATGGCACGGCGTGATGGGATTGTGACGGCGGAAGAGGTGCTGGATCGCGCCCGCTACTGGGGTTTGCGCATCGCCACCGCCGAAAGCTGCACCGGGGGCATGGTCGCCGCCGCGCTGACCGATGTGGCCGGATCGTCCACGGTCTTTGATCGCGGCTATGTCACCTACTCCAACCTGTCCAAGATGCAGATGCTGGGCGTGCGGGAAGAAACGCTTGCCGCCAACGGCGCCGTTTCCGAACCCACCGCCCGCGAAATGGCCGAAGGCGCGCTGGCCCGCGCCGATGCCGGGCTTGTGGTGGCCATCACCGGCGTCGCCGGCCCCGGCTCAAGCGAGTTCAAGCCGGAAGGCCGGGTCTGCTTTGCGCTGGCCAAGGCCGGCCACATGACCCGGACCGAGACGGTGCATTATGGCGCCATCGGCCGGGCCAAGGTGCGCGCCGCCAGCACCGAACACGCGCTGGCGCTGCTGCTGGCCGCGATGGACTGACCGCAGACGGAACCGGCCTCAGCGCCAGCCGTCAAAGAACCGCAGCACTTCCTGCGTCGCGTCGATCTCGCGGGTCTTGCCGCTGTCCAGCCGTGCCTTCCGGCTTCCCGGCCAGACATGCTCGCCCCCTTCGACCGTCATCAGCCGCAGCCGCACCCTGCCGCCCGCCACCCAGTCCGTCACCTCGACCGCCGTTCCGTCGTCCTTGGCGTCGATGCGCCGTTTGGTCTGCGCCAAAGGCCCCGGTTGCGGCGCCAGAAACGCCTGCACCACCGATGCGACCGAGGCGAAATCGGTGCGCGTCAGGCTGCTGTCGCCCTGCCCGCCGGCATAGGGCACCCGGCTGTCGGCGGTGCCGTGCACGATCAGCGCCGGAACCGGCCCCCGGACGACCACCCGTCCGCTGTCCATCGTGCCCGAAACGCCGGCCACCGCCCGCACCAGCCGCGGGTTCCGCGCGGCAAAGGTTTCCGACATCATGGACCCGTTCGACATGCCGGTCAGGAACACCCGCCCGCCATCCAGCCCGTAGCGGGCCGTCACATCCGCGATCACCGCCTTGAGAAAGCCCTCGTCCGCCACGCCCTTGCGCGCGGCCGATCCGCAGCAATAACCGGCGTTCCAGGTCAGCAGCCGGTCGCCCTTGCGCCCGGTGCCGGCGGGAAACACCACCGCATATCCCTTGGCCGTGCCCGCCTTGGCCAGACCTGACGACCGCGTGAACTGCCCAGGGTCGCCCCCGCCGCCGTGCAGCGCCAGAATGACCGGCGCGCCCCGGGCCTGCGACGGCAGGTCCACCAGATACCAGCGGTCGCCCAGCTCCACCCGCTCGGTCCGCGCCAGGGCGGGCAGCGTCAGCGCGGCCAGGATCATTGCTGCCCAGACCAGCACCGAACGGGCCGTCTGTATCCGGGCAAGCCGGGCAAATGCGGGGTCAACTGCGGTCATTGCGGTCTCCGGTCAGCGGGCTGTTCCCGCTGAAACGCCACAACCGCAGGTTTCCGTCGCGCCGCGCGTGATGTCAGGCGGCGCGACCGTAGAGATCGGCCGCGCGGCGTTCAAAGGCGCGCACGATCCGCGTCATCGCCTCGTTGAAGACCACGCCGATGATGCCTTGCAGGATCGCGTTGCGGAATTCGAAATCCACGAAGAATTCAACCTCGCAGCCACCCGGCGCATCGCGAAATTCCCAGGTGGACCGCATGAAGCGGAACGGCCCGTCGATGTATTCCGTCAGGATGCGGCGATCCTCGGACAACAACTGCACCCGGCTGCCGAACCTTTCGCGGAACACCTTGAAGCTGATCACCAGATCGGCCTCCATCAGCTCGCCGCCCGGAATGGGGGTGCGCGACCGGATGCGCGCGGCGGAATTCCACGGCAGGAATTCGGGGTAACGTGCGACATCGGCCACCAGATCATACATCTGCTGGGCGGTGTAGGGCAGTCGCTTGGTTTCGTGATGGGTGGGCATCGGTCTGCGGCTGTAAGGCCCTTCCATGTGGCGCGTCTCTGCCCGGCGGTCAAGCGGCGCCAGCCGCGACGGGGGGCGACGAAAAGTCCGGCGCCCGAAGCCTTGCCCTTGCCACAGCGTCAGGCCGCCACGGTCAAGATCGCTCTCGAAACCCGGTTCGCTTGGCGCTAGGAAGGGTCGTCAAGCAGGGAAGCCCCAGATGCCCGACCGCCCCTATGTGATCGACCAGCTCATCAGTGCCAAGGCAATTGCCGCCCGGGTCGAGGCGCTGGCCCGCGAGATCACCGCCCATTACCGCGGCACCGACAAGCTGGTCGTCGTCGGCCTTCTGCGCGGCAGCTTCGTCTTCATCGCCGATCTGGTGCGCGAGATCGACCTTCCGGTCGAGGTGGATTTCCTGGAAGCCAGTTCCTACGGCGACGCGCTTCATTCGTCGCGCGAGGTGCGCATCCTGAAAGACCTGCGCGGCGAGATCGCCGGTCGCGATGTGCTGGTGGTGGAAGACATCGTTGATACCGGCTTCACCCTGCACCACGTCAAGAACATGCTGCTGTCGCGCGAACCCCGGCGGCTTGAGGTCTGCGCGCTGCTTGACAAGCCCTCGCGCCGCGAGGTGGCGATCAAGGCCACCTGGACCGGGTTCGAGATCCCCGATGAATTCGTCGTCGGCTATGGAATCGACTTCGCGCAGCGCAACCGCAACCTGCCCTATATCGGCAAGGTGCGCTTCACCGACACATCCGCAGGATAGGCCGGCCATGGACCCGATCCGCTGGCTGATCCGGGCAAAGCGCTGGGCGCAGAACCCGCCCTCGATGCGGCAGGTCCTTTTCTATGCCGCCATCATCGCCGTCTGCCTGACGATTGCCGGCATCGAATGGATCTGGGGCTGGCCCGCCTGGCTGACCCCCGACCGGATGCGCGTCAAACCCTGACTGACAGGTTCAGCATTTCGCGCTAGGCTGGCACTTCCTGCCCTTCAAGAAGGCCAACCGTCATGCGCCTTGTGCCCAAGCTATTGTTGCTTGCCCTTGCCGGTGCCGCCGCAGGCTGGTGGCTGACCCGCCCCGCGCCCCTGCCCGCCTCGGCCGTGGCGGGCCTTGTGGGGGACGCCGCCCATGGCGAACAGGTGTTCTGGGCCGCAGGCTGCGCCTCTTGCCACATGGCGCCGGGCGCCAAGGGGGAGGCGCAACTGGTCCTTTCCGGCGGCCAACGCTTCGCCTCGCCCTTCGGCACCTTCATCGCCCCGAACATCAGCCAGCACCCGCAGGCGGGCATCGGCACCTGGTCGCTGCTGGATCTGGCCAATGCCCTGACCCGGGGCGTGTCCCCGCAGGGCGAACACCTTTACCCCGTGCTGCCCTATGCCGCCTATGGCAAGATGCAGATGCAGGACGTGGCCGATCTTTTCGCCTTCCTGAAAACCCTGCCCGCCGACCCGACGCCAAGCGCCGCGCATGAGATCGGCTTTCCCTTCAACATCCGCGCCAGCCTTGGCGGCTGGAAGCTCCTGTTCCTGTCAACCGACTGGGCGCTGCCCGGCAACCTGACGCCCACCGCCGACCGTGGCCGCTATCTGGTCGAGGCGATGGCGCATTGCGGCGAATGTCACACCCCGCGCAATGCCCTGGGCGGTCTGGAGACAAGCCGCTGGCTGGCCGGTGCGCCCGATCCGTCAGACGCCAGCGGCAAGGCGCGTGTGCCCGACATCACCCCTGCCCGCCTGACCTGGACGGAAGACGAAATCGCCAGCTACCTGACCACCGGCTTCACCCCCGACTATGACAGTGTTGGCGGCCATATGGCCCATGTGGTGGAAAACTTCGCCCGCCTGCCGGCCGAGGATGCCGCCGCCGTTGCGGCCTATCTCAAGGCCGTGCCGCCTTCGAGCGGGCCATAGCGGCCAGACGCCTTCCCTTGCGGCGTCCGACACCGCCAGACACAAGAATTTGCGTTGTATCGCGGCAACAGACGCGGCCAAGGTTTCGCAATGGCCCAGCCAACTGTTTCGTTCGCCCCCAGATTGCGCGAAAGCAGGAACAAGAAGATCGGAGGCTCCCATGATGCGCGTTTCTCTCCTTGCCCTGCTTGCCGTCGGTGCAATCCCGCCGTCTGCCGCCTCGGCTTTCGATCTTGGCAACGGTCTGGCCGTGACCGGCTCGGTCAAGCTGGAATATGACAAGTACGAATCGGACGACACCGCCGTTCTGGATGCCGATCTTGGACTGAGCTGGCGTTCGGGCGGGCTGATCGGCTTCGATGCGGCGCTTGATTCAACCTATATCGGCGATTCCGACGAAGACCTGACCAACATCTGGGCCGCGCTCGTCTTCTCGACCGACATGGGCGAGTTCTCTGTCGGCGCCCCGCGGCCGGTGGTCGAATCGATGGCCGTGCTGCCGCGCTTCGGCACCTCGCGACTGCTGGATCTTGAAACCTCTTTCGCCCGTGGTCCGCTGTCGACCGCGGCCGGCTTCGAGGACAATGGTTTTGCGCCGGGCCTGGCCTTCACCGGGCAATCCGGTTCGGTCAGCTATGGCCTGTCCTACCACCGCTTTGAAATCGGTGGCGACGATCTGGACCTGATCCAGGGCGTGATGAACTATTCCAACGGCGCGACGACGCTGTTCATCAGCGGCGAACTGGGCGATCTGCTCAGCGTCGATCCGTCGGTGGTCAAGATCGGTGGCCTCTACAGCGCCGATGTCTATTCCTTCGGCGGGGAACTGGCGCGGGTGGATTACGGCAGCGAAGGCATCACCACAGGGCGCCTGTTCGGCACCTATGACGTGATGCCCGAACTGACCGTCAAGGGCGACATGCTGCTGATCGAGAACAGCGAGAACATCTATTCGCTGGGGGCCGAATACCGCTTTGGTCAGGTCGGCTTTGTCGAGGGCGGCGCGTCCTTTGTCGACAATGACCAGATCTACGACATCGGCGTCGGTCTTAAGTTCTGATCGCGGATCAGATCACCGGACAAGACAACGGCCGCCCCTTTCCGGGCGGCCGTCTGTCTTTCAGACGGTCGTGTCAGGCCCGCCCCAGCTTTTCCAGCCGGGCCGTCCGCAGCCGGGCGAAATCGTCCCCCGCATGATAGCTGGACCGCGTCAGCGGCGTGGCCGACACCATCAGGAATCCCTTGCCATAGGCCGCCGTCTCATAGGCCGCGAATTCCTCGGGCGTCACGAAGCGCGCCACGGCATGGTGTTTCGGCGTCGGCTGCAGATACTGGCCGATGGTCAGGAAATCGACATCGGCGCTGCGCATGTCATCCATCACCTGCTGCACGGCGGCGCGATCCTCGCCCAGCCCGACCATGATGCCCGATTTGGTGAACATCGTCGGGTCCAGTTCCTTGACCCGCTGCAACAGCCGCAGGCTGTGGAAATAGCGCGCGCCGGGCCGCACCCCCGGATAAAGCCCGGGCACGGTTTCAAGGTTGTGGTTCAGCACATCGGGCCGCGCCGCAACCACGGTTTCCAGCGCTTCGGGCCCGCATTTCAGGAAATCGGGCACCAGCACCTCGATGGTGGTGTCGGGCGCGCGATGGCGGATGGCACGGATGGTCTGGGCGAAATGTTCGGCCCCGCCATCGGCAAGATCGTCGCGGTCCACGCTGGTGACGACGACATGCTTCAGCCCAAGTTCCGAAACGGCATGGGCCACACGGCCCGGCTCGAAGGCATCCAGCGCCTGCGGCTTGCCGGTGGCGACGTTGCAGAAGGTGCAGCCGCGGGTGCAGATCTCGCCCATGATCATCATGGTGGCGTGACCCTGGCTCCAGCATTCGCCGACATTGGGGCAGCCCGCCTCTTCGCAGACCGTCACCAGTTTCTTGGCCTTCAGAATGTCGCGGGTTGTCTTGTAACCCTCTGACGTGGGGGCCTTTACCCTGATCCAGGCCGGCTTCTTCGGCTGGGCGTTGTCAGGACGATGCGCCTTTTCGGGGTGGCGCTCTTCGGGAATTTTCAGGTCGCGCAAAGCTGCAAGCCCTCTGTGGTTTTTCCCCCTAGCCGTATCGGGGTTCTTCTGACATATGCGCTAACATGCCGGCAGGCAACGTGTCGCGCCTTTTGCGCGAACCGCCGGTTCTGAAAAACAGTGGAGTTACCATGGGCAAGAAGTTCTTCGCCGAGGTGCTGGGCACCTTCATCCTTGTCTTCTTCGGTTGCGGCGCCGCCGTTCTGATGGGGGCACAAATCGGTCTGATGGGCATCGCGCTGGCCTTCGGCCTGACCATCGTCGCGGCCGCCTACGGCCTTGGCGCGATCTCGGGCGCGCACCTGAACCCCGCCGTCAGCCTGGGCGCGCTGATGGCCGGCCGCATCGACGCGACCACCTTCGCCGTCTATGCACTGGCCCAGGTGGCCGGGGCCATTCTGGCGGCTGCCGTGCTGCTGCTGATCGCCAGCGGCGGTCAGGGCTATGACATCGCCGTCAACGGCCTTGGCCAGAACGGCTATGGCGCGGGCTATCAGGGCGGCTATTCGCTGACCTCGGCGCTGGTGTTCGAAGGCGTCGCGACCTTCATCTTCGTGACCGTGATCCTTGGCGCCACCCAGTCGGGTGCCCCGGCCGCCATGGCCGGCCTGGCCATCGGCCTGACGCTGACGATGATCCACCTCGTCGGCATCGCCGTCACCGGCACCTCGGTCAACCCGGCCCGCTCGATCGGCCCGGCGCTGCTGGTGGGCGGCACCGCCCTGTCGCAGCTTTGGGTCTTCATCGTGGCGCCGCTGGTCGGCGGTGCGCTGGCGGGCATCGTCCACAAGGCCGGCCTGACCCGCGCCGACTGATCCTGACCTGAACGACTATGGAACGGAGGGCCCGCAAGGCGCCCTCCGTTTTGCATTGCGCGCCGCCATAACCTGAGTTTGATACGCATCAAGGCGCAACCGGCCTTGTCGCGGCACATCGGCACAGACAAACTGCAGGCCACCATGACCACGCTCGAACTGTCCCTTGCCATACTCGGGCTGCTGATCACGCCCGGGCCGACCAATACCCTGATGTTCGTCGCCGGCAGCGAACGCGGCGCGGCCAAGGCCCTGCGCCTGATCCCGGCCGAACTGGCCGGCTACCTGACAACAGTCCTTCCCCTGACGCTGGCCGGCGCGCATCTGATGAACGGCCTGCCCCACGCCCGCGCCGCGATTGCCCTGCTGGCCGGGCTGTGGGTGGCCGTGCTTGCGGTGCGGCTGTGGCGCCTGCCGGACGTTGCGGCCGGAACGCCCAGCGTTGGCGCGCGCACCGTGTTCTTCACCACGCTTCTGAACCCCAAGGCCCTGATCTTCGGGCTGGTGCTGCTGCCGGCGCCAACCGGGCTTGCGCTTAACCTGGCCAATTTCTCGGCGCAGGTCGTGCTTGTGGCCTGCCTCTGGATCACCGGCGGCGCCCTGCTGGCCGGGCGCAAGGACCAGCCAGCAAGGCAGATGCTGATCATCCGGCGGGTGGCGTCGGTCTGGCTCGGCGCGCTGTCGGTGGTGCTTGTCCTGCGCGGCCTTGGCGCCTGAGCCCGCCTCAGCCGATCAGCGGGCCTGACCGGCCATAGGTTTCATCATAATGCCGCCGCAACCGCATCAGCGCGATGCGAAGCACGATCTTGCCCGACCGCGCCGCCCAGCCCATCCGCCGCTCGGCCGCCTCGATCCCTTCCAGAAAGCAGCACACCCGCAGCGCCACGTCGCCCAGACCCGGCCCCAGATCGCGCAGCGCCGCCGCCACCCGTTCGCGCGCCCGGCCCGGCCCTTCGGCCAGCCCGGCATCGGCGCGATAGCTGCCCCGGTCGCCGCCGGTCAGGAACTTTTCCCAGTTCTGCGCCACGCGCGGCCCCATCTGCGCCAGCTCGAAATCCTCGCGCAGCCGTTCGGCCGCGTCGATCAGCGAGGTTTCCAGAAACGGCTTGCCGTCCTTGTCGCGCCGCCGTCCCAGCACCGCGACCGGGCTTTCCGCCAGATTGCAGCGCACCCGCCGCAGGCCGTCGGCTTCGGGCACCGTGCGCTCGCCCCAGCTCCGGTGCTGGTCGCCGAAGGGGGCCGCCGCCTCGGCCAGCCCGCCGTTGCGGCGCCGGTCCTCGGCATCCAGCATCCGTTTCAGCGCCGCCCGCCCCGCCGCCGTGATTTCATAAACCGAGATGCGGCCCGCCTTGCGGCAGGCGATCCAGTCCTTCACGCTCATCGCCTGCGCGACGGAACGGTCCAGCACCGCCGTCCGCGCCGATTTGCCGTCGGGAAACTCGCGCAGCACCGCCGCCTTCTCCATCTCGGGCGCAAAGGCCAGCACCGCGCCCGGCTCGACCAGCCGGCGCAGCACCCGCCGCCCCTCGCGCTCAAGCTGGGCCTCGTCAGGCAGGACGGGCAGGTTTCGGATCGGTGCGGTCATGTCGGATGCGTCCTTTCGGCTGGGATCGGGGATGTCGGAACGGGCCGCCCGCGCCAGCGCCTCCAGCGCGCCGTCCATCAGCGGATCATCCCGGCGACATTCGAACCGCCGCACCTGCCGCAGCACGGTCGAGGCATTCAGCCCGACCTCCCGCGCCAGCGCCCGCAGAGGCACTCCGTCTTCGGTATGGCTGAGGTAAAGACGCACCTTGGCTGGCAGCCAGTCGGGCAAGGGGGCTACGGCAGTGGCGGACAATCCTGTCATCCTGGGCTTGCGGCTACATGAGAGCGCATCATCCGGGAAACCGGACGATGCAACCTAGAGAAGAATTGGTTACCTGAAAGTTAACCCTTAACCTTCTGGCCATAATCGTAACTAAATCCTAAACAATCCCAACCACGCCGCGCGCAGGAAATGGCCGAAATGCAACGCAGGGTTGTTCCGGTGCAAACTGACCTCCGAGATTCTGCAGGAGGTTGCCATGACGCTTTCCCACCCCGGCCTTGCAACGCTGCGCCGTCCAGGGCTGCTGATGCAGGCCGCCCGTCACGGGCTGGCCCATTACCGCCGCGCGCGCCTGCTGCCGCGGCTTCTGGGCGGGGAAACCCGGCCCGAACGCGCCCTGCCCCGTCTGATCGAGGCCGAGGCGCGGCTGGAAGAAACCCGGCTTCGCGGCGATGCCGCCTATTCCATTCCCGCCCATGTCGAGATGCTGGTGGCGCTTCTGGCCGAAGCCCGCCTTGCCGCAGGCCGGCCTGTCGGCTGATCCGGCCTTCTGGCAGCAAAAAGCCCGCGTTCCAGGCGGAACGCGGGCCTATTGTTTCCGCTGTCGAAACGCCGGTTAAGCGTGCCGGCGGATCGGGCGCTTACAGGAAAGCGTCGGGCATCTCGCTCTTGCGGCGCGCGACATAGGCTTCCAGCGCCTCGCGCTTGCCTTCGTCCAGCGCCGGCGCCTGATAGTCGCCCAGCATCTTCTTCACGCGGGCCGATGCCAGCGCCTGCGTGTCGCGCGCGCCTTCCTCTTCCCAGGTCTCGAAGGGTTTGTAATCCAGCAGGTCGGTGCGCCAGAAGGCCGACTTGAAGTTGGCCTGGGTATGTTCGCAGCCCAGATAGTGACCGCCGGGCCCGACCTCGCGGATCGCGTCCATGCCCTGCCCGTTGGCATCCACCGCCACGCCCTTGGCCAGCCCGTGCAGGCAGCCCAACTGGTCGGCGTCCATCACGAACTTCTCGTAGGACGATACAAGACCGCCCTCCAGCCAGCCGCAGGCGTGCAGCATGAAGTTGACACCGGCCAGCAGCGCCATGTTCAGGCTGTTGGCGGTTTCATAGGCCGCCTGCGCGTCGGGCAGCTTCGATCCGCAGAACGCGCCGCCGCTGCGATAGGGCAGCCCCAGCCGCCGCGCCAACTGCCCCGCGCCATAGGTGATATGCGCCGCCTCGGGCGTGCCGAAGGTAGGCGCGCCGCTGTTCATGTCGATGCTGGTGACGAAGGCCCCCATGATGACCGGCGCGCCCTTGCGGACAAGCTGGCTGTAGGCCACCCCGGCCAGACATTCGGCCAGCACCTGCGTCAGCGTGCCGGCCACCGTCACCGGCGCCATGGCGCCGCCCACGATGAACGGGCTGATGATCGCCGCCTGATTGGCCTGCGCATAAACCTCAAGCGCGCCCATCATGATGCCGTCAAAGGTCATCGGGCTGTTGATGTTGATCAGGCTGGTCATCACCGTGTTCTGGTCAACGAAATCGTCGCCGAACAGGATCTTCGACATCTCGACCGAATCCGCCGCGCGGCTGGGTTCGGTAACCGATCCCATATAGGGCTTGTCGCTCAGCGTCATATGGGCCAGCAGCATGTCGAAATGCCGCTTGTTCACCGGAATGTCGGTCGGTTCGCAGACCGTGCCGCCCGAATGGTGCAGCCACTTGGACATGTAGCCCAGTTTCACGAAATTGCGGAAATCCTCCATCGTCGCATAGCGACGCCCGCCTTCCGCATCGCGGACAAAGGGCGGGCCATAGACCGGCGCCAGCACCAGCCCCTTGCCGCCGATTTCCACGTTGCGGGCCGGGTTGCGGGCGTGCTGGGTAAAGCTGCCGGGCGCCGAGGCGCACAACTGCCGCGCCAGGCCGCGCGGAATATGCACCCGCTCGCCCCGCACATCGGCCCCCGCCTCGCGCCAGCGCGCCAGCGCGCCCGGGTTCTCCACGAAGTTGACGCCGATCTCTTCCAGCACCGTCTCGGCGTTGTGCTCGATGATCTGCAACGCTTCTTCGTTCAGAATCTCGAAATTCGGGATGTTGCGCTCGATATAGCGCGCGGTCTCGAAGCTGACCGCCGTGCGCTCGGCCCGCCGCGCGCTGCCGCCACCGCCCCGCGCCCGCCGGCCTGCCCCTGCTTCCGCCACATCCGTCTCGCTCATCTCCGCCTCCAAAGGGGAATCCGTTGCCGTCCTTATGCCCGCAAACCCGGCCGCCCCGCCCCCCGATTGCGGCGCATGACCGCCAAAAGCGACACGGCTCGCGCCGGAAAACGACCCCGGCTTCACCTTGGCCCAAATACCCGTTCGCCCGGCCAACCGCCCTCTTGCCACGCCAGCCCTTGCGCGCTACGCGGGCGCATGACCCAGCATGACCGCCTCCTCATCATCGACTTCGGCTCGCAAGTCACGCAGCTCATCGCCCGCCGCCTGCGCGAGCTGAACGTCTATTGCGAGATCCATCCCTACAACCGCGTGGACGACGCCTTTCTTCAGGCCTTCGCCCCCAAGGCCGTGATCTTCTCGGGCGGGCCGGCCAGCGTCTACTGGGACGGCGCCCCGATGCCGCCGAAAGGCGTGTTCGATCTGGGCGTGCCGATCCTTGGCATCTGCTACGGCCAGCAGGTGATGATGCACGTCCTCGGCGGCCATGTCGAAGGCGGCCACGGCACAGCCGAATTCGGCAAGGCCTTCGTCACCCCCACCGCCGACCGCCTGCCGCTTCTGGACGGCTGGTTCGATGCCGGCGACGAACAGGTCTGGATGAGCCACGGCGACCATGTGTCGAAAATCGCCCCCGGCTTCCGCGTCTATGGCACCTCGCCCAACGCGCCCTTCGCCATCACCGCCGACCCCGAGCGCCGGTTCTACGCCGTGCAGTTCCACCCCGAGGTGCACCACACCCCGCGCGGCGCGAAACTCTATGAAAACTTCGTCCGTCTCGCCGGCTTCAAGGGCGACTGGACCATGGGCGCCTACCGCGAAGAAGCGATCCGCAAGATCCGCGAACAGGTGGGCGATGCCAAGGTGATCTGCGGCCTGTCCGGCGGGGTTGATTCCTCGGTCGCCGCGGTGCTGATCCACGAAGCCATCGGCGACCAGCTTACCTGCGTCTTCGTCGACCACGGCCTGCTGCGTCTGGGCGAGGCGGAACAGGTCGTCAGCATGTTCCGCGACCATTACAACATGCCGCTGATCCATGCCGACGAAAGCGACCTGTTCCTTGGCGCGCTGGAAGGCATCAGCGACCCCGAGGTCAAGCGCAAGACCATCGGCAAGCTGTTCATCGACGTGTTCCAGAAACACGCGCATGAGGTGGGTGGCGCCCAGTTTCTGGCGCAGGGCACGCTTTACCCCGACGTGATTGAATCGGTCTCCTTCTCGGGCGGCCCCTCGGTCACCATCAAGTCGCACCACAATGTCGGCGGCCTGCCGGAAAAGATGGGCCTCAAGCTGGTGGAACCGCTGCGCGAGCTGTTCAAGGATGAAGTCCGCGCTCTGGGCCGCGAACTGGGCCTGCCGCAATCCTTCATCGGCCGCCATCCCTTCCCCGGCCCCGGCCTGGCCATCCGCTGCCCCGGCGAGATCACCCGCGAAAAGCTGGAGATCCTGCGCCGCGCCGATGCGGTCTATATCGACCAGATCCGCAAGCACGGGCTTTACGATGACATCTGGCAGGCCTTCGCGGCCATCCTGCCGATGCGCACCGTGGGCGTGATGGGCGACGGGCGCACCTATGACTATGCGCTGGCGCTGCGCGCGGTCACCTCGGTCGACGGCATGACTGCCGACTACTATCCCTTCACCCATGATTTCCTTGGCGAAACCGCCACGCGGATCATCAACGAAGTGAAGGGCGTGAACCGCGTCTTCTACGACTGCACCTCGAAGCCCCCCGGCACGATCGAGCTGGAGTGAGACGCGCTCCGGATTTCCCACGACATCCGGGCGCGGTTTCCGCGCGGACCCTGCCATGATCACCCTGACCGGCCGCCTGATCTGCGCCGATGCGGCGCAAGCGGCCCTGGTGCAGCTTTATCTGCCTGACCACATCCGCCTGACCCGGGCCGAACCCGGCTGCCTGTCCTTCGATGTGGTCCCGACCAGTGACCCGCTGGTCTGGCAGGTGAACGAAACCTTCACCGACCGCGCCGCCTTTGACGCCCATCAGACCCGCACGCGTGAAAGCCGGTGGTTCAAGGAAACCGCCCATATCCGGCGCGAGTTCAGGATCATCGGGTAACCCCGGAGCCTTCAAGGCTCCGGTGCGATTTCCCGCAGAAAATCGGCCCCTTACGCCAGCTTCCTGCAGTAAAGCTCCAGCCGGTGATGGACGATTTCATAGCCCATCTCCGCCGCGATCAGGCGCTGCAATTCCTCGATCTTGTCGTTGCGGAATTCGATGATATGCCCGGTGTCGATGTCGACGATGTGGTCGTGATGCACCGGATCGGCCACCTCGAACCGCGCGCCGCCCGATTCGAAGGAATGGCGGTGCACCACACCTTCGCGTTCCAGCACCGTCAGCGTGCGATAGACCGTGGCCAGCGACACGGTATCGTCCAGCACCTGCGCCCGGCGGTGCAGTTCGGCCGCATCCGGGTGGTCGGCGGCCTCGGTCAGCACCTTCAGCAAGGCTTCGCGCTGGCGCGTGACACGCACGCCGCCTTCGCGCAGGGCCTTGGTCATCCGGGCGGTCTTGTCTTGCGGCTTCTTCATCCGCCAAAGCCTAACAGAGCGGTTCTCAGGTTCAACCCTTGCAGATGCGAAACGCCGCGCCGGCCCGGCCCCCGGCAGACGGCCGGCCCTTGACAACACCCCGCCGGGCGCGCAACCCGATGCCGTCCGAACCTTCGGAGAGACGGATGACCGGGTTGTCCAAGCCAGCCGCCGCACTGGTGGCGCTGCGGGGCGGTGCCTTGCCGGCGCCGCGCGTGCCGCTTGGCCCGGTTCACGGCCCCGTCACCACAGGCAAGGCGCTGGCGCATCTGTCACCGCCCGGTGCGGCCCCCGCCCTGACCGCCGCCCCCTTGCCGGGGCCTGCCACGCCGTCGCCCCGTGCCGCGCCCTGGTCTGCGCTGGTTTCGGCCGGGCTTCACGCCGGGGCCGCGCTGGCGCTGGTCGCCACGCCGGTCTGGCTGGATGCCGGTGCCGCCGGGGAAGCCGGGCTTGACAGCCTCAGCCGCCCCGCGCCGCCCGCGGTGCAGGTCACGCTGATGACCCCCGCCGATCTGGTGCCCGACCTTGCCCCCGAGGTGCCTGCGGTCGCGCCCGACACGCTGCCCGAAAGCCTGACAGAAACCGCGCCGGAAATGCCCGAGGTCGCGCTAGCGGCCGAAACGCCGCCGCCCCCGGCGGATGCCCCGCTGTTGCGCCCCGATCTGCCGCAGGCCGATGCCCCGCCCGCCGATGATGGCGCCTTCTCGGCCCCGCCGCCGCCGCCCAAACCCGTGGAAAAGGTGGCCGACAAGCCGGTCGAGAAAAAAGCCAAGAAGAAGAAACGTCCCGCCGCGCCGCAGCCAGAGGCCGCGACCAAGGCCGCCGGCACGGGGGGCGGTGCGGCCAGCGGGGCTGCCGGCAAGGCCGCCGATGCCGGCGCCGGGGCCGCCAGCGAGACCGACCTGAAAACCGCCTGGGGCGGCAAGATCCGTTCCCGCATCGAGGCGCGGAAATCCACCCCCCGCAGCGCGGCAGGCGCGACCGGCACGGTCAAGGTGCAGCTTGTCGTGGCCCGCAGCGGCAAGCTCTTGTCGGCCTCGGTCGTGGCCTCGTCCGGCCATGCCGCGCTGGATCAGGCCGCCCTTGCCGCCGTCCGCGCCGCCGGCCGCTTCCCCGCCGCGCCCAAGGGGCTGGCGAAGGACAGCTACAGCTTCACCCTGCCGATGCGCTACAACTGACGCGCTACTGGTGCCGCAGCGCCTCGATCGGGTCCAGCCGGGCCGCACGGCGCGCGGGGAAGAAGCCGAAGACCACCCCCACCACCGCCGAGAAGGCAAAGGCCAGCAGCACCACCAGCGGGTCGGGCGCGAAGGGAATGGCCATGAACCGCCCCGCCCCCCAGGCCAGCGCCAGCCCGACGATGATGCCGATCAGCCCGCCGAACAGCGACAGCACCACCGCCTCGACCAGAAACTGCGTCAGCACCTGCCGCCCCGTGGCCCCGATGGCCAGCCGGATGCCGATTTCCCGCGTCCGTTCGGTGACGGAAACCAGCATGATGTTCATGATGCCGATGCCGCCCACCAGAAGGCTGACCGCCGCCACCGAAGACAGCATCCCCGACAGGACCGAATTGATCGAATTCAGCATGGACGCCACCTCCTTCATGTCGGTGACCGAGAAATCGTCGTCCTGCCCCATGCCGATGCGCCGCCGGTCACGCATCAGGTCGGTGATCTGGCCAATCGCCTCGGCGGTGGAAACACCGGGCGCGATGCCGATCTGGATGGCGTTCACCTCGTCATTGCCATTCAGCCGCCGCTGCACCAGCCGCACCGGCATGACGATCAGGTCATCCTGATCCTGCCCGAAACTGCCCGCCCCCTTGGCCCCCAGAAGGCCGACCACGGTGCAGGAAATGGCCTTTACGCGCACCTGCTGCCCCACCGGATCGCTGGCGCCGAACAGCTTGGTGCGGACCGTCTGGCCCAGCAGGCAGACCGGCGCCCCGGCCCGCGCTTCCGAGGCCGAGAAATTGCGCCCCGATGCGAAGGTCCAGTTCGAGATCTCCGCCCAGGCCTCGGTGCTGCCGGTGATCGAGGTCGAGACATTGGCATTGCCGAACACCACGGTCGCGCTGGCATTGGCGGTCGGCGCCACCGAGCGGACCACCGGCAGATGCGCCAGCGCGTCGGAATCGCGCAAGGTGAACCGCCGCGCCGGCGGGCCCGAACCGGGGCCAAAGCCGCGCTGACCGGGCCGCAGCACCACCATGTCAGACCCCAGGCTCTGCACGCTGGCCGACACCTGCTGTGACGATCCCTGCCCCACCGTGACCATGGCGATCACCGCACCCACCCCGATCACCACGCCAAGGATGGTCAGGAACGACCGCAGCTTGTTGCGCAGGATCGACCGCAGCGCCAGACGAACCGCCTCAAGGATCATGGCGCCGCTCCGGTCAGGCCCGGCGCCAGCGCGGCCGAGGGTTCGTCACGGGTGATCTTGCCATCGGTGAACACCACCAGGCGCTTGGCATAGGCGGCGATGTCGGGCTCATGTGTGACCATGACGATGGTGATGCCCTCGTCGCGGTTCAGTTCCTGCAACAGCGTCAAGATTTCGTGGCTGCGGTGGCTGTCCAGGTTGCCGGTCGGTTCGTCGGCCAGAATGACGGTCGGGCTGCCGGCCAGCGCGCGGGCGATGGCCACACGCTGTTGCTGGCCGCCCGACAGTTGCGACGGATCATGCCCTTCGCGGCCCTGAAGCCCGACCTTGGCCAGCGCAGCCCTGGCGCGGGCGTCGCGCTCGGGCCCGCTGACGCCTTTGTAGATCAGCGGCAGTTCCACATTCTCCAGCGCCGAGGTGCGCGGCAGCAGGTTGAAGCCCTGAAACACGAAGCCCAGATAATGCCGCCGCAACAAGGCGCGGGCGTCGGGCGACAGATCCTGAACCGGCACCCCCTCGAACTGGTATTCGCCCCCGGTGGGGCGGTCCAGGCAGCCGATGATGTTCATTGCGGTCGATTTTCCCGACCCGGACGGCCCCATCACCGCCACGAATTCCCCCGCCTCGATCCGCAGGTCCACGCCATCCAGCGCGCGCACCTCGGCCTCGCCCTCGCCATAGACGCGCGAGACGTTGCGGAATTCGATCAGCGGCGCGGCCATGATCAGCCGGCCTCGCGCTGCGCCAGGATAACCTCGTCGCCTTCCTGCAACTCGTCCGAGGTGACGACGATGCTGGTCCCGTCGGTCGCGCCGGGGGTGATCTTGACGCGGACCGGCTCGCCCCCGCGCAGCACCCAGACGCCCGAACCATCCACCTTGCCCCGCGCCGCTGTGGCGCCCGGCGGGCGCGACGGCATGATATAGCCGATCAGCCCGCGCCCCGACCGGCTGGCCGAACTGTCGGCCTGCGGCGGCGCATAGCGCAACGCCGTGACCGGGATCAGCAGCGCATCGGTTTCCTCGGCGATGGTGATGGTGGCGGTGGCGGTCATACCGGGCCGCAGCAGCAGCTTTTCGTTCGAGACCGACAGCACGGCGGTATAGGTCACCACGCTGTCGCTGTCGTCAGGCGCATAGCGCAGGCTGGTGATCGTCGCCTCGAACCGCTGGCCGGGATAGGCATCAACGGTGAACTCGGCGGTCTGGCCCGATTTGACCCGGCCAATGTCCGCCTCGTCCACCGCGACCTGCAGGTCCATCCGGGCCAGGTCTTCGGCCAGCGTGAACAGAACCGGCGCGTTCAGCGTGGCGGCCACGATCTGCCCCACTTCGGCCGATCGTTTCAGCACGATGCCCTTGATCGGCGCGCGGATCACCGCCTTGTCCAGATCGTTGCGGGCTTCGGTCAGGGCGGCTTCGCTCAGCGTCACATCGGCCCGGGCGATCTCGACCGCAGCAACGGCGCGGTCATGCGCGGCTTTCGCGGCAATCACCGTGGTGCGGGTGGCAAGCCCCCGGCCATCCAGCGCCGAGGTGGAATCCCAGGCGTCGGCCGTCTCTGCCGCCGTGGCTTCGGCCTGAATCACCTTGGCCCGGGCCGAGGCAAGCTGCGCCTCGGCGGTGGTGACACGGCTTTTCAGCGTGGTGTCATCCAGCCGCGCCAGCACCTGCCCCACCTCGACCTCATCGTTGTAATCCACCTCGACCGCCGCGATGGTGCCTGACTGTTCGGACGAGATGTCCACGCTGGTGGTGGGCTGGATGGTGCCGGTGGCAACCACGGTCACTGTCAGGTCGCCGCGCCGGACGGCACTGGTGTCATAGGTCACGGCGGCGGGGGCGCGGGTCAGCCACCAGCCGGTGCCGGCGGCGGCAACGGCCAGCACAAGCGCCAGCCAGAACCACAGTCCGAACCGGCGGCGGGGGGCCATGCGGGCCAGGCTGGCAAGATCGGGGCGCGGGTCGGTGGTCAAGGCGGTCATTCCCATGGGCTGCCGGTAATACGGCGCAACGGCCGGCTTCCGTCGGTCGCCGGTCACTATAGGGCCGCAGACCGCAAGGGAAAGTCACGTTGCTGTCGGAACGCACGCGCCGGGGGTTTCACACCCCCGGACCCCCGTGGGGTATTTCTGCCAAGATGAAGTCAGGCGATGCCGTAGCGGCGGCGGGCCTCGGCAAAGGACATCAGCCGACCCTGCCCCTCATCCCACAGGTTCAGCTTCACCGTGGCCAGGCTTTCGCGGATGGTCAGGCGCTGCGCCTCGGCCAGATCGCGGTGTTCGCGGATCACTTCGGTCAGGCGATAGAACGGGATGCGGGAATACAGGTGGTGAACATGGTGGATACCGATGTTCCCCGACAGCCAGCGCAGGGGCTGCGGCAGCACATAATGCGAACTGCCCTCCAGCGCGGCATTGTGCAACTGCCAGTCCTCACCCTTGGACCAGTGGGTTTCCTCGAACTGGTGCTGGACGTAGAACAGCCAGACCCCGATGGTGGCGGCAATCACCGAGGTGGGCAGGAAGATCAGCAGCACCGGCAGCAGGCCGCCGAACCAGAGGATCAGCCCCAGCGCGATGCCGATCATCGCATTGGTCCCCATGGCCGAGGTCCAGTAGCGCCAGCCCGACTTCATCAGCCCGAAGGGCAGCCGGTTCTGCAGGATGAACAGGTAGCTTGGCCCCAGCACGAACAGGATGAACGGGTGCCGGTAAAGCCGGTAGAGAAAGCGCCCGAAGGCAGACCGCGCGCGGTATTCCGCAATGGTCAGCGTCAGCACGTCGCCGATGCCGCGATGATCCAGATCGCCGTGATGGGCGTGATGGATGGAATGGGTGCGCCGCCACACCGCATAGGGCGTCAGCGTCAGCACCCCCAGCACGCGGCCAACCCAATCCTGCGCCTGCCGGTTCTTGAGAAAGGCGCCATGGCCGCAATCATGCTGGATGATGAAGATCCGCACCAGAAACAGCCCGTTTGCCGCCGCCAGCGCCAGCGCCAGCCAGGGGCTGACCGACAGCGCCATCCAGGCCAGCACCCAGAGCGCCAGGAAGGGCGTCAGCGTTGCCACCAGTTCGAACAGGCTGCGCCAGGTTGAAGGTTCGCGGTATTGCGCAAGGATGCTGAGCCATTCGCGCGCCGTGCGCGGGGTCTTCGGGTGGTCTGCTGTCACGGCCTGTCGCTTTCTTGCCGGTTCGGGCCCGGCAGGTTTCGGTAAATTCTGGCAGAATCCCGAAAAGCGATCGGTCCCCCAACTGTCCCGGGGTTACGGACAGTTGCGCCCGAGATCAACCGTTTTGGTGCCGCCCCGGGCGGCAAGGCCAGGCCGGAAATGACAGAAGGCCTGCTTGCGCAGGCCTTCCTTGTGTTCGTTTGCAGGTCGCCTCAGCTACACCCCGTCGTCCCGCCGCATGTGTTGCACTTCAGGCAGGTGCCGTTGCGCACCAGCGTGTAGTTGCCACATTCCCCGCAGGGATCGCCGGTATAGCCCTGCATCTTGGCCTTGGTGCGGGCGTCCGCCGTCACCGCGCCAAGCGCCACCGCCGAGGTTTCGGCCAGGCCCGCCGTGCGGACCTCGGGCACCAGCATGCTGAGCGCCGCCGCCGGATCGGTGCCATTGGCAAAGGCGATGGCGCCGCTGTTGCCGCCGCCCTGGAACACCATCAGCTCTTGCGGCAGGCGCTTGCGCAGATAGCCGGTCGAGGAGATCGACTTCAGCAGTTCCACCGACTTGGTGGCGGCGGTGTCCGAGACCTCGCCGAAGTTGCGCTTGCCCTCATCGTCACCGCGGCCCATCTCGTCGAAGCTGTGGCCCTTCGGCGCGACATGCGCCAGATCGGTGCGGTCAAGGTAGCTGATCGCCAGTTCGCGGAAGATGTAGTCCAGGATCGAGGTGGCGTTCTTGATGCTGTCATTGCCCTGCACCATGCCCGCCGGCTCGAATCGGGTGAAGGTGAAGGCTTCGACGAATTCCTCCAGCGGAACACCGTATTGCAGCCCGACGCTCACAGCGATGGCGAAGTTGTTCATCATCGCCCGGAAGCCGGCGCCTTCCTTGTGCATGTCGATGAAGATCTCGCCAAGGCTGCCGTCCTGGTATTCGCCGGTGCGCAGATACACCTTGTGGCCGCCGACAATGGCCTTCTGCGTGTATCCCTTGCGGCGCTCGGGCAGCTTTTCGCGGTGGCTGCGGACGATTTCCTTGACGATCACCTTCTCGACGATCTTCTCGGCAATCACCATCGCCTTTTCCTGCGCCGACCCGGTGGCAAGAATTTCCTCGGCCTCCTCGTCGTCCTCGATCAGCGCCGAGGCCAGCGGTTGCGACAGCTTCGAGCCGTCGCGATACAGCGCATTGGCCTTGATGCCCAGCGAATGCGACAGCTCATAGGCCGCCAGCGTTTCCGCGATCGAGGCCGAGTTCGGCATGTTGATCGTCTTCGAGATCGCGCCCGAGATGAAGGACTGCGCGGCGGCCATCATGTAGATGTGGCTTTCGACCGAAAGATAGCGCTTGCCGGTCTTGCCGCAGGGGTTGGCGCAGTCGAACACCGGGTAATGTTCGGGGCGCAGGAAGGGCGCGCCTTCCAGCGTCATCGTTCCACAAACATGGTCATTCGCGGCGTCGATCTGGGCCTTGCTGAAGCCAAGGTGGCGCAGCAGGTCAAAGGTCGGGTCGTTCAGCTTTTCATCCGGGATGCCAAGCGTCTTGGTGCAGAACTCGGCGCCCAGGGTCCATTGGTTGAAGACGAACTTGATGTCGAAGGCGGTCGGCAACGCGGCCTCGACCTTCTCGATCTCGGCCGGGCCGAAGCCGTGGCCGATCAGCGAGGTATGGTTGATCGCCGGGGCCTGCGCCAGCGATCCATGGCCCACGGCATGGGCCACGATCTCGGCCACCTGATGACCCGGGTAGCCCAGCTTTTCCAGCGCGGCCGGAACCGACTGGTTGATGATCTTGAAGTAGCCGCCCCCGGCCAGCTTCTTGAACTTGACCAGCGCGAAATCGGGCTCGATCCCGGTGGTGTCGCAATCCATCACCAGGCCGATGGTGCCGGTGGGGGCGATCACGGTGGTCTGGGCGTTGCGGAAGCCGTGCTTTTCGCCCAGCGACAGCGCCTCGTCCCAGGCGGATTTCGCAAGGGCGACAAGGGTCTGGTCGGGGCAGTTCGCGTGATCCAGCGCCACCGGGTTGACGTTCAGCCCCTCATAGCCCGTGGTCTTGCCCCAGGCCGCGGCGCGGTGGTTGCGGATCACCCGCAGCATGTGGTCGCGGTTGCGGTCATAGCCGGCGAAGGCCCCCAGCTCGCGCGCCATTTCGGCGCTGGTCGCATAGGCGACGCCGGTCATGATGGCGGTCAGCGCGCCGCACAGCGCCCGGCCTTCGGCCGAGTCATAGCCAAGGCCCATGTTCATCAGCAGGCCGCCGATATTGGCATAGCCCAGGCCCAGGGTGCGGAAGTCGTAGCTGAGCTGCGCGATTTCCTTCGACGGGAACTGCGCCATCATCACGCTGACTTCCAGCGTCACCGTCCACAGCCGCGAGGCATGGACATAGGCATCGGCATCGAACTTGCCGTCCCGGAAGAAGGTCAGCAGGTTCATCGACGCCAGGTTGCAGGCGGTGTCGTCCAGGAACATGTATTCCGAGCAGGGGTTCGATCCGCGGATCGGCCCGTCTTCCTGGCAGGTGTGCCAGGCGTTCACCGTGTCGTGGAACTGGATGCCGGGGTCGGCGCAGGCCCAGGCGGCAT